>JBGAUW010000001.1:0-737555 GCA_044228435.1 Chitinophagales bacterium
CTGCAAATACTGGCTTACCATAAATTCCTTACCAAAGCGCGGTTGGAGTATGTTACCATTAACCACCAGCCTGCCTTAGTAACTTATGTAGGCAAATACCTAACGGGATGCCAGGTCTTCGATCTGCACCCTGTAACCGGAAAGGTAATGCAGATAAGCGTAATGCTGGACCCTTTAAAATTAAAATCGTTAAGTAAATCAATAACTAAAACAGAATAAACATGGAAACCTACCTCGCTCCTATCGAAAACCCAACCAGCCCTATAATGAAACTGGTGTATTACTTTACCCGCAAACGATTTGGCAAAGTAATAACGCCGCTTAAGGTCTATGCAGCCCGTTTGCCATTGGCCTTTGGCATGTTCCAGGGAAAAATTGCCGAACTGGATCAAAAGCTTACACTAAACATCGAACTTATATTTCTTATCCGCCAACAGGTGGCACAAATAAACATTTGCGAGTTTTGTATTGATATTGCGCGCAGCGAGGCTATTAAAGCATCGCTTAACCCAGCAAAGTTTGATGCCCTTACTAACTACACCACCAGTAATTTATTTACGCCTGCCGAAAAGGCTGCATTAGATTATATAACCGAACTAACCCGCAGCAAACAAGTAAGCCTCGAATTATTTAATGCCTTAAAAATACATTATAGCGAACGCCAGATATGCGAGATAATTTACCTGGTAGCCACCGAGCACGTATACAACATTACCAACATAGGGTTGAACATACACAGCGACATGTTGTGCGATATAAGTAAGAGAAATTGAGCTGCAGCTAAAAGACATCCGAAGTTTTGAAAACTTCGGATGTCTAAAAACAAAAAACGCCCTTCCTGTTTCCAGAAAGGGCGTTTGTATTTCAAAGTCCCCTTTAGGGGATTTAGGGGTTTAATGAAACTGCTCAGTCTCGGTAGAACCTGCTAAAGCGGTGGTAGACGATGCGCCTTGTTGAACCACGTTCTGTACGGCATCGAAGTAACCGGTACCTACAAACGACTGGTGTTTAATAGCCTTAAAGCCATCTTTTTCCATAGCAAACTCGCGTTGTTGCATTTGGCTAAAGCCAGCCATACCGCGCTCAACATAGTTCTTGCTAAGCTCGAACATAGAAGAGTTAAGGGCGTGGAAACCAGCCAAAGTAATGAACTGGAATTTGTAACCCATAGCGGCGATATCTTCGCGGTAAGTAAGCATGGCTTTCTCATCCATATACTTAGCCCAGTTAAACGAAGGCGAACAGTTGTAAGCCAACATTTTGCCGGGGAATTTGGCGTGCATAGCCTGTGCAAATTCGCGGGCCATACCTAAATCCGGGTTACCGGTTTCCATCCAAACCAAATCAGCATATGGTGCATAAGCAAGACCGCGGTCGATACCTTGCTCAAGGCCGTTCTTTACATAGTAAAAACCTTCGCCGGTTCTTTCGCCGGTAATAAATTTAGCATCGCGTGGATCGATATCGCTGGTAATCAAGTTTGCAGCTTCAGCATCGGTGCGGGCAATTACCAAAGTAGGCACATTGCAAACATCGGTAGCTAAACGGGCAGCAACCAATTTGTTGATAGCCTCTTGTGTAGGTACCAATACTTTACCACCTAAGTGACCACACTTTTTAGCTGAGCTCAACTGATCTTCCCAGTGCACACCTGCTGCGCCGGCTTCAATCATTTGTTTCATCAATTCAAAGGCGTTCAGGTTACCACCAAAGCCTGCTTCTGCATCGGCTACTATTGGCACCATCCAGTCGCGCTGTGGCTCACCTTCCATGTACTCAATCTGGTCGCGGCGGGCTAAAGCATTGTTTATTCTTTTAACTACCGATGGAACAGAGTTAGCAGGGTAAAGAGATTGATCGGGATACATTTCGCTGCTAAGGTTAGCATCGCCGGCAACCTGCCAGCCCGAAAGGTAAATAGCCTTCATACCGGCAGTAACCTCTTGTATAGCCTGGTTACCGGTAAGGGCACCTAAGCCGGCTACCCAGTTATCGGTGTGTAAGCGCTTCCAAAGCTTTTCAGCTCCGTTTTTAGCAAGGGTGTATTCTACCGGTACCGAACCGCTGATATTAATTACTTCTTCAGCCGAATAAGGACGGTTAACGCCTTTCCAGCGTGGGTTAGTTTCCCATTCTTTTTTAAGCGCTGCCGCTCTTTCTTGTTTTGTTGCCATTTTAGGTGGATTATTTAATTTATAACGGTTATTGAATGTATTCTGACTTATTTATAGTATTCTATTTCGCGTTCTATAAGAAAAAAGCATTTATCCTTTTCAAACATGGCCTTTTTCAGCCAATTGCCCGTTTTGTCATAATTATCATACTTACAGCGTAAAGTATCTTTTTCATTCTTGTCAAAATCACTAATTCTAATTTCCTGCACATTTCTATCCCCGTAATATTTATAGTCCCATTCAGAAGTTAAATCGCCTTTAGCGTTATAATACTTAACTACTGTTTGTTTATTATCTTCATCATACTCAGTAATAGCCCTTGATGTTAAATTACCGTCAGGAGAATAACGGCTTTGAATTCCCTTAAGCCTTACCCCCATGTCATTATACGTGCGGGTAGTATTACATGCTAAAATCCCCTCACCTTCATACTCGGCTTCTTCAATTGCATTTCCCTTATCGTCATACCTAAACACGGTCTTCCATCTGTATGGCTCATCTTCCAAACCTCTTTGTTCTTCAATCTCCTGGCCTTTTGAGTCATACTTGTAGGTGATTTTGTACTTAGAAGAAACTGATTCTGTCAGATTTCCGCTTTCATTAAACTTCCAGTACGACAAGTTTCCGGTGCTATCTATCTTCTGAATCTCACCAAATTTTTCTGCCGCGTTGTAAGAACGTTCGTTTACACTTTTTACCCGCCCGCTAAGATTCATTTTTCTTAAATGGTTCTTAACTTCAGGGCTGCTATTGCAACCAATCAATAATACGATTAACATGCCTAAAACTGCTGGCTGTTTCATTTTAAATACTAATCGATTACTTAAAAAACCTTTCTTTCCTTTCTTCTAGTCTATTTCTTCGTAAGCAGGCAGGGTCAAAAACTCCTTGTAATCGCCTTGCTGCACCAGTTCGTCAAAAATTTCGATTGCGCGTTTCATGGTTGGAGTGTTGTAAGCAGCTTCGCCCACATAGGCTTTTACTGCTTCTAACTCCGATGGCAATAGTTGCTTAAACAACTCATAAGTAACTACCCGGCCATCATCCAGTTTGCTGCCGTTCTTTATCCATTGCCAAATTTGCGTACGGCTGATTTCGGCCGTGGCTGCATCTTCCATCAGGTTATGAAGGGCTGCAGCACCTACTCCGCGTAGCCAACTTTCGATATATAAAACCCCTACGTTAATGTTCATACGCAGGCCGGCTTCGGTAATTGTGCCGGCTGGTGGAGTTAGCAAATCAGTAGCCGTATATACATCATCAGTACGGGTAATGGCGTAGTTGTGCGGTGTTTTCATGTGTTCGTTAAACACATCCATTGCCACGCTTACAAGGCCCGGGTGCGCTACCCAGGTACCATCGTGCCCGTTGGTAACCTCGCGTATTTTATCCTGACGCACCTTTTCAATAGCGGCGTTGTTAGCCTCTTCGTTGTTCTTAATTGGAATAAAGGCACTCATTCCGCCCATAGCGTGTACCTTACGCTTGTGGCAGGTTTGTATTACCAGTTTACTGTAGCTGGCCATAAACGGCACTGCCATAGTTACCTGTCCCCGGTCAGGCAATACGTAGCCCTCCAGGTTGCGCAGTTTTTTAATGTAGCTGAAAATGTAATCCCAACGGCCGCAGTTTAAGCCGGCCATGTGTTCTTTCAATTCATATATAATCTCGTGCAGTTCAAAAGTAGCGGTAATGGTTTCAATAAGTACGGTAGCCTTAATAGTGCCTTGCGGAACGCCTAGTTCGTTTTGGGCCATTACAAACACATCGTTCCAAAGACGGGCCTCCAGGTGGCTCTCCATTTTAGGAAGATAAAAATATGGGCCTGAACCATTTGCAAGCAATTGCTTAACGTTGTGGAAGAAGAATAAACCGAAGTCGAAAAGCGAACCGCTCATTACTTCTCCATCTACCAAAACGTGTTTTTCGGGCAAGTGCCAGCCGCGAGGGCGAACCATCAATACAGCCGTCTTTTCGTTCAGCTTATACTCTTTACCAGCCTCGTTTTTAAACGAAATGGTTTTAAGGATAGCATCGCGCAGGTTAACCTGGCCATCGATGTTATTAGCCCAAAAAGGAGAATTTGAATCTTCAAAATCGGCCATAAACACCTTAGCGCCGCTGTTAAGGGCGTTAATAATCATTTTGCGGTCAACCGGGCCGGTAATCTCTACACGGCGGTCCTGCAAGTCGGCAGGTATGGGGGCGGCTACCCAGTCACCTTCGCGTATAGCTTTGGTTTCGGGTAAAAAATCGGGCGTAGCGCCGGCATCAATTGCCTTTTGGCGTTCTACACGGGCAGCCAGTAAATCCAATCTTCTTTTATTAAAGGCCCTTTGTAATTTAACTACAAAATTAAGGGCTGCCGGTGTAAGTATTTCGGCGAAGGTATCGCTTACCGGTGCTTTTATTTCTAATCCGTTTATATTGGGTGCTGCTGCCATGTTTTTATTTTGGTTCTCTCCCGTTCAATTTCGGCGCGAATATGAGAACAAAAAAGCAAATAGCGAAATTTCGCTGGCTAAAAAATTAAGGCTGTTAATCCCCTAATAATAACGTGTGTACGCCTGCCCACCTATTAATTAAGTGTGCGCATGTGCCCACGTTATTATTATGCCAAAGGGGACGAAAAAATCCCGAATTGAGAAAGGACAGCGAAAATTCGCTACTTTTCTTTATCTTTCTCGTCTAACCTGTTTTGCAGTTGTTTAATCTGCTGTTGCAGTAAATCGTTTTGGGTTTTTAGCTCCTTTACCGAGTTTACTAAGAGGTAGGTCATGGCGTTGGCATCGTAATCCAGGTATTCAGTTTTGCTTCCATCGGTGTTGGTTCGCTCTTTTGTGCCTATCATGTAAGGGGCTACCTGTTGTAACTCCTGCGCTATAATGCCTGCAAAGCGGCTGGTATCTTTTATACCACCCTGGCCGTTATACCGGTACCACACGGGGTTAATCTTCTCTATCAAGCTTAGTCCGTCGGCAAAGGGTTCTATATCTTTCTTAAGTCTTCTATCCGAAGGAATTGTCCACGCCGTGCTTCCGGGTTTGGCGCCACTGTTAAATCCCAGTTCCAAATAATAACCCGGCCCCCCCTGCGCTATACCCACCAGGCCGGTTCCGGTTATGCGCATGCGCTCATTTACAGTTACTGTGGCATCGGCCGTGGTATTGGCTGTGCTGCTGGTGGCAAACACAAGCCCGCCGTTAGATTGATCGGTGTTTACTATTGCCGGGTAACCGGTGTTGGCCATGGCGCGGGTAGTGCCATTAAAATAGCTGTTAAAATATATACCGGGCCAGTTAGCCACCATAGATATACCCATGGCTGCAGTGCCGGTAGCGCCACCGGTAAAAATAGCAACCGTGTTGCCCACATAGCCCTGGGTTATAAACTTAGCGTTAGTGGGTGTAGTAGTACCAAGTCCCAAATTGCCATTGTGCTGCAGGGTTAACAGTACATTGCTTAAAGTGGAGTTACTGTGCACCCGCATGGCAGCGGCAGTAGCTAAGGGGGTAGCTGTAGTTACGTTGCTATGAAAATCGGCCGATTCGGTAAATTCAATATCGCCCAAAAAGTTGCTAAAGCGCAATTGACCGGTGGCAATTTCTAATGGCCGGGCCGGTGTGGTTGTACCAATACCAACATTAACATTGCTGGTGGCGTTGTTTACGCCGTTAATACTGCCCAACACAATACTATTGCTGGCACCCACCTGCGCATAGGCCCCCAGAGCGGTAGCATTAGTCAGGTTATCTATAGCCACATTTGCACTATCGCCAACAAAGGTATTGGCCGTGCCGTTGATGTTGGTATTGCCTGCAAAATAGCCTACAGCAGTGTTAGCATTACCGGTTTGGTTAAACCACAAAGCATTATCGCCCACCGCTACGTTGCGGTTGGTGCCGTTGGTAAGTTGCAAGGCATAAGTACCAATAGCCGTATTACTGTAGCCCGTAGCCTCACTATAAAGTGCATAATACCCCAAAGCATTGTTTCTATACGACGATAGCATATTGGTGCCCGCGTTAGTGCCTATAATATTGTTCCAATACCCGGTGCGCATGTTTAATGCCGTGCCGTGACCTATAGCCACATTGGCGTAAAAAGTATTGCCGCCTGCAGTAGAAAAAGAGCCTAATGTATAGTTACCCAACGAAACGTTAGCACTGCCCGAATTAAGTTCATGCTGCGACCATTGGCCAATGGCCACATTGTTTTGCGCGCCCGAGGTTTTGTAAAGAGCCTCCTGCCCTAAGGCTATATTATAAAAGCCGCCGCTGGTTTCGTTATACAGGGCCCGATAGCCTATTCCAATCATGCCATCGCTGGTAGTATTAAACCTTAATGCCGAGTTGCCAACGGCGATGTGTTTGGTTCCGCTGGTATTGGCAAACGCAGCGCTATCGCCTACAGCCAGGTTATCGCTGGTGGTGGTATTAGCACGTAGTGCATATGCACCAATAGCTATGTTGCGGCTGGCACTGGTGTGCGCAAAGCCGGCACTATCGCCTATGGCTACGTTATAGTTACCGCTGGTTAACTGGCGCAGGGCGCCTGAACCTACCGCACTGTTTCCGCGGCTGCTGCCGTTTTGGTTTATAGCCTCGTAGCCTACTGCAGTATTATCGGAAGAAGTGGTGCCATATAAAGCTGAGGTACCTACAGCCGTATTGCGCGAACCGGTTTGGTTGCTGTATAAACTAAAGGCGCCCGAGCTTACATTATAACTACCGGTGGTATTACTGTATTGCGAATTATACCCCATAGCCGTGCCGTGAAACCCCGAAGTATTTGCCCGTAAAGCCTGGTAGCCAACTGCACTTAGATATTGGCCGCTGGTAGTACTAAACAGAGCCTCGGCACCTACTGCCGTTAAACCGCTAATGGTTGTATTGGCTTGCAGACTGCTGTTACCAACGGCCGTATTTAACGCACCTGTAGTATTGGCCAACATGGCATTAGTACCCACAGCTACGTTTTGGGTGCCTGTGGTTAAGCGCGCAGCCCAATAGCCCCAAAAAGCATTTGAGGTTAAAGGGTCTACCCGGCCCGATTGCTGGTTGTTAGTGCGTATAGTAAACGGAACATTATCCGTAGTGCCCAAAAAATTAACCCCATCTACCGTGCTTCCATTACCGGTTAATAACCATTCGGTAGCAGCGCCGGGTGCAGCCCAGGCCGGTACGCCACTGCCGTTAATAGTAAGGGTGCTGCCATTGCTGCCGTTAGCTACCGCCTTTACATCGCCATTGGCATCGGCATACAATAGCTTATCGGTAGTAGCAGCAGGAGCAGTAATAAAACTACCACCGGTAGCCAACCCGCCAATGCGCACACCGCTGGTGTTACCATTTACATGCAATTTTTGCAATGGGGCCGTAATGCCTATACCTACGTTGCCCAGCCTGTTAAGCGACACCGATCCACCGTTGGTGTAAATATCTATACGCGTAGGAATAGTACCTACAGATACCGCCCCCTCGGCCCATACATTTATACCTGCATTGCCAATATAAGAGGCCCCATCGAAGTTTTGCCACTGTATAGCTGCTAAATAATCGCCATTTAGCACTGCGGTGGGCGCGCTTAAGGTACCCCGCGCGTGCTGGAATATAAGGCCGGGTGCATAGCCAGCATTGTTAACTGCATTGCGCAATAAAATATCGGCTGGTGCAATACCCTCCGATGCTACCTCAAATTTTGCATACCCGTACGATAGGTTGGTTTTAGTAATGCCAATGCCCACCACCCCGTTGCTATCCAGCACCATGTAGTTTTGGTTATTGGCCCTAAAGCGCAAACTCACATTATCGGTAGTGCCTAAAAAATTGGTGGAGCTATTAGTGCCTGCATTGCCATTAATTTTCCAAAACGGAAAACTGGTATTTTGCGTTTCGGCTTGTGCAAACACGTTTTGGCAATACAATAATACAGCACAGCAGCCTATAAGTAGCCGTTTTTTCATACCCGGTATTTTACTAAAACAAAAAAGGCCTGTAGGTTATTTAGCGTGTGTGCACTAAAAAGGCGCGGGGGTAAAAGTAGTCTTCTTAAAGCATTTTGGTTGGTTAATTTTGCAACATTCAAAATTCATTATTTGATGTAGCTATTATTCTTGTCAAGAAACCGAAGTATTAAATCGCCTATTTCCGTTGTTTTTTCCTCCAAAGCAAAATGCCCTGCATCTAACAAATGCAGCTCTGCATTTGGCAAATCTTTAAGGTAGGCTCGGGCGCCGGCAGCTATAAATTTTAAATCTTTTGCTCCCCACACTATTAGCGTTTTGGGTTGTTGTTGGTGCAACATTTTTTGCCAGGTGGGGTATAGTAACAGATTAGTATAATAATCCTGAAACAATTGCGCCTGTATTTTCCGGCTATTGGTATCTTGTAAAAAGTGCAGGTCATGTGTCCATGCATCGGGGCTCATTGTGTTTCTTTTACCCGAGTCGATATCAAACAGGTATTGGTTGTTAATAACCGCATTGGCACCCGAGTTATTAAACAAGCGATCTGTGTTTTCTTTACTTTTATCGGTGTAGGCATTTTTAAAAAATTCCTGCCTTTGCGGCGTTAACCCCTCCAGGTAAGCATTCGCATTTTGAATAATTATAGCTTTAACTGCACCAGGTTTTTTCATCATCAGCCTATAACCTACCGGCGCTCCAAAATCCTGCATATACATTATGTAGCTACTTACACCTAAAACCTGCAGCAGTTGCATATTATATTCGGCCAGCAAATCAAACGTATAGGTGATGGAATCGGCAGAAACATGGTCGCTATACCCGGAACCCAAATTATCGGGTGCAATAACATGGTAGCGGTTAGCCAGTATAGGTATCAGGTTTCTATAGGTATGAGATGAAGAAGGATAGCCATGTAAAAGAACGATAGTAGGCTGTGTTTTGCTGCCCGCTTCGCGATAAAATATTTTATGCCGGTTTATAACCGCATAGTTATAAGTGGTGTTTGGCGGTAGATAGCCCTGTGCAGAAGCGGAAAATTTAAAAATGAAACAAAGAATAAAAGTAATGAAGCCAAAAGCGAAAAAAGTTAATCGCATACTTAAGAATTGTGAGCAGCAAAATAATTAAGGGACATAAGCATTTACGTTAATTTGCCTTAAAACAGGGATATATTTGCAGTATTGAATCAGTTCATCTTATTCTCTCCGCTATTTGCGAAATATTGATTTATTGCGAATTTTCGCTAAAACAGAAATTTCCGCTATGTTTGTAACCAGCGAAAAAAACACCCCAATAGCCTAATGGAGACCACAACTGAAGAGAACATCCGCATTATTTTCGGATTGAAGCTTAAGAAATTACGCACCGACAAAAAATTATCGTTACAACAGCTAAGCGACCTTAGCGGCGTTTCGGTTTCGTATATGAACGAAATTGAAAACGGGAAAAAATACCCTAAACCGGATAAGATAACGGAGTTGGCTAAAGCGCTGGAGACTACCTACGACCAACTGGTATCGCTTAAAATTAACAAGAACCTTACTCCCGTGGTGCAGGTGCTTAACCTTAAAATCATCAACGACTTTTTGTTCGATACTTTTGGGGTAGATAAAGGCCTTTTAATGAGCATGATGGCCAACGCGCCTACCTCGCTTTCGGCTCTTATCAATTCCGTGTTCGAAATTGCCCGCAACTACAACCTTCAGGAAGAGCACTTTTACTTCAGTTGCCTGCGTAGTTACCAGGAAATGAACGACAACTACTTTGAAGATATTGAAGATGCAGTGGAGAAGTTTAAAGCCGAAAACAACGTTGAACATACCGAAAAAATGACCTCGGCTCAATATGCCGATTTGCTTAAAACCAAGTTTAACTACCGTATTGAAGAAAGCGATTTTTCTGATTACCCCAAGCTACGTGGTTTCCGTTCGGTGTATGTAAAAAACGAACAACCTACTCTGCTATACAACAGCCGCCTTACGGAGCAGCAAAAGATATTTTTGTTTGGAAAGGAATTAGGCTTTGCCTACATGAAGATTGATAAGCGCCCTATGACCACCTCGTGGTTAAAGGTAGAATCGTTCGACCATGTAATGAACAACTTCCGCGCGGCCTACTTTGCACAAGCACTGCATATTAACAAAGAGTTGCTGGTGGCCGATTTAGATAACTTTTTCGCCCAGACCAGCTGGCAGCCCGAGTTGCTTTTATCGCTGCTGGAAAAATATAACACCTCTCCCGAAATGCTGTTTCAGCGCATAAGCAACCTTTTGCCCAAGCACTTTGGCTTTAACGAGCTTTACTTTATACGCTACAGCAGTAAAGAACCTGCCAAGCACCTGAAAGAGATTAGCAAAGAGCTGCACCTTAGCCGCAACCAGGTAGACCTTGAATATATTATTAACGAGCAAAACTACCGCCGCTGGATTACCAAAACCACGGTTAAATACCTCGAAAGCAAATTCCAGGAAACAGATGGCACCAAAACTTTTGCCGATGCCATTATAAGCCACAATGAAGATAAGGACGAATACCTTACTATCTCTATTCTTCGCCCTATGCCTGAGCTGAACAACAACGCTAACTCGGTAACCATTGGCTTTGTATTGACCGATGCGGTTAAAAAGAAGATTAACTTTTTAAGCGACCCGGCCCTTGCCTTCGATAAAATGGGAACGGTTAACGACCTTCAATACGAAACCCCATACGCTCTGCGTAAATTAAGAGAAGAAGAAATTAAAACGGCTGAATATCTTCGCCTGGCTAAGGAACTAAACACAAAGGTTCCGGCTTAGTAACTGCGTATGAAAAAGATTTTGTTTTTACTGGTGGCTTCACTATCGGTTTTTATGGGTTGCAAAACTACCACCCCTGCCGCAGGCGCTGCAGCACCGGTAGATGACACTGTAAGCGACTACAGCTTTCGCAAAATAATGCGCGATAAAGAACTGTATGCGGCCACTACCGAACTGGTGCCGCTGGATACCGTGTTTTTAAACTACGATACCCTGCACATTTTTACCAAAAAGATTATTGGCTGTGATGCCGAAAATTTCAGGCTGATGTGGAATGGCGCCATGATGAAAAGTTTGCCGCCGCAAACCAGCGTAAAGCTTTTTCAGCAGGTAGAGCCCGATTGCAAGGAGCGCCACATGTTCCACCTTACCTACAATGTTAAGCCGCTGCAACTAAAGCGCGATAGTGCTATGTTTAGCAAAGATAGCTGCGCCAGCAAAACCACCATACTGCGCATAGGCGGCTATAAACATAGTGTGCAATATTTGTATTAAGCCTGGCAGAACGGGCGGCGCCCAAGGCATGTGATAAAAAAACTCCGATGCTGTGCGATCTATCATTTTGCTCCTGTCCTACCCTATTTGAATTATCTAACAATTTGCACCATATTACTTTAGTAATAGAAAGGGCCATATGAACACAACATACGATGTAATAATTGTAGGCGCAGGGCTTTCGGGCATTGGGGCGGCTTACCATATGCAGCACGATTGCCCCGGCAAAACATTTACGGTGCTCGAATCGCGGGCGGCCATTGGCGGCACCTGGGATTTATTTAAATACCCCGGCATAAGGTCCGACTCAGATATGTATACCCTGGGCTTTCCGTTTAACCCCTGGCAAAACCCCAAGGCCATTGCCGACGGGCCTTCTATTCTGCAATACATAAAAGATACGGCACAAAAATTCGGTATCGATAAAAAAATACAGTTTAACCATAAAGTGATAAACGCCAACTGGAGCGATACCGAAAAGCTGTGGACGATTGATATTGCTGCGCATGAGGCCGTTGCCCACCAACAATTAAAGTGCAGGTTTTTATTTATGTGCAGCGGCTACTACGATTATAACACCGGCTACAGCCCTGCCTTTGCCGGCAGCGAAACCTTTACCGGTAAAATAATACACCCACAACTGTGGGATACCAGCCTTAACTACGATAATAAAAAGGTAGTAATAATAGGCAGCGGCGCCACGGCCGTTACCCTGGTACCCGAAATGGCAAAGCGGGCGGCTAAAGTTACCATGTTGCAACGCTCGCCCACTTATGTGGTAAGCATGCCCAGCAAAGATGGTATTGCCAATTTTATGCGTGCTGTGCTACCTGCCAAAGTAGCTTACTCACTGGCCCGGTGGAAGAACATACTATTTGCCGTGGGCTTTTACAAAGCATCGCGCAAGTGGCCTAATGGCGTTAAGCGGCTGATACAAAAAGGCGTAGAAAAAGAACTGGGTGCCGACTATGATATAAAGCACTTTAACCCCAGCTATAAGCCATGGGACCAGCGCCTGTGCATAGTGCCCGATTCGGATTTATTTAAGCAAATAAAAAGTGGTAAGGCCGAAGTGGTAACCGATACCATACAACAATTTACGCCAAAAGGTATTTTACTTACCAGCGGAAAAGAACTGGAGGCCGATATAATAGTAACCGCAACTGGTTTAAAGGTGCAACTGTTGGGCGGTATGAAGGTAAGCGTAAATAACCAACCGGTAGAAACCGGCAAGCTGCACTGCTACCGCGGTGTAATGTTTAGCGATGTGCCCAACTTTGCCATTACGGTAGGCTACACCAACGCCAGCTGGACCCTTAAATGCGACCTAAACTGCCAGTTTGTAAGCAAGGTGCTTAACTATATGGATGCTAAGCACTTCGCTACCTGCACTCCGCGCTTTGATAGCAACGAGTTTACATCGGAGCCGTTGCTGGATTTTGATGCCGGCTATGTGCTAAGGGCCTTTGATAGCCTGCCCAAGCAAGGCAGCAAAGCGCCCTGGAAGGTGTATCAAAACTATATCCGTGATTTATTTTCGCTTAAAATAGAACCGGTAAACGACAAGTATTTAGAATACCGGTAAACCACGGGTTTGCACTTACCACCCTATAAACTAACAAGGCCCTTCAAATGAAGGGCCTTGCTGTTTTTACTAATAACACATTTCTTTTTTACTGCACCATACAGGTTCCGCCCATGGCAGCTTCGGGTGCAATTTCGGCGCAGCGCTTGCTGGTAATTACTCCTTCGCCATCGATGGTTTCTCCGTTTTGCAAATAAATTTTCTTACCGGTGTAAGTAAGTACCAAACCTTCGGGAGTAATTACGGCATCATTTTTCAACCAACGGTCGCTGGTCATAAAAGTTGGTATGCCACCTTTAACGGCACGTACCTGGTTATCGGTCATCGCAAAAAACTCTTTAGGGTTTTGTGCGCCCGGGCTTGCTTGCGAAATTGCAGGTAAGGCAGTTGCTTTTGCATATTGTTTGGTGGTGGTATTGGTTTGTGCTACAGCACTAATTGATAGTGCAAGG
Organism: Chitinophagales bacterium; assembly: GCA_044228435.1. GTDB lineage: Bacteria > Bacteroidota > Bacteroidia > Chitinophagales > LD1 > Bog-950. Next base: position 13,470 of record JBGAUW010000001.1, read on the forward strand.
CCCATAAGTATAAATAGCTTCGTTTTCATAATTTCTCGTTTTAAGTTTTACTGATTATACAACAGGCTATACAATCCTGTGCCAGTATCTAAAACCCCGTTTAGCGGATGGTTTTAACTTAAAAACAGCCAATTTTAGCGCAAATCGGGCATGCAGATGCCTAAAACAGTAGCAATTTGTTTCCGGGTTTCCCCAAATGGAGTAAAACATTGATTGTTGGAGCAGGGTAAGGGCATTTTGGTGTTGCTATAAAAATAAAAGCCCTACCCGGATTCTCCGGACAGGGCTTTCACAATTACATCAATATCAGTTTTATTTTTTACTCAGCTTTACAATAGGCACAATCATCTCTTCCAGCGAAATACCGCCATGCTGAAAGGTATTCTTGTAAAAGTTTACAAAGTGGTTATAGTTGTTAGGGTATACCAAATACTTATTTTCCTTAGCAAATATATAGGTAGAACTTAAGCGCGATTTAGGCAATCCAATTTCTTCGGGCACCTTTACGGCAAATACATCCTTATCTTCGTAATTCAAGTTTTTGCCGGTTTTATAACGAATGTTGGTAGTGGTTTCGCGGTCACCAATGCAGCGCGATGGGTCCTGCACTCTAACTGTTCCATGGTCGGTGGTAATCATCACGTTTACATCCTTTTCGGCCAATTTTCTTAAGGCATTTTGCAAAGGCGAGTGGTCGAACCACGAAACGGCGATAGAGCGGTACGCAGCCTCATCGCTGGCTAATTCCTTCAACACTTCCATTTCCGTGCGGGCGTGGCTAAGCATATCCACAAAGTTGTATACTATAACGGTAAGCTTATTATCCAGGTAGTTGGTAATGTTATTCTCCAGCAACTCGCCATCGCGGTGGTTGGTTATTTTTATGTACTTGTGCTTAATAGGTTCGTGGAAGGTGCGCTTTAAAAAGTCGTCCAAAAAGTCGGCCTCGTGTAGATTTTTACCACCTTCCTCATCATCGTTCTTCCACATCTCGCCAAACTTCTCCTGTATTTTCAAAGGCATCATACCGGCAAAAATGGCGTTACGGGCATATTGTGTAGCGGTAGGCAGAATTGCATAAAAAGCATCTTCTTCATCCACTTTAAAGTTTTCGAGTATCTGCGGCTGTATGGCTTTCCACTGGTCGTAGCGCAGGTTATCTATCACCACCAAAAAGGTAGGTTTGTTTTCCTTCAACAACGGAACCAACTTTTGCTTTAGCAGCGTATGGCTCATAATAGGCGCATCTGCACCCGGCTCGCTGTTTATCCAGCGTTTGTAGTTTTTAATTACAAACTTATTGAACTCCTTATTAGCCTCCTGCTTTTGCGAGTCGTATACCTCTACCATGCTGCTGTCGCTGTTGTTCAGCTCAATTTCCCAGTATACCAGCTTTTTGTATAGCTCAATCCACTGGCGGTAATCCAGGTTATCCTGCATGGTCATAAACAGTTTCTGAAACTCCTGCTGGTATGAGGAGGTAGTTTTTTCAGATACCAAGCGGGTGTTGTCTATAATCTTTTTAAGAGTGCTTAGTATTTGCTGTGGCTTAACGGGTTTAATCAGGTAATCGGCAATTTGCGAACCAATGGCATCTTCCATCAGGTTCTCCTCCTCGTTTTTGGTAATCATTACGCAGGGCAAATGCTGGTTAATTTCCTTTATCCGCTTAAGGGTTTCAAGCCCCGAAAGGCCCGGCATACTCTCATCTAAAAAAACTACATCTATCCCCCTGGCAGCCACCCTGTCAATAGCGTCTTTTCCGTTAGTAACGGGTATAACGCTATAACCCTTGTTTTCAAGGAACATAATGCTGGGTTTAAATAAATCTATCTCATCGTCGGCCCATAATATTGTAATGTTTGCCATAGTTTGCGCTTGCGTTCTGGTTTGTGTTGTCATGCAAGTATAAAGCTATTAGCCCATAAATATTGTGCGGGGTTGAAAGTTATAGTAGTTAACAAAGTAAAAAAGGAACACTTTACAGCCGCTTTTGCGGGTTATAAACAATTTATTGGGCGCTAATTTGCCGCTTTCAAAATGTGGATAGAGTGTGGATAGCTGTGAGTTTCTTTCGATAATTTGGGAGTGCAATTTCCTATTTTCGTCACCCTTTTTTGAATTAACAGCCATTAGGATTTTAGGACACCGTGGCGCAAGTAAAGTAGACCCATTATGCAGTTAACTACATTAGAAATTAAAGGCTTTAAAAGCTTTGCCGAAAAAACGACCATTCACTTCAATAATAAAATTACCGGGGTAGTGGGGCCAAACGGCTGTGGTAAATCGAACGTGGTAGACAGCATTCGCTGGGTGTTAGGCGAGCAAAAAACCAGCCACCTGCGCCTTGAAAAAATGGAGAACCTTATTTTTAACGGAACCCGCAACCGAAAAGCCGCCAGTATGGCAGAGGTATCGTTAACGTTTGAGAACACCAAAAACCTGGTAAGCAGCGATTACAAAACCATTACCATTACCCGCCGCCTTTTTCGCGATGGAGAAAGTGAATACCGCCTGAACGATGTGCCATGCCGCCTGCGCGATATTACCTCGCTGTTTATGGATACCGGTGTAAGTGCCGATAGCTATGCGATTATTGAGCTAGGTATGATGGACGAGATATTGAACGACCGGGATAACAGCCGCCGTAAACTATTTGAACAGGCCGCCGGTGTAAGCAAATACAAAAAGCGCAAAAAGGAAACCATTGATAAGCTGAAGAGCACCGATGCCGACTTAGAGCGGGTAAAAGACCTTTTGTTTGAAATTGAAGGTAACCTTAAGACCCTTGAAACACAGGCTAAAAAAACCAAGCGCTTTTATGAACTGAAAGATGAATACAAGCAGCTAAGCTTATTGCTGGCCCGCTATAACTTACAATCGTATAAAGAGAGTTTTAAGAGCCTTGAGGAATCGAAGAAACGTGAAGAGGATAACAAGTTTGAATTAGAAGCCGCCATAGCCCATGCCGAAGCTACGCTTGAAAAAGAGAAGCTGGGCAACGTAGATAAAGAAAAAGTGCTTTTTGAGGTGCAGCGTAAGCTAAACACCCTGGCGGCTGGTGTAGGCGAAAAAGAGAATGAGCGAAACCTGCTTAACTCGCAAATTAAGTATGCCCTCGATAAAAAAGATACCGCCGAAAAGCAAATTGTAGAAGCGAACGATTCGGTTGAAAAGCTGAAACTTTCGATTGAGAAGCTTTCGATTGATTTTGATAGCGAAGGTGGGATTTTAGATACCCGCAAGAAAGAGCTGGCTGTTTTAGAAGAAGAGTTAAACCAAATACGCGGACAGCATACCAGCCTTAAAGACACCTTAACCGCCGACCAGAAACTATACAGCGAAAAAGAGCGCCAGATTTTTGAACTGGAAAAGAAACTGGCGGTTAACCGCAGCAGTAACGAAAGCCTGCAGCGCGATTTGCTAAACAGCGATGAAGACGTGCAGAAGAAACGCCAGGAATTAGAAGGCCTGCAACGCGATTTTGAAAAGCTTAAGGCTGATAAAGAAGCGGCTGAAGTAAAACAGCAGCAGCTAATAGCCGATGAGGAAAACAAAAAGAAAGAAATTGCAGAACTGGAAGCCTCGGTAGAAAAGACAAGGGTTGAATTGACCGCCGAAACCCGTTCGCTGGATGCTAAAAAGAACGAATACGACCTTACCAAAAGCCTGGTAGAAAACCTGGAGGGCTTTCCGGAATCGATTAAGTTTTTGAAGAAGAATGCCAAGTGGAGTAAAGAGGCTCCCCTGCTTTCTGATATTATTTACTGTGCCGAAGAATACCGCGTAGCAATTGAAAACTACCTGGAACCCTACCTGAACTACTACGTGGTGCAGAACATACAGGAGGCTATAATGGCAGTTAAGTTGCTGAATGATTCATCGATGGGCCGGGCCAACTTTTTTATACTGGATGAGTTTGAAAAATACGAAACCGCGGCACCGGTTCAAATAACCGGTGCCAAACCGGTAATTGATTTGGTGGAGTTAGATGCTCAATATAAAAAACTGGGCGCTTACCTTTTAGATAAAGTTTACCTGGTAGAAGATACCGGCTTTGATATAACGCAGCTTGAACCTATAGGTCAAAAACTGGTTATACTGGCCAAAAGCGGTAAATATATCCGTAAAGATTTTTCGCTTAGCGGCGGTGCCGTTGGTTTATTTGAAGGTAAAAAAATAGGCCGTGCTAAAAACCTTGAAAAGCTACAGGAAGAAATTAAGGGGCTTGAACTATCTACCTACAAACTACATCAGCAGGTTAGCAATGCACAGGTAAAAATTAACCAGCTAAAATCATCCAGCGTTGCCCGCGAAATTGATACACAGCGCAATTTGGTCAATCAGCTTAACAGCAAATCATCCGGCTTGCAGGCCAGCATTAACAGCCTTGTTAAGTTTTTAGAGAGCGCCGATGAAAAGAGCAAATCGATAGCTGAACGCCTTGCCAAGCTGAATGCCGAGGTATCGGCCATTAACGAGGAGCTTACCGGCCTGCGTGAAACACAAGGTGCCAAGAAGAGCGAACTTGAAAAGACCGATAAAGACTTTATTGAGTTAACAAACAAACTAAGCGAAGTTAGCTCGCGCTATAACCAGAAGAACATTGAGTTTCACCAACAACAGAACCGGGTTAACTCCATTAACCAGGAACTGGGCTTTAAAAAGAGCCAGATTGAAACTTTAATGAGCCAGCTTTCGCGTAATAACGATGTGATACTGGAAAGCCAGATGCAACTGGAAGAAAGCCAGAAAAAGGCGAAGGAAATAGAAGCCCTGTTGCTTACCAATTATGCCGATAAAGAAAGCTATGCTGCCGAAGTAGAAGAAGCTGAAAAAGCTTACTACGATAGCCGTGCCCACATTAACGATTTTGACAGCAAGGTGCGCGAACTTACCCGCAACCGCGATAATGTAGCCAATCTGCTTAACAGCATTAACGATAAGTTTAACGAGTTGAAGTTATCCATGACTTCGATGAAGGAGCGTTTGAGTGTTGAGTTTAATATAGATATTAACGAGATTTTGAACGATGAGTTTGAAATGGTGCAGCCTTTAGAGGAAGTACAAGCTGAGGTAGATAAGATTAAAAAGCGGGTTGAGAACTTTGGCGAAATAAACCCAATGGCGCTGGAAGCTTTCGACGAAATGAAAAAGCGTTACGATTTCATCATTGTGCAAAAAACCGATCTCGAAAACGCTAAGAGCTCTTTAATGGATACCATTAAAGAAATTGAGGATACTGCTAAAACACAGTTTTTGGATGCCTTTACCAAGGTGCGCGAAAGCTTTATAAAGGTGTTTCATACCCTGTTTAGCGAAGATGACCAGTGCGACCTGTTCCTGGTAAACCCGGAGGACCCTTTAGAATCGAAAATTGAAATTGTGGCTAAGCCTAAAGGCAAGCGCCCAACGGTAATAGACCAGCTATCGGGTGGAGAAAAGACTCTAACGGCTACTGCCCTATTGTTCTCGCTATACCTGCTTAAGCCGGCCCCCTTCTGTATTTTTGATGAGGTGGACGCTCCGCTGGATGACGCTAACATTGGCAAGTTCAATAAAATTATCAGCGAGTTTAGCAAAGACTCTCAGTTCATTATCGTTACCCACAACAAAATGACCATGAGCGCCGTTGAGGCAATTTATGGGGTTACTATGGCCGAACAGGGTGTATCGAGAGTTGTTCCGGTAGACTTTAGAAGCTTGAACTAGGTATGAAAATAAAGTATGCCTTGTTTGCAGCGCTATTAACGGCTCTGTTATTAATGCTTTACTACTGGTATCCTATTATAAATGCCGATAGCATTAGCTACGGAATTTACGGCGATGGTTATAAAAACTACTACACGCTGGCCTATTACCTGCAAAACGACAAAGGCCCTCATTTCAGCGGAATGAATTACCCCTACGGCGAAAACATTTTGTTTACCGATAACCAACCGGCCATGGCCTGGATGTTAAAGGGAGTATCGGCCGTTTACCCGGGAATAACCGGGCACGTACACGGGTTTATTACCTACATGGCTTTTCTATCCATAGTAGTAGCTGCCTTTTTTATTATGCTTAGCTTTATTGAGCTTAATATAAACCGGTGGTATAGTGTAGCGTTCAGTGCCCTTATAGCCTTGCTATCGCCACAACTTATGCGGGTAATGGGCCACTTTTCACTTTCTTATAACTGCTTTGTGCCCGCACTGCTTTACCTGCTTATTAAGTATTTTAAAACCGATAAACAGCTTAAATACTTTTTACTAATAACGGTTTGGATCACCTTCTTCTCGTTTGTGCATTTATACTTTATGGCTATGGGCTGTATGTTTGTAATGCTGGCTGGTGCAGGTGCCTTTTTTAAAGAAATAAAAAACCTGAAGGTAAAATGGCCCTTTATAGCCCGGCTTGCGTTAGCAGGAATACTACCGTTTGCAGCCCTTAAAACTTACCTTTTTGTAACTGACCCGATTAAGGACAGGCCAAGTGCACCTTTCGGTTTTTTAGAATATAACAGCAGTATTTACGATATAATTTTACATCAAAATTCATTTACGGGTGAAGTAGCAGGGCAGGTTTTGCCCGCCGGCACCATCCATTATAGCGGCGAGGGAATGGGGTATATTGGCTTTATACCGGTGTTGTGTATGGCAGCAATTCCATTTATAGCGTTACTAAGCCTGGTTAAACGTAGACAGTGGTTTACCCGCGCTTACCCAATGTATATTTTAATGCCGGCTGCATTTATGGTTTTGCTATTTGCCATGGCCTTTCCTTTTTCGCTGGATGTGTTTGAAAAATATTACGAATTGCTCCCTTCTGCAGTTAAGCAGTTTAGGGCCCTTGGGCGGTTATCTTGGGTTTTCTATTTTACCAGTGGAGTTTTTTCGGTGTGGATGTTGTTGCAGCTATACAACTGGCTATGCAGCAAAAATAAGCTATCCGCCCATTTGGTAATTGTGGCAGTATTAGCCATATGGTTTGCCGATGTAAATATGATATCGGTGCGATATGCCAAACGTATTAAAGAAGAAAACACACTTACCGATGAAGTTGCCGAGCGAACGGAACTAATTAACAACCTGAAAAACTCGGGCCGCAACACCGGTAGTTTTCAGGCAATACTTCCTCTGCCAATATTTTTGAACGGCTCTGAAAAACTATACCTGGAATCGAACCTGAATTTAGAGGGGATGAAGGCATCGCTTTATACCGGGCTACCACTGGCCTGCGGACAAATGTCGCGAACCTCGGAGCAGCAAACCTTTGACATAGCGCGCCTGCAGGCCGATGAGTATTTGGCGAAGGATATTGTAAGCAAATACCACAATAAAAAACCCCTGTTGCTAATGTATAAAAATGGCGAGCTTAACAGCCAGGGGCAACAATTGCTATCGAAAGCTGCTTTTTTATTTAAACAGGGCGAGGTAAGCTATTACGAGATACCAGTTACAGCATTTACTGATAAGAGACCCGAAGCACGTGCCTTTTATGTAAATAACAAAAGCCACTTAACTAACTTTGGTGACATGCTTTCTGTCGATTCTGTAAACCATACGTTGTATTTAAGTTTCGATAAAACGCCATTTAAAGGCTCCATATTTGGCACCGGTGCCCACGATCCTCAATTAAGCAGCACATGCCTTTACTTTGATACCCTGCCAAACGGCATAGCGGGTGCTACCTATACGCTATCAGTATGGGCCTACAGCGATAGCCGGAGACCGGCTTTTTCTGAAACTTATGTTACCCAGGTAGATACTGCAGGTAAGGACATAGCCTACTATACCAACTGTGGTAAATTTAGCTACAACACCTTTGGCAAGTGGGTTATGTGCCAACTTAAGTTTACGCTAACCCACGCTAAAAATAAAATTTATGTAGCCACCGATCCGGGCTACAATACGTATGACGAGTTAATGATAAGGCCCTCGGATGCAACTGTAATTACACATATTGAGAACGATAGTGTGTTTATGTTTAATAATTACCCTATCCGGTAATACCGAACCGGTTACTTAGCCCATAGGTTGTATTTAAGCACACAAAACAGAGCGACAATTCCATCGCGCCAACCGATTTTTTTACCTTCCTCATAAGTGCGACCGTAGTAGCTAATTCCCACCTCATAAACTCTAACTTTAGGATACCGGCTCATTTTTGCTGTTACCTCGGGCTCAAAACCAAATCCGGTTTCGTTAAGCGTAAGCGACTTTATAACCTCCGAACGAAACATTTTATAGCACGTTTCCATATCTGTAAGGTTTAAGTTAGTTAGGGCATTTGAGCAGGTAGTTAAAAATTTATTGCCTATTGAGTGCCAAAAAAATAATATCCGGTGAGGCTTACCACCCATAAAGCGCGAGCCATAAACAACATCAGCAAAACCATCTAAAATAGGTTTCAATAAAACATTATACTCATTTGGGTCATATTCCAGGTCGGCATCCTGTATTACTATAATATCACCTGTAGCCTGGCGTATACCGGTGTGTAGGGCAGCGCCTTTGCCCTTGTTTACAGTGTGCTTTAGGTAGATCAGTTTAACGGCGGGGTGCCGTGCGGTGTAGTCCAATATGGCATTTTCTGTATTATCAGCAGAGCAATCGTTTACTAATACAATCTCTTTATCTAAATCATCCAGCAACTGAACCCGGCTAATTTTTTCGAGCAGCTGGCAAATAGTTGGGCCTTCGTTATATGCAGGGATAATGATAGACAGTTTAGGCGCCATAAAGTCTTGCAATATAATAATATGATAAATTTAACACCCATCGTTTTGGCATTGGCTAAAATCAATATCTTGCCCGCCAGTTATTTATGACCAACAATCAGGTTTCTTTATCGGTGGTGCTGCCTGCCTACAATCCTCCCACAGGTTGGAAAGAGCAGGTTATTAGTTCCTACAAGAAAATATTACAAGAGATACCCGATGCGGAATTGATAATAGTAAATGATGGAAGCAAGAATTTAGATTTGCCGGAATTAAATTCAATCCAAACCTTTTTTAAAGATTTCATACCGGTTTCTTATACAGAAAACAAAGGCAAAGGCTATGCGTTGCGCGAAGGAGTAAAACGGGCCAACGGCAAGCTTATTATATATACAGATATTGACTTCCCTTACACACACGAAAGCCTAATGAACCTGTTTACCGAACTAAAAAGCGGCAAGCACGACTTATTGGTTGGCATAAGGAGCGAAGAATATTATACGCACCTGCCTAAAGCACGGGTTAGAATATCGAAGATTTTGCGATGGTTTATAAAAAAGTTTTTGCGCATACCAACCAACGATACGCAGTGCGGGTTAAAAGGATTTAACCAGGCCGGAAAAACCGTGTTTATGCAAACTACCATAAACAGGTATTTGTTTGATTTAGAATTTATTTTCCTTTCAGCCCGAAAAAAGCTGGCCATTAAAACTGTAGAGGTAGAATTGAAGCCGGGCATAGTTTTATCGAGTATGAACTGGAAAATTTTGCTGCAGGAGTTTATTAACTTTTTAAAGATATTTGTTCAGAGCTTTTTTTAACCACCCTAAAAAAAAATAACCCATGGCCTACAAAATTTCTGAAACACATCCAAACAAGCGTGCTTTTATAACCGGTGGTGGTGGTGGTTTAGGTTTAGCGCTTAGTCTGGCCCTTGCAAAAGATGGCTGGACGGTAGGCATTACAGATATTAATAAAGAAGCTTTAACTACCGCTAAAAAGCAGGTGGAAGAAGCCGGTGGTAAAGCCTTCGCGTATGCATTTGATGTTTCGAAAAAAGAGGAGTATAAAACAGCCTTTGATGACTTTATTAAAAATGCCGGTGGTATTGACCTGCTTATAAACAATGCCGGTGTAGGCGATGGCGGCCTTATAGGCGAATATGCTTTAGAGAACTGGGATTGGATTACCGGAATAAACCAAATGGCTGTAATATACGGCACCCACTATGCTACACCCATAATGAAAAAGCAAGGCAGCGGCCACATCATTTCAATAGCCAGCGCGGCGGGCTTTGCAGCCATGCCTAATATGGGTATGTATAATGTAACCAAGGCAGCAGTTATATCATTAATGGAAAGTTTATACGGCGAGGTGAAAGCCTTTAATATTGATACCAGCGTGGTGTGCCCTACGTTTTTCCGCAGCAACATCATGCAGCACCATAAGGGGGATGAAAAGAGCGCCGCTATTGGGCAAACTATTATACAACGCGCCAAATACTCACCAGCCGATATCGCCGATTACATACTAACCCAGGCCAGCAAAAAGCAATTCTATATTCTTCACCCTTGGCAGAGCAAAATGGTTTTCCATGTGCGCAGGTTGTTGCCTAATTTCTTCCTAAATTATAAGGCTAACCAGTTTGCTAAAAAGGATTGGGTGCAACAGGCAACTAAGAAGCGGTTTTAATGAACTACGTCTAAATATTAATCACCTCAAACAAGTCTTCCCTCCCATCCAGCGTTTGCCGTATGTGGGCGTCGTCGGTGTCGGTTAAAAATACCTGGCCAAAATCATCGCCGGCTATAAGGGCTATCAGCTTTTGGCTGCGGTCGTTATCCAGTTTATCAAAAATATCATCAATAAGCAGCACCGGTTTACCGGGAGTATCGCCGGTTTCGGCACCAATAATGCCCTGCTTTACCAATTCGTATTGGGCAAATTTCATGGCTATAATAAAGCTCTTCTGCTGCCCCTGGCTGCCAAACTTTTTCATCCGGTTGGCCCCGATAAAAAACTCCATATCATCTTTATGCACGCCTACATCGGTGCGCTGCAGGGCAAGGTCTTTACTAAGGCTTTCGTCCAGTAAAATATCAAGTGGCTTTTCGTTCAGTTGGCTGTAATAGCTAAAGCTTACCAGTTCCCGCTCCAGACTTATATCTTTATAAAACTTCTGAAACACCGGTTGTAATCGTTCCATCACCACTTTACGGGCTTCGTAAATTTTAGTACCTAAGGGAATTAACTGGCTGTCGTAAGTTTCAAGCAACTGCTTATCGGTTCGTTTGGTTTCGGCAAAGCGTTTTAAAGTGGCGTTTCGCTGGGCCAGTATCTTATTATAGCTAATCAGCCACTCCAGGTATTGGTGGTTAATTTGCGATATGGTGCCATCTAAAAACTTGCGGCGTTCTTCGCTGCTGCCCAATATTAACTGGCTATCGTCGGGCGAAATAATGATGCAGGGAAAATTGCCAATGTGGTCGCTAAGTTTTGGAATGGAGATGTCGTTTATTAAAAGCTCTTTACGCTTATTGGGGGGCAGCTTATATACCACCTCAAAAGCACCGGCGGGCTTTTTAAATCGCCCCTCTAACCTAAAAAAATCTTTTCCGAACAGGATATTCTGCTGATCTACCGAGTTAAAGTAGCTTTTGGTAAGGCAGAGGTAATAAACAGAATCTAGTATGTTGGTTTTACCCACTCCATTGCGGCCAATAAGGCAATTAATCTTTTTAGAAAACGAAAGCGAAAGCGATTCGTGGTTTTTAAAATTAAGAAGTGATACTTTCGATAAATACATGATAAAGGCAGAATACGATTACACAGATTTAAAGGCACTAAATTCTAAATAATAAACACTAAACCATCACAAAATTGCAATAGCCTGTAAAGATTTAAACTTTACACTCCAATTGTGTCTTAAAATGAAGATTTTGTAATTATCGGGGTTTTGTATTGTTTCGGGTTCGGAAAATGTAGAAAAACATCTGCCTTTATCCGTGTAATCATTGTATTTATCTGTGTAATCGGCGGCGCAAGCCGTGTAATTGAAATGAAGTTTTATGAGTAAAGTAAATAAACAGACCTATCTATACTGGTACGAACTAATGCTAAGGCTGCGCCGCTTTGAAGAGCGTGCGGGCATGCTATACGGACAACAAAAAATACGCGGCTTTTGCCACCTGTATATAGGGCAGGAAGCTATTGCTGCCGGCACTATGAGCGCCCTGCGCGCTGATGACCGCATGATTACTGCCTACCGCGACCACGGCCTGGGCATTGCCAAAGGCATTACCTGCAACGAGGCTATGGCCGAGCTGTTTGGCAAAGTAACAGGCTGCACCAAAGGTAAAGGTGGCTCTATGCACTTTTTCAGTAAGGAGCACAACTTTTTTGGTGGCCACGGTATTGTGGGCGGCCAAATAGGTTTGGGCGCGGGCATTGCCTTTGCCGACCAATACAATGGTAACGATAGTGTAACCATCTGCTACTTTGGCGATGGTGCCGCCCGCCAGGGTATTTTGCACGAAACCTTTAACATGGCTATGACATGGAAGTTGCCCGTGATTTTTGTTTGCGAAAACAACGGTTACGCTATGGGCACCTCGGTAGGCCGTAGCAGCAACGTAACTAAAATTGCCACGCTGGGCGAGGCTTACGACATGCCAAGTGAATCGATAGACGCGATGAAGTGCGAAACGGTGCACGAATCGGTAGAACGGGCTGCCGAACGCGCCCGCAAGGGAGAGGGCCCTACCTTTATAGAGATGTGTACCTACCGCTATAAAGGCCACAGTATGAGCGACCCGCAGAAGTACAGAACAAAAGAAGAGGTAGAGGGGTACAAAAAGCTGGACCCTATTGAAACTACGTTGGACACCATATTAAAGAAGAAATACGCCACCCAAAAGGAGATAGACGAGATAATAGCCCGTGTAGAGAAGGAAATTGACGATTGCGTAACCTTTGCCGAAAACTCGGCTTACCCTGATGATAGTGAGCTGTATAAAGACATTTATGCACAGGCCGACTACCCCTTCTTGGCAGAATAAACAAAGCGATTATATTCGCACTTCAATTTTAAAAACACAAAATGGCAGAGGAATTAGAAAACGCAACCGAAACAGTGCAGGATGGCATTGGTAAAGTTCAGAATTACATTGATAACAATAAGCAAACGGTGCTTATTGCAGGCGGTATTGTAGGTGTAGTGGCAATAGCCCTGCTTTACATTTTTGTAAAGTATATGCCCGACCAAAACCTGAAAGCGCAGAAAGCCGTTTACATGGCCGACTTCGCTTTTGGTAAAGATTCGTTTGAACTGGCCCTTAACGGCCGTACTGTTGGCGGCACCCCTTTTAAAGGTTATGCACAGGTTGCTAAAGAATATAGCTGGACCAAAACCGGCAAATTAGCCAGCTACAGCGCGGGCGTTTGCTGCCTGCATCTTAAAAAGTTTGAAGAGGCTAAACAATACCTGGATAAATGCAGCCCTAACGACCCTATTATTGGTGCTATCCGCCTTAACGATTTAGGCGATGCTTACACCGAACTGGGTAAGTTTGACGAAGGCATCAGCTATTACGAAAAGGCAGCCAGCCACTCCGATAACGAGGCTTATACCCCTTACTTTTTATTTAAAACCGGTTTAGCTTACGAGCACCAAAAGAAAAACGACCAGGCTAAAAAATACTTCGAAAAAGTGCGCGACAAATACCCTAACAGCGAAGAAGGACGCGACATTGAAAAATACATTGCCCGCGTAAGCGGAGAATAAGAAATAAAAAAAGGGAATTAAAATTCCCTTTTTTTATGCTTTTAAGTATCCTGTATTTATGTATTATCTGTGTAATCCTGTATTCATCTGTTAATCGACGGCGAAGCCGCTTAATATTACGTAGTATGTCAGCAAAAAATAAGAATCTTTCAGCACATAGCGAACTGCAACTTGCGGGTGCCGGTAAATACCGCATAGCCCTTGCCGTTTCGGAGTATAACGAGGCCATCACCTTTGCCCTGCGCGATGGTGCCCTGGAAACGCTTAAAAAATACGGCATAAAAGAGAAGAACATTTTTGTAGAGCTGGTGCCCGGCGCCTACGAATTGCCCCTGGCAGCCAAATGGCTTTACGAAAAAAAGAAGGCCGATGCCGTAATAGTATTGGGCTGCGTAATTAAAGGCGATACCGACCACGATATTTATATAAACAACGCCGTATCGCAGGCGCTAATGCAGCTTGGCCTGCAAACCAAAGCGCCGTTTCTGTTTGGCGTTATTACCCCTAACAACCTGCAGCAGGCTAAAGACCGCGCGGGCGGTAAGCACGGCAACAAGGGTGTGGAATGTGCTGTGGCAGCCTTAAAAATGCTGGCTTTAAAAGAAAAACTATAACAGCTAAGGCGAACGCATGAAAAAATGGATACAAAAGGCAATTGTTCAAAAAACAATTTCGTACCTGCCCTTTAGCCACAACATCAACTACATTTTTCAAAAATATGTAACCAAAGGCGTAAACCTTAGCGATGAATATTTTTACGACCGATTAGGCCACGGTAAAGAGCACCTGGATGCATTTAAAAAGTATTCGGGCAAGGCCATACCCGCCAGTAGTTTAGAACTGGGTAGTGGTTGGTATCCTATTGTGCCTATCAGTTTCTTTTTAGTGGGTGTGCCAAAAATTTACTCGGTAGATATTTCGTTTCTTACCTCTAAGCAGCGTCTGCAAACTACCCTGCAAAGGTTTGTAGCTTGCCACGAGGCAGGCAAGCTAAAGGACTACATTAACTTTATACCCGCCAATTACGCCGTTATTACCGACTTGCTAGGCAACTACGAGCAATATACGCTGGAGGAGGTTTTGGCCAAGTTAAATATTACTTACCTGATAGAAGATGCACGTAAACTTTCGCTGGCCGATAATTCAGTGGAACTGGTAAACTCAAACAATACCTTCGAGCATATTTATCCGGCTATACTGATACCTATTTTGAAGGATTTTAAACGCGTGGTAAAAAAGGAGGGTGGAGTAATGTCGCACTTTATTGATATGTCCGACCACTTTGCGCACTTCGATAAATCCATCAACATCTATAACTTTTTGCAGTATACCGATGCAGAGTGGGCAAGGATAGATAACTCTATTCAGCCGCAAAGCAGACATAGAGTGTACGAATACAAAAAAATATACGCCGAGCTGCAAATACCTATCACCGCAGAATCGAACCGGCCGGGGAACATCGACGAGCTTAAAACCATCAAGCTTTCGCCGCAGTATGCCGGCCAGGCATTAAGCGAAAACGCCATCAGCCATTGCCATTTTATTTCGGATATGCGAGGTGCAGCCGCTGCTTCTGTTTGAATTTAGTCCCCCAGGCAAAATGTCATAGTGAGCGTAGTTCACAACTTTTCGCAAGAGAACAAAACCGAGGAAGCATGTCAGTCTGAACGTAGTCGAAGACAAGTGCTTCCGCCTGCGCAAACGCCTGCTTCGACTCCGCTCAGCATGACATTTGCTTGGTGCGGCCAGCAAAAAACCACCTTTCGAACAGTTATGAAATGTGCATAGGATAACATCGTCTTTTTTATTTTTAAAATTGGAACAGAAACATCCTTACTAATTTTTCAAACTATACCTTATGAAACTTCATACCATTGATACCGGTTACTTTAAGTTAGATGGCGGGGCCATGTTTGGCGTAGTGCCCAAAACCATGTGGCAAAAGCTAAACCCGCCCGATGAAAAAAACCTTTGCACCTGGGCCATGCGCTGCATGCTGATAGAGGATGGTAAGCAGCTGATATTAATTGACTGCGGCCTTGGCAACAAGCAGGATGAAAAGTTTTTTGGCCATTACGAACCGCACGGCGATGCATCGCTCGAAAAATCAATTAAGCAACTCGGTTATAGTTTTGATGATATTACCGATGTACTACTCTCCCATCTGCATTTCGACCACTGTGGCGGAGCCATTGTGCGCGAAGGCGATAAACTGGTGCCGGCCTTTAAAAATGCCACCTACTGGAGCAACGAAAAACATTGGGAGTGGGCAACCAAACCAAACGGCCGCGAAAAGGCCTCGTTTTTAAAAGAGAATATTTTGCCCATACAGCAAAGCGGTCAGTTAAAATTTGCTGAAGACGGAAGCACCGCCCTAAACCCAAACATTGTATTAAAAACAGTTTCGGGCCATACCGAAAGCATGTTTACTCCGCTTATTAACACAGGCGATAAAACGATTGTTTATTGCGCCGATTTATTCCCCAGCATGGCGCATATACCTCTACCCTACATAATGGCCTACGATACCCGCCCCCTGCTAACCTTAGATGAAAAGCAGGCCTTTTTAAGCGAAGCCATTGCCAATAACTACTACCTGTTTTTTGAGCACGACCGCACCGTTGAGCTTTGTAGCTTAAAGCAAACCGAAAGAGGGGTTAGGGAGGATAAGGTGATGAAACTGGAAGAGCTGCTGTAAACTCAGTATTTCTGCCAAACAATAAAATACGTTAAGCACTATTCTTTGTTATAAGGGCAAACATATCTTTGCCGCCACATGAACATACGCTTAGTCAATATTATTATAGCCGGCATTACCATCGCTTTGGTGGGCTTAATGTACATTCAGTTAAAATGGATTAAGCAAAGCTATGCCGTGCGCGAAGAGAAATTCGACCAGGCCGTTTACCTTTCGCTTAGCAATGTAGCGCGTAGTATAGAGCGCGACGAGGCTATCAATTACTTCTCGGTATCGGGGCTTGGCGACTTTGGCCGCAAGCTTAACAAGATGTATGATACGGTGCAGGCTATTAAAACCTACTCACCAAACCTTACCCTGGTAGATTCGGTGGGGCAACATGCTCTTAAATTTGGCTTTAGCGATACCAGCGGCCTTTTTGTATCTAAGTTTATGGGCAGCGTAACCTACCTGCAAGAGAAAGCCAGCCAACTGCACGAAGAGCAAAAGGATATGGATGTAATACACCAAACTGCCGAGGAGCGCGAACGCCACCTGATTGAAATGCAGTTTAAAAAGTATAACCGCCTGTTTCAGGATTTGGCCATGCAGTTTATGCTGGATGATAAATGCCTTAGCAGCCGCCTGGAAAAGGGGATGATTGATACGCTGCTAAACACCGAGTTTAAAAAAGAAGGTATTAACACGCCATTTCAGTTTGCAGTATTCGATAATTGGAAATCGGGCATGCTTTTCGGCAACATGAAGATTACTAAAGAGGAAGCTAACGGAACCAACTTTTACTCTATCCCACTTTTCCCCAACGATTTATACGAAAATTCGGGGATGCTGGTGGTAGATTTTCCCCAAAAGAAGAATTACATATTTCAAAGTATGTGGCTTATGCTATCGGCCACCGGGGCGTTTATCTTCATTATACTAGCCTCTTTTGGCGGGTCGTTTTACATTATTTACCGCCAAAAAAAGCTGGACGATTTAAAAACAGACTTCATCAATAACATGACCCACGAGTTTAAAACACCCGTGGCTACCATATCGTTGGCTACCCAAATGCTGAAGAACGACAAGATAAAAAGCAACCCCGAAAAGGTGTTCAATTATTCCAGCATAATAGAGGAAGAAAACAAGCGTTTAAGTGGGCATATTGAAAACGTGCTACAGGTGGCCAGGCTGGACCGCGGAGAGTTTAAACTTAAGCTGGAAGCGGTTAACATAAACGACCTGCTAAACGAAATTGCCGATACGCTTGAACTGCGTATGGAAAACGAGAAGGGACAGTTAATCAAGCACTTAGATGCCGATAAAAGCGTTGTACAGGGCGACCTTTTCCACCTTACCAATGCGTTTTACAACGTGTTTGATAACGCCATTAAATACAAAAAAGACGACACCCTTAAAATTACAGTTACCACCAAAAGCAGTGCTAAAGGCATAACCATTAGTATTGAAGATGAGGGTATTGGAATTTCGCGCGAAAACCAGAAAAAGGTGTTCGAAAAGTTCTACCGCGTGCCTACCGGCAACATACATAATGTAAAGGGTTTCGGCCTGGGCTTGAGTTACGTTAAGGTAATAGTTACCGCACATGGCGGTGATATTAAAGTAGATAGTGAACCCGGGCGGGGCAGCCGGTTCGACATATTCCTTCCTTTTTGAAGTGTTAATTAATGGTAAGCCTTTTGCAGTAGTGTTAAAGCGGCATTAGCTTTGAATTGTTAAAACGCAAATAAAAAAAGAGAAATATATGTCAACCAACAAAAAAATCCTGTTAGTGGAAGATGATACTAACCTCGGCAATCTGTTACAGGATTCGCTGGAACTAAAAAACTACGATGTTGTGCTTAAACGTAATGGCGAAGATGCCTTTAACGATTTTAAAGTAAACAAATACGACATGGCTATATTGGATGTAATGATGCCTAAAAAAGACGGGTTTACCCTCGCTAAGGACATCAGGCGCATGAACGCCACCATTCCAATTATCTTCCTTACGGCTAAAGCCCTTAAAGAAGATACCATTGAAGGCCTTAAACTGGGTGCCGATGATTACATTACCAAGCCCTTTAGCATGGAGGAGTTAACTCTGCGCATTGAAAACATTTTCAAGCGTTTGCCTAAGGCAGAAGCCAGCACACAAAACCAGTTTAAAATTGGCAATTTTGATTTTGACAATACCCTGCGGGTATTAAAAATTGGTGGTAAAGAGTTAAAGCTTACTACCAAAGAATCGGAACTGCTTAAAATGCTGGCAGTTTATGTAGATAGAATACTGGAGCGCGAAGTAGCCCTGAACGCCGTGTGGGGAACCGACAGCTATTTTGCCGGCCGCAGCATGGACGTTTATATTGCCAAGCTTCGTAAATATTTAAAAGACGACCCGAGTGTTGAGATATTAAACATTCATGGCACCGGCTTTAAAATGATAGTGAAGAAGTAGCCGTTAGACATCAGACGTTAGACTATAGACTATACAAACGCCTCCGATAAATCGGGGGCGTTTCTTTTATAGAAATTCATATTTTCATGCCTATAAGCCTAACCGATTATGAGTGGAAGAGAATACAAGAGCACCGATTACCCCCTACCCTACGTAATTGAAGATATACGCCATTGGCCCATAAGCAAGCTAAGTGAAGATAAAGAGCGTTTTGTAGAAGAGGTAAAGGCGAGAACAAAAGAAAAACTGAAAGCTAAATACCCTACTAACAAGGCCTTACATGATGAGTTGGCCAAAGTGCTTTACCAGGAACGTATCCGCCTTACCGAAAAGCCCTGGAAAGCCGACCCGCCTGATGAGCGCCAGTTTTGGAATGGCATGAAAAGCAAACTGATTCAACTGGACCAAAACCCCGGAGAAGAAAGTGCCGAAGTAATGCTGGATAAGATTTTAGACCGCTATGCCAATGAGATAGTGGGCGATTTTGACCCCGGCGCCTTTGGCCTGGCGCGTGCCATTTTGCCACAGTTTTTCGGACGCATATTGGCAGCCGCCCCCGGCAAATGGTTTAAAAACCTGGCGGGCAACGTGCGCACCATACACGAAAAAATTCCTATTACCGGCGATATTGAAAAAATACGCCACCTGGCTACCCGCGGAACTGTGGTAGTAGTGCCTACGCACTTTAGCAACATGGATTCGATAATGGTGGGCTGGATTTTGAACGAGTTAGGCTTACCAGCCTTTACTTATGGCGCCGGCTTAAACCTTTTCAGCATAGGGCTGCTCTCCTACTTTATGAGTCGTTTAGGTGCTTATAAACTGGATAGAAGGAAGAAGAATACTGTTTACCTGGAAACCCTTAAAAATTATTCTACTGTTGCGCTGCAGCGCGGTGCGCATAGTATATTCTTTCCGGGTGGAACCCGCTCCCGTTCCGGAACTCTTGAAAAGAAGCTAAAGTTAGGTTTGTTAGGAACGGCGATAGAGGCGCAAAAGCTGAACTACAAGAATTTTCAGGAGGAGACCGCACCCAAAATTTATGTAGTGCCCTGCATTATTAATTATCACTTTGTTTTAGAAGCCCCCGGCCTTATAAACGATTACCTGAAAGAAACAGGCAAAGAGCGGTTTTACAGGGAAAATGACGAATACTCTACCTCGTTTAAGCTTGTGCGTTTTATATTCAAATTTCTATCTGCATCATCCTCGCTTTCGGTATCGTTTGGTGAGGTAATGGATGTATTGGGCAATAAGGTAGATGAAGAAGGGAATAGCCATAACCACCTTGGGCAAAAAATTAATGTAAAGAATTACTTTTTAACCAATGGCGAGCTGAAAGACGATGAGCAACGCGATGCTGAATACACGAAGATATTAGGCGAGCGCATTGTAGACAATTACTACCGTTACAATGTAGTGCTTACCAGCCACCTGGTTTGCTTTACCGTTTTCGAGCTGATAAAAAAACGCCTGAACGAATACGATCTGTTTACCCTGCTGCGAACACCGGCAGAAGATATAGCTATACCCTACAGCGAAGTGGTAGAGGCCGTATCGAGAGTAAAAGAAAAGTTGAAGGAGATGTATGAGTTGGGTGAGGTGCTAATATCGCCCGAGTTGCGCTGGAACATTGATAAGATTATTGAGCATGGTATGAAGAACATTAACATGTACCACACCGCCAACCCTATTACCAAAAATGGCGATATGATTGGCAGCGAAGATTTAAAGCTGCTGTATTACTACCACAACCGGTTGGATGGATATGGTCTTGAAAAATTTGTCTGACGATTTGAAATTTTGGATTTGGGAAGTTTGATTTTGGATTAAAAGGCAGGAATTAATCATGAATGAAAGAGACTTAAAAACTCGAACTCAAAAATTTGCCCTAGAAGTGATAAAGTTTGTGGGAACTTTAAGTTATAGTATTACCAACAGAAACTTAGGAGATCAATTATTACGTTGTGCTACATCAGTTTCTGCGAATTATAGAGCAGCATGCAGAGGCCGTTCAAAGGCAGAATTTATTGCCAAATTAGGCATTTGTGAAGAGGAAGCCGATGAGGCAGTTCATTGGCTAGAATTATTTATATTATCGGGTATTGCGGATAATGAAACAACAATACAATTAAAAAAGGAAGCAAATGAATTGACCGCCATTTTTGTATCGTCAATTAAAACTTCCCGTAGTTCGTTGCCTTTAAAAAATCCAAAATCCGCAATCCACATTCCAAAATAATAAGCATGAGCAAGGAAACATATGTAGGGGTAATAGGGGCGGGAAGTTTTGGCGGTGCAATAGCCAATCTGCTGGCCGAAAACCAGAAGGTATTGCTATACGAACGCAATAAAGAAACTACCGAAGCTATGCGACGGGATCGTAAAGTGCGTGGGTTCGATTTACACCCTAATATTCAAATGGCCGATTCGTTGGAGCAGGTAGCGGCCAGTTGCTATCTTATATTTCCGGCGGTGCCATCACAGTATTTTAAAAGTATGATTATTGATTTTTCGCCCTACCTGCGGCCCGATCATATAATGATACATACTACCAAAGGACTACACTGCGATTTTGACCTGGATACAGCCACAGCAAAAACAATCCGACTTAAGCAGATTAAGACTATGAGCGAGCTTATTTTGCAGGAAACGGGTATTGTGCGAGTAGGCAGCATTGCCGGGCCCAACCTGGCTGCCGAGCTAATGAGCAAACAACCTGCTGCTACCGTGGTAGCCAGCCGGTTTGATGAAGTTATACGCGAAGGTATTGCAGCATTAACCAGCGACCGTTTTAGAGTATATGGCACCCGCGATATATTGGGTATTGAATTAACCGGAGTGCTTAAAAACTATGTAGCCCTCGCAGCAGGTGCTATGAGCGGCCTTGGTTATGGCGAAAACGCCCGTGCCTTTTTAATAACCCGTGGTATGGCAGAGATGATTTACATAGGCCACGCCCTGGGTGCCGATAAGCGCTCATTTTTAGGTATGGCGGGCATTGGCGATTTAATTGCCACCTGCTCCTCTCCTAAATCGCGCAACTTTACAGTGGGTTACCGCATTGCCAAAGGCGAAAAGCTGGATGATATTCTGGCTTCTTTAGGCGAAGTAGCCGAAGGTATACGCACGCTTAAAATAGGTAAACTGATTGTAGACCATACCGGTGTAAACGCTCCCTTGCTTCAAACCATTTACAAAGTAGCGTTTGAGGATATGAGTATGGAAAACGCAGTAAAACTAATGATGCGCTACCCGGTTACAGCCGATGCGGAGTATTTGGATTTATAAGATGATTACTGACCCTCGGCCAAAGTCCATGTCGATGTTCTACCCAAGAACGATGCACTGCAAATAAAGCCCCTCAAGTCAATGGTGTTGCCTTTGTAGGTAAGCTTACCACAGTAGGTTTTCCCATTTTTAGGATCGTAAACGGTGCCGCCGGTATAAACGTTTTTATCCTCTGCATCAACCGAAAAGCCTTTTAATATCAGTATACCTAAAATAGCGGTTGATTGTAATTTCTCATCCGGATTTTCTACATCTAAACGGGGTTTACCGGTTTTAGGGTCGTTAGGGTCTTTTAGCCATGCTACTTTGCCATAATATTTACCATCCTTTGCAAGGTAAACTTCAATTTTGCTGGTCTTTTCCTGGTTATACCAAACCTTTTCAATTTGGTTTTTTTGGCGCTGAGCAAACGAACTTAGGGTGCAAAGTAAAATAGCAATAAACAAGGTGGTCTGTTTCATAATGGATGTTTTTTACTGGTAACAATAATAACTGCGCCAAAATATAAAAGTTAACAGTTATTATAGGACCGTTTGAATATGTTCATATCACGATTGTTGAGGATCACTTGTAAAACGTTTGTGCTTTGGCCACTGAAATAGTAGCTACTGTAGGTATTTGTTACGAATTGCAGCAGATTCAACGAAAATATTTAGAACAACATTATTTGGACCATTAGATTTTTTTAAATATGGACTATTTATATTATGCATTTTATTGTGCTGTCAATTTGTATCGAACGAGAACTGTGAAAGGGGGACATTTGATGGCTTGGATGTATTTGTCTCAATCCTTAAGTTTTTATTTGCTTACCATCGTTTACAATACTTCACTTGGTCGTTTATTCGGCAAAAATGCTGTAATAGCTGGTGTATTCTCTTTTTTTATATGTTTCTTTTTAACACGTATATACTTATCAAGTAATGGAAGAGATGATAAAATAGTATTGTCTTTTTACGAAAAACGCGAGTATAAAACTAAGCAAGATGGAATAGTGGCGCTCATTTTTTTTCTATCATCAGTATTTTGCTTTGCTTTAGTGGCCATATTGCATCAAAAGTACAAATGGCAGATATAAAATGAATATTTATAAGCTACCATGTTTCAAAAAAAATCATGAAACATAGATAAGCGCCCGTTCTTAAAGGTCTTCCGAAAGACAACTTGGAAGAAAGGGGACTGCTAAACGAATAAATGCGTATCCAGGCCTACCCTAAAATTTAATTATGGCACAACCAATATCAGTTACAGTAGAGGACGAGAACGGAAAAATAGAATTCCAAATTGCAACAACATCATCTAATGTCGATTTTATAATAAATCATTCTTCGGAAAATGATTTATTGAAATATATTGACATTTATGGTGATACTATTTTTAATAGATTTCAATGCATGAAAGTTAAAAAGGAACTAATAGCGCTCTTGGCAAAAGTGCCCGGAGAGGATATAACTAAGGATATTAATAACATTATTTTTTGTTGCGAGATGGTTGTACGTGAACCTCATCTTTACCTTAAATTCAACGGTAACTAGTTAACGTAATTAAGCCATATTGAGAGCCCCTGCTATTCCAGGTCTTCCGAAGTTTGACTTGGAGTTTCCTATGATACAGACGTCTACGACTTCCTACAAGGCTAGTTCTGCAACACAATCTTAAAAGAACAATAAGAGCGCTTCATTAATTAACCATTATTTCATATCTTTGTATGATATTAAAGCTAATTGGATTAATAGTTTATGCTCATTAATAAAAATACAGTTTAAAGCAGTGCAATTTTTGAAACACTTATATCACCCTAATTACACGCAAATAATTGGTTTTTAATCTCCTATAAGATTCAAAAGGCAGGTAAAAAGGTAGGCAAATTTTTAAAAGTAAATCCGTAAAACCGGGGACCTCAAGTTGCAACAACTCAAAATTGGATTTTGTATTCAATACGGCTGTTTATTCGTGTTATTCGTGGCAATTGCTTTTACTAACTAAATTCTATCTTCACGCCCTCAAAAAATAAACGAAAATGAGCAAACGCATAGTAGTGATAGATGGAGCCCGCACCCCGTTTTTAAAATCGGGGACCGATTATATGGATTTGCTCAGTTACCAATTAGGCCAGTTTGCCATAAAAGGGCTGCTGCAAAAAACAGGCATAGACCCTAAAGAGGTAGGCTATGTGGTGATGGGAACTGTTATTAGCAATGTAAAAACCGGCAACGTAGCCCGAGAGTCGGCTATTACTGCGGGTGTGCCTTACACTGCCCCTTGCCATACCGTTACCATGGCCTGCATAAGCGCCAACCAGGCAATTGTAAGCGCCATGCACGTATTGCAAAATGGAGATGCCGATGTGGCTATTGCCGGTGGAACCGATAGCGTAAGCGATGCGCCAATTATGTTTAACAAGGTAATGCGCAAAAAGCTTTTTAAAGCACAAAAGTTAAAAGGCGCGGGCGATACATTGCAATTCATATCCACCATCCGCCCGAAAGATTTTGTGCCTGATGCACCTGCTGTTGCCGAGTTTTTAACCGGCCGCACCATGGGGCTCGATTGCGATATACTGGCCGGCCGCTATGGCGTTACCCGTAAAGAGCAGGATGAGTTTGCCGTGCGCTCGCACCAACTGGCAGCTAAAGCCGATGCCGAAGGTTTGCTTGCCAATGAAATAACACCCGTTGAGGCTGCCCCATCGTTTAAAGCCATTAAAAAAGATAACGGTTTCCGTGGCGATACTACCCTTGATAAAATAGCAAAACTTAAACCTGCTTTTGTAAAAGAGGGCGGCACTATTACGGCGGCTAATGCATCGTTTTTAACCGATGGAGCTGCCTGTGTTCTGCTTATGACGGAAGAGAAAGCAAAGCAATTGGGGTTGAAACCTAAAGCTTACCTGCACTCCTACTCGTTTAGCGGCTGCGATTTAAATGATGAACTGCTATTGGGGCCTACTTACGCAGTATCTAAACTTTTACAAAAAACAGGTATGGGCTTGAATGACATGGATGTATTTGAGTTCCATGAGGCTTTTGCAGGGCAAATATTGGCCAACCTTAAATGCCTTGCCAGCGATGAGTTTGCAAAGCAGAAACTGGGCCGCGATGAAGCTGTAGGTGTGGTGCCTATGGATAAGTTTAACCTGTGGGGCGGTTCCCTGTCTTTAGGTCACCCGTTTGGTGCCACTGGTGCACGCCTGGTAACTACAGCGGCAAACCGCTTAATTAAAGAGAATGGCAAATATGCCCTGTTGGCGGCCTGCGCTGCAGGTGCCCACGGCCACGCAATGATTTTAGAGAAATATAATGGATAGAAAGAATGGTATATTTAACCAGAAGAGAACATTTTAACGGAGCGCACCGCCTGTTTAACCCGGCCTGGACCGAGGAACAAAACAACGATGTATTTGGCAAGTGCGCCAATAAGAATTGGCACGGGCATAATTTTGATGTGT
Source organism: Chitinophagales bacterium (assembly GCA_044228435.1). GTDB lineage: Bacteria > Bacteroidota > Bacteroidia > Chitinophagales > LD1 > Bog-950. Next base: position 38,828 of record JBGAUW010000001.1, read on the forward strand.
TTGTAACCGTTAAAGGCAAACCAGACCCAAATACCGGGTTTATTATGAATGCGCACGACCTTAGCCGGATAATGAAACGCGAAATAGTTGACCGGCTGGACCATAAGAATTTTAATTTAGATGTACCGGAATTGAGCGGCGTATTGCCAAGCACCGAAAACATTGTAATGCAGATTTGGAAATGGCTGGAACCCCACATTACTGTTTGTAAGTTACACTGCATTAAGCTGGTAGAAACCGAAAATATTTACGTGGAGTATTACGGCGAAAAGTGAACAATAACATAGCAGCGCTGTTGGTATATCCTAAACTACAAAAATGAAAAATTACCAAAAGATTGAAGAGCATAATCCGGAATCGCTAAAGCTGGTACGGGATAGCTATACAGAAATTTTAAAAGCGTTGGGCGAAGATATTACCCGCAACGGATTGGAAAAAACGCCCGAGCGTGCTGCTAAAGCAATGCACTATCTTACCCAGGGGTATGAGATGGATGCCGGTGCAATTTTGCGTGGCGCGTTATTCGATGAGAACCACAACCAGATGGTAATTGTAAAGGATATTGAGTTGTACTCGCTTTGCGAGCACCACATGCTGCCTTTTTATGGCCGCGCCCATATTGCGTATATACCTAACGGAAAGATAGTGGGCCTTAGCAAACTTGCCCGCGTGGTAGATGTATTTGCCCGCCGCCTACAGGTGCAGGAACGCTTAACCATACAAGTGCGCGATGCTTTACAAGATGCTCTGCAGCCCTTAGGTGTTGCCGTAGTTATTGAAGCTAAACATCTTTGCATGATGATGCGCGGCGTAAGCAAACAAAACTCGGTTACCACCACATCAGCCTTTACCGGCGAGTTTGAAAAGCAAACCACCCGTAGCGAGTTTATAAACCTTATTAGTGCTAAACTAAGCTAGCGCACGCTTACGTGTAGATTACAACACTGCGTGTCGATTACACAGATTAAAGGCATGGATTGCACAGATAAAACACCTTCTGTTTTTGTATTTATCGGTGTAATCATTAGTATTATCCTATAATCGACCGGTTTAATCGGTGTAATCAATTGTATTATCTGAGTAATCTTACGTAGTTATGAAAGCTTATGTTTTCCCCGGACAGGGTTCGCAGTTTACCGGCATGGGTAAAGATTTATACGAGCAATCGGATGAAGCGAAAAAGATGTTTGCAGAAGCCGATGAAATTTTAGGCTTTAGCATATCGCAAATAATGTTTGAGGGCAGCGATGCTGACCTTAAGCAAACCAAAGTTACCCAACCAGCGGTGTTTTTACATTCGGTAATTTCAGCCCGCTTGATCGAGGATTTTAACCCTGCAATGGTGGCAGGCCATTCGCTTGGCGAGTTTTCAGCATTGGTAGCTAACAGAACACTACACTTTGAAGACGCCTTAAAATTGGTTTCGGTGCGGGCACAGGCTATGCAAAAGGCCTGCGAATTAGTGCCCTCTACCATGGCAGCGGTGCTTAACTACGAGAGCGAAAAACAGGTAGAAGATATTTGTGCATCGATAGAGGGTGAAGTGGTAGTTGCCGCCAACTATAACGCGCCGGGCCAACTGGTAATTAGCGGTAGCGAAAAAGGAATTGATGAGGCAATAGAAAAGATAAAAGCTGCTGGCATACGCAAAGCAATTAAGTTGCCGGTAGGCGGCGCCTTTCATTCGCCTTTAATGGAGCCTGCCCGCCAGGAATTGGCAACGGCTATTCATAGCACCTTCTTTACTATACCGGTTTGTCCTATTTATCAAAATGTATCGGCTAAAGCCGAAACCGACCCGGCCATTATACAGCAAAACCTGATAGCCCAATTAACTTCACCCGTGCGCTGGACTCAATCCGTTAATCAAATGATTGCCGATGGCGCTACCGAGTTTATAGAGGTAGGCCCGGGCATGGTATTGCAGGGTTTGATTAAGAAGATTAGAGGGTAGTCACCTGTTTTAATTCATTCACCACTACTCTCCCATTTCTAATTCTTATTCCTGTAAAAGGGTCATTTGCTATTAAATAAGGGCCATCTAAATCGGCGTAATCGGCTAAAGGCGTTAAGTGTGCAGCGGCTGTGCAACCAACCGACGATTCGCTCATACAACCAATCAGTATTTTCATATCCAGTTCGCGCGCCTTATTTATCATTTGCAGGGCCTCCGTAATTCCACCGCATTTCATCAGCTTAATGTTTATACCATCAAAATATTCACTCAATGGCTCAATATCTGCCAGGCGCTGGCAGCTTTCATCGGCGTATAATGACAAAGGGCAACCGTTTTTTATTGCCGTCATTTCGGTATTTCTATTTTTAGGTAGGGGTTGTTCCACTAACAGGCAGCCTTCACTTGCCAGCCATTCCACCTTATTGCGGGCAATAAAAGTATCTGCCCAGCCCTGGTTTACATCAACAGCAAAGGGCTTATCGGTTAAGCTTTTAAAGTCAATAATCACCCTTTCATCGTCCACTCCATTCAATTTCAATTTAAATAGTTCGAAACCCGCAGCGATTGCTTCTGTTATCTTAACCTGCATTTCTTCTTTAGGGCACACGCCAATAGTGTAGGTGCCTAACGGAAATCCGCCAGCCGTTATGCCCAACAACTCCCCTATCGTTTTTTCTTCCAGGTTCGCCTTCAAACTCCAAAGCGCCATATCTAAAGCGGCCTTCGCACTCATGTTCGATTGAACCGCATTAAGAGCAGTAAACCAATCATTTATATCGTCTGAAAAAGAAACAGATTTAGCAAACTCTAATACAAACTCTATTACTGTCTTCTGCGTTTCGGGAAGGTAGGGGGGCAAAGTAGCTTCGCCCCAGCCCACAAAACCGTCATGCTCCAGCTTTACATACACCACATCGGTATGGGTGCGCACGCCATGTGCAATCCGAAAAGGATATTTAAATTGTAGCTGGTATGGGATAGTTATAACGATCATGCTTTACTTGCCAGTGCAATAAACAAAAAAGCCATTGACAATATCAATGGCTTTCTATTTAAAACTTAATGTTGGCAGCTAATTCCAGTCAATTTGTTCATCGTCGCTTATCTGCGGGGTGCTGGTTGGATTAGTATCGGTGCTGGTATTATCTACTATACTGGTTGTTTTTTGCTCTTTATGGTTTTCGGTGCCATTACCATTAAGCGATGAATTGTATTTACCGTTTTCAGAGAAACCATCGGCCTGGCCATCTGAGTTAGCGGCTTTTACCGGGCGTTCAGAATCGTAATCATACTCCGGCATTAACTCTGTTTTGATGTAATCAACTGTTTCATTCAGGCCCTCTAAAAACTTTTTAAAATCCTCCTTATACAAGAAAATCTTGTGGCTCTCATACCCTTCGCCTTCAAACTTCTTCTTGCTTTCGGTAATGGTTAAAAAGAAATCGCCCTGCTTCGTGCTCCTTACATCAAAAAAATAAGTCCTGCGTTTTCCTGCCTTTAGTTTTTTGCTATAAAAGCCACTGTACTTCCCATTGTTGTTGTTCTCCACGGTTATCTGATTTTAGTGTTTAAATGGATTATGAATGATAAATAAAGGTAATATCGCTCAAATTACAGCATTATATGTGCAAAAAATATATAACTAAACAGTTTCCTCCTGTTTTTGTTCACTAAGCTGCTTTTCATAAATATCGGCATAAATCCCTTTCATTTTCAACAAAATCTCATGTGTCCCCTGTTCGGCTATACGTCCACCATCCAGCACCAGTATATTATCAAAGTGAATTAGCGAAAAAATGCGGTGTGTAATAATAATGGCTGTTTTTCCGGCCAGCACCTTATCCAAATTTTGCTGAATTTGCTTTTCGGTGGCAGTATCAACGGCACTTAAGCTATCATCAAGTATAAGAACGTTTGGCTGCTTAATAAGCCCCCTGGCTATCGAAATTCTTTGCTTCTGGCCGCCCGAAAGAGTAACCCCTCTTTCACCTACCATGGTTTCGTAGCCCTGCGGAAAGCCCTCAATTTCTTCGCCAATAGATGCATAATGAGCGAACCGGGTTGCAATCTCCTTGTCACTTTTATCCAACCCGAACGAAATATTTTCGGTAATGGTTTCAGAAAAAAGGAACACATCCTGCGGCACAAAACCAATTTGTCTGCGTAAAGAACGGAGGTTATAATTTTTTATTTCGGCCCCGTCAATCAAAATTTTACCGCTGCTTACATCGTACATGCGCATCAGCAAATCGGCAATAGTGGTTTTACCGCTGCCGGTGCGCCCTATTATGGCTATTCGCTGACCTCGCTTTAAATCAAAAGTTACATCTTTTAAGGCTTGTATACCGGTATCGGGGTAGGTAAACGAAACATGATCGAAAATAATGCTGCCCTCAATCTCTTTCTCAATTCCGCCGGCATCTACTACCGAAGGCTGATGGTGCAAAAATTCATTGATACGTTTTTGTGAAGCAATGGCACGTTGGATAAGAGAAGCCGTCCAGCCCAGTGAGCTAACCGGCCACATAAGCATATTCACATAGCCTAAGAACGACGCCAATACCCCGGCATCAATCTTTTTATTGCCCACATGTATACCACCTACATAAACCACTATTATAATGCTACAGCCTACCAAAAAAGTCATGCTAGGAAAGTAGATAGAATCAATTTTGGCAAGGCCCAGTTGCTTCTGCTTATATACTTCGCTTTCGTGGTCGAAGTGTTTCAACATCTCTTTCTCGCGATTATAGGCCTGCACCACCCTGATACCCGAATAGGTTTCCTGGGCATTGGTGGTTAAGTCGCTTAGTTTAGCCTGTATCTTAGTACTGGCCGACTCTATTTTTTCGTTTACAAAATAAATAATGAGCGAAAGTATAGGCAATGGTATAAGCACATATAAAGTGAGCTCCTTATCCATGTATAACATTACGCTAACAGCAAATACAATGGTAAAAAACAGGTTGACTGTATACATAATGGCAGGGCCTATATACATACGCACCCGGCTAACATCTTCGGTAATCCGGTTCATTAAATCGCCGGTATTGTTTTTACGATAAAAGGCAAGGTCTAACTTTTGGTAGTGATCGTAAATTTCGTTCTTCATATCAAACTCAATCAGGCGCGAAACCACAATTATCATTTGACGCATCATAAACGTAAAGCAACCGGCCAACAGGGCAACGGCCAGGTATTTTAAAAACAAAATAAGCACTTCTTTACCCAGTACGCCGGTAGTTGCAGCGCTGCCGCCACCTTTATTATAAGCCTCTACACTTTTAGAGATTAGCGTAACCGCCTGGCCGGTTATGTAAGGCGTGCAAACATTTAAAGCGTTTGCGGCTATTACAAAAAAGATACCGGCACCAAGGCGCCATTTATACCGCGAGAAGTATTTATTGAGAGTGGCTAAGTGTTTCACAGCTTCACATTAATCGTTGTTACAACGCGAAATTAATAAATTAACTACGCTAAGCTTTTACCCCCCACAACCGGCGGATAGCAATGAGATGTAGCAACAACGCGAACGGCACTACAAAACCAGGTAGCCAAACAAAAGGAAAGCTGAATATTACTGTGTTGGCAGGTTCGTTCATAAACTGGCGGAAAGGGTACGGGGTAGAGAGCACAGCAACTATTACAATATTGGCCAAAAGCAATACACCGGCAATGTTCCAAACAAGAGCTACCTTAAGCGGCCACGATTTTTTCACAAAGCAGTAATAAGCAATAAGGGGGGCGGTAATACCTACCAGTATATCAAAGTTACGGCCCTCAAAAGTCATTTGCACCGGTATTACATGGTAGCGGTAAAGCAACCACAAAATAAACTCCATTAATATCCGGAACGATTGGGCATACACCAGCCAAAACACATTAAACTGCTCGGTAAGGTCGTTAAATTGTTTTGCCATCATTAATAACAGCAAAAACAAAAAAGGCGGCAAAACAATAAGTAATATATGAGGAGGAAACGAAGTATAATCTGATAAAAAACCCGAAGAGGCTATAATGAGCATAAATATTAACCAAATGCTTACAAACACCAGGCTAATACCAAAATTATTCCGCCGCTCTTCAAAGGGTAATTCTGCCCGGCGGCTGGTAACATACACCGCAATTAGTATTATAAAAGCAATAGTAAAAACCAGCGATATAAAAAGGGCGGATATGTGCAGTGGAACCTGGGTCATTACTTCTACCGTGTTTAGGTTAAATATAAATGACTGAACTACTATTGCAAATTATAGTTTTCCACCAAAGCAATAAGCCAACTTATTATTAATGGGCAGGGAATACAATATTGGCCTCGCGCAGGCAATCTTCAAAAGCCGGTATGCTAAATCCGGGTCCCAGTTGCGCCCGCGAAAAATAGTTAAGCAGGTTTTCGGTAGGCATATTGCCTATTAAATCATCTTTAGCCATGGGGCAACCACCGTATCCTTTAATTACAGAATCGAAACGGCGGCAACCATTCAGGTAAGCGGCGTCTATCTTTTCTTTCCAGTTGTGCGGAGCAGTATGCAGGTGCACTCCAATTTCCAGTTCGGGTAAAGCGGGTATCAACCGGGCGAAAAGGTATTCTATTGTGGCAGGGTCTGCTACGCCTACGGTATCGCTAAGCATAAAGGTTTTAATATCCAGTTGCTTAAGGGTGCTTACCCACTGCTCTACAATCTCGGGACTATAGGCATCGCCATAAGTATTTCCAAAGGCCATACTTATATAAATAATCAGCTCTTTATTGCTTTTATCGGTAAGGCTTTTAATGTGCTTAACACGCTCAACCGACTCTTTTATGGTAGAGTTGGCATTGCGCTTTTGAAAAGTTTCGGATACTGAAAACGGAAAGCCCAGGCAGTCTATTTGTTCGAATGCGCAGGCATCTTTTGCGCCTCTTTCGTTGGCTATTATTGCTATTAGTTTTGATTTTGTCTGGCTCAAATCCAACCCTGCCAGTACCCGCGCCGTATCTGCCATTTGTGGTATAATTTCGGGCGATACAAAACTGCCAAAGTCGATGGCATAATAACCCACTTTTAAAAGTTTATTTATATACGCTATCTTTTTTTCGGTAGATATAAATTGCTTTATACCCTGCATCCCGTCGCGCGGACATTCAATGATTTTTACCGGTTCGTTACCCACGGTTCAAACCTAATAAAAATTGGCAATTACCAAGCCGGTGTACAAAACGAAAGCAACCAGCGCAAATTAAATGGTTACAGTTTAAATTTCTGTTCCTTCTATTTTCATGGGGGGGAACATACAAATGCGATGGGAAAGCTGTTAAATTCAGCACTTTGGTTATTTAAACATCAAAAACAGTTACTAACCCATTTTTACCTGCTTAGCTAAACAAATAGCCCAACCCTGTGTTATAATACCAAGTAATCCATTAGTTAAAAAAAGCAGTATATAAAGGGAAAACTAAAGCATTCACCATCTTTGCTGTATAAATAAAATAATATGAAAAACCTGAAATACTTGATAGTAGCTGTGCTGTTTTTTACAGCAACCGGTGCGTTTGCGCAAAACAACATGGAAGACGTAATGTATTTAAAAAACGGAAACGTTTACCGGGGTATGATAATTGAGCAAGTGCCCGGGGTAAGTTATAAAATACAAATAGCCGGGGGCAGTGTATTTACGGTTACTGTGCCCGAGGTAGAAAAAATTACCAAAGAGCAAAGCTTAAACCAACGCCCTGCTCCCAACAATAATCAATACGATGGGTATGGTATGGGGCCCGGATTTATGTTCCATCACCGCGATACCTCTACTGTGCCATTTTATTTAAGAAAGCACAGAATGTTTAGAACTGTAGAGTTTCGCCCGGGAGCATATGATGTTGGATTACGTTTAACGCATGGCTTTAAATTTGGCCGGTTTGGCTTCGTAGGCATGGGTATTGGTTTCGATGCGGTTTCGTTTAACAACAAGGTGTTCGATACTAAAAACCTGTTTGATAACACTACGGTAAATAATGGCCTATACATACCGCTTTACATTCACTACTCAGGCGAAATTTTGAAAAAGCGCATTACCCCTTACTACTTTTTAGAGGCTGGCTACGGGTTCCACCCGAACAACCCTTTTAAAAATAGCAACGGCAATAAAAGCTGGGGTGGCCCAACAGCCGCGGCAGGCTTTGGGGTTAAGTTTTACAGCAAAGGCCGTGCAAGTTTGGCTCTTAATCTAAACGCCAACTTCCGCACCAATCGCTATAGAAGCACAGGTACCGCCTACGATGTTTTTGGCAACCCGTATACCTATACCAACAAGGGCTTTAGTAAAAAAGCTTTTGGGGCAATTGGTCTGGCAATAGGATTTTAAGCAACAGACATGATTCATACTAAAAGAAAAGGCGCAACCGTGGTTGCGCCTTTTCTTTTTACTTAACTATCTACTACATTTTTTTATGGCATTCTGCGGAACAGGTATGTCCTTTTTCGCCATGGGCCAGCGAATGCTTTCCATCTTTGCACATACTGTTGCAAACATGCTCTTTACCTTTTACCATTTCCTTTTTCTTGCCCTTTTTTCCGTCCTTGTTGTTGCCATTGCCATCAAGTGCATTAGCATTACTAAATAAAAACATAATTGCCAGAGAGGCGGTGAAGATTACCTTTTTCATAATTGTTTAGTTTTAGGTGAATAATTAGGTTTAGTCACGCTTTGTTGATATTCCTTACAACCTTCATGCAACCTGATTTGTTTATATAGCTTCTAATCTGGTCAGCAATGATATTTGTCACCTGTATCTCTATAAAAATCAATTCATTTAGCCCATATTCGCGCAGCTCAAAATCATTTTAATGAAAAAAAGATTTTTACCCTTTGTAGTTTGTCTTTTATCCCTCATCCTATCAAATGCACAAACACCGCTTGGGTGCGATATTCAGGCCATACGCAATGCATTTCTTGCTGAAAATTACACGGAACTTCCCGGTGTTGTGGGCCAACCGTGTAGTATGTATTTTATAAATCCAACCTCTCAGGATGCTAACCTTTCAGAAAGGGATGCCCGTAGGTTAGGTGCTCACTTAGTAGTGTTTAATGATGCTGCCGAAAATGCGGCTGTTGTGGCTGCCCTAAACTCTTCGGGCGTTATTGCCAGCGCAGGCGCTGTATGGGTAGGCTATACCGATTCGCTTGTTGAGGGAACCTGGAAAACCCTGGATGGCACCCCAATGACCTTTTTGAACTGGGCAAGCGGAGAACCCAACAATAACGGACAGGGAAGCACCTGCTGCGGAATACCCGATGCTATAGGCGGCTGCCAAAGCAGCCAGGCATGGCGCTGCCAGTATGGCGAAGATTGTATGCAAATTTATGCATCGGGCGAGTGGAACGATTTGCCCTGCAATCGTTCGAGTGTATCGGTAATTGAAGTAAACCTTTGTCCTCAAATTACAACTACTGTTCCGGCAGCACCTGTTTGTGCAAATTACAGAACTTATGCATCGGCCACTACCTTACTAGGCTCTGGCCCCTATACGTATGTTTGGAATGAGTTGCCATCTAACACCCAGGTTTCAACCAGCGCAGCTATCAGCGTAACACCTACGGGCACTACCAGTTACCAGGTAAGAGTTACCGACCGTTATAGCTGCTATGCTATGGATACAGCTGTAATTGTTGCACAGGTTTGTACGGGCCCTCCGGGCTGTGACCTTACTGCCTTACGCAACGCATTTATACAGGGGGCAGGTTATACTGAACTTAATGGCGTGGTGGGGCAACCATGTAGCTTATACTTTATAAACTATCAATCGCAAAACTCAAATAATAGTGAGTTAGATGCAAGGGCTTTGGGTGCACACCTGGTAGTATTTAACGATGCGGCAGAAAATACCGCGGTTGTAAATGCACTTAATTCGTCGGGTGTTATTGGTGCAGTAAGCGCTGTATGGGTAGGTTATAGTGACCAGAACAGCGAAGGAAACTGGCAAACACTGGATGGCACACCAATGAGTTACCTTAATTGGGCCAGCGGCGAACCGAATAATAACGGACAGGGTGCAACCTGCTGTAATTTTCCTGACTTTTTAGGCGGCTGCTCAGGCAGCAAGGCTTTTCAATGTGCCAACGGAGAAGATTGCATGCAAATATACAGCAGCGGAACCTGGAACGATTTGCCCTGCGATCGTAGCAGTGCTTCTGTAATTGAGGTTAACTTGTGCCCTACCTTAACGTCGAATAACGATACCACCATTTGCGGTGGCAACCCTATAAACCTTTCGGCCACCACTTTATTAGGCTCTACGCCTTATACCTATTCCTGGAACCCAGGCAACGGAACAACTAACCCTTTCCAGGTAAACCCGACAGTTACAACTGCTTACACCGTTACCGTTACCGATAAATGGGGATGCTTTGATGATGATACCATTAACGTAACTATCAATGGCGGCGGTGTTCAATCGTTTGTAGTTTACCCTAACCCGGTTTGTATTAACCGCACAACTACAGTAACCTATACCGGAACCGGTGCTCCCCCGGGACCAGGCGTTACCTATACCTGGAATTTTGATGGTGGAACTATTGTAAGCGGTACAGGCCGTGGCCCATTTGAAGTGCTATGGACAACAGGTGGCAACAAAAATATTACCCTTGATGTGAACGATAATGGTTGTATTTCGCCGCAGGTAAGCCAACAGGTGGGCATTAATTTAAACCCTGTAGCCGATGCAGGAGCCGATGTAACAGTTTGTTCTGGCGGAAGTGTTCAAATAGGAACGGCCTCTACCAGTGGTTACACCTACGATTGGTTCCCAAGCAACAACCTTAATAACGATAGCATTTCAAACCCTGTGTTTTCGGCTAATAACCTTACGGCTAACCCCGTTACAGTATCCTATGCTGTGGCTGTAACCCAGTTCGCCTGCTATAACACCGATACTGTAAACATAACCATACTGCCTCCGCAACCAACTTCGGTTGATTCTTCCGTGCCTATTCCGGTTTGTGCAGGCGGTAGTGTAACGCTTACGCCTGATTCAACCTATGTAAGTTATTTGTGGAGCGACAATACAACGGGCAACTCCGTTACAGTTACTCAACCGGGCACTTTCTTTGTGGCAACTATAGCAGCCAATGGCTGCCAGTATTTGAGCGCCCCTATAAACGTAACGTTTAATCCACCATCTCCATCTTCTATCAGTGCACAAGGCCCTATACCTGTTTGTGCAGGGGGCAGTGTTACCCTTGTATCCGATTCGGTTTATGTAAATTACCTTTGGAGCGACAACACTACAGGCAACTCAATAACAGTTAGCCAACCCGGCAATTTTAGCATGGCCGGTATAGATGCCAATGGCTGTAATTATAACAGCAACACTATCAACGTAACGTTTAATCCTCCGGCTGCAACAACTATCAGCGCCTCGGGCAGTACATCTTTCTGCCCCGGTGGAAGCGTAACACTTAGTTCCGATTCAACATACACTACATACCTGTGGAGCGATAATACAACTGCTAATTCGGTAACAGTTTCTCAATCGGGCACCTTCTCAATGGGTGGTGTAGCTGCCAATGGCTGCCAGTTCCAAAGCAATACTATTACGGTAACACAAAATCCTAACCCTACACTCGCTCTTGTTAACTCAACCGACGAGAGTTGCTTTGGCGCAGGCGATGGCACCATAACTGTAAATGCAACGAGCACACCAGCATATAACTATGTTTGGAATACCAACCCTGCACAATCTGCTGCAACGGCAAATAACCTGGCCGCGGGCAGTTATGACGTAACTGTAACAGATGGAAACCAATGTTCGGCAACCGGTAGTTACTCTATAAATACCCCTGCACAGTTAACTCTTACTGTAGATAATGTTACCGATGCTACTTGCTACCAGTCTACCGATGGCTCTGTAGCTATTACCGTTGCGGGTGGCACTATACCATATAATTACAACTGGAGCAATGGAACCAACGGAAATTCATTGCAGGCAGTTGGTGCAGGCAACTACGATGTAACCGTAGCAGATGCGAATAACTGCTCCGTTACTTCGGCTTTTATAATTAATGAACCAGCCGAAATTACTTTCGCATCGCTGGTGTTTGATACTGTTAAATTTGGAACTGAAAAAGAATTACTGTTGGATGTACAACCCGCCACAGGCAGCTATACCTACCAATGGAACCCCGGTAATTACTTAAGCTGTACCAACTGCCCTAACCCTATGTTTTCGGCTATACGCAATATGCAATATGCCATTACCGTAACCGATGCCGGTGGCTGCAGCGTTACCGGAACAGTAACAGTAAACGTAAAATCCGATAAACCATTTTTTGTACCTAACGTGTTTACTCCTAACGGCGACAATCAAAACGACCGCTTGCAGGTTTATGCTACCGGAACTGTTTATTTCCACTTCACCATCTTTAACCGCTGGGGCGAAAAAGTGTTCGACACCGGAAATATAAACGAAGGCTGGGATGGCTACTACCAGAGTAAAGAAGCTTATGCGGGTGTTTACACCTATGTAATTGAAATGAGCTTTTTAGATTCGGAAACCCGTAAATATATAGGCAGCTTTACACTATTGAGATAAGCCGAATACGCAGCAACTGAAAGCGCTAAGAAGAAAAGATTCTTAGCGCTTTTTTGGGCATAAACAGTAATTAAAACAGGTTTTTGCTTACTTCAATAGCGTTTTTATCTTTACTGCAATAAAACAATTACATGCGCAAGGCATTTATACTTCTCTTCTCTTTAATGCTGGTATTTTTTATTTCGGGCTGCAAAAAATGCTACCATTGCTATAATAAATGCGTGCAGTGCAGCAGAGTTATAAATAACCGCACTTTTAGCGAAACCCTGTGCATTGATAGTTTTGCATCTAAGGCTCAATACGAGGCAGCCGTCGCTGCTGATACCACTATAGGCTATGTGTGCACCACTACTACACCTACCTACCAATACGATTTTTGCTCGAACCAACCCGGTAAAGAAAGCTACCCCACTTATTTTAACCAGGGTGGCCGCTCTACCTGCGATGCTAAATAGCGCTATGCTTGGCTGTTATATTAAGATTTAAAGCAGTTTAAATCCCAATAGATAAAAGCCCTTTATACCCTTTCGTTTTTGGGTGAATTACAAGAATAACATTGTTTATAAAGCCAAATCACAAATTAGGCTTTGCCTAATGCATAAAATAGTGTTGCTCATGTTTATTATATGAAACACAAATGTTAACCTGTGCGTTTATACCTACAACTAAAGTAGCCCAATGCAGCAGGTTGTAATTATGTTTACCTCTTTAAAACACCCTTTTACAACCGCATGAGGTTTTCGCTTTGTCTGTTTCTAATACTTTTTGGCGCTTACGCTTATACGCAGGCACCTACAGAAGGGCTGGTGGCCCACTACCCGTTTAACGGAAGCGCCAACGATGTAAGCGGCAACAACAATAATGGGCAGCTTAACGGTGGTATAGTGCCTACTACCGATAGGCTTGGTAACCCCTGCGGAGCATTTCGATTTATTGGTGAAGGTACCCACATTTCTATTCCAAACTCTGTATCGTTAAAATCACCTGCCAGTTCACTTGCGATAACCGTATGGGTAAAACCCGAACCAACCAAAGGCACCAATGATTTGAATTTGATTTTGCTTGCCAAACCAGGTATTGAAAGTGGGGCAGACATAAAACCACAATATTGCTTTCAGCTTAAAAGAGTGTTTGGCGATAACTATAGCACCATTACCCTTAGCAGCGATTACAGCTTTCAGGATAAGCAGTATAACAACCACCCGATGGAATTTAACCGCTGGTATTTTTTAGCGGTGACCTACGATGAAAACTTTGTGCAAGTTTACCAGGATGGAAAATTGATAGCGCAAGCCCCCAAAAACAAACCGTTTTTGCCAAATGATTTTGCCCTCGAAATTGGGCGCGACATAGTAGCAGGCAAACGTTATTTTAATGGATGCATGGATGATTTGCGAATTTATAACAGGGGCTTAACACAGGTGGATGTAAATGCCCTTTTTGCCGATAAAGGATTGAACGAATTGAAAGATGATATAATAGTGAACATGCCTAAAACGCTGGAGAAAAACACGCTTACGGGCAAGTGCTACGCTCCTGTTTTTTATGCCGAGCCTACAATTACGATGGGGTGTGGCTCCGAAGTATTAAAGCAGGTAAGCGGGCAGCCAAGCGGTTCTCAATTTGCAGTTGGCCATAATAAATTGGTTTATGAAACCAGCATTGGCGATAAACGGATTATAGATAGCTTTGAAATAATTGTAGCAGATAATGAACCACCTGCGTTTAATTGCGCAGCTGATGTGGTTGTAAAAGGTAATGCAACCGGTGCCGAGGTATTTTACCCTCAGTTAACAGTAACGGATAATTGTCCCAATTTACGATTAGAATTGTTAGAAGGAAAGACCTCGGGCTCTATATTTCCTTTAGGTACCACCACATTAAAATACAGGGCCACAGATGCGGCTGGCAATAGCAGTGAGTGCCTGTTTAAAGTTATTGTTACGCAAGATGCACAGCAAGTACGCGAAGTAGCCCGCGAGCAGGAAAACAAACCCCAATACCGAGAAGAAACAGTTGCACAGCCCGAAGTGCATCAACCAACCCTGTTTATACAGCCAGTGGAAAAGAAGGTAGAAGTGAAAGAAACACGTAAACCAGATGTTGCAACCCGCCCGGTAAAAGATAACGAACCACCACATTTTAAATGCCCTAAGGATACTGTGATTTTATTACCGCCAAACCGCCGCGGACTGGTTTACCATTATAAAATGCCCGTAGTAACCGACAACGTAGGTGTAGATAGTATTGAGCAAATTGCAGGCAGTAAAGATGGTTGTTTTTTGCAGATTGGGGTTCACCCATTTATTTTTAAGGCCTTTGATAAGGCCGGCAACACCGAAACATGCATTTACAGCGTAATGATAAAAGAGGATGCAAGCGCGGCAAAGGCTGCGCCACCTCAAAAACTGGATGCTGCCCTCGCTATAGGAAATGACTCGGTACACTATGAACACAACGCAACCGTAAATAACTGCGAGCTGACATTTTTAATTTACGATGATGGAGAACAGGATAACGATTCGGTATCTATCATTTTTAATGATGAGTTAATTGTAAACCGCGACATGATTAAAATAAAAGAAAACGGTGCCATCAAGAGAACAGTTAGCCTTATACCCGGCGAAGAAAACTTTATAATTGCCAAGGCTTGGAATACCGGTCGATATGGTTTAAACACTTTGCGCATAGATGTATACGAAACACCGGCCGAAGGCGACAAAAAAGACCTGAAGAACAAAAAACCGGTTACCTCTAAAATACTTCACTCTAAACCCGGCGCTGCCAGCGGCATGTTACTTATGTGTAAGTAGAACTCTGCAATTTAAGGATACTGCTTTAACAGCTATACGGCTACACATAGCATTCGCCCCTGTTTAAAGGAAAAATAAAATTATAGTTTCGCGCCTTAACAAGGTAAACTAAAGAGGTGTGGTAAATATTAAAGGTAGTATTGTATTAATTACGCTTATAGTATGGGCAAAGGTGTGCATGGCTAATACCGATCAACAGTTGTGGTTTGCGCTTGTGCAGCAGGGCAGAATTACAAAACATTGGGGTTATTTTCTGGATATCCAGCACCGCACTAAAAATCAATTCCTAAATAATTTGCATACCGAACTGTTCCGTGTTGGGGCAACCTATTATGTAAATAACGATTTACGGGTTACTGCCGGTTATGCCTTTGTGCTCGGCTTTCCGTCATTAAACAACCAGTCTTTCTTTAGGCCGGAACATCGCCCATGGCAACAAGTTTTGCATGTGTACACCAACCCTGCTAAAAACCTGAGGCTTACTAACTACTTACGCAGCGAACAGCGCCTTTTGCGCAAAACAGCCGGAGAGACATTAATTGACGGCCACATTTTTAGGTTAAGATTCAGATATAGTATAATGATGGTTGCTCTTTTTAATAAAAAAGAATTTAAACAAGGCAGTGTAGGCCTGGTGCTAAATGATGAAGTGTTTGTAAACGCCTACTCAACCGATAAAGTAAAAGCCTTCGACCAAAACAGAGCATTTGCCGGGCTTGCCTACAACATAACCGATGCATTGCAGCTCCATGCAGGCTATTTGAACATTTTTGCGTTTACGCCCAAAGGGAACGAAATTGTACACGGTATTCGGGTTACAGCTTTTCACAACATTAGCTGGGTTAAAAAGTAAGCTTTATTAAGTAGCTTCCCGGCAACTAACCCTTTATTCACATTTCATATTTCTGCTGCAATTTAATGTTGGCGATATGGTGTTTATTTATGATGTTTGATATATAACAAAAAATCAACCCATAATTTATGCGTATAGCTTTAAAATTAATTCAAACAATTGTTTGCCTGATATTTGTTGCTGGCGTAATAGCACAGGCACCACCACAGCTAAACTACCAAACCGTGGTACGCAATGCCAACGGTAATATAGTTCCAAAAAATTCGGTATTAAAACTTCAATTTATTATACACGATGGCTCTAACACGGGCACAACAGCATATACCGAAACCACCAGTGCACTAACCATAGATAATGATTTTGGATTGCTGGCAACCAGCATTGGTTTAAATGCAAACCTGGCAGGCGTTAGCTGGGGCAGTGGTAGTAAGTGGCTACAGGTAAAGTTAGACTTGGGCAACACAGGCACTTTTGTAGATATGGGTACGGCTCAATTAATATCGGTACCTTATGCTTTATACGCGGCTAACGGAGGTGGTACTGCGGGTGCAACCGGACCTACCGGCCCAACAGGAGCAACCGGGCCAACAGGCTCTGGTGGTGGTTCAACCGGGCCCACAGGACCTACGGGATTGACCGGTGCAACAGGCCCAACGGGTATTACCGGCCCTACAGGAACTTTCGGCACAGGTGTTGGCTTTTCAGCATCCGGCACCGCAGCGGGTTCTGTACTGGCGAGTTCGGGTAACAGCACCAGAATATTTACCACTATTGAGTTTAACGATGGCAACGCCTACAATTCTACTACAGGGGCCTTTACCGCCCCATCGGCAGGGGTTTATCATTTCGATGCCTCTGAAACTGTATCGGCAAATACGAGCTATCTTAATGGCTTTATAACCCTTAACCTTAAAAAGAACGGCAGTACAGTACGTGGTGGTGTAAGTGAAATTGTGCCCGCTGCAACATCGGGTGCGTATTCAACCATTAATAACTCAATAAACTTAACACTTAACGCCGGCGATGTGATAACAGTGGTGGTAGAAAACCGCACCAACGTTGATTATAGTTTTACCGGGGCGTCTAACTTTAATAAGTTTTCGGGTTTTAAGGTTTACTAAGCCTGAGATTATTTCTCTAATATCATTACCACGCCCTGTCCGCGCGCAGCGCATATCGATACCAAACCACGGCCTTTGCCTTTTTGGTTAAGCAACTTAGCCAGGGTAGCAATAATGCGCCCGCCTGTGGCAGCAAACGGATGCGCAGCTGCCAGGCTACTACCTTTTACGTTTAGTTTACTGCGGTCTATTTTACCCAAGGCACCGGGTAAGCCAAATTTACGGCTTAGCTCATCACTCTCCCATATTTTTAAAGTGGCAAGCACCTGTGCGGCAAATGCCTCGTGTATCTCGTAATAATCAAAGTCGCTCAATTTAAGGTTGGCCTTTTTAAGCATATTGGCAACAGCAACCACGGGAGCCATTAGTAGATTGTGCTTGTCTTCCACATATTCAATGGCAGCAATTTCGCTAAAGCTTACATAAGCTAATACCGGCAAATTATGAGCGGCAGCCCATTCTTCGCTGGCCAGCAACACGCAAGATGCACCATCGGTAAGTGGTGTAGAGTTACCCGCAGTAAGAGTGCCGGCACCGCTGGTTTTATCAAAGGCGGGTTTAAGCTTTGCCAGTTTTTCAAGGCTGCTATCTCGGCGCAAATTGTTGTCTTGTGTCAGTCCCGCATAAGGAGTAATCATATCGGCAAAAAAACCTTCTTCGTAAGCCTTAGCCATTTTTTGGTGGCTTTCTAAAGCCAGTTGGTCTTGGTCTTCACGCTTTATACCATAATACTTAGCCGTATACTCAGTATGTCCGCCCATGCTTAAGCCCGTTTTGGGCTCTACATTTACCGGTGGCACAGGTATAAAATCTTTAGGGCGCAGTTTAAAAAACTGCGATATGCGCTCGCCGGTGGATTTGGCTCTTGTTGCCGCCAAAAGTATTTTCCTTAACCCTTCGCTAACTTCAATTGGCACATTGCTGGTGCTATCTACGCCGCAGGCTATACCGCTTTCAATTTGCCCCAGTGCAATCTTATTGGCCACGTAAACGGCAGCTTCAATACCAGTATCGCAGGCCTGTTGCAAATCGCAGCCCGGTGTAGCCGGGTGCAACGAGGTATTCATTACGCTTTCGCGCACAAGGCTGCCCTCTGCCGCCGACTTTATTACGGCACCGCCCACCACCTCACCCAACAATTCGCCCTGCAATTTATAGCGTTCAATTAAGCCATTAAGCGCTGCCACCAGCATATCCTGGTTACCTGCATTTATATAGTTTGTGTTTTGGCGCGCAAAAGGGATTCGGTTATAGCCAACAATGGCTACTTTTTTTACAGTGGGGGTATAGTTCATAAAATCAGTTTTTAAAAGTTAAAATTTAGACGCGACAAGGTTATAAACCTTACAAATTGAATGCAGGTAAAAGTTGGCAAATTTTTTGACTAATTTTACTTACAAATAGAAAAAATGAAAAAACTGCTGCTTACTGTTCCTGTATTTATTGGAATAATTGCTTTCTCGTTTATTAATAAACCCGCCACACCTGCCGAAGAAGGCGGTATTAAGTGGATGACCTGGAAAGAAGTACAAGAGGCGCAAAAGAAACAACCGCGTAAAATAGTGGTAGATGTATATACCGATTGGTGTGGCTGGTGCAAGCGTATGGACGCTACTACCTTTAAAAACCCCGAGATAGTAAAATATGTAAGTGAGAACTTTTACGCCGTAAAGTTTGATGCCGAAACCCGCGAAACAATTCATTTTAATGGTAAAGATTATAAATACGTAAGCCAGGGAAACAGAGGATATAATGAGTTAGCTGCCGAAATACTAAGTGGCCAGTTAAGCTACCCTACCACCGTTTACTTTGACGAAAAGCTTGCCGAAATTTTCCCCGTGCCCGGCTACTTAGACCCCTCAACCTTCGAAACCGTTTTAAACTTTATAGGCACCAACAGCTACCAAAGCATGAAGTACGAAGAATACCAGCCAAAGTTTAAAGGTAAAGTAAGCCAACAATAGCTACCGGGTAATTGAGCCAATGATTGGCACAGGGTATGCTTTCAACAAGGGAATACAGTTAAAAAAAGCAAATTTTTAAACAAATATGCCCCGGCATGTATTGTGCTTACTGTTGCTTGCAACACCCTAACCTAACACACAGAGGAGTAACCCATGTTTAAACCAATACGCTTAAACGTCTTCCGTTCAATACTTACTGCCACCCTATTTACCATTTTAATCCCCGCCTGGTCGCAAACCGGTGTTATAAGGGGCAAGGTAACAGTTGCAGGCAACAATGAGCCTATAGAACTTGCTACGGTAAGGGCCGAAGTATCGAATCAAAAGAACGGGGAGTTATCGGGTGCACAAACCGACGAAAAAGGAGAGTTTGAAATTACAGGGCTAAAGGCCGGATTTTACAACGTTAAGATTACCAGCGTGGGCTTCCAGCTAAAATCGTTTTTTGAGATAGAGGTAACCAACTCAAAGCCCGCATTTATTAATACAGAACTACAGCCCAGCCTGGATACTTTGCAGGAAGTGGTTGTTACGGCAAACCCTTTCCAGCATAAAGAAGAAAGCCCCGTTTCGGTGCGTTCAATTGGCGTAAACGAGATACAACGATATCCCGGCGGCAACCGAGATATATCCCGGGTAATACAATCCTTACCGGGTGTAGGCTTTAGCACCGGTTTCAGAAACGACCTGATTATCCGTGGCGGTTCTACTGCCGAAAACCGGTTTTACGTGGATGATATTGAAATACCTAACATTAACCACTACAGCACCCAGGGTGGAACCGGCGGCCCCGTAGGTTTGATTAACGTAGATTTCATCCGTGATGTAAACTTTTACTCTTCGGCTTTTCCATCCAACCGGGGCAACACACTAAGCTCAACCATGGATATTCGGCTGCGCGATGGCCGTGAGGACCGCTGGGGAACTACACTTACGCTGGGAATAACCGAATCGGCAGCATCAGTAGAAGGCCCTTTAAACAAAAAGAAGACCGCCACCTTTTTAGGTTCACTTCGGGGCTCTTACTACAACTGGTTTTTTAAGGTAATTCAGTTGCCTATTTTCCCCAACTATAACGATACACAGTTTAAGGTTAAATGGAAGATTACGGATAAGGATCAGCTAACTGTATTAGGGCTTGTGGCCTGCGATATTTTTAAGCTAAACCTTGCCGCCAATAAAACTGAAGAGAACAGATACGTGTTGCGCGCCGTGCCGGTAAACAACCAATGGAGCTACACCACCGGTTTAAAATATACCCACTTTTTTAAAGAGAGTTACCTGCAGGTAGTGGTTAGCCGCAACGAACTGATTAATAAAGTTTATAAGTATAAAGATAACAATGCCGACTCTGCAAAGATTCAAAACTACAAAAGCACAGAAGCAGAAAACAAACTGCGCATAGAATACACCGGCAATAAAAAGGGTTGGAAATACAATGTGGGCGTAAACTACGAGTTAGCCCGCTACTACAACGCTTCTGACATTACCGGCGAGTTTTATAAAATAAACTACATAACCAGACTATACGTTCATCGCTATGGGGCGTTTACGCAAATAAGCAAATCTTTCTTTAAAGACCGTCTTTCGCTTTCGGCAGGTTTGCGCTTTGATGGAAACTCATACAACAAGAGTATGGCCAACTTAATCAATCAGGTATCGCCGCGCTTTGCCCTGTCTTATGCACTTAAAGAAAATATCCGCTTTAACTTTAACACCGGTTATTATCACCAAACACCGCAATATACCCTAATGGGTTTCCGCGATTCAACAAACGCGTTGGTTAACCAGCCGCGCTTAACTTATAGCCGAAATGTGCACGTGGTTGCAGGGTTAGAATACTCTACTAAAATAAATAGCCGGGTATCCATTGAAGGTTTTTTCAAGCAGTATTACAACGTGCCATTTTTATTGAATGAGCAAATTTCGATATCGAACCTGGGCAGCGATTTTGGTGTAGTGGGTAACACGCCTGCGGTAAGTAATAGCAAGGGCCGCTCGTATGGAATGGAATTGCTTTACGAACAGAAGCTGTATAAAGGCTGGTTTGGTATCGTTTCGTATACTTTGTTTTGGAGCGAGTTTCAGGATAAGGCAGGTAAGTATGCCCCATCCAGCTGGGATACCCGCCACATACTTAGTATAACTGCGGGCAAAAAATTTAAACGCGGATGGGAAATAGGAGCACGTTTCCGTTTGCAGGGTGGCCGGCCATATACCCCATACGACACGCTTAAATCACAGTTGATACCAAACTATTATTCAAATCCGTCGGGCATTAACGACTACTCGCAATTAAATAGTGGCAGGTTAAAACTATTTAACCAGTTAGATATAAGAGTTACCAAAAAATGGTATTTAAAGAAGCTATCGGTTGAGTTGTACCTGGATATTCAAAACCTATACTACAGCAAGGTGAAAGAGCGGGATAATTTTCTGTTTGTTACCGACGAACAAAATAATCCGGTTGTAAACCCAAGCGATCCAAACCGCTATCAAACTAAGCTGGTTAAGAATGAAAGTGCCCTTATACTACCAGGTATTGGCTTAATTTTTACTTACTAGTTATATTTGATTCTGTTTGAATTTTGGCAGGCACAAAACAAAATGTCATGGTGAGCGGAGTCGAACCATAACCCCTTAGAAATTCTTCGACTACGCTCAGGATGACATCGCTTTTTTGATTTTAAGTTCAAACTGACAACAATTAATTACTTATTGCGCTCGCAAATATTGCGGAACTCGCAGAAGATACAACGCTCTTCATCCGGCGTCTTGCGGAAAGGAACAGAGGTATCCTGCATTTCGGTTAATACATCCCGTAGCTTATCCTCAAACCTTTGGATGGTATCTCCGGTCATTATATCGCTGGTTTTATCCAGTCGCACGGTATCTAATGTTTTATCGCTTTCGCGCAGCCAGTAAATACCCGATCGCACGGGCACTGTTGCATCTTTCGAGCGATTATAGAGCCAGGCATACACAAGCAATTGTACGGGCTTTGAATGCTTAGGGTCGGTAGTTAGTATCTCCCAGGTCTCTTCATCCAGTATAGGTATTCGCGAATACTTAGAGGTTTTGTAATCGGCAATTTGCACTACACCGCCCGCTCTTTCAATTCTATCTACCCGGCCAGCAACTTTAATCTGCTTACCATTGATGGGGATAATGTATTCCAGCTTACCCTCCAACAATTCTATCTCCAAATCTGCTCCTGCATCATTCAGACGCTCTATCGTTTTCTTTTCGTGTTTAAGATACTCCTCTGTAAGCTTTACGCACACCTTATACAGCAACAGGTTTTTGCCGCTACCCAAACTTTCATTATCAAATCGTTCTATTAAATGATGGCGCACTAATCCTTCAATACGCTGCTTGTTTTTATACTGTGCCTCTATAAAATCAGCAGTAACCACCTGCCCTACTTTTTCCTCGTAGATTTTTTCGAGGGCATAATGCACTGCAGAGCCAATAGTGGCAGCCTCCATGTTCTCTTCCATATCCTCCTGCTCGCGCAGGCCGGCTATATAGCGGAAGTAATATTGTAATGAACAATTGATATAAGTGTTGAGGGCCGATGGCGAAAGGCCCGAGTTAATCAATATCTCATCCAGCTTTTCAATAATCTCATCGCTCTTATAAATATCAATAGGTGTTTCCGCAATGGCAGGCGGTGGGTCCACTGCAAATATCATATCTCTTATTTCGGCTGCGGGGTTTGCCAGTTTTAATTCTTGTTGCAGTTGCAATATAAACCGGCTCTTCTCCCCTCCTCCCAACTCATCGGGCTCGGTATTATAAAGCACAAACACATTTTCGGCGCGGTGCAGCAGGCGGTAAAAAAGATAGGCGCTGATGGCATCTTTCTCTTTATGCGTGGTTAAAAATTCGCTGCGCATTTCATAAGGAATATACGAGCGAAGGTTTTTACCCGATGATAAAATACCCTCATTAGCCGAAAGGATAATTACATTTTTAAAATCGAGCGAACGGGTTTCGTATAACCCCATTATCTGCAAGCCCTGCACCGGGTCGCCCTCCAAAGGCACCCGCTCATTACGGAAATTTTCCTTTAATAAAGCGATATAGGTTTTAATGGTGGTGCTATCGCCACCCATAAACACGTTGCGCGTATTGGTAATTATATTCTGTAACCGGAAGGTTATTTCTACATCGGTAGCCATGGCAGTGTTACCTGCACGGGCATCTTCCAGCAACTTATTTAAAAGCATATTGCTTACCTGCCATAAATAGGCCGCATATAATGAGGCGCTTTCACCCTCAAACAACAACTGATTAATACTTCCTGCAAAAGCTTTCTCTAACTCCTCCCGCCGTATCAGCACCCGGTTTTGCTTTTTCATTAGCTCTACAAAAGCATCGGTTTGCTGACCGCTAAATACAAGACGGAAATAACTGTGCTGCAGCAAATCGAAAACATCCTTGTAATAATAACGCTGCCCCCTGTTTTTTGATTGGTACTTATGTGAGCTGTTTTGCAGACGGAATAGGATATCGAAAAATGAGGCGGGGTTGCTACCGGCTATGGTTAAACCCATCGTTATGTTAAGCGAGGTAATATTTGCCGGCAGGTTACCAATAAGCGGACTGAGCAACTTCTCATCGGGCACAATGATCACCGTATCCAGAGCATTCGTTTCATTTAGCTGTAGGCGGTTCTGCAAAATATCGGCGGCCACTTTTACCTGGCCCACATTTTTAGCAGCGCCTATTATGTTTATATTCTTGTCGGTGGAGCTAATACCTTTGGCAAAATACTCCTCTCTTACTCTGAATTTCGATTTGTATTTACGGAAGGCCGTTCCGGCTTCGTTCATTTCGTCGCGCACATAATACATATCGGCATCCCATACCACCTCCGCATTAGCTACTGCCAGCAAGTGGTCTATAATTACCTCATCGGTTTTATTAAGCGTGCTAAAGCCCACTACATATACAGCGGTGTAATCGGTATTTAAGTCACCTTTCTTTTCTGCTACATCGCGCAAAATCATACCGGTATAACCTTTGCCGGCAGCCAATAGCTTTTCGCGCAACAAATGGTATAGCTTTCCAAAATCTTCCCAAAACTTGCGGTATTGCAACTTATACTCGGTAGGGGTGCCGCCGGGCTCATAAATCTTCATACTCTGCAACTCCTCCAGGTTAAAAAAGAACAGGCGTGCATCAGCCATTTGCAGATCTATCTCATCAAAATCGCTTACCAGTATACTGGCGGTGCTTATAAATTCATCCAGCGTTAAGCCACCGCCTATTTGCTTATGGCAGGTATAAAGTTCCGTAACCAGTTCAATACTATCGGCTACAATCAATTTGCTTTGCCCCAGCATCCAATCCTTAAGTGTAGATATCTCCGGTGCGAATACCACCTGCTTACTCAACTTCTTCAGTTCGTTTCTAAAATAGGTACACGAACGCTGGTTGGGCATTAGCACCAGCACGTTGCTTAAATCGTTGCCGTGTTTAGCCAGTAGTTTAGCCGCTATGCCTTCTAAAAAATTCGTCATGCCACTACCTCCTTTCTTTGCGCGGCCGTATAAAAAATAATTTTCTCTTTCACCTTAATGCCCGCTTCTTCCAACCAGCGGCCATACTCTTTTACCTGGTATTGGTGTTGGGTGTTGGGCTCTCCGGTTTTATAATCTACAATAAAGGCCTCGCCATTTTTCAATACCACTCTATCGGGTATCCGTAGTTTTTCGTTTTGCTTTAGCAGGGCTCTTTCGGTAATAACACGGCAATCGCGTTTAAACAGCAGGTTAATACCGGGGTTATAAACTACAGCTTTTAGTTTCTCCAGCAGTTCTATTTCCTCCGCATCGTTTACCAGGCCTCCGGCTTTCATGCTATGCGTTACAAACACCTCATCACCTTCATACTTCACTTGTTTAAGCGCTTCGTGCAACAGGTTGCCCTCATCTATACTGCCGGTAGTTGCTTCACTCCAAAGTTTTTCGGCACGCATTTTTACTTTAATGGCCGACGCCAGCAATAGGGCAGATTGGGTTTGCCCTTTGCTATACATTTCAAACTTCTCTACTTTCTCCTTTTTTGGTATAGCCTTGGTAAAATCCAAATCGCCGAAAACATATTGCTGAAAATCTTCCCATTGTTGCACACCCCGTAAAAATGCAATCAGCAAAGCCGTAACCGAATTATTTTCTACGGGTTCCTTATCCAGGTGCTCCGAAAGTATATACAGCGCATCTTCGGGCCTTGTGGTGCCTACATACAGAAGGTTCAGCAAATCCAAAAAAGATTGCTCATCTTCTTTTTCATACAAACCCGCAAACTCAGTTTGCAATACCTGCTTGTTGCGCGGCAGCAAACCAATATTCATTTTTGGCAGATAGGGTTTGTTCAAAGGCACCCAAAAAAAACTTTTGGTCATCTTCTTCTCTTCTACCGCATCGGCCAGTATAACTACCGGAAACTGTAAGCCCTTCGATTTATGGATGGTCATAATCCGAACCGCATTCAGGCTATCGGGGTAGATGATACTCTTTTTATGCTTAACGCCATCCCACCAACCTAAAAACTCGCTAATAGAATTACCGTAACGGCTGGTGTAAAGCAACACCTCATCTAAAAAGAATTGAAGGAAGGGGTCATCATCACTAAGCGTAAATACTCGGATTAACTGCTGCGTTAAGTCGGCTAAGCGGCCAATGGTTAGTTGGGTGCTGTCAAATTCAATTTGTGTTTGCACTCTAAACTCTGTCTCAAACTCCACAGAGGAAACCTTAAAATCTACCTGCTCAAACTTTGCTAATTTGCCGTGCAGCAATTGAGTATAGTGCAACATTTCTGCCCTTGCTATGTGGTCATCCTTCCGGCTCAGGTAATTAAAAATGGCCAGCAACAGTTGCACCTTTTGCGACTGGTTTATCAGCAAGCTTTCCGGCGATATAACCCTAATCTCTTTTTGCACCAGGTACGATGCTATAGTGCTTGCATTCAGGTTACTGCGCGTTAGTATGGCTATATCGCTCCAGTTATAATTCCGTTCTTGCAGTTCAGCTATAATTTCTAACATCCTTTCGCACCGCACATCATCTATGCTTTTATCATTCTCCTCTTCGCCGCGCAAAAATTCTATACTTACAAAACCACCGGGCTTTTCTTTGCCTTGTTTTTGAAAATAATCGGCGTAAATGTTCTTGTTCTTTAATTCGGGTAGCTCCAGCATTTGCCGGTATAGGGCATTATTAAAAGCAATTACAGCCTCGCTGCTGCGGAAGTTTGATTCCAGTATCTCCACCTCTGCACCGTAATTATTTACAGCTACCTCGCGTTGCTTTAGCAACTCGTCACCCTCGCTGCCATATATTTTGGGCAACACGGCAAACTGCTCAACCTCGCCACCTCTAAACCGGTAAATAGCCTGCTTACCATCGCCCACTATCAGGCTATCTTCACTTTTAAACTGAGAGTTCTCTATCAAGGGCAACAGGTTGCGCCATTGTATAACTGAGGTATCCTGAAACTCGTCAATCAATATATTATCGTACTTCTCTCCTATCCTTTCGTAAATAATGGGCGCATCCTGTTCCTTCACTATTTCAAATACCTTATGGTGAAAATCGCCGATGTATAGAATATTTTCATCGCGCTTAATTTCTTCCATCAGCTTTTGCAAATCGGCCAACAGAATAAAGGCGTAAAAATTACGCAGCATTAAATCGGCTAAAAAGTAATCCTTGCCTTCTGTTTGCCACAGGTGCAAAATAGTTTGGTAATGTCCTCTTAACTGTTCTTTAATCCCCTCGCCCAGTTTATCTTTTTTACCCCAGTTGTTTTCGTCCAGGCAGGCTCTTACATAGGTGTTACCCGTTACATCTTTCGGAAACTCACCTTCAGCCATTTTTGCATAGTATCCAAACACGCCTCTTACTCCCTGAAAGAAATCGGAAGCGGTAAGGCCGTTGGTCATTATCGCATCGAAGGCTTTTTTGCCTTCGTCCAGCACCTCTTTTTCAAAGCCCTTCATTTTGGCGTGTAGTGCTCCTTTGGCTTCACGCAGTTTATCAAACTCCAGCAGGCTTAGCTGTTGTATAAATGGCATGGCATCATCTACAAATAACTCGCGGCCCAGCTTTTGTATTTCATAGTCTATATTCCAGCTTTGGCCATCTTCTATTTTGGTTTCGGCAAATTCTAATACGGCCTGGGTAATTTGCGCATCGCTTTCGCTCAGGCGGTCCAGCAATAACTGCACGGCATCGTGCAATAGTTTTTTGCTGTCCATTTCAATATCAAAATTCATGGGTAAGTGCAGGTCGTAGGCAAACGAACGCACAATGCGGTGCACAAAACTATCGATGGTGCTAACCGAAATATCGGAGTAGTTATGCAACATACTGCGTAAAACCAGGGCGGCATCAGCACGCAGTTGTGTTTCTTCTTTACCGGTTAAGGCACAAAGCTCTTCGCACAACAGCTTCATCTCTCCTTTCGCAAGTTCCTCCAACGCTTCAATTATCCGGCTTTTCATTTCGGCAGCGGCCTTATTGGTAAAGGTAATGGCCAGTATGTTGCGGTATTTAGCTTCGCCTTTTTGCTTAGTGCCGGTGGGTGGTGTTAATGCCAAACGCAAATACTCTTTTACAAGGGTATAGGTTTTGCCACTACCGGCCGATGATTTGTAAATGCGAAGCATGGTTGCAAATTACAAATTGGGGAATTACTAATTACTAATTAATACCCACAATTTGGAATAAAAGGCATTTGCTCTCACAGAAAACACAGACTGCACAGAAAAATGCAAATACAACAAAAACAGAAAACACGGAAGTAAAAGGCAATGCTCTCGCAGAAAGCACAGACTGCACGGACAATACGAATACAACAAAAACAGAAAGCACGGAAGAAAGGGAAATGCAGAAGATTAATGGGACGGTTTATGAGCTCTTAGCATTTCTCTTCGGCCGGGAGGGCCGGGTGTTTTTTCGATGGTAAAGCCGGCTTCTTTCATGGCCTTTTGCACAATTACTTTACTGCAATAGGTTACCAATATACCACCGGGCGCTAAGGCATCCAACATCTTTTTAAAAACCTCTGCCGTCCACATTTCGGGTTGGTGGGTGGGTGCAAAGGCATCGAAGTATATAACGTTAAAGGTATTAGCCGGCAGTTGAACATCAAAAACAGAATCCTGTATTTTTTTAAAAGCAAAGTGCGGGGTTACCTGGTGCATCTCGTTCCATCGAACAAGGTGTGTAGTATGGTAAGGTCCATAGCAATACTCGTAGCCTAAATGCTGGGTATAGTTTAGCGCCTTAATAGTGTCAATATCTACCGGGTAAAGTTCGATAGTGGTATATTCAATTTGCAGGTTTTGCTTTTCGACATACAGCATGGTAAGCAGAGCATTAAGGCCGGTACCGAAGCCGATTTCGAGAACAACCGCAGCCGGCTTGGTAGCAGCCGCGCTTACCTCCTTAGAATGGTTAAGCGCATATTCCAAACCTTGCTTAATAAACACATGGCTACTCTCAACAATAGCACCATGGCGGCTTTTATAAACCTCGTTAAACTGCTCGCTGAATAAAGTATGTGAACCGTCGGCGGTGGTAATAATTTGCATAATAGATTTCAAACCTAATTATAGTGCCGTAGAAATCAAAACACTTTTCCTTTCTTAACTTATAAACTACCCTGCTTCTCCACCAGCAACTTCCAATACCTTTTTGGCATGTGCTGTATATGCAGTTTCATATTTTTGCGGCTGGCTATGTTTACACTTTTAAAGTATTGCTGCCACAGGGTTTGGTACAGTTCTTCTTTTTCATCCATCAGCCAGGCGGTGTTTGTGCCCTGGTTACTTTGCTCACTAAAG
Organism: Chitinophagales bacterium; assembly: GCA_044228435.1. Classification (GTDB taxonomy): domain Bacteria; phylum Bacteroidota; class Bacteroidia; order Chitinophagales; family LD1; genus Bog-950. The sequence goes on from JBGAUW010000001.1 coordinate 67,963, forward strand.
TTTAAGGTGATGGTTTCTACAGTTTGCAAATTATAGTATAGGCCGTAGTTGCGCTTATGGTCATAAATAAGCCATTGCTGGTCGGCATATCGGCGTTCAAAGTGCCCTTTAATTAAAGGCAGCACATCAAAGTCGGGCTCAATGTGGGCGTAGTAAATATTATCCTTCGTCAGTTTAAACCGGATAAAGGCTTTCATGCGATGCCTTTCGCGGTTTACCATTCGCTCTACGCGTTGCGCGCGCAATACTGCAAAGTTTGAGTAATCATTTTCAATATTCAGCTTGCTGGCAAATACATATTGAATGTAGGCCAGCATGTTATCTTCTTCCTGCAAGGTATCGGCCAGGTAGCTGCAATACAAACCATGCAGACCTGGCGGAGAAAGCTTTTTGCTTAATCCATCCCAAAGCCGTGTAGCCGTCGCTTCATCGGTATAAACCGTAATGGTATTGCCAAACAAAGCAGTGGTGCCGGCTTGCCTGCTTATTTTTGCACCGGTCAGCTTGTATTCATACACATAAAATACGGCCGATAGAAAACCCTCAAAAGTTCCGTCGTAAACAAGGGTATGCATTAAAATATACTTAGTTGTTGCGGTGCCGTTTTTAAATACTTACTGCTGCTACTGGCCAAAATCAGCTGCTTTATCTTCAACTCAGTAAGGTCTTTAATAGTATCAATAGCACCATTGCAGGTTATAAAATAGCGGGCGCGGTTAATGGCTACGCCCATCTTTTTCAGGTGTTCCCAGGTTAGCTTATTAAACCGGCGGCCGGCCAAAATTTTACCTACGCTGTTAAGGCCTATACCCGGAACCCGCAGTATTAGTTGCTTATCGGCCTTATTAATATCTAACGGGAAGAAATGCATGTTGCGCAAAGCCCAGTTTAGTTTAGGGTCTACCTCAGTATCAAAAAACGGTGCGTTTACCGGTAGCAGTTCATCGGCGGTAAAGCCATAAAAGCGCATCAGCCAATCGCTTTGGTATAAACGGTTTTCGCGCAGCAAGGGCACCTGGCTGCCCAGGGCCGGCAGGCGGCTATCGTTACTTATGGGCACATAACCCGAATAGTAAACCCGCTTTAAACTAAACTTTTGGTAGAGCGCCGTGGCCGTGCGCATAATATCCCTATCGCTCTCACCCGTGGCGCCCACTATCATTTGAGTGCTTTGCCCTGCCGGTGTAAACTTAGGCGCCTTTTTAAACACCTTGCGCTCCTCTCTATATTGCACAATCTCATTCGATATCTGGCGCATAGGGGTTATCATATCCTCCCGCTTCTTTTCGGGGGCCAACAGGGCAAGGCCGGCGTTGGTGGGCATTTCTATATTAATACTAATACGGTCGGCATACAAGCCCGCCTGGTGCATTAGTTCGCTGCTGGCACCGGGTATCGATTTTAAATGGATATAGCCGTTAAAGTTATGCTCGGTGCGCAGCTTTTTAGCCACCATCACCAATCGCTCCATGGTGTAGTCGGCATTTTTAGCAATACCAGAACTAAGGAACAAACCCTCGATATAATTCCTTCGGTAGAAATTGATAGTAAGGCTAACCACTTCATCTACACTAAAGCTGGTACGCTTTATATCGTTGCTTTTGCGGGTAACGCAATAGGCACAATCGTAAATGCAATGGTTGCTCAACAGTATTTTTAGCAACGAAACGCAACGCCCGTCTTCGGTATAAGCATGGCAAATACCCGAACCGGTATCGCCCAAACCTTTATCTTTATTCTGCCGGTTGCTGCCACTGCTGCTGCACGATACATCGTATTTTGCAGCATCGGCCAGTATAGCCAGTTTAGCTTGTATTTTATCCATAATGCCAAAATTATTAGCAATACTAAAATTATGAGCATTTTGCCTGTTAAATAACTAAACCAGTTATCCATAACCGCATGTGCAATAAATACTAAACTGGAACGACTACCCAACAAACATTTACCACATGAACTTAAGCAACAACAAAATTTTGATTACCGGCGGAGCCACCGGCATTGGTTTAGGCCTTGCCGAACGATTTATAAAGGAAGGTAACACAGTATTAATATGCGGCCGACGAGCCGATGCACTGGCAGAAGCCGCAGCCAAATTTCCCGCGCTTATTACCAAACAAGCGGATGTGGCAACTACCGAAGGCAGACAGGAATTATATAACTGGATTGCTGCCAACCATGCCGATTTAACCGTACTGGTAAACAATGCCGGCATGCAAAACTGGATGCAGCTTGGCGATGCCGATTTTTTTGAACGTGCCAAGCAAGAGATTGCCGTTAATATTGAAGGACCTGTGCACCTGGCACAGTTGTTCAGCAAACTGCCAGCCCTGCAAACTTTAATAAACGTAACCTCGGGCCTTGCCTTTACACCACTGGTTAAAACACCGGTCTACTCTGCTACCAAGGCGTTTATGCGTTCGTTTACCTTATCGCTGCGCCAATTGCTTAAAGAAAAGAATATAGAGGTAATTGAAATGATACCACCGGCATTAAACACCGACCTTGGCGGCAAGGGCCTGCACGATTTTGCACCACCGGTAAGCGCGTTTATAGAGGCCGTTTTTGAACAGCTAAAGCAGGGCAAAACCGAACTTACTTTTGGTTTTAGCGAGGCTATGCTTAATGCCAGCCCCGAGGATTTAAAGCAAACCTTTGTCAGGATGAATACGGCGGGGTAAGGCTAATACATGTGCGCTATTCGCATTGGGGATTGCTTCGTCATTTTGCTTGCCTTAATGGAAACCAAAATTTTCTCGCAATGACCTCTGCCATGCTTAATTACTAAACTCCTTCAACGATTTTTTAATAATGGCCAGGCAATCGTCAATCTGCTCTTTGCTAATTACCAATGGTGGTGCCAGGCGAATGATGTAATGGTGCGTAGGCTTGGCCAACAGGCCATTTTCCATAAATTTCATGCATAAATCCCAACCGCAGTTTTCATCGTCGGTGTTTAATACAATGGCGTTTAATAAACCCTTGCCGCGTATTTGCTTAATAAGCGGGTGCTTAATTTTCTCCAGTTCGTTACGGAAATATTTACCCAGGTAAAAGGCATTGTAAACCAGGTTTTCATCTTTAATAATTTGCAGGGCGGCCATAGCTACCTTGCAGGCCAGCGGGTTACCACCATAGGTGCTGCCATGTTCGCCGGGCTTAATGTTCATCATCACAGGGTCGTCGCACAATACAGCCGATACCGGCAAAGTGCCACCGCTTAAGGCTTTACCTAAAATTAAAATATCGGGGCGAACTTCTTCCCAATCGCAGGCCAGCATTTTACCGGTTCGGCCAAGGCCTGTTTGCACCTCATCGGCTATGAAAAGCACCCCTGCTTTTTCGCATAAAAACTTAGCCTTAGCCAGGTAGTTCTCATCGGGCACCATTACGCCTGCTTCACCCTGTATAGGTTCTACCAAAAAGCCGCAAACATCTTTATCGTCTAAAGCATTGCTCAGAGCCGTTAGGTCGTTGTAAGGCACAGTAACAAAGTTAGGCACAAACGGGCCAAAGCCTTTGTAGCTGCTCGGGTCGGTGCTGGCCGATATGGCCAACAGCGTGCGGCCGTGAAAGTTATTTTCGGGCACTATTATTTTTGCCTTGTTCTCTTTAATGCCTTTAACCTCATAGCCCCAGCGGCGGGCCAGTTTAATGGCAGTTTCTACGGCTTCCACCCCAGTGTTCATGGGCAATACCTTATCGTAGCCAAAATAGTTGGTTATGTATTTTTCGTATTCGCCCAGGGCAGAGTTATAGAAGGCGCGCGAGGTAAGCGTAAGCTTTTCGGCCTGCTTTTTCATTACATCAACAATAAGCTGGTGGCAATGCCCCTGGTTAACCGCCGAGTAGGCCGAAAGAAAATCGTAGTAGCGCTTGCCATCTACATCCCACATATATACGCCGCGGGCACGGTCTATAACCACCGGCATAGGGTGATAATTGTGGGCGCCATAGCGCTCTTCTAATTCAATAAAGTGTTCGGCGCGTGATAGAGCGGTTTCGGTTGTCATTGTTTTAGTTTTATTGCTGTGTGCCACTTATGCTTGCAAAGATAGGAAACAGCGTTAAAAATGGGTTTTATGTATTAAAATATGACTGAAAGATGACCAAGTTGCGCGCATGGTTGCGCAAAAAAAATAAACCCAAAATAAAGTTGATTTAACATACTAAGATTGTTAAGGCTGCGTTTAGCGCCTTTTTGGGTATACGGGCCCGAATCTAAAATGGGCAGCTAGTAAGCACTAAATCACCCTTATATACAACCAAAGCTGTTTTAAACAAGTTGCGTTATACGTTAATGGCAATATAAGTTTGCAATGTTTGGAGAAATAGTTATTATATTTGCACTCCCAATTAATATAACCATAAAAAAAGCCAAAAGATGAACTTACAGGAAAAAATCAAAGCTATTGAAATGGATGTTGATATTCTTAAGAAAGGAATCGACCGCGTGGTAGAAAAATACCCGTTGCCAATTGGTATACTGGTTCGTGGCAATAAAACCGGCCTATCGGTTACCATCGATAGCAACTTTGATAAAGTTCCCGAAAAAGTTTTCGAAACTCAAAGAAGAGCTGTAGTAGCTGCTTAAGGTTTACTTACCTTTATTTTAATTTTACTGAACCGTTTATTTAGTAGCGGAAGTGTGTGCGCCCCGGCTGGTTTTTGCCAGCCAGGAGTGCTATTACATGCAAAAAGCCGGGCGCATTTCTTGTCGCCTGGCTTTTTGCGTTTAGAGATTATTGCACTAACACGCGCTACACAACTAGTATGCTTGATAAGCAGGCTTATGTTTGTTCCTTAAGTAATGTGTTGAATGGATTAATGCTTAGACTTTTTGTGCCTTGCAGTATTTAGCTGTAGGCATATATCCAAAGCTCAAAAATCCCAAACCGGGTTGCGCTTGCCGCGCACGTAATCTTTCATACGTATCCAAAAAGCCAGTATCATATAAATAATTACCGGCGAACCGATAGTAAGGCAACTGGCGTAAATAAAAAACATGCGAATATCTTTAGCAGGCATTTTAAGCCGCTCTCCTATTTTTTCGCATACGCCAAACGTGTTCGATTCAATTAAAAACTTAAAAGTTTCTGTTGGCATGGGGTGTTTTTCCGTTTCTGTTTCCGAATATAATAACTTACGGTGAATATGAGATAAGGTTTTACCGCATTTATTCACACCTAAAAATAAGATGTGCCAAAACCGATTTTTAGAAGCATTAAGTTTTCGGTTTTTCTGATAGTTTCACGCCTCAAATTTTAAAGTACATGGCAGATACCAACTTAGAGTTTAACAAAAACGAAGACGCGTTAAAATTAGTAATGAGCGACCTGCGCCGTTTAAGCGACCAGATTAAACTGGGTGGTGGTAAAAAATCGATTGAAAAGCATAAGGCCAAGGGAAAAATGACGGCCCGCGAGCGCATTGAAATGCTGCTGGATAAAGGCAAGCCCGTAACCGAAATAGGCGAGTTTGCAGGCTGGGGAATGTATGAAGAGCAGGGCGGATGCCCAAGCGGCGGTGTAGTAGTAGTAATGGGTTATGTTAAAGGTCGCTTATGCATGGTAGTAGCTAACGACGCTACTGTTAAAGCGGGTGCTTGGTTTCCTATTACAGGCAAAAAGAATTTGCGCGCACAGGAAATTGCCATGGAAAACCATATACCGGTAATTTACCTGGTAGATAGCGCCGGTGCGTTTCTGCCTATGCAGGATGAAATATTCCCCGATAAAGAAAACTTTGGCCGTATATTTTACAACAACTCTATTATGAGTAGTATGGGTATACCGCAAATTTCGGCCATAATGGGCAGTTGTGTAGCGGGTGGTGCTTACCTGCCTATATTAAGCGACGAAGCTTTGATTGTAGAAGGTACAGGCTCGGTGTTCCTGGCCGGCAGCTACCTTGTAAAGAGCGCCGTAGGCGAAGAGGTAGATAATGAAACCCTTGGCGGTGCCGTTACGCACTGCGAAATATCGGGGGTTACCGATTATAAAATGAAGAACGACGAGGAGTGCCTGAAAACTATCCGCAACCTGGTAGATAAATTTGGTAAGCCGGCCGATGCAGGCTTCGACCGGGCTACACCGGCCAAACCGGCGTTGAACGAAGAAGAAATTTACGGCATTATACCCGAAAGCATTACCAGCCAGTACGATATGCACGAAATTATAAAGCGCCTGGTAGATAACAGCGAGATTGAAGAGTATAAAGAAGACTATGGCAAAAGCATTATTTGCTGCTATGCCCGTATAGATGGATGGGCCGTAGGTATAGTAGCCAACCAGCGCAAGGTGGTAAAAAGCAAAAAAGGCGAAATGCAGTTTGGTGGTGTAATTTATAGCGATAGCGCCGATAAGAGCGCCCGCTTTATAATGAACTGCAACCAAAAGAAAATACCATTGGTGTTTTTACAGGATGTAACCGGCTTTATGGTGGGCAGCCGCAGCGAACACGGCGGCATTATTAAAGATGGTGCTAAAATGGTTAATGCGGTTAGCAACTCGGTGGTGCCTAAGTTTACCATAGTAGTAGGCAACAGCTACGGGGCAGGTAACTACGCCATGTGTGGCAAGGCTTATGGCCCAAGGCTGATATACGCATGGCCCACCTCGCGCATAGCCGTAATGGGTGGCGACCAGGCTGCAAAGGTTATGCTGCAAATAGAGGTAGCCGCGCTTAAAGCCAAAGGGCAGGAAATTCAGCCTGAAGACGAAAAGAAACTGCTGGACAAAATTAAGCAACGCTACATAAAAACACTCGACCCTAAATACGCAGCAGCCCGTCTTTGGACGGATGGTATAATAGATCCGTTGGATACCCGTAAAGTAATTTCGATGGGAATAGAGGCGGCCAACCAGGCGCCTATAACCAAGCAGTTTAGTGTAGGTGTAATACAGACCTAATTAGGACAGCCTTCCGCCTATGTGCCGCGATACGCTTCTCGAAGCCCAGCGGGCATTTAGTATATGGGGTTTAAGGTATATTAAACGGTGCAAAAACTGCTCGGCCTAATCAAATTGGCTTTCAAAACAACATTTAATTGCCGGGTATAGCATACCCACAGCGCCTTGCAAAGAATGTTGAAAATGAATGCCCAAACATTCATAGCTTATATGGCTTTAATCATATATTAGCTTCTGAAAGGCTTTCACACTACCCTTTTACTAAATACTAAAAATGAAAAAACTTTACACGCTTGTTTTGCTAGCGCTGTTGTTTGGCTCATCGGCCAACGCCCAGGCGCCGCAAAAATTAAACTACCAGGCCATCGTTCGCGATGCCTCGGGCCAGCCGGTATTAGGCGGCTCTAACATTTCAGTACGCTTTCGCATACACGATGGTTCGCCAACCGGCCCCATTGTATTCACCGAGAGCAACACAGCCATAGCCAACCAGTTTGGCTTAATTACACAAGTTATAGGGGGCTCATCTCCTTTAAGCGGTGTAAACTGGGGCAGCGGTGCCAAATACCTGCAGGTAGAGGTAGATGTAAACGGCGGCGGTAACTATGTTGATATGGGAACCTCGCAATTGCTTAGTGTACCTTACGCATTATATGCAGGCAACAGCGGCGGTGGTAACACAGGCCCTACCGGACCAACCGGCGATACAGGACCGGGTGGTGCAGCTGGTGCAACAGGCCCAACAGGCGATACTGGTCCGCAAGGCCCATCGGGCACCAACGGTAACAATGGAGCAACCGGCCCTACTGGCGATACTGGCCCACAAGGCACAGCAGGACTTACCGGCCCTACCGGCGATGCCGGCTTACCAGGTAACACCGGCCCAACAGGCGATACTGGCCCTACAGGACCGGGTGGTGGCCCAACAGGCCCTACCGGCGATACGGGTGCGCAAGGCGATAAAGGAGATACAGGCCCTACCGGACCAACGGGCGACACTGGCCCACAGGGTAGCGTAGGCGCAACCGGCCCAACAGGCGATATTGGTTTAACAGGCCCTACCGGCGATACCGGTGCGCAAGGCGATAAAGGAGATACCGGACCAACAGGCGATACCGGACCAACAGGACCCGGTGGCGGCCCTACCGGCCCCACTGGTGATACCGGCCCAATAGGCCCTACCGGACCAACCGGTGATGTAGGCTTACAAGGTATACAGGGTGTAACCGGACCAACAGGTGACACCGGACCAACAGGCTCTGGCGGCGGCCCTACCGGCCCAACAGGCGACACAGGTGCACCAGGTAACACCGGACCAACCGGGGATACTGGCGCACAAGGTGCCCAGGGCAATACAGGTCCTACAGGTGACACCGGCGCACAAGGCGATACCGGACCACAAGGTTTACAAGGCGTAACCGGCCCAACAGGTGATACCGGTGCCAAAGGCGATAAAGGAGATATAGGTGCAACCGGTAATACAGGGCCCACCGGCTCTGGCGCTGGCCCAACAGGCCCTACCGGCGATGTAGGTCCGCAGGGTAACACCGGACCTACCGGCGATACCGGTGCACAAGGAGATACCGGACCTACCGGAGATGCCGGTGCTACAGGGCCAACAGGCGATGTAGGTCCGCAGGGTAACACCGGACCTACCGGCGATACCGGTGCACAAGGAGATACCGGACCTACCGGAGATGCAGGTGCCACCGGACCAACAGGCGATACTGGCGCACAAGGCAACACAGGGTCAACCGGTGATACTGGTGCGCAGGGTAATACCGGCCCAACTGGCGACACTGGAGCACAGGGTAATACCGGACCAACTGGCCCTACCGGCGATGTTGGCCAACAAGGAAACACAGGCCCTACCGGCCCAACCGGCAATACCGGAACCAAAGGAGATACGGGTGCAACAGGTAATACCGGCCCTACCGGTGTAGGTTTGCAAGGCCCTACAGGCCCTACGGGAAATACCGGTTTACAGGGAGCAACCGGTGCCACCGGTGCCAGTTTCCCATCGGGTGCATCTAACAATAACGTTATTGCTTACGATGCCGTTGGTAATAACTGGGTAGCCAAATCAATCACCAACTCATTGGCAGGCGGCTCGCAGCCTCATAACAACATGCAGCCTTATTTAGCAGTAACTTTCCTTATAGCTACAGAAGGTATTTATCCATCAAGAAATGGTATAGATCCTTATATTGCAGAAATAATGATGTTTGGTGGCAATTTTGAAATAAGAGGCTGGGCGTATTGCAATGGTCAACTTATTTCTATAGCATCTAATACGGCCTTGTTTAGCCTTTTAGGAACAACTTTTGGCGGCAACGGACAAACCACTTTTGCACTGCCCGATTTAAGGGGCCGTGTTCCTATGCATTGGGGTAATGGACCGGGCTTAACACCGCGCGTAATAGGAGAAGTTGGTGGTGAAGAAACCCATACACTAACAAACTCTGAAATGCCGTTCCATACTCACTCAATCATATTTACACCTTAATTAATGCGGTATTTTTATTACTGGGCTATAGTTTTGCTGGCGGTTTTTCCGGGCAGGGCTATAGCCCAATCTCTTTCAGATAGTGCCCAAAAACCCAAACCCTACTTTGGAGCTTATGAGAAATTAAATATTCCCGATTTAAGCACCAAAGCACCTGCAGGCTTTATTACCATTGCTGTAATCGACGATGGGTTTAATTTAAACCACACCGCCATTAAAAATTACCTGTATAAAAATACCAAAGAGATACCCGGCAACAATGCAGATGATGATGGCAATGGCTTTATTGACGATGTAACCGGCTTTGATTTGGCCGATAACGATAATAACACCTCCATCCCCCAGGGCCGCGAATCGTTTTTTTACCACGGCACCATGACGGCCGGAACCATTACCCAAATAGCCGAACGTTGCTTTGGCCCCAACGCTGCCAATTACATCAAAATTTTACCGGTAAAAACCATGGGCGATAAATCACAGAAGCCTTACATGGAAAACGGGTACGAGGGAATTGACTATGCGGTTAAACAACATGCCGATATTGTAGTATGTGCCTGGAGCGGTGGCAAATACGACTCGGAAAAATATGAGCAAATATTTAACCGCGCACAGCAGCAAGGCATACTTATACTGGCCTCTGCCGGCAACTTTTATAGTGAGAAATGCGACCCACCGGCCTCTATAGCCTCGGTATATGCAGTAGCCGGATTAGACACTTTGTTAAGCAAGCTTTCAATTTCGAATTACGGTGCGAAGGTTGACCTATCGGCTTTTGGCGAGTTTGTATACGCACCGCTGCCGCTAAAAGATAATACCTTTAGCTATAACGATGGCAGCTCGGCTGCCGTTGCGCTTGTAGCAGGTTGCGCTGCCGTTTTAAAAGCGCTTAATAAAAAAGCATTGGCAGCCGACATTATGCAGGCGCTAAAAAACACGGCCAAGCCCATCGATAGCCTTAACCGCTACTATGCCGGTAAGTTAGGGGCCGGCCTACCTAACCTTAGTGCAGCTGTAAAATACTTAGAACCCAAAACCAGCCGCGATGCTTTTTTTAATGCGCACCGGCCCGAGGGCGACCTAATACTGGATAAAACTACAACCAGTAACCAATGGAACATTGCCCCACAGGGAGATTACAAGGGTTTTAGCTTTAGCCTTACCGGGCCATGGAATGCCGCCAACAAACCCCTTAATTTTTATGTAGCCGATACATTGGCAGGTTCATATTTGCCCGATAAATTTCCGAAGCAGCTGGTAATTAACGGCAGCAGTGTAAAGGTAGAGTTTACCGGTAAAAAAAGCGCTGCGGCTTCTATCCTATCCTATGCGGCTATACCCATCGATTCTACTACGCTATATTGCAGCGATATACGCTATTTTGAAAACCCGCAAGGCGAGTTTAGCGATGGCAGCGGCAATGCAGAATATGCCAATAACTGCGCCTGCAAATGGCAAATTAAAGTGCCGGCCAATAAGCGGGTTAAGCTGGAGTTTGACGAATTTAATACCCAGGCCAAAACCGATTTTGTTTGGATTTTTGAAGGCACCGGCACCCTGCAGGAAAATATATTGGCCAAATTTAGCGGGCCCGATTTACCGCCCGTAGTAGTTTCGGGCAGCAATGAGGTGCTTGTTTGGTTTGTAACCGATAAAAAAATAACCGCCCCTGGCTGGCATGTAAGGTATACGGCTACCGATGAAGATGCCGGCATTAAACCACCACTTAAAAGATAATTTTTGGGCACGAGCGCTAAAAATTCAATAACTCTGTTACATTTGCGGCGGGGCGAGCCTCATACGACCAGCTCCTGTTCAACCCTCCAGGGCGGAAACGCAGCAAAGGCAGACGGTTGAAGCGGTGCGATATGAGTAACTTGCCCTATTTTTTTTCCTTTCAGGACTAAAAATAGGGCTTTCTTCTTTTAGCCGGCTTGGCTTTAAGGCCTAAAACTAAATACATTTTTCTGCCTACCTTTTTGTTGTAATTTATCCATCTGTAAAATACTAACTATCAATAGAGTTTTAATTAAATAAGACCCGCCATAAGTTGTTAAAATAAAATCATGGTTAACACTTTTCAGGGTGTTAACCTTTTAAACAACTGATTATCAATACCTATTTTTTAGGGTGTTAACCATGATTTTATTTTAACAACTTCCCTGTGATGATGAGGGCTACATGACTTACTTTGCATAAGCCCGGCTTAGCTTTGCCATGAAAGCCCCGCTTTTGGGTTTTGTCTTGTGTCTAACGTCTACGGTCTGTCGTCTCTCTTAATTGCCTACTTTTCTGCCTACCTTTTTAGCGGCTAAAATAGCTTGTAAACAAATTATTATCAGCAGATTAAAGGGATTAGGCACAAGAATAAATTCAAGCTTTTTCTATCTTTTTTATGCCTGCAACTGCCCATTTTTAGGCACAAAGTGTTACTGTTACATTTTTTTTGTAACAGTTTAGCTTAAAAAACTATTAATCAATTAATTGCAACAAAAACAGTGTGTAACAGTGTAACACTTTTTTGTCAACCTATTTTAGGACAAGACACATTGCTAAAACGGGTTTAAACTGCTATTATCACCTCGCTTTGGGCTTGTATGCATGAACCATTAAATCAAAGAACATTATATCATACAAAGATATGAAATAATGGTTAATTAATTAAATGCCTTATTGCGTAATTTGCAACAATGATGGCATTATAAATGCCATGCTAGTTACAACTCCCGACGAAAACTCGGGACAGGCTCGTCGGCCAAGTTCAAGGCTTTGCTACAGACAGAGGACGATTTGGGTTATTTATCCTCGCACTTATAAAGCAATTGTTCGTAATAATCCTGAAAGTTCTTTACGGTTTTTTTGTCATCGCACACGTCGAAATTTTTAGAAGATGTGGTTTGGTTACAGGTTAACCCAGTTGATCTAACAGATGCAAGCAAAGCATCAAATGCAGGTTGCGATGGAAAATCGGAGCTGCAAAGTATATTTGCAGATGGGCCGCAGTCATAGCAAACATTTTTACAAACAATACACTTTTTACAACCCGAAAGGCTGAAAGTTATTAAAACAAAAAAGCCAAATATTTTCTTCATAATTTCTTTTTTACTTTCCTACTATAAATTTTTTGACGTACTTTTTCTGATCCTTGAGTAAGGTAAGAAAATAAGTACCACCTGCATAATCATTTGTTGATATTACATGTATTTGATTTTTATTTAAAACAGGGATATTGTCCCTTTGATAAATCAATTGCCCCGCTTCATTATGAATCACAAAAGATACATTTGAATTATTTTCGGTTGTATACCAAAGATTAATTAAATCAGATGCAGGATTCGGGTATAGTTTTACTTCTTCTCCATCTATAGCTAACTGAGATGATAATATACTTGGCAAATTAAGATCATTTTTAAAACTCGCTGACAAACAGGGGTCAACGTATTCATAAAAAAAGGAAAAGGCTTCCAGTTTATGGTAGCTACAATTAAACAGCTCTAATTGTATTGTAAATACGCCCTGGCTAATATCTGTATAAATATCTTCACCGCTAGTGTATACTTGGTAAATTTCATTTATATGGCCCATTAGATCAAACACCTTGTCCCCCCATCGGTTGAATATTCTTACCCTATAATAGGAAAACCCAGTACTGGCAAAACCAGCATTGTTTATTTTCCCATCGCAGGTAAAAAATGCTGCGTTTGGGTAATATATTAGATTAGTATCATTAAGAGCATTCTCCGGTACATCTCCGCAGTCGCGTATACGCTCTTCAAATACCCCTCCTAATTCCACATTAAATCCTGGTAATTTTTCAATATATCCGGCCGATTGAAAAGTTATGTTTTGATTACTTTTCACAGTAACATTACCTACCGGTTGCCAAGTGCAGCCAACATCGTATCCAGCTTTAACAAATTCTTGCCTAGAAGTATACTTGGGTAAGTGTTCTGTATTTTGATATTGCATAAATTCGCCACAACAGTCGTCCTCAACAATTACATTATCTAAAAAAACGTATCGATCACATTCCCCGTTTCGATAAGTACCGAAGACTAAGTATCTATAGGGAACAATACCGTTATAAACAGGAAAATCTATCTCTACCTTGCTCCAGTCTCCACTCGAGCCTAATTCTCTTCGGCCCAACAAAAAAATATCCCCACCCGCAAAATTTGTGCAATTAACTGGCGATGGCGGAACCGTTGAAAGAAAGCAGCTAACACCATTTACTGGACTAATATTGAGGGTAGCATTTTCGTCATTGCCTCTTGCCCAAAAAGACAAATGATAAAGGCCAGTGGGTAGCCCACCCGCGCCAAAATCATAAAAAATTCCCTCATTTTCAAAAATACCAGCTACAGATAAACCATCGGGCGTATTTGGAGGATCTTGCCCCCAATCAGGAGTAGAAACTCCACCAAAATGAAAGCCTGACCCAAAATACCCCCAATGTGCAACTTGATCAAATTGGCCCTGTCCATACGTACAAGAAACATTCGGCTTGCAATTTTCAAATGAGCCGTTAGAAACTAAATTTTGTGAATTAGCCTTATTGCATAAAATAATAGAACCAAGGAATAGTATTTTTATAAATAATCTCATTATTTGTTCTTTTTAATTTTAATGTTCAATTTAACACCAACCCTTAAATGACTTAAAAAAACAAACTCTCTTCTATTTGTATAGCCAAATTGGAATCCATCAATATCAAAAAATCCAAAATCATATGCTATGCAGGGCTGAATGGATATCAATGAACCAATAGAGAAATCATAAGCAATGGTAAAAGGTAAACTAATATTTATCCTTTGGGCTACTTGGTCTTTTACGCTTTCAGCATTTTCAACTGTTTCATCAACATAATCTGTATTGCCTCGTCTAAATTTAATACTGGTAGTATTTCTAAGCATAAACCAAAAATTCAACCCGCTCTGAAATATCCATCCTTTATACTTAATGCCTGGAAGAAGAGAAAAACCTAATTCATGTCTTTTTATTGCATACGAAATATACGTGTTGCCAGTTGAAGTACCTGCCTGATATACCGCATTCCAATCAATTTTATACTGGATAAATCTGTAGGCAGCAATACCCTCAAATATAAATTGAACTTTGTTTTTAATTTTTCCTTCGTAAACAATGTTAGGCCCACCTGAAAATCCAAAGCCCGGATGTTTTTTTGCCTTAATTCCGGAATAGGTTACATTACTGTCTTGCGGAAATAGCCAAAACTTACTATTTAAGTTATTTATAGGGAGTGTAACATTAGGAGATAAATTAACACCCACCAATAAACTTTGTGCGGTAGATAAAGTGGTTATTAAAAAAAAGCTTGCTATAATTAAGGCCTTTTTCATAAAGTCCATTATTTAGACAAGCTATCAACGCGTTTTTTCAATTCTATTATATATAAACTCAATTCTTCAATCTTTTCTAAAAGTAACGCGTCCATATTAGCAAGGTCAATTCCATTTTTATAAACTTCTTCGGCAGAAGGTATATTAGGCAAATGGTGATTTTTCTTTACATATTTCTCCAAAGCTGCTATGCTCATTAATTTATAATCCTTGGCAAATACATAATCGCTCCAGTTGGTAGCGTCTGATTTAAGCGCGCATTTATAACGTTCGGCTAAAATTCCTTTTTCACATATTAGCATATAGTCAGGGTTCGGTACGGTTACGTTTCCAATCTTTACCCGTCCATCTAAATCTGTAATACCTGTAACATGCACGTCTCCTGCAAAAACTACCTTGTCTGCTGCGCCGCCATTGCCGATATCAAAAAGCAATTCGCCGTCAGAGTTTTCTGTAATTATGTGCCGCGCACTACCGGCGCTGCTGATAAAACGCAGCTGGGCATTATAGCTTACCGTGCTGCTGGTTTCAAATAAATCTAATTTAGTATCGCTTCCGCCTTTTACTGCCAGCGCGCTGTTGGTAGCATTTACACCTACACCCAATACACCCTGCACCCAAAGCCGGTGGTTGCTGGTACCACTGTAACCGGGCAATATCATTAAGGCATCGGTACCCGAGGTGGGGTCATCGGTAATTATGTGCCGGATGTTATTTCCGTCAATCATCCGTATTTGCATATTATAGCCTTCAGAGGCGGTTGCATACATATCCAGCTCAGTACCACCGCCTATTCCTTTTAGCGCCAGGGTGCCATAAGGTGGATATATTCCTATACCGGCACCTCCGTTTTCTTTTACAGTAAATAAAGGTGGGGCCCCCAAGTTTCCTATATTTAACACCGTTTCACTTTCAGCAAGCGGCCGTATATCTACCTGAGCCAACGGTTCATCGTTCATACCCATATTAACCACCATTCTCCCTTCACCCGAAACACCTAATGCAACTTTTTCATCTACCTCATTAATAATTGCAAAAGAAATTAAGTTGGGTGCAGTAGAGAGACCTAAAAAACCAGCATTTACATGGTCGCTATTGTCGTAGCTCATATCTGAAACAAAAAAGAAAGCATTGCCATCGGCATTAGTAGCTGCAATTTTGGTTTGTAATAAAACATCGTCACTGTATGCTGCCCATGCCTTATTGCTGGATATGTGTAGCAGCGCCTGTGGGTCGGCAATGCCAATACCTACATTGCCGTTTTCTTTTACTATAAAGTAAGTATTCTCGCTTACCGTAGGTGGTGAGCCGGGAGTTACAAAAGTGTTGCCTATTCTTAAAAAATCGAAGGCATTCGAGTTATATTGCGAAATAGAAACTAAGGTTTCGGAGTAAGTAGCGCCCGAAGAACCTATGCCTACGGTTCCTTCTCCCGTAATGCTCATCCGCGGCTCGTTATTAGTATAAAAATTAATAGGCTGGGGTGAAGTGCTATTGGTTGTTTTTAGCTCTAAAGGATAGGCGTTTTTGGTGCCCAGAAACTCCCCAGTGGAGGGAACATTTCCTTGAAGTTCCCATTGAGCATTTAGAGAAACAACAATGCTTAATAACAGCCAAACCAACGAGATTTTTTTGTGGGACTTCATGGAAAATATTTTTAGTGATTAATAGTGTTTTATGTTATTGCAAAGCTGGAAAAGGTTTTACAATTATCTCTCACCGATTCGGTGAGATTTAGTTAAAAAAATCATCCCAGTGTTAAGCATTTGTTATGCTTTGCTATACATGCAAAAGTATTGTATGTGAGTTACAGTCGGCTTCGCTTCCAATATTAAAAGTAGAGTAGCGTAACCAACAACGCGCATGCGGCTGGCGGACATGCTTAGTGCTGCTGTTTAGGATTGTTGGTGAAGCACTCCGTTTATTAATTAATGGATGCTATAACAATGGCGGTAAGGCGCTATTGGGGCACGAGCGGACGCTCGCGCCAGTTCAGACTTTATCTAAAGACTTCCGAAGTTTTAAAAACTTCCGAAGTCTTTAGGGATAAAACACTTCCACCTGTTGCTCGCCAGCGGTATCGCTAAGCGTAATTGCACCGCTGTTTATGCGCTGGCCGTTTAGGGTTATAAAGGCTTCCTTATCATTGTTTACCCTTATGAACCTAATGTGATAAATAGTTGTAAGGTAGCGGTATTGAATTTCGTAGTTATTCCAACTGCGAGGCACATGGGGAGCAAACATTAGTTTGCCATCGGCTACTTTTAAGCCCAACATGTTTTCTAAAATTAACCGGTAGGTCCAGCCGGCAGCGCCGGTATACCAGGTCCAACCGGCTTTGCCATTGTGCGATTGCGAGGCTACATCGGCCGCTATTACATAAGGCTCGCCCCGGTACTGTGCAATTTTTGCGGCTGTGTTGCCGTGGTTAACGGGGTTAATAATATTAAACAGCTCAAAGGCTTTATCGTTTTCACCGGCCTTTAAAAAGGCCATGACAAGCCAGATGGCTGCATGGGTATACTGCCCGCCGTTTTCACGCACACCAGGCACATAGCCCTTAATATAACCCGGCTCGAGGTTCGATTTATCGAAGGGCGGATAGAGCAGTTTAATGAGCTGGTTATCGCGGTCGATTAAGTTCTTATAAGCAGAATCGAGAGCGATTAAACTACGTTGCTTATCGCCTGCACCGGATATAACCGACCAACTTTGCGAAATAGAATCAATTCTGCACTCGGTATTTACCGAAGACCCGAGCGGGCTTCCATCATCAAAATAGGCGCGCTTATACCATTCGCCATCCCAGGCATTTTCATCAATATTTTTTTTCAGTTTTTCGCACTCGGCAATACACTGTGCTGCAAAATCTTCATCGTTATGCTGTTTTGCCACCGCTGCAAACTTTTGCATTACATCGTATAGAAAAAATGCTAACCACACACTCTCGCCTTTGCCGCGCTTACCCACCTGGTCCATACCGTCGTTCCAATCGCCGGTGCCTATAAGCGGCAAACCGTGTTGCCCATAACGCATACCATGCCTGATGGCATTTACACAATGCTGATAAAGCGGCGAGGTATAGTAAGATTGCGGATGCAAATTATAATCCGACTCCTCTTCTGCATCTAACTGCCTGCCCTCTATAAAATAAATTTCTTCGTTTAGTATGCTTACATCGCCGGTATGCTGAATGTAGGTAGCAGTTACATAAGGTAGCCATAAAAAATCGTCGGAGCACTTGGTGCGTATACCACGCCCTACCGGTGGGTGCCACCAGTGCAGCACATCGCCATCGACAAACTGCTTGGCCGCGCTTAGTAATATTTGCTTGCGGGTTAAAGCCGGGTTTACATGCAGCATGGCCATACTATCCTGCAGCTGATCGCGGAAACCAAAGGCCCCACCCGATTGATAAAAGCCGGTGCGGGCCCACATGCGGCAGGCCAGAGTTTGATAAACCAACCAGCCATTAGCCATAAAGTTGAGCGCGCTATCGGGCGTGGTAACCTGCACCTGCCCTGTAATATTAGCCCAATAAGCCTTTACCTTTTCAAGCGTTTTTAAGGCTTTATCTTTCCCTTTAAATCTCTTAATCGTCTCTTTAGCTTCGTATTTGTTTTTACCGGCACCCAGTTTAAAAACTACATCGTACTCTTTACCGGCGTTTAACTGCACCTTAACCTGCATAGCGGCGCAAGGGTCACTGCCTATGTTTTTTCGGCCCGAAAGTTTTTCGCGTAAAAGGCTTTCGGGGTATTGTAAAGTTTTGTTGCGACCAATAAACTCGGTACGGTTAACGGTTAATGTCTTCTCCGCTTCATCGGTATCGAAAAAAGCTACCCTATCCGGAAACTCGGTGTTGTAATTGTTTTGAGCCAGCAGCGCACCGGTTTCTAAATCCAGTTCGCTATTCATATACATAGCGTGCTTTTCGCGCAAATCGCCCAACACCCATTCGGCATAGCCTGTTACCGTTAAGTTGCGCACCTTATTGGAAAGGTTTCTAATTTTAATAAGATTAAACTTTATAGCATCCTCCGTATCTACGTACACATACATCTCGGTTTGTATGCCATCTTCTATATGCTCAAAAACCGTATACCCGAAGCCGTGGCGAATAGTGTAGGCAGCATGTTTTTGACTAAGGGCCGTACATGGCGACCAATACCAGCCGGTATCTTCATCGCGAATGTAAAAAGCTTCGCCACCAGTATCGCTTACGGGGTCGTTTTGCCAGGGCGTTAAGCGGTGCTCGTGCGAGTTTTCGCTCCATGTATACCCCTGTCCGTTCTCGGATATGATGGTTCCGAAGTTTTCATTGGCCAACACATTTATCCAGGGCATAGGTGCCGTATGCTGCTTGGTGGTAGTTATTACATACTCTTTACCATCGGCGCTAAATCCGCCGGTGCCGTTATAGAAAGTTAATTCGCTATCGGCTGTAACCGTTACAGCAGGTAAAGGGCGGTAACCCGACTTCGCAGCCAGGTAAGGGGCCGTTTTATCATAGTTGCTTTTGCGGTTAATAAAATCGGCAAGGGTGCCCTCGTTAGCTACAATATTAATGCGGGCTACGGTTTGAAAGAGAATACGGTCTTCATTCGAAATCTGGTCGGCCGAACGCACAAAAATACCACCCCGTTTTTCGTAGGTGTGCGTATTAACCATCTCCAGTATTTTATCCTGCAGTTCCTGCCGGTAACCGCCATGCGTTTCATTACAAATAACCAAATCAACCGGCAGGCCTTTTAAACGCCAATAACTATGCGCCTGTATTAACTGCTTAATAAAATCGGTATTGGTTTGGTCTTCAATGCGTGCAAACACAATGGGCAAATCGCCACTGATAGAATAAGGCCATAATGCAGATTGGCCTTTGGTGTTGCGTGCGAGTATAGCATTTTCGGCGCGCATGGCAGGGTTAATAAAAATGATAGAGGCAGCCAGCCTTGTATATAGTTGAGCATCTGCCACGCTGGCATTTATTTGCCTTAGCACTACCTGGCTGTGTGTCCAGGCAAGATCGAACACGCGGTCGCTTTGAGCTTTATCCTGGTATTTAGTAGCCAGTTCCAAACAGGCTGCACGTGTTTCGGCAGCCCCTAACAACATATCAAAAACCACTGTTTCATCGGGCTCGATAGTAACTTTGTAACGTATAGCAACTATAGGGTCTAACACGGCGCCTTTAGTGCCGCTTAACTTCGCCTTGCTTTGTAAGGCCTGCGGATAGCGCATACTATTGGTGCGACCGGTAAACTTAAGGCGGTCGGTTTCGTACGAAATTTCTTCCACCGGTTTGCCATTAATTTTTACCTGATGAAACATAAACGGAGGCGCCTCGCCTGCACCACGCGGCCTGCGCGAACAGATGATAGCATTTAATGGCTCTACTATTTCTGTTTCAACAAACAGTTTACTAAAAGCCATGTGGGCGGCATCGGAAGCTGCTGGCGCCAACACTACTTCGGCATACGTAGTTATATCAATGGTTTTAGTTTTACCGCTACGGTTGGTAATATGCACGCGGCGCATTTCAATATCATCTTCCGGCGAAACAACTATTTCGGTATGCATTTCAAACTCCTCCTGCACATCGCGGTAATCGGCCCTGCCCTGCGAAAAGGCTACTTCAAAATCTTTACCCCTGCGCAATGTTGGCTGATAAGTAGTGCTCCAATAGCTGCCGGTTTCTAAATCGCGGATGTAACAAAAGCTGCCCCAGTTATCGCTGGTAGTATCTTCGCGCCAGCGGGTTAGTGCCATACCACGCCAATGGCTATAGCCCCCACCGGCTGCTGTAAGCATTAACTGGTAACTTCCGTTACCCAGTAATTGCACTTCGGGTACCGGAGTATCAGGGGTATGTATAATGCGTATTTCGTTATCGGTGGTTACGGCATGCGTATCGGCAATATCGTTAGTATGTATATAGAACGAAGTAGTTTTAGGTATGCGCTCTTCAAGCAGCAACAAGGCAGAATTAAAAATGGGTTCCGATTCGAACCGGCGCTGCATACGCTGCCCAAGCAACACTGATGCTAAAGCCAAAAAGCCCATACCCTGGTGGTGGGCCATAAATGATTTTACAATAGCAAAAGGCTGATTGCGCGATAAGCGCGAGGCTGTATAATCTACCGCTTCATACATTCCATATTTACCCTCAAAGCCCTGCGCGGCCATTAGCTGTAAGTTTTCGGTAGCCTGGGTGGGCATTACCATTAAGGCGAGCATACTGGCATAAGGTGCTATAACAAGGTCCTCTCCCAGCCCGCGCTTAAGCCCCAGGCCGGGCACACCAAATGCGTGATACTGGTAATTTTGAGCTGCATCGATCATATTAAAACCGCTCTCTGAAATACCCCACGGTATACCAGCCTGCTTACCGTAATTAATTTGACGCTGCACAGAGGCCCTGTCGGTTTGAGAAAGCAATGTATTTTCGTAAGCAGGCATTACCAGCAAAGGCATCAGGTATTCAAACATAGAACCGCTCCACGATAGCAACACGGGGTTACCATCTACATTAAGCAAGTGGCGGCCCAGCGCAAACCAGCTCTCCTGCGGTATTTTACCCTGTGCAATGGCAACAAATACCGCCAACCTCGCTTCAGAGGCCAGCAGGTCGTAATAGCTGTTATCTGTTCTATGTTCATTTACATTGTAGCCAATACTTAAAAGTTGTTTGGTTTTATTGTAAACAAAATCCCATTCAACATTTGTAAAACCATCGCATTGCTTGTCAAAGTCGTTAATCATTCGGTAGCGCATGGAGGCATTGTGCATAGCCAGCCTTACCTTATCGGCAAAGCCTTCGCTATTAGCAATACCGCCCGTATTTACACCTCCTAATATCTGTTCGTGCAGATTGTGTAATTCGTAAATATTAGGAATGCCATAGCCATTAATTAGCTCAATAAATTTACCCGCGCCTTCTAAATCAGCTAACCATGGAGCCACAAAAAGTAATTCCTCAACAGCGGCGTCTAACTGCTTTTGCAGCGCATTGTGCCAATAATTGGTAGCGGAGTTTTCAGTAGCTTTTAAACCGCCCACTATTTCTACATAGTCGGTTTTTAAAGTAAGCATAGCCCGGTATAGCTCCGGTAAATTTTCGGGGTGCTTTTTTAAAACAAGCTCCAGCTCGGTTTTAAATTTTTTAATGGTGCTAAACTGGTTGCGGCCTGCAACATCTGCCAACAATCGCAAAACAGTTCGTAATCCTTCAAAAAAGTTTTCGCTTATAATTTTATCCGAAGCTATGCCCTCAATACCTTGCTTAAGGGTTAAAACATGGCCCAACAGGTTACCGCTATCTACCGTAGAAATGTATCTTGGATTAAGCGGCTCGAGTGTTTGCGTATCGTACCAGTTGTAAAAATGCCCTTTATAACGTTCCATTCGGCTGAGTGTGCTAAATGTATTATTGCAACGCTGTAGTAGTTGCCCCGCAGTTATATAGCCTAAATCGTAAGCAGATAAATTAGCCAACAAGGCCATACCTATATTGGTGGGCGAAGTGCGGTGCGCAATAACTGCTGAAGGCTCCTCTTGTATATTATCGGGCGGCAGCCAGTTTTCTTTTTCGTTAACCAGATCATCGAAAAAGGCCCAGATTTTTCTGCCCGACTTTTGAAGAAAAATACGTTGCTCTAAATTTAGCTTAGCGGCCTTTACTTTAGAGGGCTGGCTTAATAACCATGTTACAGAAGGCACAATAACCCAAAGCAATAATACCGGCCCCGCAGCCATTAAAGCTGCCGGTGCAAAAAAGTACAAGTAACAACCAGCGCCTATAGCCAGCATTGGCTCTACCTTCATAGTAAAGTAATAATAAAAAAGACTGTTGCTACCCAGCTTATCGGTAAGATTAGATGGGTTCCATTCCAGCAAATGCTTTTTGCTTATAAGCATGCGCCAGGTAGTGCGGAAAATAGCATCCATATTTACAACCGCCTCGTATGGCAGGCATATTAAGGTAAATAAAGTGCTTACTGCTGTGGCACCCGCTGCGCGTGTTGCTAAAATAAGGTGGTGCGTAAAAACTGTATCGTTTGACTTGTTGAACAAGGTCCATAGCGAACTTACCAGGGGCGGAAATATGATGATGCCAGATACTAACAAAGTCCACCAACCGGCCAGAGGCAATAAAAACCAACCCAATAGTATAAGTAAGGTTACAGCAATAGGAAAAAGGCTGCGGCGTATGTTATCGAATATTTTCCAGCGGCCAAGTGCCGATAATGGATTGCGCCTCCAGTGATGTTCAGCATCGGGCACCCAGGGCAGAAACCAGGCGGCAATTTGCCAATCGCCGCGTATCCACCTGTGCCGGCGTTTCATATCGGCGCTGTAGCGGGCCGGATATTTTTCGTACAGCTGCACATCGCTAAGTAAGCCCGCACGGGTATAACAGCCTTCGAGTAAATCGTGGCTTAAAATGCGGTTATCCGGAAAGCGGCCTTTTAATGCCCTTTCAAAAACTTCCACATCGTAAATACCTTTGCCTATAAAAGAACCCTCTTTAAATAAATCCTGGTATACATCCGATGTAGCCCTGGTATAGGGGTCTATGCCCGGCTCGTTACCATTTAACCTTGCATATTCCGAGCTATCGGCATGCGGCATACTAACCGAAACCCTGGGTTGCAATATTCCATACCCGCGCACAACACGTTCTTTCTGCTCATCATACACCGCCCTGTTTAGTGGGTGGGCCATTGCGGCGACAATTTTTGCTGCCGAACTACGGGGTAATTGAGTATCGGAATCGAGCGTGATTACATACTTAACCCCGGTTAATAAATCAGTATCGCCAATAACAGTATTAAACGCACTTTTATCGCCGTGCCGTAAAAAATTATTTAGGTCGCCCAGCTTTCCGCGTTTGCGCTCATAGCCCATCCACACGCCTTCCGACTTGTTCCATTGGCGTGGCCTATGGAACATAAAAAATATATCTTTTCCATCTGCGGCATATTTAATGTTTAGGGATTCGATACGTGCAATAGCAGAGTCGAGCAGTTCATCATCCTCCTCTAAGGTTTCGGTAGCCGCATCTTTATAGTCCGTGAGCAAGCCAAAATACAAATGGGTATTCTTATTAGCTATATAGCGAACCTCTAAGGCCTCTACCAGCGTTTCTACTTCTTCCATACTTATAAGCATAGAAGGGACAATTACCAGCGTTTTCGATTCTTCCGGTATGCCCTCAGCATAATCCATTTTTGGTAGCAACACCGGCTTTACCCATAAGGTATAGCAAAAATTAGCCAGCGACACGGCTAACTGGCTACTGCTAATAACGGTTATAACAGCAAGCAGGGCCATTAGCAATTTACTATCGCTTACATAAGCAACCTCCTCTACCACACCTACCGTTATTAATGCGGTTACAACCACTACAGGTAATAAATAAACGGTTAATGGCCAACGCAATAAAGCTTTGCGTATTCTTTCGCCAAGCACATACTTAACTTTAATCAGCTGCTCCAGCTGCATAAGGCCATCATCTATCAGGTAATACCCTACATGTTTTTGGTAGCCGTGCCTGCCGGTTACGCTATCTGCCTCTGAAAGTTTTATGGCAGTTGCGGCAATTTCAGTTTCGGTAAACTTACTATGCTTACCCATGTGCTCTACCACGTGCCGGTAGTGGTCGCGGGTGGCAAAATCAAGCTGGCAATAAACATTATCGGTGCGCAAAATTTTCTCAACGGCACTATTATACTCTACAAAGTCGCGCCAGTCTATATTGTTCAGTGCCCGCAAACTATTAATGCAATTACTAATAGTTAACTGATCGGACGCCTGCTTTTGGTTATCGGCCTGCACCATTTCGCTTAGGGTATGGCCGGTTTCATTCAACCGGTCTTCAATCCAGTTAAGGGCCTGTATTAAAGTTGAACTTCTGCCCCGTAATTGCCTTATTAACTCAGCTACAAAAGCCCTCTCTAAAGGCGGATTTGAGCGAGCCATATCAGCAATAACCAATATTATTTTTTGCCGCTCGGTTTCAGCGGTTCTTACCATTTCCTTAGCCCAGTAATCGGCCAGGTCACGCTGATTACGCTCAACTGCAATGCGCGATGCAATGCGCCTTAGGTTTTCAATTATCGATAACCTGAACATAATGGGCACGGCCCACAATTCGCCCAGCCGCAATACCGAAACCTGTTGGTAGGCGCCCAACACTTTATTTACAAGGTCAATATCTAATCTTCCATCGCTGTGCGAAATAATTTCAAAAGCTATATCATATACCCTGGGCACACCGGCAAATGCCTCTTCATTCAATAAAGGAATGCCTTCGCTATACCCTTTAGGAAAGTGCAGACGGGCCAACCTTATTTGCTCTTCTATTAAATAAAAATTATCCAGCAGCCATTCGCCTGCCGGGGTAACCGGGTTATTGTTTTTTAAGGCCTGGGTAAGTTGAGAGCGCACCTCGAATAGTTTTGCCTCGTTATCGTGCAACCGGTCCAACAAAACATCCTTCAACTTATCGGTGCTTAAAATGTGTGAAGCGGCAAGCCCTTTTCCATACTGCTCCATCTGGTCGGAGCTGTAAAGCCCGGAGCGCATAGGTTCATCAGTAAAATACCTGTTAGAGTTCTTTTTAAATCTGTATTTCAGTTTCATGGGCAATAAAAACCGTATAGCGGTGTGAACAATTGGGGAAAAAACTCTGTGCCACCGATTGAAAGTATGAGTTGCCCCTTGTGTAGAGATATATTCCCTTTAAAATTAAATACAGCCGGAAATGGGCAATAAATGGCCCAAAATGAGCGCATTGTATTTTTCAACAACAGATAAAATGCCTACGCTTTTTAGTAACGTAGATTTTTTTCTACTCCCCGATTATGGCATTGTTTTATACCAATGGGGTTACTAAAAATAAAACATGACCATTGTGAGCAAAACCGAAGTAAGTGAGTTTGTAAAGTTATATAACCGTTTCTGCCTGAATATTGACCGCTATAACTCTCTTTTCGAGCTAAATGAACCAATACTTACCCAGGTAAAATCGGAATCGTATTTTGTAAACCACTTTAACGAAGTAAACACTACTGATGGGCTGGAATTGAACTTTGCTCTTAAAAAGTTCAGCAACATAAAAACCGACCTTACTTACCTTATACAACAATGCAAAAACAACGTTGCTTATACTGCTTTTATAGGAGCAGAATTGGGAATGGAAACGGTGGTATACAATTTTTATAGTAACTAAAAACGTGTAGAGATATGAAACCGCAAAAAAACAAAACTCTGTTTTCGACCAACTTTAGCTTATTGCTTATAATGAAACAGAATTATAACCACTGTTACTGGTGCGGACAAAAATTAAGAAAATGCGATACCTGTGGTGGCCGGGGCGTAAAAAGTGAAGCCACCTGCACCGATTGTAATGGTAATGGCGCTATCTGCAAAGTGCACCGGGTGGATTGGGAATAACAGGTCTATTACGATTTAGAATGTAACTTCCTTTCTAACTATCTCTTCTCCGCGTTTTACAATTACTAACGTTGTTTGCCCTTTTGTAAACTTACCCAGGGCGCTCATATAGTCGTAAATATTTTCAACTTTTATATCCCCCAGCTGAATTACAATATCACCATCTTTTAAACCGGCTTTCTCAGCTGGCTTATCTTTGTTTACTGCATCTATACGAAGTCCTTTACCCTGGAAAGAATAGTCGGGCATAACACCCAGCGTAACCTTAAACGACGATTTTCCACTTTCTTTAGGTTGTGTCTTATAAAAATTAAGTTTGGGCAGGCCAGCCAAATCATTAATTACATCAATCATATACTCCAGCACCTTCACCTCTCCCGCATAATTAATTTTATCGGCATCGTCGGTTGGCTTGTGATAGTCTTTATGCTGACCGGTGAAAAAATGAAGCACGGGTATTTGCTTTAGATAAAAAGAGGTTTGATCGGAAGGGCCAACGCCTGCCGAATCTAAAACCAACTGAAACCGGGAATGGTTTAAAGCGTTTAGCTTATCTACAAACACATCCGATGTTCCAACTCCGTAAATCATTAGTTTTTGCGTAGAATCTACTAACCGCCCAATCATATCCATATTGAGCATGCAGTGCACCTGGGTTAAATCGATTGTAGGGTTATTGGTAAAGTACTTTGAACCAATTAACCCGGCCTCCTCGGCCGAATAGCACATAAAAAGAAAGTTGACAGGTTCCTTTACATTATTACTTGTAAAATAATGAGCAAGCTCCAAAACACCCGCAGCACCCGAAGCATTGTCGTCGGCACCATTGTGCACTTTGCCTTTGGGCTCTTTATCTAAAGATGAACCTCTTCCATCGGTTCCTAAATGATCGTAATGTGCGCCTATTATAATGGTTGTAGCAGCCTTATTATCTAAAAAACCTATCACATTTCGTCCCTCGAACTTTTTACCGGTAGCCCCAACTGTATCATGGGGGTTATTGCTTTGCCGGTAAGTAAATTTCTGAAAATAGCCCTGAGTACCTTTTGCTTCTAAGCCGTATTGAGCAAATAAGTTGGCTATATATTTACCCGCCTGCTTTTCTCCGGCGGTGCCCGGTGCCCGGCCCTTCAATTTATCGGACGCTAAATAGGTAACATGCTTTTTTAATAGTAAGCTATCAACCCTTTGGGCAGAAAGCAAAAAATTGAGACCGCACAAAAGAGCAAGCACCAGGCATTTATTCATTGTAAATAATTATAGTGCAATAATAGAATTTACAAAGCTAAGTAAGAAGGGGCCTATAATTGCTTTAAAAGCCAACGTAACGAAAATTCGGTGATAACCAATTTGCTACCAACCTCGCTATTTTGCGCAAATTCGTTTTTTATCGCACCCAGTTCCTCTAAGCGCATCTTTCTGGGCTTAACAGCAGCTTGCAGAAATTTGTAATATAATGTGTTTATCCACCCATAGCTTTCGAAATATGAGCCTGTATTTGCTTTTATCATCCGGCTTATATTCTGGCATTCGTTTATAGCTAAATCGTATTGCTGTCTTATTATAAAAGCAATGAGGTACACCATCCTAAACGTTAGCTGTTGTTGGCTTGTAAATTGACCTTCGGAAGGAAGCAAGACCAGGGCTTCATCGGCTTTATTCAGAAACAAATAACAATAAACGGCTGCCAGGCAGGTAGATATGTACTGCCTGCCTTTTTCAATAAATCCTTTATGCATGTTATAATAATCAATACCGTTTTGATAAGTACCCAGGTTAATTTGATTAGTAATATAATTTTGCAGGGTAGCATAATTTATAGGCAAATTATGCTGTTGGCTACGCTTAATACCCTCCAGCAAAAACGCATCGGCCTGAACAAAATCGCCTAGTAAAATATATTCAAGCGCAATAGCATTCAGGCTTGACAACTGCGATGTAACTGTATTATATTCATTGCTGTAATCTTCGCTCTCTTCAATAGCCAACATATTTTTTAGCACTTCGATGCGCGCGAGGCCGTTGGTTTGGTAGGAATGTTTTTTGAGAATTAAATAAGATTCAGCCTTATTTGCCTTACCGGTACTACCCAACCACACATCCATTTGGGGGGCCGTGCGGCGGTCATTGCCCTCTACATTACTTTTACCCGTAATTCCGGCAAGCGTTAACTCTAAATATGCCTGGCGCGATTCAACCTCGCGTAACCGGTAACGCAAAAACTTAATTTGCTCCTCTTTCCACTGATTGGTGGCTTCAATTTGAGCGCTTATATTTTTTTCGGTTTTAGGTTGCGTATAAATCAACCAAAGGCTTTTTAAATCAAAAAGCAGAGCGGTATCTTCGGGCTTGATATAACCCTTGTTGAAAGCTATAAACCGGTCAATATCGGACTCAAAAGCTCCATTGAGTTTTCTATTGAAAAATGAGCGGGCCAACCAATAGTTGTAAGTGCTTTTATGTTTTTTAATGTAAGTTTTAAAAGTATCATCAATCAGAAAATCGTAGAATATTTCGTTTAGTAACCTTAACTCGTTACGCAGCAGATAACTTTTCGCGTTGGTATAAGGCTCTTTAAACACCGCAGTATACAGTTCTTCAGAAGATGGATTGCTATTTAATTTTCGGTATTTTTTAATTGCTGCATACAAATTTTGAAGCCCTTTTCGCTTTTGTGCCTTAATCAGCACCTCAAAATCTTTCGCTTCGCGGTCGTTAAGTGCTCGTAATAATTCAAGGGTTTTCACATTTCAAAAATAACATTCTGTTTTAAACCTAATGACTACCCAAGATAATTAAAAACGTCACAACAATCTATTATTTTAAAATCATAAAAATTTAACTATCAATTATTTAAAAACAATTCATTAGCTTAGTAAACAATATTTATCTATCACAGTTTGTGATATTTTGTTTAGCAACAGGCTTTAGCAGCCAATAGATTTGCCCGCTTAAATAAGGTTATGAAACGACTGCTACTTGCGCTACTCCTCTCCCTTTACTTCATCAATTTTACCCATGCTCAGGCCCCTCAACAAATGAATTACCAGGCAGTAGTTCGTGGCACATCGGGTCAACCGGTAGCGAGCGGCACACCCGTAACTTTGCGGTTTAGTATACACGATTTAACGGCCAGCGGCACCATTGTATTTACCGAAACACAAAGCACTACCGCCAACCAGTTTGGCCTGGTGAATGTTCAAATTGGCAAGGTGGGTAACCTGGCAATTGTTGACTGGGGAACCGGTGCTAAATATTTACAGGTAGAAGCAAATATTAATAATGCCGGTTTTGTGGATATGGGTGCGTCTCAGTTAATAAGTGTGCCTTATGCATTATATGCAGCCAATAGTGCCATCGGCCCTCAAGGTCCGCAAGGGGCAGTTGGAGCACAAGGCCCAACCGGGGCTACTGGTAATCCGGGTAACAACGGAGTAACAGGCCCAACAGGGCCAACGGGCTCCGGCGGTGGAGCTACCGGCCCGACAGGATTAACCGGACAAACAGGCCCAACGGGCCCTACCGGTGCAACCGGAGCAGGAGGTGGAGCAACGGGAAATACAGGCGCAACAGGCGATACAGGTCCGCAAGGATTACAAGGTATTCAAGGCGCGACCGGTGATACCGGACCACAGGGCGTACAAGGTAACACTGGAGCACAAGGACAACAAGGAAATACTGGCGCAATGGGCGATACGGGTCCGCAAGGTTTACAAGGTATTCAGGGTGCAACGGGCGATACCGGCCCACAGGGCGTTCAGGGCAACACTGGTGCACAAGGATTACAAGGTATTCAAGGAGCCACAGGCGATACCGGACCACAAGGGGCACAAGGCCCACAAGGAAATACGGGAGTAACAGGCGATACAGGGCCGCAAGGCTTGCAAGGTATTCAGGGTGCAACCGGCGATACAGGTCCGCAAGGTTTACAGGGTAACACCGGTGCGCAAGGCCCACAAGGAAATACTGGCGCCACAGGTGATACCGGGCCACAAGGCTTACAAGGTATTCAAGGAGGAACCGGCGATACCGGACCACAGGGCGCTCAGGGCAACACTGGTGCGCAAGGAAACACAGGCGCAACCGGCGATACAGGTCCTCAAGGCGCGCAGGGCGTTCAGGGCAACACAGGTGCACAGGGACCTCAAGGAAATACAGGCGTAACGGGTGATACAGGTCCGCAAGGTTTACAGGGTAATACTGGTGCGCAAGGTCCACAAGGAAACACTGGCGTAACAGGCGATACCGGGCCACAAGGATTACAAGGTGTTCAAGGCAATACAGGCGATACCGGACCACAAGGTGCGCAGGGCAACACCGGTGCGCAAGGTCCACAAGGAAACACAGGTGTAACGGGCGATACGGGCCCGCAAGGCTTGCAAGGTATTCAGGGTGCAACAGGTGATACCGGACCACAGGGCGCTCAGGGCAACACTGGTGCGCAAGGAAACACTGGCGCAACAGGCGATACAGGTCCGCAAGGTTTACAAGGTATTCAAGGCGCCACAGGCGATACAGGACCACAGGGCGCCCAAGGTAACACCGGAGCTCAAGGAAATACGGGCGCAACGGGTGATACAGGTCCGCAAGGATTACAAGGTATTCAAGGAGCCACAGGCGATACCGGACCACAAGGTCCCCAGGGTAATACCGGGGCGCAAGGTCTACAAGGAAACACAGGTGTAACGGGCGATACGGGCCCGCAAGGCTTGCAAGGTATTCAGGGTGCAACAGGTGGTACCGGACCACAGGGTGCTCAGGGCAATACCGGAGCACAAGGAAACACAGGCGCCACAGGTGATACCGGGCCACAAGGTTTGCAAGGTATTCAGGGTGCTACCGGCGATACTGGACCACAGGGCGCTCAGGGCAACACTGGTGCACAGGGACCTCAAGGAAATACTGGCGCAACGGGTGATACCGGGCCACAAGGCTTACAAGGTGTTCAAGGCAATACAGGCGTAACGGGCGATACAGGGCCGCAAGGTTTGCAAGGTATTCAGGGCCATACTGGTGATACCGGACCACAAGGCGCACAAGGCAACACCGGTGCGCAAGGTCCTCAAGGAAACACAGGCGTAACGGGCGATACAGGGCCGCAAGGATTACAAGGTATTCAAGGAGCCACAGGCGATACCGGACCACAGGGCGCTCAGGGCAACACCGGAGCACAAGGAAACACAGGCGCCACAGGTGATACCGGGCCACAGGGTGCTCAGGGCAATACCGGAGCACAAGGAAATACAGGCGTAACGGGCGATACAGGTCCGCAAGGTTTACAGGGTAATACTGGTGCGCAAGGTCCACAAGGAAATACTGGCGCAACAGGTGATACAGGTCCGCAAGGTTTACAAGGTGTTCAAGGCAATACAGGCGATACCGGTGCACAAGGTTTACAAGGGCTTCAAGGTGTCACAGGCGATACCGGACCACAGGGTGCCCAAGGTAACACCGGAGCGCAAGGCCCACAAGGAAATACTGGTATAACGGGCGATACAGGTCCGCAAGGTTTACAAGGCATTCAGGGAGCAACAGGCGATACCGGACCTCCGGGTGCGCAGGGCAACACCGGAGCACAAGGAAACACAGGCGCCACAGGTGATACCGGGCCACAAGGTTTGCAAGGTATTCAGGGTGCTACCGGCGATACCGGACCACAGGGTGCCCAGGGCAATACTGGTGCGCAAGGACCACAAGGAAACACTGGCGCCACAGGTGATACAGGTCCGCAAGGCTTGCAAGGTATTCAAGGTGCCACAGGCGATACCGGACCACTGGGCGTGCAGGGCAACACAGGTGCGCAAGGGCCGCAAGGAAATACAGGCGTAACGGGCGATACAGGTCCGCAAGGTTTGCAAGGTGTTCAGGGTGCAACAGGAGATACCGGACCGCAAGGCGCACAAGGGAATACTGGCGCCACAGGTGATACAGGTCCGCAGGGTTTGCAAGGTATTCAGGGCAATACTGGTGAAACCGGACCACAAGGCGCACAAGGCAATACTGGTGCACAAGGACCACAAGGAAACACAGGCGTAACTGGTGATACTGGGCCGCAAGGTTTACAGGGTATTCAAGGTGCAACTGGCGATACCGGACCACAGGGCGTGCAGGGCAACACCGGTGCGCAAGGCAACACTGGGGCTACAGGGGCTACGGGTGCGGACGGTGCAACCAACGCATGGGGATTAACAGGAAATACGGCTACTACGGCCGGTACAAACTTTATAGGCACTACCGATGCTGTTGATTGGGTGGTAAAAACCAACAATACAGAACGTGCACGTGTGCTTAGCACAGGTAACGTAGGTATAGGCACCAACAACCCATCGGCCGCTAAACTTACTGTTAATGGCAATTTATCGGTAGGTGATAATACTAATACCGTGGCCAGTGCCGCTGGTGCCATAGGCTCGGATAATACCGCTTCGGGCGGATTTTCGTTCGCCACAGGTCAGCATTCGTATGCTACAGGTTTTACAAGTGCAGCACTAGGCCTTAGTGATACAGCCACGGGTAACCAATCAATAGCACTGGGCGGCACAGGCAACCGAGCAGCTAACGGCTACTCTGCTGCATTGGGTGGTTCGGGCAATAAGATAAATGCCGATGGCGCCGTAGCAGTAGGTGGCTACTTTGATAGTATTACCGGTTTGCAATCGGTAACCCTGGGCGGCGAAAGCAACCGCATTACCGGTTCGCGCAGTATAGCTTTTGGTTTTAATAACCGCAGCACTGGTGCTACGAGCATGGTGGGGGGTAACACCTCGCTGGCTTCGGGTAGCCATGCCGTGGCTATTGGGCTTAACGATACGGCCAGCGCTTCGGGCGCAGTGGCATTTGGGCAAACCAACAAGTCATCGGGCAGCAATAGCTTTACTGCCGGCTCAGGTAACCTGGCTAGTAACAACGGATCAACAGCATTGGGTGTAACCAATACCGCAAGCGGTCAATACTCTTTTGCAGTAGGATTAGACAACGTAGCATCATCCACCTATACTATAAGCGGGGGCCAGCGCTCTTTGGCCAGCAACCAGGCCGCCATAGCATTAGGCACATTTGATACAGCATCGGCTAACCATGCCCTGGTTGCAGGTGGTATAAATAACAGGGCTTCAAATAACTATTCTTCTATAATAGGCGGCTCGGCCAATAAAGTAAATGCCGATGCAGCGGCTATTATAGGTGGCATTAATGATAGTATAGCAGCTGGTGCATCATCGGTAATAATAGGCGGCGAAGGCAACCGTATAACCGGTACCCGCAGCATAGTGTTTGGTTTAAACAACCGTGCCAACGGGCAGATGAGTTTCGCCGGTGGTAGTACCTCTTTGGCTAACAACAACTACTCTGTAGCCATTGGGTTGAACGATACCGCTATGGGCCAATCTACCGCGGTGTTTGGACAAAATAATAAAGCCAACGCCTCCAACGCTTTTGTGGCAGGGGCAAACAATTATACATCGGCCAGCCAGGCAGTTGTATTTGGTTTAAATGATACAGCCACCGGTACCGGTTCAGCTGTGTTCGGACAAAATAACAGGGCGGGCGGCAACTATTCGTTTGTGGCAGGTTCAGGCAACTACGCATCGGCCAATCAGGGTGTGGCTTTTGGTAATAACGATACTGCTACAGGTGCCAATACGTTTATCAGCGGTTATAATAACTATGCTACACAAAACGCATCGGGCGTATTTGGCGGGCACCACAACACTGCTTCGGCACAAAATGCGGTGGTGGTGGGTGGAACTGGTAATGCGGCAAGCGGTTTTAGTTCTGTGGTTATCAACCAATCCAATACAGCAACTAACAACAACACCCTTGCGGGTGGCTATCAATCACTGGCCTCGGGTAACATAAGTTTTGCCTTGGGCTATCGCGATACAGCAACAGCACAGGGCTCGTTCGCTACCGGCCAGGATAATAAATCCAGTGGTGGCAACTCCTTCGCTGCAGGCTTTAGCAACCAGGCCAGCGGAGGCAACTCGGCAGCATTTGGCCAAAACAACATTGTTAGCAATACCGGTTCATTTGCTACCGGAGGCACCAACATAGTTTCAGGTGGGCACAGTGCAGCTTTAGGTGTGGAAGATACCGCCAGCGGCTTTGCTTCATTTACGGTTAACCGGGGCAACAAGGCAACTGGTAATCACAGTTCAGCCTTTGGCTCGTACAACACAGCACCTTCTTTCAACGAGTTTGTAATAGGCAATTATGCCACCAATTATACACCAGCAAATACTACCGCCGTAAACGCTGCCGACCGCGTGTTTAACGTGGGTGTGGGAACATCGAACACCAATCGGGCCGATGGTTTTACTATATTAAAAAACGGCAATGTTGGTGTAGGCACCTCCTCTCCTGCTGCAGATTTACATGTGGTAGGCAACATACGTATGGTAGATGGCAACCAGGCCAGCAACAAGGTAATGACCAGTGATGCCAATGGTACCGCCACCTGGCAAGCTTTGCCAACCATAAGCGGGCCTACCGGGGCGCAGGGACCTACGGGACCTACCGGTGCTACAGGCGCTACAGGAGCACAGGGACCTACCGGTGCAGATGGTGCGGCCAACGCATGGGGCTTAACCGGCAATACCGGAACAACCGCAGGCAGTAATTTTATAGGTACCAGCGACAATGTAGACCTGGTAGTAAAAACAAACAACACAGAACGGGTACGTGTGCAAAGCAACGGAAATGTAGGTATAGGAACCAGCAACGCAACAGCCGCCCGATTAACTATAAATGGTAACCTATCGGTAGGTGATAACACCAACACCGTTGGCAACAATGCCGGCGCTGTAGGTTCGGGTAATACAGCATCGGGCAATTACTCCCTGGCCAGCGGTTTAAATAATACAGTTACATCCGATTATTCTTTGGTAAGCGGTAGGCAAAATACAGTTAGCGGCGACCACGCAGCTTCATTGGGTTTTGCTAATACAGCCAGTGGCTTTAGTTCTGCAGCTATTAACCAGAATAATAAAGCCACCAACAACAATGCGTTTGCAGGAGGCTACCAGTCCGTCGCATCGGGCAATATTAGCGTAGCCCTTGGTTACAGAGACACGGCAACCGCCCAGGGGGCCTTTGCCACCGGCCAAGATAATACCTCGGACGGAGAAAATAGCTTTAGCGGCGGTAAAGGTAACCGAGCCAGCGGTTCTAACTCTACTGCGTTTGGCAATAATAATACTGCGGCTTCGGGCAATGAGTTTGTGGTAGGCAATTATGCGACCAACTATACTCCGGCAAGTGCTACAGGTGTAGATGCAAGCGACCGCGCGTTTAATGTTGGGGTTGGAACATCTGCCACCAGCCGCGCCGATGGTCTTACGGTATTAAAGAATGGCAATGTAGGGGTAAACACCTCATCACCTGCTGAAAAATTTCATGTAACAGGAAACATACGCATGGTAGATGGCAACCAGGCCAGCAACAAGGTAATGACCAGCGATGCTAATGGTACAGCCAGCTGGCAAAGTTTATCGACCCTTAATGTAGATACACAAAAACTTTACCTAAGCGGAACTAACCTTAGCATTGGCGGGCAAAACAGCATCAGCCTGTCGGCTTTAGGCGATAATTTAGGTAACCATACTGCCACTCAAAATATACAACTTAATGATAACTGGCTATCGAATGACGGAGGTAGCGAGGGTATACATATTGATAACAGCGGGTATACCAGTGTAGGTGTTGCACCTGCCCTTCCGCACGCATTTTTAGATGTTACTGCAAGTGCTTCCTATCCGGCACTAATGTTACGGGGCGGGGCTTTTGCAGGGCAAATAGCTTTCAGTACATCGGCTAGTAGTAACCATGCCCATCTTTTAAAAAGCAGGCACAATATATCTGCCACCACCGGCAATGCCCTCGATTTTTATGTATGGAACCCAAATGCTGATGCACAGGGCACTTTAGGCACAAGGCATGTGTTAACCATTGATGGTGCGGGCAAAGGCCGCATAGGTGTGGGAACGCTAGCGCCAGATACTACCCTGCACGTAGTGGGTGCTATAAAGATGGTAGACGGCAACCAGGCCGCAGGTAAAATAATGGTAAGCGATGCTAATGGTGTGGGTAGCTGGCAAACTGCGGCGGCCACCAATGCATGGAATTTGACCGGTAACAGCGGAACTACAGCGGGTACAAATTTTATAGGTACCACGGATGCTATTGATTGGGTTATAAAAACAAATAATGCTGAACGGGCCCGGATATTCGCAGCTGGTCAGTTAGGAGTAGGTGTAACTTCGGCACCGGTGGCTACACTGGATGTAACGGGAAACAACAGCGGTGCGGTAGCACTAAACCTGCGCAGCGGCAACGTAACACTAGGCGATACCAGCAAACAAATTGTGTTTAGTTATAATGGGGCATCTACTTATCGGCATTCTATACGTACACGTCACAGTAGTACCGGAAGTTTGGATGGCCTGGGTTTTGGTAACGCCATTGATTTTTATGTATGGAAGATAGGCCAATCTTCGGCAGCCTATGGCAGTACCCGGGTTATGACTTTGGAAAGTAATGGCGCGGGACGCGTGGGTATTGGCACCTCTTTACCCGACACCACCCTGCATATAGTAGGGGCCATTAAAATGGTGGATGGAAACCAGGGAACAGGCAAATTATTGGTGAGCGATGCGAATGGTGTAGCTGCCTGGCAAAATTCAGCTGTAGCTACCAACGCCTGGAACTTAAACGGTAATAGTGGTACCACCTTCGGCACTAATTATATAGGCACAGCCGATAACGTAGCTTTGGATATAAGAACAAACAATACCAGCAGGCTAACGGTATCAACCGCAGGAAATTTAGGTATTGGCACAACAACACCTACCGACAGATTGAGTATAGTAGGCGGTAATAATCTACTTGCCGTAGTATCTATCAACCAATTAGGCACCCTTCAGTATTCAGGTATTAACCTTAAACGCGCCGGCACTGAAAAATGGTTTGTGGGCGTTAATAATAGTGATGATGATTTTATAATAAGAAATAATGCTACAGCCGATCGTATTACTATTCAGAATTCTACCGGTTTTACCGGGGTGGGTATTACCAATCCGCAGGCATTTATTGATGTAACGGGCAGCAATGCTGCAGGTATAGTATCGTTGCTATTACGTAGCGGCAATTTCGGAAACCCTGTTACAGGTATTCGAAGCAGCCAGATAGAATTTGGTTATAATGGAAACGCTACTTATAAGCAAGCCATAAAAACAAGGCACAACTCTATAGGTGATGCACAAAACAGTATTGATTTTTACGTTTGGGATGCCGGTACCGACAACGCAGATAGCGTAGGAACCAAACGGGTAATGACCATAGATGGAAACGGAAGAGGTATGGTAGGTATAGGTACCGCGGCACCAGATACCAATTTACATGTAGTAGGTGCCATTAAAATGGTAGATGGAAACCAGGGAACCGGTAAATTAATGGTAAGCGATGCAAATGGCGTGGCTGGGTGGCAAACGGTGGCTGCAGCCACTAATGCATGGGGGCTAAACGGAAATACAGGCACTAATTCTGCCACTAATTTTATAGGCACAGCCGATAACGTAGCTCTTAATTTACGGACCAATAATACAAACCGCTTTACTATTGCCACCAGTGGTAATGTTGGTGTGGGAACTACAACCCCAAAGCAAACATTCCATGTTTCTAATGGCGGTGCCAGCAACCTTAGTGTGCAGTACGGGGCAGCTATGGTTATAACCGACGGTAATATTCCGCGTTTGTATTTTGAGGACATAAGTGAAGCCTCCAACAAAAAGCTGATGAATATAGACTATGAAAACCAGACTATGCACATTGGTTCGCTTACAGATAGTGGCAACAATTGGATTAACCGCGACATTTTAACAGCAACGCATAGCGGTAATGTAGGTATTGGGCTTGTCTCTACCAACAGCTACCTGGATATTACAGGCGATAACAGTGGCAGCACGTCGCTGCAATTGCGAAGCGGCAATTTTAGCAACCCGGCAACCGGCACCAGCAGCAATCAA
Organism: Chitinophagales bacterium; assembly: GCA_044228435.1. GTDB lineage: Bacteria > Bacteroidota > Bacteroidia > Chitinophagales > LD1 > Bog-950. The sequence continues at coordinate 106,214 of JBGAUW010000001.1, forward strand.
ATTACCTTTGGTTACGATGGCAATGCAACTTACCGGCACGCAATTAAAACACGTCACCAGGCCGGTTCAGACGATAATAATGCTATTGATTTTTACGTGTGGGATGAAGGAACTGACCCCGAAGACAGCGTAGGAACTAAAAGAGTATTAACTATTGACGGAACAGGAAGGGGGATGGTTGGTATAGGTACCGCCACGCCAGATACTAACTTGCATGTGGTAGGTGCTATTAAAATGGTAGATGGCAACCAGGGAACCGGCAAAGTGATGGTAAGCGATGCCAACGGTGTAGCCAGATGGCAAACCTTTACGGGCATTACAGGGCCAACCGGGGCTACGGGGAACACCGGCGCGCAAGGTATACAGGGCATAACGGGCGCTACAGGAATAACAGGACCTACCGGGGCTACGGGAGCAACCGGAGCCGGGGCCACCGGCCCTACCGGCCCAATGGGCCCAACCGGTAGTTCGACAGGATGGTTACTTACAGGTAATAGTGCAACAACAGCTTCTACTAACTTTGTAGGTACTACGGATAATGTTGCGCTGCGTTTCCGCACTAACAATACAGAACGTTTAAGTATTACTAATACCGGTAACGTGGGTATAGGCACTAACGGGCCAAGCGCAACATTGCATGTGTTAACACCTAACCTTGCGGCAAATGAAGCTTCGCTGCGTATACAGCCAGTGGGTGGCGGCACTAGTTCTACATCTAATGCATCGCTTATTGATATGTGGTCGACTTTTGATGCTTTCCCTTCCGATCAGGGCCCACGCCGCACGGCCAGCATAAAAGCGGGATACTCAGGTGGAACCTGGACAAATGAATACCTGCAATTTCAAGTTGGCGGGTCAAATGATTTTGGTATTGAACCTACCACCCGTATGACTATCAGGGCCAGCGGGTCTGTAGGAATTGGCACAACCAACCCCACCCAGGCGTTATTGGTTGTAAATGGTACGCAAACGAATACATTATCTTACGGCTTTCTAAACAGCAGCGGGGCTGTTGGTACTACTTCGGGTACTGTTGGCTATTCTATTTATGCGAGTGGCCGCATAGCTGCAACCGAATTTAACGCCTATAGCGACGCGCGTATTAAAAACGTTCAAGGTATATCTAACAGCCAAACTGATTTGAATACCCTGGCCCAAATACAAATTACCGATTACAAGTTTATAGATACAATTGGCAAGGGCATCGCTAACAACAAAAAAGTAATTGCCCAGCAGGTAGAGGCGGTATACCCTCAGGCAGTATCAAAAATCACCGATGTGATACCTAACATCTATAAGCTTGCCGAGATTAAAAACGGTTATATAGCCGTAGCTAATAATTTGCAAAAGGGGGATATAGTAAAATTAATTTTTGCGGGCCACGAAGAAATGGTTGAGGTTAAAACTGCCGATGCGAATGGCTTTAGTGTTAACATTACAGAGGAAGGAAAAGTATTTGTTTTCGGTAAACAGGTAAATGACTTCCGCACGGTGGATTACGAGGCTCTTACTACCTTAAACATTTCGGCAACACAAGAACTGCTGAAGAAAATAAATGATTTGAATGAGGAAAATACAGGTTTAAAAAACCAGGTAAACGAGCTGAAAACTGTTAAAGCAAATGCATCAGAAGTGGAAGATATTAAACTTCAACTACAAGATTTAAAACAACTGCTACAATTAAAAGGATTGCAAAGCACCAAATAGTAGCCCGAGGTAAGGCCATGCTTTTTACAACACGAGAATGAACTAAATCCATTCGTAAATTTAAATTATGTAAGCCCTAAAATAGGGGGCGTTTAAGCATGCCTGGACACCAATAACGCAAATAAACAGCTATGATCAATTCAAAAGCAGTTTAAAATAACGTTATGCTTTTAAACTTATTGGTCTAAAAACATTTCATGGAACTTGCCAAACAATACATTGCTAATTTTGCGCAACGTTAAAATAGTGGCATTGGTTTTTCCGGATTCTATCCTGGATAGGTTTGCCTTTTCAACATTGCACAGCGCAGCTAACTTATCTTGCGATAGTTTCTTCTCTTTGCGCTTTTCGCGTATTTTCTTTCCAACGCTCAACAAAAATTTTTCTTCGGTCATACTCTCTTATTGGTAGGGATAAAAATCTAAAAGTTAAATGTTACTATTGTTGCTTAATCCGACAATAAGCAATTTAAAGCCCAAATAGCCATCTTATCGAAGCAGGTTATGCCGTAATAAAAAACACTTAATATGTAAATTACATATGAAGTATAACCTTTACCAGCACTACGTTTCAGGTTTAATTGCATTACTTTTTACGGCAAAGCACATGTTTAATAAAACATAGCTGTATGATAATAATCATAAACAAGCCTGAACTAAATCACGGCTTATAATTGTCGTAAACACCAACATTGCATCGTATAACAAATCACTATGCAACACCAACTAACCAACACAGACACTTCTGAATCGCTAACTTACCAGCTAAGCGAAAGCCAGGAAAACCTAAAAAAGGCACTTGAAGAGCTAAACCTGCTACAGAACAGCATTGATGAATGCCTTTGGGCAGTAGATGTGCAAGCGCGAAAAGTGCTCCAAATGTCGGCGGCCTGCCAAAAAATATATGGATATGCCCCCAGCGATTTTTTAAACAATATCAACCTTTGGATGGAGGCAATACACCCCGCCGACTTAAAAATTATAGAAAAGAATAATGAACTACTGGCCCGGGGAGAATCGGTGATTAACCAATACAGAATACTTCATAAAGATGGCTCTATACATTTTGTTGAGGCTAAGATATATCCAACATTAAATGAGTTGGGCAAACTAACGCACGTTAGGGGCATTATCCGCGATATTACAAAAGAGAAAAAGGCGAACAAAGCCCTTATGGAGAGTGAATACCTTTTCAGGCAATTTTTTGAAAATGCCCACGAAGCTATATTGGTAATGGATGTGGAAACCGGGCGCATGTGCGACTACAATCAAAACGCACTTGACCTGTTTAAGTGCACGGGCACCGAATTACTTGGCACAACCCCGGCTGATATAAGCCCGCCTTTTCAGCAGGATGGGATAGACTCTGCAACCAAAGCCATTAATTGCATAAATGCGACACTGGCTAATGGGAAAACAACCTTTGAATGGTTATTTAAAAACTCGGAAGGACAAAAAATAGCCTGCGAAGTTAGATTAAACCTTATTACAGCATTTGAAAAAAAACTGATTCGCGCCAGTATTTTAGATATTACAGAACGCAAAATAGCGGAGCAAAAACTAAAGAGACAAGAAAAATTCTTCTCTTCTTTACTCGAAAACCAATACGATGGAATAGCATTAATTGATAACAACGGAGCAACTATTTACCAAAGCCGATCGGGAGAAACCATTACAGGCTATACCTTACAAGAGGCTAAAAACAATACTATGTTCGCCCTGGTGCATCCGGAAGAGACAGAGCATTTGACGAATTTTTTCCAAACCGTGGTTAACAGCCCGGGCGTACCCTTCACAACACAATACAGGTTTTTGCACAAAAACGGAAATTACGTTTGGATTGAAGGAACCATTACTAACATGTTGCATGATGAAACCATTAATGGGTTTATAGCTAATTACCGCAATATTGACGAACGCAAAAATGCTGAAGCTAAAATTGCGGCGTTCAACGAATCGCTTGAAAAGAAGGTGAAAGAGCGCACAACTGAGTTGATAGAGGTAAACCAGGAATTAGAATCATTTAGCTACACCGTATCGCACGATTTACAAGCTCCTTTACGGGCCACTATTGGCTTTGCCAAAATTTTGCTCTCAGATTATAAGCACCAATTGGATGAAGAAGGCAGACGTTTTCTGCAAATAATCTGTGATAGTTCAACAAGAATGAGCTGCCTAATCCGCGACTTATTGGATTTTTCGAAACTGGGCAAAGAAGATTTGACCAAAAAGCCTGTAGATATGAATTACATTCTGCGCGGTGTTCTAGACGAAATTAAGTTTACAACTGCCGAAAGGCCATTTAAGTTTATTGTAGCTAACGCGGCCGAAAATAACTGCGACCCCCACCTTATAAAACAGGTTTGGCTAAACTTAATTGGCAACGCAGTTAAATACTCGGGTAAAAAACAAGCCCCTGTAATTGAAGTAGGCAGTAAAATTGAAGATAATGAAGTTGTATACTATGTAAAGGATAACGGTGCCGGCTTTGATATGAGATACGCCGACAAGCTTTTTCATGTGTTTAAGCGCATGCATAACTACGATGAGTTTGAAGGCACAGGAGTGGGCTTAGCCACTGTGCATCGCATTGTAACGCGCCATGGCGGCCGAATTTGGGCAGAAGCAAAGCCCGGCGAAGGTGCAGCCTTTTATTTTACGCTCGCTGCTTAACTAAATGCAGGATAGAACGACACAGAACAAAATCAAACCATTTTCAAGATGGTATTTAAGAACTAAATTCTCTCTTATTTTTTAAGTTAAATCATCCATAAAAAAATATGCCCTTAGGTAAAATAAACGTGTTAGATTTGAACCACAAACCTACCAACTGAAAAAACGCTGCATAACAAAAAAGCTGGCTAAAAGTTCCCGAAACACCTATGGAACAAAGTGACATTAATGAAAGCAAAAGATTGAGCGAGCAAAAAGCTTTGTTTGAAGCTATTATTAATTCATCGGATGATGCAATACTTAGCAAAACCCTTGATGGCACCATAACCAGTTGGAACAGGGCTGCCGAAAAAGTTTTTGGCTATAGTGCAGCTGAAATTATAGGCGCAAATGTGTCAGCCATTATCCCCCAGCATTTGTTAAACGAAGAGGCCGACATTATTGCTAAAGTTAAACAGGGCCAACATGTAAATCAGTATGAAACCGAGAGAATTAGAAAGGATGGACAAAATATTTATGTTTCTCTCACAATTTCGCCAATAAAAGATGAATACGGAATTGTAATAGGCGCGGCAAAAATTGCCCGGGATATTACAGAAAAAATAAAGTTTGAAAAAAAGCTGGCCGAATCTGTAAAAGAAGTTTCTGACTACAAATTTGCGTTAGAGGAATCATCGATAGTAGCAATTACAGACCAAAAGGGTATAATAACCTATGCCAACGATAACTTCTGTAAAATTTCAAAATACAGCCGCGAGGAACTTATTGGCCGGGACCACCGAATTATTAACTCTGGACACCATAGCAAAGAGTTTATCCGTAATTTATGGGTAACAATAGCTAACGGCAAAATTTGGAAGGGCGAATTAAAAAACAAAGCAAAAGATGGAACCGTGTATTGGGTAGATACTACCATTGTGCCATTTTTGAACAGCGCAGGTAAACCTTACCAGTATGTTGCTATACGATCAGATATTACACAGCGCAAACAAGCCGAAGAAGAAGTAGCTAAAACTAATAACGAAAAACAAACCGTTTTAAACCGCATAAGTGATGGGGTAATATCGGTAGATAATGAATGGCGCTATACATTTTTAAATGATGCCGCTTTAAATAATCAGCAATTAAAAAGGGAAGAAATACTGGGCCGGGTTATTTGGGATGTACATCCCGAAATAAAGGATACCATATTCTATCAAAAGTATTACGAAGCAAGGGAAACAAAAAAAGTAGTTGAAATAGAAAATTTCTATGGTCCGCGTGGAAAATGGTTTTCGATTCGAATATACCCATCGGATGATGGATTAACCATTTACTATAAAGATATTACCGAAAACAAAAAAGCAGAACAAGCTTTATCGGATAGTGTACGAGAAGTAACCGATTATAAATTTGCGTTAGAGGAATCTTCGATAGTGGCTATTACGGACCAAAAAGGCATTATAACCTACGCTAATGATAACTTCTGCAAAATCTCCAAATATAGCCGTGAAGAATTACTGGGCAAAGATCATCGAATCATCAACTCAGGACACCATAGCAAAGAGTTTATCCGCAATTTATGGGTAACCATAGCTAACGGCAAAATATGGAAAGGCGAACTTAAAAACCGTGCAAAAGATGGAACCGTGTATTGGGTAGATACTACCATTGTACCTTTTTTAAATAAGGCGGGTAAGCCATATCAATATGTATCCATTCGGGCAGATATTAGCGACCGTAAGCTGGCCGAAGCTCAAATTCTTTCTATGAACGAAGAATTGGAGAAGAAAGTTGAGGACCGCACACTAATGTTGCGCGAAACTTTAATGCAGCTGGAAACATCGAAAAATGAACTTTCGGAATCGTTGGAAAAAGAGAAAGAGTTAAGCGAACTTAAAACACGTTTCGTCTCTACTGTTTCTCACGAATTTCGCACTCCTCTCGCAACTATTTTATCATCGGCTGCACTTTTAGGCAAATACCAAAAAGAAGAAGAACAACCTAAACGGGAAAAACACATTGCCCGAATTAAAGAGGGTGTAATGCATTTAAATACCATGCTTGAAGATCTGCTTTCGCTTGGTAAACTGGAAGAAGGATTAATAGAAGCGCAATATGATTTTATAAACTGCGATGCCTTTATGGAGCGTTTTTTAAGTGAAATGAAGGAGTTAGCTATGCCCGGGCAAACCATTAAATACGAGCGTACAGGAGCCCCACAAATTTTAAGCGATAAGCGTTTACTTAAAAACATTTTGCTGAACCTGGTTTCTAACGCTATTAAATTTTCGCCAGAAAATTCAGTAATTGAAGTGGATTGGAAAATTTTGGCAGACCAATTAGTATTATCAGTAAAAGATAGTGGAATTGGAATTTCGGAAGAAGACCAACAACATTTGTTTGAACGTTTTTTTAGGGCTCGTAATGCCCAAAACATACAAGGCACTGGCCTGGGCTTGCACATTGTTACCAAATACCTGGAATTACTTCAGGGCAAAATTGAAGTGGAAAGCGCCATAAACAAGGGAACTAAATTTATTATTACCATACCCATAAATTAAATTGTCATCTATGAGTAAGAAAATTGTGTTGATTGAAGATAATACTGCGGTGCGCGAAAACATTGAAGAAATTCTTGAATTGGCTGGATATAATGTTGTTTCGGCCCCTAATGGCAAGAAAGGTGTAGATGCAGTTTTAAAAGAAACGCCGGACTTAATTATTTGCGATATAATGATGCCTGAATTGGATGGCTATGGCGTGCTACACATGCTCAGTAAAAATCCAAAAACATCTTCTGTTCCCTTTATTTTTCTTACAGCCAAGGCGGAGCGAAACGACTTTAGAAAGGGCATGGAAATGGGTGCCGATGATTATATAACAAAACCATTTGACGATATTGAATTACTAAATGCGGTAGAAATAAGGTTAAAAAAATCAGACCTTTTAAAATCTGAGTTTTCCAGCAGCGTTGATGGCGTGAATGAGTTTTTTAACCAGGCGCGTAACACAGCAAAAATAGATTTAACGCAGGGCGAACGCGAAACCCAAACCTGGAAGAAAAAACAAATGGTTTACACCCACGGGCACCGCCCGGCCTTTTTATACTTTATAGTTAAAGGCAAAATAAAATCGTTTAGAATGAACGATGATGGCAAGGAACTGATTACCGCTATATATAAAGAGGGTGATTTTTTGGGTTATACCGCCTTGCTGGAAGAAAGTACCTATGCCGATAATGCAGAGGCCATGGAAGATAGTGAGGTGATGCTTATACCTAAAAGCGATTTTACAAACCTGCTAAACAGCGACGCGCAAATAGCCAAAAGATTTATACAGTTACTTTCGCATAACCTGGTTGAGCGCGAAGAACAATTGCTTAATCTGGCATATAACTCGCTGCGCAAACGTGTGGCCAACGGACTTTTACACGTTTACGATAAGTTTAAAAAAGCCCCCGGGGACAAACCCAAACTTGAAATTCCGCGCGAAGACCTGGCTCAAATAGTTGGAACTGCTACCGAAAGCCTAATAAGAACCCTCAGTGATTTTAAAACTGAAAAACTGATTGAAATTAATGAAGGGAAAATTTTGGTAGTGGATGAGGTTAAGCTAAAAAACCTGATGAATTAATTGCTTTTAGGAATTAACAGGTAACCCAACAGCAAAAGACTAATACCGGTAATGCTCATTGTTATTTGCAGTGGGTTTATGGTATGTAGCATAAACATCTGTATCACTATCCATCCGGTTAAAATTGCCCCTTGCGCTATAATTGCCATGGGGTAATACTTTGCATTGAAACCTATTAGGCCCAAGGTAAATATTCCAAATACGCCGTTGGCCAAAAACAGAATAACACCGGGCATTAAAAAATTAGTAAAAGGAGAATATTGCAGCACGCTTAACGGCATTTGCAGTTTGCTACCAGTTGGGTCTGCTATTAGCAGCCCCCCGCCATACAAGGCCCCAGCACTATTAAACAGCAATAATAAAGCTGCTGCCAGCTTTAAATAAAACTTTCGGGTTAAGCCCATTTATCCCTGTCGGTTAAGTCCAAATCGTCCGCTTCTTTGTAAGGGTTTTTGTGGGTACCTGTCATTTCTAATCCTTCCCGATTCTGCTGTTCCAGCGTCCACTGGTCGGTAAGCGAGGTTTCAATCCACAAATTTCCGCTACGGCGAAATACCTGCGCCGATAGGCCAAACTTACTCCACAATTCATGCTCTAAATCAGAAACTTTATATGCCTTATTAAGTGGTAAACTACCGGTGTTGTGCAAGCGCCTGCAAGCCGATAATTTCTTATCGTGGGTAAACATTTTTGACTTTGGTTGAGCTTTCCCTTCTTCGTACGGAGAATTAAAAAACTCCAATTTTAAAAAAGGGAATACTTCACTAAATTCCTTCTGAATTTCGTGAATCGCTTTAGTATCGGTTATTAATAGTTCCATAACAGCTATTTTTTACTGCAACAAGCATGCTTGGTGCAATCCGTTTTACTTAACTGAGGGCTTATATAAGGTATACCCAGGTCCATTCCGCGCAAAATCAATCCGCAGGCCATTATCCCCACAAATACAGGAACTGCCCTGCGCATGTAATTTCTTACCGTTGGTGTTATATATCTTGCGGCAGCCAATACAAAAAGCATAGCCGGCACAGTACCTAAACCAAACATGGCCATAAACAAACCTCCTTTTACAATGCTACCCGCAGCAATAGCACCAGCAACAGCCAGGTACACCAAGCCACAGGGCAGCAATCCGTTTAAAGCCCCTATTAAAAAAAATGAGCCCGAAGTTTTACTCTTCAAAAGCCCACCAAGCAAAGATTTTACTTTTGTAACCATTGGCGTTATGACTTTTGTCATACCAAAGTGCTGGCCAACCGTTGCCGGCAATATTAAACCTGCCAGTATTATTACCCCCAGCGCTATTGATAAAGCCTGCTGGTACCCTCCTATTACAAAACCTTTACCTAATAATCCAAATAACATACCTAATACCGAGTAGGTGAAAATGCGGCCAGCATTGTATAGCAACATACCCGCCCCGCGTTTTAAACCACTTTGCCCGCCAAGGGGCAAGGCAAGGGCTATGGGGCCACACATGCCTACGCAGTGAAAGCTACCGACAAAACCCACCGATAAAGCGGCTATTAAAAATTCCATTCTTACTGAATATTTATAGTTCCCTCGTTATAATATGTAAAGCCCCCTGCGCTCCAATCAATTTGCATTTGGTAAACCCCGTGCGCCAAATTTTTTACATCCAGTTCGCACACACCAGCCGAATCTGCAGCACAGTTTATTTTAAAATCATTTTTAGCCTCAGCTGTGTTGTAAAACAAAATTTCGGCTTTAGCCTTTTCGGCACTTGCGGTTTTAGGAAACCTTATAAGCACCTGCTTTCCGTTTACCTGCCACGCCAATTTTTCCGACAACTGACTCGCACGCTTTTGCTTATCCAGCATCTCCTGAAACTTAAGTTCCTTAGCATAGTAATCAGGTGTTACCAAATCATCTTTTACAGTAGTGGTTTTATACGCCAGGCCAAGCATCATTAATGCGAAACCTGTATATAAAAGGGTAATACCCCAACCCCAGTTAAACTTTTTCATACTTACTTTTTTAATTATTGGGTGCCACAAAATTTGTTTGCACCACATCTATTTTACGCGTGCCGCTGTAAACACCAATCTTAATTTTGTTTTTGCGCTCGTGCAGTTGTGCCTTATCAACCAACACAAAAAACACACCATCACCAACAGCTTCGGCATTTACTTTTAAATCGTTCCCTACCATACGTATTTCGCCCTTAAAGCTATCTTCCAACTTAAGCTGCACAGGTATTACATAACGCGTTTTATTAACCAGCTTAATGTTATACAGGTTGCTTATTTTATTATCAGGCTGTTGCTGATATAGCATTCCCTGGGCCCGCATAATAGTAGTTTGTATATCCTTACGGGTTATTAAAAATCCGGTTAGTACGCCCAAAAGTATCAGCAACACTACACTATATGCTGCGGTGCGCACAGTAACATGCAGCTTCTCTCCCTTCTTAATATTGTTTTCTGATGCAAAGCGAATTAAACCTGTTGGGCGGTGCACCCGGTCCATAATAGAGTCGCAGGCATCGATACAAGCAGTGCAATTTACACACTCTAATTGCGTGCCGTTTCGTATATCAATGCCGGTTGGGCATACGCGCACACAATCCAAACAATCAATACAATCGCCATGCACCTCGGTATCATTCTTTTTTATTTTCCCTCTTGGTTCTCCCCTAACGTAATCGTATGCTACAACTATGGAATTAGGGTCTAACATTACACCTTGCAATCTGCCGTAGGGGCAAACAATAAGGCAAACCTGTTCGCGAAACCACCAATACACAAAAAAGAAAGTGCTTGTAAAAATCAATAGAGGAATAAACGTGGCCAGGTGAGCTGCAATCCCCTCTCTCATATAAAGGGTTACGTTATCCATACCCACCAGGTAAGCCAAAAAGTAATTGGCAATAACAAACGATATACCAAAGAACGCAAAGAACTTGGCTGTACGCTTTAAAATCTTCTCGCCATTCCAGGGCATATCCTTTAGCCTGCGTTGTTTTTCGGCATCGCCATCAATCCAGTATTCTATTTTGCGAAAAACCATTTCCATAAAAATGGTTTGGGGGCAAATCCAACCGCAAAAAATACGACCGAATACTACGGTAAACAAAACCACAAAAACAATAAAGGTTAGCATGGCCAGCGCAAACACAAAAAAATCTTGCGGCCAAAAAATAGAACCCAGCAAAATAAATTTGCGGTTAAAAATATCGAACAAGAAAAGAGGCTCGCCATGCACCTTTATCCATGGCAGGGTAAAAAAGATGAGCAAGTAAAATACACTTACCAGGGTGCGGGCATTGTACAAAAAACCATGAGGTTTTTTGGCAAATATCCATTTACGTTTACCCTCTTTGGTTATCGTTCCAATGGAATCGCGGAAAATATCATTCTGCTCGCTCATCTTCTGTTTCTCCTATTTCTTTAAAGTATCGGCTACAGCAACCGCGTTAGAATCGGCAGATTGTAGCATGGTTGAATCTGATGCAATAGCAGCACCTTCCTTAACTAAATCGCCCTGAGGCGCCTTTGCATTGGCTGGGTTAGTGCCGCGTAAGGAGTGTATGTAGCTAACTACATTTTTTATTTGCACGCCGCTTAAATCACTCTCCCAACTTTTCATACCCTTAGCCGGCCAACCGTATTTTACGGTTTTAAAAACCTCGTTTAAAGTAGCGCCGTGTATCCAATAATCGTCCGTTAAATTAGGTCCTACGTTACCTTCGCCGGCATTACCGTGGCATGCTGCACAATTGGTTTTAAAAATATCCTGCCCATCTAAAATACCAGCAGCATCGGCCAGTTTTACATTGCTTTCATCTACATTAAGCGCATTCTTCTTATTAAAGGCATCTACATCAATTTTAGCCTGCTGCACTTCGGCAATGTATTCATCGTGGCTGGTTGGTCCGCCACCAAAATAGTAGTAGCCTATATAGCCAAACGCCCAAATAATAGAAATATAGAAACTGTATTTCCACCACGGTGGCAGGTTATTATCTAACTCATGTATGCCATCGTAATTATGGTCTAACAGAATATCTTTCTCTTTTTCGATAGCAACGCTGGCATTCAGCTTATCAAAAATAAGCGGCATGTGTATGTTGAATGAGAAAGCCTTTTTCTTTTCATCCGAAATTTCAGCTACTAAAGCATTAATGCGAATTAACAGCCAAAAAACAACCATCAACTCCATCCCCAATACTGCGCCCCCAACTAATACATCGTATCGGAAGGGTAATTCATAAGGTTTATCGCCGGTAACCGGGGCTGTGCCCTGGGCCGAAGCCATACCTACACTAAAAATGAATAAAAGTACAGCAACAGTTTTAGCCGCGCGCTTATCAATAGCCATAGCCGTTAACTTTACCAGTACATTGCCCAGCAGCAATACTGCCAAAAGCAGAACTGCTGCAGCTGATACCAACAGGTAAATAAGTGTGTTTTCTGTAGCCGAAGTTGAACTCACGGCAGGTGCAGCGGTTGTAGCCGCATCCTGCGCTTGTGCTACCAAGCCTGCCAACAGAGCACTGGCAGTAAGTATATTTTTTAAATATGGTTTTCTCATAACATTTTGCTTTGGGTTTATTATTAATCTAAGGGCAGATGTTCAATATGACTTATATATGCTTTATCGGCTTTAAGCGCAATGGCTATCATGCCCACAAAAACTATCAGAAAAAGCAACATTGCTATGTTGGCATATATATCCACGCTGTGTATGCCTGCCGCATATTTTTTTATAAAAGAGAACATAGTATCCTGGTTTAATTATTGTTATTACTAAGTCTGCCTATTTGCTCTCTACAGTTTGTGGCTCCGCTTTAATATCGGTGCCTATTCGCTGCAGGTAAGCTATTAGTGCAATTATCTCTTTCTTCTCGCTGCAGGTAATACCATCTTTTTTAAGATTAGCCTGCACTATCAACGCTTGTTTCTCTAACTCAGCATTGGCTATTTTGTCGTAACCTTCGGGGTATGGTACACCTAAGGTTTGCATAGCCCTTATTTTTTTAGCTGTAGTTGTAGTGTTCAAATCGTTATCGATCATTGCCGGATATGGAGGCATAATAGAACCCGGGCTCATAGTGCGTGGGTCATCCATGTGGTTATAGTGCCAGCTATCGGGGTACTTACCACCCTCGCGGGCTAAATCCGGACCGGTACGTTTACTACCCCATTGGAATGGGTGATCGTACACAAACTCGCCTGCCTTAGAGTATTCGCCATAACGGGCTACTTCGCTACGGAAAGGTCGTATCATTTGCGAGTGGCATACATAGCAGCCTTCGCGCACATATAAATCGCGGCCCTGTAATTCGAGCGGGGTATAAGGTTTTACGCTGGTGATAGTAGGAATATTGCTCTTAATCAAAAAGGTTGGTATCATTTCAATTACACCACCTATAATTACCATTACAAAAGCCAACACTAATAATTGAATAGGGCGACGTTCAATCCAACGGTGCCAGTGTTCGCCCTCGTGGCCTGCATAATTTTTTTCAAGTGCCGGAGCTTCTGCCTGTTCATTTGCCAGAAAACTACCCTGGCCCATTGTTTTAACCAAATTGTAAATACCTATAAGCGCACCTACCAGATATAAACCACCACCAAATGCACGGGTTATATATAATGGCATAATAGCGGTTACAGTTTCCAAAAAGTTAGGGTATTTTAATATACCTTCTGGTGTAAACTGTTTCCACATAAAGCTTTGGGTAAAGCCGGCCCAATACATTGGCACTGCGTAAAACAAAATGCCCAAGGTGCCCAGCCAAAAGTGAATGTTGGCCAGTTTTTTAGAGTATAAAGTAGTGCGATACATTTGAGGTATAAGCCAGAAAAGAATACCGAAGGTTAAGAAACCGTTCCAACCCAACGCACCTACGTGTACGTGGGCAATGGTCCAGTCGGTATAGTGCGAAACCGCATTTACACTCTTTACAGAAAGTAAAGGCCCTTCGAATGTAGCCATACCGTATGCAGTAACCGCTACTACATAAAACTTTAAAACAACGTCGTCGCGCACTTTATCCCAGGCGCCACGTAGAGTAAGCAACCCGTTTATCATACCGCCCCAGCTTGGCATTATAAGCATAATGCTAAACACAGTGCCTAACGATTGTGCCCAGTCTGGCAAGGCGGTGTAAAGTAAGTGGTGAGGACCTGCCCAGATATAAAGAAATATAAGCGCCCAAAAGTGAATGATTGACAAGCGGTAAGAATATACCGGCCTGTTGGCTGCCTTAGGCAAAAAATAATACATAAGGCCCAGGTAAGGTGTGGTAAGAAAGAAGGCCACTGCATTGTGCCCGTACCACCACTGTACCAAAGCATCCTGCACACCGGCATACATGCTATAGCTTTTAAACAGTGTTACCGGAATTTCCATAGAGTTTACTATGTGCAACATGGCTACGGTAATCCAGGTGGCTATATAAAACCAGATGGCTACATACAAGTGCCTTTCGCGGCGGGTAAGTATAGTACCAAACATATTTATACCAAACACTACCCATATTAAGGTAATCATTATATCAATAGGCCATTCCAACTCAGCATACTCTTTACCGGTAGAAATACCAAATACAAGCGTTAGAGCAGCAAAAACTATTATAAGCTGCCAGCCCCAAAAATGTATTTTGCTGAGCGTATCGCTCCACATACGGGCTTTGCAAAGCCTTTGCAGCGAGTAATACACGCCCATAAAAATACCATTACCAACAAATGCAAAAATTACTGCATTAGTGTGCAACGGTCGCAAACGGCCAAAGGTAGCTTGTTCAATAAAATTTAGTTCGGGAATAAAAAACTGTAGCGCTACAATTAAGCCTACCAGCATACCTACTGCCCCCCATAAAAAGGCGGCGTACCCGAAGTTTCGTACGCTGGTGTTATCGTAGCTGAATTTTTCTACTTGCATGTGTTGTTTTTTGGGTTTGAAGATTGGGTTACAGGATTATCAAAAAGTATTCGTACAGAAGGAGTATAGTCGTCATCGTATTGCCCGCCAATTACGCTGTACACGAAGGCGGCTAAAAAACCAAGCGCAAACACCAGACTGATACCGATTAAAACAAACATTACACTCATACTGTATTTTTTACGCAGCAAAGGTGCTTTACAGCAAGGGGGTATGGTATGAGAAACAAAAGCACCGCGTATGACATAAATCAGTTTTAATACCTTTTATGCCAATAAATATTGCAGCGCAATATTTATTGACTTAATTACCCTTATGAATGGAATAGTTATTTACAGCAGCCGCTATGGCGCAACAGGGCAGTATGCCAAATGGATTGGCATGGCCATGAAAATACCCGTAAAAAAAGTTAGCGAACTAGAAGCAGCGGAATTAGCCAGTTACAACTTTATAGTGTTGGGGACACCTATATACATGGGAAAAATATTACTTAAGGATTGGTTAATTGAAAACAGCAACCTTTTGAAACAAAAGAAACTGTTGTTTTTTATAGTGGGAGCAGCGCCGGTAACAGAAAAAGAAAAAACCGAAAAATATTTTACCGATAACATACCCGGCCAATTGCTTGAGGCTGGAAACCATTTTTACTTACAGGGTAAAATGGTTTTTAAAGAGCTTTCGTTTACCGATAAGGTATTTTTAAAAATGGGAGCCTGGCTGGCAAAAACTGAGAAGGATAAAAAAAGTATGTTAACCGATTTTAGCGCCATTAAAGAAGTAAATCTTTCGGCGCTTTTACAGGCTGCTATGCTGGTTTCTAAAGCATAGTTTTTGGGTTGCCTGCATTAATATGCCTTACCCCCACAAAGGTTGATGCAAGGGTAGTAAAAGCAATAATAGTTACCGAACTAAGGGGCATTAGTATTGCAGCCATTACCGGGCTCATAGTTCCCTGCACAGCCAGATAAATACCCAGACAATTGTATAATAACGATATAACGAAACTTGCCTTTATAACATTAACGCTGTTTTTACTTACCAGTAGCAGGTTAGCAATATTTTCAAACTGCTCTGCATCTATAATCGCATCGCAGGCCGGCGAAAAATTATTTACATCATCACTTATTACCATACCTGCGTTAGCTTGTTTAAGCGCCCCGGCGTCATTAAGCCCATCGCCCACCATTAGCACATGGCGCCCTTGCTTTTGCAGGTCTTTTATAAACTCAAGCTTACCCGCCGGGTGACGGTTAAACACCAAATTCTCTTCGGCCACATACTGCTTTAAAAAATTCTTCTCAGCATCGTTATCCCCGCTTAGCACATATACATTATAGTTGGTGCGCAGCTGCTTAATTAAACTGCCAAACCCACGCCTGTATTCATTTTTAATTAAAAAAAAGCCCAACACCTCTCCTTCTATACTTACATAAACTTTACTGGCATGCCTAAAATCCGACTCCGCATTTACACCGGGATAGTTTTCGCCATATATATATTTCTTCGACCCTGCCTTTACATGCTGTTCGTTTATCCAGCCTTCCAGCCCTCTTCCCTCCTGCTCGGCAAAACTCTCTGCCTCGTAGCGGGTAACAGCATCCAGAAGGGTGTTCACTTTTTTGCTAAGCGGGTGCGATGAATGATAAACTAACGATTTTACAAGTTTCAACTCTTCGGCATTCAAACCATCTACGTTTGGCCTACAGCTTATAAAATCAATCTTAGCTTCTTTGGTGTTGGTTAATGTGCCTGTTTTATCAAAAACAAGCGTATCTATCTGCGCCAGTTTTTCTATGGTAAGCGCATTTTTTAAAAACATTTTACCGCGGCCTAACAACCTAAGCACATTACCCAGTGTAAATGGCGATGATAGAGCCAATGCACAAGGGCAGGCTATTATAAGTACCGATGTAAAAGCATTAATTGCCTTTTGCAAATCGCTGGCCCACCAATAAGCCATAGCCATACCTGCAATAAGTATTATTACAGGAGTAAACCAACGGCTAACCTGCGTGGCTATAGAGGTAATTACCTGACCACCGCTCTTTTCAAAAGCAGCATCGTTCCACAACTGTGTTAAATACGATTGAGATACTTCCTTAACCACTTCTAACTCAACCGTACTGCCCACCTGCTTACCACCCGCATAAATGGTATCGCCCTGTATTTTATTGATAGGGGTAGCCTCGCCGGTAACAAAACTATAATCAATATTTGCACTACCCGATATTAGCACAGCATCGGCTGGCACCAGTTCCATGTTACGAACCAAAATGCGGTCGCCGGTGCGCAGTTTAACCAGGGGAATCTGCTGCTCCTTACCATTACTTTTTACTGTAACAGCTACCGGAAAATACGATTGATAATCACGCTCGAAAGAGAGAGCTTCGTATGTTTTGTTCTGAAATAAACGTCCCACCAACATCAACAGCACCAGGCTGGCAAGTGTATCAAAATAACCAGCCCCCGTATGCGAAAAAATTTCGTAGCTGCTACGCACAAACATGGCCATTATACCCAGCACAATAGGCACATCCATATTCAGCGTTCTTTGCCTTAGTGCTGTATAAGCGCTTACAAAAAACTCGCGGGCGCAAAAAAGAAGCACCGGCAGCGCCAGTAAAAAATTTAAATACCCAAAAAACTTCCGCAACGGACTTTCTGTAATCGCATTTAGGCCCAAATATTCCGGAAAGCTTAGCAACATGATATTTCCAAATGCAAAAAATGCCACCCCGATTTTAAGGTAGTATTGTTGCATGGTGCGGTTGCGCTCTTTATGCGTAAGGCTATCTAATTGTATTACGGGTTCGTAACCTATGGCGGCCAATTGCTCTACCACACTTCTCAGTGTGGTTTTGCTATTGTCAAAAGTTATTTGTACTTCGCGGCGGGTAAAATGCACCTTGCTGCTCACCACGCCGGGGTAAATGCGGTAAAGGTTTTCGAGCAGGTAAATACACGAGGTGCAATGTATTTTAGGTATATAAAAATTTACCTTACTAAGCTTACCGTTATTAAATTGTATAAGCTTTTGTTTTACCTGTTCATCATCCAGGTATTCGTAACGGCGACGGGCCGGTTGTTCTTTTAAAGATGCCCCCGGCTGATTATTGAGGGTATAAAACTCGCCCAGGCCATTGTTATTCAATATTTCGTACACACTTTGGCAGCCCCGGCAACAAAATATTTTGCTGTAAGCCACCAAGTGTCCATCGCAACCGGTACCGCAATGGTAGCATACCGTGCCAACTGCTTTGTTTTCTATTCCCCCGCCTTTCATAAGCAGTTTTAAATTCTATATATTCTAATATACCTTAGATGTGTTCACATCCAGCATAGCATACAAAGGGCACCACATTAATACCACGGTAGCAAACAGTATGGTACCCGGTATTACTAATATCCAGGCTACTGTGCCTCCAAAAATTACAGCATAACAAAGTGTAACTAAAAAGAATAACGTTCTTAAATAACCGTCAACAGCGCCTACATTCGTTTTCATAATTTTACGTTTTATTGTTTAGTAATTATTACGTGGCAAAGGTGCCTAATGGCTTAGGTGATGCTAATGAGGCTTATCAATAAAAAACATGATAAAAGTCAGCATTTAATTCTTTACAACAGGCTGTATTGCTTGTCTCTTGGTCTTTTAGGTTTTATTTTTCAAAACTAATTTCACCTTTGCCGTTCCAAAAATTTAAACATTACTTATGCTCAACTACCAGACCTTACAGCAATTAGTAAATATAGATTCACCCACCGGCTACACCCAACATGCCAGCAAATACATTTTTGATGAATTGACCCGCATTGGCTATACGCCGGAGTATACCCATAAAGGAGCCGTAAAATGCAAGCTGGGTAATAGCCCAACCCTGGCCATAGCCGCCCATGTAGATACCCTAGGGGCAATAGTATCGGGTATTAAAACCGATGGCACTTTAAATTTTAGCGCCCTTGGGGGCTTGTTACTAACCAGCGCCGAGGGTGAATACGTGAATATTATAACACATAGTGGTAAGGTATACACCGGAACGCTGTTGTTCGATAACCCCTCGGCACATGCCAATAAGGACCGTGAAACTAAAAACCGTACTACATATAATATGCACGTGCGTATTGATGAAGAGGTTTATACTAAAAACGATGTAACCAAACTTGGTATAAGTGTTGGCGATATTATAGCCTTTGAACCGCGCTACCGCGAGTACGAAAACGGCTTTATAAAATCACGCTTTATGGATAACAAGGCTGGCTGTTTTGTATTGTTTGAAATTGCCCGGTATTGTAAAGAAAAAAACCTGAGCCCCGCGGTAGAATTATTCTTCTCCACCTACGAAGAAGTAGGGCACGGTGGAACCGTGGGCTATAGCGACTCTATTAAGGATTTACTGGTAATTGATATGGGCGTTTTGGGTGAGGCTTGCGAAGGCAACGAGGTAAAATGCTCTATATGTGCTAAAGATTCGTCGGGCCCTTACGATTATGATTTCCGCAAAACGCTGGTTGATTTGGCACTGGCCAATAACATACCCTACGCTGTAGATGTTTACCCTTACTACGGCAGTGATGGTAGTGCAGCATTACGCGCAGGTAAAGACTATAAAGTGGCCCTTATTGGCCCGGGAGTGGCTGCCAGCCACGGCGTAGAGCGCACTCATAAAAAAGGGATTGAAGCTACTATTAATTTATCTATTAAATACATTCAAAGCAGGTAAGAGTTTTACCATGGTTATGGTTACCCTAAAAGCAAAAAAGCCCGCAACGGAAATGGCTGCGGGCTTTTTTTAACTATAAAACTTAATTATTTCTTCTTTTTAGGGGCAGTGCCTTCTGATTTAAACAAGCTAACCACTTTAGATGCATCGGTTGTATTGGCAACAAAGCAATATTCAGTGCCCGGATTTAAGTGATCTGGTATAATTTTATAAACACCAGGAGAAACTTTTTGATATTGCAGGGTAATTTGTTTCTCCTGAACATTTCTACCGTAGTCTTTTCTGATATACACTTCGCGCATATCTTTAACCACTACAGCTTCAGTTAGAATAAAGCTTCCTTCCGGATCAGTTTCTTCATCTTTTAATTTCACTACAAAAGTTGCAGTAGTGGGCAATACTACCGGCGATGTTGCGCCTGTGCAGTTTACATACTGAATACTACCATTGGTTTTACCAAAGCTATAGGCATTGGCAAATGCGTTTGAGCCGCCTTTATCTTTAATAGCCGCAGTTTGTTTTTCGAGTTTTTCGAGGCTGCCGTCGGCCTTTAAATACATAGGGCTGTTCTTAAATTCAGGTGTTTGAACATTCTGCGCAGTTGCAAAGCCAATTGCAGCAAACGCCAGGAGGGTTAAAAATGTCTTTCTCATGTTTAGTAATTTTAGTTTAAACAAAAGTAATAATGTGCTTACACAATCAAAAGGAGTAGTAAGGAAACAACTGTTTTTGTTTTTATTTTATTTTGTCAAAATACTTTATCATTGTGTAAATTCTTTAACCCTGTAAAAATTAATATTGTGAAAACGCTTTTTTTAGCAATTCTGTTATGTATTTCATTATTGGGAACGGCCCAGAGTTCAGTTCCATCAGGCACTATGGTTTCTCTCTCGCTTGATAAAGATATTTTTGCCCCAGATACCAAAGTAGGCGCCCCTGCTGATTTTTCAGTATTGCAGGAAGTAATAATAAACGGCAAGGTTATTATACCTAAAAGCGCCATAGTAAGGGCTGCCGTAGTAGAGGTAGAAAAAGGCGGCCCTCATCACCCGCCATCTAAAGTTAAAGTGCAAATTTACGATGTAAAAGCTGCCGATGGAAGCACCGTGGTATTAGACAATTGTTATGTTTTTACTATGGGCGATGGCGGACATAAACAACGTGGCGCTCTTTTACTAAAAGGCATTGGTAAAAATTGTTTAGTTAAATAACAAACAACTAGCGGAATACTTTAATTCTGTTTATACTTCAAATATTAAACGGGCAATAACAATTGGTTATTGCCCGTTTAATATTTGAAGCCAATTATAAGATATGCAAAAAGTAGTAGTTATAGTTTTGCTTATAGCGGTGGCCGCGGCTGCGGGCTATTTTTTTAGCCAATACCAAATAAAGCAACAGGTTACGCAAAATGAACCCGTTGATAGCGCACAAGCACCTATAAAAGAAAGTAAGTCTAAAAAAGGCAAAGGCAAAAAATTTGTAAACCTGCATGTAGATAGCCTGGCCGTGCACAAAGGCACCAGACAGCTATTTGCTTTTAGCCGCGGGCAAATAGTATTGCAATATAATGTAGCCCTTGGCGTAAGCCCCGTTGGCAAGAAAGAGGTAGAGGGCGATAATAAAACCCCGGAAGGATTGTACCGTATAGATGGCAAAAATCCGTTTAGCACTTACCATAAAAGCCTGGGAATAAACTACCCAAATGCCGAAGATAGAGAGCATGCCGAAGCACTTGGGCAAAAACCCGGGGGAGACATTAAAATACATGGGCTAATGAAGCACATGAACAACCCTGGTAAAAGCCATGTTAAAAGCAATTGGACGGCTGGTTGCATAGCCATTACCGACGATGAAATAGACGAACTTTATAGCCAGGTAAAAGTGGGGATACCAATTTCTATAACACCTTAAGTTAGCCCCTCCCTGGAAAAAAACACCGATTTTGTTTAAGTAGCCTTTTAAAAAGTTAGTAGATAAACAAGAGTTACTATAATAAAAAATGCCCTCAATTGAGGGCATTTTTTATTATAGATATCCTTTTTTCTTATTGCACATCGCTTAAGCGGCGTATTGAAAGTTGTGGTGCACCGCTAAAAACCCCTATGGTGCCGGTATACGATTTAGTAGTGGTGGGCAATGCATCGTTTGCAAAACCAGCCGTGTTTCTTGTGTAGTGTGCCAATGTACCCGAAAGATCGGTAAGTGTTTTGGTGCCTTTATATATGGCATCACTTCCGCTTATAGCAGCATTTTGGATGGTAACCAGGGTAGATTGCCACAATTCAGAATTAGCCTGCACATCGGCAGTAGTTGCTACACGCGGGATAATGGTACCGCTTCCAAGTTTAGTTACATTGCCAGCCGGCACATTCTCTATTTCATACAAACCGAAATAAGAGGTATAATTTAAACCTGAGACATCAACCAAAACCGAATCATTTAAATCGAAACTATGGTTAGCCGAAAAGCGCAAAATAATACCACCAGTTGAATCCTGAACTATAAGGTTTTTAGGATCGGTATTGCCATTAGCCCTGTCGGAAATAACAACGCCTCTGATTTTTTGCCCCTGCGGCAAAGTAACATCACTACCATTATACAGATTTCTAACAGCCATAATACCAGTGCCACCAGTACCTCCGCCGCCGCCGCCACAACGTGTGCTATCCATGTGTAAATCGCTTGGGTCGCGTATTAAAAGCTGGCCGGTAGTATTATATACACTGTAAATAGCTACCATAGTACCTTTACCGGTTGGAGTAAGCTGGTTGGCAAAAAGCGAATAGCCGCTGTTGTAAGTTTCCAAAGTTCCGCCAGTGCAATTTTTTACCGTACGCGAAAGTGATGTTTTGGTAAAGCCATTAGCAAAGGGTTGTCCGGCATCGCCATTTGCAAACTCTACCCCGCGCAGTTCTATCAACTGATTTTGATACCTGGCATTAAGTTGGCTAATAGTTACCACTTTAGGAGTTACCTGATGAAAATAACTGCCCTTTAATATAAACTTATCGTAAAGCGCCAGGGGTATACCATCTGTAGAACCATCGGGTAATATAGCTGCCGCAATTTGATAAAGCCCTTTATACTGGGTAATATATAAACCACGCAGTTTTATAAATATGCGGCGGCCAATTGGATAATCGTTAAACGCATTTGAACCTTCCAGCAATAAGGCTATACCGCCCGATGTATCTTGTATAATTATTTGCTTGTAAAAGTTACCCGATTTATCATCGGCAGTTACTATAGCCGATATAACAAGATCTTCGTTTATTAAAGTAGGCGCACCAGTATAACGGCTCTTTAACGAATCGATAAAAAAGTTAACCGCTATATCCGGGTCTTTACCACCTGTTGGCGGCGCATCAAAATTATCTTTAACGCATGATGACATTCCGGCTATAAAAACCAGCGCAATAATACTTGTAATTAGTTTCTTCATGTTTCTGTATTAACGTGTATTTGTATTCTTCCTTTTAAATTTCAGTTTGTTCTATTGCATTCTGAACGCCACACTTACAAAGTAAGTAGTTCCGTAACCATAATAATACCTGCTCGGAAATTTATTTGCATTTTTAGAATTATAATCAAAGCGCAATTGCTCGTAGCCGGTAGTAACCAGGTTACGGTTATTGGTTACATTATTAATGTTGGCATTAAACACCAGAAAATAGCGCTTTTTAAGGTTTTTAAACTGGTTATTAAGTAACCACGAATATCCTAACGAAATATCCATAGTAAATTGTCCTTTTAGGCGCTCCTGGCTGGTAATGCTTTCAAAGTTGGTGCTGGCAGGGTCTACAAGGTCAACAGCACCTTCGGTTCTTCTGGCGGGATTAATACTAGTCCACATCCAATCGTAGTAATTAAAGTTAATACCGGCAAACCAAAACTGCGGTGCACGGTAATTAATACCTACCGTGGTAGCCAATTGCGGAGTGCCGCCCACGTTAAAGTTTTTAGCATAAACCTTCTCAACCGTATTTAAAGTAGGGTTATTATCGTAAGTAATGGTGGCAGTTGGCCGCGATGTGTAGGTGTACCGCCCAACCGATGCCGCTGCAGTAACACTAAAGCCACGATAAACCTTAGCCTCTAAACCAAACTCAGCCCCCCAGTGGCGCGTATTTACACCTGTAAGCGAGTAATTGATAAAAGTTCTGAAATCATCATGGTAAAAACGGCGTAGCTGTGTTTCGTTATTAAACTGCGTAAAAAACATATTCGCCCTTAGCTTAACAATAGCCGTACGATAAATGTAGCCCAGCTCTCCGCTGTATATACTTTCATTTTTCAAACCACCTACATAACCATTTTGGGTGCGTGCCGATACAAAAGCATCGCGCGATGAGGCAGCGCGGTTTTCAAATGCGCCATTTAAATACAAATAGTTGCTGCCATTAATTTTATAAGTAACTCCCGCCTTAACACCGCCGTTTGGAAATATTTTTACAGCCGATTTACCATAACTGTTATCGGGTTGTAGCCCATAGCGGGTTTTACCATTGCGCCAATATGAATTTACTGCAAAATCTCCGGCTATATAAAAATCGATGTGGTTATACTTAAAAAGCGCCTGGCCCCAAAGGCTCGCTTTGTGGTTGGTTATAAAATAATCATAGCTATACTTATCGCCTTCGTGCAAAATACGGTTAGGGCGGTTTATGTCGTTTTGTGCTACACTAAAACTATCCGGAAAATCGCGCTCGGCAAATTGGTTTACATCCACATAAAAATCGGCCCCCAGCAAATCATCAACCACGGCATAATACTCGCTACGCGAAAACTGGTAGGTTACACCGGCAGTAACACCTATATGGTCGTTAATCGCATTATTGTAAGTAGAACTTAGATTAAATTTCCTGCTATCCTGCACCTGGTTTTGCACCACGTAGCGGGCACGTTTGCCCACTACAGTTTCGGTTCCACCGTTAGCATTTTTAACTGAATCAACACTCAAAGCGTTTGCTTCATAAAAACCTTCCCAGTCGGTTTGCAGCAAATCGGGGTTTTCGTGGTAGGCATTCTCCACTAAATCGCGTTGAATAGAATCCTGAATATAGCTTGGCAGATTGCGATAATAATCCGGGCGAGGGTTCGCCGCATTATAAAAATCAATCATGGTGCGCTGTATTTTACCAAATGAGAAACCAGCGGCTGTAACAAGGCTTTGCTTATTATTTATTTTCCATTCGTGGTTAAGTAAAAAAGTTGGCTGGTGTACATTGCGCACATTCGAGTTGCGCTTTTTACCATCTTGCCAGCCCCAGTAAAAGTTATAATAGTGAGAACCTGCAAGGTTATACATTTCCTGCGTAGTGGCTGCTGCTCCGCCCGTACGAACCGATGAGCCAAAACCCGTCAGGCTAAGTGAATGCTGGTTGCCAAAAAATTTCTCTACCGAAAGAAAATAAGAAGTGCCATCATAAAAAGTACCTGGCACATAGCCTTCTTTAGCCCAGCGGCGGCTAATAGAAGCCGAAACCGCCCAACCATGCTTTAACAAACCGGTAGAGTAGGTTGCCATAACGCGATGGCGATAATTGCGGTTGGCATTGGCATAAGAAACTTCAAACTGTTTGCGTTGCTTGCTGGCACGCGTATCTATTAAAAGGGCCCCACCCGGCTCGCCATAGGCAAAAGTTGTTGGTTGTAACCCGAGTGTGTTATCGCGGTTGCGCTGTACTGCATTTAAACCACCCCACTGCCCCCAGGTAGCACGGCCATTTTCCAGGTCGTTCATAGGCACGCCATTCATATAGGTAGTAAAGTTTTTACTATCGTAGCCACGTATGCGAAAGCGGGCACTGCTAAAGGTAAAAGAGGATGCCGAAACAAAAGGGTCGCGGGAAGCATTCAATGCACTGGCTACATTCTGGGTTCCTCCTCCGTCTTCTCCTACTTCTGATTCGGAAAGTTCAACTACCGGAATATCCGACTCACCAACAACCTCAGCATCGGGGGAATCGACCGCTACAGTATTAATAGTAGAGGGGCTGGTTATGGCTGGCAATGGAGCAGCTTGTGTAAACGCGAGAAACGGCGAAAGTATAATTATAGCTAACAGTAAATGTCTGTTCATGAAACAGTATTGGGGTGTCGTAAATTAAATTATCTGCTTTAAAAAGTAATTAAAAGCAGGGGGGCAAATCTATATAATTTTAGCCCCTACCAAATAGTGCCATGTTAAGTGTTGGATAAGGTGAGGTTAAAAAATATAACAGCCATACATTTTAATCCACCTAAATAACTCATTTACAGAATGTTAAATCTAAAAACGCCCCTTACTATTTATTGAATTACTATTAACACTTTAAACTAACATTTTACAAACATCCGGTTAGCGCAAAAGCTCAAACCATGGGTTTGGGTAATAAATGTAGAATACCTGTTTCATTTTGTTGTCTATAATACATGTTGTAATAAGCAATGGTGTGTAAATGTGAATGGTGTTTTGAATTACATTGGCTTTATTTGTGCAGTAAGGTAGATTTTAACGCTGCTTTTATTGCCTTTACAAAAACTTGCTTGTTAAACACGCTATGCAGCATGTAACTTTTTGTAGTAAAAGGCAGTTAAAAAAGGACAGGAACCCGAAGTAATTTTTTTTGGATGCAACATTTGCGGAACGAATGTTCATCTATCACTTAAACGAACAAGCAAGAGTGAGAAGGATATTTACACTTATTTTGTTGTTATCGGCGTGCAGGTTTGTGGCTTTAGCCCAGCCCAATGCACAATTTACAGCATCGCAATTATTCGGCTGCGCGCCGCTGGTGGTTCAATTTACGGATCAAAGTACGGGCGGCCCCACCTCGTGGTTATGGCAGTTCGATAACGGAAACACCTCCCCCATTCAAAACCCAACAGCCACATTTGCCACTGGTAATATTTACAACGTAAGGCTTATTGTATCCAACAGTTCTGGCAGCGATACCCAAACTTTACAAATTCGCGTATTTCAGCCTGCTGCGCCCAATTTTACAGCGCCTAATAATCGCGGGTGTGTTCAACCCTGCCATACGGTTAATTTTGTAAACCAAACCATACCCGGCGAAAGCCCCGTAACCCAATATGTTTGGGATTTTGGCGATGGAAGCCTACCAGTATCTGGCTTTAATGTTACCAACTGCTACACCCAACCCGGCAGTTACCAGGTTACCCTTGTTGCCCGCGATAGCAACGGGTGCCAAACCAGCAAAATAATTCCAAACTATGTTACTATTTCCGATGGGCCAACTTCGAGTTTAACAGCCAGCCCTACATTATCGTGCACAGCGCCATTAACGGTAACCTTTACCGGAACGGGAAGTTCACCGAATGGCGGAATATCTTACGCCTGGTTTTTTGGCAATGGCAATACATCGGCCCAACAAAACCCAACCACCACTTACCAGGGCGGTATTTATAATCCTGAATTGGTTGTAAGCGATGCCTTAGGCTGCCGCAGCAGTTCTTTTGGACATATAGAGGTAATTGTAATGCAGCCGCGCTTTGTTGTATCTTCTAATAATGGCTGTACGGGTATCGATCTTCAGTTTACCGATTCATCTAATTATGCCTCATCGTGGAACTGGGATTTTGGTGATGGCACTACCTCTACCCTTCAAAACCCAACACATGCCTATGCCAATGTTGGTAATTACACAGTTACTTTAGCCGTAAGCTACCAGGGCTGTAATGGCACCTACACCCAAAGTACGCCTATTAATATTTCAGTTCCCGTAACACCTGCTTTTACCGCTAACGATACGTCTAATTGCACTACTCCTTTTCCTGTAACATTTACCAGCACAGCCCCCGGCGCAGTAAGTTACAGTTGGGATTTTGGCGATAATACCACTTCAACCGCAGCCAATCCATCGCACACTTATACTATTAACGGTTCGTTCGATGTTAGCTTAAGTGTGGCCAATAGTTCGGGTTGCGTAAATACACTTACATACACAGGTTATATAGGTGTTGGCGCTTTAACCGCAGGCTTTTCAATCGATTCGCAGCAAGGTTGCTCGCCCATGTTGGTAAAATTTAAAAGCAGCAGCACATCCGATGTGCCTATAACTTCTTATATCTGGAATTTTGGCGATGGCACCACCGTTACCGCCGGCGACTCTACCAGCCACGTTTACAGCGGTGGAACATTTACACCATCATTAACTGTAATTAATGCCGAAGGCTGCACCGATAGCGTTACTCTTGGCGGACCAATAAAAGTGGGTAATGCACTTATTCCGGTTTTTAGGGCTACACCGCTTATACAATGTGTTAATCAGCCCGTAAACTTCACTAATCAAACCACCGGCTGGAATGTAAATACCCAGTGGTTGTGGCTTTTTGGCGATGGCTCTACCAGCACATTACAAAACCCTACCCATGCTTATTCCGATACCGGCGTTTATGATGTAACATTGGTTGTAATTAACGAAGGCTGCAGAAGCGATACCGAAAGAATAGACTACATTACTATTGTAGTGCCGAAAGCCGATTTTAACTTTAGTTCTGCGTGCAATAACCCTACAACGCTAACATTTCGCGACACTTCGCAGGGAGCACAAACCTGGTTCTGGGATTTTGGAGATGGCACTACCTCTACTCAGCAAAACCCAACACACACCTTCCCTTCGCAAAACAATTACACCATTACGCTTACCGTTTTTAATGCTACCACGGGTTGCGTAGATTCTATTAAAAAAGTTTTACCGGTGGGAACACCCACTGCAGGATTTACTGTAGATACAATTGCGGGCTGTGTACCTTATAGCTTTAGATTTACCGATACATCGGCCTTTGCAACCTCCCGCCGATGGGATTTTGGAGATGGCTCTACATCTACAGCTCAAAATCCTACGCACGCATATACAACACCGGGCAAATATACCGTGTCTTTAGTAATCAACCCCAGCGACCCGTGTGCCGATTCAATTGCTAAAGTAGATTATATTACTGCTTATGGCTTATCTACATCTATAAATGCTTCGCCAAGTTTGGGCTGCACCCCTTTAACCAGCACTTTCCGCGATTCGACTACCGTGTATTTGGGAACTGCCGTAGCCTGGGACTGGACTATAACAACCACCGATACCACCTACCACGTATTGCAGCAAACGTTTAGCGAAACGTTTACTAAAAACATACCCATAGGCGTAAATATTAAGGTTACAGATTCTAACGGATGCAGCGCTTTTGCAGGCCCTATAAACATTAATGTATTTGAACCCAAAGCATTATTTACCAACGATACTGTTGCTTGCCCGGGAGAAACCGTTCAATTTAAAAACCTTTCTACCGATTACGTAAGCAGCGTTTGGGATTTTGGAGATGGAACAACTTCAAACTTAGATTCGCCAACACATGCTTTTGCTAATTCGGGCATTTACAATATTACCCTTATAGTTTCGCGCGTAGCAGGTTGCTCAGATACAATTACCGTAGCAAATGCAATAAACATTGGCGCACCGGTGGCCGATTTTTATGTAACAACAAATTTCGCCCCCTGCCCACCGTTCCCTGTGCAATTTTACAATAGCACCAACCGTACGGATTTGCAATGGCTTTGGTATTTTGATGATGGCGATACCAGTTCTGCCTACGACCCTTTGCATGTTTACTTTTTCCCCGGCGATTATGATGTAACGCTTATAGCGTTCGATTCTTCGGGTTGCAGCGATACAATAACTTACATAGACCTGATACGCGTTCGCGGCCCTATTGGAAACTTTGTAGCCTTGCCGGATAGCGGTTGTGTACCCTTAACTGTAAATATAGCCGGATCGGCACTTTCAACGGTTTCAAGCACGCTTGACCTGGGCGATGGTATGGTGCTAAACGATACCTTTGGTGTAACCCATGTTTACGACCCGGCATTTTTAGACCCTGAAGATGTGGTAGCCTATTTTTACCCTGTGTATACCTTAACCGATAGTGTGGGATGTACTGTGGCATACCCCATTGATACTGTTGTAGTAGGAAGAATACCTTACCCTAACTTACCGGCTGATACTACCGTGTGTAAAGGCAACTACGTAGGCCTGGTGTCGCAATTTGGCGACCACTTTCAGTGGACATCCAGCCCTTCGCCTACTTATTTAAATTGCGATACCTGCAAAGCAGTTACCTGCTCTGCGCCCGATACAGTAACACTTTTTGTAACCGCTACTACTAATATTGGGTGCGTGGCAAAAGATACCGTGAAGGTAAACGTGGATAAGTTGCCGCCTATTTTCCCCGGTGTATCTTTCAGAATTTGCCCTAACGACACTTTACAACTTAGTGCAGGCCCCAACGTAGCCGCTGCTACCTGGACACCTAATTTGTTTATTGATGATACCAACTCGGTTAACCCGAGAGTTTATCCGCCCGATTCTGCTACCTACCGTGTTACGGGCGGTAACTCTACCGGTTGTACTATTTCGCGCATTGTAAAGGTTTATGTGATAGACCGTGTAGTGGCTGATTTAAATGTGCACGATACATTGCTGTGCCAGGATGGTTTAATACAGTTAGAGGTAAAGGTGCTCCAATCATCATTTAACGATACTGTTATTAAGTGGACCCCGGGCCGCTATCTTAGCGCAACTGATATCGAAAACCCATTGGCATCTCCCCCTCCGGGTGTTTACGATTACCAGGTAATAGTTAGCAGTAGCACCTGTGTAGCAGATACCGACTCTGTGCATATAGTAATTGCCCCAAACCCAGTAGTGCAAGCCGGCGACGACCAAACAGTTACCGGTGGAACCACTATACAGCTATATGCATCTTCGCCTGATAATGTAAGCTATAACTGGACGGATGTCGACCCTATGACCTGCACTAACTGCCGCAGGCCTTTCCTTACCGCCACAAAAAGCCAAACAGTATACGTTACCGTAACCAACCAATATGGCTGCCAGAATATGGACTCGGTAGAAATAAGGGTAGTTAGTTGCGACCCCGAAAATGTATATGTGCCAAATACCTTTACACCAAACAACGATGGACTTAATGATCTGTTGCTTGTTCGCGGCATTGGCTTACGCCAGCTTGAATACTTCCGAATTTTTGACCGTTGGGGTAAACTGGTTTACCAAAGCAGCAACCTTAACGATGGGTGGGACGGGCGCACCGGTTCGGGTAAGGACGCCGATGTAGCTACATATGTATATACAGTTAAAGGTGTATGCTCTAACGGTAGCTCAATTGAAAAATCGGGGAACGTAACATTAATACGGTAAACATATATCTGCACTATTAAAGTAAAAGGAGCGCTATGGTCGCTCCTTTTTTATTGGCGCCTTTCGGTTTCCTGCCGGGGGGCTTTTTAAATTACAACGGGCATTGTCCTTTATGTAAAACACAGGCAAATGCGTTGTTATTAATACCTCCTTAAAAACCTGCCGGCATTTATCGTGTTCGTTTATTTTCCGCATTCAAATAGTTAGCTATGGTAAAAAAGTATGCACTTATTGGAGCATTAGTATTGTTTGTAGTAATAACCGGCGTATGGATGGTTGAGATTGTAATGGAGTTAAGAGGCCACCAAACACAGCAACAGGCACAGCGACAAAAAGAAATAGCGGAAGAAGCTCCTATAGTTAAGTATGGAATGGTAGTAAACGATTTTAAAATACTAAGCCATGTAGTACAGCCAAATGAATTATTCTCGGATATATTCTTAAAATATAATGTTGCCGGTAGCGCCATTAATTACTTTGTAAGTAAATCGGGCGATATTTTTAACCTGAAGAAGATAAAAGCCGGAAACCGTTTTTCGGTACTTTGCGAAAAGAACGACTCTGTATTAGTTCCTAAAAAACTGATATATGAAGAGAGCAAAGTAAACTATGTAGTTTTTAACCTGGACGATTCGCTATACATGTACCGCGGGCAAAACTCAGTAGAACGCAAGCACCGCGAGGTTAGTGGCATTATTCATTCGTCGCTTTACGAAACTTTAGAATCCAATAATATTGATCCATCGCTGGCCGTGCGCATGTCGGAAATATTTGCCTGGAGCGTGGATTTTTACAAAATACAGGATGGAGATAAATTCAAAATAATTTACGATGAAGATATGGTAGGCGGTAAAAGCGTGGCCATTGGCCAAATAAGCGCTATAGTATTTAACAGCGGCGGGAAAGATAACTATGCCTTTTACTATGAGAAAGACGATGCCCACGAAGGAGATTACTATGATGAAAACGGCAACAGCATGAAGAAGATGTTCCTTAAATCGCCGGTTAAGTTTTCGCGCATCTCTTCCCGTTTTACCATGAAACGCTTTCACCCGGTTACCAAAGTATGGAAGGCCCACCTGGGCACTGATTATGCT
The DNA here is from genome assembly GCA_044228435.1 of Chitinophagales bacterium. Lineage (GTDB taxonomy): Bacteria > Bacteroidota > Bacteroidia > Chitinophagales > LD1 > Bog-950. The sequence continues at coordinate 138,151 of JBGAUW010000001.1, forward strand.
GCGGCTTACGGCACCCCAATTTTAGCCACTGCGGATGGTATAGTTGAAGATGCTATGTTTAAAGTATTTAACGGCAACTATGTAAAAATACGCCACAACGGAGAATACAAAACCCAATACCTGCACATGAGTAAAATTGCCAAAGGCATACACCGCGGAAGCCGTGTAAAGCAGGGCGATGTAATTGGCTATGTAGGTAGCACGGGTTTAGCCACGGGGCCGCACGTTTGCTATCGCTTTTGGAAAGATGGCAGCCAGGTAGACCCGCTTAAGCAAAAGCTAACTTTTGCCGACCCCCTGCCTGCCAAATATAAAGCAGAGTTTATGAATAAAACCAAAGCTGTGAAAACTGATTTAGCAGCCATAACCTATACCGAACACAACATAGCTAACACTAAAGTAGCAGAGCAGAAACAACAGGCCGATGCTGCCATTCAAAAACAACTTGAATTGGTTGGGCTTGCCTTTTAATTGAACTTATTATTATGCAGTAGAAAGGCTAAGAGGGAATCTTAGCCTTTTTTATTTGGGCTTGATTGGCTACACATCTCGGTTGTTAAACCAATTTTAGGGCGTTTTTTTCATACCGGTAAGTGCGCTTATTGGTGTGATGCATTGAAAACGGCAAGTAATGCCCCATTATGCTTGCAATTTAACCCGGAATAATGTAGCACAGAATTTGTGCCGGTGCTTATATCTGTAAATCCTAAAACTACATATTATGAAAACCATACTTGCTACTATACTCGGGCTAATATTAATAAGCATTAGCGCCTGCAATAAAACAGAAGTAGAAAACATTGAGCTCAATCAATTACAAGGGGCAAAACAATATAAATCTACCACCGTTCAACCATCAGATTTTACAACCAATAAGGTAATTGATGCCCGAAAACTGCAACTTTACCAGGCCTATTTTGAAGGCGCCATTTATAACCTAGAATTAAAAAAATCAATTGATGAACCGGGTAGTAGCCTCCCCCCTTTAAAACGCGAACCAATGGAACTATATGTTTATGCCAGTGCAGATGCCGGACGCCCAAATAAAACAGTCCTGCCTATAGCAGGTTCGGTAGATAATGCGGGAGTAACTATGCTACTGCGCGAAATTAAAATACGTTTCAACACAGGCTTTGAGCCCCGTCAATTTTACTCGCGCGACGAAGTATTGCGCGCAACTATTGGCATACGGCCCGAAATTAACTTAGAAATAACAGGCGTTGCATACGAGGCCAGGGTAGTTGGCAACGCTATTCAAAGTTCGCCATTGGCAAATACGTTAACTGTACGATAAGCGATAGACCATCATTAAAAACAAAAGCAGGGTGCGAGCCCTGCTTTTTTGCTGTACTGAATTAATACAAACTGCAGACTTAATACCATTGCAAAAAACAACTTTTGTGTATACTAAATCAGTATGTGCAAAACAAAATGCAGCTTTTTAGCTAACCGGTTATAACAGGCTAAAACAAGCCCTACAGCACTGATAACCAAGCATTTTAAAGCATTAAAGTTTCCTCCATACAATTAAATGCTTGTAAGTAATTTAAAAGTTAATGGAACTTTTTCTGCCCACGCCGTAGAAGAACACAAAACAAAATTGTTCGCTGGTTTATAAAAACAAAAAACATGAAAAAACTAATACTAATGGGGGCCGTATTTATGGGTCTTTACGCAAACGCACTAAACGTTAAATTCACAGCCGAAAATCCACTATGCAACGGTGCAGCCACCGGCAGCATTGATTTGATGGCCATTGGCGGAACAGCGCCTTACACCTATCTATGGAGCAACGGTGCAACCGCAGCCAATATTTCGGGCCTTGTAGCCGGCACTTATACGGTTACCGTACAAGATAACCTGGGAGCCCTTGCAATATCATCTATTTCGATTGCCGATGCACCTGCCATACAAATTACACCTACAGTTATTGATGAAACTGCCCTGGGAGCAAACGATGGCGGTATTTTTCTTAACGTAAGAGGTGGAACACCCGATTACAGCTATGCATGGAGCAACGGCGCCAACAGCAAAAATATTCTAAACGTTGCAGCAGGCACATATACAGTAACCGTAACCGACATTAACGGCTGCGTTCAATCATCTACCTCTACAGTAGGACAGGCTGGCAGCCTAACTCCAATGGGCAACCCACAGGGTGGCAACAGCTTCCTTATTATGGGGCAAAACGACGAGAGAGGCACTACTAACTCAGTATACCCTAACCCGGCAAGCGACTTATTGCATGTAAGAGTAGCTGAAGGCGGAAAATCGCAATACTCTATCTTTAATGCAGCTGGCCAGGAAGTTTTAAGAAATGATTTTTCGGGTAGCGATGCCGGTGCCGATGTTTCTAATCTTCCCGCAGGCAACTATGTAGTAAAAGTAAAAAGCGCACAAGGCACTACAGTTAAAAATGTAGTGATAGCTAAATAAAACTCAACTTTTTCACTCACAAACAAAGCATTCCATTACGGAGTGCTTTTTTGTTTTATATCTATACCTGCAACAAAATAAGAACGCCTGTAAAAAACATTTGAGTTTAAAGGCCTCTTTTATGGTAGTTTATTTTGCTATTACAAACCGAATGCGGAGTTTTACCGAAATATTAACCCAGCCCTATGTCAGTTCACAAAGAGATTAAACGAATTACAACCAACACCCTGCAGGAATTTAAAGAACAGGGCATTAAAATTTCGATGTTAACTGCCTACGATTTTTCGATGGCAGGTATAATTGACAGCGCCGGTATTGATGTAATACTGGTTGGCGACTCGGCCAGCAACGTAATGGCGGGGCACGAAACAACCTTACCCATTACCCTGGAGCAGATGATTTACCACGGAGCCTCGGTTGTGCGGGGGGTAAGCCGGGCATTGGTAGTGGTAGATTTACCTTTTGGTTATTACCAGGGCAACTCTCGCGTGGCGCTGGACAGTGCCATACGAATAATGAAAGAGTGCGGAGCACATGCCGTTAAACTGGAAGGCGGCAGCGAAATACGTGAAAGTGTTGAACGTATACTTAGCGCCGGCATACCGGTAATGGGCCACCTTGGTTTAACGCCGCAGTCTATTTATAAATTTGGCACTTACACTGTGCGTGCAAAAGAAGAAACCGAGGCGCAAAAGCTGATTGAGGATGCCCTGCTTTTACAAAAAACAGGCTGTTTTGCCCTGGTGCTTGAAAAAATACCGGCTAAGCTGGCAACAACGGTTTCGAAAAAATTGAAGATACCAACCATAGGCATAGGCGCAGGTGCGGGCACCGATGGGCAAGTACTTGTTAGCCACGATATGCTGGGTATTACCAAAGAGTTTAAACCCCGCTTTTTACGCCGCTATTTAAATATGTACGACGAAGTGCAAAACGCCGTTAAACAGTATGTCGACGATGTAAAAAGTAAAAACTTTCCGAATAAAGACGAACAGTATTAGGCCGTAGTTGATTTGGCATAGGCCATAAAAACAGAGGGCAATTAATACATTTGCCGGCCCATGCTTAAAAGCTACCGCAATAAATCCGATATAACCCGGGCGTATATTCAAATGCACCTTTCCATCATATTGTGGGGTGCTACAGCGGTATTGGGCAGGGGTATACAATTAAGCGAGGGAATGTTGGTGTGGTATCGTTTAATAATTACAAGTGCCTCTTTGGGGTTATACATTTTTATAAGCGGCCGTAGCTTTAAGGTTTCTAAACCCATGTTTTGGAAACTGTTTGGCATTGGCGCCCTGCTAATGGTGCACTGGCTTTTCTTTTACGGGGCTGTTAAATACAGCAACGTAAGTGTAACACTTAGTGTATTCTCTTCTACAACTCTGTTTACCGCGCTTATAGAACCGTTGATGTTTAAAAAGAAATTCGACCGCACCGAATTGCTTTACAGCTTTATGGCCATGGCGGGGATAGGCATTATATTTTACAGCGATAGCAACTCGTTTACCATAGGTATTATACTGGCTCTGCTTGCAGCCTTTTTAGGGGCCTTCTTCAATATTTTAAATAAAGATGTGGTAGGCAAAGTAAGCAGCGAGGTAGTATCGTTTTACGAAATCATTTCGGGCCTTATTGTGCTTACACTTATACTGCCTGCCTACATAGGCTACTTTAATCCCGAAAAGCTTTTTCCGGCCGATAGCGACTGGGTTATGCTTTTTATACTGGCTATTGCCTGCACCCACATTACGCTTATACTTTCGCTAAATGCGTTAAAACATCTTTCGGCATTTACGCTTAACCTTAATATTAACCTGGAACCCGTTTATGGTATTGCCCTTGCGTTTCTAATTTTTGGCGAAAACAAAAAGCTGAACAGCGGGTTCTATATTGGCACGGCCATAATCATGCTTTCAGTAGTTCTTCATTCGTGGTTTGCTTCGCGCAAAACCAAACAGGCAGTTGCTGTAATACAGGAGTAGTTTCCTTTGGTATCATGGTATCATCTCGCCGCGGGCGGCTGACACCATGACACCTGCAGGAGATTTTATAAAGTGCGTGCGAAGCGCCACACCCACAAGCAATCCCCAAAGACAAAAGGTACCGGTAGCGTCAGAACTTCATTAGCGTTAATCTTAGAGGGGACTGCTTTGTTGCGCGCAAAGCTGCGCCCCTCGAAATGACCTGCTGATTTTACGGCGTAAAGAACACCTCGTATTCGTAAGTAAGCACCTTCTTTTCGTTAGTGCCTAACTTAACCTCCCATTTAATTTCGCTGGTAGGATTAATGTAGTTGTACGAGTTCTTCTTAGTTACTTTACCATCGTTGCTTTGGGCGGTAACAGTTCCGCTAAGGGCTTTTGTAACCGTTACGGTTACATCTTTACCCTGGTAGTTATCTACATTAATAGTTCCCTTAAGCACTACTTTGCTATAGCTTACCTTGCCTATCTTTTTAGCGTTATCCTCACGCGCTTTTTCTTCCTCATTATTCTTCATTAAAATATCAATAGCCTTGCTTAAACGGATGTTGCTGGTGCTGCCCACCGGTGTATATTTCAGTTCATCCTGCGCTACAAACTGATCCTTTTCATTTACCACCATTACTGCCGCAGTAGTCAAGGGTACGCTGGCTGTATTCTTTACCTCCAGCGAATGGAATATATCGAAGGTCCTCTCCTCTTGCGGCACAAAGCGGCTGCTAAAGTAGTTGGTTATATCGCTGATAGTTCCCTCGTATTTATCCTTGTATTCTACATTGCCTGCAAATATCGGAAAGCTACCCTTGCTGTTTTCAGGCAGGGTTATTTTACCCAGTTTGTATATATACATATCGCCAACCTTCTCTCCTTCTGTATCAAAGTTGCTCTCAAAAGCGCCATCGGCTTCTGCTACTGCGCCAAACGCTACCTTCCTAACTGCGTTGCTCTGCATGTATACATTACCGTTATAATCGCCCTGCATACCGCCCGGCACGGTTATATAATCATACATCATAGGGTCTTCTTTGCCGCTGTATTTCATTTGCGGAGCGCCTACCACCAGGTCGGTTTCGGTTTCTTTTAAATCCTCGGCATAGTTTTCTACCAGGGCTTTCATCTCAAGGCGCGCTGTTTTATCGTCCTTCAGTTTAAGGTAATAACTCGGTATCCAATTAATACCACCCGTCATGTGTATTTGTTGCAAGGTAAGGTTATCGGTTGCCTTTTCAGCCTTTAGCAATAGCATGCGCTTAATGCTATCGGCCATATAAAATGCAGAAGGGTCTTCTTTAAAATCGGCCTGGTATACGCTGTTTACATGCATTATCATGCTTTTTCCCGCATCGGTTACAAACTTCATTATGCCGCTGTAAGCATCGTAGCTAACCACTTTACCGCTTACGGTTTTATCAATGCCCTGTGTAGGGGTATAGCTAATAGTAACTGCTTTGTTTAAGTTACCTGCCATATATTGCCATACGCTGCTGGCTTCTGCCCTTTTCTTAAGCGTATCGTTTTTAAACACCATGCTTTTAATAGCATTGTCTTTTCCGCTGCCTATAAAGTAGGTTCCAAATAAAGTTTGGTTGGGTATAGGCAATTTTACACTACCGTTGGTTACAGGCACATTACCTTCCTTAACCACCATGGCGGTGCTGTTTTTAAATACTGTTACTTTTTTAACCGGTAATACGGTTTGTGCGGTGGCGCTTAATACAGCAGCCAGCAAAATCAATACAAGCAGGTTCTTCATTATTCGTTTAGTTTTTATAGTAGACGAAACATCGCGCCAATTCCATATAACGTATGCAATTGCTTTACCGTTGCCTTCTATTTTTAATGTTTATTAAGAAAGTATACCTGCAATTGTTGCCGATAGATAACTGGCCAGGGTACCGCAAACCAGTGCGCGCATACCCAGTTTGGCTAAGTCGGCACGACGGTGTGGCGCTAACTCGCCTATACCACCTATTTGCATACCTACCGATGAAAAGTTAGCAAAACCGCACAGCGCAAAGCTGGCTATTATCATACCCTTTGGCGATAGCGTATCTTTTATACTGGTTAGGTTTAAATAGGCCACAAACTCATTTATTGATAACTTTTGCCCCATTAGCACAGCCACTGTTTTTGCATCCTCTGCCGGAACACCCATGCAAAAAGCCAGGGGGTAAAATAGCCAGCCAAAAATTACATTCAGACTAAAATCGGGAAGTGGGCTGCCAGCCCAGAAATTAATTTTTGCCAGTATAAAGTTTACAAGCGCTATAAGGGCAATAAAGCCAATAAGCATGGCCACTACGTTTATCGAAATCTTCATACCATCCGCAGCGCCGTGCGATATCGCATCTATCAGGTTACTATACTGGCTGTTTACGGTTATAGTTACCTTGCCTTTAGTTTGCGACTCGGCCGTTTCGGGGTATACTATTTTGCTTATAACCAACGCTGCCGGTGCAGCCATCAGGCTGGCCGCAATTAAATACTCGGCGGGCACACCCATATTTACATACACTATCAATATACCCCCGGCAATACAGGCCATACTACCGCTCATACTGGCCAGTAGCTCGCTGTTGGTCATACCATTCAAATAAGGCCTAATCATTACCTGCGCCTCTACCTGGCCTACAAAGGCACTGGCTACGTTGCTTAGCGCCTCGGCCCCGCTGGCACCCATTATAAAGTTTACCCCACGGGCTATAAAAGCCACTACGCGCTGCATTATACCCAGGTGATACAACATAGCCACCAGCACACACACAAGTATAATAGTAGCAGGTATATTAAACGCAAAAATAAATCCCTTGTTGGCGCCAAACACCTTCTCTAACTCAGTACTATCGGGCAACACACCGCCAAGCACAAACTTAGCCCCTTCGCGGGCAAAGCTTTCTATCTTTTCCATACCACGTCCCAAAAACCTAAAAAAATCGCGTACCGGTGTTACCTTTAAAATTAGCAAGGCCAAACCCAGTTGCAGGCCCAGGCCACTAAACACTAAGCGGTAATTAATAGCCTTGCGGTTATTACTAAGGGCAAAGGCAATTCCTAAAATAAGGGCCACACCTAACAATCCGGTAAAACGCTCCATGGGTCTATTTTGATTCGCTCAAACTTAACAGAAATACCGAAAGCGGGAAAGAGGGATTCTAAAAGTTTTGCGATACAGTTGCGCCACATAATTCAACAATGTTCATTGCTGTACTCCGTTTTATCCCAACTTTTTTAACCGTTCGCTTCTGATAGATATCAAAAAATCGTATGTTTATTAATGAAACACTAAAGCCTTTTTTATGAAACACGCCTTGATTCTTGTAACACTGCTTACATTCATTTTAAGCGTACATGCCCAAGCTCCCCAATCCGTAAACTACCAGGCCATTGTGCGCAATGCTGCAGGGCTGCCTATGTCTGGCGGTACACCCGTTAATTTCAGATTTAGCATACACCAGAATTCATCTGCCGGAGCTATTGTTTATACTGAAACAAAAACAGTTATAACTAATCAGTTTGGTTTGTGCAATACCACTATAGGCGATAATATCGGCGGCCTGGCTGGTGTAAACTGGGGCAACGGCGCAAAATATTTGCAAGTAGAAATAGATGCCAGCGGCGGCAGTAATTTTACAGATATGGGGACATCGCAATTGCTTAGCGTGCCCTATGCACTTTATGCAGCTAATAGCAATATAGGCCCTAAGGGTGCTACAGGCGCAACCGGAGCCACAGGTGCAGCAGGTATTGGCCCTACAGGTGCAACTGGTGCGGGTGGTGGTAGCACCGGTGCTACGGGACCTACCGGCGCAGCAGGTACGGGCATTGCAAGCATAACAGATAATGGTGATGGCACCCTTACGTTTACTTTAACCAACGGTGATACTTACAACACAAGTACGCTGTATTCATCTACCGGCTCTACAGGCCCTACAGGGGCAACAGGCGATACCGGCTTTACAGGTATTGGCCCAACCGGGCCAACCGGACCAACCGGCAACACAGGTGATGCGGGTATTGGCGTAGGAAACACCGGGCCAACCGGCGCCACTGGTATGCAGGGGCTTGCAGGTGCCACAGGCCCTACCGGATTAACCGGAAATACCGGGCCCACCGGCGCAGATGGCTTAACGGGCACAACCGGACCCGGAGGTGGTAGCACAGGGCCAACGGGACCTACGGGCGCCCAGGGAAATACAGGTACCGATGGGGCTACAGGCCCACAAGGCAATACAGGCCCTACCGGCGCACAAGGTATAACCGGAGCAGCGGGGGCTACAGGCCCGCAGGGTAACACGGGAGCAGATGGCGCTACAGGGGCACAAGGTAGCGTTGGCCCCACCGGACAGCAAGGTAATACCGGACCAACAGGGCCGCTGGATGCGGCAAGCGGTGATTTAACCGGCCAATATCCTAATCCGGATGTAGACGGTATATTGGGAGATTCTATTATTGGCAACCCGGGCCCGGGCAAAACGCTCGTGCACAATGGTACCTACTGGGAGGTGCGTGATACAGTATCTAACGCCAACGATTGGCACATTACCGGCAATGCAGGCACTAATTTTACTAACCACTTTTTAGGAACAACTGACTTTACACCACTTAGATTAAGGGTAAACAATATACGGGCCGCCCAACTTGGCGTTCAGGGAGATGTATACCTTGGCAAGGAAGCAGGCACGCCGCTACAATCAACAGGGCAAAGCAATATAGCCATAGGCAATCGCGCCCGCAGCAATACCAATAACGATGCATATAATACAATTGCTATAGGTTATGAAGCGATGCTAAACAATAATATGTACAATGCCATAGCCATAGGCTACCAGGCGCTATACAGCAATTCTCAATCGTTTAGTGGCGACGACAACATTGGTATCGGTAGTTATGCGCTTTATAGCACAACCTCAGTAAACACCACGGATGGACGAGGCAATATTGGTATAGGTACTAGCCCACTAAGGCTAAATACCTCTGGCTCACAGAACATAGCACTGGGCACCAGAACACTGGAGAACAATACGTTTGGAAACGACAACATAGCAATAGGCCGATGGGCTTTGCGCCAAAACACTACCGGCATAGGTAATATAGCTCTGGGTGCAAATGCTATGCCCGCTAATACATCCGCCAGCTATAACGTGGCCGTAGGCGCTAACAGTTTGGGGCAAAATACCACCGGTACAAGCAACATAGCCATAGGCAGCTTTGCATTGCGCAGCAACACCACCGCCAATAGCTTGCTGGCCATTGGCGACTCGGCGCTTTTTAGCAGCACTGGTATTGCCAACACGGCCCTTGGCAACCAAGCCCTTAGGCACACTACCAGTGGTACAGGTAATTTAGCACTAGGTTTACGGGCAGCATATAATAATATTACGGGCCACGAAAATACCATTATTGGTAACGAGGCACTGTTTACAGCTACTGGTACAAGCAGAAACGTGGCTATAGGTACAAGGGCCTTACAAAAGGCAACATCTCTTGTGCATAACGAGAATGTTGCTGTTGGCTGGGAAGCTATGCGCGACCATTTACAGGGAAGCGGTACCGTTGCTATAGGTACCAGGGTCGCTCAGAAATATAGACTTACTAAAGGAAGTGTACTTATTGGCCGCGATGTTTTAGGTGGCACGTTCGGAGTAGGAAACATAATTAATGTAATTGCCATTGGCGATTCAGTACTGGTTAAATGTCAATCGCCGGCCGAGGGTATAATTGCCATTGGTCATAAAGCTATGTCATCAGTTCATTCAGTCGGCAGTAGTAGTATTGCCATAGGTAATATGGCCTTGTCTTCATATGGAGGGGCAGAAGGTGGTAATACAGGGATAGGCGATAAGGTAATGGCTGGTACATTTGATGGTGCAGATAATACTGCCGTTGGTACTCACTGTATGGAAACAGGCAACATAGGTACATTTAATACAGCAATAGGCGCTTATGCTATGCAAACCGGTGGAACGGGAGGCTCATTCAGCAATGTGGCAGTAGGTGCATTAGCGCTATGGCAAAATAAAGAGGCATCGCACAATGTGGGCATAGGCGTGCAGGCTATGTACGAAAACACCAGCGGTAACTACAACGTGGCCATAGGCGATAGTGTGGCTTATACCAATACCGCCGGCAATGGCAATGTGGCTATAGGGGTATCGGCCGGCTTTGTAACACATGCCGATAGCGCTAATGAGTATACCGTAAGCGCCGGTTACCTGGCCCAGGTATCGGGCAATGTAACCAATGCTATAGCCATAGGTGCATATAGCGCAGTTAATTCCAATAATACCGCCCGTATTGGTAACCCCGCTATGGTAAGCATAGGTGGCTGGCAAGACTGGACCAACATAAGCGACGCACGGGTTAAGCGCAACATAACCGAAAACGTACCCGGTATAGAATTTATTAAACGGCTGCGCCCGGTTACCTACAACATGGATATAGATGCCTACTACAAACTTACGGGCTTTAAGCAAGCCAACACAGAGGACATAACTACCAAAGAGCAAATGCTACAGGCCGGTTTTATTGCCCAGGAGGTAGATGCCGCTGCTAAAGCCAGCGGATTTGACTTTAGCGGTGTAGACCGTCCGCAAAATGATAAGAACCTGTATGGATTACGCTACGCGCAGTTTGTAGTGCCAATGGTAAAAGCCATGCAGGAACAGCAATGGCAACTGGAAAAACAAGAGCAGCTAATAAACAATCAGCAAAAGCAAATAGAAGAACTGGCAAAGCAAAATGCAGAAATATTAAAGCTATTAAGAGAGCGCAAATAGAAATTACTTCCGGTTGTTCAGCTCGTCGCGGATGCGGGCGGCCAGTTCGTAGTCCTCGCTATCGAGGGCGGCTTTAAGGTGCGTTTGCAACTCTGGCACCGTCATATTATGGTAGCCGGGTGTAGGTGGTGTAACTTCGGTGGACTCGGCCTGTTCTACTTCGCTTAACTCATTCTCTTCGTTCGGGTCGGCTTCTACACCGGCTTCAAGCAAAATAGATTCATCGACATAAATAGGGCAATCGAAGCGAACGGCAAGGGCCAGTGCATCGCTGGTGCGGCTATCTACCTCAAACACATCATCGCCTTTTTTACAAACCAGGTTGCTGTAAAAAACACCATCTACCAGTTTGCTTATGTGTATATAGTCTAACTGTATATCAAAGGTATCGCACATGGTTTTAAGCAAATCGTGCGTTAGGGGGCGGCTGGGTTTCATATTATCTAACGCTACGGCAATAGCCTGCGCCTCGAACCCACCAATAACAATAGGCAACCTGCGGCTGCCGCCTACTTCGCCCAACACCACGGCAAACGAATGCGACTGTGTTACGCTGTGCGATAGGGCAATAATATCCAACTCAATCTTTCTCATGCGGTTCTAATGTATGCCAACCTGTGCGAAATGTAAAGGGATTTTTTGAAAATAAAAATGTCATGCCCTGGGGCATGACATTTTGCACATATTTTTAGGCTATTAATTGGCCGATTTAAACTTTTTATAGGCCTCAATAAATTGCGGCACCACGGTAAATGCATCGCCTACTATACCGTAGTCGGCTGCTTTAAAGAAAGGCGCCTCAGGATCGGTGTTAACAACTACTATTACTTTGCTACCATTTACACCAGCTAAGTGCTGTATAGCACCCGAAATACCTACGGCGATGTATAAGTTAGGGCGAATAGTTAAACCGGTTTGGCCTACGTGTTCGTGGTGAGGTCTCCAATCCACATCGGCTACAGCGCGTGAACAGGCAGTAGCAGCACCCATCAGGTGGGCAAGTTCTTCAATCATACCCCAGTTTTCCGGTCCTTTTAATCCGCGGCCTGCGCTTACTACCAGTTCAGCTTCGCTCAATGGTATTTCGCCTACTACTTTATCGGTTCCTTTAACTACCGAAGCAAAATCGGTATCGGCTAATGCCGGAGAGAAAGCCTCTACCGCAGCAGCACCTGCACCGCGCACCGGCGATAGCGAGTTAGGATTAACAGCTATTACCTTTACGGCAGTATCTAATTTATAGTCGGCCGAAGCCTTGCCCGAAAACACATTCTTTTTAACAACGGCGCTATTGCCGGTAAAAGTTGGCAACGCTACGGCTCCCGGCACATAGCCAGCCTTTAAGCGCACGCTTAAACGCGGAGCCAACAACTTACCATTTTGGTTGAAAGATAATACCACCACGGTAGCACCGCTTGCAGTAGTAGCTTCGCCAACGGCCTTTGCAAAGGCTTTCGAATCGAAATTATTGAAACGCGCATCGGCAGCGTGTAATACTTTTTTTACACCTACAGTGCCCAGGCTAGCCAGCTCTTCGGCTGATGCAGCGCCTAATACTACTGCTACAGAATCGGTACCCAGACCTTCGGCTACTTTACTGCCGTAGTAAGCGGCCTCTACCGAAGCCTTCTTTATTTTACCGTCTGCTACTTCTACAAAACTTAAAACTGCCATGATATTTTGATTTTAGTTTTTTTGATTTTTTAGTTCTACTCTCCTACGCTTTTATTTAGATGGCCTTAGCCTCTTCGTGCAGCAATCTTACCAGTTCGGCTACGTTATCGGCCGATACATATTTGCACTCTTTTGCTTTCTCTGGCAAATGGTAGCTGGCTACGCTGGTTAATTTTTCAGTAGCATCGGCAGCAACTACAGCCAAAGACTTGCTGCGGGCGCCCATTATACCTTTCATATTAGGTATACGTGCTTCGGCTAATTCCTTTTGCGCACATACTACCATTGGTAACTTAACTTCTACAGTTTCAGTGCCACCTTCAATTTCGCGCTTAATGGTAGCAACACCGCCTTCAATATCCAGCTTTTGAACTAAAGCCACACAAGGCAAATCAAGCAACTCGGCTACCATGCCACCCACTTCGTAGCTGTTATAGTCGATAGTTTCTTTACCGGCAATAATCAAATCGTAGCTTTCGGTTTTAGCGTGGTTAGCTATTTGGACAGCTACAAAGTAAGCATCGGTAGGGTCGGCATCTACACGCACGGCCTTATCGGCACCTATGGCCAACGCCTTGCGTATAATTTGCTCGCTATCGGCCAAGCCTACGTGTATTACTACCACTTCGCCACCATTTTTTTCCTTCAACTCAATGGCGCGCACCAGGGCATACCACTCGTCGGTAGGGTTCATAATAAAGGTAACACCCTCCGGGTTAAACTTTGTGTTATTATCAACAAAGGCCACCTTTGATGTTGTATCGGGAACTTTAGCTATTGGAACAAGTATTTTCATATTGCTATTATTTTAAAATTGCGGTGCGAATGTATTGAAGTTTGCTAATTATCAAAACAATTTTTCCCTACCATCGTTAGGCAAAAGTGCCTGCCTAAAATCCTAAAAAACAAATAATAAATTCGAAAGAAAAACAGCCATAACAAACGGAATGTTTGAATAGGTTTGCACAGCTGTTTTTGGCTGTTATTTCGTATTTAGAATTTAAAGATTTAGAATTTTGAACTCACTACACTATGAACAAAGAAAGGCTTGAAAAGTTGCAGCAATGGGAAGCCGAAAAGCCCAACGATGCCTTTTTAAAATTTGCCCTTAGCCAAGAGTATATTAGCGGCGGGCAAGATGCCGAAGCCCTTAAGTATTTGCTGTTGCTACAAGAGCGGTTTTCCGATTACCTGGCAACCTACTACCAGTTAGCGAAACTTTATGAGCGTAGCGGAGAAACAGATAAGGCCGCTGCAGCTTATAAAAAAGGAATGGAAGTAGCCAAAGCCGCTAACGACACCAAGACATTAAGAGAGTTAAACGCAGCCTTAGAGCAATTGCAAGATGAATAAAAACCAAACCCTGCTACAAAAATTTATTGACCATAACACCACCAAGCGCTTGGCCAACCGCAAAAAGAAAACGCTGCTGGCGGTTAGCGGTGGAATAGACTCTGTAGTAATGTGCAGCCTGTTCCACCAGGCTAAGTTTCCGTTTGCCATTGCACACTGCAACTTTCAACTGCGCGGCGACGAAGCCAATGGCGATGAGTCCCTGGTAGTTGAACTGGGTAAAAAGTATGGCGTAGAGGTATTTGTTAACCGCTTTGATACCAAACAATACGCCCAGGCCCATACCCTATCTATACAATTAGCGGCGCGGCAATTGCGCTACCAGTGGTTTGAAGAACTGCGTAAAGAAAAGGGCTTTAACCTGATAGCTACGGCCCACCAATTGAATGACAATATAGAGACCATTCTGTTTAACCTTACCAAAGGCACCGGCATACGGGGCTTAAGGGGCATACCGGTTAGACAAAACAATATTGTAAGGCCCCTGCTGTTTGCCACACGGCAAGAAATAGAGGCTTACCAAAAAGAGAACAACACCGGCTACCGCGAAGATAGCAGCAACGCTGAAGATAAATACACCCGTAATAAGATAAGGCACCATATCATCCCCCTGCTTAAAGAAATTAACCCCGGGCTTGAGGAAACACTGGCCGGTAAAATTGAGGTATTTACTGAGCTGGAACTACTTTATGAAAAAGAGATGGTCAAACGCTCAGCACAACTTTTTTTGAAAAAGAAAGGCGATGTTCTAATCCCTCTGCTGAAGCTAAAAAAAACAAAGAATGCTTCGAGTGTATTATACGAATACCTGAAAGATTTTGGCTTTAACGGTGACCAGTGCATAGATATAGTGGCGGCCATAGATGCCGAAGCCGGTAAACAGTTTTTAAGCCCCACTGCAAGACTGATAAAGGACCGCAAACATTTTATACTAACGCCCCTTACCCAACAGCAGCAAAGCGTACAGGTAATAAACGAGGGCGATACCGAAATTAAATTTGCCAACCACACCTTAAAACTAAGCCCGGTAACTGAGGTTAAACCCGACAAAGCTGTGGCTTATATAGATAAGAATAAACTCGAATACCCCTTGTTGGTACGCCCATGGGCCGCCGGCGACTACTTTTACCCCTTTGGTATGAAGATGAAGAAGAAAAAGCTGAAGAAGTTTTTAACGGATGAAAAAGTGCCCGTGCACGAGAAGGAAAACATTTGGGTAATAGAATCGAATAAAAAAATTGCGTGGGTAATAGGCTACCGTATTGACGACCGGTTTAAGGTAACCGCCAATACCAAAGAAATTTTGAAGGTGTTTGTGGCGTAATTGGGCAACTCCGCATATTCAAAAAAAGAATACATATTGCTCCCTTAAACCCATAAACAAGACGATGGAAAACAAGCAAACACCACTTCAAATTGAAGGCATTTCAGAAAATATTTATGGTGGATTTTGGCCAAGATTATTGGCTTTGTTTCTCGACAGCCTGATCATGGCACCTATTATTTATCTGTTCTTATACCTCAATACCATTAGCAAGTATGTATATTTCTATACCCTTATTCCTAACATAGCTTTTTCGATTTTCTATTTTGTTTTTTTACCGGTAAAGTATGGTGGCACACCTGGAAAAATAATAGCGGGCCTAAATATTCTTCAAATTGATGGGCAACCTATTGGCTGGAAAGAAGCTTTTTAAGGCACAGTATTGGGTTAGTATTTACTGCTATAGGCTCTTCATTAATGATTTATTGCATACTTAAAGCCGATGCGGTGGAACTTCAAAGATTGAGCTGGCTGCAGCAGAACCAGTATTTAATGAGTTTTGCTCCTGTTGCTTTTCTAATTTATTCATGGCTAAACCATGTTTGGGTATACGGAGAACTAATTATATTGCTTACGAACAAACGTAAAAGGGCTGTACACGATTTTATTGCCGGAACTGTTATTGTAAAACAAAAACATGTAGCGTCAATTATGGCGGCAATGGAAGAAAGAGATGCTTCTGGGGATAACAGTTGGACCGCCTAGCCTAAATCAAAAATCACCACTAGCAAAGCGCGGCCAGGCAAGTTGAGATTTTTTTCGCCCCCAAAGGAGACTAGAAATGTTACAGGCAGTTCTTCCTAATTCCGTATTCCCCTTTCCGCATTCCGAATTCCCACTTCCCACACCCTATCCACACTCCATTCACACAAATAGGGGCTTATCAACATACATTCAAACAAACAATCTGTTCATTAGTGGAGAAGAGGCTACCGGAATGTTCCACGCATGTTCTACTTTTGAAACGGAAATTAAGAATGAAAATAACGTATTACGGACACGCTTGTTTTGGGGTAAATGTAGGTGGTAAAAACCTGCTTTTCGACCCTTTTATAACCCATAATGAGTTGGCTAAAGATGTGGATATGACCACTATACCAGCCGATTACATTCTGCTTAGCCATGGCCACGATGACCATGTAGCCGATGCAATGGCCATTGCCAAACGCACCGGCGCTACAATAGTGGCTGCCTTTGAAGTGGCTGAATGGTTTGAAAAACAGGGGGCTAAAATACACAGCATGAACCACGGTGGTAAGTGGAACTTTGATTTTGGCAGCGTAAAACTGGTAAACGCTGTGCATAGCAGCGTAATGCCCGATGGCAGCTATGGAGGTAACCCGGTGGGTTTTGTAATAGAAAGCGCGGATGGCAATTTTTACTACAGCGGTGATACAGCCCTAACTATGGATATGCAACTTATACCACTGACTTGCAAACCTTTAACCGTGGCTTTGCTGAATTTGGGCGATAACTACACTATGGGGGTAGATGATGCTGTGCTGGCCGCCGATTTTGTAAAATGTAACAAGGTAATTGGCCTGCATTACGATACCTTTGGCTATATAAAAATTAACCACCAGCAGGCGAAGGAGAAGTTTTCCGCTAAAGGGAAAGAGTTGTTACTGTTAAACATTGGCGAAACCATTTCAATTTAATTGAACCTTTGAACTCAATATAAAATGACAAAAAAGAAAACCGACAGCAAAGAGCACAACGCCCGCATTATAACCCTGGCCAACCAAAAAGGCGGCGTAGGCAAAACAACCTCTGCCATTAATATAGCGGCAAGCATGGCTATACTAGAGTATAAAACTTTGTTGGTAGATGCCGACCCGCAGGCCAATGCCACCTCGGGTGTTGGGTTCGACCCCAAGGCTATTAAAACCAGCCTTTACGAATGCCTGGTAAACGATATTAAGCCGAGGGATATAATTCTCGAGACAGAAACCCCTAACCTTTACCTGCTACCTTCACATCTGGATTTGGTGGGTGCCGAAATTGAGTTGATAAACCAGCCCAATCGCGAAAAGGTAATTAAGGGCATGTTGGATGAACTGCGTAAAGATTATGACTTTATTATAATAGACTGTTCGCCATCGCTGGGTTTAATTACGGTAAATGCCCTTTCGGCTTCCGATTCGGTGCTTATACCTGTGCAGTGCGAATACTTTGCGTTAGAGGGATTGGGCAAACTATTGAACACAATTAAGATTGTGCAAAGCCGCCTTAACCCGCAACTGGAAATTGAAGGCATTTTGTTAACCATGTTCGACCCGCGTTTGCGCCTTGCCAACCAGGTGGTTGATGAAATTAAGCGCCACTTTGAAAACATAGTTTACGATACTATCATACACCGCAATACCCGCTTGGGCGAGGCCCCAAGTTTTGGCAAACCGGCCATTATGTACGATGCCGAAAGCAAGGGCAGCGTTAACTATATGAACCTGGTGCGCGAAATGCTGCAACGCCAAAACGCCACCGGCATACCTAATGAGGATAAAGAATTTAACATGGTGCCCGATGCAGATGACCCGGCAACACAGAATTAAGGAACAAAGACGCATTGGTGCATCCAACAATACACCATACCATCAATAAACAACAATGAGCGATAATAAAAAGAAGACCGTATTAGGCCGTGGATTAGGGGCCCTTTTAAGTAGCAACGATACCACTACCGACACTAAAACCGAGAGGCAGCAAACTACCCCGGTAACTGCTGCACCACCGGTTAACAGTGCCTCGGTTATTATTAATATACCGCTGGAACAGATAGAGGTAAACCCGTTTCAGCCCCGCACTACCTTTGAAGAGGCCAGCCTGCAGGATTTAAGCGACTCTATAAAAGTGCATGGTGTAATACAGCCTATTACTGTGCGCAAAATAGAAAACAACAAATACCAGCTTATAGCCGGCGAACGCAGGTTGCGCGCCAGCAAACTGGCCGGCAAAACTGAAGTGCCCGCCTTTGTGCGCGCCGCCAGCGACCAGGAAAGCATTGAAATAGCCCTGATAGAAAACATACAGCGCGAAGATTTGAACCCGCTGGAAATTGCCATTAATTACAAGCGCCTGCAGGATGAGTGCGACTTAACTCAGGAGGAACTGGCCGTACGCTTGGGCAAAAACCGCAGTTCGGTTACCAACTTCATCCGTTTGCTGCGATTACCGCCCGATATTCAGGCTGCTTTGCGCGACGAGAAAATTACCATGGGGCATGCCAAGGCATTGCTGGCCATCGAAAACCCTTTGCTGCTTTTAAGTGCTTTTAAAGAGACTGTAAGCAAAGGCCTTAGCGTTAGGCAGGTAGAAGAACTGGTGCGCACCCTGGAAAGCAAACCAAAGAAAAGCACCACCCCTGCCAATAAATCTACCGCAATACCGTTTACCATCAAAAAAATGCAGGATACGCTGGTTACATCGCTTAGCACCAAGGTTCATATTAACCGCAACAACGATGGAAAGGGCGATATTGTAATTAAGTTTTACAATGATGATGATCTGCAAAGACTGGTAGAGATGATTAGCGAAAAATGATGCGCGGGACGTTAGACGATAGACACAAGACTATAGACAAAAAGGAAGCAACCCAATATAATCTTGCGTTTTACAACGTTTACGGCAAAATTAATTCCTCCCCGCGGGGGAGGTTAGGCGGGGGGCTTAAGGCCACTTACTTAAACACCTGTAATAAAACCGATAGGCGATAAAGTGAAAAGGGCGGACAAAAAGTATATACATTTATACGTGCTTGTGTTGGTGTTGTTTCTAGCACCCGCTTTTTCATTTTCGCAAGATGCACCAACTCCATCTTCAGATGATTCTACCACCATCGAGTTTAACAAGCAGGCAAAAGCTAACGCAATTGCTGTAGGTATGGATACCACCGGGCCCATGCCTATGGCTATGCCCGATACCAGCCAGGCTTACAGGGCCGGCGATACTGTAACCAAACCCTATAAATTAAAAGGGCGCAAATTCTACTGGAATGCAGCAAGATATAACACCGATGATTCATCTTTGGCTGCACGCAAACTAAGGCGCCACAGTCCGCTTTACGCTTCGCTGTTTTCGCTTGCCTGCCCCGGTTTAGGTCAGGCTTATAACCGCAAATATTGGAAAATTCCTATTGTATATGCAGGGCTTGGTGGGCTTGGCTACTGGTGTTATTTTAACGCCACCAACTTTACGGGTTACCGCAATGCTTACCGCCGGCAGGTAGCTGAGGTACCCGACCCCTTTGCATCCTATAAAGGCGCCGACGATGCGGCAACCTTAAGAGAATACCGCGACTACTACAAAAAGAACCTGGATATATCGGCTATTATAACAGGCGTATTTTATTTACTAAATATAGTAGATGCAGCCGTAGATGCTCACCTTTTCGACTGGAATATGAAGGATGATATTCACCTTAGCTGGCAACCGGTAGTTATTTCGGGTGCCACCAATTACGCCAACAATGCCCCCGGCGTACGGTTAAATTTGAATTTTTAACCAGCTTATAATCCACGCTGATGTATGAGCAAACTCACATATCAGCAAAAAAATTGTATCAACACCTTTTACGAAACAAGCTATAGGCTGTAACCTTTTAGCGCCTACGCCCGTTATTATAATATCAGGATATCTTATTTCGGCTAAACGAAGAGTATACCCTGCAGGATATATGATCATGAAACGCAGCGCCCTATGAATGCACTACTGGAACAAACTGCAGATATTGAACAGCTGATTCATGAGGCAGAACAATTGATTGACCGCCGCAACCCCGATGCGCTGCGTTTTGCCGAACGGGTAATGGAACTGGCCGCAGAAAGCCGCAACCCTAAACATTTTGCGCAGGCACAATATATTTTAGCCTTTTACAATTGCCTGGTAGCTAATAATTACGATAAAGCTATTGAGCTATGCAGCGAGGTGCTTGCCACCGCCGATTTAGAAGATATAAGCGATATTAACTACAAGGTTTATATGACCCTTGGCAACTCGTATCAGCTTAAGGGCGATATTTTTTCGGCACAGGAAAGCTATATGGCCGGGCTTAAACAATTAGAATCGCGCCCACAGCTAAATGACCGCGAACAGGGCTTCTTAGCTTCCTATTATTACAACGTTTCGTTGCTTTTAGCCAATTCGGAGTTAAACATACCTATTGAAGACTACCTGGAAAAGGCAATAAAAATATACGAAAAGATTGACAGCGGTTTTAAGCTATCGAAAAGCTATGTATTATATGCCGGTATACTTGAGCGCACTAAGGAGTTTGACAAGGCCATTAGCCTGCTGTTTAAGGCCCTGCAAATTGATAAAAAAGCAAACGATACTTATAGCATAGCGCTTACTACTGCCAACCTGGGTATTTTACACCTGCGTATTGATAAATACGAAGAGGCTATGGGTTACCTGCAGGATTCGCTGGTATACTACACCACTAATGCTATGCAGTACGAAACTGGTATGGTTAAAGTAGCGCTGGGCGAAACCTACTTTGCTATGGGCAAAAAATACCGCGCCATAGAAGAATTGCTTGAATCTGAAGAGATTTTCAGGCAGTTGGATAATAAAAGCGAAACAAGCAATGTGCAAAGGTTGTTGGCCGTATACCTGGAAAAAACGGAGTATGACCGCGATGCGCTTTACTACCAAAAACTATATACCGAAAGCCTTAAATACTTTTTTGATATAGAAAAAACAAACTCGCTTACCCGTGCTAAAAAGGAATTTGAAAACGAGCAGAAAGAAAAAGAAGCTGCTTTACTGAAAGATAAAAATGCTGAGATTGAAAGGTATGTGCACCGGCTCGAAATTTCGAACAATGAGTTAAAGCAGTTTGCCCACGTTGCTTCGCATGATTTACGCGAACCATTGCGCATGATAACCTCATACATGGGCCTTATGCGCAAAAGCCTTAACGGTAACATTACCGAGCAGCAAAGCGAATTTATTGCCTATGCAGTAGATGGCGCTAAAAGAATGGAACTGCTGATTGTAGACCTCTTAAGGCTGGCCAAGGTAGATGCCAACGCCCGCATTGAGCGTGTTAAGTTGCAAAATGTAGTAGAAGAGATTCGCCTTAACCTGGATGTGCTGCTAAAAGAAAAACATGCCAGCATACTATTTGCCGACCTGCCCGAAATAAATGCCGACAGAACGCAAATGCTGCAATTGTTTCAGAACATTATAGGCAACGGTATAAAGTATAACGAAAACGAACGCCCTACTGTAAAAGTAAAATGTATAACCAGGGCCAGTGAAGTTGAATTTGTAATAGCCGATAACGGTATAGGTATACCCGAGGCCTACCGCGAAAAAGTATTCCAGATATTTCAGCGAATAGCTACCACACAAAAGTACTCGGGTTCGGGTATAGGCTTAACCATTTGCAAAAAAATTGTAGATAGCATGGATGGTAAAATATCCATAGAAAATAATCCAGGTGGCGGCAGTATATTCCGTATTACGCTTCCTGCTAAGGTGGTGTGCTAATATAAAAGTAACTTAAATTAATACTAACCGGTTTTGTAATAAGGGCTCCGGCTCTCGTTCCAAAGCCGGTTAGTCATTTTAAGTGGGTTCTCTCCCATACCCCCTGCAATGCAGTTGAAACAATCTTCCAACAAAATTTATTGCAGTATAAAGTGCAAATACAGCTAAATCAGCTAAGCAGCCATGCACGCCCACAGATTTTACCTTGTACAAGCCAAAACAAGTAGAATACACGGTACAGGCTTTGTAAAGCACAGTACACATAGATTCTGTAAAAAGCAACCTGTAAAAGCAACAGGCGTATACCTACACATAAGCCGCTACATAGTTTAAATGCGCAGCTTGTAAGGTTTAGTAAAACAAACGAAACAAACACAAAAATAAACTCGTAAGCAAAAACAGAACACAAGTTATTGCCTGTATTATTCAAACACCGATTACCCACTTTAATAAACTAAAAAAAGCTTCCATGAAAAAACTTCGACTCCTGGCTTTGGCTGCACTTAGCGCCGGCTTAACTTCACAAGCGCAAATTACAGTTCCGGTTTCCGGCGGGGTGCCACAGGCTTACCCATACAGTTCGCAGGTACGCGGTACCGATGGCAACTTGTTAGCCAACCAATTTATCAGCCTGCGTATTTCATTACGCCAGGGTGGTATTGATGGCCCGGTAAGATATGCAGAGATGGATACCATCACCACCTCGCCTAACGGTATATTTAGTGTAGTAGTTGGCGGTGGCCGTGTAATTGAAGGCAACTTCGATTCTATAGCATGGTCAGGCGGCATGATTTACCAAAAAGTAGAATTAGACGACCAGGGCGGAACCAACTTTACCGATATGGGAACTGCACAGCTGTTAAGCTTGCCTTACGCACTATCGGCCGGAAATGGTGTAACAAGCGTTAAATACGATAGCACCGGCAAAATGAGCTTAGCTACTGCCGATGGTCGCACCGAAATAAAAACCGCTGCAGCAAGCTGGATGACCACCGGTAACCTGGGCGCAGGCAGCACGGGCTTTATAGGCACCACCGACAACTCGGACCTTACTTTTAAACGCAATAGCCAGGAGGGTATACGTATACGCACCGGTAATGCGGTAACTATGCCCGGTCGCTTAGGATTGGGCGGTGTAACAGCACCAGCTACTACATTAGATGTAAACGGAGGCATGTCGTTCAGAGATACTACTGTAAACGTATCGGGCAACTTTACACTTAATGTAGGCAACCGCGGGCTAATATTTATCAACTCATCGGTTTACCCGTCTCAGGCCCGTGTTACTTTATCTGATGGGCTTGTGAAAGGGCAGCTTGTTATACTTGCTATTACCAGCTCAAACAGCAGCTACGGGGTAAGATTTTATAACAGCGGTTCGGGATACAATACACGTGTAAACACTAACGGCGGCGGCGTAAACGATAACAACGTAGGCGACTATATCAGCTACAAAGAAGGCAACACAATCACTCTGCTTTGGAATGGTACCGACTGGGTTCAAACTGCCAGCAGCATGGGTGGCTACTAAAAACAAATACAACAGGGGCGAAAGGGCCGCTTAAAACAAAGGCTCTTTCGCATCCTTCTCAAACATCAGTTTAACCTTTCAATTAATTTCCATCTCCGTTAAAAGTTAAAAATCAGCAGATAAATATTGACCAGTAACTTATTTCAATAACATAACGCAACAAGCAATGAAAACATTTTTAACCGCACTTACCGCCCTGTTAGCCTCGCAACTACTTTCGGCACAGTCGCTAACCCCAACTACCGGCATAAGCGTTGGCCGTGTAGTAACCAAGCCTAATGCGCGTTTAACTTCATCACTAGGCGAACTAAAGGTAAAAGGCAGCAAAGATGTGCCATCCTTAAAAACGGCCACTAAAGAAGAACCCGCTGTATTGACAGTGTATCCCAACCCGGCATCGGGCGTAGTATCATTTAACTTTGATGTGTTGGCACAAGGCAAAGTAACGGTAAGTCTGGCTAACACCTATGGGCAAAAACTGGCCGATGTATATGCAGCCGATAATAAAAATGGCAGCATTACCCAAACAGTAGATATAACTAACTACGCGGCAGGCATGTATTTTTTAACACTGCAATACAACGATGCCGCAGGCAAGCTGCACGCTGTAAACAGAAAGTTCCAGATATTATAATTGCTGTTTTAATAAAAAACAAGCACCATTAAATAACTTTTAAAACAATTAATATGAAAAGCAACTCTTTTAACCCTGGCTGCCCATGTTACACTTGTTCCCCTGCCCAACGCTCCATTTCGCCCGGCATTCTTTCGGGTATCGAAACAACAAGCGCAGGCAGTGCCTCATAAACTCTAGTCAGCCAATTTGTTTTTTAAAAAAGCGCCTTGCGGCGCTTTTTTAATTTGTGGCTTTTAAGTGTATCTTACTTTCGCATTTGCACTAAACCCATTAGTATTAAAATGAAAATTACCGGTATTATACCAGCACGCTACGCATCTACCCGCTTTCCCGGTAAACCATTGGTAGATATAAACGGCAAAACAATGATAAGGCGTGTTTACGAACAGGCTTGTAAAGCAAAATCGCTAAATGATGTAATTGTTGCCACTGATGATGAACGTATATTTGCCGAGGTGCAAAGCTTTGGCGGGAAAGTGGTAATGACAGCCACAACCCATAAAAACGGTACGGAGCGCTGCGCCGAAGTAGCCGCACAGCAAGGTAATGCCAGCGATGTAATAATAAACATACAGGGCGATGAGCCCTTTATAGAACCGGAGCAGATTGATTTATTGGCCGCTTGCTTTAACAACCCCGAAACGCAGATTGCAACCCTAGTGCGTAAAACCGATTGGGATGACGAATTGAAAAACCCGGCCAGGATTAAGGTAGTGCTTAACCGTAAAAGTGAGGCTATGTATTTTAGCCGCAGTATAATACCCAATCCTATTAGCAAATTGCACTTCGATGAGTTAGAATTTAACCTGCACATAGGCATTTACGCCTTTCGTAAAGCAGTATTGGCAGAAGTGGTGCAGTTAACCCCTACCCCATTAGAACTTACCGAAAGCCTGGAACAGTTGCGCTGGCTAGAAAATGGCTACCGGATAACCTGCGCCGAAACAAAGCATGCCAGCACACCGGTAGATACACCTGAAGATTTAGCTGCGCTGCTCAATTTATCGGAGTAAAAAATACTTATTGAAGAAAACTTAAACTACCGGCTGCCGGCAGGCTGTAACAGCTTTTGCTCTTTCATTACCTCGCGCCAGTAAGCTTTACCATAGCTAACAAAAATTTCACTGCCTTTAGGTATAGTGCGGGTGGCTGCTAAATACATACTTTCATCTTCGGCTGAACAGAACTGTGCATTATTATAAATGCCCTCTATATTTGTAAGGCCTTTGGCATCGTTAGCATAGCGGGCAGGCCCCTGCACCTCAATACAATCGCCGCTTTCATCGTTTAGCTCCAACAGGTAACTATTGTGCATTTGAGTTTCAATAACTTCTTTAGTGGTGTATCTGGGCCCGGTAACTACTACTATAGTTTGCCCGCGTTTAATATGTTCTTCGGCAAATAAACCTTTGCCTGCGCCCGGTATGCCCGATTCGCCAATGCGTACTTTCATCATGAAAAAAATCTTTACTGCTTTTTGGAGGGTGCAAGAATAACGCAATCTTTTTATATGTCCATAAAAAAATTGCGTTAATAACAACCGGTGTTCAAATAATGGAACCAGAACCTAACAACATTGAGTGCCGTAAACCAATTAAGCCTGGTTTACTAACTGCCGCTTTTTAAATAGCCGCTTTATGTTGAGCGTAAAATCTTTATTGGTTGGGTAGCGGCGGTTGGGGGTAAGGTTATTAAATATAAGCGCCGCTACTAACAAAATAAGCGCCCCCGTTAAAACCGGCGAAACCACAAACCAGTAGCCAAGAGCCTTTACCTTAGGCGTACCTATAACAGCAATAAGCGCACTGGCACCGCCGGGCGGGTGCACCGTTTTGGTTATTTGCATAGCCACAATAGACAAGGCTACCGCCAGTGGAGCGCTTAACCACAAAATATCTGGCATAAACTTATAAACTGTAACCCCTATTAGCGACGATACCACATGGCCACCTATAAGGTTGCGCGGCTGCGCCAGAGGGCTTTGTATGCTGCCATAAACCAATACACTACTGGCACCAAAAGAGCCGATAAGAAAAATGCTTTCGTAATCGGTAAGTATTTTGCTTTGAAACAAGGCTATTAAGCCAATGCCTGTAAACGCCCCGCAGAACGACCAAAAGTGTTCCTTAAAATCCACCAGCGTTTCGCGGTATATAATATAGCGCGAAACACGTATGCTCCGTTTAATTCTTTTTCGTATCACCGGTTAGTTTTTATCAGGGCTAATGTAATTTTTAAAATGCGACTGGCACAACTGCCCTTTAGCACATAAAACCTGTGCGGTTTTCTTTTATATTCGCAGCTTCAAAATAATTAATAATGACTACCGAGAACATAAATGATATAAAGAGCCGACTTGAGGCGCTGAGGGGGTATCTTTGACTATGCTAACCGCAAATTAAAAATAGGTCAGGACGAGAACACCACCACCCACCCCGATTTTTGGAACAATCCGAAAAAGGCAGAAGAAATTCTGAAAGAAATTAAGCTGAATAAGTTTTGGGTAAATGCATACGATAATAGCTGGAAGGCTATGGAAGATGTATTGGTGCTGCGCGAGTTTTACGAAGCCGGCGAAGCAACAGAAGCTGAATTGAAAGAAGGCTACAAGCATGCACTTGCAGCAGCCGATGATTTGGAGTTTCGCACTACCATGAGCCAGCCCGAAGATCAGCTAAGTGCCGTGCTGGAAATAAATGCCGGTGCAGGTGGAACCGAAAGCTGCGATTGGGCCAGTATGTTGCTGCGTATGTATGTGATGTGGGCCGAAAAACACGGCTTTAAGGTAACTGAAGCAGAACGCACCGATGGCGATGTAGCGGGAATTAAATCAGTGAGCCTTGAAATAGAGGGCGACTTTGTATACGGTTACCTGAAAGGCGAAAATGGGGTGCACCGCCTGGTGCGTATATCGCCGTTCGATAGCAATGGCAAACGCCACACTTCATTCGCATCGGTATTTGTATACCCGGTGGTAGATGATACCATTGAAATTACCATACCTGCCAGCGAAATGGAATGGTCTACCTTCCGTAGTAGTGGTGCCGGCGGACAAAACGTTAACAAGGTAGAAACCGCAGTGCGCGTTAAACACATACCTACCGGTTTGGTAGTTAGTTGCCAGATAACCCGCAGCCAACACGATAACCGCGATAGGGCGCTGCAAATGCTAAAATCGAAGCTATACGAAATAGAGGTACAAAAACGCAACGAAGCCCGCGATAAGATTGAGGGAACCAAGATGAAAAATGAATGGGGCTCGCAGATACGCAACTACGTTTTACACCCGTATAAACTAATAAAAGACAACCGTTCGGGCTATGAAACCGGCAACATACAGCCGGTGCTGGATGGAGAGTTAGACGAGTTTATAAAGGCTTATTTACTACACGCTACAAAAAAGATTTAAGCCTGAGGTTTAATTTAAACCAGACTTAATAGATAACGCAGTTCATCGGCCGCCAGTGGTTCGTTAGTTTGCTCCGATATTTCCACCAGGTATTTAAGCATTTCGCGGATGATGTTTTGCGTGTTAGAAGGGATGAAGTATTCTTCCCTTTGCTCCTCTTTCATCTTATCCAAATAGTCCTTTATCTCGTTACGCGAAAAAATAGAGCCGCGGTTAATTGGATTGATATAGAACATCACCTCACGTTCCAGGTTAAGACCGGTATCAAAATCGAAAATCATTTTTTTGCAGAACGTAAGTATGTAGTGGCGCATTAGGTTTACTCCATATACAGGTAAGCTTAATTCGTTTGCCAGCACCTGGTAAATTATGCCTATGCTGATAGAGTTTCCTTTCCGGTTTTCTAATACGTGGTTAATGCAGTAATCCTGGTAGTCGGAGCTGGCCTGAGAGCCCTTAAAGGCGTAATGATTATAAAATACCTGGTTAAATATTTGTATTTGCTCAAGGGGCGTTTGGTTATAATTTAGCTCCAGCCAAATGCTTTGCTTAATTTTTTGCATTCGCTTTCGCACATCGTCCAGGTCGGCATCGGGGTAGTAATACTTGGCAATTAAAAAGGCGCCGTTCAACAAATCGCCGGAGTTAGTAGTAAGCCAAACCTTCCATTCCTTAACCAGCGAATCGAACTGTATTTTATGAATCAACTCCTCTATACGTTCGTGCGTAGTGGGGTTTAAATCCGCCGTCCAGGCTTCTTCCAGCTTGGGTATTATTTCTAACCCAAAGCTAACCAACCTATCATGCACATGCCTGAAAACCTCCTGATCGCCATCGTCAAGCAATTGTATTAAGGCATTAATTTCACTATCGTTGGTCATCTACTATTTCTTCTTAGCAGCGGCTTTTTTGCGTGGTGCAGCTTTCTTTTTTGCCGGTGCTTTGGTTTCAGTTTTAGCAGCTGCCCCTTTATTACCCCAACGCTTGCCACCTTTTTTGCTGGCAGGTGTTTCGGCAATTATAGTTTGTATTTCTTCCAACGTAAGGTCGGCGGCTACTTTATCTTTAGGTATTTTGTAGTTGTCTTTATCTTGCTTAATAAACGGTCCGTAACGTCCGTTTAATACCTGTATACCCTGTTCTTCAAAGTTCAGTATCAGGCGGGCAGCATCTTTTTCGGCTTTCTCCTTAATTAAGTTAAGCGCATCTTCCAGGTTTATTGTATAAGGATCTTTGTCTTTTGGTATCGATACAAACAGCTTATCGTGCTGTATGTAAGGGCCAAAGCGGCCAATGCTGGCCTTTACATCCTTGCCATCTAATTGCCCCAGGGTGCGTGGAAGCTTAAATAATTCCAATGCCTCTTCAAATGTAATGGTCTCTAACGATTGGGTAGCGCGCATTTTTGCAAAGCGTGCTTTTTTACCGGTTTCTTCATCGGCTTTACCTATTTGAGCCATAGGGCCAAATTTGCCCATGCGCACAATCAAAGGTTCACCCGACGCGGGGTCGGTACCTAATAAACGCTCGCCCGAAACGCGCTCAGCGTCTTTGGTAGTAGTCTCTACAGTTTGATGGAACGGCTTATAAAAGTCGCTTATCATTTTGTTCCACACCTTTTTGCCTTCGGCCACCTTATCAAACTGCTCTTCTACATCAGCTGTAAAGTTGTAATCTAAAATATCCTTAAAGTTCTCTACCAAAAAGTCGGTTACCAGCATACCAATATCGGTAGGGAATAATTTCGATTTCTCGGCACCGGTAATTTCAGTTTTAACTTCGCTGGTTACCTCGTTATTCTTAAGGGTCATAACGCGGTATTTGCGCTCAACACCTTCGCGGGTTTCTTTTACTACGTAGTTACGCTTTTGTATAGTTGAGATAGTTGGCGCGTAAGTAGATGGGCGACCAATACCCAGTTCTTCTAACTTCTTTACCAGGCTTGCTTCCGTATAGCGGGCCGAGGCTTTGGTAAATCTTTCAATGGCGGTTAATTCCTTTAAATCCAACGCCTGGCCTTCTTTTACCGGTGGTATCAATGCTTCAGCCTCCTCATCACCCTCGGCATCTTCATCAACCCCTTCATTGTATACCTTCAAAAAGCCTTCAAACAAAATCACCTCGGCCTTTGCCTGCAGGGTTTCTTTGTTCTTATCGTTTACAATATCAATTATCGTTTTTTCAATTTGGGCATCGGCCATTTGTGAGGCCACGGTGCGTTTCCAAATCAAATCATATAAGCGCTGCTCATCCGGTTCTGCATCTACAGTAGAGTTTTCTACATTAGATGGACGGATGGCCTCGTGCGCCTCTTGTGCGCTGGCATTTTTGTTAGCATAAGTGCGGCGCTCGTAAAACTGTTTGCCATATTTGCTGCTTATTTCTTTTTCGAGAGCACTCTGCGCTGTTTCAGATAAGTTGGTAGAGTCCGTTCTCATATAAGTAATATGCCCGTTCTCGTACAAACGTTGCGCAACCCGCATGGTGTTTAATACCGAAAAACCGAGTTTGCGCGAAGCCTCTTGCTGTAAGGTAGAGGTAGTAAAAGGCGCTGCGGGCGATCGTTTACCCGGTTTCTTTTCAATAGCGCTTACCTTAAACTGGGCTCCTACTACTTCATTTAAAAATTTCTCAGCCTCGGCTTGTGTTTTGAAATTACTTGCCCGCTCGGCTTTAAACTGCGCCCTTTTACCATTGGCGTCGGTTACAAAAAAGTAAGCTGTAACTTTGTAAGATGCAGTAGCGCCGAAGTTGCGTATCTCGCGTTCGCGTTCTACTATTAAACGTACGGCAACCGATTGAACACGGCCGGCCGATAAACTTGGCCTGACTTTTTTCCATAGCACCGGCGATATTTCGTAACCCACCAAACGATCCAACACGCGGCGTGCCTGTTGGGCATTTACTAAGTCCATATTAATAAGGCGTGGGTTGGCTACGGCACTTAATATAGCTTCTTTAGTAACCTCGGTGTAAGTAATGCGCTTGGCTGTTTTTGGATCAAGACCCAATACATCGCACAAGTGCCACGAAATGGCTTCTCCCTCGCGGTCCTCATCCGTTGCCAGGAAAACGGTATCAACCCCTTTTGCAAGTTTTTTCAACTCTTTTATAACATCCTTCTTTTCATCGCTTACCACGTAGTTGGGTTCAAAGCCATGCTCTATATCAATGTTCAAACCGCTATCCGGTAAATCGCGAATGTGGCCGTAGCAAGATGTAACTACATAGTCGCTACCAAGAAACTTATTGATGGTTTTAGCTTTAGCAGGAGACTCAACAATGATCAGATTTTTACTCATTTAGCTTTTTTAATTCGGCGCAAATAAATGTTTTTGAACTCAAAAGAAAAAATTGTGTGTTTTTACCTATGCTTAATTAAGCACTAAAAACACCTTAGGCAGCTAATCATAGCGTCCTATTTTTATCTTTGCGGCATGCAACTTAACGAATTAACCGCCATTTCACCTATCGATGGCCGCTACCGCTCCAAAACCCAACAACTTGCCGCTTATTACTCCGAATACGCCCTTATAAAATACAGGGTACATATTGAAGTAGAATACTTTATAGCCCTTTGTCAAATTCCATTACCCCAGCTGGCCGATTTTCCGCCGGGGCACTATACATCTTTGCGCGAGGCTGTTAAAAACTTTACCGAGGCCGATGCCCAAACCATAAAGGATACCGAGAAAATTACTAATCACGATGTTAAAGCCGTTGAATATTTTATAAAAGAAAAATTTAGCACCCTGGGATTAGATAAGTGGAAAGAGTTCATTCACTTTGGCTTAACCTCTCAGGATATTAATAACACCTCTATTCCCCTCTTATTTAAAGATAGTAACGAGGCTATATATATACCTACTATAAAACGCCTTGTGGAGCAATTGCGTGCTTTAGCGCAACAATGGAACCACGTACCCATGCTGGCCCACACCCACGGACAGCCCGCCTCGCCTACTATGCTTGGTAAAGAAATAATGGTATTTGTAGAGCGATTAGAAAAACAACTGGCCCTGTTTG
Organism: Chitinophagales bacterium; assembly: GCA_044228435.1. GTDB lineage: Bacteria > Bacteroidota > Bacteroidia > Chitinophagales > LD1 > Bog-950. The sequence continues at coordinate 169,797 of JBGAUW010000001.1, forward strand.
ATGTGGTAAGCTACAGCGCCAAGTTTGGTGGCGCTACCGGTAATTTTAATGCCCACCAGGTTGCCTACCCGGCCATTAACTGGGTAGACTTTGCCGAAAATTTTTTAAGTAATACCCTGAACCTAAACCGCAGCTACTATACAACCCAAATAGAGCACTACGATAACCTGGCCGCTCATTTTGATGCTATGAAACGCATTAATACAATTTTGATTGACCTTTGCCGGGATATATGGACTTATGTATCGATGGATTACTTTAAGCAAAAGGTAAACAAAAACGAAGTGGGCAGCAGCGCCATGCCACATAAAGTTAACCCCATAGATTTTGAAAATGCTGAAGGTAACCTGGGCATTGCCAATGCACTGTTTGAGCATTTATCGGCCAAACTGCCTGTTTCGAGGTTGCAGCGCGATTTAACCGACTCTACGGTGTTGCGCAATATTGGAGTACCGGTGGCGCATACACTTATTTCGTTCGCCTCTATCGAAAAAGGCCTTTCTAAACTTTTGCTGAATGAAACCGCACTAAATAACGACCTTGAAAATAACTGGGCTGTTGTAGCCGAGGCTATACAAACAATTTTACGCCGTGAAGGTTATCCGAAACCTTATGAGGCATTAAAAGAGTTAACGCGCGGCGCAGGTGGAATTAACAAAGAAAGCATCCACAACTTTATACTTACCCTTAATGTAAGTGATGCTGTAAAGGCAGAACTAAAAAACATTACACCGCAAAACTATACCGGTGTTAAGTTTGCTTAGCCTATAAAAAAGCAAATCCTTAAAGCGCGATTTAATTAAAAGGCACTGTCAAAATCAGATAGCATAACGGGAACTACTGGTCAACATCTTCGGGCACTTTGGCATCCTCTGTAGGTTCCTCTACAGTGCTCTCGCGGTTTAAATACATAAAAAAAAGTAAGGAGCCAACGAAGATAACGCCGAAAACAACAAAGGGTATGATTGATCCCATAAGCGATAGTTTTGCTCTAAGATAGGCTGGTTTGTAAAAAAAACGAATTTTTTACCACTATTTTTAATAGGCACTTTTTTGGCTTTATAACCAACCTAATATTTATACTTTAGCCAAACAGATAAAACAAAACTATGGCAGTAAACCCAATACCTGAAGGTTACCATACCGTTACCCCTTACCTGCTGGCAACAGATGCCGATGGACTACTTGATTTTTTAAAACGCGCGTTAGGCGCCACAGTAAAAAACAGCCACAACGGCGCCGATGGCAAGCTAATGCACGCCGAACTTAAAATTGGCAACAGCATGCTTATGCTGGGCCAGGCAAATGGCCAATGGCCTGCTATGCCAGCTATGTTTTACTTGTATGTAGAGGACGTAGATAGCCTTTACCAGCAAGCGATTGAAGCAGGCGGTAAATCATTACGCGAACCAACCAACGAATATTATGGCGACCGCTCCAGCGGCGTGCAGGATGCCTATGGCAACCAATGGTGGATTGCCACGCACGTGGAAGACGTTAGCGCCGAGGAAATGAAAAAAAGGCAAAGTGAAATGGGTAAATAACCCGGATATGTGAGCTTATAAAAATTACTTAAGCTTTATAAGTTGTTTTACCATCCCGCCTTTACCATCTAACCTAAGGGTGTAAGCCCCTTGTTGCAGCAAGCCGGCATCTATTTTTACTATCTCAAAGGTTTTATCGCGCACCACAAAATCATTGCCATATACTTTTCGGCCCTGCATATCAAACAGCTCCAATTTATGCTCTTTCATATCGCTGTTAAACAACGAAACGTTTAACTCATTGGTAAATGGGTTAGGATACACCACGGCGTTATCGGCTATGCGCAGCACTCCGCTATTATAGTTGGTTTTAAGAAAAAGATAAGCATTATAAAAGTTAGGTATGCCATAGCCAAAACTGCTATCGGGGGCCCAAAAGCGGTCGGCGCTTATTACAATGGCATCGTAAATATCGCGGGCGCTCTTCTCCGGAAAGGCGCTCCATAAACTAGCAGCGCAACCTGCCATTATAGGACAACTGAACGAAGTGCCATTACTGTAACCTGTGGCGCCACCAGTAGTAATTACCGCCGAGTTGCTGCCCTGGGCGCAAATATCCGGCTTTACCCTTCCTACTGCATTTGGCCCGCGGCTGCTAAAGCCCGAAAGCCTGCGTGCAGAATCTACCGCACCAATGGCCAGCACACTATCGCCATCGGCCGGTGCAGCTATATAACGCCATTCTTTCTGCCCCTCGTTACCGGCTGAGTTAAGCACTAAAATACCTTTACCGAAAGCCATATTAGCAGCACGGGTAATTACGGTTTTGTTGCCAGTTAAATCGGCATACGTGTGGCTGCCCAAATCGCCATCGAACTGGGTATAGCCTAAAGAAGTTGAAAATACCTGCGAACCAAAGCTATCGGCTGCCTCTGCCGCGGCAGCCCAATTGTATTCCTCCATTATCCATTCTCCACCGTCATCTTCAGTAGTAAACAAATAATAATCGGCCCCCGGTGCTGTTCCAATAAATCTATTGGGCAGGTTAGCCGCCATGCACGAAAAAGTATTTTCTCCGTGGCCGCCGTCGTTATATACGTTCCTTTCATTATTAACAAAATCCCAGGTAGCCAGTATACGGGCTCTTACAGAATCATAAGCCTCGATATGGTCGGCCTGCGAAAAACCATTATCCATTACCGATATAGCAATACCCTGGCCGGTAAAGCCCATTTGGTGTAGCAGGTCGGCGTTTAGCATATTTATTTGGTGGTAGGCAACACCATATTTACTGGGGTAGGTAATACTTTGATTAACCTGCGGTTGAACCTCTTCAAACTTTCGTGCGCCCATAGCCGAGCGGCGTAAATCGTAGCGGATAAGAGCCATAGTATCTACAAAAGGCAAAGCCAAAATAGAATCAATTTTATTTACGGTAACTACATCGTTCAGCCAAATAGTATCGTGCACATATACCTTACCAAAAGGTGGCACCACTGTATCGCGTACTATTTTACGCGAGCTGGTAGTATCGTTTCTAAAAGCATACGAGTTATTGCTTATATAGGCAATTTTATGAATGATAACAGAGTCGTAAATAACAGCCGAAAAAGAATCGGCCACAATAAGAGTGTCGCGAATAGAAGCAAAAGTATCAACTCGAATGGACAAAGCATCACTCATATCTACCACTACAGTATTCATCCATTTTAACCGGTGTTGCAGGTTTTGAATATAGGGACTTATACCACTAATATAGGTTTCCGAAATTGGCAGGTCTGTTTCGTTCAGCGGAATGTTTTGGCGCGTGCGCCTATCAATAGAAGCCTGCGATAGAAACTGGGTAGGATTAGAAAGGCTGTAGCTATTGTTGTTCTTATCAGTAAATTTTACCCAGTACTTATTGCTTTGGGCAACACCAGTTGTTAGAGATATAGCGAAAAATACCAGCAAGAAAAAGTGTCTCATAATATCCTTAATTCATAGTATCTCTATCAACGCAGGCAGCAGGGCTTAATTGTGCTCAACCATGCGCATTTTCAAACTAAAGCCTTTCCACTTTGTTGCAAACCACGATCCTGCCTCTTGCTTATTTTTCATTTCCCATTCCTGGTAAACCATACCCAAATTTTTCACATAAACCTCTTTACGTAAATGCTTATAGGTAAAAATAGAGTCGGCTACGTTCGTAACCAGCAGGGCGCTATCAAAGCTAAAGCCATTAATGGTATAAGGCACATCTACTCCCTCATATACCGATTCCCAGTTTTTATAGGCTAAAAACGGCTCATTTCCCGAGGCTATATATAAGTTACCGTTCCAGGTAGCATCCTGCTGCGGTGGAAAAATAAGTTTTATAAACCGCAGGTCGTCTTCTACTTGCTGGGCATTGGTTACATTTTTTTTGGCATACCACTTACGGTAAAACACCCACGGAGAAGAGGTATTTTCGCGGCGGTGAATCGAAACCTCGTAGCTAAGTTCATTTTGGTTATCGTAAAAGGTATCGCCTACCTCGTACTTTAACTGGTAGTAAGCCGTATCCTTAATCCCATCATCGTTATAGCAATAAATAGAATCTACATCGTAGGTTATGTAGCGGCCCGAATCCAGCGGAAAATATTCGTACTTGTAATCGCCCAAAAAAGTTTCGGGTTCGTTTTTACAACCCGGTAAAAGCCAGGCCAAACCAAGTAAAATCAATGCAGTAGCAAGCGTTTTATTTTTTCTCATACAATGTTGAAGTTAGAAAAAATAACGCCACCTCCAATCACATCATTTTGTTCATAAAATACGGCGCTTTGCCCCGGTGCAATAGCCGATACTTTTGTAGTAAACTCCACTTTCACTCTATCGCCTACCTGGTATAGCAGGCTATCTTCTCCATCATGCTTATAACGCACCTTAGTTAAGGCGGGCATAGCACCGTCTATTTTTTCATACTTCTGCAGGTTAAGCTTGCCCACCCACATGCCATTGCGTTGTAAATCTTCTTCTTCGCCCAGCACAACTGTATTGGTATCGGGGTTAATTTCGGTTACAAACTTAGGGGTGCCAAAAGCCATACCAAGGCCTTTGCGCTGGCCTATGGTATAAAACGGATAGCCCTGGTGCTTGCCTATAACCTTACCGGTAACATCGGTAAAGTTGCCCCCCTGCACCTGCCCTTCAAGTTCGGGTAAGCGACGCTTTAAAAAGCCCCGGTAATCATTATCGGGCACAAAGCATATTTCGTAACTCTCGCCCTTGTTGGCCAGGTCTATATAACCCATGTCGCGGGCCATTTGCTTAATAGCAGGTTTATGAAAGCCCCCTACCGGAAACATAGTGCGGCTAAGGCATTGCTGGCTTACGCCCCACAGCACATAGCTTTGGTCTTTATTCTCATCAAGCCCTTTGCTTATTACAAAGCGCTCGTTCTCTTTTCTAAGCTTTGCATAATGGCCGGTGGCTATAAACTCGCAGTCCATTCTATCGGCGCGCTTTAAAAGGGCTTCCCATTTTATGTGCGTATTGCACAGCACGCAGGGGTTAGGTGTGCGGCCCGCTACATACTCGTTTACAAAATTATCAATTACAAAATCGCCGAACTCTTCGCGTATATCAATAATGAAGTGGCTAAAGCCCAAATCGACAGCTACCTGGCGGGCATCGTTAATGGAATCGAGGGAGCAGCAACCGGTTTCTTTTTTGTTCCCTCCGCTACTGGCATAATCCCATGTTTTCATGGTTATACCTATTACTTCATATCCCTGTTCGTGCAACATTACGGCCGTAACGGTTGAATCTATACCGCCACTCATTGCCACTAAAACCTTTCCTTTTTTACTCATACCAGCCTTGCCCACGGTTGAAGGCCGGGGGGCTTTTTTTAATTAGTATGCAAAGATAAGTGAACTGTTTAAGAATGTTGCATTACTCATTAGCCATTGCAAAATTTAATAAAATGGCTACTTGAAGCCAATGAAAAAACCAGATGTAAATGATTAAAAGGAGTTGTTAAAATAAAATCATGGTTAACACTTTTCACGATGTTAACCTTTTAAATACTTAAAAATCAATACTTTATTTTTTGCGTGTTAACCATGATTTTATTTTAACACATAACCATAAAAAATATACAGCGCATATTTCTGCTTCTTTTACTTTAGCTTCTATATGCAATTCATCTACATTCTTCAGCTAACTGAACCCTACACTAAACAAGAAAACTGGACAGAAGATGCCAACCGCATTGTTGGCGAACACTTTAATTATTTAAAGGGCTTGTATGAAGCGGGTGTGGTAAAATTTGTAGGTAAAACGGAATATGATATAGACCACCCTGAAAACCGCGGCATATCAATATTTGAAGCAGAGAATGAAGAAAAAGCAATTGAAATAATGCGCAACGACCCTTGCGTTGTAAACGGAGTTATGACGGCTAAAGTACATCCCTTTAGGGTGATTTTTAACTCCGGTGGATGAAACTGCAATCGAGCAGCATTCTGAAGGTTAATCCGGATAAAAAGTTTACCCCACCTACATAAAAAAAATACAGCCGCCGGGCTGAATATAAAATTGGAATAATTAATATTTATTTGACCCCTGGGTCATTCTTCGTAAGTGGTATAAGTGCCTGGATGAATGATCGTAGTGATAAAATCTATTTTCGCCATTAAACTAAAGACCATGAAACAAGTTTTGCTTTTACCCTTACTTTTAATTAGCCAGTATTTTTATGGACAGTCTCCCCAACTTGTTACTAAATGGAGCGAGATACATGCTTTTAAAGGTGTAGGGGGCAATGTTTACTCTGGTTTAATTGGCACTACACTTAACCATTATTACTATGCTGAAGTAAATACGCTTGGCAAACCCGAACTAGTTACTTACGACTATAACCATAAGCCAGTGAAAAGAGGTGATTTGGAAATATCGGTAAACGGAAACAGAGCGCAGATAAAAGCAGTTAAAACTACAAGGAATAATGCCTATGCTTTTTCTGAATACGATGATAATTTAAAAGACGTAGGATACATTTATGCTCACAAAATATCGGCTGACGGAAAAATTGACCCGGGGGCAACTGTAATACTTGATAAAAGCAAAAAGATGTCGCTCAGTTCCAACAACCGGGTAGTGCAATCATTAGTTGGCGGACAGGGAAGCAGTATTAGATTATTTGAAAGCCCTGATTCAAGCTTGCTGGCAAACATTGCAACTTCAAGTGCCGGCTCAGGCCTTCTTTACCTAACCGTGTTCGATGAAAGTTTGAATAAAAAATGGGAAAGGGAAATAGCGCTATCATCAAAATTTGCCGAAAAGGAATTATCGATTACAGATCCATACTTAGCTAATGACGGTAGAGTATTTTTTATAGGAACTGCTTCCGACAAAAATTATCGTCACAAAAAAATAACCGGCACTTTGCATCCGGTACTTTTTATAGCAGATGACAAGGGTATTAAAGAAATAGACCTTGATTATTCACCTAAAGTTGCTATCGAGGGGATTCAAATAATATCAGTAAACGGCAATGAAGTAATACTGGGCGGCCTTTATAATATAGAATACGACTGCGGCGGAGGAGCCGTTGTTATAAAGGCTGATATTGAATCGGGTAAAATTGTTTCTTATAAAGAACAACCTATAAAAATTGAGGATTTAGATTTTGGCAAAAAATCAATGAAAAAGAAGGGATGCGTGGAATGGACCTATTTAGTTGATTGCACCACATTAAGTGATGGTACTATAATCATTTCGGCTGCTCAGGGGCTTTCATCACAAACTTATGATAAACTCTTTTTTGCTTTTGCTAATGATTTGACGCCCAAATATACTTTTGGAATGAAAGGCTGGGCATCAAGCGGCCCTTCGCCAGCTACTATACCACTTGGTAACAATTACGCTATTATTTACGTTGATAATGAATCCCGCAACAACGTATTGGCTATTTTTGTAAATGAGAAAGGCGAAAAAAGTGAACCACACAAATTACCCTGCCCAAAGATGTTTCTGGACTATGTAAAAAAAATAGATAACAAGAGAATTTTGGTTACTACTACAGGAGGAAATGTAGGCGTTGTAAAAGGCAACTACCAAATTGGAGTGTTAACGGTGAAGTAAAAAGATATCCATTTATCTGCGAGAGAAGTCCTGATAATTAGGAGTCGATTAAAAATCGCCAAGACTATCTAATTCGCGCCGGTTCTTTTTAGTAGGCCGGCCCTGTTTGCTTTGGCGCTTGCCGGTAAATTCAACAAAAGCGGTTTTTTGTTTTTTATCAACCACTTCTGCCGGCGTATGGTCTATATAGTAATTAATAGCTTCGGAATATTGAACGCGTTTATCCAGCAGGCCGGTCACCTCTATTATCCAGTTGCGGGCCTCGGTTTTAACTTCAAACCGGTCGCCAATAGCGACTGGCTTAGCTGCTTTAACGGGGTCTCCGTTCCACTTAACCTTACCGGCATCTATAGCAGTGGCTGCCAGCGTGCGGGTTTTAAAAATGCGAATGGCCCACAGGTATTTATCAAGCCTTAATTTCTCCGAACTCATTCTTTTTAGCAGTAGGTACTTCGCAAGGGTAATCGAACAGACAGTTTTCTTTTATTATATCTGCTACTGTATCGGGCACCATTTCTTCCCATCCGGCTTCGCCGGTTTTTATCATTTGTATAACCTTAGGTGAGAATATCTGCAACACCTTTTCATCATAACCTTCAATATCAACCAAAAACTCACTGTTTTTTAAATGCTGAAACAGCAGTTTTAAGTTATCGGGCACTTCCAGGTTATTGGTGGTAATTACCGGGCGGTTCTTTTCGGGCTGGTAAGGGTAAACCAGCATCCGGGTATTGTTCATAAATATCTCACCAAAGTAGTGCATTATTTCGCCGGGTGCGTTTTTGTAATACTTCTCATTAAACAGCTCCACTATATTTAATATACCCAGTATAATACCAATGCTGTTAGGCTTACAACGGTTAAGGTAATTAACCAGTATATCGTGCTTGTGGCAATTGCTAATCATTACCGTATGGCCAAGACTGCAAAGTATATCGGCGCGGTCCAAAAAGTCCTTATTGTCAAACTCGCCGTCGCCCGATAGGTTGTTAAGCGTAATTTCAGAAAGCACAATCAGGTTATCGGTATTGCCATGTTCTTTCTTATAATATTCGACCCCGCAGCGCATCATATCTTCGTTTACCTTGGTAACCGGACGGAACCTTCCGCGCATGCATAAAATGTTCTTTTTGTACAGAATATCTTTAGGCTGATACACTTCCTTATCGGCTCCAAAAATGGTTCCGTCGGTAAACTTTTTCTTTACCAGTTCCAAAGCCAAAATACGGTTATCAACCTTCTTAAAATCCGGGCCTTTTACCCTTATCATGTCTATCTCCAGCTGGTCGGTAGCCAGGTTATCCATTAGTGAGTCTATAAAATCTTCCAGTTGGTCGTAATACCAATAGCAGGCAAAAAGCAGGTTGGTGCCTACACCGCCTAAAACCCTTTGCTGGTAAAGACTATCTACCCCTTTAAGGCGAACGTGTATAATCACTTCATTGGGTTCCGAATCCGGCCTTAGCTGAAACTTTACACCCATCCAACCGTGCGGGTCGTTATCTTTTTTATAGTTGAGGGTAGTGCAGGTATTAGAGTAAACAAAAAAACGTTTCTTCTTATATTTTTCGTCGGTTAAGCGCTGCTCTAAAAGGCTGTATTCGTGGTCCAGCATTTTGTGCAAGCGGTTTTCGCTCACGTAACGGCCCGAACCATCGGCACCATAAATAGCATCGGAGAAAGTCATATCGTAAGCGCTCATAGCCTTGGCCACGGTGCCCGAAGCGCCACCTACCTGGAAGAAGTTGCGCACCACTTCCTGCCCTGCTCCAATTTCGGCAAAGGTTCCGTAAATGTTCTGATCTAAGTTAATGCGTAGCGCTTTGCGCTTAATCGATATTATTTCGCGTTCCATATTTCGAAATTAGTAATTAGCTTAGTTATAACGCTTCTGTAACGTTAAGAGTTATGAAAAACAACAATAAAATTGTATAAAAGACTGGAAAAAGGGGCATGGGGTGGTATCTAACTAATATAAAGTGAGCCGGATTGATAAAGATCCAAAAACAAGGGCCGCTTAAAACTACAAAGCCCCTCAGGTTATGAGAGGCTTTTGTGACCCGGATTGGATTCGAACCAATGACCCTCCCGATTAAAAAATCGGGATGCTCTATCCAATGTTCCCTACCCATACTTATCAGAGACTAAACATATTTCCTACTTTTCATTGTATTAATCACATCCTCCCTTTGCTGGCTTGTGACATAGTTTTATGCAGCATACAATGAAATGACCCGAATATTACAATAATTATACTTCGAACATGGAAGTTATGACTTCAAATGGCCTTCGAAACATAATGATATAACAACAAAGCAAAAAGTCGGCAAAATTTTTATTTTTGCGCCGCTCTGGCCCGGTAGCTCAGCTGGATAGAGCATCAGCCTTCTAAGCTGAGGGTCATTGGTTCGAATCCAATCCGGGTCACTTTTAAACGCCTTGAACCTATTCAGGGCGTTTTGCTTTTTATGCAACCGTAGAGCCGGATAGCGAATTAAAAACATTTACCCTTACCATTTTGTTATATTCGAATTACCAAAACTACCCTATGAGAAAATACTTCTGCCTGCTGCTTACTCTTGTAGCTATTAATGTATCGGGCCAAGCCCCCCTTACTTTCCACGATTATTCGGCGGCGACTATTGACCACGATACCATCAGTTTAAGGCAGTTTTATGGCAAAAAAGTAATGGTGGTTAATACGGCCAGCTTTTGCGCCTACACGCCCCAGTTTGGTGGCCTGGAGGATTTATATTCTAACTACAAGCAATACGGATTTGAAATAATAGGCTTTCCATGTAACGATTTTGGCAATCAGGATCCAAAAAGCGACTCAGCTATCAACGAGTTTTGCACTAATAATTACAGTGTAACCTTTCAAATGATGAGTAAGGTGCGAACGGTTGTACAAGATACTGCACCTGTTTATAAATGGCTGCAAAGGGCCGACTTAAATGGTGTAAGCAACGCCCACGTTGCCTGGAACTTTAATAAGTTTTTAATTGACGAGGCCGGCCATTGGGTGCGCTTTTACGACCAAAACACACAGCCAACCGATACGGCTATTGTTAACTGGATAGTTAATACCCCATCGGTAGTTAGTGGCATTAATGAAACAACCAATGCTAAATTGATAGAGCTAAAATCGGCTAACCCGGGCAGCGTAATTAACCTGGCGGTTAGCGCTAGCATGGCTGAAGCATTGACCATTGGCCTGTTTAGCACCGATGGCAAATTGGTGGCTAATTTATACCAGGGCCGGGCAGATGCCGGGCAAATTATTAACTATAATGCAGGCAGCTTAAATGCAGGTATCTATCTTATAAAGGTTACCAGCGCCAAAGCACAACAAACCCTAAAATACGTGTTGACTAAGTAGTAAAACATTTAACCGGCAATGCCGGTGTTAAGTAAAGCCGAACTAATGTTCGGCTTTTTTATTGCAGCTATATGAACTTAGCTTGTATCTGGTTTTGCGCTGAAACCGTAAATATCAGTAGGTGTATTCAGAAGCTGAGCTTTGTAACAATCAGCTGCTATGAGCCCTATATTCTCAGGGCAAATACATTTGGTAATTATTGACAGGAAACCAATTACCGGTTAAGTTGATTTGGCGCGCAAAAGCATTACTATGAAGCTAAGCAGCCAACAGAAAAAAAATTAAAAGGAAAGAAAAGAAGGATCTTAGTGCACTAAAAATACCCAGACAAACATGGCAACTATAGAAATAACCATGGCTAAAAGGTAGAAGCCGATGTAGCCGCTTTGTAGTTTACGGACCTGCGAACCAACTATGATAGAGAATTTACCGCTCCAGTTAACAGCGCCATCTACAATGGTGCGGTCGATGATATCGTGGAAGAAAACACTGCATAACAACACCGGTTTAACTACCAGCAAATTGTAAATTTCATCTACATAATACTTGTGGTAAACAATTTTGCCAAGGCCGCTCTCCTCTCCTTCTTTAGCCGGTAAAGCCTTACCCGATACATACTTAACATAAGCATAAGCTATAGCAATAATAGCCAGCAACGATGCAAAGCCCATTAAGCCAAGTTCTACAGCGGTATTTACATGGTGTTCAGCTGCAGCAACTTCGCCGGCATGTTGTGCACCTTCAAATACAGGGTTTAGGAACCCTTTAAGGAAATGTGGAGCATGGAAAACTTCCGGAATACCTAAGGCACCACCTAAAGCCGCTAATACAGCCAATACAACTAATGGTATGGTGATTAATGCCGGTGATTCGTGCAAGTGATGTTTCTGCTCATCGGTGCCTCTAAATTCGCCGGTAAAGGTAAGAAACACTAAGCGGAACATATAAAAGGCGGTCATCATAGAAGCCAAAGAGGCAACCGCCCAAATTACTTTGTTGTGCTCCCAGGCAGCAGCCAATATTTCATCTTTACTAAAGAAACCGCTAAAAGGGAAAATACCCGAAATAGCCAGCGATGAAATTAAGAAGGTAGCAAAGGTTACCGGCATCCACTTGCGCAGGCCACCCATGTTGCGGATATCCTGCTCGCCATGCAAAGCATGTATTACAGAACCCGAACCAAGGAACAAACAAGCTTTAAAGAAAGCGTGTGTAGCCACATGGAATACGCCCGAAGTAAAAGCCCCAAGGCCTAATGCCATAAACATTAAACCCAGTTGTGATACCGTAGAGTATGCCAACACCTTTTTAATGTCGTTTTGCATTAAGCCTATAGTAGCGGCAAAAAGGGCCGTTGCTACACCAATAAAGGCTATAAAGTGCATTGTTTCTGGCGCCAATACATAAATAAAGTTGGCGCGGGCAATCATATAAATACCGGCGGTAACCATGGTAGCAGCGTGTATAAGGGCTGAAACAGGCGTTGGGCCGGCCATCGCATCGGGTAACCAGGTATATAGCGGTAACTGCGCCGATTTACCCATGGCACCTACAAACAGTAACATGCTAACCGCTACCATTAAACCGTGGTTAGCAGTGGCGCTGCTAATAGCTGCCTGTAAGGTTCCAAAATGCAATGAATGGAAGTTATAAAGCAACAGGAACATGCCCAGCAAAAAGCCTAAATCGCCAATGCGGTTCATTACAAAAGCCTTTTTAGCGGCATTATTATAATCCTGATTTTTGAACCAGAAACCGATTAGCAGGTAAGAGCAAAGACCCACGCCTTCCCAACCTATAAAGGTTACCAGGAAGTTATTACCCAATACCAGTATCAGCATAAAGAAGATAAACAGGTTAAGGTAAGAGAAGAACACATGGAACTTCTCATCATCATGCATGTAGCTGATAGAATAGATATGGATAAGGAAACCTATACCAGTAACTACCATTAGCCATGTAACCGATAACTGGTCTAATAACAAGCCGAAAGTGATAGTAAAATCAGGCAGGGCTATCCAGTCAAAAACATTCAGGTCCAGTTTAGCCTGTGTTCCGTTTACAAAGCCTGTAAAGAAAATAGCGGAAAGAATAAAAGAGATAAGTATGGCGCCCGAGCCAATAATGCCCGAAACGTTTTTAGGCAGTTTTTTACCAACAAAAGCATTGATAAGAAAACCTATAAGCGGGGCCAGTATGATTATTAAAAGGTATGTCACTTTATATTTTGCTTTATCTAACGTCTAGTTTTTCAAACTCCTCAACTCGTCAATATCTACCGTATGCACATTGCGGTATATGGTAACTAATATGGCCAAACCTACAGCTACCTCGGCAGCGGCAACGGCCATAATAAAAAACACAAAAACCTGCCCGCTGGCATCGGCATGGTAAGTAGAAAATGCCACCAACAAAAGGTTAACCGAGTTAAGCATAAGCTCAATGCTCATGAAAATGGCAATGGCGTTGCGGCGAAAAATAACACCCAAAGCACCTATGCTAAACAATACCGCACTTAAATAAATGTAGTATTGAATGGGAACCAACGAAAATATGTTCAGTAACAAACTCATTATACGCTTTGCACTTTATCTTTCTTAGTTAATAGTACTGCTCCAATCATGGCACTTAAAAACAAAACCGAGGTAAATTCAAAAGGGAACAGGTATTCATCTAACAAAACTTTACCCAGGTTAGCTATGCTGCTTACATTTACATTTTCCGGGGCGGCACCAGGCAAGGCAGCAGCCTTATGCAAAGCGGCAACCAATACCAGTAGCAACAAACCACCGGCTACTACAGCGCCCATACGCACAATGGCCGGTTTATGTTTTTCTGTTTCTTCATTCAGGTTCATTAGCATAAGCGTAGACAGGAACAAGACCATAATAGCCCCTGCATAAACAATAATTTGAACCATACCCAAAAATGCAGCGTTTAGTAAAAAATAGTGGCCAGCAATAGCAAAAAAGCACGCAACTATATACAATACGGAGTGGATGGGGTTTTTAGACAGCACGGTCATTAAACCGCAAAATATTGCGAGGGCAGAAAGAATAAGAAATCCTACAAAAATTAAGCTCACTGTTGTTTAATGTTTTTTGTCTTCTAAAGGCATTACCAACTTATCTTTTCCAAAAATAAATCCTTCGCGCTTGTAATCAGACGATACCAGGTTTTCAGTTAAGAAGATCGCCTCCTTAGGACAGGCTTCTTCGCACAAACCACAGAAAATACAACGCAGCATATTTATTTCATACGTGGTGGCATACTTCTCTTCGCGGTAAAGCTTTTCTTCACCCTTGTTGCGTTCACCCGAGGTCATAGTTATAGCCTCGGCCGGACAAGCCAATGCACATAAACCACAGGCAGTGCAGCGCTCAGCTCCGTTCTCGTCGCGCATTAGTATATGGCGCCCCCTCCAAATTGGCGAAAACTCGCGCTTTTGCTCGGGGTACATTACCGTAACCTTTGGTTTAAAAAAGTGGCGAAGTGTAATACCCATACCTTTGATAATAGCGGGCAGGTATATACTCTCCATAAAAGTCATATCCTTATTCGATACTTCTTTCTTTTTGCCTGAAAGGGATAAATTCTTAAAATCTGTCATTGTTACCTGCGGTGCAAAAGTATTTTTATCTCTGAATTGATTGCGCTGTTTTTAAATCTATTTTCAACATCATTTACCCAACAATATAATTACCGCACCGGTTACCACTATATTGGCAATAGCCAGCGGAATTAAAATCTTCCAGCCCAGGTTCATCAATTGGTCGTAGCGGAATCTTGGTACCGTCCAACGCACCCACATATAAAAGAAGATGAAGAAGATAATTTTGGCAAACAAAACACCCACGCCTAAAAAGGTAGATACATTCCAGCCAATATGGTTAGCCACCCAATCCATACCGGGATAATTAAACCCACCAAAAAAGATGATAGAAATAAGGGCCGACGAAATGAACATGTTAATATACTCGGCAAACAGGAAGAAGCCCAGCTTCATACTCGAGTATTCGGTATGGTAACCGCCCACCAGTTCACTTTCACACTCCGGTAAATCGAAAGGGGTACGGTTGGTTTCGGCAAAGGCGCAAACCAGGAAAATTAAGAATGCCAAAGGTTGCTTAAATACGTTCCATGATGGGGTTGGTATACTACCACTCCAATCAATAAAACCATGCTGCTGTTCGGTAATGGTTTTAAGGCTAAGGCTGCCCGTCATCATTAATATAGCTATAATGGAAAGGCCCATAGCCACTTCATATGAAATCATTTGTGAAGAGGCGCGCACGGCACCTAACAGGCCAAACTTATTATTGCTTGCCCAACCACCCAGCATAATACCATACACACCTACCGATACCACACCAAACACAAACAGAATGGCAATATTAATATCGGCCACCTGTAGGTTAATATTACGGCCTAAAAAATTAATGCTGCTGCCCCAGGGTATAACGGCGCTGGTCATGAGTGCGGTGACTATAAATAGCCCGGGCCCGAGTATAAACAGAAATTTATTGGGGGTTTCGGGTATAAAATCCTCTTTGGTAAACATTTTTAAACCATCAGCCAGTGGCTGTAAAACCCCTCCCCAGCCCGCCCGGTTAGGGCCCGGACGATCCTGCATAAAACCAGCCACTTTGCGTTCGGCCAATGTTGAATAAAGAGCGATACCCATGGTAATAGCGAATATTACCAAAATCAGGGCGAATTTTTCGACAAACAAATAAATGTCCATTTAGTATTTACTTTTATCAGGATGTTGCCTTTGGTCAAATAAATCAAGAACGGTTATTTCATTCTTGTTTACAGTATAAAAAGCAACAACTGTTTTTGATAATCTTATTTTTCTGACTTCACTTTTTTTAGCCGAAAGTTGACCTTTGTAAGGATATTCTTTTAGCGAGTTTATAATTTCACCTGCTTTCAATACAAATTTATCTGCAACACTAATTCCAAACTCTTCGATGAGATAGTTTTCAATTTTAACCAGGCTAACCTCAGCTTCTAAACACCATAAGATTTTCATTTCTTACTTCTTTGTTTAATCCTTGCTTTCGCCCTTTTCATCACATCTTCATGATTAGCTAATTTTTTACCGGCTTTTACATCTTTAAGCGCCTTTGTCAAGCGTTTTTGTTGCTCTACCGGCAATTCATCCCACCAATCCTTTTTCTCTGCCTTTAATTCTTTTTCTACCTTTTTTAATACAGAAACACTATGTGCATTATCAACTAATAAGTGAATACTTTCTTTCAGTTCCGTAACAGTTTGGGTTTCTTTAAACATAACCGACATTTTACCAAAGATACTTATTTGCCGTCCGACATTTGTTTCTCCGGCTGATTAAAATTCGTTCCGTTCATACTTATAGCTTTGCGGTCCTGCTGGCGGCCATACAGAATGCGCGGGTCAGTATCTATCTCAACCTTCGCCGTTTGCTTCATGTATTTGCCCTGGTTAATAACGCTCCATTTCTCCATTTTGCGCGGTGCTTCAATGGTCCAATCGCTAACGGCTTTGTGTTCAAAGCGACATTCATTACAAATAAACTCCGGCTTGCCTTCAGCATCACTTTCCACTTCGTGGTAAACATCCTTGCGGGCTGTAACACGGTAAATTTCTCCGCCAAACATCCACGCAGTTACTTTACCCGAACATTTAGTGCAATTGCGGTGTGCATCGTATGGTTTTAAAAACCAAACCCGGCTTTTAAAACGGAATGTTTTATCGGTAAGAGCACCAACGGGACACACATCAATCATGTTGCCGCTCATTTCGTTTTCAACCACATTGCTAATGTAAGTACTTATTTCGGCAGCATCGCCGCGGTTCATTATACCATGCACACGCTTGTCAGTAAGCTGGTCGGCTACATAGGTGCAGCGGTAGCACAATATACAACGGGTCATGTGCAACTGTATCTTATCGCCAATATCTATTTTATCAAAGGTTCTTCTCTCCTCGGCATAGCGGGTTTTAGCCACGCCATAATCAAAGCCTAAATTCTGTAAATCGCACTCGCCGGCCTGGTCGCATATAGGGCAATCAAGCGGGTGGTTAATCAGCAAAAACTCTACCACGCCCTTTCGCATATCCTGCACTTTAGCACTGGTCATGTTCTTCACTTCCATACCATCCATTATAGGAGTGCAGCAACTGGCCTGTAACTTAGGCATTGGGTTAGGGTTAGCATCGCTGCCCTTGCTAATTTCTACCAGGCACACACGGCATTTACCACCGCTGCCTTTTAGCTTGCTGTAATAGCACATAGCAGGCGGCACCAAATCGCCACCAATTTTGCGGGCGGCATTTAGTATGGTTGTTCCCGGTTCAACTTCTACGGTTACCCCGTCAATAGTTACTTTAGGCATTTATTCTCAATTGAAAAGTTGAGCGCGAATGTAATTTGAGAGCGCATAAATTCCAAAGAATCTTTCCACATGCGCAAAAGCGCGTTATTAGGGAATTAGGACATTGGGAATATTAGGAGAATAGCACTAATTTAAAACTGGCTGGTCCCAATTTCCAAATTACCCAATTTACCGATACCTATTAACTTTTCCACTTTATATTACAGCCAATGCCCGGCCTTTGGTAGGGCGAAACGGGCTGGCCAGCAAGCAAACTATCTAAGGCGGCCCTTATATCTTTACCCGAAAGCGGAATTTGGTTGCCGGGGCGGCTATCGTCTAACTGGCCGCGGTAGACCAGTTTCAGGTCTTTATCAAAAATGTAAAAATCCGGAGTGCAGGCAGCGTCGTAAGCCTTCGCAACTTGCTGGCTTTCATCATATAAGTAAGGGAAACTGAAATTTTCCTTTAAAGCCAACTCCCTCATCTTTTCGGGGCTATCTTCGGGGTGAGCGGCTACATCGTTGCTGCTAATGGCTACCAGGTTAACGCCCTTTGGGTGGTAATCGGCAGCCAGTTTGGCCAGTTGTGGGTTAACGTGTTTAACATACGGGCAGTGGTTGCAAATGAACATAACGAGTGTGGCCTTCTCTCCTTTTAGTTCGTTTAGGCTCTTTTGGGTGCCGCTAACCGTATCGGGTAAAGTAAAAGCCGGGGCCAAAGTGCCCAGGGGAATCATATTAGAAGGAGTAAGCGCCATACTGTAGTTTTAGCCGGCTAAAATACGAGTGCCGGTAATATTTATTTACTTTTTTTACGCAGGGGTATAAAAACACAGTTTGATTTATATATTTGTGCTCCGTTTTACGGAAATGCACCTGTAGCTTAACTGGATAGAGCATCTCACTACGGATGAGAAGGTTAGGGGTTCGACTCCCTTCAGGTGCACTCTTACAATCAAGCGATTAAGAATTAAAAACTCTTAATGGCTTTTTTATTGCACGCAACCTCCGCCGGCCTGGTTGATTTAGCCGATTTTAGCATTGCCTTTCTTAGGCTATTATCTTTAATACCCTAAAAAAATTGGTCAATAAAACAACAAATAGACCCAATAGCAATACGCATCTTAGCTTGTTTTACAAAAGCCTTGACTTTTAAAAAAAAGACGTTATATTTAAAATAATAAGATGAATGACACACTTCATCTTGCGCTCAAAATTTCGGCCCATGGTTAAGCAGTTACTCTCACAGGTAGTAATACGCCCCCCTCACCTACCATCTGTAATGGATAGGTGTCTGCAACGCTTTATATATAGTTAGTTAGTAGGATTATACGGCGAAGCATTTCGCCTTTCTGTTTTGGTTTTGGACAAGGTAGAGCTGTTAATATTTTATTAAACATCGTAACCCCCTGACGTATGAAACAAGTTTCCATGCCGCGTTTGTTTTTCGCCTTCTCTCTCGCTACACTTTTATTTTTAAATAGTACACAAGCCGCCGAAAGGCACTGGATAAATGCCGCTGGCGGGTTTTGGACCACTGGCACCAACTGGTCTTTAACGCAGGGGGGCGCATCGTGTGGTTGTACCCCCGCAGCGGGCGATGATGTGTTTTTTGATAACGGCGGTACCTACACTGTTACAGTAGTACCAGCGCTTGCCATCCGTACACTTAATGTATCGGCCACTACAAATGCAACACTTTCGGGTGGTAATGTAGCCCTTACAATTAACGGCCCTACTTTAAGCAGCAACCTGAACGTAGCCAGCGGCTCAACCTTACAATTACAAGGTACAGCAGCCAGCTTTCAGTTACTTATAAATACCACCACCAACCAAAGGGGAACGGTAGATGGTACTATAAGAACGAATGCCAACGGCATTTTTAATACCACCTCGCAGGCTACTACTATTGTAACCGTTAACGGAAAATTATGGAACAATGCGGGTGCCGCGGCAGCCATTGCGGGCAGCGCAGCCACTATGGTTTTTGCCAATGGCTCTACTTACGACCATACCATTACCGGCGGAACTATACCTACGGCTACCTGGCAAAGTGGAAGCACGGTAAATATAATACCGGCTGCTCTGGGAACCCTTGCGGGAACAGGACAAACCTTCTCTAATTTTACGGTAGCGCCTACAGCCAGTGTAGCCATTACCTTAACGGCCAGCACCAACCCGGTTATTAACGGTAACCTTACGGTTAATAACGGCAGCCTTGTTTTTAATAATAATAATGTAACCGTGCGGGGCAACGTGGTAAATGCAGCCACGGGTACCATAAATACAACAACGGCTAACTCTACCCTTACCATGAACGGAACCTCGGCCCAAACTATTTCGGGCACCGGCGCATGGACTACCGGTACAGCCGGAAGGCTACTTAACCTTACAATAAACAATGCCAGTGGGGTAACATTAACCCCTGCCCTTACAATACAAACCGTATTGCGCCTTACCGATGGCCCGTTAACTGCCACAGCCTTAACTATTGGCATACCGGCTACTGCCGTAAGTGTTTTCCGCACAGCAGGGTCGCTGGTAAATGCGCCCACATTTGGGTACACTACGGGGGCTTACTTACTTACTTACAATGGCGGGGGTGCAGTAAGCACCGGCAACGAACTTGCTGCATCAAGTAGTAACGGAACACTGGCAGTTACCACCGCAGGTACGGCAGTTAGCCTTTCGGCCAACACTACCTTATCGGTTTTAAATGTAGCCGCCTCAACTTCGCTGGATATTAACGGGCAAACAGTAACGCTTAGCGGTAACGCAGCACCTTTGGTTAACGCGGGCACCTTAACCGCCAATGGCACAGGCTCTACTCTTGCATTTGGCGGTACAGTAGCGCAAACCTTTACAGTAGGGGGCACCCTTACCGGTGGCGAATTTTACAACCTTACTTTTGGTAATACCAATGCTACCGGCACCACGCTGGCTACGGACTTAACCGTTACTAATGCCCTTAGTGTAACGGGTGTGGTTACGTTTAATGCCCGTACGGTAACTGCTAAAGGTACCCTTACCAATACCGGAACCATCAATACCACTGCCGTTAATTCTACCTTGCGCATGAACGGGGCCAGTGCACAAACTATTGCCGCAGGTGGAACCTGGACCACCGGCACGGCGGGCAGATTACTTAACCTTACTGTTGACAATGCCAGCGGGGTTACATTAAATGCCACTGTGGCTGTGCAAACAAACTTAAGGCTTGTAGCAGGTACGCTAACATCAAGCACTTTAACTTTAGGTGCAGCCAGTGCAGTAGCCGTTACGCGCACCGCAGGTAGTTTGGCTAACGTACCAACTTTTAACTACACCACTTATACTCTTACATACGATGGCGGAACAGCAATTAATACCGGCAATGAAATACCCGCAGCAGCAACCGCAGGCACCTTATCCGTTTTAAATACTAATACAGCGGTAACACTAAGTGCCAACGCCAGTATTACGGGCCTTATTACCGGTGCCAACACCAGTTTTGATTTAAATGCAAAAACACTTACACTAGTTGGGCCTGCCGCCCCAATAAACAATGTAGGTACCCTTACAGCCAATGCTATTGGCTCAACTATTGTTTTAGGAGGTACAATAGCACAAACTTTTACCATTGGTGGCACACTTACGGGCGGAGAGTTTTATAATTTAACGGTTAGTAATACCGGTGGTTGCACTTTAACAACCGATATAACTATAGCCAATGCATTAAACGTAACCGGCACCTTAACCTTTAACGGCCGTACAGTTAGTGTAAAAAATACTATAACCAACGCCGGAACTATTAATACCGCTACCGGCGGCTCTACATTAAGAATGAATGGCACAAGCCCGCAAACCATTGCAACCGGTGGGATTTGGACTACCGGAACGGCGGGCCGATTATTAAACCTTACAATAGACAATGCGAGCGGCGTAACCGTAAACGCAACTTTTGCCGTGCAAAACAATTTGCGCCTGGTGGCAGGTGTGCTTACAAGCAGTACGCTTACCATAGGTATTGCAGGCAATGTATGCAATACTATCCGCACGGCAGGTTCGCTGGCCAACGTGCCAACCTTTGCCTATACTACCGGCGCTTATGCCATTACTTATGACGGAGGCACTACTATTAACACGGGCAACGAATTACCGGCTATAGCTACAAACGGCGCAATAAATGTTAACAATGCAGGGACCGATGTTACTTTACAGGCAAACGCAAGTATACTGCAATTAAACATTGTAAGCGGTGCCACTTTTGATGTAAATGCAAATACGCTTACCCTAAGCGGAATCGCAAACCCGGTAAACAATGCAGGTACATTTACAGCCAATGCCGTGGGTACCACTATTATACTGGGCGGCACCGTTGCGCAAAATTTTACTATAGGTGGCACGCTAACCGGTGGCTCTGTTTACAAACTAACCAAATCAAACACCAGCACGGTTACACTGGGTAGCAGCTTTACAGTAGATAATGACTTAACCCTGGCCACCGGTACTTTTGCTGATAACGGCAATACCCTTACCGTACTAGGTAGCATTAGCAGCAATGGCACACACACTTCACCTTCGGCAATAGCGGGCAAAATTGTAATAAGCGGCAGTGGCACACACACCATTAGCGGAGCAACGCACACTTTTGCAAACCTGGAAATTGCCGGAAGCGGAAACACTACCAACTGGAGCGGCACGGGCGCTACTGCTGTAACTACAGCCCGCCTTGTAGCCGTAGGTGCAGGGACTACCTTAAATATTGGCACTTTTACCACATCGTTTACATGCAGTGCAGCCAGCAACATTAGCGGCACAGTAAACATTGTAAATAGCCCCGCACTAAAAACCTTTGGCGACCTTACAATTAACAGCGGCGGAACCTTTGATAATAGCGCACAAAACGCACCTATTACCGTAGCCGGCAGCCTGGAGAACGATGGCACTTTTACAGCCGGCACCAACACTTATACTTTTAACACGGCGGCTAAATCTATTGGAGGGAATAATCCTGTAAATGTGGTTGGATTAACAATAAGCAATACAGTATCCGTAACCAGTGGCTCAACAGTAAATGCTTCGGGCACCGTAATAGTAAGTAGCACTTTTACCAATAACGGAACACTAAACGTTACAAACAGTGCTGCTATTTTAGGCGGAGGTAGTATAGTAAATGCAGGCACGTTTAATGTTTCTGCGGTTAGTATAACACCTGCCTTAACGGCCTCGGCAAACCCTAACCTGGTTTATTATAACAACACCGGTTTAGCACAAACTATAAGAACTTCCACCTACCATAACCTTACTATCGATAACGGCAATTTTACTGCCTCTATGGCCGGTACCACCACCGTAAACGGTGCCCTTACCTTAAACGGAACCAATACAACAGCGGGCACTGTAACTATGAACGGACAAACCGTTTCGTTGTTAGGCACTATTGCGGGTAGCGGACGTTTTGCCAATACAACCGGTGGTAGTTTAACGCTTGGCGGAACAGGCGGCGGTGCCATGGGCACTTTAATACTTGCCAGCAATCCACAAACTTTTGGTACAGTAACTTTTAGCCGCAGTGGCGCAACACCAACGGCAAGCATAACCGGTAATCTTACAGTGCCAACATCGTTTGTAAGCAACAGCGCCGGAGGTGTGCTTACCATTAATGGCAACCTAACCCTTACTGCCGCATTTATCATGACAAACGGTATGGTAAACATGGGTAACAATACAGTTACCTATAATGGTGCCACTACCAGCATGCTGGGAAGCATAACTAACGTTAACAATAGCTTTTTTGGTTTTTCGGGTAGTGCCGGCGGCTTTCAGTGGAACATGCCTGCAAGCACGGCGGCTAACACCTTCCGCTGGCCTGTGGGCCCTGCGGGTGCTGTTACAGGCTTCCGCCCGGTTTCTTTACAAACAACCGCTGCCTTACCAGCATCCATTGTTGGTGTAAAAATCGGGTTTATCGATCACGATGGCAGCGCAACAGTTTCAGCTACCAACGTTCCTATCAACGCAGCGCAAAACAACCGTGCAGGCTACGTAGCCAACCTGCTTGTAACCGGTGCCAGTTTCCCTACTTCGCATTTAACCCTTACACAACTTAATGCCAACCCCGGCGATTATAATATATCATTTAACTCTGCTACATCCGCTATTTACCGTTACATATCGCCCGAGTGGGTGAAGGTAGGCGGAGTTGCCGGAGCAGCAGTAAATGGCAATATACCGCTTACACAAAACAACTTATCTTTTGCACCTTCAACCCCGTACAGCTTTGTAGTAGGCGAAAAAGGGGGCACCGATTTACCAGATGTAACCGTTTACCAATGGACAGGTCTTGCCGGTACTACCGCGTGGGCCAACCCGCTTAACTGGGACCCAAACAGCAACTACCCGCAAACCAGCGCCGATGATGTATTGCTGGATAATCCATCTGCCACTGTTCAGCCCACTTTATCAACCGCTGTTGCGGTTAGAAACATAACTGCCAGCGTTAACCCTCTTACACTGGCAAGCGGTGCTGCCCTTACTATACATGGAACCTCATCCAGCACCGGCGCAGGCACTATAACGCCGCTTTTAGGCAGCACCGTAACCTATGGCGGAACCGGAAACCAACTTGTATTACCACTTACTTATTATACCCTTGCTACAAGTGGCACAGGAACCAAAACTCTTTCCGGCGACATTACTGTAAACACGTTACTTAATATTGGCGCCGGAAGCACATTGGCTGCATCTACTTTTAATACCACCCTGGCAGGAACCGGTGCCATATTTACGCCTACCGGCACCTTTGATGCCGGAACCGGAACTGTAATTTTTAACCAAACCGGAGCACAAACTATACCTGCTGCCAACTATTACAACCTTACTACCAACGGAGCAAGACTTACTACAAGTATTACCTTAGCCAACGCCGGCACTATAGGCGTTGCTAACGTGTTCAACCCGGCTGCCACATTCAGCACCGGGGCTTATGTAGTAACCGGTAGCACCGTAAGCTTTAACGGTGCAGGCAATCAAAACATACCGGATATTAAAACCACCTATAACAACTTAACAACAGCCGGTGGCGGTATTAAAACTTTAAGCGTGGCTAACGTTACTGCAGCCGCAGTAACTATTGGCAGTGGCACCACTTTAGCCGCCGGTGCAAATACGCTTACACTTACCGGCACCCCTACCCCGCTTACCAGCAACGGAACCTTTGATGCCGGCACGGGGTTGGTAGTATTTACAAGCGCATCGGCGCAAACCATACCGGGCCTAAACTATTATAACTTACAAACCTTACTGGCCGGTGTAAAAACCGCTTCGGGCAACTCAACAATAAACAATAACCTTACTATAAGCGCCGGAACATTAGCCGATAACGGCAATACGTTGACCGTGCTTGGCAACATAAGCAGCAATGGTACACATACTTCGCCATCGGCTGTGGCAGGCAAATTGGTAGTAAGCGGTAGTGGTACGCATACCATTAGCGGAGCAACCAATACTTTTGCCAACTTAGAGATTGCCGGCAGTGGCAACGTTACAAACTGGACCGGTACAGGTACTACCACCACAACTGCATCGCGCCTAATTACCGTAAATAGTGGAACTACATTAAACATAGGCACCTTTACAACCGCCTTTACCGGCAACGCAGCATTAACTACAAGCGGTTCGGTAAATATTGTAAACAGCGCTTTAACTAAAACCTTTAACGATATAAGCATTACAGCCGCAGGTGATTTTACAAATACAACGCAAAATGCACCGCTTACTATAAGCGGTAGCCTGGATAACGATGGCACATTTGCCGCCGGCACCAATGTTATTACGTTTAACGGCGCCGGTAAAACTATTGGGGGAGATAACGCTGTGAACGTAGCGGGACTTACCGTAAGTAATACGGTTTCAACAGTTAGTGGCTCTACTTTAAATGCTTCGGGCACTGTTACTATTAGCAGCACGTTTACAAATGCCGGCACTTTAAATGTTACTAATGCCGCAGCCATTTTAGGCGCAGGCACTATTGCAAATACCGGCACATTTAACGTTAATGCAGTTAGTATAACCCCCACCCTAACGGCGGCTACTAACCCTAACCTGGTAAATTACAATAACACAAGTTTAGCCCAAACCATTAAAACATCCACTTATCATAACCTCACCCTCGATAACGGAAACTTTACACCGCTGTTGGGCGGTGCTACTACGGTTAACAATACATTAACGCTTAATGGCACCAACACTACTGCTGGCGCCCTAACTATGAATGGTCAATCGCTTAGCTTATTGGGAACCTTAACAGGCGCAGGCCGGTTAGCAAACACCACCGGCGGCACATTAACCCTGGGCGGAACCGGTGGCGGCAACCTGGGCAACATAGTGCTGGCCAACGGCGCGCAAACCATAGGCACTGTAAGCTTTACCCGCACCGGAGCAACACCTGCTGCAACAATTACCGGTAATTTAACCGTGCCTATATCGTTTGTAAGTAATAGCCCCGGGGGTGCCTTAACTGTAAGCGGCAATCTTACTTTAACGGCTGCCTTTACCATGACAAACGGATTGGTAAACATGGGTAACAACCTGGTAACTTATAACGGCGCCACTACCAGCATGCTGGCCAGCATTGCCAACGCCAATAACAGCTACTTTGGCTTTTTGGGCAGCACGGGTGGCTTTCAATGGAACATGCCGGCAAGTACCGCAGCCAACTCTTTCCGCTGGCCTGTGGGCCCGCTGGGCGATGTTACCGGCTTCCGCCCCTTATCGCTACAAACTACAGCCGCCAACCCGGCATCTATTGTAGGGGTTAAGGTAGGCTTTATCAATCATGATGGAACAGCAACCGTATCCGGCACCAACGTGCCTATCAATACCAATCAAAACAACCGGGCATCTTATATAGCAACTTTACTTATTACCGGTGCCTCGTTCCCTACTTCGCACTTAACGCTTACGGCTTTAAACGCTAACCCCGGCGACTATAATATTTCATTACCATCGGGCACAGCGGCTATATACCGCTATATATCGCCAGAGTGGGTAAAGGTAGGGGGCACCGTAGGCGCTGTTGCCAACGGCAATTTGCCTATTACTCAAAATAGCCTTCCGTTTGCACCGGCCACCCCTTATGCCTTTATAGTAGGCGAAAAAGGTGGTGCCGATTTATCGGATGTTACCGCCTACCAGTGGACAGGCCTTGGCGGAACTACTGCCTGGACCAACCCACTTAACTGGGATCCTAACAGCAACTACCCTCAAACCAGCGCCGATGATGTTTTACTGGATAATCCATCGGCACCTTTACAACCTACTTTATCCAGCGCAGTGGCAGTTCGCAATATTACAGCAACGGTTAACCCGCTTACATTGGCAAGCGGCGCAGCACTTACCATTCACGGCACTTCTTCAAGCAGCGGATCGGGAACTATAACCCCGCAAACAGGTAGTAGTGTTATATATGGCGGCACAGGTAGTCAAACCATGTTACCACTTAACTATTACACGCTTTCAACCTCAGGTGGTGGCACCAAAACGCTGGGTGGCAACGTAACCGTAAACACTGCCCTGAATATTGGGGCGAGCACTACATTTGATGCTGCTACCTACACTACTACCGTTACACCGGTGGGCGCTGTAATCAGCAACCTGGGCACCTTTAATGCCGGCACGGGCACGTTTATATTTAGCCAAACCGGTGCGCAAACCATACCGGCCCTCAACTTCTACAATCTTACTACTACCGGTGCCCGCACTACAACCAGCATTACCCTGGCTGCAGGCACAATAGGCATAGCAGGAACATTTAATCCCGCAGCCACCTTTACTACCGGCGCTTATGTAGTTACCGGTAATACAGTAAGCTTTAACGGAGCAGGCAATCAGAACATACCGGCTATTAAAAGCACTTACAACATTTTAACTACAGCAGGTAGTGGTATAAAAACTATAAACGACCCATCATTGCTGGTAACCACAGCCAGTGCAATTATTGGCAGCGGAACTACGCTATCGGGCGGAAACAACACCCTTACACTTACCGGTGCGGGAACACCACTAACCAATAACGGAACTTTTGATGGTGGCACAGGCACCGTAAACTTTAGCCAGGCAGGCGCACAAGCCGTTCCGGCACTTACTTATTACAACCTTCAAAGTTTGCTGGCTGGTGGTAAAACTATAACCGGCGGTAACGCTACTGTAAACGGCAACCTTACTATAGGTGCGGGCACACTTGCTTTGGGAGCTAACACCGTTAGCGTAAAAGGCAACGTAGTAAACAATGGCAGCTACACATCTGGTGCGGGCCGTATATTATTACAGGGTGGTGCAACTGCACACAGTGTTTCGGGCACCAGTTTAGTTTGGGGCAACCTGGAACTGAACGATAACCAACATGCTGATTTAGCGAGTTCGCTTACGCTTGGCGGCACCTTATCGCTTACATCGGGCAACCTGCGCATTGGCAGCAATACACTTACTTTAAACGGTGCAGTGAATAGCACCGGCGGCTTACTTTCAGGCTCTTCCGCATCTAACCTTTCTATTCTGGGTACTATTGCCGGCAACATCGGCTCTATTGGTTTTGTTTCGGGTGCAGCCGGTATATTAAACACATTAACTGTAAACCAGGGAGGAGCCTCTCCATCCTTCACACTTAGCACCCCGCTTTCTGTTACTACTTTAGCACTTACTAATGGTATTATTGAAAATGGCAGCAGCAACTTGCTTACCGTTACCGGTACTGCAGTAGCCAGTGTAACCAACACAGGCGGCAGCGCATCATACGTAAAAGGTGCTTTGGCGCGTAACCTGCCTACGTTAGTATCAGGGTCTACGTATGCTTTCCCTGTAGGTAAAAGCAGCTCCGACCTGTTTAGACTTATTAATCCAACTACATCAGCACCGGCAACTATTAGGGTAGAAGCTTTCGATGGCATACCTTCGGGTGGTACCTTGCAATTTGGGTTGTTTGATTTTGGCACCGGCTATTGGGATGCCAGTGTAACAAGTGGCGCCTTAACCAGTGCTGGTAAAGTGGAATTGAACCGCAGCACACCTCCGGTATCTTCCCTTAATGCCGTTGGCCGTTCGGCAACCACGGGTGGCTTATATTCAAGTGTAGGCGGTACAGCTACAACATCCAGTTCGCTTGAATCGGTAACTGCGGTTAACACTGCACTAGGTTCGTTTATTATAGCCGATAAATATTGCAGCGCTACCAGTTATCCAAGCAGTGTGGTAATTAGTTCCAACACTTCATTAAGTGGCTTGCTGGATATTACAGGCGATTTTACAGTTAATGCCGGCGTTACGGTTACAGTGCCTGCCGGCTGTGCATTGGTAGTAAATGCCAACAACATTACCATTAACGGCACCATTAATGCGAATGCCGCTGGCCTTGCCGGAGGAGCCGGAGGGAACAATGGAGTAGCTTATGTGGATTGCGGACAAGATAACGACGAAGCGCACACAGGTGGCCGAGGCTTTGGTGGAGGTGCAGCTACAGGCGCCGGCGGTGGCGGTGGCGGTGGTAATGGCGGCAATAGCAACGGTCACTCTCGCCAGTGTGGCGGGCTGTTTTGTAGTGGCAACGACAATGGTGATTATGGCGGTGGTGGTGGTGGCGGTGGTGGTGCTGGTGGCAGCTACGGTGGTGCAGGCGGAGCAGGCGGAACCGGTGCTAACGGCGATTGGCAGAACAATGGCAATAACAATTTACAGGGTTTAGGAGGCAGTGCCGGCGCAACAGCTGGTGCGCAAGGCACTAGCAGCGGGCTGGATATCAGCCTCGGGTTTGGTGGCGGTGGCGGCGGTGGTGGTGGAGCATCGATGGGTAATGGCACCGACGGCGGTACAGGTGGTGCCGGTGGTGGTATGGTATCGCTAAATGCAACCAATGCACTTAATGTAGCGGGCACTATTACAGCTAACGGTGGAACCGGCGGCACCGGCGGCGATGGAGGTAAAGGCAGCGATAACCAATGGGATTGCAGCAAAGGCGATTGTGGTAGCTGCGGCGTTTGCAGTAACGAAACTTATGCAAAAGACGCCGGTGCAGGTGCAGGCGGTGGTGGTGGTTCGGGCGGTGGCATTATGCTAAAGGCATTTGGCAACGCATCGGTAACCGGTACATTATCGGCTAATGGTGGCAATGGCGGCGCAGCCGGCAATCCGCGAGACCTGGTGCATGGCACTTGCCATGGCAGTGTAAAAGGTGGCGCAGGCGGCGGCGGCGGAAGAATAAAAATTGTAACTAATCCATGTGCAGTTAATACTATAACACCTGCAGCGTCAACAGTAGCAGCCGGAAACGGTGGAGCAGGTGATGTAGCCGGTTCGAACGGAGTAGCAGGCACTTACCCTGCCCCTATTATCCACCCGGACTATGTGGCGCCTGTAGCAGGCACCATGGTATCGGGTAACCAAACTGTGTGTGTAGGCGGTGCCCCTACCGATATTGATGCCAACGCATCAACCGGCGGAGCCGGAACTTTTACTTATCAATGGTATGCTACTATATCCGGCTGCGGAGCACCGGCTACGGGCACCAGCGCCACACCGGCACCAGGCTGGCTGGCAGTAAGCGCAAGCTCTACCGGCGAAGATTTACCTTCGGCAGGCGTTACGCAGGGTATGGCTGATTTGGGCGGCCCTACTACAGGAAGCACTTATTGTTTTCAGCGCAGAACAACTTCGGGCAGTTGCAACTTATGGACCACTACTGTATCGGTAACCGTAAATAGCTGTGGCTTTGTATGGACCGGCCTGGGCCCGGATAATAACTGGACCACGGTAACCAACTGGAACATAGGTGTACCGGTAAATGTTTGCGGCAGCACCGTTAGCATACCGGCAGGCACTCCGCGCAACCCTGTTTTAACGGGTAACGTATCGGTAGGCGATATAAGTGTAGGCGATAGCAAAAACATAGACCTTGGCACCAACACTTTAACCACCTGCGGTAATTGGACCGGTGGTTCTACTACTGCCAGCACAGTTACAGGTGCCGGAAGCGTAATACTTACCGGCAACGCAGCGCAGGCTATTAGCGGCAAAACACAATTCACTACCCTGCATGTAAACAAAACAACCGGCACTACCGCTACCTTGCAGGCAGGCAGCCAGATAGATGTTTACACAGCAGTAGAACTAAGAAACGGCACACTGGCTACAGGCAGCGGCACACTTACTTTTAAAAGCACCTCGGCTACAGATATTGCGGTGCTCGATAATTTTAGCAGCGGCTTTGCAGGCTCACTTAGCGGCACTATAAATGCCGAACGATACTATGCCGCGCCCAGTGCCAACAGTTACAGCCAGCATTACATGGGCAGCCCGGTAAGCAACGCTACACTGGCCCAATTTGGCGCAGGTACCTCATCGGGTTTTGTTACCCCTAAACCTACCTGCGACGAAACCGCATTGGCATCTACTTCGGTATATGGCAGCGTGTTTAGCTACGATCAAAGTAATGGCGCCAGCTGCGCACAGGCAGGCTGGAAGGTAGAACCCAATACAGCTGCGGCAACACCGGCTAAAGGTTTTTCGGTAGCTAAAACAAATGCCGGAGTATTAAGCGTTACCGGTACGGCCAACCTAAATGCTTCGTATACGCAAACCGGCGCCAATGGCAACTGGGGCAACAGCAGTTTGCAGGGCAGGCCTATGACCAGCGGCTGGTTGCTGGTAGCTAACCCATACCTTGCCACGCTGGACCTTACCGGCCTGCCTGCTCAAAGTGGCTTTAATAGCCAGATAAAAGTATGGCACACCACCGGTGGTTTTGCCGGCACCTATCAGGATGCTACCGTTATTGCACCGTTCCAGGCTTTCTTTGTGCAAAAAACACTTAGCGGCGGTAACACTTACACTATAAATGCTATTAACCGTACACGCAGTACACAAACTTTCCAGGCGCAGCAAAACGACCATCAGTTAACTATTACCGCAGCAAACAACACCACCAACCTGTTGGATGTAACTACGGTTGCGTTTAATACCGATGCAAGCACCCAGTTTGATGCCGATTACGACGCACAAAAAATTGCCGGCAGCCTTGGGCGCCATACCTTATACACGCTTGGCAGCAATGGTTTGTGGATGAGTAAAAACGTGCTTAACAACATGGCACAAACAAGTACTGTAACCGTAGGCTTTGAACCCGAATTAGCGGGCAGCTACACCTTTAATTTCGACGGGCTGAACAGTTTTGACCCTACCAGCTACATTATGCTGGAAGACCGCAAGCTGAATACCTTCTATAATGTGCGCACCGGCGATTATAACTTTACAGCCGATGTTACCGATGCATGGGAGCGCTTTGTGCTGCACTTTACACCTGCTGCCGAAATTACGACCATAGCACAAAGTTGCGATACAGCCGGCAGCATTAGCCTTAACCAGCCTGGCACCGCCAACTGGAACTACTCGTTAAACGATGCAAACAACACCGCTATAAGCAGTGGCATTTTAAACCAAAGCAGCCCGGCAACTATTACAGCACCGGCAGGCACCTATACACTTACCTTAACCGATAGCAATAATTACACCGTTGTTAAAACCATTACTGTAAACGGAAGCCTGCCGGTATCGGCAGCATTTACCCCTTCTGCCAATACGGTGGAAGAGGATATAGACCTTACGTTTAGTGCAACAGCTAATGCCGTGGTTTACGATTGGAACTTTGGCGATGGAACCACATCTAACCAGGGCGCAACTGTAAGCCACCAATATGCACAACCCGGCACTTACAATGTAACGCTTACCGTTACCAACGCCGATGGATGCAGCAACACCACTACCCAAACCATTACAGTTACCCAACAGGTAATTAGCGGGCTGCCTGCTATTGGCAACACGCAACAGGCCATTAAAATATGGAGCAACCAAAACAATGTATACATCGATTTCCGCCAACAGCAGGAAGTAGACGCAACTATAGAAATTTACAACGCTTTAGGGCAGCAGTTAGTTAACGAGCGCTTTGGCAAAAATACGGTGTATGCCAAAAGTATTTCGAGCACCGAGGCAGCTTATGTAATAGTTCGCGTTAAAAATGCAGGCGAGTTTACAGTAGGCCGCTGCTTTATAGCAAACGTTAAGTAGTAACAATACTAAACCAACGGAAACAATCGTTTATTGGTTCCGTTGGTTGTAGTTCTATAGAAGAAAAGTTTGAGAGGTGACTCACACAACAGCGATTGAGCAGCAATGTTTAGTCGCTTTTTTTGTTTTAGCGCGCAAATTTATTCTTTCGTGAAAGCTGTATTTTTTCTGCTTTCGTTGCCAGATTTTTACATTAGATATATGAAAACACTAATACTGCCGGCTTTTTGCCTGCTTATTTTGCATTTATCTGCCCAACACAACACAAGTGTCGGCAATGCATGTTATACTGATGAATTGTGGCAACAAATGGCTCATCGCGATTCATCACTGTTGCTAAAACGGCAGGCTGCCGATAAAGCCTGGGGAGTGGTTAGCGACTTAAAAAAACAAAGGACAAAAAATTTACAGCAGCCGCAAAAGCAATTGCAGCGAAATGGTTGGCCCGACCCAACCTTTGTAATTCCTACAGTTATATATATAGTACACGATGGTACTGCGGCCAGCAATATCAGCATGAACCAGATACAAGGCCAAATGGACCAGTTGAACGATGCCTTCGCTCCGTTCGGCTATTCGTTTTGCTATGCCAAGCGCAATGTAGCCGATACTAGTTGGTTTGTTCCGCAGCCGGGCGATTCGATGGGCGTTTTTCGTATATACGATACCGCTTTAAGCAATGTAGATGTTTATGCCGAAGATGTAGCTTTAAAGCAGCTAAGTAACCTGCCGGCTGCCAACTACTTTCGCATTTTTGTAGTTAACAAAATATTACCCGCCGGAATTCTCGGCTATGCACAGTTTCCCGGTGGCGACCCTGTTACCGATGGTGTGGTAGTAAAGGCCAACGTATTTGGCAGCGCCAATTACTGCCTTAACTGCAATCTTTTTTCTAATTATAACCTGGGCGCTGTAATGGTACACGAAGCGGGGCATTACCTTAATTTGCACCATACCTTCCAGGGTGGATGTATTGGGGCCACCCAATCTACCTGCAGCACAAC
The DNA here is from genome assembly GCA_044228435.1 of Chitinophagales bacterium. Lineage (GTDB taxonomy): Bacteria > Bacteroidota > Bacteroidia > Chitinophagales > LD1 > Bog-950. The sequence goes on from JBGAUW010000001.1 coordinate 203,229, forward strand.
GGGAGACCTGATTTGCGACACCCCGCCAACCGACGCTAATTATGGATGTCCGGCTACCCCTGTTATCTCCTGTAACGGTACCGATACAGTGCTTTTGAATAACTACATGGAATATACCTATGATAATTGCAAAAATGCATTTACACAGGGTCAGCGGGAAAGAATGGATTGGTCGGTGCTTGCTTATAGGCCGGCGCTTGTATCGCAGGGTAATCTGCTTCGTACTAAGGTGGATTGTGCCGGGTCGGTAGGTATTTATGCTGATTTTACCTGCGCTAACTTTAATGGCTGTATAAACCAGGCTATGACGTTTGCATCGCTTACCGTACCCGGCACTACTTATACCTGGGATTTTGGCGATGGTAATACCGCAACAGGCGATACAGCCGTGCATAGCTACACCACCGAAGGAAGTTACACCGTAAGCTTAACTGCCTTTGATGCACAAAACAACCTTACCGCTACCCAATCAAAAAATGTATTTATTACAGCCTGCGAGCCAATAGCCTGTGGATACAATAAGTGGAACTTCGAATTTGGCTTTTTAGATTTTAGCAGCGGAACGCCCATTGCTACCGATCACCCACCGCTTAACAACGACCCATGGTCGCCAGCCTTTTTTTTACCTTTTTACCGGGCCGATGCGCAGGGTAACCCGCTTTTTCATATTGGCTATATGGGTGGTATTGGTGTAAATGGCGCCCCATTGCTGGATGCCAACTATAACATTGTAGATACTTTAGAGTATGCTCAAGCATCATATAATTTTCGCAGTTTGGTACCGGTACCCGAAAAGCCTGAACAGTTTTGTTTTATCAATATCATCCAACCTACATCATCATCCGTTGAGATGGTTTACTCTATTATTGAAATGAACAACGGGGTGCCAGGTGTAGTACCCGGCAAAAAATGGATACGCCTGCCATTTCCCGATACTACCGTGCATCACATGAGCCAGGCAACAGGTATTCCATCCTGCGACGGAAAAACCCTTTGGCTGGTAGTACCGGCATCCGGCTATCCCTTTACCTACGTTTTCCGTATGGATTCATCGGCTGTAATAACCTTTTACAAAAAATATAACAAGTTAGGCCCCCTTTATGATATAACGCCTGCTATTGCATCGCCCAATGGAAACTATTTAGCCTATAGAGATATAATTTATCCTTTTAATAAAAATACCGGTGATATCGATACAGCCAATTTGCGCCGTTTAGCAGCGGGTTTCGGCTTTGAAAATCGCCTTTGCTTCAGCCCCAATTCCCGCTTTTTGTATATCAATGAGAATATGAAAATATATCAGTACGACCTTTTGCACCAGGATTTAATTACCAGCAGAAAACTAATTGCTAATGAAGGAGGGTCTCTTTTTATGCCGGGGCCGGATAAGAAGATATATATAGGTACTTATACTGAGCCCGAGAACGCCCCCGAAACGTACCGGTTAGGGGTAATTAATTTTCCCGATGAAATGGAAAATGGATTAAACAGTACAGGCTATAATCCTTATGGTCCAAGTATCATTCCCGAAACAACGCTACCGGAAATATACCACTACGGCCTTTGGGGCTTTAAAGACAATGTGGATGCCTACAATTGCCAGTGGACACCCAATGTGCCTCATATGTTCAAATATGCCGGAAGTAATTGCACGGGCTATAAATTTTATGCCGCCGACGAGTGCTTTGCCACGCAATGGAATTTTGGCGACCCTGCCAGCGGCGCGGCTAACACGTCCACACTAACTAATCCCATGCACCAGTTTTCGGCTCCGGGTAGTTACACCGTAAGGCTACAGACCGGCGGTTACACTTTTACCGATATTATAAAGGTAGAAAAGCCTGCTGTGGCAATAAGCAGTTCTAATGTTACCCCCTGCCCTTCGCCCCATGGCAATTATTCGCTTACGCAAATACAGCCCTGGGTAAATTACCAATGGATTGTAAATGGTGGTGCACCAGCCTATATTAATGGTGCCAACAATATTGATGTGTATTGGCATAATGGCCAAACCAGCGGAAGCATTAAATTGCTGGCAGTTGATACGGTTAGCGGCTGTAGCGATAGTGCCGTGTTTAATATTACTATACCGGCAGCAAATGCCGGCCTTTATTACACAAGCGCCTCCGTTTGCGCTGGTGAGCAATTTAACTTTTTCGGACAGCTATTAGATACCGCAGGTAGTTATATGCATGTGGCAACTACTGCTACAGGCTGCGATAGTACCATCATTCTTAGCCTTAGCGTATTGCCGGCCATCACCGCAAATTATTCTGCCACCATTTGCGCCAGCGACTCTTTCAGCTTTAACGGACAGGTGCTTAAAACTGCCGGTAGCTATACAGCGCATTTAGCTGCTGTAAATGGCTGCGATAGCACCGTTACTCTTCAATTGTCAGTTCTACCGGTTTCATCTGGCAGTTCATCCGCAGCAATATGCAACAGAGACTCAATAGTCTTTAACGGTGTAATTTTAAAAGCCCCGGGCACTTATGTGCAACGTATAACAGCCGCTAACGGCTGCGATAGCGTGGTTACTATGCAACTATCACTATTGCCGGCTTATAAGGATACCCTACCGGTTAACCTTTGCGCAGGCGATTCGCTGGTATATCAAGGTCAAATTTTAAATACCCCGGGGGCTTATGCCTTTCACTTTAATTCTTCACAAAATTGCGATAGCACAGTGGTACTGATGGTTTCGGGCGATAATCCGGTAGTTAGCTGGGTGGGGGCTAATGATACGGTAAATAGCAATGGCATTATTACCCTTAGCGGAGGTACACCGGCAGGCGGTAACTACAGCGGTTCGGGCGTGGTTAATAATACCTTCAATCCTACCCTGGCCGGCACCGGCACTGTAGTTATTACCTATACCTACACCGATAGCAACGGTTGCACAGGCACCGCCAGCCATAACTTCGTTTTACTTGCCATACAAGAAACATTTGGAGCAAATGACATTTACGTTTACCCTAATCCTGCCACCAACGAACTGATAATAACCGGAGAAAGTTTAAAAAAGCTAACCGCTCTGCCAATGCTTTATAATGTGGCCGGGCAATTGATAAAAGCAGATACCCAACGCAGGGCCGACGATTTGAAAATGGATATTACGTTTTTACCACCCGGTATTTACTATCTGGCACTTAGGGTAAACACTACATTAATAAACAAAAAGTTTGTAAAGATGTAGGCAAGCTCCATTCAATTTCACTTAAAAGCGATTAGACAGTAATGTTTAGTCGCTTTTTTGGTTTGGCTATTACCCTACTGCACAGTAATCTTAATCTGTCTGAGCACTATAAAGCAATCGGCGGGCAGTTTCTGTGGGCATTTATATCATAGCCCGCTTTCCTGCGTTTAACCACCCTACTCTCCTACAAGTTTGTCAATCTTTTAAGCAGCCTCCCAAAATTATTTCTTACCCAATAGTTGCAAATTCGACAACACTTTCTACTTTTGTGACTGATTAGTCAGTTTATTTAAATTGAAAGACCATGAAAATAGTTGATAAGCAGAGCGAAAAACGGAAGGCCATCCTAGAGGCCAGCCTGAACTTGTTTTGCGAAAAATGTTATCAGGATACTTCTACCGCCAGCATATCGCAAGCGGCAAACGTGGGCACCGGAACCCTGTTTTGCTACTTTGATAGTAAGGAGGATTTGGTAAACGAATTATACCTGCAAAGCAAAGAGGAATTTGCAGCTTATATGGAAGAAGGGGTTTGGGCCAACCTTACTTTTAAAACACAATTAAGGCATATTTTAGACAGAACAATAGACTGGTATATACAAAACCCCAAGAAAATACTGTTTATGACCCAATATCGCAGCAGTGCTTTAATAACCAACGCCACCCGCGAAAAAGCAACCGAGCGCTTTACCGTGATTGGCGATGTGGTTAAAAAAGCGGTAGAAAATGGCGAAGTAAACACCGAATCGGTCGAACTATTATCGGCTCTTATTTCGGGCTACTTTCACATGGCCAGCCAGTTTTTAATGGATAAGGCCAGCGAAACAAACCTGAAAAAGTGGAACGATGAAGCCTTTAACGTGATTTGGAAAGGCCTTAACTAATCCCCTTTTTTTGACCCAAATATTGACTGACTAATCAATTTAAACTTTAACTAATAGACAGAGCATTTTAAACCATCGCATGAAAAGTTACTTACTCATTTTACAATTAATACTTGCAGCACTTTGGCCCCTTGGCATAGCGGCACAGGTAGCCAACGATAGCCTGCTTGAAAGCGGCACGCTGGAAAACATTATTCAGTATACCTTAAAGCATCAACCCGCAGTTCAAAAATCGTTGTTAGATGAAAGCATTACCAAATCGCAGGTAAATACCCGCCTGGCCGATTGGTATCCGCAAATTGGTTACAACTATAACCTGCAGCATAACTTCCAATTGCAAACGGCCACCTTTCAGGGTAACGTTATTCAGTTGGGCAACCGCAACACTTCGCTTAACCAGTTTGCCTATACGCAAAACATACTGAACCCTACATTGGTGTTTGCTGCTACTACGGCTAAAAACGTAAAGAACCTTTCGGTGCAGAATACCACGGCCAATAAAATAGCAGCGGTGGCGGCGGTTAGCAAAGCCTTTTACGATGTGCTGCTTACCCAGCAACAAATAAAGGTGAGCAACGAAAACATTACCCGGTTAGAGCGCAGCGTAAAAGATGCCCGCAACCAATACCAGAGCGGTATAGTAGATAAAACCGACTACCAAAGGGCAACCATTTTACTAAACAATGCCCTGGCACTTAAAAAAGGAAACGAAGAAGCTGCCAAAGCAAAGCTGGAGTACTTAAAGGCATTGATGGGTTACCCGGCAAAAGCAAATTTAGAAGTGGTTTACGATAGCCTGCAAATGGAAGGCAGTATTGGCTTTGACGGTACATCAACCGTTGATTATAACAACCGGATTGAATACCTGCAACTGCAAACACAAAAGAAACTACAGCAGGATAACCTTAAATATACCAAGCTGGCGTTTCTGCCATCGGTGCAGGGCTTTGCAGCTTATAACGGCAACTATTTAAACGATAACTTTTCTGATTTATATAAGAACAACTACCCCAGCAGCTACGCTGGCTTAACACTGGCTATACCACTGGTGCAGGGGGGCAAGCGCTGGATGAACATCCGCCAGGCTAAATGGCAGGTAAAGAAAGCCGACTGGGATATTACGCAGGTAGAAAACGACATTAACTCGCAGTATGCACAGGCGTTGGCCGCTTACAACAGCAGCCTGGCAAACTACAGTGCAGTTAAAGATAACCTGCAACTGGCGCAGGATGTTTACAACGTTATACAACTACAGTACCGCAGCGGTGTAAAAACCTACCTGGAAGTACTGATAGCCGAAAGCGATTTACGCACCTCACAAATCAATTATTACAATGCACTCTACCAGGTACTTTCGGGCAAGGTAGATTTGCAACAATCACTAGGACAAATAAAATACTAATGCTAAACCCCAACTTTTGTATCATGACAAGTTATATACTTAAAACCCTGCAGGCAACCCTGCTTATACTAATACTCTCACTACTTCTCACTTTAGTTAGCTGCGGAAACAAAGCCGAGCAAGGCGGCGGCTGGAACACCGGCCCCGTGGCTGTAAATACCGTTAAAGTAACCAGCAGCCAGGCCGCTTATAATAACACCTACCCCGGCACCGTGGTAGCCCTTAACCAAATTGAGTTACGCGCACAGGTTAGCGGCTTTATAACCGGCATTTATTTTAAAGATGGCGACCGCGTAACCAAAGGCCAGAAACTGTATACCATAGATGCGCAGATGTATGCCGCTAACTACGACCAATCGGTTGCTAACCTGCAAGTGCAGGAGAGCAATTTGCTGAAGGCCCAAAAAGATGCCGACCGCTACCACGAGTTGGAAAAGAACGATGCAATAGCCAAACAACAGGTAGATTATGCCGATGCTGCTTTAGAAGCCGCTAAAAAGATGGTGGCTGCAGCCAAAGCAAATGTGCAAAGCACCCAAACCGGTGTAAAGTATACCACTATTACAGCCCCTTTTGATGGTACCATTGGCATAAGCCAGGTTAAGGCCGGCACGGCTGTTACAGCAGGTGTAACCATGCTTAACACCGTTAGCACCGATAACCCAATGGCCGTAGATTTTGCCATAGACCAGCGCGATATTTACCAGTTTACCACGTTGCAAAAAGCCGCAAAAGCAAACGACTCTACCTTTAGTATTGCCTTTACCGAAACCGATATTTACCCTTACTATGGCCACATCAGTTTTCTGGACCGGGCCGTTGACCCACAAACCGGAACCTTAAAAGTTCGTTTAGAATTTCCGAATAAAGGTAACCTGTTACGTGCCGGTATGAGCTGTAATGTACGCGTGGCTAACAACAATCCGGCACCGGTTATTACGGTATCGCAAAGGGCAGTTACCGAGCAACTGGGCGAATACTTTGTATATGTAACTACCGATAGCGGTACGGTTACACAGCGCAAAGTGGCCCTGGGCACCCAAATAGGCAGCAACGTAATTATTAAAGAAGGTTTAAAAGAAAGCGAAACCATTGTAACCGATGGCGTGCAAAAATTGCATGAAGGGTCGAAGATACAGAGGTAAAACAGGAAATCAGAAATCGGGAAATCGGTTATTTCCGGTTTCTGCTTTTCAATTTTCCTCATATGTATTTTCTGCATTCCGGTTTCCTGTATTCCTGATTTTCTGTATTCCTGATTCTCTGTATTCCCGATTCCCTGATTTAACTATTAACTCCAAATGATTGCAAATACATTTATAAAAAGGCCTGTAACGGCCATCGTTATATCCATCGTTATTACAGCGGTGGGCTTAATCTCTCTCTTTAATCTGCCGGTGGCACAGTACCCTAACATTACTCCGCCGCAGGTAACCATTGCCGGTCAGTTTACCGGTGTCGATGCCGAAACGGTGGAGCAAACTACCACTACGGCTATAGAAACACAGGTAAACGGTGTGCCGGGCATGACCTACATTAACAGTACCAGCACCAGCGACGGGCGCAGTAACATCAATGTAAACTTTGAGGTAGGTACCGATATTGATATTGCCGCTCTGGATGTGCAAAACCGTGTGAGTGTGGCCGAACCTACTCTACCCGATGCGGTTAAACGCCTTGGCCTTACCGTGCGCAAGCGGAACCCCGGTATTATGATGGTTATTGCCCTCTACTCTCCTAACGGCACACACGATGCTACCTTTTTAGGTAACTACAGCAACATCTACATTAAAGATGCAATGCTGCGGGTTAAAGGCGTGGGCGATATAGTTTCCTTTGGCGATGATTTTGGTATGCGTGTATGGCTAAACCCCGATAAGTTGGCCTCGTTGGGTATGAGTACCAGCGAAGTACTGGCAGCCTTGCAAGAGCAAAACCTGCAGGTAGCCGTAGGCTCGGTAGGCGGTACACCACAACCGGGTAACCAGGCTTTTGAATACAACGTATTTACCAATAGCCGCCTGAACAAAAAAGAAGAGTTTGAAAACATAGTGGTGCGCAGCAACACGCAAACCGGTGCGCTCACTTACCTGAAGGATGTAGCCCGCGTGGAGTTGGGCAAGTTTACTTACAGCAACAATGCCTACGTAAACGGTAAGCCTGCTGCCTTTATGCTTATCTTCCAGGCACCGGGCGCTAATGCCTTACAGACTTATGAAGCAGTGAATAAACAGATTGCTGCAATGAAGAAAACATTCCCTAAGGATGTGGACTACTTAGTGCCTTACGAAACGGTATCGGTAGTAAGTGCATCTATAAAGGAGGTATTAACCACCTTTGCCGAGGCCTTGTTGCTGGTTATCATCGTAGTATTCTTGTTTTTACAAAGCTGGCGGGCTACGCTAATACCGGTGCTGGCTATACCGGTATCGCTTATAGGCACCTTTGCCTTTTTTATACCGCTGGGCTTTTCGGTTAATACCTTCACTTTATTGGGTATGGTACTGGCCATTGGTATAGTGGTAGATGATGCCATTGTGGTAGTAGAGGCCGTGCAACACTTAATAGACCATGAGCATCTTAGCCCGCGCAAGGCCACGTACAAAGCCATGAAAGAAATTTCGGGTCCCGTAATTGCCATTGCCCTTATTCTTGCAGCTGTATTTGTGCCGGTAGGTTTTATACCCGGCATAGTTGGGCGCTTATATCAGCAGTTTGCTATTACCATTGCTATATCGGTGCTTATATCAGCCTTTGTGGCGCTTACACTTACACCGGCTTTGTGTGTAATGCTGTTAAAGCGCAGCACTATTGCCAAAAGCAACAGCATTTTTGCCCGTTTCTTCCGCGCGTTTAACAGTGGTTTCGATAAAATGAACGGCGGCTATAGCCACTGGGTTAGCAAATGGATAAAATTCACCCCTTACGTATTAATCATGCTGGTGTGCTTGTTTGTAGGCCTGGGCTTTTTGTTTAATAATAAACCAACCGGCTTTATACCTAACGAGGACCCCGGCTATATGTTTGTAGCTTACGAGTTACCCGAAGCAACCTCTACCACCCGCAACATTGAGGTACTGCAAAGCATTATAAAAGAAATAAGCGATGTAAAGGGCATATTGAATACGGGCGCTATTGCAGGCTTTAATGCCATCTCTAACTCTAACAAAAGCAACGTGGGTACCATATTCGTATTGCTTAAACCGTGGGAGGAACGCAAAGCCAAAGAGCAACAGTTATCTGCCATAATAGGCACCATACAGGGCCGGTTAAATAATATAAAAGGCATAACAGGTATGGCCATACAACCACCGGCTATTGATGGACTAGGCAGCACCGGCGGTTTTACCTTCGAGATACAAAAACGCGAAAGCGCCGACGACCTAAAGAAGTTTGAAGGTGTGGTAGACAACTTTTTACAGGAGCTTTACAAGCGCCCGGAAATTGCGATGGCCTATAGCTTTTTTAACGTGCGCACACCCGGCTACAAGGTAGACCTGGACCGCGACAAAGCGAAAAAGTTGGGCGTAAATATTGCCGAGGCCTATGGTGTAATGGGCACCATGTTGGGTAGCAGTTATGTAAACGACTTTAATCTTTATGGCCGTAACTTCCGCGTAATGGCGCAGGCCGATAGCAGTTTCCGTGGTGATGTAAAAGCGCTGGATAAATACTACGTGCGCAACAGCGCCGGTGGCATGGTGCCGCTAAGTGCGCTTACCACCGTTAAGGTAATTGAACAGCCGGCTATGATATCGCACTACAACATTTTTCAAACGGTGGAGATAAACGGCGAACCTAAACCGGGCTACAGTTCCGGCCAGGCCATACAAGCACTGAAAGAAACTGCCGAAAAAACACTGCCTGCCGGTTACGGCTACGAGTTCTCGGGCCTTAGCGCCGAGGAGTTAAAAGCCGGCAGTACCTCACTATACATATTCTTGCTGTCACTGGCCTTTGTGTTCCTGTTTTTGGCGGCGTTGTACGAAAGCTGGGCTATTCCATTCTCGGTATTATTTGCGGTGCCTATCGGGGCCTTTGGCTCAATACTTACGCTTACATTGTTGCCTAACCTAACCAACAACGTATATGCACAAATTGGCCTTATAACGCTTATAGGCTTAGCGGCTAAAAATGCCATATTAATTGTAGAGTTTGCCAAAGAGCGGGTAGACCGCGGGATGAACGTTATTAAAGCAACCTTAGAAGCGGTGAAACTGCGCTTACGGCCGATAGTAATGACCTCGCTGGCCTTTATATTTGGCGTATTGCCACTGGCATTTGCATCGGGTGCCGGTGCCGAAGCCCGCAAAACAATAGGCTGGACGGTGTTTGGCGGTATGCTGGCAGCAACTACCCTGGCCATATTTGTAGTGCCGGTGTTGTTTGTGGCTATTACGAAACTATCGCAAAAGCTGCGTGGCAATGTGGAACCGGAGGAAGATTTTGAAGAAGAACCGGCATAAAGAATTTTGATGTGGTTAAGAAAGAAAGGCGGTTAAGGCGAAAGCTTTAGCCGCTTTTTTGTTGCCTTAAATAAAAAAGAGCATTGCATCGAAATTTATAAATCCGATGCAATGCCCTTTCAATTTAATTTTAAAGTGGCTTAAAAACTTAAGCTGTCTAATAAATTTACTGCCAGCGAAGGCTTATTTGAATCACGAAAAACTATGTTCAGTTTATTTTTACTGGCTTTGGTATCCTTTATAAACTTTTTCATACGGGCAGTAAGCCCCTCTTCTCCTGTTTGGTTAGTTATGTAAAGGGTACGTCCGGCAACGTTTTTATTCACTTCGCATATCTTATCTAAAGTTGGCTGGTCGGGGTTTCCATGCTTACCGTTAGCAGATATTACGTAATGGTCGGCAGTTATTTTTTCAAGAAAGTTAGCCGACATGTTTCTATTACTGCCGTGGTGTGGCATTTTCAAAATATCTACGTGTAACTTACCGTTTTTATCTAACAGCTTACTTTCTTTTAGCCCCGCTAAAACATCGTCGCTTCTGGCATCGCCGGTAAGTAAAATGCGTTTGCCCTTATATTCAACCAGGCAAACAATACTCGATAAATTGAAGGGTGAATTATCTGAATCGCCCAGGGTTAAAGATGCGAGGGTTATGGTCTTATCCCCTTTTTTCAAAGCAGCCTTAAGGTTTTTATCCCATTCTTTTTGCAGTTCGTTTAAACGCGTTAAGTTCGGGCTAACTACGGTAATATTTAAACCATCCCACGCCATTTTAGATTTTGGAGTACCGCCCATCACCATCTTTATTTTACCCTTACCCACTTTATCAAACTGCGCGTTTACGGGTATAGTAAGCTTGCCGGCCACATCACGCAATTTGCGCCCCTGCCCTGTAGAAGCTATAGCTGCTATTTCATGCTCATCTTTAGTAAAATTTTTAAGCTTCGGATTTGAGTTTATATCGGCAACCTGTGCCGAGGCTGGCAAGGCAGCAATTGCAGGAATTTGCAGGTTTCCAATTATATCATCGAAGGTATTAAACCACATATCTTTAATATCAAACAAAGCATCCTCGTTGTTATATACTGCTTTATCAATATCATTTAACAACGCCAATACACCGTTAACATGGTCATCATCCAGATGGCTTACCATTACCATCGAAAGTGGTAATGGATCATCTGCACTTAGCTGTTCTTTCAATTTAAGCAGCCGGGGTTTTAAAAATCCCTTGTAAATTCCGGCCGGGCCTCCATCAATAACCAATATGCCGGGGTTAGCTGTTTTGCCAAAATACAGCAGTAAACAATCACCTTCATTTGCTTGCAGGGCTTCTAATGTAAATACCATAATTTGTGGGGTTTAAAAGTGATATAATTGATTATACAGATTGAATAGCTCTTAGCACATCTACCATACCAGCACCCTGAAAATACTTTTCGCGACCTAAGTCGGTGGCCGTTGAACATAATACATTCTTTATCCGCCGCGGCTTTCCAATCAATTCGCGATGCTTGGCAAGTAACAAAGCCGCTGCGCCCGACACGTGTGGCGCGGCCATAGAAGTACCATCAGAAGTGGCTGTTGCTGCGTCTAACCAACACGATTCTATTTTTTCACCAGGTGCAACAAGGTCAGGTTTCATTCTGCCATCGCCGGTTGGGCCTTTGCTCGAAAAATATGAAACCCCATAGGTATGCGGACTCATACGATGTGTAGAACCAACAGTTATAACCCCATCAGCATTGCCGGGATCAGTAATATTCATCATTCTAAAGCCTTGCTGTTCATCACCTTCGGTTCCCTTGTAAATTGTTTGGCCAAGGTTACCTGCAGCCGCCACTACCACTATACCGTCCGATACCAATCTTTCGCATAGCACACAAACAGGCGTTTGCCCACAGCCATAGCTCATCACATCATGTACCAGCGACAAACTAAGATTTACTCCATGTATTAAAAGATTATCCTTTTTACTGTTAAGCCAGCGTATAAACTGTAAGGCAGCCAGTATATTAAACTCGTTGCCTTCGCCGTCCTCACCAAATACCCGCAGGTCGTACAAATCTATTCCGGGGCACATGCCAATAAGCGACTCTGTAGTTGACGTTTCCGGCGCATTGGCGCCTATTATTCCGGCAACATGGCTGCCATGGCCATGCACAGGCGGCACATATTGACGCACATTATGCGCAATTTTCAATATTGGTGCCAATACATCCCAATCCAACATACGACCCGACTTTAGCATGCGCTGAACATCTCTTAACCTGTCGTGTATATCTTTATCCGATAGCTTTTTATCTGAAGTATCGCTAGATGTGCGCTTGGCAATGTTCATGGCACTATCTACTTCTTCATTATCACTCATCTTTGCCAGCAAATCTGTAAACCTGGTAAAATCATAAGTAGCTACAACACGTGTATTATTGGAATTTGCGTTATCAACTGTGCCTAACGCAGTCGCGTATGGTTTACCTGTTTGTGGATTGTTTTTTCTAAACGCAGGGTGGCGTGCATCAATACCAGAATCTATTATAGCCCAGGCTATACCAGCACCGTCGATATCAAAAACCCGTCTGCTTGCATCGGCTTTGGTTGCCGGCACGGAATTAGAAATACAAATTTTTGCCGTTCGGTTTTTGTTTACCGACCATAACAAGGGTTTGCTTTGCAGCTTATTTGCTTTACGTATTACCAACAATTTTTTACCTGCATCGCCATAAAACACATCCAACAATGCCCTCAGCCATACTAAGTCATCAGTGGCCTCTCCCTTTTTTGTAAACAAGTACCGTTGCCACCAGCGAGTTAGAGGAAGCACCACGTTAATTAATTCGGTAAGGGTTAGAGATGCCGAAACAGACTCCCCGGTACTAGCCAGTTTAAACTCTGTGCGTGTAGAATTGCTTACAGCCACTAAGCGGTCGTATAAGGCCTTCAGAAGTTCATGCGCGGAAGATTTCCTATCTGGGGTAAGTATTATCGAAACCCGATGTGTTTTTATCGTTTTAATATTGTCGAAATATTCAAGCCATACTTCGGGGTAAATGGGCGAATCCTGGGTGAACCGCTTGTTCTTTCCGTGCCAACCAAAAATAAGGGCTAAAAACTCTTTCTTCTCCATGGGTAATATTTTTAAACTGATGCTAAATTTAAGTAAGCATTATTAATCAACGTCACCGAATCGGTGAGATTTAATAAAAACTAAAAATTGCTGTGTTGATTAACTAAAAAATAAAAGGCACTCAATACTTGATCACCACTCATTTAAACTCCTGCTACTTAAGAAACTTCAGCTGCTACAGTTATAGTTTAGTAATCAAGGAGCCTCTGTCCTATTTCCAAAATTGAATAAATTCATACTTTGCAATGTGAATTTAAAATCAACCACACATGATTAAAACATTAACTAAACTCGCTTTACTGCTGGTAATGCTAAGTTGCGCCACCGGCCTTACACAGGCCCAATCCATTCTCCGCGGTCCTTATTTGCAAAGCCCGGGCCCCAATAGTATAATAGTGCGCTGGCGCACCGATAGCCTTACCAGCAGCCGCGTAACCTACGGCACTACGCAGGGGGCTACCACTTTTACCGCCGATAGCGCTACCCTTACTACCGAGCACCGTGTGTTGCTAAAGGGCCTTACACCTTTAACTAAATATTACTACAGCGTTGGCACTACCAGCCAGCAACTGCGCGGCAACGACCCCCTGCTGTACTTTACTACTGCCCCCGATAGCAATTCGCATACACCCATACGGGTATGGACCATTGGCGACTTTGGCCACGGCAACACAGGTGAAAGGGATGTAAGAAATTCGTATTACGCCTATGCCGCTAACAAGCCTGCTAACTTTCAGCTTTGGGTGGGCGATAATGCTTACCAGGATGGCACCGACCAGGAGTTTCAGGATAAGGTGTTTGATACTGTAAACTGCTATGGTAACACGTTTTTGAACCTGCCCTTTGTATCTACCAGCGGCAACCACGATTATAACAGCATTTGCCCCTGGCAGCCCAGCCTTTGCGGAACAGACCCCGATTTACATACAGGCCCTTACCTGAACATTATAGACCCGCCAACAGAAGGCGAATTAGGTGGTGTGGCATCGCACCGCAAGCTGTTTTACAGTATGGATTACGGCGATGTGCACTTTGTAATATTAAACAGCGAGCTGGGCTCATTTAACGCTGCTTACAACTGGTCGGGGGTGTTAAACAACGATACGGCCTTTACCTCGCCCATGCTGGAATGGCTAAAGGCCGACCTGGCAGCCACCACTAAAAAATGGAAGGTAGCCGTTTGGCACCAATGCCCTTATAGCGCACAGGATAACTTTACCGATAACGGGGTGCAGATATTTTGCATAGCTACCCGCAAGCACTTTAACCCGATAATTGAAAAATACGGGGTAGACCTGGTGCTTACCGGGCACGACCACAATTACCAGCGCAGCTACCTTATAAACGGACTTTATGACAATAAAAGCACATTTACTCCGCAAATGATGATTAACGGCGGCTCGGGTGCCGAAAATTTGGGCGAGGAATATGTAAAATACACCTATGGCCCAACCGCCGGCAAAGGCACTGTATACGTAATAGCAGGTAACGGCAGCGAGGGTAACAGCCCAAGCAGCTTTGACCACCCGGCCATATTTTACGGGCATACCTGCGATACCTGCTACGGATCGTTTATATTAGATATAGACGGTGACCGGCTGGATGGACGCTATTTAACCAGCAAAGGGCAGATTTTAGACCACTTTACCATGCGTAAAGAGACCGGAACTGGCATTACGGAAGAAAACGCCGCATTCGACCATTTTTACGTTTACCCCAATCCTTTCCACGAACAAACATCGGTGGGGTATACGGTAAACAGCAAATGCCCCGTAACTATTGATGTGCTTGACGCCGCCGGCAGGGTGGTTTATAATTACAAAGCCGGCATGAAAGAGCCCGGAGCCTACCAGGCATTTTTAGATTTAGACAGGCCCAACATCTCTGCAGGTTCCTACCTAATTCGCCTGGATTGCGGCGGAGTTATAAAATACCGCAAGGTGGTTAGAACAGAATAAGGCGTTAACAGTCAGTAAATTATGCAAATAAAATGGCCGGACAATCGTCTGGCCTTTTTTATGTAATTATCTAATCATCAATTATTTAAACAATAATAACCTACAGAATAAGTCCCTGATAATGGAGTTAAAAAAAATACGGATGATTGAAAAAACCACATTGGGCTTTATGCATTTCAAATTGGTTTTTTTATAATTACTTTGGCTTTCTTAAAAGCCAGTTTGCACTTTTAGCAAATAACCTTTAACTGGGATAGTTTGAGTTATTTATACTTCAGTTTGCACTTTTAAAAGTATGTTTTGGCTTACTCACTTTTTTATACACAACTGTGCAAAGAAGATGGTAATACATCAATCTATACTTTGCACTTTTGGCACGGACAGAGAGTAAACCTTTCAAAAACTAACAACCATGGTGCAATTAAACCTGCTGCGTATTTTTAAAGCGCGCGGCATAGACCAGCCTTACAAATTTTTGGTGCGTAGCGGATTTGTTCCGTTTACAGCACATAAGTACAAAAACGGTAAGGTGGAGCATATACGACTTGACCACATAGAAAAACTGTGTGTAGCACTAAATTGTACACCCAACGATATTTTTGAATGGACGCCCGACGACCTGCTGGACGACCGCGATAACCACCCTTTACAAAAAATACGCACCCGCCAAAAACAAGCCAGCCTGAACCAGTTGCTTTCTACCATGCCCCTGGAAAAGCTTGAAGAGATTGAAAAAATGCTGGCTGCCAATGCTCAACCTGCAGGAGCCACCAAACCTGCTGGAGAATTATTCTAAATACGCTTTTTTATAAAAACTGCCCTGGCATTCATTTATTGAAATGCTTACCTCTTTTAATGCGTTAAAATATTTTTAATTTGCCCCACCTTAAAAAAGCAGAATGAAAGAGTTGGTGATTAAACTGTTGAAAGTGTTGGGCCTGTATAAACTAAACGAGGTACCGCAGTATATAAAAGCAAAGTTTTTATACCTGGATAAAGCCAACGCCGAAAAGCTGGATAAGGGAGTAAAAGAATACTTTAAAACCGACCTGAACGCAGAAGACATTGAAGAAAACCTTACCTCGCATAATTTCGGGCGTTTAGAAAACTTCCGTAGCCGCCACATTTACTTTTTAGATAAGCTGATTGGCTTAAAGGGTAAAAAGGTGTTAGAAATTGGCTGCGGAACCGGCTCCTCTTCTATCGCCCTGGCTGAGCAAGAGGCAACCGTTTATGGATTGGATGTAGATGACAAAAGCCTGATACTTGCTAAAGAGCGCACCGAACTTTACGGCCTTACCGATAAAATAGAACTTAAGAAGGGCAACGCCACCGAAATAGACCAAATTTACCAACACGATTTTTTTGATATCGTAATCTTTTTTGCATCGATAGAGCACATGACCTACGATGAGCGCATAGACTCGCTTAAAGCAGCCTGGAAGGTTTTAAAAAAGGGTGGAGCCCTTTGCATTTTAGGAACCCCTAACCGCCTTTGGATGTTTGACTCGCATACCAGTTACCTGCCTTTTTACGATTGGCTGCCAGATGAATTGGCTTACAAATACACCCAATTCAGCACCCGCCAGTATTTCAATAAACTATACAAACGAGATTTTAATGCCACCCGCGAAGAGTTTGCCCGCTGGGGCCGTGGGGTTAGTTACCACGAACTGGAACTGGCCATTAAACATATAACCGAAATACCGGTAATTGGCGATTTACATTCGTTTGAAAGACCTAAAACTCTTATACAAAAGTTGGCTTATAAGCGCACCGACGAGTATAAATACAAACAGATACTCGCCAACCAGGGCCCTAAAGGATTAGATATGGGCTTTTACGAATACTACCTGGATATAGCGGTTAGGAAAACCTAAATGCGTTCGCCACTAATTGCACCAATTAAAGACAGAATTTAAAATCCAACAGCCGATAAGCAAATTGGTTTTGACAATACTATTGGCTGTTATGTATTCAATTCGTAGTATTCGTGCAATTCGTGGCTAACCGCGGTTTGCATTTCGTGGCTATATTCGCGCCGCATGAATAAGCGCAAAATATTTAACGACCCCGTGCACGGCTTTATCACCATTCCGCACGAGCTGATTTTTGATATTATAGAACACCCTTACTTTCAGCGTCTGCGTCGCATAAAGCAACTGGCCCTTAGCGACTATGTTTACCCAGGCGCTATACATACGCGTTTCCATCACGCCCTTGGGGCCTTTCATTTAATGCGCAAAGCGCTTAGCATACTAAAACTTAAGGGCAGTAAGATTACCGAAGCCGAAGAACTGGGGGCCGAAATTGCCATTTTACTGCATGATATTGGCCATGGCCCTTTTAGCCACACGCTGGAAAAATGCCTGATAGCGGGTGTGCATCACGAAGATATTTCGAAGATATACCTGAACCGCCTGAACAAACACTTTAAAGGTAAGCTTAGCCTGGCTATTCAAATATTTGAAGGCACCTATAAAAAGAAGTTTTTGCACCAGTTGGTAAGCTCGCAGTTGGATGTAGACCGGCTGGATTACTTAACCCGCGATGCCTTTTTTACCGGGGTTAATGAGGGCGCCATATCGTACGAGCGGATTATAGAAATGATGACCGTGCGCAACGATGAACTAGTGGTGGAACAAAAGGGTATCTATTCAATTGAAAGCTTTATTACGGCCCGCCGGCTGATGTATTGGCAGGTGTACCTGCATAAAACCGTGCTGTGCGCCGAACAGATGGTGGTAAAGGCTATTGAGCGTGCCAAATACCTGGTAGAAAAAGGCGAACAATTAGAAGCCACTGCTGCCTTTGCTTACTTTTTAAAGCACAAAGTAACCTTAAAGGATTTTGAGCAGGGCGATAAGGTAATTAAGCTTTATTCGCAGTTAGACGACATTGACATTTTTTCGGCGTTTAAGCACTGGCAATATCATAACGATAAAGTGCTTAGCCTGCTTTGCACCTCTATTTTAGAGCGCCGCTTATTTAAAACCGAAACCAGCAAAGAAGAGTTTGATGCAAAGGAAATAGAAGCGCTTACCAAACGCGCCATGGCTACGTTTAAAATTAGCAAGCAGGAGGCCGCCTACCTGGTGTTTTCTGACACCACTTCTAACCACGCCTATAATCCGGATGAGGACAGCATTAAAATCATTATTGGCAAAAATAAGCTGGTAGATATTACCAAAGCCAGCGATCAGCTAAACATTTCGGTACTATCGGAACCTGTAACCAAGCATTACCTTTTCTATCCCAAAAACTTAGCGTAAATTTGAGATATGGAAAAAGTAACCTTCACTTCAAAGTCTAAGCAAAAAATCAACCTCTTAATTCAAGTTGCCAAGGAAATGGGTATTAAGTCTAGCCGAGAGTATGAAATTGCCGATGAAGAAATGGGTATCCCAGGAGCTAAATTCACAGAGGAGCAATTTGATAAATGGTTGGCAAAGGATGATGGTGATGCTGAATATACAACTGAACAAGTGCTTAAGCATGTGAAGGTAAACCTTGCAAAAAAACGTAAGGAAATAAAGAGCAAAAAAGAGCGCGAAATTACGGATGAGGAAATGGCTGTGCCTGGAAGCAAACCAACAAAAAAACAGATTGAAGCTTGGTTGGCCAAAGATGATGGAAAAAGTTATTCTGCCGAGGACGCTTTTGCTATGGTAAGAGAGGAACTGGTTAAATATCGTAAGAATAAAAATAAACATGCTGGTAATAATTAAAAAAAGAGCAATAAACTCTTTAGTTAAAACATCCCAGTTCATTGAATCGCAAAATACAGAAGGAAGCGGAGACAGGTGGGCGACCAAAGTAGAAAGCAAAGTATATGAACTCGCTGAATCAAAAGCCAAATTCGCCCCTTGCAAAGCACCACAGTTAGCCCGATATAAATACTCGTGCTATACCTATAAAGGCTGGGTAATCGCTTTTAGGGCTTCACTAAAAAAGTTTGAAGTCTGCCGTATTATCTGGGGGGCCTACCTTAACTACTAAGCAGCGTAATTTCCTCTTTGCAATTAGTTGAATTATTAACTAGTGCTTATCCTTTCTATTAAGCACCTTTGCGTTTTCGCAGCATCCCAATTTTTCTGCTTTTATGAAACATACCCTACTTTTTGTTGCCCTGGCTACAATGCTACAGGCTTCGGCGCTCGATAATCCGGGCGGACACAAGCTCCTCTCCTACACTTTATGGAAAACAGTTACTAAGGAAGAACTGCAACAAAAGATGAAGGAAAAGCACGTTCCCAAATCGTTACTGAAAGCTAAATACGATGTAGATATTTACGATGTAGATTACGTGTCGCACTGGCACGATGGCACCGAAATACTGGCCAGCGGCCTTTACTTTGTTCCACGCGGGGTTAAGGGCGCTATGCCACAGGTGGCCTACCACCACGGCACACGGGTGCAAAAGGGCCGCGAAAACAATATAGATGGCGAAAGCTACATCTGCCTGGGCTTAGCTGTAGATGGCTACCTGGTTTTAAAGCCCGATTATATTGGCCTGGGTCGAGGAGAAAAGTTCCATTTGTATCAGCAATATGAATCGCTTGGTCAGGCAACGGTAGATTTTTTATATGCTGTGCGTGAATTAGACGATACTTTGAATGTGCAGGCCAACAAACAGCTTTTTTTAACGGGCTACAGCGAGGGTGGCTATGCCGCCGTTGCCAGCAACAAGCTGATACAGGAAAAGTATAGCAAGGATTTTACGGTAACTGCCGCCGCCGGCAACAGTGGCGCCTACGATATGGGTGGTGTGCAATCGGATGTAATGTTTAAAAAATACGGCAACCCGCATTATCTGCCTTACCTTTTAAGAGGCTTTAATGAGGTATACAACATAGTGCCCGATATAAACAAGATTTACAAGCACCCTTACGATAGCATAATACCTATAGCCTTTGCCAGCGGCAGACGTTTGAAAGAGATTAACGGCCTGCTGCCCGAAATACCCAAGGATATGGTGCGCGATACTTTTGTAGAGCTATTTAAAACCGATACTGCCTTTTTAATGAACAAGGCGCTTAAAGATAACTCGCTGTGCTATTGGAAACCCGAAAACCCTGTGCAGCTGTGCTACTGCAATGCCGATGAACAGGTAACCTATAAAAACTCGATAGTAGCCCGCGATGAAATGAAAAAACGCGGGGCCAAACACGTTACCCTGCGCAATGGAGGCCGTAAATACGGGCACTACAAATGCGCCCTGTTTGCCAGTATGTATACCAAGCTGTATTTCGATAGTTTTCGCAATGGAAGCAAGTATGGCAGCAAGGGCAATGCAGGCAAACGTTTTATGCTGGCCGTAGCTAAGTTGGCCATAAAGCCATAGGGTTTACACGGTAATCTTTCAAACTGCCTTTAGCCTCATCCCCCTGTCTTCGACATCCCCCTTCTCCATTTCATCCTCTCCACAAGCTCAGCGCATGGAGAAGGGAGACCGTTTTTGCCTTGAGATAGTGTGTAACCAGTATTTTCTAGTTGCAGCTAACAACAAATATCAAAGCAGAAGGTCTTCCCTCTACATTTTATGGAGAGGGAAGATGTCCAACGGACAGATGGGTGAGGCCGAAAAACGAGAAATGCGCACATAAGCAAGGGCAATGCAGGCAAACGTTTTATGCTGGCCGTAGCTAAGTTGGCCATAAAGCCATAGTGGTCATATTATTATACCTTCTTTTGTTTAAAAATATTTTCTTCGCCAACACAATAAAAAGAGAGGTGAGCGTTTAACGTTCACACTAAGCACCTGGAGATGGAGATTACAGCGAAGGAATTGGCGGTTTTGCTAAGCGCAAAGCTGGAGGGAAACCCCAATGCAAGGGTAAATAAGCTTGCAAAAATTGAAGAGGCCGATGCCGACTCTTTCTGCTTTTTAGGCAATCCTAAATATTTCCATTATGCGCAAACTGCAAAGGCGGGTATTTTGCTTTGCGATGAAACGCTTGAATACAACACAGCGAATATCGCTGCTGCGCTTCGTGTTAAAGATCCGTATCAGGCGTTTCAAAAACTTATGGAGGCGTATGCTGCCATGAACAATTCGCCTAAAACATCTGGCATTGAACCCAACTCTCATATTGGTAAAAACACCACTTACGGCACCAATCTGCAATTGGGCAGCTTTAGCTACGTAGGCGATAATGTAACCATTGGCAACAACGTTACCATTTACCCCAACAGCTATGTAGGCGATAACGCCGTTATTGGCAATAACACCATTCTATACGCAAACGTATCGGTTTACTACGATTGCAAAGTGGGCAACAACTGCATTTTGCACAGCGGCTGCGTAATAGGCAGCGATGGCTTTGGCTTTGCCCCGCAAGAAGACGGCACGTATAAAAAGATACCCCAAACAGGTAACGTGGTTATAGGAAACGATGTTGAAGTGGGCGCCAATACCTGTATAGACCGCGCCGTAATTGGCTCTACCAAAATTGGCGATGGCGTAAAACTGGATAACCTGATACAAATAGCCCATAATGTAGAAATTGGCGATAACACCGTAATTGCGGCACAGGCCGGCATTTCGGGCTCTACTAAGTTTGGTAAAAACGTAATGATTGGCGGGCAGGCGGGTATTACAGGCCACCTAACCATTGCCGACAGGGTAAAAATACAGGCCCAGGCAGCGGTTATCCGCAATATTGACGAGAAGGGCAAGGGCGTTTCGGGTGCCCCGGCTATTGATGCGCGTGAGCATTACCGCATTTTGGCCAGCATGAAGGTGCTGCCCAACCTGATTCAGCGCGTAAAGGAGTTGGAAAAGAAGTTAGAGGCAAGGGATAGTAGTTTTTAGTTTTTTGCGCGTTACTCCAGGCAAAAAGGTTTCCCCTCGCCCTTTAGGAGAGGGGAAATGTCCGAAGGACAAAGGGGTGAGGTTGATTGAATTTTAGTATTTACCCATATATTTTATGGTTTTTATTGTAAAATAATAGTTTTGCCACCCTTTAGAAATCGTTAATGACGCATTCTTTACAACAAACCATTAAACAAGAAGCTTCGCTTACGGGCGTTGGCTTACATACCGGTCAAAACGTAACAGTAACATTTGTTCCCGCTGCGGTTAATCACGGCATTAAATTTCAGCGAATAGATTTATCGGATAAGCCTATAATAAATGCCGATTGCGACCTGGTAACTACTGTGCAACGTGGAACCACCCTGGAGAAGGGCAATGCCATGGTGGCTACGGTAGAACATGTAATGAGCGCCCTTATTGGCCTGCAAATAGATAATTGCCTGGTGCAGGTAGATGGTATTGAAATGCCTATAATGGATGGCAGCGCCCGCTACTTTGTAGAGGCTTTAGAGAAAGCCGGCATACAGGAGCAAACGGAAGACCGCGATATTTTCGAGCTGCGCCAAAACATACATTACGTAGATAAAGAAAGCGGTGTTGAATACCTGGCCATGCCAAGCAACCGTTACAAGGTTACCGCCCTTATTGATTACAAAAGCGAGGTTTTGGGTCAGCAGCATGCTACCATGGATAAGGTGAACGACTTTAAGAAGGAGATCGCCCCTTCGCGCACCTTTTGCTTTTTGCACGAATTAGAAATGCTTTACGATGCCGGCCTTATACGTGGCGGCGACCTTAATAACGCCATTATAGTAGTAGATAAACCCGTTAGCGAAGAAGAACGCGTTAAACTGGCTGCCCTGTTTAATAAGCCAGATATTAAGGTAGTAGAAGAAGGTATATTGAACAATGTGGAACTGAACCACCACAACGAACCTGCCCGCCATAAGTTGTTGGATGTTATAGGCGATTTGGGCCTGATAGGCACCCCTATTAACGCCAACATTATTGCCACCAAGCCCGGCCACAAACACAACGTAGAGTTTGCCAAGGTGCTTAAGCAGCACATTAAGGCCGAGCGGATGAAAGACCCCGCCCCGAGCTACGACCCTAATAAGCCACCCGTGTATAACACCATGGGTATTGAAAAGATATTGCCGCACCGCTACCCGTTTTTAATGATTGATAAAATCATTAGCCTAACCGAAACCGAGGTAGTGGGTGTAAAGGCCGTTACCATGAACGAGGAGTTTTTCCGTGGTCACTTTCCCGGTAACCCGGTAATGCCCGGCGTGCTGCAGTTAGAGGCCATGGCCCAAACAGGCGGCATATTGGTGCTGCATAAGCTGCCCGACCCACAAAATTACGACACCTACTTTATTAAAATAGACAAGGTTAAATTTAAAAACCTGGTAGTGCCCGGCGATACCGTATTGTTTAAAATGGAATTGCTATCGCCTATGCGCCGAGGTATTATAGAAATGCGCGGCACGGCTTACGTTGGCAACAAGTTAGTAAGCGAAGCCGAATTAATGGCCAAAATACAACGTAAGGAAGGAAAGTAAATCTTCTCTAATCAGCTAAGCAAAGCATGAATCAACCCTTCTCTTACATCCACCCACAGGCCGAAGTTGCAGATAATGTAGTGGTTGAGCCTTTTGTAACTATTAGTAAAGATGTAACCATTGGCGAAGGCACCTGGATTGGCCCCCACGTTACTATTATGGAAGGCGCCCGTATAGGTAAAAACTGCAAAATATTTCCGGGGGCAGTTATATCGGCCATACCGCAGGATTTGAAGTATAAGGGCGAAAAATCGAGCGTGGTTATTGGCGATAACGTGGTTATACGCGAGTATGTAACGGTAAATAAAGGCACCGAAGCGGCCATGAAAACCGTTATTGGCAACAACAGTCTTTTAATGGCTTATGTGCACATAGCCCACGATTGTATTATAGGCAACAACTGCGTGTTGGCCAACAACGCCAACCTGGCCGGGCATGTAGAGGTGGGCGACTACACCATCCTTGGAGGCTCTACCAACTTTCAGCAATTTGTAAAAATAGGCCGCCACGTAATTGTAAGCGGTGGTTGCCTGGTTAATAAAGATATCCCTCCTTTTGTTCGTGCTGCCCGCCACCCTACTACTTATGCGGGTGTAAACAGCATAGGCCTGCGCCGCCGTGGCTATACCACCGAGCAGATAAACCAGATACTGGATGTTTACCGCATTCTATACATCCGCGGCTACAACACCAGCACCGCCCTAAAGCTAATAGACGCCGATATTGCCAGTAGCGCCGATAAAGATGAAATTGTAAACTTCATCCGCGAAAGCGTGCGTGGCATTATGAAGGGCTTTAAAAGCTCTAACAGCAGCGAGGATTAGGGATTGACGATTGACAGCTGACGATTGATAAGCAACCTCAAGTCCACGTATAAACCAACAACAAAACTTCAGGTCATTGCGAGAAGCGCGGCTTTGCGCGTGACGAAGCAATCCCCTGGGCACATAGGGAAGCCATTTAGTTTTGCCCATCACCGGTCGTTTATGTCTTTGGGGATTGCTTCGTCGCAGAGCCTCCGCGCAATGACGGCCTTTTCAATCCCGCCAAAATCCCCTGCTGCTTTGGCAGTAATTTCTATATTTAATTATGGCTATGTCTTTTATTAATAAAGTAGTGCGGCAACTAAAAGGCTTTAATAAAGCTACCAGTGATGCACCTGCCGGTGGTAATGATGTTTTTGATTTATATGCTCAATCGCGCAGCGTGCCTAAATCGGCACCGGCTTGCCTGGCACCTTTTACTTCTATAAGTTTTAATTTAGATGGTAGCGCCAACGTTTGCTGCCTTAATAAAAAAACCACCGTTTATATTCAGGATGGCAGCATTGATGATATTTGGAAAAGCAAGGAGTTTGAATTACTGCGAAAAAATGTAGCCGAAAACAATTTAGAATACGATTGCGGGGCTTGCCACAGTCAAATTATGGCGGGTAACTACGCAGGGGTTAAGGCTGCCGACTACGATAACTATTACCCCTATAACATAGAGCGACCGCAGTTTATGGAGTTTTGCCTGGAAAACACCTGCAACCTGGCTTGCAAAATGTGCAACTCGCTTCTCTCTTCTACACTACGCACTAAAGAGAACTTACCGCCATTAAAAAAACACTACGACGATAAATTTGTTACCCAGTTAGAGCCCTACATTCCGCATTTAAAAGAGGTGGTGTTTGCAGGCGGCGAACCCTTTTTAATTCCCCTTTACTATAAAATGTGGGAGAAGATGCTGGACCTAAACCCCAACTTGCTGATAGGCGTAGTAACCAACGGTTCGGTGCTAAACGAAAAGATTAGAACCCTGCTAAACCGCGGCCGGTTCCGCATTAATATTTCTATCGATTCGGCCGATAAACAAACCTACGAGGCCATTAGGCGCAACGGCGACTTTGAACACCTGATGGAAAATTTTAATTGGTTTAAAGAATATGGCGAACGGGTAAACCTGCCGCTTAATATTCCTATTTGCCCTTTAACCGATAACTGGAGCACCATACCCCAAACGGTGAGGTTTGCCAACCAGCACAACGTAACTCTCAATTTTGTGTATGTATACAGGCCGTTTGCCATGGCCTTGGCCAATTGCAAAGCAGCTTACCTGCAAAACATTATTGCGCAATTTAGCAGCGAAAAATTTGAGAGCCTCTCGCCCCGGGCTGCTGCCAACATAAGCCGGTTTAACGGCTTGCTGGAGGAAATTAAAAAGTGGCGCGATAACAATTTGCAATTAGAGCAAACCGTGCACCACAGCGACCTGATGCAAATGCTGCAAACTAAAATAGAGGTGTGGGGAACCGAAAAAACAGCAGCGGAACGCGACACCATGTTTGAAAAGATTACCGAGATGTTTAACGCCATACCTCCGCAAAACCACGAAGTAGCCATCCGCTTTTTTGGCGGCTACTCGGCCGAAAGCCTGGGCGAATTTTTAGAAACCAAAAACAACAAAGAGATAGCCGTGTTCTTCCGGGAATTGGTGGGGGCTGAATAATAGTCAACACCGGCTGTATTTTTTCTATGTCCGCGCGGGTTATGCGGCCCTGCACCACCCTGCGCAAGCCTTTAGTATTTCGTTGGTGCTATCTATAAACTTCCGCAACCCTGCACAAATTGCCTTTTATTTTATTTTCGGCACTTCGCTAACATACCAAACAGCAAAAAGCCTAATCGCAATAAAAATGAGCAAGCAAAAAATTACTTACTCCGCCATAGAAAAAGAATGTTTAAGCCTGCTCGACTGGCTGGTTGAAAAAATAGAGACCATGGAACAACAAGGGCAGGATATAGGCCCCAACGGCAAAAAGCTGACCCAGTTATTTATTGACAATAAAGAAAGAATAGAAGCCCGTGCCCTTACCCGAATGCGCCAGGCACTGGAATTAAAAAGAGTTGACCTAACCGATACCGACCGCGGGCTTTTAAAAGAAGCCATAGAAGCCGGTAAAAAGACGGATGAAAAACTGGAGGGCATACACGCTGCCCTGGTGCGCGAAAAATTTAAACTGCTTAACTGGGGCAAAGCTGCCGATAGCCCAAAAGCCAAAGGCAAAACGAAGAAGTAAAGTTAAGTCTCTATGGCACAAAGCCGTCTAATTTTTGGCGGATATGTGCCACAGAACGGCACATATAAACAAGTTAGCAGCAACCCTAACAGACCACATCGACAATGAAGAACTTTTTTAAAAACATATTTAACAAGGACAAAAAGGAAGAAGAGAAACCTTCTACTGAACCCTTGACTGAAACTCAGATTTTAGACATTTTGAGCACTGCAATTTGTGATGTAGGTTATTGGAGTTGGTGGACAACTAACTTGCCAGCAGTTATCCAAATTGAGTTTGGGGGAACGCAACTATATTTTCCACCATCAGACAATTCACAGCCACCTAACTCGCAAATTGCAATTCAGTTTAGAAATCCAAAATCAATAAGTTTTCTGACAAGGGAAGAGCTAAAAAGTGATGACGAAAATTGGTTTGATGACTTACATAATGACAAAATGGAAGCACCAACCTGTAATCATGGAGAATTCACTTTCACAGACCACGCATTAATGACAGAAATTATTAACGAAGCAAAAACTATAAAAACAATTCACGGGTATTCACCAATAGACAATCTATTTCAATCTGAAAAATACAAACTTGTTTTTTGGGCAGGCGACTATGGTTTTGCAGTTTCATCAGACAAGATTAAACTTTTGACAAAAGATGGAGATGTAGAACTTGACCAAATTCCTTCTGTTCATTCGCAATGGTGGACGTATTGGAGAAAATATTGGGACTTAATAAACACAAAAAATGCTTTACCAAAAGACTACGCTTGTGAAGTAACAATACCACTAAAAAACAACTAACAACAACGGACAGAAAAGAACCCCGTTGTTCGGTGTGTTTCTGCTGCGCGGCGCTAACAACTTCAAGCCGCAAATAAATCGTCCGCGGTCAGGTTTGCCTTTCACTTTTCACCTTTGCCCTTTCACCTTTGCCCTCACTCATGATGATACGGCTCGCCCCTTAAAATAGTAAAGGCCCGGTAAAGTTGCTCGGCAAATATGGCGCGGATAATTTGGTGAGAGAAAGTCATTTTACTAAGGCTTAGTTTGGCATTGGCCCGGGCATACACAGCATCGCTAAAGCCATAAGCGCCGCCCACTACAAAGCAGATGTTTTTTACCGACTGGTTAAACTGGTTATTGAGGTATTGGGCAAACTGCACCGAGGTAAACTCTTTACCCTTATCATCCAGCAGCACTACAAAATCGGTAGGGGTAATTTTTTTCAGTATCATCTCCCCCTCTTTATCCTTCACCTTTTGCTTATCCTGTATTTTAATGGCGCCGTTATCTATAATCACCTCTTCCATTTTCATGTAGTGGTTAATGCGCTTGTGGTAATCAAGGCAAACGGTTTTAATTTCGGGCGAGGTGGTTTTGCCCACCAGCAACAAGGTAATTTTCATAATAAGGGCACAAGTTGCGATAAAATGACAAAACCTTTTTCATAATTCATAAAATCGAGCAATGTCACACTGAGCGTAGTCGAAGTGCAGACATTGCGCTGGCGGAAGCACTTGTCTTCGACTCTGCTCAGACTGACATGCTTCCTTGTTTTGTCACTTATAATATGAATCATGAAAAATGACAAAAGGATTAGCATGAAATCCTTCGTGCCCTTCAAAAAAAGAACTCATTCATCGGATGAATATGTAAACAAACAGGGCCAAACTGCCGCTTTGCACGTTTTTGAAATAAAATTCATCCGATGAATAAATAACCCTACCTAAAAAGTAGAGTGGGAAAATTCTATTTTCGCAACGCAAAAAAATGAACATGAAAACAGGCCGGTATATAAAATTTGTAGTGGTTATAGCGTTTATACTTTCAATAGCCGGTTGCACCAACAAAAGCGACCAGCTGGTAAAAACATGGATGGTGCAGAACCTAAAATACAGCCGCGCAATACCGCCCGATATGCAGCCGCAGATAGACCGCGCCGTGGAAGAGATACGCCAAACCTTTAGGCTAACCTACCGCGCCGATGGCACCTACGAAACCAAAAACGGACAAGAGGTGCTTACCGGCACCTGGAAACTAAATTTTAACTCGACCAAAATAACCTCTTACTCGGCCAAGGGCGATGAAAAGAGTTACGATATAATAGAGCTTAGTGCCGATAAGTTTAATTTTAAAGCCATAGAGGGCGGCGAAGAAGTGATTTTTGAAATGATACCTGCTAAATAAATAGTTGATGAAAAATAAGATACCGGCCCTATTACTATTGGTTTTAAGTGTATGCCTGTTAAGCCAGTGCAATAACAAGCAGAAAGAGAAACTAGAGGGTGTGTGGCGCCTGCAAAGCCTGGAGGTAAACGGCACGGTAATAAGCGGCAAAAGCCTGGGCGATTGGAAATGGGAGTTTAACGAAGAAGGCGGTTACCTTACCGATGTAGCCGGGGCCCGCGAAAAGGGCCTGTATACGCTTAAAGGCGATAAGCTGACCTTAAAATCGGTAACGCATGAGGAGCGGCCCGAGCAGAAATTGCAAATTATAAGCCTCGACTCAGTAGAGTTGCATTTGGTATCGGCCGATACAGGTTCCAATAAATCCAGCCTTAACTTTATTAAAATGAAGGCCCGCGATTACGAGGAGGAAGAGGATTAGGGCTCGCAAATTCGAATCAGCCAACACAAGCCTTAACCCCTGGATTTATTCCAACAACATTTAGGTAGATTGGTTTAATACTCAAGCTGACAGGCGGCAGCTCTGGTGCGCCAAACTCCTATCTTCTTTTGTTTTTACAAACAGCTGGCTCCTACGCAGCAGAGTACAATAAGAATTTAAGTGGCATTTTTCACCACGTAGTGGTCGGCCGTTTGTAGAAAATACCAATACCCTGAATCGCGCACCGTAGGTGCCGCCTGTTTAACCTGCCGAACCGGTGGATACAACTATCACATTAGCGCTGCTCTAAGGGCACAAAATCTTTTATAAAGGCATCTTTGGTTTCGAACTTGGGCAAGGGCTGAAAGTATTTTTTGTTCTGCAACGAATCGGGCGAAAAAGTAAGTATGCCCACGCGGCCTGCCGGTAAAAACAAAGTCATATACGCAAACTGAAAAGGGTCGGTGGCCACGGCAATTTTTTTAAAGCCCAGCTTGCGGGCCAATTTGGCGCTGTAGGTTACGTTTTGAAAGCTATGCGGTGCCTTTTCTTCTAAAAAAATATGGTTTGCAGGTATGCCCATGGTATCGGCAATAATGCTCATTACCTTAGCCTCGGTATAAGAGGTATGCACCGCCCCGCCCGAAAAGATGATGTTTTTAGCCAGTCCTTTTTCGTATAGTTCTTTGGTAAAATTCATGCGGGCCTCTAACAAAGGGTAAGGCGCATTTTTTTCGTAGTAAGGGTAACCCGGAACAATAATAACATCGTAAGGAGCCTTGGCAAAGTATTTTTTGTTGGAGCGGGCCACGCGTTTATCTAAAGCGCAACCCGATAAAAGCAAAGCAACTATAAGGGTATTTAGCAGAGGTTTCTTCATACAGATATATACAATAATACGGATTAGAGACTGTTTTAAATTATAAATTTTGAGGTTAGTGGTTAATAATATACGTTTGAACCATGTTTAAAAAACTTACGGCCCTGTTATTTTTATCGGGTGTTTTAATGCTGCTTGTATTTAACTCATCGTGTAAATCGTGCAAAAAGGAAGATAAACCGGCTACTACTATCGATACAACGGCAATGTCGGTAAGGCCGCCTGTAAACAATATTACCCTGCCCCACGCCGATAGTTCGCTTATACCCATACTGGCCAATATACTGAATGAGGCATTTGATGCCAGTGCAAAAAAAGATTACAAAACCCTGGCAAAGCTTATTGTATACCGCGGCCCCGATATGAAACGCTTTGGCTACGCCGTATTTGATGCCAAAAACCCATACGACCGCAAGGCCGTAAGCATAACCGCCGAGGTGTTTAATAAATGGACCCGTGGTTTAGAATCGGTAGAATATGCCCGCGTATTTGCGCTTGACCAACCCGATGGCAGAACCCTGCCCGTGCTGGAGGTTATTTTTATTTCGCAACACAATACGCACCGCAAGTTTTTCGGCTTTTTAGAAATTGACGGCGAGTTTAAAATTGCCGATGTAACCAGCAACCTGCCCGGCATGTAGGTAAGCTACCGGGGCACCAGCACAAACTTAATAGCGTTGTTGCCCGAAGGCACATCTACCTCAAAGCGGCTTTCGTTAAGCACTTTAATTTTTGCGGCAGTTAAACGCAGGCCCACTTTGGTGTAAATACTATCGCCTGCCTTGTTTAGTTTCCAGGTGCCGGTATCGGTAATGCCCGTTAAGCGGGCCGAGTAGGTATGGTCTTTCTTAAAATCGAACAGGCAGCTATCGCGCATTTGCTGCACCATCAGCGGCTTTTCGGCAGGGGTTAAATTAAAATCGGCCACGTTAAAATCCACATCCTCCAACCTCCAGGTGCGTATAAGCAGTTTTTCGGTGGGGTTACAGCCTGCTAAAAATATAAGCAACGCCCCGAATAATAGTCCTCTTTTCATTATACCGGTTTACAGGTGAATTACCTCTCCGTAAGCAGCCGCCGCCGCTTCCATAATAGCTTCGCTCATGGTAGGGTGCGGGTGTATGCTCTTTATAATTTCGTGGCCGGTGGTTTCCAGCTTGCGGGCTACCACTACCTCGGCAATCATTTCGGTTACGTTAGCACCTACCATATGGCAGCCTAACCACTCACCGTAGCGGGCATCAAATATCACCTTTACAAAGCCCTCTTTAGCACCGGCAGCGCTTGCCTTACCCGATGCACTAAACGGAAACTTGCCCACCTTAATGGCAATGCCTTTAGCCTTAGCCTCTTCTTCGGTTAAGCCCACGCTGGCCACCTCGGGGCTGCAATAGGTACAACCGGGTATATTGCCATAATCAATCGGTTCGGGGTTTTTGCCTGCAATTTTCTCTACACAGGTAATGCCTTCGGCACTGGCTACGTGTGCCAGGGCAGGGCCTTTTACCACATCGCCAATAGCGTAAACACCGGCTACATTGGTTTTATAAAAATCATCTACTACTACTAATCCCTTATCGGTTTTAACGCCGACTTCTTCCAGCCCAATGCCCTCTATATTGGTAGTAATACCCACTGCCGAAAGCACTATATCGCACTCAATCTTAGCCGTCTTTCCATCGGCCGACTTAATATTTACCACACACTTTTTACCGGTGGTATCTACGCTTTCTACAGCTGTAGAGGTAAGTATATCAATGCCCTTCTTTTTAAATATCTTCTCCATCTCCTTGCTCACATCCTTATCCTCGCGCGGTAATATGTTGCCTAAAAATTCAACCACCGTTACCTTAGTGCCAAGCGCTGCATAAAAGTAAGCAAACTCGATACCTATGGCGCCGCTACCCATTACCACCATACTTTCGGGCAGGGTTGGTAAGGTCATCGCTTCGCGGTAGCCTATTATCTTTTTGCCGTCCTGCTTTACATTGGGCAGTTCTTTACTACGGGCACCGGTAGCTACTATTATGTGTTTGCCTGCGTATTCAGTCTTTTTACCTGCCGCATCGGTTACCTCTACTTTTCCGCCCTTTTTAAGTTTGCCAAAGCCGGTTAGTACGTCAATCTTATTCTTCTTCATTAAAAACTGTACGCCTTTGCTCATGCCATCGGCTACACCCCTGCTGCGCTTAACCACAGCACCAAAATCGGCTTTAGGTGCACCAATGGTAATTCCATACTCGGCTGCATGGTTTATATATTCAAATACCTGGGCGCTTTTAAGCAAAGCTTTGGTGGGTATACACCCCCAGTTAAGGCACACGCCGCCAAGGCTCTCTTTTTCAATAATGGCCGTTTTTAAGCCTAATTGCGATGCTCTGATGGCCGCCACATATCCTCCGGGGCCGCTGCCCAATACTATTAAATCGTAGTTCATAGTTGTTAAGTTTTAAAAGCAGCTTTTGCCAAGCTGCCACGCAAATAAAGGGAAAGAACATAAAGAATAAAACCGGCGGTGTGCAAAACCATAGTTTGTTGAGAATTAAAGGCTTTTGAGCCATTGGAATCAGGCTTACAGATAGTAAGGGGAATTAACACCCCGCAATAGGAATAACAGCCGGCTACCAAACTATGGCACCACTATTTACCGCATGGGTAACTAAACTTATAGTTATGAAAAAGATGATTTTGGGAATGATGGTAAGCGCTATATGCCTTGCCGCTTCGGCCACCGAACATAAGAGCACCGATAAATGGAACAAGGGTTTTAAACCCCGCAAGGCATCGCATAAAGAACACCCTACACTGGGCCATTTAAATAACCCGGGGTATACCGGTAAGCCGCAGCCAAATGCACCTGTAAAACACAGCAACCCTATCCCTAAAAAAGATGCCAACCC
Source organism: Chitinophagales bacterium (assembly GCA_044228435.1). Lineage (GTDB taxonomy): Bacteria > Bacteroidota > Bacteroidia > Chitinophagales > LD1 > Bog-950. The sequence continues at coordinate 236,084 of JBGAUW010000001.1, forward strand.
TAAACCAGAGGGCACCATATCGTCGTTAGGCGTTTTAAGATAGGCTATACTTTCCATACAAAAACCACCTAAACCAAACCATACATGGAACGTATTACAAATTATATGCACTCGCTTACCCCGGTGGGCTGGGTGCTTATCAGCGTATTTATTTTATTAGTAGCGCTATCGCTATACAGCCAGTTTAGAAAAAGGCGTAGCACCGAAAATTAAAAGCCTATGCTAAAGCGAAAGTTTTATGCAGTAGGGCACAACCCGAATAACCCCGTGGAAGCTGCAAAGTTTTTGCAGGCCGGGTTTAATGCGCTTGGGCCCGATTTAAACTACAAAAACGGCCAATATTACATAAGCCACGATGAGCTGCCCGATACCGAAATTGAAAAGCACAGCCTGATTAATTACCTGGTCGAACTAAGGCAGTTAGTAGAAGTGCAGGGAGTTAACCTTGCGCTTATTTGTTTTGATGTAAAGGCACCTGTATTTAATATCAATAACTTTATAGAGGTATTGCAGGCAAACTACCTGCAATACCCTGCCTGCAGCGGAACGGCAACAGTAATAACCACTGCCCATTTAAAAGATGCTGCTTTTGTTACAACTTATAATGGCAGTTTACAAAACGTAGGTGTAGGCATAGACCAGCACAGCGACCCATTTGAAGTATACGAAGAATTAAAAAATCAGCCAACTGCTGTGTATGGCAATGGTATTACAACGTTTTTAAGTAAACCGGGGCTTTATAAATCGATAGCCGCAGCCAAACACGTTCAGGCATTGGGCGGGTTTAAAATGGTAATAGCCTGGGTGCTGGCCCAACAACAATCCATACGCAGCTACCTGCAATTGGGGGTAGATGCGATACTGACCGATTTAAACGATACCGAAACTTTATTACAAGTATTAAATGAGCCCTGGTTTGCCGGGCGGTTTGAGTTAGCACAAATGGGCCATAATCCTTTTAGCACAGCTATACCTGCTTATGCCTTAACTATAAAAACAAGCAATAGCCTTTTTGCCGGCACCGACGGACAAATTCGTTTTACATTAACCGGTAAAGCCGGCCATATTGAACTGATAATAGATGCAGGTATGGATGGTATATTAGAAAAAGACAGCGTAAACTATTTTGCCATAGAGGGGAAAGATATTGGCGGAATAACAAGCCTTACCATAGAATTTGTAGCTGGAGGAGTAACATCGGGTTGGCTACCGGAAACGATAAAGGCAGAGAGCCTTATACACGCACCTGTTACTTTTACCTATGGCCCAAACGAGTGGATTGACAGGCAGAGCAAGCTATTAGTTAAGTCCCCCGACGCAAACGAAAGCCTACTTGTTTAATAGCGTAGAACGCACCAGCTTGTTATCGTTATACTTAGTTTGCCAGCTATTAAACTCGTTATGCATTGTAGATTTTTTGCGCACCGTTTTGCAGAAAACCCAGGTAGCTTTGGCCCTTTCGTCATTCAAATCAAGCACCAAAAAGCCGTGGTCTACCAGGTTTTGAAACTTAAGGTGCGGGTTGGTTGATTTACGTTTTACTATCGAGCCTATAATGTTCGATAAGCCTCGGGGAAACTTTTCGCCAATGCCATTGGTCGAAACGCTCGGGGTTACAAACTCTGCTCCTATAACACCTTCACCGGTTTGCGGATTATATCTTTTCTTGTTCTTAGGGTCCTGCACCAAATCGAAACCCCACGAGAGGTGAATATCGCCGGTAATGACAATGATGTTTTTTACATTATGCGCATAAAACGAATCGAGCATAGCCTTGCGCTCAACAGGGTAACCATCCCAGGCATCGGGGTTAATGGCGTATTTTTTGGTTAACTGGTGTGCATCTAACTCCGAAAACACCACCTGGTTGGCCATTATCTTCCATTTTGCAACCGAGTTATCTATACCATCAATCAGCCAGTCGGTTTGTTTTTTACCCAACATGGTGCGGGTTTCGCAACTTAGTAAAGTATCCTGCGGACTGTTTAACTGCTTGCAACGCTCTTCTGTTCGGGTATCTATCATAAATACATCAGCCAGGTTGCCATAGCTAATTTTGCGCGTAATACTTTGGCCATCGTTATCGGTAATGGGCATCCATTCAAAGTAAGCTTTCTTAGCCCTTGCTTTACGCTCCTCCCAATCACCTTCTTCTTTCTGGTGGTTTTTGGCGCCTTCTTTATAAGTGTCGTTGGCAAACTCGTGGTCATCCCACTCGGTAATAAAAGGGTGCAGGCGGTGCGCCTCCTGCAAATCCGAATCGAGGCGATACTGCGCATAGCGTGAGCGATAATCCTGCAGAGTTAAAATTTCGTGCGTAGGTATATGGGTGCGCACTACCGATTTTTTGTTGATGCGGTTGGCCCCGTATTCGTAAATGTAATCGCCCAGGTGTATAACAGCGTTTATGTCGGTGCGTTCGGCAATCAACCGGTAGGCATTAAAAAAACCGCCCTCGTAATGATTGCAACTAACAACGGCAAACTTAAGTCCCCCGGCAGTTACCGGTGCAGTAATAGTGCGCCCTATTGGCGAGTAGGCGTTATCGGTGCTAAACCGGTAAAAATAAGTGGTGTTCGGCTGAAGCTCTGTTACCAAAACCTTAACGGTATACGCCGAGGCGGCAGTGGTGGTAATTTCTTTAGTAGCTACTATTTGCGTAATAGCAGTATCGGTAGCTACTTCGTATTTTACGGTTACAGGCTTGCCGGTTTCATCCCATACCTTGGTCCAAATTATTACATCGGTTTGGTGCGGGTCGCCACTGGCCACACCAAAGTAAAAAGGTTTTAAAGCCGGGTTGCGAAAATCGTTTAAAAGCGGGTCGAAAAGTGGTTGGCTAAACGCAACGCAAAACAGCAGGCTTAAGCCGGCAGAAAAAATAAAGCGCATGTATGCTTAAAATTAGGGCGCAATAATAAACATCTCTGCAGGTTTAATTGGCTGCGCGCGTAAATATTTCTTTAAATTAAAATGAATTTTTGCAGCGTTATTTTCGCTTACAACTCAACTGTAAAAAGTGCTTCTACTACATTACTTGCTATCGCGCAATTGAGTAAACAATTCGCGTTGTTTATCGGTAAGCTTATCGGGTATTTGTACTGCCAGCTGCACATACAAATCACCATGCGCCCCTGTTTTAGAATCGAGCACGGGCATACCTTTGCCTTTTATCCGAATGGTTTTGCCGGCCTGTGTTCCGGGTTCTACCTTAACTTTTATTTTGCCGGTAAGTGTGGATACAATTGCATCGCCACCTAACACGGCACTATATAAATCTACCTGCGCTGTGGTATGCAGGTCGTCGCCTTTGCGGGTAAACTGCGGATGCGGCGCTATTTTAACGCGCACAAATAAATCGCCGTGGTGCTGTGCGCTACTACCCTTGCCACCTTTACCTTTTATACGCAGCAGTTGCCCATCGTAGGCACCGGGTTTTGTAGTAATCCGTAGTTTCTCTGTTTCTAAATTAATAATGCGGCTTGTGCCGGTATAGGCTTCATCGAGGGTAATATCCATTTCGGTTTCAAAATCGTTACCCTTGTAGGCGCGCTGCTTACCTTTCTGCCCACCTTTAGAACCTCCTCCTCCTCCACCAAAAAATTGCTCAAAAAAATCAGAGAACCCCGAGCCACCTCCTCCGCCAAAAATATCGCCCATATCTTCGTAGCTGTATTGCTGGCCACGCCCACCACCGGCATTGCCAAATGGTCCGCCGGGCTGGTAATTGCCCTGCTCATACTGCTGCCAGTTTTCGCCTAACTCATCGTATTTTTTACGTTTTTCGGGGTCACTTAAAACGCCGTTAGCTTCGGCTATTTGTTTAAACTTCTCTTCGGCCGTTTTGTTGCCTGCATTTTTGTCGGGGTGGTATTGCACCGTAAGCTTGCGGAAAGCCTTTTTAATGTCTTCCTGGCTGGCCTTCTTATCTACCCCCAAAATCTTATAATAATCTTTGTATTCCATACTGCGCCGGGTTTAATCTATTGCAATCATAAAATTTAATGCACTATTAATGCCATACTAAAATCATTGTCAAATTGTCGGTAATTTACTTACTGCATTCAAACTTTACCGAATTTAAACTAATTAGCCTCCCGAAATATTAAAAAAACTAAAACTCAGTTTAAATCAACAGCAACATGAATGTTACCTTAGCACAAGCACAAACAATTGTAGAAGCCGCAAAAAAGAAGGCCGCAGAACTTGGAACCAAAATGAATATATGCGTGGTAGATTCCGGCAGCAACCTGGTGGCCTTTGCCCGTATGGATGGCGCCTGGATAGGCTCGGTAGATATATCGCACAAAAAGGCTAAAACCGCTGCCTGGTTTACCATGGATACCGCAGTCCTTAGCCCGCTGGTTCAACCCGGCCAATCGCTTTACAATATCGAACATTCAAACGGAGGGTTAATTACTTTTCCGGGTGGTGTGGTAATTAAAAAAGGTGAAGAAGTTATTGGTGCCATAGGCGTATCGGGCAGTACGGTAGAAAATGACCATGCAGTGGCAAGCGCAGGCGCTACGGCACTCTAAGCTACAATTTTATCCGTGTATTAAAAACAAAAAGCACCGCCATACAGCGGTGCTTTTTGTTTTATAAGCCGGTAGTTATCAGTTACCTAACAAAGCCGCTTTCAGGTCGGCATCTACAGGGTCTTCTCCCAACCAAATACCAAATAAGGCCTTCTTAAAATCAAGCCCTGCAATGGTGCTTTTTAGCTTTCCGTTTTTAGAGGCTTTTACACCTTCGCCGGGCACATACATCAGTTCAAACATATCGCCCTCTTTAATTTCTTCGCTTTTAAACGTGTTAACCAACACATCAATTTTGCTCTGCAAAGCAGTAGTGTTTCCCTTCATAGATTTGCCAAAGCCTTCCTGTATGGCCTCACTCATATTACTGCTGTTAATTACGCTGCTGGTAATAGTTAACCTAAAAGCCATCGGCTTGTCGGCTGCCAAAATTTCAGCGGCATTTTTGCTTTTTGCCGCCAGGTATAGCCCGCCGGTATAAACTTTAAAAAATAACTTTTTGCGTATGCCGCCGCCATTTAATACAAGGTCGGTGCTGCCTTGCTTAACGCTGGCAGGTAATGCCACGCCATTAATAGTTACCTGTGCTTCGCTGGCTAAAAATAGCAGCATAAAAAATACTAGAGGAATGCGGTTTAATTTCATGTGGTTTTAAGTTTTGTAATTGGAAAATATAAAATCAACGCTAAATCCAACAGTTTGGTTCGATATTTTAAAATACATTAATAAAAAAGGGGTAGCAGCTTTTAAGCCCTACCCCTCTCAACCTGTAACCCCTTGCAGATTAAATTCCTAAGTCGCCCTTTTCTTCGTGTATATCTTTGTCCTGTTTCTTGCGCTGCTCCGCTGCTTTATCTTCATCTTCAACCAATCCCGTTTGGGGTTCTTCAAACTGGCCCTCATCAAAAGGCACGTTATTGCTGGTTGCCGGATTTTTAGTTACCTTATCACCTCCGGTTGGCTCTTTACTGCGGTCAAACTTCTCAATTACCCTTTTTTGATCATTATCCGTTTTCATAATTTTTCGGTTTAATACTATACTGCTTACAGAAAGTGTGCCGCCATACTATGGCGTTAAAAAAGACTTTACCGCCTTTTTAAAGCTCTCAAAATCCTGTATATGGGGTATATGCCCCACACCCGGCAACTCTACCAGCTTACTATTTGCAATTTGCTGGCGCACTAATTTGCCTAATAGCTGGTATTGCCCGTGCTGGTCAACTTCATTTTTAGGCACCCTGGCCTTGCCCACTATGGTGCGGTCGGCAGTACCGATGATTAACAGCGTAGGCACCTTTATATTTTTAAACTCGTAGCAAACCGGTTGTTCGTATATCATTTGATAGGTTACGGCATTAGCCCAGGCAGTTTTAGTAAAATCGAGTTGTGTTAGTGCCTTTGCCTGCGCACGCACCAAATCTTCATACTCTGGCTTCCAAACGGGATAGTAACTTTGCTGGTACTTTTTGTAAGATTCATAGGTAGCGGCTAATTCCTGCTGGTATAAAGTATCTAAAGGGGCGTAGGGAACAAACGTGCGGTAATCTTCAAGGCCAATGGGGTTTTCTAAAATCAGCTTATCTACGCTGTTGCCATAAAGCAAGCTAAACCGCGTAGCCAGCATCCCTCCCATCGAATGGCCTATTACGATAACTTTATTAACACCCAGGCTATCTAACAATTGCCTGCTATTTTGGGCCATTTGATGAAAGCTATAATGAATATCGGGCTTATCCGATTCGCCAAAACCCAGCTGATCGGGTACCACTACCCGATAACCCAGTTCGGTTAAAAAAGGTATAACGTCCTTCCAATAATAGCCGTTAAAGTTCTTGCCATGAAAAAGTATGACCGATTTACCATTGGGCTTAGCCGGTAGGGCATCCATGTAGGCCAGCTTAACCGAATCGCCCTCTACCTCCATATGCATATACTTAACCGGGTAAGGATATTTTACGTTTTGGGCCCGTAAACCCAAAAGTGCCGAAAACAACAAAAAGAAGACAGTGCGCATAGCCATAGGTTTTAAGCTCCGCGGCAATAAGTATGCCCTGCATAAAAATGTAGCCTTTAACAACAAATGCCCGTGTTGCTAAATACCGTTAGTACAGTTTGGCAATGTTCTAAATTGATGTAGGTTTGCGCCGCAAAAAATTAACAAACTATGAACGAGGTATATGTTGTAAGTGTAGCCCGCACTGCTATAGGCAGTATGAGCGGCGTATTAAGCCAACTATCAGCCGTGCAATTAGGCACACAGGCTATTAAAAAGGCCATTGAAAGAGCGGGTATAACCGGCAACGATGTAGAGGAAGTAATAATGGGCAATGTAATACAGGCCAACACCGGTCAGGCACCAGCCCGCCAGGCTGCCCTTGCAGCAGGCGTGCATGTAAATGCAACCTGCACTACTGTAAACAAGGTATGCGCAAGCGGCATGAAGGCTATTATTTTAGGTGCGCAGAGCATAATGCTGGGCGATAAAAACGTAGTGGTAGCAGGTGGTATGGAAAGCATGACCAACGCCCCTTACATGATGGCTAACGGCCGTGGTGGTTACCGCTATGGCAACGGCGAATTGCTGGACGCTATTGTGCGCGATGCCCTGCAAGACCCTTATAGCAAAGAGATGATGGGCAGTAGCGGCGACCGTTGCGCTAAAAAATTCAACTTTACACGCGAAGACCAGGATGCCTTTGCTGTAGAAAGTTACCGCCGTGCCGGCGAAGCCTACAAAAACGGCTGGTTTAGCGATGAGCTGTTTGATGTAGAAATTGCAGGCCGTGGCGAAAGCACTTTTGTAAAAGAAGATGAAGAATACAAAAAACTGCGTGCCGATAAGGTAGCAACCCTTAAACCTGCATTTGGCAAAGATGGCACCGTAACTGCCGTAAACGCCAGCAAAATAAACGATGGCGCTGCCGCCGTGGTTTTAATGAGCGGTGCTAAGGTGAAAGAACTGGGCCTTAAACCAATTGCCAAACTAATTGGCTATGGCGATGCTGAACAAGCACCGGATGATTTTACAACTTCACCATCTATTGCTATGCCGAAGGCATTGGCTAAGGCAGGGGTAGATATTAAAGATGTTGACTACTTTGAAATAAACGAGGCCTTTAGTAACGTAACTATGGCTAACACCAAATTGCTGGGACTGGACCCTGCTAAGGTAAATGCCTTTGGCGGTGCTGTAGCATTAGGCCATCCGGTAGGTGCCAGCGGTGCTCGTATAATTATTACCTTACTTTCGGTGCTTAAGCACAAGGGCGGTAAATATGGTTGCGCAGGTATTTGCAACGGTGGTGGTGGTGCCAGCGCTGTGGTATTAGAAAGACTGTAGGAATTAGACGTTAGACACAAGACGTTAGACAATAGACAAAAAGCCCTGCCTGAATATTCAGGCAGGGCTTTTTAGTTTTTATAGTCATCCGATGACTTATCGAATAAAAGCCGTTTACAAAAATATAATGGGCCGACTTTGAACATAAAAGTCATCGGATGACTTAATGCTCCAACTACCGCTCTATCAAAATTTTGCCGGTAAACTGCTTCGCCTTATTGGTTATACGGGCAATATAAAAGCCACTATTCCAGTTAGCTGTGTTTACGGTTACACGGTTGCCTGCAACATTTACATCGGCCGCTATCCGCTCACCCAATATATTGAACACCTCTACCTTTGCGGTGCTCAAATCGGCACCCTCGATTACGCAGGTAAAATAGTTACTTGCAGGGTTAGGATAAATTTGCATTGCTGCAGGGCCGGCAATGGTAGGAACGCTTAATTGGCACACATCAAACACAGCGCTGCTATCCAGTAAGGCATCAGAATATAGCAATAGTCCGCCGCGAGAGTTACCCACCAGGTAATCTAAAAAACCATCGCTGTTTATATCGGCAATGGTAACTACTGCTTTGGAACCTACATCGTAGCCCAACACGTTTGTATCTACCCGGTTAAAACTACCACTGCGCAAATTGGCCGTATTTACTTCATACTCAAACACACGGCCTATGTTAGACCCTACAAATAAGCGAAGCGCACCACCTGGCATTTTATATATGGAAGGCTGGCTGCTACCCTCTGAGAACCCCGCTGCCGTAACACTTATGTTGCCCAAAAAGTTATTTACCGAATCTTTGTGGAAGTAAGGAACAGTGCGGGTTCCCATGTTCCAGAAATAAGAGATTTTGCCATCCTTGCGGCCAACCAGTAAATCTAGCAGCGAGTCGCCATTCATATCATACATAAAAGGAGCGCTAAACTGGCCCACGTCAATTTTGCTCCATTGCGAACTATCCATAGTTGGGAAGGAGGCGGTAACCGTTCCGTAATTTTTAAAGTAATGCACGTAGCCGTTCAAATCGCCCACTACCATATCCTGGTAGCCATCGCCGTTTAAATCGCCAAATGCCGGAAAGGCGGCAACCAGGTTATAATCCGAAAACTTATCGTAATCAATTGTGCGCTCTTTGAATTTAGGTTCGGTGGCCGTTCCAATATTTTCATAATAAGCTATAGTAGCCTGGTAGGTAGTAAAAGGACGGAAGTAGCCGTAGTTACCAATCATAATATCCTTTAGCCCATCGCCGTTAAAATCGAAAAAAACGGGTTTGCTATCGGTACCAAAATCAAGTAAATCGTGCACCAAAAACGAATCGCTTTGGTATTCGTAATTGCACAGACTATTGTTTACGTTTTTGTAGAGCATTACATTTTTTACATCGCGGGCGCCATCGCTGGCATTGGGCGAAATCAAAATATCATCAAAGCCATCGTTATTGTAATCGGCACCAAAAGCAGCAGGGTATGTTGGTAGTATGGCATGGGTGCTGCACAAAGGCCAAACAGAATCCCAACGGGTCATATTGGCGTAGCTGCTATCGCCGCCGTTTTCTAAAAAGGTAAGGTTATCAAAACCAAGGTTGCCATTTAGCAAATCAATATCGTGGTCGTTGCCGTCATCCAGGCTAAAAATGGCATTACCCGCATGGCGGGAACCGCCCCCCACTTGCGGCGCTAAACCACCGCCGGCATCGCCCTTACAATTGGCATGCAGCGATATAGTATTATCGAGCGAGCTTTGAACAAAATCGCCCCAACACGTGCCTATTTTTAAAAACTTAAATGAGTCTACAGCATAATGAATATCGCCGGGGTGTTCCTTATGCTGGTTTTCGTAGTATTCCACCTGTCCGCCTAATACGGTGTAGGTTAACACATCTATATCGCCATCAAAATTTACATCTACAAACACCGGCAAATCAGCAATGCTGGTATAAATATTAGTGGTGTAAGGAGGCTCGTAGTAAAGCAATAAAGAGGAAACCGTATCAAAACGCAATTGCCCGTTTTGAAGGCTACCTTTAAAAACCATAGTGCCCGAGTTGGCGTGCGCAAAAATATCGGGTACGCCATCTTCATTATAATCGTGTATAAGCGCCCATGCGGTCATAGCCGGAAAAAACTTTTCATAAGCCGGTGCATAGGTAAATGCCGAATCGTTATTGCTGCCATTATTTATGTAGGTAAGCACTTTGCTGCCTACCCTATCAAACACAAATAAATCTTTACGGTTATCGCAGTTCAAATCAATGGGCGAAAACTGGGGTGAATTCATCCCTCCTACCCAGGGCTGTCGCAGTTGTATAGTATTACGCTCTACAGGCACATTAAGCAAGCGGTATTTGGGCGATTGCGAATACGCAGATTGAAAAAGCAGAACAAGCAGAACAAAAGGGAACAAAGTTTTCATGCTACGAAGTTGACTAAAAGTTTGGAAAGAAGCGGTTTAAACTTGTTTACAAATTTAAACCGCTTCTTATAGACGCTAAAAGTTTTGGACCGGTTGCGGTATTGTAAAAACAAGCAATTACCGGAATAGTTTCAACCAAATTTTCTACCAGGGGTTTGAATCTGCGGGCAACTATAATATGTTTGCCTTGCACAACCCATGAAACACGACAGCAAAAAGAAAGAGATTTTAAAGGCCGCTGCTAAGGTAATACGCACCAAAGGCTACCACGCTACCCGCATACAGGATATTGCCGATGCGCTGAAGATGCAAAAAGGCAGCCTTTATTACTACATAGATACTAAAGAGGATTTATTAAAGGGCCTGGTAGAAGATATTTTAGACCAGGGCGTTGAACTGCTTGGCAACATACAGGATACAGCACACAAACCTTCCGAAAAAATAAGGCTGTGCATAGAAAGCCACCTGCGGCTTTTTCATGCCAACCTGGATGCCTTTGGCATTTTTATAACCGAGGATATGAGCCTGATAAGCAAAACCAGCGAGAAGGATGTATTTGCCCTTTTAAAAAACTACGAGGCAGGCTGGCTGCAAATTTTTAACGAAGGGGTTAAAAACGGCGAGTTTCGTGCGGATGCCGACTACAAAATAATTGTAAAAGGCATTTTAGGCATGCTTAACTGGACCTATAAGTGGTACCACGTTAAAGCAGGCAACTCCATTGAAGAAGTTTCGGCCACCTTTGCCGACCTGATATTAAACGGCGTAAAAACTAAAGGCAATTAAAAATTAGTGCTTTTACAAAAAGAAAGAGGCCTGCAAATGCAGGCCTCTTTCCTTTATATCGTAACTGGATTAATAGTTAGCCTCTTTTCTCCAGGCCTTAAACTCCTTCTTCTCAATCTGGCTAAAAATATCCTTAATGCCGGTACCGCCTAAACCCTTAGGGTCTTTACCGCTTAATTTGCCGGTCATTTTTTTAACCCATAGCACCTTGCGGGTAGCTATATCAAAAAAGGTAACGAAAACCACTTCCTGTGCAGCCGTTTTATCAACGCTTTGCACTATAAACACAAGGCCTAAACCATCTTTTTTAGTTCCGGTTGGCATTTCTTTCACACGTGCCGCAACTGTTTCTTCAGTCAATTCTTTTTCGGCCGGTTTGTTCAAAGTTTCGGTTTCGCGGGCCAGGTTTTGTTTGGTTATAGCCATGTTATCTTTATAAACAGCCTTCTTTTCAAACATTTTAGCCATATCCATTTCAATGGTTACATCGTTCCAGGCCTTAAAATACTCATCGCGGATTTTGTGCGGAGAGTCTTCTAATCCAATCACTTTGGCCAAAGTAAAATCGGCGCCAAACCAGGTCATATTAGGGTGGCTCCATATTTTTCCAACTTCCTGGGCATTAGCGCCAAGGGCAAAAACAACAGCGAGTGCAAGCAGTAAATTCTTTTTCATTTTAGTTTTTTGGTTTTGTTGAACAAAATAAAAATAGAAAATTGTGCCAAATGCAAAAGCCGTATTAATACCCAAAGAGTTTTAAACCTTTTTAGTGGTATAAATGTGCCGAAATAAAGTTTGTTGTTTAAAAAAAATCGGTTTGGTTTGCTAATGCTTATAAAAATTAAAAAAATCAACAGATATGGCAGAAAAAATCACCATTAGCCGTGGTAAACTAAAAGTACCCGATGAACCTATTATTCCATTTATAGAAGGCGACGGAACAGGAGCCGATATATGGCGTGCCTCGGTACGTGTGTTAGATGCTGCTGTGGCTTCGGCTTACAAAGGCAAAAAGAAGATTGAATGGAAAGAAGTATTAGCCGGCCAAAAGAGCTTTGACAAAACAGGCAGCTGGTTACCCGATGAAACCTTAGACGCCTTCCGCGAATACCTGGTAGGTATTAAAGGGCCGCTTACTACCCCTGTAGGTGGTGGTATACGTTCGTTAAACGTGGCATTGCGCCAAATACTTGATTTATACGTTTGCTTACGCCCTGTGCGTTACTATGCAGGCACCCCATCGCCGGTTAAGCACCCCGAGAAGGTTTCGATGGTAATTTTCCGCGAAAATACCGAAGATATTTATGCCGGTATTGAGTTTGCAGGTGGCAGCGAAGGCGCTAACGAAGTGTTAAAGTTTTTGAAGAGAAAATTTGAAAAAGACTTCGAAAAAATCCGTTTTAGCGATAAAAAGAAAGGTAAAGAATACCTGAAAGCAGCCCGTATTAAAGATGGCGATGCTGAAACAATGGTGGGTATTGGTATTAAACCGGTAAGTAAAATTGGTTCGCAGCGTTTAATCCGTTCGGCTATACAATATGCCGTAGACCAAAAACAAAAATCGGTTACCCTGGTGCACAAAGGCAACATTATGAAGTTTACCGAAGGCGCGTTCCGCGATTGGGGTTATGCCCTGGCCGAAACTGAGTTTGCCAACGAAACTTACACCTGGAACACCTGGGAGAAGACCAAAAAAGAAAAAGGCGAAGCCGCAGCTAACGAAGAAATGAAAGCCGCATCGGCCGCCGGAAAAGTTATTGTAAAGGATTCGATTGCCGATATTACCCTGCAGCAGGTATTAACCCGCCCCGAGGATTTTGATGTAATTGCAACCCTTAACCTTAACGGCGATTACCTGAGCGATGCCCTTGCCGCACAGGTAGGTGGTATTGGTATAGCCCCGGGCGCTAACATTAACTATGTTACAGGCCACGCTATATTTGAGGCTACCCACGGGACTGCTCCTAAATATGCCGATTTGGATAAAGTAAACCCGGGCTCTGTAATACTTTCGGGAGCTATGATGTTTGAATACATGGGCTGGGATAAAGCAGCACAGCTAATTCACAAAGGCCTTGAAAGTGCCATTGCAAACAAGCGCGTTACTTACGATTTTGCACGCCAAATGGAAGGCGCCACCGAAATTAAGTGCAGCGAGTTTGCCGATGAAATAATCAAAAATTTCTAAGCTAATAGCGCCATATTTTAACAAGCCCCGCAGGTAAACTACTTGACGGGGCTTTGTTTTTATAGTAAATTGCTGTAAAGCTTAATTATTTACCTCTTATATTCGCAAAAACAAACCCGGATAGGATGAATACATTTAGACTATTGCCTTTATTTTTTTCGCTGGCCCTGTTGGTTTCATCGTGCCGTAAAGATGTGAGCGACAGCCTGCAAAGTGCTGAGGATAATGCCGCGTTTGAAAGCGAGTATGCGCAAATGTATGATGTGGTTACCAACTTTTTAGCTACCGATAGCCGCACCGGAAAAACCGAAGACCAAATTTTGCCATCGGGAGCCCGCGTTTGGTTTAACGACACTACCTTTACCGACGGAGATGGTATAGACCTGGTATTGGATTATGGCCCTCTGGAGAACGGCAGTAGTACCAAAGGCGTGCCTTGCAAAGACGGACGTTACCGTGCAGGCCGCATACATGTAAGCGCCGACCGCCCATGGAGTCAATCGCCGGTTACCAATGTTTTAATAGCAGCATCGGACGAATATTATATAGGCAACGGAGCTAAAATGTTTAAGCTGACAGGTAATAAAACTATTACCCGCACCGGCACAACCGAATATACAGTAGAAATTACCAATGCTACCCTTCAGCGCGATAATGGCACTGCTACCTGGAACAGCAGCCGTACATATAATTTAAGCCACGATGATGGCCCGGGATGGTATAATGATGAATATGAAGTATCGGGCAGCGCAAACGGGGCCAATGCAAATGGGCTTACATACACCGTAGTAAATCAATCTCCGTTAAAAAAACGCCTAAGAGAGGATTGTATCTCTACCTTTATTTCGGGTAAACTGTTATTAACTAACAGCAATGGCAAAAAGCTGGAACTTAACTACGATAGCTATGGCAACGAGGCTTGCGATAGGGATGTTACTGTTACTATTGATGGAAAAACCAGTATAGTGAAGGTTTGGTAAGCGTAATCAGCTTAACATCACTTCGACAACTTTAAGCGAAGGGATTTATTTCAAATCTGTTTTAAGTAGCACCGCAAAGTGGTCCGATAAGTCTTTGTGCTTCTTATGCCACTGATGCTCGTAGCGCATTACACTCCGGGTGGTATTAACAGCAGCAACTCCGTTACCCCTGTAAAACACATAATCAATCAGGTTTCGCTTATCGGGGTTGTGAGTATCCATATCGTTTAAAAGATGGTCGCTGGTACACTTTAAATCGGTGCATATATCGCCATCTTCCATAGCCAGGTAGTTAATCAGTTTGGGATACAAAACAGTATCAATGCGGCGGGTATTAAAGTCTCCGCAGGCAAACTGTGGTATACCGGCAGTTTCGTGGCGCTTTAAAAGCTCTCCGGCTTCTTTATACTGGCTCATCTTTAATTCACGGCTTCCCCCCGCTTCCATATGGGTACCAAGTATCTGTATTTTTTTAACGGGATGCTCCAGCTCAACCAGCAAAGCACCTTTGGCAGCCAGCTTATCAATGCCCTCCAGCCATGTATACTTTATGCTTTCAACTTCTTTTAAAGGGTATTTGCTAAACATTAAAACCCCACCGGCACGTTTGTAGGTAATAACCTTACGGTTCTGAAAACCCTGGTTATAAGGGTACATAGACTGTAACTGCTTCCGTATCATGCGCACGCAAACGCCATCGTAAGCTTCCTGAAACACTACTACGTCCGGTGCTTCTTTAATAATTACCTTGGGTATAAGCTTTGCCCGCTTAACTGGATGGTGCTTTAAAAAAGTTGCACCCCGTGGTAACATTTTAATATTCCAGGTAAGTATGCTTATCTGCTTTTGGGCAGTATCGGCATTTAAATTACCATTAGCAAAAACAAGGGTTGACGAAAGGAGAAGCAAAGAGGTTGCTATTGCACGTATTTTCATAGATAGACTAAAAATAAAAAAAGATTCCACCGTCGGGGCGGTGGAATCTTTAAAAGTTGTTACTGCTTCTATAAATTAACTATATCCGGAAGTTTAGCATCCTCTTCCAATACCAGCCGCATATAACTCGTTTAGGAACTGCCCCCGGTTAGAAAGCTGCCTTATAGCAGAAAACGGAAACTATAACGTAGATATTATAAGGTGCTATTCTTACTTAAAACCAGGTAAAGCTACCTCTTTCAATTCATAAAAAAATGAATCATTCTGCGCAGGCAATAGGCCTGCACAGAATGAAAACATCATTACTATGAATAGTGTAGCCATTACCAGCTAAATGTAGCTTTTACAAAAAAGTTACGGCCTGGCCCGCTTACACCCGAAGCAAAGGGCCGGTAACGCATGTCCATCAGGTTATCGCAGCCCAGGTCAATTCCAAAATACTTTACCGGTTGAAAGCCGATACGCGCATTAAGCGTATACCATGTTGGGGAACCGTTTGGTGTACCTTGCCCAAAGTTATCTTCGCCCAGCATGTTATAATCTTTCACCTTTTTAGGGCCGCTAAACAGCGAGAAGAACTCACCGCGCACCCATTTGTAATGTGCGCGGAAACCAATGCGGCCATAAACCGGAGCAATATGGTCTAACGGGTATGGAACGGTATCGGTTATTATTCTGCCGTAGGTGTATGTAACGCTTGCATTTGCGCTTAACCAGTTGGTAACATCGGCCTCTACTAAAGCCGTAACACCTGCTACATAAGCTTTGTTTTTATTAGCAGGGGCCAACACACGGCTTAAAACGCCATCGTAATCAATACTGTCGGCACCATTAAAGGTGGCATTATCCAACGCTATAGCATTTATAAAGTAGGTGCCAAAACCAGTTACGCTAACCCTTACCTTTTCTGCGAATGTTTTTTCCAGCGTAAGCTCACCGTTTATAGTGTATTCGGGTTTTAATTTACTGTTAGGCACTACCACACTTCCCGGAACGCTTTCAAATATCTTAGCTACATCATCTACGTTAGGTGCACGGAAACCGGTGCTGAACAAGGCCGCAATGCGAAAGCCTTTACCCGGCTTAGCTACCAGCCCTAAATTGCCCGATACTGCGTTATAGGTATTCTTTGTTTCGCTATAAGGCAGCGGAAAGAAATCCTGAGATTTTTCGGTTAATGTGCTTTTTAGGTTTACAAAATTGTAGCGTATTCCATCACTTAACACCACTTTAGGCGAAATAACCCACTGGTGAGTAACATACGCAGCTATGTAGTTCATATTATTCTTACCATCCGGGTAGCGTGTGCTTGCAGGCCGGGTAGTATCTACGTTTACATTGGTAGCAAAGGCTGTAGACTTAAGCAAATTGAACTGCCCCTCAACTCCGGCTGTAATTTCATGTGCTTTTATTTTTTTACGCAAATCCGCATGCACTCCTATCACATGCACTTTTTCAATCCTCGATGTGCGGAATGAACTGTTGAAAGTGCGGTTGTGGCGGCTCTCCTCAATATTCTGATAATTTACTCCAACACTTATATTATCTAAGGGGCCTGCATTTTTGTAGTTAAACTCATAGGCCGCCAGCAAACGTTTTTGCGGGCCGTAGTACCATTCTGCATCGCGCAGTATAGTAGAATTTGAGTATACATCCAGCCTGTCGTAGCGAGGGATATTGCTGGTATTAGAAAACTGAAAATTCAATACATGCGATATGTTTTCGTTTTGCTGAAACAAAAACTTTTGTAAAATGTCGTATTGATAGTAAGCCGTGCCCTTCATTATATCGGGGTTGCGGTTAGCAATAGCTGTATCTTTTTGTCCTATAACAGTTCCTGCAGAATCGTAGCGGTTAGTGCGCGCAGCATAAAACGAACGATTCCAATAACCGGCTGTTCCTTCAGTTAAAAAGTTACCCTGGCGCATATCGCCAAACCGCGAAAATGTAGCCGACGTTATAGAGCCAAACTTTCTACCCGCCAGGCTTATATCGGCATGGCCGGTTAGCTCATTATTAACCGAACCAAAACGGAAAAAAGTTTTACCCGTGGTGCGGAATTTTTTATCGGTAGCCAGCAAGGGATTTTTAGTGCGAAAATGAACTACCCCACCAAGTGCATCGCTACCATATACAGTAGATGAAGGGCCAAACAGCACTTCTATCCGATCTACTACGTTATTATCAACAGTAAGCACGTTTTGCAGGTGCCCGGCCCTAAACAGGATATTGTTCATTCTTACCCCATCTACCACCAGCAGCACACGGCTAGCCTCAAAACCGCGCAACACGGGGCTACCGCCACCCTGCTGACTTTTTTGCACAAACACCTGCCCGCTAAGCGTAAGTGCATCGGCCGAGTTTTGTGCGTTGTAACGTTGTAAATCGGTTGAGGTTATTACCTGCACTTGTTGCGCTGCATTCTGCTGCAGGCCTTCAAAGCGGCTGGTTGCAATAACTACTTCGTTTAACTTAACGGCCTTATCTGTGGTATCGGTTTGAGCATAGGAGGGCATTAGGTAAATTACTAACAGAAATAAAATGGATAACTTTCTCATTGCTTGCTTATGTTTAAAACAGGCACACGCGCCACTATAAGAGTAGCGGGTGCTGACCTAAAATTGGTTTCTCTTACTTAAAATGATCTGATTAGGCTAAGAAACTATCTGGCGGGGGGGTAAGCTGATCGCCTACATGAGAAATTAAAATAACAGAAACCAGCTGGTAGCTGGTTAATACCCGAACATCAGCAACATGGAAAGTAAAATTGTCTATAATGAAATCTTGTTGCAATAATTTTAAAAGCAACTCAGCGGCCCCATTATCTGCCCCTGATTCGTTGCCAAAGGTGGCCAAAAACTTAGAAATCAAATTAGTTTCTGCAATATCCTTTTTGGCGTATACAATGATTTTATCGGCTTTAAATTCGGTACTTTTCACATCGTACATCGCACCATTAATAACCACTTCGTCATCGTCGCCATCTGGCCTGGAAAGGCCATTAAACTCGGCAACTGAAAACTCAAACTGCTCCAGTGAGCTGCTGCGTATAGACGTCATGCTTTTAGCTACTTCATTTTTTATACAGCTACGGCTTACAAAAAACGAGATATAAAAGCCGAAAAGATTCAGCGATAGAATAGATAACAGCACTATGGCTTTAATCAAGCGCATCAGGCCACGAAAGTAAAAAAGGTATTCTCATTTCATACAAAAAATAAAGCCCTCCGAAGAGGGCTTTATTACTAATAAAAGCTTAATAGATTATTTGCTGATAGTTAAACGCTTAACAGCAGTTTTATCGGCAGTTTGTATTTTAACTAAGTAAGTTCCGCTTGCTAAGTCGCTAAAGTCGAAAGTCTTAGTAAAGTTTGATGATGTTTCGTTTAAGTTGAATGACTTTAATTCAGAGCCTAAAACGTTGTATACACGGATAGAAAGGTTCTTTTCTACACCATTAACGCTTACGCTTACATTACCGTTAGTAGGGTTTGGCATTAAGCTAACAGCACCTGCAAAAGTAACATCTTCAACACCTGAGTTTAAGCAAAGAGGATCGTTAAAACGTAAAACCAGTAAGTTAACGCTTTGCGATTTGAAAATGCAACCTGCGCTATCCTGCGTTAAAGTTACAGGGTAAACACCCGGAGCTGCATATGTATTTACACCATTAGTCAAGAAGCTAACGTTGTTATCGCCAAAATCCCAGCTTTGTGACCAGCCTGATTGACGGCCTGAAGTATTAGTAAAGGTTAAAGATCTGTCTTCACATACCGGAGAGGCAGGAAGAGTAAACGACACTGTATAGTTAGAAATACCAGGATACTCAACAACCTTGGTAGCAGAAGCTGAACAACCAGCATTGTTTGTAACAGTAACGGTATAATTGCCCGCGCTAGATACTGTTAAAGTAGCTTTGTTGTCGGCAGGGTTACCTGTGCTCCATGCATATTTTTTGCCGGTTTGGTAGCCGCTGATGGTAGAAACTATGGTACCTGTTCCACCGCAGTTAATAACTGTAGGGTTAGAACCACCTGTAAAGCTTACGTTAATACCTCTCGAAACTATTTTAATAGTAGAAGTTGCAGTTAAGCTGGTGTTGGTAGCATCGGTAACAGTTACTGTAACTGTAGCATCGGCGTTACCTATTACCAAACCTACCTGTTGATCAGAAGTACTGGTTAAGCTACCGTTGTTTGTACCCCACTCGTAAGTGTATTGGTTACCATCTGAACCGTAACCGGTTGCAGCAAGGTTAATAGTAGTACCCGGGCAGCCTCTTAATGAATCAGCAGTAATTGCTACACCAAAATCAACTTCGGCAGTAATAAAAGCCGGCATAAACCAGTTTTGAATATAGAAGTTTTCGCAAGCACCCTCAGTAAAGGCGTTATCCTGGTTGCAGTCGAAAAATATAGCACCCCTGTCATCATTTTCAAAATAACCAGAAAGATTGTTTGTGGTTTGAGTTATGTTAAGATAGTAACCGGCGTTGTTGCCTGCTACCGAAATTTCACCTACACATGCATCGCCACAGTTATCGCGGTAGCTGGCAAACATTTCGAAAGTGTTTGCAGTATCGCCTACATAGTCAGCACGAATACCAAAAGTCTCACCCTTTGCAAAGGTTAAGTTTGGATAAAAAGTAAGATCAGTAACACCTAACTGTGCATCAACCGGGATTGTAGTGTTGGTTACAATCAAAGTATCCCAAAGAGATGGTGTGGTAAATGTAGCACCAGGGGTTCCGTAACCTGTAATGGTTTCGGCACCTGATCTAAACACGGTAAAGCGGATAGAATCGTTATTACCGGTAGTGTTTTTGTGCTCGAACAAAATATCGAAGCTATCCAGTGTAATAGTAGCCGCAGCACGTGGAATAAATTTAATAGTGTTGTTATCGTTTACATCTACATACTGTAAAGTATCGTAGTAGGTAACAGCATAATCAAGGTTAAAGTTATCGGTATTGGTAAATTTTGAATTTACATTCCACCTTACACCTGTTTGTGTTGCGCTAAGTAAATTTGCATATTCCCTGTCGTTACCATCATAGTCAAGACCCAAGCTAATTGTTGCTGCTCTGCCTGACTGCGCTTGAGGCTGACCCTGGTGCTTACCTTTTCCGGTAAATGAAACTGGTTTAAGCACCGGTAGCGAAGCATAATCCAAGGCTTTATTAATTCCTTGTGCCATTCCCGCAGAAACCATAGCTACCAGGCATAAAAGAGTAAAAGACTTTTTCATACGTGCCGTTTTGATTTTATTTAAATTTAAAAATGATTTAGTAAAAATAATGTTGTTTTAATAATAGGGGCGCAAATGAAGGTAAAAAACCGAGAGAATCAAAAAAAATGACAGATTTGTGACAATTGGTTTTCTTAACAACAAGGCTTCTGTTGGTTCGTAAATCAGCGCATTACTTACTTAACTTACAATACATTAACCTTAATTTACAAGAGCGCAAATGGCAAGCTGTTTATCGGTTTTCAGGCAATTTGTGCACAATTGCAATTTACCATAATTTAAGACGGTTCACCCAAAGCAACCTGACCATAGCAGGTGCGGCAGCGCGGCTCGTAGCTATCTTTTTCGCCCAGCAATATTTTATTCTTATCGGCCGACTTGCGGTAAGAAAAATGAGCAATATCGCCACATTGCATGCAAATAGCATGCACCTTGGTAATATAATCGGCTATAGCCAGCAAATGCGGCATGGGGCCAAATGGCTTCCCTTCAAAGTCCATATCCAGGCCCGCAATTATTACTCTTACCCCCTTACGGGCAAGCTGTTCGCATACTCGGGGTAATTCCATATCTAAAAACTGGGCTTCGTCAATTCCCACTACTTCAATCCCCTCTGCCATTAATAAAATATTCTCGGAATGAGTAATAGGTGTAGAGCGAATTGAATTAGCATCGTGCGAAACCACATTTACGGCATCGTAGCGTGTATCTACGCCGGGCTTAAATATTTCTACTTTCCGGTTGGCTATTTGCGCGCGCTTAAGACGCCGTATCAACTCTTCGGTTTTGCCGCTAAACATAGAGCCGCACACTACCTCAATCCATCCTTTTTTTTCTTTTCCGTTAAGCGGCTCTATAAACATGCTTAATTATTTACGTGCTATTAAACAATAATATTGTGTAAAACTCATTCAATACTAAACTGAATTTGCCATACGTTTGCAATAATAATGGGTACTATGAAGCCGACAAAAATATCTGAATTACTTGAAAATATTAACCGCCTTAGCAATAAAGGCGATTTTGATACGCTAAGCAAATTGGAGATTGATTTGCTTATGCAGCAATTACGCGACTTGTATGCCGAGTTGGATGTATTGCGTAGCAACGCCGGCACACAGCAAGCAGTAGTAACTGCACAACCTGAAAACAAAGTAACCAAACGGGTTTTAAACCCCAACCAAAATATTTTACTGGAAGAACCTGCACAGAAACAGATTGTGGCCGAAGTAACGCCCGTACCTGAAATAATTAAAGCGGCCCCTCAACTTGAAAAAGTTGTAATTGCAGAGGTGGTTAACAATGCAAAACAAAAGGATGAACTTACCAATACGCCTTTACCCGAACAGGAAAAACCAACCATTAAGGGGAGTATAAATGAGTCAGTGCAAACTGTAGCCAGCATAAATGAAAAATTAAAAACACCGCAGCAAGAGGTACACCGTAAACTTTCTACCAAACCACTAAAAGATTTAATTGACCTTAATAAAAAGTTTATACTTCAAAACGAACTGTTTAAAGGCAATAGTGAAGCACTTTCAACCGCTATTAACCACATTGATCAGCTAAAGAGTTTTGAAGAAGCTGCCGCCTATGTAACCACAGAACTTAGCGCTAAAAACCAGTGGAACATAGCCTCTCAACCGGCTAAGCTATTTGCGCAGTTGGTAAAGCAAAAGTTTGGGGTAGAGTAAACTACTATTAGTTTAAAGTTACCTTAAGCATTTCGTGTTTACCTGTTGCATAACCTTTAGCAGCAAGCCAAAAATCGGTACCGGTATATGCAATACCTTGTATGTCGAAATTTTCTAAATACCAACTTTGCACCGGTATATGGTAGAATGGATGCATTTTATAAATCATCCCGCCCTTGGCTACATATAAAAAGCCATTAGCGTAAGCCAGGTCGGTAACATCGTTTTCTACGTCTCTGGCGCTACCCCAATCATCGCCAGCCACATCGTAACTTATGTAAGCGGCCGAGGCATAATTATAAAGGGTTGAACCGTTTACAGCGGTAGCCCAAAGCGAGTTACTGCTTAAATCGGCAGACTTAAATGTGTTAACGCCTGTAGCCGGGTTGAATTTATAGGCATTACCCCATAACACACACCACATGGTGCCATCTTGTGCAAAATCTAATCCGTAATATGCATTATCGGCATTAGAAAGTGCTACTGTATGCGTTGATGCGTTATAAGCCAGTAATCTGCTGCCCACTGAATAGTATTTAAAAGTATAGATCGTATTGCTGTAATAAGCAATTGTTTTCGCTTCGGCTGTATCAATAAATCTATCGCTTACCAACACAGGGCTGGTCCAATCGCTAATAGTTTTAGGGGCCAGGTTATCTTTTAGGAGTTTAATAGCATCCTTGCTGCCATCATTAAAAAGCAGAGTATCGCCTGCGTAGCGAAGATTATAAAGTTTAGTTCCGCTTAGGTTTTGTATACTTATTTGCGAAGCTGAGGCTTTATAAATAGCAAATTCAGTTTCCTTATAGGAATCTCGGGAAGACAAGGTATAAAGCTTTCTATCGCCCGTAAAAATGTAATAGCCGGGCTCAGGATTTGATCTGGTTATATCGCGCCAGCTACCTTCTACGGTAATTGTTGCATCCTGCTTATCTTTTTTGCACGATGAAAACAATACCATTGTAAGAACAATTAGCGCAGGTACAAAAATTTTCGAAACACTTAATATGCGGCTCATCCCTTTTCTATTTTAGTTTAAATTAAGCTTACCAAAAAAGCCTGGCTCATAAAGCCCGTCATTTACATAAATCCAAAGCGAAGTGCCATCAGAAAATATTCCCGACACACCATCCACATCTTTTACCCGGTAAGTTTTTATAATTTTCAGTGTATTAAGGTCTATTTTGTAAATGTAGTTATAAGAAGATCCGTACAGGTAAGCGCCTAAACTTGCCATATCCCTTATGTCGGCACTAAAATTACGAGTACCTGTAAAATTATCGCCGGCTATACTATAACTAAACATAGTGCTGTTATTAATATTATAGCCATATATACGCGCGCCATCGGAGGTAATAACGTGCATTTCGTTAGGAGCTGCTGCAGAGGTAAACAAAATATTTCCATTTAAGGGATTAATACGCACCAGCTTATCGCTATTAATTTTAACGCCCCATA
Source organism: Chitinophagales bacterium (assembly GCA_044228435.1). GTDB lineage: Bacteria > Bacteroidota > Bacteroidia > Chitinophagales > LD1 > Bog-950. The sequence continues at coordinate 259,667 of JBGAUW010000001.1, forward strand.
AATTACCGCCCACGCCTTCAAGGCCATAATATTCATCGACCGTTGTTACTACATCAATTTCATTACCAGTAAGAGTATAACTTTTTAAGCGTTTTTCGTATTGGTAGCAAGTCCAAATGTTTGAGGAAAAGAATGTAACAGAAGAAATATTGATATCGGGTACCGGTACTTTAGTTAAAACTGAAACATCAGTTACCCAATCAGCAGCGGAAGGTGCCGCGGCATCGGCCACTAAAATCAAATTATCGCTATTGGAATCAGGTTTAGTAGCATCTTTAATAAGCTTAATCGTATCGCCGCTTTTTGAAACGAGTGCAACACCTATACTGCCCGAAAAAATTACCGCCGGTTCGTCCAGTTGATAAACTCCGCTGGAAACATCATGGCTGCCATCATCGGACTGATGCAGGTAAGTAAAAGTTTTATCATTATTAAATAAATAATAGTTAACAAGTGTATCGGTAGCCGCATAACGCACTACCCGATATTTTCCGGCTATTGAAAAACCATTATCTGCCTTTTTTTTACAGGCACCCATTAACAAAACTAATAGCAAAACAGCAACTACCTTAGGCCCGTTTTTTAAATTGATATACATGCCGCTTATTTTAAAACTGAATTTTATTTAACTTAATAACAAGAGTTGCCAAAGATGAACCACCCGAAAAATTGAGCACCCAAAAATTGCTGCCATCGTAAGCTATACCTACATTAAAAGAGGAATCGGTACCCTTGTAAGTCTCCTCTACCTGGTAAGTAGTAAGGTTATATTTTAGTATATAGCCATAGACACACAAATAAGCATATCCATCTTTAATAACCATATCAGCATTAATTACGCTGGAGGGAGTGCCTAAAAATGAACTTACCGGGCTTTTTAGTGTAAATACATCCGTAGCTGTATTGTAGGTATATAAACCATTCGCGCTAAAAAACCATATTATATTACCATCGGCCCCTAAATAGGTTGGCATGCCAGGCGCCGGAGAACTACTGGAGATAACCGCACCGGTAGCCGGATTAACTTTGTAAAGCTTATTATCGGCACCATAATTATTAACCCATATTTCGCCATTTGCAGTAATAGCCAGCCCTGTTGCATTTAATGCTATAGCGGTTGAATCCGTAACAGCAGAACTTACAGCACTGGCGCGGTATAACTTGTTAGCATAAGTGCTGGATATTAAAAAGTCGGTTCCTGTCCATTCAGTGCTGCCAAACCAAAGCCCCGATGGTAGCTGGCTGGTTTGAACAGTAGTAAAGTATTTAACCCACGTATCGGGATTAACCGTATTATCTTTTATAAAACGCAAATAACTGTTGGTATTGGTAATATATAAAGTATCGTTACTCACTTTATAATTAAAAAGCTGTGGCGAACCCGACAACGAAAATGTTACCGTTTCATTATCAGCGGCATAAGCACTTTTAGCAACATCGTGAATATTATACGAGCCGCGCTGTAAGTAGGTAGCAGTTCCCTTACTAAATATTACATAAGCTGTGGAAGAGCTATCTACAGCCCGCCAACTACCTTCAATTGAAAGAGTAGCGGCATCTGAATCCTTCTTTTTGCAGGATGAAAGGCCTGTTGCACATACCACAGTAATAAATAGCAATAGACCAACTTTGGCTTTTAGTGTGCCGGGTAGGGTTAAAATCATCTATCCTTCTTTTAAGTAAAGTTATAAATAATGCGATAAGCTAAAAGGTGCTTTACTTACCTGTTTGCTGCATCGAATCCAGCCGCGCATTTTCCTGAAATTCCTGTATTAACTGTTCGGGTGTTTTACCCAAATTATTTAATGTGGTCTGCACATCTTTTGCAATTGGGTGGGTAGGATATTCGGCTAAAAACTTTTCGTACAGGTTTTTAGCAGCGTGCGTATTGCCTACTTCATTTTCAAAAATAAAACCCTGCAAAAATAATGCATAGGGGCGCTTAGCCAGGGTAGGGTAATGCGCATAAATTGTCGAATACAATTCTATACTGCGTAGAGGCTTGCGCATGTAACGATAAAAATCTGCCGCTTTAAATAAGTAGTTGGCACCATTGGTGTCGTTTGGATATGCGGCAGCATAAGCTTCATAATCTTTCAATAAGTTATTTACCGAACTACTGTCAACCTTACCTTTCTGCGCTTGTTCGGCAAGCGTTTTTTCCTGCTTTTCTATAGCCTTTTGGCTCCAGTCTCTTTTTGCATTACACGATGCCAAAACAGTTATTAAGATTAAGGCAGAAAACAAAACTTTGTTCATATTACTTATTTGTGGTTGCGAATATAAAATCATAAACAAAAAATGATAGCGCTACTTTTTAAACCGGCAGCAGGATATGGCCTTACAATATTTAAGAGCTTATTTTGTTATACTATTGGATGAAACACAACCTGTGGCTAATTTCAATGCAACTTCTGTTTTTAACTGCTGTGGCGCAGCAGCCGCAAAAGGCTATAGTGTACTTTCCTTTTGGCAAATATTACGTAACCAATGCTGCCGCCGAAACCTTAGAGAGCCTTGCCAAAACCAACAGATACGCTCAAATTGATTCAATACGAATACTGGCTTTTTGCGACTCGGTGGGCAACTACGAAGCTAACGATACTTTAGCCTTACAACGTGCGGCCACCGTAAAAACCTACTTACAGCAGCGCAGCATTAGCAGCAGCAATTTTAAAACTGTTATTGGCTATGGCAAGCGTTTGCCGGCTAATAATAATGCCAACGACTCGTTACGGGCGCTTAACCGTAGGGCCGAAATATATGTTTATACCAGGGCCGGCAACCACAACACAAACGATAGCTTAAGGGCAAAGATGCTAAGCGCAAAGGCCGGCGACAAATTCACTTTAAGCAATTTTAATTTTTACGGCGGCAGACACTTACTGCTCCCCTCCTCGCTGCCCATTTTAGATACGCTATACTTAATTATGAAAACCGTGCCTCAATTAGAGATAGAAATACAGGGCTATGTTTGCTGCGTGCCGGTGGGCACCGAAGGGTATGATATGGATACCCAACAGTGGCAATTATCTTACACCCGTGCCCGAACAGTTTATAATTATTTAGTAAACAAAGGCATTGCGGCCAACCGGCTTACTTACAAAGGCTATGGAAATAATCCCCTGGTTAAAGAAGTAACAGAGCAAGACCGCACCACTAACCGCAGGGTAGAAATTAAAGTTACCAAGCGTTAGTTAAATTCCATCATACGCGCAACGTATTTGCCTATAATATCAAACTCCAGGTTAACCCTGGTGCCGGGTTTAACCTGCTTAATATTGGTGAACTGATAAGTATAGGGGATAATAGCCACCGAAAACAAATCAGCTTTTGCATTAAAGGCTGTAAGCGAGATACCATTAATACAAATAGAGCCTTTATCAACCACCAGGTTATTTTTAGAGGGCGCATAGCGGAAAGTATAAAGCCAACTACCATTTTGTTCTTCAACCGAAATACATTCGCCCGTTTGGTCTACATGGCCCTGCACAATGTGGCCATCTAACCGGTCGCCGGCCTTCATGCAACGCTCCAGGTTTATCTCATCTCCTACTTTTAACTGGCCTATAGTTGTTTTTTGCAGGGTTTCGTCAATGGCAGTAACGCGATGCCCGCCGGGAATTAATTCTACCACGGTAAGGCAAACACCATTATGTGCTACGCTTTGGTCTATTTTTAATTCGCCCGAAACGGGTGATTCAATAATCAAATCAAGGTTACCTTCACTCCTCTTTAAATCCGCCACGCGGCCGGTTACTTCTATTATACCTGTAAACATTATTTCCCTCTAATCAAATGAATAAAACCTCCTCCCTTCTTCTGCCCGCTTAAAGGCTTTTTAACCAGCCCTGTCTGGTGCTGCTCGTAATAATAGCCGGAGTACACATATACACCTTCGCTAACATCTTTTCCTTTTTGGTCTTTACCATCCCAATTAATATCGGGGTCTTCGGTGCTAAATACCTGCTCGCCCCAACGGTTAAAAATTTTCATTTCTATTTTAGGCACAAAGCGGTAAGGCTTGAATGGTGTAAACTTCTCGTTAGCCCCATCGCCATTAGGCGTAAAGGCGTTAGGCAACACATAATAAGGGCAGTTATCTATGCAAAATACATTGCCATAGCCACTCTCGTTACCCACTCTATCGGCTGCAGTTATAGCATAACAACCTGCTAAGCTTTCGATTAACCTATGATTGTAGGTAGTATCATCGCGGCTTAAAATGCTATCTATTACAACCATACTGGCAGAGTCTTCGCCAAAGTAAATATAGTACCGGTTAATATCGTTGCTGCAAGGATCGTTCTGGTTGGTCCAGGTAAGGTAATTTATATAATCGGCCGCAGTCCATGGCACGCCGTTGTATTGGTCGCAATCATTTCTAACGGTTAATACCGGCGGGCACGGTGGCACGGTATCAATAGGCACGGCACAATCCTCTTCGCTATTATTAATTAAGGGCGTAGGGAAAGAATTTAAATCGTAGTGGCCATAAGCGCGCACAAAATAGCAATACAGCGAATCGTTGATTAAAGCAGTATCGGTATAGGTACGGCTGTAAACTGTATCGATAGGATCAAAAACAGAAGTTACTTTATTAAGGCGGAAAATGGCAAAACTATCGTTGCTCCATGGCACGTTCTCGTTCCAGCTTAAAAACAGCGATTGGTCGCTTGGCGATACATTTAAATATACCGAGGAAGCCGCGGCACTGGCGCCCACCGTATCGTTATTGGCGTAAAACAATACCTTATAGCTAAATGCCGAATCTTTAGTATTAAGGGCGGCATCGGTATAGGTAGTATCGGCCAGTGCGGAGAAAGAAGACGCATCGGGCGTGCTGGAAATTAAAACAGGGTTGACCAGATTAAAGCCATTGCCACGATATAAATCGAAGCGATAAGGAGGTGGGTTTTGAATAGTATCTAAGTTTACACCGCCGGCCAAAGGTTTTGTCCAGCGCACAAATATGCGGCCGTTAGCAATATCGGTTTGCAGCACATCTACATTAACAATGGCAGGTACACTAACCGGCATATAAACGCATACACCATTGCTTGGCACGCTCTCATTGGCATCGAACTGAAAAATACCGTTAGGAGAAAGCTTACTAAAGTGAGCCACTACCCGATAAGTGTACTGCTGACCTACTACCGTAGTATTATCTACAAATGAATAGGTAAAAATATTAGCACCGGTAAGTTTAGTATAACCGCGGCCGCCTAAACCGGTTTCGCAATACTCGGGCGTAAATAAATCGCAACCGCCTTTACGCCATACCGAAAACCCTCTAAAATCGGGCGATGAAGCACAAGTGTATGGATTAAGCCAGCTAAGTGTTACAGCCTGATTGGTGGCCACGGCAGTTAAATTTAAAGGCGGCGGCGCTATAACTGTTACCTGCCAGGTCTCTAAATCTACCAATGGTGTAAGCACCGGTGGGTTACCGGGTTGCTTGTAATCATCGGCGCCACGGAACACCGTTAAATACGGTTGACGGCTGATGTGGCTGCAATTAGTAGCCCAGGTAAAGCGGCCCCGTGCAGGTGGCGGAGAAATATTAGTCTGTGCAAAAACGGCAGGTGATGATGCTACATTAAAAGGGCCACCTACCGCGCTTAAAGTTACGGTTTGACCCACATCAGGATCGGTTGCTGAGATATTTATTACCAAATTCTCGCCAGCCCTTATGCAAGTATCGGGTGCAATTACCAGTTGGGGTGGGTCGTTACGTTCGTTTAGCACTATAATTTGCATATCGCGCAACATAGTGCCTATGCTTATGCCGTTTCTAAACTCGGTAACCAGTATGGCAATATTAAAAATGCCTATTTGGCAAGGAGTAGCCCAGGTGATTTGCCCGGTATGCCGATCAATAGTAAATGCATTATTTGGCTGGGTTCTGGCGCGGCAATATTGGTCGGGGAAACTAAATAGTGGAATCTCCTGCCCCAAATTTAATTTACACGGCACCAGCTTAAAATCGAGGCTGTCGCGGTTTATGTCGTAAGCGCCGGGGTTGTGAAAGAAAGTATCGTTCAAATTAGCGTAATCGATAGGCGGATAGGTTAATATGGGTGAAGAGTTGAACCCTATATTGGCCAAATCGGTAGGGTATTTAAGTGTATCTTCTACATAAAACGGAATATCTACTGAGTTTGCAAAATTCGCAATACCATCTATCCGGTTTAAATCCTGCATGCCCACTACATAGTTTCTGCCCGGCGGAGGCGGGGCACCAGGATAAGTATGAATTTTAGTGTACTCGCTATATTTTATGGATATAGGATCGTTTGCTATGATAACCCCGTCTCTGTAACCATCGCCGTCCCCATCAACGCCGTTGCTTCTGGCTACGGTATCAGCTGTACCATCTCCCCAAAAAACAACTACCTCGTTTTTATCGGCCTGGCGGCTAATACCATCGTATTTGCTGTAAGTTTTTACAGTTACCTTGTATTGAAAGGGACCAATTAATTCGTACAGTATTTCGCCGGCCCTGTAGTGGGTAGCAAAAACCGGTTGGCTAAAGCCAACAAATAAAACCGTAAAAGCAAAAAGCAGTTTTACAAAACCTTTCATAGCCCACAAAATACGTAAAAGCTAAACTAATATTGTACCGGTATAAAAATAACAATTGATTTTGAAGCAGAAACGGAGTTGAATTTTGTGGCTTAGCATCAACAATCGGAGGCTGTAAACATATGGAACACTTTTTTAAACTGCCCGGAAAGAACTCTGATTTTAGGGGTACTGTTAAAAAACAATAATATGTTAAGAGCTACCATTCAACAACCTAAACGTTCGATACAAAGTGAACGCAAGCGCACCAATATATTGCGCGATATGGAACAACCTGTATTGCAACACCTATGCGAAATATTACCCGAATGGGTAAATTCCGATATGCTTACCCTTATTGGTTTTGGCGGAAGCATAGTTGCAGCAGCGGGTTTTGTATTGGCGGTTAATAATCCTGTTTTTCTGTGTTTATCGATTTTAGGTTTTGCCATACAATGGTTTGGCGACTCGCTGGATGGCCGGGTAGCTTACTACCGCAACACACCACGTAAATGGTATGGGTTTTCGCTGGATATATGTTGCGACTGGATTTCGACAGTGCTTATTGGCCTGGGCTTTTACTATTACCTGCCCGCCGATTTTAAAATGCTTGCCTTTACTTTTGTAACGGTATATGGCTGGGCTATGCTTATAGCCACACTTAAATATAAAGTAAGCGATGTGTATGCCATAGATAACGGCTTGCTGGGCCCTACCGAAGTGCGTATTATATTATGCCTGCTATTGGTTTTTGAAATGCTGTTTAACGGCAGCCTGGCGGTTTGTGTATCGGTAGCCAATGTTGCCTTGCTGATAGTGTGCCTTACCGATTTTTATAAATTATTGAAACTTGGTAACGAGCGCGACAGAAAGGAACGAGAGCTAAAGCTAAACAAAGCATTTGAGCCCGAAAGCAGAAGAGCCTAGTTAAAGCTAACTATTAGAAACGCTCTTAACCAGGGCCTCTATTTTAGCACGGCTTTTCCAGCCTTTAATTTCTATTTCGCGGCGAATGGCTTCTTCTTCTGTTTCAAATTTCTCTACATAAACCAGGCGCCAGTCTTTATTTTTACCGGTAAAGCCTTTATACTCCGAGTTATGTCTTTTAATCCGCTCGGTTAAATGTTCGCCGGTATTGCCCACATAATATTTATCGGATTGGGGAGAGTAAAGGATGTAAAGATGGAATTTCATAATGCGGGCAAGGTAATGATTAGTAAAACAATAGAGCTATGCGCTTGAAAAAACATGTTTAACAGAATTTTCTGCCTACCTCTGGCAAGGATGGAATAGTGGAATAATGGAATGCTGGATGAATACAGCAATACAAACTACATACATTTTCTGCCTACTTTATTTTTGCTACAACATTCTAATAATCAACAGAATAGGTCGCTTTTTGCGCTTTCTTTTTCGGGGAGCGTATGCGCCATCCATTTTGTTTAGCTGCCTTATGCATTTAATTATCTGGCGGGGTTTGGTAGGTATAGCCACTGCCTGCCAAACGCCGTTAACCACCTTGTATTTTTTAAGCCCGGCGGTGCGGCGCATTAAGTGGGTTAAGGTTTCAGCCTCCTGCGCGCTGCTTACTGTGGGGTAGACGGTTTGGAAGGGTGATGGGCCGGGCGAATTGTCTTTAGGTGGCTGCGCAGTTTTGCGTTTTGGCCGGGTGGGTGGTGCTTTACCCGTAGGCGGCTTTTGTTGCGCTGCCGGTTGGGCCTTTTGTATAATGGTTAAATACACCAGCACATTGGGTTGCTGCATTAGCCGGTAGGCGTTGGTTTTGCAAGTAGTGCTGTTGTTGTTTTTGTAGGCTTTGCGGTAAGCACCGGTGCCGGTTTCGCCGGCCGATAGCAGGCGGCAAAACTTTTTGCGCTTGGGGTTAATGGCTTTCATAATTGTATTTTTTGAGGAAATAATACAAAGTTATGAAAAAACAATTAAATGTGCAAAGTTGAGAGGTGAAAAGTGAAAGGCAGGATTAAATGCAAAAATGCACAGGGACAATTGGGACTGTCGGGGACGGTGGAAAGTTAGAAAGGTTTGAACGAAGACGGATGTTCGTAATCATTTGAACTTTGGGGTGATCCGGTGTAACGGCGAGAAGAACAAGTGGCATTACAAATGCCAGACCAGTTACATCCTCGTCCCCTAGCTCAAAGGCCTTGCTACAGACGAGGACGAGTTGGGGGTCAAAAAAAGATAAGAAAGGGGAGTTTACTTTTTCTTACCAGTAGGTTTTTGCTTTCCTGTTAGTTGCTTGCTTCTGTTGCCGTGAACTTGGGCGTTTTGCTTGTTTGTCCCGCTTGTCCCTTTGTTAGCGTTTTGCATGTTACTTTGGTTTTGCTGAGGAGTGATTTTCTTAGCCATTTCATTGAGGTTTTAGTGGTTAATAGATATTAACCACTAAAAGTAAATAAATCAAGACATTTATGAAATGGCAATTATCGGCTTACAAATGAAAAGGGAAGGAAATATTTACACCATGTTTACACCGGAAATAAAAAAGGGGAAACCGTTTTCACGATTTCCCCTCTGTGGGAACTACTGGGTTCGAACCAGTGACCCTCTGCTTGTAAGGCAGAATCTTATACTTTAGATCATTTTTCATAATCTGCAAATAATTGAATATCAATGCATTTTATTTTTAATTTTTGCCATTATTTGCTGAAATTGCGGATAATTTTCAAATCTGTGTGCAAATTGTGTGCAAATTTTACCGGTTAGCAAGATTTGTTTTTCATAGCTTTGTGCCATGCAAGTAAAACCAACTATAAGTATTTGGTTAGATAACCGTAGAGAAAAAAAGGATGGTAAGTATCCTGTGAAAATTCGTATCACTTATCGTCGTGAGCGTTATTATTACCCAACTAACATATCGCTTACCGAAGATGGCTTTCAACAAGCGATGAGTGTTAAGCCTGGCAAAAATCTTAAAGAGGTGCAATTGAAACTATTTGAATTGCAGCGACAGGCCACTTCAGCAATTGATAAGATTGTAGACGACATGCAAACTGAATTTAATATCGGACTCTTTGAAAAACACCTTCACATTAATGATTCAGATTATAAGGATGTTTTTAATTGTTATCAGCGTAAAATTGATTCGCTTAAGCAGAATAAGCAGCTAAAAACTGCAACAGGTTATGAAACATCACTAGCTTCGTTTAAAGACTATGCCGGTCGAGATAAACTGTCCTTTCCTGAAGTGGACAAGAAGTTTTTGGAGGATTATGAAAGGCACATGCTTAGTTTGGGTAAATCTTACACTACTATAGGTATTTATACACGTAATCTGCGAACCATTTTTAATGAGGCAATAGAACACGGGGATGCAAGTCAAAACTTCTATCCTTTTGGGAATAACAAATACCAACCACCACAAGCAGCGAATAACAAGCGGGCTTTAGATGCGAAAGAGTTGCAGAAGATTCTTAATTATAAACCAGAGGAGAATACGTGGGAGGAATATGCCAGGGACATCTGGATGTTTTCTCTCTTATGCCAGGGTGTAAACATGAAGGATATTGCCAATCTCCGTTACAAGAATATACAAGGCAATCAAATAGTGTTTATACGCGAGAAAACTAAAAGAACCAAGCGCTCTGAGCAAATGCCTATTGTTGTTTATTTAGGCAAAGATGCTCTCGACATAATAAAGAAATGGGGGCATGAGAATAAAATGCCTACCCAATTGGTGTTTCCTATTTATTCCGATGATAATTCCCCTTTGCGCAATTTGCGGTTGGTTGAACAGCAGACCAAAATGATAAATAAGTACATGCGCAAAATTGCTGCTGATTTAAAAATAAAGCAGGACTTTACGTTTTATGCTGCACGCCATAGCTTTGCCACCGTGCTTAAGCAGCAAGGAAGAAGCACCGAGGAAATTCAGGAGTTTCTGGGACATGCCAGTAAGAAAACCACTGAACTTTACCTCGGTAGCTTTAGCGACAACCACAAACGCAATGTGATGCGCGATTTTGTAAAAGGCTTGAAAAAGTCCTAATCGCCCTTTTTGGGTGTTTTTATGCTGGTTATTATTGGCGGCACTTCTTTTAAGAAGAACACCAGGCATAAAGTCGCCGTAATAAGTGTGAACGCTGGACTCCGAATGATTTGAACTATATCTTCGCCTTTCATGATTCAGGATTTGGTTTTTTAATTGTTTTCGGTTGGTTTACTACAGTATAAGTCATGTAGCCTAGGCCTCCGATAATTATGGTAGCTATAGCGATTGTGCCCCAAGGAATGCCGCCATTGTTCATTGGGAGATTTTTGGTTGTCATTAACATATGATTATGGATTTAGTTGTGTGTTGTAAATAATTCCCTTGAGGATCTCTAGTGGTGAGTTATAGGTTATTTGGAAGTCTTCTCCATACGCATTTTCCACTGTATCGGACTTTCCTTTAAGATTTTCAAATAGATATAGTAGCCGCTCATCACTATAAATATCTAATTGGTTGTTCAACTCTCCAATTTTCTTGAGTAGCTGTTCATTCTCCGTTCTCGCTAGCTCCGATTGCTTATTGGCAGTTGCTAATTGCGCATTTATTTTTTCAACTTCCTGAAACTGGTCAGTTGATAGTTTGGTGAGCCTTGCGATTTCCTGCTGCTGTTCGGTAACTTTTTGGGCGAGCCGTTCAGCCTCCGGGCTTACTTTGTGCCGGTTCATAAGAATAACTTCGCCGTATTCGCTTACTGATAATCCGGCTTCCGATGATTCTGTTATAAGCTCGTCTTTTAAATTCGGTGTCATTCTAATACCGGTTACTACTTTTGCCGATGACTTATCTGGTCCGTCATCAGGACCTTCGTTGTATTCCATTTTTATTGGGTTTTGGTTAATGAATATTTTTTTCGTGGTGTTAACTGAACTTGTTGTACAATCTCGGTTGTTGTCTTTATCATGCCACCGTCCATATAAATGTCCAAATCTTCAACGCGGTAATAGTTCTGTTTACCCCGTTTAGTGAATTTTAGTGCTCGGGCGGACGACAGCGCATAAAGAGCAGCAGGAGTCTTTTTTAAATACGCAGCGGCTTCTTTATGTGTGAGCCATTTTTGCATTGATGGCTCAGGATTGGGCGACTTTGCTGCAATCACCTGTTTGGCAATGGCATTGGCTAAAGCATCTATGATTTCAGTAGGTAGGTTTATGGTTACTTGCACTGCATTAAGTTTATGCAGCTAAATTATCCGGGGCGGAGCTTAGAAAGTATGCGTCTAAGGTGTGGTCTATGCTGTTTTATCGCCGTAATAGAAACCCGGTCGGTTTTTTAAATCTTTCAGCGGAATTCGCTTGTTTTTTGGAGGTAGCCCTTGTCCGTAAATTACATTTTCAACGTTTGTGCCTATGAAATCCGGTTTTGTGTCAGCTGGCGACATTGTCATAAAATGTTCAACGATAAACCGGGCAACCGCACGTTTGCTACCGGTAATAAGTTCATCGTCGCAATAAATTCTGAATACATCAACCAACTGGTTGCCTTGCCCTTCAAAAATTATTCTTTCATAGGGCGTTCCTTCGCCTCTTAATATTCTTTTCAAGGCATCGTAACTGTTTTGGCCGAAATAGGCTTTTATATCTTCAAAAAGCGTCTCAACTTTTTCTTCAATTACCCTTACTTTAACATTGGACTGATTAAAGCACCAACGGGTTGTATTGAATACGTTATCGTTCACGAGTTATGTCACCTCGTCTATCGGAACCATACTGCTAAATTTATGGCCTTGCAAAATAAAGAGTTGCCGGGATGGCAGAAATGGAAAGATAAATTGGAGAAGGTGTTAACGTAAAATATATGAGCCAAGCTACAGTTAACGGAGGTTAACGTGGTTGCAGATAATGACTCCGAATGGACTTCTGTCCACCCGGAGAAGATGACCGTTAAAAATATCGTTAACCTCAGTTAGCTGTAATCTTTGAATCTTATATGAAATCTGTGCTTTCACCTAGCTTCACTCAGGTGATATGCGGTGGAACCAGCTAAAGATATTAAGTTGCTGAGCTAAAACCGGGTATTCTAATGTTTTGAGGACAACAAACTGAACCTTATTCTTACATTGTATTGTTCTTCCAAGGAAGGTAAATGGAAGTATAAGAGTTAAACAATGTCATAAAATTCTTTTAATTGCCCACATCAGTTCATCTTCCGTAAAAGGTTTACTTAAATATTCATCAGCTCCTTGGACTAGACCAGTTTTAACATCAGATGGTGCAGAGCCTGCGGAAAAAAATATTAGCGGTATTGAGATAGTAGCTTTATCATTCTTTACCAACTTAAGAAACGCCGGGGGCCGTCTGTCTCGGGCATTAATATATCGCATAGAATGATATTTGGATTGCTGATTTTCGTTTTTTCAAACCCCTCCCTTCCATTTTTTGCAGTAATGACATCAAAGCCATTTAAACTTAAAAGTTCAGCGGTATTTTCTCGAAGTACCGCGTTGTCTTCAATAACTAATATTTTTATCACCCAACAATTATACGAGGCAAATCACTTTTTTATCATGACCATCCTCAATTGAAAACATGATATTACTCCTGTGATAAACCGGCAAGTAGAACGTACAGGCATCACCACGTATAAGTTGCAACTTTGAATGCTTTTGCGCCATATTGGGCCATGCCATTTTAGCTCAAGCACACGATCTCCATCAGCATATTTGTATTTGAGAGTCTTTTTGAGGCTTGAAGGCCACAATGCAAACTTGCCTAAAAGCATTGTTCTGAGCCTTTTCCAGCTAAGGCGTATTGAAGTGGAACACAAAGCACCCTTCCACACGAAACTGATTTCTTTGTTTTGCAGTTTTAAGAGAAAATGAACGGAACTCCTTGGAAGGTTTTTGAAATCATATACCCATAAAGGAAAAGCTATTAAAGCTATGTCGTGGGCGTAAACTACACTAAATCATAAATCCCCAGCATTTTTTCGATACAGACCACCTTATCTACCATGGTTGAGAACCACCATCGCCGAAAATTTTATGCTCGTTTTCTTCAAACTCTTCCTCTAATGAATCGGATTCGTTTCGCGAAACAAGCTTTCTGAAAGCGGGGAATAAACCGGTATCTTCTCTGGATTCGTGAGGTCGGTACAAAGCATTAAAGGAGATCAATATCAATCAACTTTTGATTCTCACTTTAATCCTGAAAGATTGCTTTGTCAAGCGCTAAATTTAGTTCGTCAATTACCCTTTTATGGTTTCGTTGATTTCTTTTTTACTGACTGGGCCATTCCCATTTTTAAAGTAAGCTGCCATGGCGCCAACAGGTTTGAGTTTAATCTGGTAAAATTCCAAGAGACACTACTTATCAGTAATCGGGAATTTTAAATGATAGGGAGTTGCTGCGTAATTTTACCAGGCTTGCCGCAGTCAGTTTGTTGTATGAGTGCTTTAAAATTGTCAAATGGTAATATCCCAAGTGAGAGTTATCAGAAAGCCTTGCGGGGTAAGCACTACTGCTTTACTTTGCACAGGTTATTCGAAAATGGCGAACCCGTTATTCAGACAAAACACATAAATACTTACAAATGTTGCGCTGGCAAACAAAACAACGAACTGAGAGATTAGAGTTTCTACTCAATGCCTTAACTGTTTTATTAGTAGTTGTAGCCACCGCACTGCTTTTTTTTATACGATAATTTTTCTTGTGTGATTTAATTAACCAACTCTGTTTGAAAATATGTTTACGAAAAAAATTTCTATTTTGCTGATAGCCGCTTTACTGATTATTACCGGTTGCCCTTACAATAGCGCATTGCCCCCCGATGCGGTAGGCAAACCGGTTGATGCCGGTTATGCCGGTAAATGGATTTGCACCGACAAAAACTATGACATTGACAGCATGCAGATAGAAACGAACGAAAACACTTCATGCATTTTAATTTGGGGCAAGCAAACTAAAAGGGAAAATGTTGAACCGGTTGTGTATGATTGCTGGCAAACAATTATGCTAGGTAAAACAATTATCTACTTAGGCTATAAACCCAAAAGTAAAACATCTTACCTGATGTATTCCGCATCGCTCAAAACCGAAAATGGCACTAAAACCATTATTTCAAACGAAATACCTGCGGATTGGTTTGCCAATCTTTCTTTTACTAATACTACTGAGTTGCGTCAGTTGTTAAGTCGTAATATACAGCATGGCAGCCCACTGGGTAGAAGTGCCCATTGGCGTTGGGTGAGTAGGTAATCATTCGATTGATGGGGCAACTTCTTTATTCCATTCATCCAGGTTAGCTTTTATTTTAGTAACTCCTCTGGGCCAAAGCCGGTCTATTAAAATTCTGTAACCATCGCTGTCCGATGATTGAGCGTATACTCTTTTTATATTTATAGCCTTCATTTGTGTTTTTTAATTGCTTTCTCAAATTTCCCAGAAACCAATTAAAAGTGCTGAACGAAGCATTAAAATGCTAACTGTAGCTTAGTTCTTTTTCCAACTCAATTGCTTTAGGAAACAGGATATTGTTTTCTAAGTGAATGTGCAAATGCAAATCTTCTTCAAATTCTTTCAGCAGGGCAAAAGTTACCTTATAGGTGTTGCAAGCATCCGCAGGCGGTGTGTAATTATTGCTTAATTCTTCAATTCCTCTGAACCGGTCGCCTTCAGTGGCGTGTTCATTCATCATCATTTGAATGGGATTTCGCACGGTGCCAAATTGTGGACTATCAACTTGTAAAGTATTTTGCTTTGCTTTTACCATTTTTCGTATAAATGGGAATAAAATCAATTCTTCTTTTTTCATGTGCATTGCCAATTCGCCTGCTGTTGCGGTAAAATGCTCATTGATTTTAAATAATTCTGGGTGACGATCTCCGTGTACGCTACATATTTTGTTTAAATACGGTTTTATTTCCAAATTTTTTTCTTCCACGTAGCCATGATGCTTCTTCTCAATATAAGATGTCAATAAATCAAGTGGCCAGGATTGGTAGTCAGTTGTAGTATCCTGTTTTAAACGAATGATTTTATCCAAATCGGCTACTACTGATTTTGTATCAAGCTTTTTTCTTTCGCAGGCATCGACAATGGTTTTGTTACCCTGACAGCAAAAATCTATTCCGTATTTTTTAAATACTGATGCTGTGCGGTAGTCTTGTGCTACCAATTCTCCTATAATTTGAGTTTCTTGTATATTCATTTTTCTTTTTTTTAATGGTTACTTCCCCAATTAGCTATTTCTTCTTCGCTCCAAAGTGTTGGGAAAAATTTTCGTTGTTGAAACTTTGGATGTAAATATTGTTTCCATTGGCTGCCGCCGGTTGCGGCTTTAGTTTCGCCTTTCAGGTCGAGGTAATGCTGCGCTGTTTCAAGATGTACCAATGGCCAGGCTACATTATATAAATGATCAAACTCCCTCAATTTGGTTTTTAGTGTATCCGGACAGTTATTTAAGTTTATTATTTTGTCATCTAAAGTTTTCCCTTTTGTTTTATTGGCTAAAGCAATAAAACGATCAAGATATTTTTCTTCAAACTGACGAAGCGTAAGTGATTTTTTACCGGTGTTTCGATTTAGTCCGGCATCTTTCCAATAAATATGTTCAAAATATTCTTCAGTAGCTGCGTTGTTTCCAAGTTTGTTTCTTGCTTCTTCGTGGATGAGGTTTTCCAACCGGGTGCAGTATATTTCTATCAACCTGAATTGAGCCGATTGAAAGCCACTTGCAGGGGTTAATGTGCTTCTGAATGTATTGTAATCATCATAATTCATTCCTGATTTCATAACATCGAACGAAGTAATTAACATTGAAGTATAACGATTTAGCCGGTTTACTTTATCAAGCCAAACAGCCTCGTCAAAAAGCTCATAAACCATTTGTTTTATTTCGTGCAGCATCATTTTCAATACCAACTCAGTTACCTGGTGATACATGATAAATATTTCTTCGTCTTTAAAATCGGTCCTTGTTTTTTGAAGAGAAAGAAGCGTATCAACTTCTACATAGTCCCAATAATTTATAGGCTTGGCATTAAACAAACCCTTAAAATACGTTTCAGGGTTCTCTCCCAATTGCTGATATTTTGCTTCAATGTCATGGATGATTTTTTCAGGAATCATATTGTTGTTGTTTTAAACTGTGATACACCGAAAATGATAAGGCAGATAACCTTTAGCAACTCCATTGCTACATAGTAAAAATGAAGATTGGAGGGTGTTAAGCTTTGCCCTTCTATTTCTAAAGCGGCCCTTGCATCTAATTCCGGTAATAACCCAAAAGTTTGAATTACAAGGAGCACGACTGGAATAAAGTAGAACAAATGATTTAAAGAAAATATTGCCCCTTTTGATAAAAGAAGGTTTGCGATAATTGCAAAAGCAAATACCCATTCTACTTTATTTAAGGCATTAAATACCAGGCGGCCAATTCCCAGGCCAATGGGAAGCGTAACGCCCGGTGCCCGGAATTTAATCCATGCTTCCATAAAGCTAATAGCGCAAACAAACCCTATCCAAACAAATGTTATTACTAAAGCAACAGGATATCTTACCACTGTCATAACAAAGGTATTGAAGTGTTATTTTTATAATACTCAATTTTTGAATGAAACATCTCGGCCATCCGTTGGCCTTGCCATTTTGCCTGCGTGGCTTTTTCTCCTTCAAATAGCTCATCCACGGTTTCAGTAAATAATTTTATCCAAATAGCAAAATGTTCTTCCACAACCGGAAGATTAGCATGTGGCAAAAAGGGGCTTCCGTAATAGGTGTGCTGATCCAATAAAACCGTTTGCCAAAAGCGATACATTTTTTCAAGATGTTGTGGCCAACGATTTTCAATCCTATTATTAAAAATATCCTTTAGCATATCGTCATTTCGCACTTTTGCGTAAAAGGTATTTACCAAAAGCTCTATGTCATTTATATGAGTGATGTCTTTTCTCATCTCTTATCTGGTGTTTTATTAAAGACTGTAATTAGTTAATACATAATAAGCCGCCCAGCCCAAAAATGCCACCAATAAAATCCACAACCAGTTTGGAACACTTTGTGGCGACTCACTTCCTTCTATCATAAATTTCTTTTGATTTCCTTTATCGTAAGCATTAATCATTAGGGGTATAACGCCATCTACCACTCCATTGTCGTTCAATCCTTCAATGTGAATGGCAGGGCCGTTTCGCACAACAAAATCTATTTTACGAATACCTTCGCGCCCTGTAGGCGATTTGCTTACAATTTTTAAAGTGTGCCCGCCATCGGTTAGTTTGCGGGTATCCAACTCAAAGTGCACAGGTACAATCAATTCTGCAATAGGTTGCAAATCGTCATCTATAAACAGCGTTACTTTGCTTTTAGCTTCGTACATATCTTAATTATCTAAAATTATTTGTTTAATATGATCAGTATTTTTTTCACCGGGCCAGATTAAATATTTTAGCGAAAAAATAAACGTCAATGCCGTAATTACAGTTATGATGCCAATAATTACCCAATCCCAATTACTTTGAGGGCCGGTACCATGCGTTATACCTCTCAAAAATTTGGGTTGCTGCTTTTCACAAGCTTCGCAAGCCATTGCTATTTTTACTGTTAACAATAATGATAGGATGAAAAAATATTTAATTTTCATTTCCGGTTTTCTTAGCTGTTATTTTTAAAAAGCTTACTATTTTATCAACTTCCTCTACAGTAACTTTTTTGGCATTGTTTCCCCAGCTTGTTTTTTCGTGGTTAATGATGGCAGTTATTTCGGGAGATGTTAAATTACTATTAGTGCCTACTGGCGGCATTGCACCATAGCCTGGCCTTCCGTTATATCCCATCATAATTATGGTTACATATAATTCAAGATTGTCGCCTAATACCACCGGGCTTCCTTTTAATGGCGGA
Organism: Chitinophagales bacterium; assembly: GCA_044228435.1. Classification (GTDB taxonomy): domain Bacteria; phylum Bacteroidota; class Bacteroidia; order Chitinophagales; family LD1; genus Bog-950. Next base: position 278,081 of record JBGAUW010000001.1, read on the forward strand.
AAAACACCCTTTAATCCTTCACCGGTTGCCTGGTGGCAACTTTGGCAATTATTGGTATAGAGTATACTTCCATCCGGTAGGCCCGCTGTGTTGCCATCTGCAGCTTTTGGTTTCTCTTCTTTCTTGTATAAAAACGTCATAGGAGTGGTTCCATCGGGCAGGGGTGCTTGTTTTAAGCTCTGCAGGTAAGCTACTAATTGCAACGCTTCTGTTGTTGCTACTATTTTTCCATTTATGTCTTTCCTAAAATCGTCAGGAACAGTAACCTCAATATCGCCTTTAGCAACTTTATCTTTAATTTCAAATAACCACGGGTATGCAGGCATTATTGATTTACCTACCACGGCCCTGGGTTGAAATAAGTGAAGCAGGTTCCAGGCTAAACTTGGTTGCCGCACCCCTATGTTGGTTAAATCGGGGCCTGTTCTTTCGGTGCCCATTAGGGTAGCGGTGTTTCTCCAAAAATCAGTGCGTGTTATACCTGCGTAATCTGCAGCCATTCCGGGCCTTGTGCCCCATACTTTATCCATATCCACATTGCGGACCTGTTGGGTGTGGCAACCCACACAACCATTTGAAATAAAAATGTTTTTCCCGGCCATTGCATCTGCCGTTAAAGGAATGGCATCAGGTAGTGGGGCATTATTTTTCTGATTATAAATAGCAGGTAGAATAGCTACCAGAATTGTTAACCCAACAAAAAATGCTAATGCTGTGCCGAATAATTTTTTCTCATTATCAAAAAATTCCATTTCTTTTAATTTAGCCCGTTACTGTTTGTTTATCTAATTCTTCCTTTGCTTTCAAAATATCAATAGCCGATTTTGGGATAACGATTTCTGGTTTTTCTTTTACCATTACATAAAAATTATAAGCAAAAATAATGTGAGAAAGCCACATCAATGAGCCGCCAATAGCACGCCATAACCAGTAAGGGGCCATCAGTTCAACACTATCAATAAATGGTTTTCCATTCAGCCACATTAATCCCTTTAGTGTGCCACCATACATTAATGGAAATGTGTAGAATAATAAGCCAATTAGTGCCAGCCAAAAATGTGCACCAACTGTAATTTGAGGAGGTTCTTTACCCGTAAGCCTGGGAACCGTAGTATATATAAAGCCCCAAAGCATAAAACATATAATGCCATACATGGTTAAATGCGAATGGGCTACTGTAAAATCGGTAAAATGCCATATCAAATTGGTAAAGCGGAAGGCTTCTGCCGTGCCTTGCATTGAGCCTGTAAAGTAGAAGATGATGCCTATTAAATAAAATGGAAGTGTGTAACTCCCCGATAGCTTATTCCACGAGCCTTTAAACGTCATTAAAAAATTGGTGGTACCGGCTACCACTGGTATAATCATACCTACACTACCAACAATAGCAGTAGTTTGCAGCCACCATGGAATGGCGCTAAAAAGAAAGTGATGTGTGCCAATAAGTGTATAAAAAAGAATTTGTGTCCAAAAGGCCAAAATACCCAGGCTATATGAATAAATGGGTTTATTAAGTTGCTGTGGCAGAAAATAATACATCAATCCAAGATTGAAGAGCATAAACCACATACCTACGCCCTGGTGCATATAATATCCTTGCACTATGGTTTCGCCCAGGCCATTTTGCCAGCTTGGCCAATAAGCTACAAATGCAATAACCAATAAAAACATCATGGCTGAAATAATGTACCAGTTTGAAACATATATCTCTCTGGTTGTTCTTCGGGCAATCGTTTTGAGGAAATTTATCAAGGATATGATTACACCAATGCCAAATAATGACATTATGGGCCAAATATATTCTCTGTATTCGCCATCACCATTGTTAATGCCCGCCATCAAAAATAAGCTACCTAATATAACCGAAGTATTGATGAGTATTAAAGAGTAGTAGCCGGTTTTCATGCTTGCAATTGCAGCATTGCTAACCCTCGGTATTACGTAATAGGCCAGGCCAATCATTGCCAAAGATGCCCAACCCCAAAATACAGCATTGGTATGCACAGGCCGTAACCTTCCAAAGCTCAACCAACTATAATGATCAACATCAGGCGCTACAAACTTTATTCCAATGTATTCTCCAATTGTTGTTCCCAATACCAGCCAGAAAATAGCACAGCCCAAATACCACAGAATGAGTTTGGTAAGCTCGGGATCAATATGGGGGCGTTGTTGGCCTCTTTTCTTTTTTTCTATAAAGCGAAGTTGCTCTGCATTGCTTACATGGTCAATTAACCCTTTGCTATCAACCGGAATTGCACTTCCGGCCAATTCATTGTTTGATAGTGCAAATTCAAGTTCTTTTTTTCGCTGTTCTAATTTTTGAACTTCATCGGGGCCTAACTTTTTAAGATAGTCGTTGAATTTTTCTAACTCTTTTTTCTTGTAGTAAAAATTGATGGCAGCATAAGCTTTAAAGATTAACAGAATTGATGCCACTATCACAGGTATTGAGATAACAATAAGAGTGATGATAATTCCCCATTCGTTAAATATGCTTTTGCTTTCCATTTGGCTGTTATTATTGGACAAAGTTGTCCACTATATAGTTAAATTTTTTTACCGCTTTAAGAATGTTAATCCTCCTCCTAATTCTACCGTTAAGGATGCAACTGTTGTAGTTTCAAGCATATTTTTAAGTTCATCGCGTATAGCCTTAAACTGGTTGTGAACAGGACAAGGCATTTTTTCGTTACATCTTACTAAACCCAAACCGCAACCACGATATATATTGTCACCGTCAATTGCAGATACAATTGTAATTAGTTTCACTTTATCAAGTTCTTGTTTCGCCATTGAAAAACCACCAGTTGGTCCTTTTTCAGAATGTATAATATTGTTGCGCGAAAGCTGTTGTAATATTTTAGATGTATAAGCCTCCGGCGAATCAATAGCCTTTGCAATTTCCCTTAAGCTCACTTTTCTGTCAGAAAGTGATTGTTCAGCAATGTATATTGCTGCCCTAATTGCGTATTCACAGGCTTTTGAAAACATTTCTTTTTGTTCCTGGTGCAAAAATAGAAAATTATTTTTAATAGCGGACAAATATATCCACTATACTTTTTAAAAGATGAAAAAATCGGTCGTTATCTGTATGGAAATGGTGGTATTTCGGGTTATGGCAACTTTACTTACATTCACTAAATAATCATACATGCTTTACTATGCTGAAATCTGCTGTTGTTTATACCTTCCTGCTCTGTTCTCTCCAGTCGCTGTTTTCTCAGCAATCTTCGTCCATTCCTTTCAACAACCCATCTAAGGAGTGGTGGGAAAATACTACTGTTTACCAAATCTATCCGCGCTCGTGGTTCGACACCGACGGTGACGGCATCGGAGACATTCAGGGCATTATAGCTAAACTTGACTATCTCAAAGACCTTGGGTTCGAAACCATTTGGATTTCTCCTTATACACAAAGTCCTCAACGCGACTTCGGATACGATGTAAGCAACTACACAGCTATTTCACCGCAGTATGGCACTATGGAACTTTTTGAAAAACTACTACAGGAGATTCACCACAGAAATATGAAACTCGTTTTTGATTTAGTTATGAACCACACTTCAGATGAACACGAATGGTTTAAGGAATCGGCAAGTTCACGCACCAATCCAAAAGCAGACTGGTATGTTTGGAGAGACGGAAAAGGAGAGAACGGAATGAAACGACCCAACAATTGGCGGGCTATGTCGGGCAATTGGGCATGGACTTACAACTCCACACGAAAACAATTTTACTACAACGCTTTTCTTCCTTTTCAACCCGACTTAAATTATCACAACCCCGAAGTAAAAAGAGCCATGTTTGATGTTGCAAGGTTTTGGCTCGCAAAAGGGGTGGACGGTTTTCGTTTAGATATTATCAGCGCTATTTATGAAGACTCCACCTTCAAAAATAATCCAGCAAGCATTCATGCCATGCCATCCGACAAATCGCTCACCATTTATTTTCAACACCTGTCGAATAATTTCCTACAGGAACAAAGTTTTGAATTTGCAACTGAGTTGCGAAGCGTAATTGATGAGTTTCACAATCCCGACCGCTTTCTGTTAGGCGAATCGCATGGCAATGAAAATGTAATCAACAAGTTTTGCGATTACAAAGGCAAAAAAGGGTTGAAAGCCGTGTTCCTTTTCAAAGCCGTATCCACACCATTCAAGGCAACACCCTTCCGCAACATGATAGGACGGTTTGAAGCAGCATTCCCTGAACCATTGATACCTACTTTAGTTTTTGCTAATCACGACCGCACCCGCGTGATTACACGCTTAGGCGGCAGCATAGAAAAAGCAAAACTATTAGCACTGTTTCAATTTACTGCAAGAGGAATACCGTTCACCTATTTTGGGGAAGAAATAGGAATACCCCGTGTTCGCATTCCATTGAAAGAAGGATTGGACGCTATTGCCATTCAACACAAAAATCTTCCGCAAGGTTTAGTAAATATGACTATTGAAACATTGAACCGAGATGAATGTAGAACGCCCATGCTGTGGAATGGAAAACCCAATGCGGGTTTTTGTGCCGAAGGGAAAAAAACCTGGCTACCTGTGGCTGCAAAGTATAAAGACATCAACGTAGAGAAGCAATTAAGCGAACACAATTCGCAAATAAACTTTTTCAAGAAAGTAATTCATCTGCGAAATGAAATTCCCGCATTGCATCAGGGCAGTTTAGAAATTGCAAAGGATTTATGCACCCGAAAAATTTTAGCCTACTATCGTATGGCTGACGGAAAAAAATATTTAGTGTTGCTCAATATGTCTAAATCAAAAATTAAAAATCCTGTTGCAAACGGCACAATGCTCATTTCAACTCACACGGCAAACGAACAACCAGTATTACAACCTTATGAGGGAAGAGTATTCTTACTTAATTTTGAAAAATGATTTTACACTATAATAGTTCAACTTTTCTTGAGACAGTCACTCAAAAACCGACTGGCTACAGCAGAAATTTTACCCTATAGTATTTTGAGGGATATGCTGAAAGAGTTTTCAAAATAAAAAAAAACAAACAAACGTCTAATGGCAAAAACCTTTGCTGATAAAGTGATTGATTTTAACCTCCACTTAAAATATTCAGGTAAATTGCCCAATGGCTTTAAGGTAATGAACCCTTATTTGAATAACGCTGAAACGATGGATGTAATGCAAGCGTTTTATCATAAATACTACAACGATTTAAAGCAACGAAAATTTATTATCGGCATTAACCCGAGCCGTCACGGAGCCGGGGTAACAGGTGTGCCGTTTACGGATACCAAGCGATTGGAAAGCGCATGTGGTATTAAAATGCAATCGGCACATACGCACGAAGTTTCCTCTGTTTTTATGTATGATATGATTACTGAATACGGTGGCGCAAAAGATTTCTACAAACAATTTTATATCAACTCACCATTTCCTTTAGCAATCATCCGAAAAACAAAAGAGGGCAAATGGCTAAATGCTAATTATTATGATGATCCTGTTCTATTTGAAATGGTGAAAGATTTTATGATTAAGTCTTTGGAAAAACACATCAGTTTGGGGTTAGATACTTCGGAGGTTTTTATACTAGGAAAAAAAAACGCTGCCTTTATCCATAAGCTAAATGAAGAAGTAAAATTGTTTGACAGTTTAAAAGTGCTTGAACATCCGCGATACATTCAGCAATACAAATCCAAAGAAAAACAAAAATATATAGACAAATATATTTTTGCGTTGAACAACCAACAATGAACAAACCAGAAACACATACCATCTACACCATAGGACATTCCACCCATAGTCTGATCTATTTTTTCGACATGCTGCAATCCTTTGGTATAAAAGTTATTGCGGACATACGCAGCTTGCCCGGCTCGCGCAAATACCCGCAGTTTAACAAGGACAATTTAGAACTATCTTTAAAGAAAATTGGAATACATTATACACATCTTGCCGATTTGGGTGGAAGAAGAAAAGTCAAAAAAGATTCCAAAAACACCCGTTGGAACAATGATTCTTTCAGAGCTTATGCCGATTATATGGAAACCGGAGAGTTTGAAAGGGCCATTGTGAAACTGGAGCAAATTGCATTAGAGCAGCCCACGGCTTATATGTGCTCCGAAGCAGTTTGGTGGAGATGTCATCGCTCGATGGTATCTGATTATCTGAAAGCAAAAGGTTGGACGGTATTACATATTATGGCAACGGGAAAAGTTCAAGAACATCCATACACTGCACCGGCACGAATTGTTGATGGCAATCTGTTTTACTTTGATGCAAATTAGATTTACATTTAAATAATCTGCTTATGAAGACAAAATTTAAAGTAGGCGACAAAGTAAGTTGGAACTCTGAAGCAGGAAGAGTTTCGGGAACTATCATTAAAGTACATACAAAAGATTTCGATTACAAAGGTTATACACACCACGCTACGAAAGAAGAACCTCAATATGAAATAAAAAGCAACAAGACGGATCATATTGCCGCTCATAAAGGTTCTGCCCTTACTAAACTCTGAAAAAGAATAATAAGAGGAGGTTCTCCCGAAAGCTATCCGAACCGAACGAAAATTTGTGCTGAAAAGCCCGCCCATCAATCTATAAAACGTTAGTCAGAATGCCCGCTAACGTTTCTTAACACAGGCAAATGATACTAAATATTTAGCCTTGCGAAAATTTCCGAATGAGCCGAAGCAACTTACTAAACAAGGGTATTCCCATTTCAGTTTCATTAAGTACCGCTTTAGAAAAAGAAGATTTTCCCGCCACCAGCTACCAAAATAAAAAGCGGACCTTTATCGTTGCCGTTTTAGCGGTTACCGTAGCAGTTTGTATAAGTTTTATGGCTAAAGTTTTGGTATATCTCATAGACCTGATTACAAACATTTCCTTTTACAGAAATATAGGTATGGAGCCATCAAGCCCTGCCACCAATACGCTGGGTATATTTGTGATTTTTATACCTGTTGCGGGCGGGCTGATTGTTGGGTTAATGGCTTACTACGGTTCAAAGGCTATTCGCGGTCATGGCATACCTGAAGCTATGGAACAGATACTAACCAACCAAAGCAGAATTAAGCCAACTATAACTTATTTAAAGCCAATCTCAGCGGCTATCTCCATTGGTACTGGCGGACCCTTTGGGGCAGAAGGTCCTATTATAGCCACCGGAGGTGCTTTAGGTTCTACTTTAGGACAACTGCTTCATATTACACACCATGAGCGGAAGATTTTATTAGCCGCAGGTGCTACTGCCGGTATGTCAGCCATTTTTGGAAGCCCCGTTGCTGCCATTTTTCTTGCTATTGAATTACTATTGTTTGAATTCTCGCCCCGCTCATTTATACCGGTTGCCGTAGCTTGTATTACCGGAGCTGCGGGGCATCATTTCTTGTTTAAGCCAGGAGTGGTATTTCCTTTAAGCCAAACCATAGCTTTTCCATCCAATACAGCACTCGTATACTATAGCTTAATGGGTATTGTAATCGGGTTATTATCGGTAGGGGTAACCAAAACTGTTTACCTAATAGAAGATAGCTTTGAAAAGCTACCCATTCATTGGGCATGGTGGCCGGCAATTGGGGGAGTGGCAGTTGGTGTGGTTGGATACTTTGCACCACGAACGCTGGGGGTGGGCTACAATAACATCATTGATGTGCTATCTGGCACGCTGTCCATTCAAATCTTATTGTCTTTGTTTGTGTTGAAATTTGTTTCATGGGCCATTTCATTAGGCAGCGGCACATCGGGCGGCACACTAGCACCATTACTTACTATTGGCGGAGCTGCCGGTGCTTTATTGGGCGGTTTGCTTATTAATTGGGTGCCCGACTCAGGAGTTATAATTCCGTTGGCAGCGTTAGTAGGAATGTCGGCAATGTTTGCCGGTGCTTCCCGCGCATTCCTTACCTCTATTGTATTTGCGCTAGAAACGACCGGACAATCCAACGCATTATTGCCTTTGTTAGCTGCCTGCACTGCTGCATATTTCGTGTCATATTTTATAATGGAAAACACAATTATGACTGAAAAGATTGCACGCAGAGGCGTAACCACACCTCATTCTTATGAGCCTGACGCACTATCGAAATTAACGGCCGGTCAGGTTTTAACTGATAACGGAATAGTAATAAGCGAGGATAACAGCATAATGGAAGTTCGCGAATGGTTAGGCAGAGAACTGGATTATCCATCCAATTATTTTATTGTCTCTGACAGTACCGGTGAGTATAAAGGGATATTAAATTCCTTAAATCTTTTTAGTAATAATCATACCCCGGAAAATTCAATAGGGTCTCTTATCACACAAAACAGTATTCATATAAAGAACAGCGATACCTTACGAACTGCGGTTGAAACAATGGCAAAAGAAAATATTGATGTGTTGCCGGTAGTTTCTAACGAAAACAAAAACATCATTGGCGTTTTATCATACCAGGACATTATTGCAACGTATAAGCATAGTGTGGACGAACACCAAAAGAAACAGCCACATATTTCATTAAAAAGACAAGGGCTGAAAATATTGTTACACGGACAAAAGTTAAGTTCTATTTTGCAGCGGAAAGACAGATAACTGCCGCTACTAAATAACTGAAGAGATAAAAATTATGGAAACACAGAATGAACTTAATGCCAAAATATTGGAGATGACAATGACTATTAATGAAAAGTATCCTGAACTCGCTAAGTACTTAGGAGAAATGCCGGTTACAATTCCCGATGTCCAAAACCCGGAAATAAATATTAAAAGTTTAAGAGCATATTATGATTCGCTTACTTCTTTATTGGAAAATTATATACTTGAACATTCATCGGATACCACGAAATGAAAGCAAAAATTATACGAGTGTATGATGAACCATCTAAAGAAGATGGACTACGCATTTTTGTGGATAGGCTGTAGCCGAGATTTGACAAAGGAAAGAGCACATCTTGACTTATGGCTGAAAGATATTGACTAGCAGAGTCTTCTAAGCTACTCTGCGCGAATGAAAGACTAAACCAACTTAGCGTAAAGTCCTCGTGGCGAGAGAATTTAAAATAAAAATAAAAGGAACCGAAACTCCCTCTATAAGTTAAGTTATTACCAATGCTAAAAAAATCATTGAACAAATTAATATTATGAAAACACTAATCATTCCCCTTTTATTTTGCACTTTATATTCATGCAATCAGCAAACATCTTCAAATAAAAACGTGAATGGACATTCACAGACTGTTTCTGTATTTGAACCTTCAAACAATGAAAATCCTGACAATTTAAAGCATATAAAACAAGAACTTGTAGCACCACCTTTTTTACCTGAATATGAACAAACCGTGTCAGGCGACCCGGTTGTTGTTGATGTTACATTGACAATTGAAGAAAAAAAGTTGGAAATAGCACCAGGGGCTAAAATATGGGCATTGACTTTTAATGGCTCTGTTCCCGGACCAATGATTGTAGTCCACCAAAATGATTATATTCAACTTACCCTTGTCAACCCATCAACAAATACGTTAACACATAATATTGATTTCCATGCTGCCACTGGCGCAATGGGTGGAGGAGATTTATCTTTGGTAAACCCCGGAGAACAGGTTACTATCCGATTCAAGGCTATTAAATCAGGTGTGTTTATATATCATTGTGCTCCGGGCGGAATAATGGTTCCATTGCATGTAACCTCCGGCATGAACGGAGCTATCATGGTATTGCCTCGAGAAGGATTGACAGATGAAAATGGTAATTTATTGCACTATGACAAAGCATATTATATAGCCGAGCAGGACTACTATGTTCCAAAAGATAAAAATGGGAAATATAAAGAGTATGCTAAACCTGCCGATGCTTTTGGAGATATGACAGATGTGTTTAAAACATTAACACCATCCCATATTATATTTAATGGTGTAGCGGGTTCGCTAACGGGAAAGAATGCACTTAAAGCAAATGTTGGTGACAAAGTTCTATTCATCACTTCTCAGGCGAACAGAGACACCCGTATTCATTTAATTGGCGGACATGCAGACCTTGTATGGTTGGGAGGTTCTTTTAATGATAAACCTGCAACGAATTACGAATCATGGCCCGTTGTTGGTGGTTCAGCAGTTGCAATGATTTATCAATTCAGACAACCCGGAACTTACGCATATCTCAATCATAATTTGATAGAGGCATTTGCTTTTAATGCTGTAGCTCTTGTAAAAGTTGAAGGTAAATGGGATGACAATTTAATGAAGCAAATTAGTAAACCTGGCAAAGAAAGAAAGTAGAGCAACAGAAACACTGGCTATAATCCAGTAAACAGCCAAAGTCTAATCCTACCCTATCTTAAAAAGGGGGCGCTTACATATCCACTTCCAACTTTTTATCCAGCATTTTAGCATAGTGCTGTGTGGTAGTGATATGCTTATGTCCCAGCATGGATGAGACACTTTCAATAGGTACTCCGTTGTTAAGTGTAATAGTAGTTGCAAACGTATGGCGGGCGATATGGAAAGTAAGAGTCTTTTGAATTTCAGCAAGTTTAGCGAGGTCTTTCAGATGTTCATTTATCTTTTGATTGGTAATTACCCTGAAAATTGCTTCATCTGCCTCTTTGGTTTCAAAATCTGGGCAATGCATCTTGATTAGTTGCATTGGTATTTCCAGCAATGGAATATTGCTTTTTATGTTGGTTTTCTGCCGTCTGGTTCGTATCCAAAACCTACCGTTTGCAAACTGAATATTTCTTATGCTGAGGTTTCTCAAATCAATGTATGCAAGTTCTGTAAAGCAGCAGAATAAAAGCAAATCCTGTGCATTGGTAGTATAAGCAATAAAAAGTGACGCATGTTGAAAGTGGGTTTCATAGCTCACGATTAGGTTTCGTTAATAACTAACATCATAAAATCGTACAACTTCTTGCACCGCTTTTGGCGGAACACCCATATACTCGCTAACGGTGCGTGGCATATGCTTTTCGTCTTCTATCCGTTAGCGGCCGTGTAGATTATCGGGGAGAGGAGGAAACCCGTATTATAACTGTAATGTAATGATATATTCCGCTTACTTCTACCAGTTCTTGCTTTTCTTTTAGGTTAGAGTAATTAACAAAGTCAGACGATATATATATTCCCTTGTGTTGCTACAATTATTGGAGCAGCCGGAGGTTTTAACCACATTAAGCTGGAATTTAAAGTCAACGGAGGCCGGAAATTTTTGACCACATCTTCCATGCAGCTAACGCAATTCGAATCAATATTTTAAGCATTTTTTGATGGTTTCATGAATTTAATAAGCCCGATGGTCAATCCGCTATGGCCTTAATTGATCTCTAAGACCGGCTTTCCCAACCAATGTTATAATCCCAGTTTGGAGTTAACTATAGTGCTTTTTTGTAAAATGCGTGCAAGCATATCCGTTTATATCAGCTTTATTACCCCTGAAGTTATAACGAATATCACCTCTGATTTCGAACCTTCATGAATTAGCTAGTGCTCTTTTTTATTTCATGCAATACCTTGTTTGATTGAGAAGTTCAAGAAATTCAAGTCGACAATTTTTTAGAATAGAACAATGCCGCATGTTATACAACTGTTTTTTTGCCTTCATAATAAATTGAGATTACTGTGTTACGATTGTAAAACGATGCTATAAGTCCGTTTAATTGATTTTGGGCATACACCCTGCATCTGTAGCGCAGATTATTGAGACCGCTTAAACAGGATTGACCAAAATACATGGGGGCACTTTATCCAAAGGGCTATGCCTTCGGAAAAACTTATTCCCACTTAGCAATGAACATTGCGTATGATATGTTATAATCTTTCAAATTTAGCCGTGAAGTGCCTCAAAAAGGGCGGTTCATAAACAATTTGTAAACCTCGCGATTTATCTTTCATTGCTATGATGTCGTCAAAAACATCAATCACATAGTCAATATGGCTCTGTGTATAAACCCTGCGAGGTATTGCCAAACGGACTAATTCATGTTTCGGGGCTATGTGATTTCCGTACTTGTCATATTTACCGAACATGACGGAACCAACTTCTACACAGCGAATGCCACCTTGCTCATACAAATCGCACACCAGTGCCTGACCGGGAAATTGATGAACCGGTATATGCTCATAGAATTTTTTTGCGTCAATATAAATAGCATGACCTCCATATGGACGAATCAACGGCACTCCTTTCTCGTTCAGGCGCTTCCCTAAATATTCTGTACTTTTTATTCGATAATGAAGATAGTCGGGGTCGAAAACTTCCTGCAATCCTACTGCGATTGCTTCCATATCGCGCCCACTTAACCCACCATATGTTGCAAAACCTTCAGAAATAATGAGAAGATTTGTACATTTTTCGGCAATGTATTTATCGCGTAACACTAATAAACCACCCATGTTTACTAATGCATCTTTCTTAGCACTCATTATGAAAACATCAGCCAGCGAAAGCATTTGCTGAGCAATTTGCCGATAAGTTTTCTCTTCGAATTTTTCTTCTCTGTGTTTAATGAAGTAACTGTTTTCTGCAATCCGGCAACCATCTAAAACGAACAGAATGCCAAACTCATGACACAAATCCCGAACCTGCTCTGCATTTTTCATACTAACCGGTTGCCCTCCGGATGAATTATTGGTAACCGTGAGAATGATTGCTCCAATATTCTCTTTTCCGTATTTTAAAATACTTTGCCTCGCCTGCTCAATATCCATATTTCCTTTAAACGGAAGTTCTGCCTCCATGTCAAGGAGTTCTTCATTCATGCAATCAATAGCAACAGCTCCGGTAAACTCGATGTTGGCGCGGGTAGTATCGAAATGGGTATTGCTGATAAAAATTTTTGTTTTATCGCCCAGCAAACCATAAAGAATTCTTTCCGCAGCTCTTCCCTGATGAGTTGGCAACACATAATTCATACCAGTTAGGTCTTTCACTTCACACTCCAGTTTCTCCCAACTGCGAGCTCCGGCATAGCTTTCATCACCTAACATCATGGCGCTCCATTGGTGATCGCTCATAGCACTTGTTCCACTGTCGGTAAGCAAGTCAATATATACATCGTGGCTATAGAGAAGAAAAGGATTATAACCAGCTTTCTGTAGAACTTCGTTGCGGTATTCGGTTGTAGTTAACCTCAATGGCTCAATCATTTTAATGCGGAAGGGTTCTGCCAAGGTTCGTTCTTTTTTCATAGTTGATTTATGTAGTTGAATTAAGACTCAATCTGATTAGATTATGGAATTGGTTTTGATTTTTACTGCAAGTTACCACAAGAAATTAAACAAAATGGCACGTTTAGCATTTTCATAACTTCAAGGTGCAAGTATCTACATTTCGTTAGAGGAAGTATATATTTAAGAAAATGAGTTTAGTCATTGCATTGGCAAAGCACTGAAGCCCCTGGCAGGAGTTGGTTATGTATTCTTTGCAAAAAGATAACTGTTACGGTTAACGTTTACAGCTATAGCATAAATAAAACATATTTATGCTATAGTAACTTATGGCATTAAACAAGGCTTAAGTTTACCGAAGTATGCAATCTTCTCGGCTCCTAGGGCAACTGCATTCATTAATCGATTGTATTTTTGAAACACTACAGGCATAGCCAAAATACGTTTGGCGACTTTGGGATGCGTAGCTACAATCTTTCGCTGCTTGTATTTTGGATTTCACTTAATAGGGAACTGCGGGATAACGAAGAGCATTGCCGTGCAACAAAATTTAGATCTGCAACCATGGTGCAGCTTCAGCCTTGGCTTATTGTATTTGCATTAGTGGGTATAGTATTATTAATGACTTTGTTGTTTATCCTGTTGCCTCATATTAAGCTATTTTTTTTTAAGACATCTGTTAAGATATAGGAAAACGGGTAACTATTTTTTTGGTATAATGACTCAGGTGAACAAAACTTCTAATAATTTCTTAACTGATAAAACTCATAAATATTTTCTCTCGAATGGTTCTCATTTGCAGAATAAAAGACAATCGTGTCTTTTATAACTTATTGGTAATAATTTACAAAATGGAAAAGGAATTTGCAAGCACTGTTTTTTCTGCAATACGGAAACTAAAAAAGGAGAGGGAAGCCGTTATACTTGCTCATTATTATATGCCTCCCGAATTGCAAATTCTTGAAAAGGACGGAGGAATAGCCGATTTTATTGGCGATTCATTGGGGCTTAGTATAGAGGCTACGAAAGTTAAGGCACCTAATATTATTTTTTGCGGGGTTAGTTTTATGGCTGAAACTGCTAAGATTCTCAATCCAGATAAAAACGTGTTAATTCCCGATAAAAAAGCAGGTTGTTCTTTAGCTTCAAGTATTACAGCAGCTGATATTCGGCAACTGAAAGCGCGTTACCCGGGTGTTCCTGTAATTGGCTATGTAAATACGTTTGCCGAAACCAAAGCCGAGTGCAATATTTGCTGCACCTCGCGTAATGCCGTAGCCATTGCCAAATCATTTGAAAGTGACACCTTAATTTTTGTTCCTGATGTTTACATGGGGCAGAATTTGCAGGCAAAAATCGAACGCGAAACCGGAAAGAAAATGATTCTATGGCATGGTGCCTGCGAAGTACATGAACAGTTTTCAAATACTTCGCTTGCTACCATGAAACAAATGTATCCTGATGCTGAAATGCTTTTGCATTGGGAAGTGCCGAAAGAAACGGTAGAAGAATCGCTGCAAGACCATAAGGGAGTATTGGGTAGTACTAACGATATACTGAAATACGTGGGCAGTAGCACCTCCCAAAAATTCATTCTTGCCTCAGAGTGCGATTTGGGAGCTACCCTGAGAGGCATGTATCCCGACCGGGATTTTATTACCCCTTGCTTTAAGTGCCCGTACATGAAAAAAATAAACATGGCGAATACAATCGCTGCGTTAAAATCTATAGGTACAGGTGAGCAGACGAAATATGAAATTGGCTTGCCTCCTGAAATTATCAAACGCGCCTATATGCCCATTAAACGAATGCTTGAGTTTGTATGAACCATCGCGAAACAGAAGTATTAGTAATAGGTAGCGGAATTGCCGGTTTGTTTTACGCCATTCACTGCGCCAGGTTTGCCCAGGTAACTATTGTAACAAAAGCAACCCTCGGTGAATCGAACACAATGTATGCACAAGGTGGCATAGCTGCGGTGTTTGACAAAGATGACTCTATCGAAAATCATGTGCATGACACACTTATTGCCGGTGATGGATTATGTAATGAATCAGCCGTAAAGCTGATTGCCGGAAATGCAAAGCAGGGTATTTTAAAATTAGATAAACTGAGTGTAAGATTCGATGAAAAGCAGAAAGGGATTTTTGATTTGCATCGGGAAGGGGGACACTCTCATGCCCGGATAGTACATGCAACCGATGCCACCGGAAAGGAAGTGGAAAATGCACTTGTAAGACAGGTGCGCTCTTCTAAAAACATTACAATACTCGAAAACTGTTTCGCGTTGGATATATGTGTAACCAAAAATGCTTGCACAGGCATTACAGCCCTTGAAGATAAAGCCACCGAACCTTTACAAATTCATGCAAAAGCGGTGATGCTGGCAAGTGGTGGGGCAGGACAGGTTTATGAATTAAACACCAACCCTGCTATTGCCACCGGTGATGGTTTTGCCATGGCGCAACGCGCAGGTGCTGTTATTGACAACATGGAATTTGTGCAGTTCCATCCTACCACATTTTACGAGCTTAGCAAACCGGTGTTTTTAATAACTGAAGCATTGCGGGGCTTTGGAGCAGAATTGAAAAATGCAACCGGCGAGACTTTTATGGAAAAGTATCACCCCCTTAAATCGCTTGCACCGCGCGATGTGGTTACCCGCGCCATTTTAAGTGAAATGAAAGGAAGCGATGAACATTGTGTATATCTAGACGCGCGAAAATTTGATACCGGTGAACTTCAGAAACACTTTCCGAATGTTTTTGCCCATTGCAGGCAGGCCGGTTTAGATTTATCGAAAGATATGATACCCGTGGTTCCGGCAGCGCATTACATGTGCGGTGGTGTAGTTACCGATTTGAATGGAAAGACTTCTATCCGGAACCTGTATGCCTGTGGCGAAGTTTCGTGTACCGGTGTACATGGTGCTAACCGCTTAGCCAGCAATTCGCTTTTAGAAGGATTAGTGTTTGCCGCAAAAGCTGCTGACGATACCGAGTTGCTTTTGCAAAAGCAAATTCCGGTGTTAAAAGCTATACAGGTAGTACGGCTCAGTAAAAAAGAAGATGCTGACATAGGCAGCATGAAAAAATACGTGCAGCATATAATGTGGCTTTATGCCGGTATAATACGAAAGGGTACGGAGTTAAGTTATTGTGAAACCGAGTTAAAGGAGTTGCATCACAAACTAACTTCGAGAATTTCTTCCCAAGGTATTTCGGTTCAGAGGATGGAACTTCTAAACTTGATTGAAACATCGCTGATGATTGTAAAGGAGGCTTTGAATAGGAGAGAAAGCAGGGGGTGTCATTACCGGTCTGATTTTCCAAAGAAAGCAGACTCTCTAAAATTCAACAGCCCCGGATTGCAGGCAGCTTTCAACTTCGCCTAATTTTTTCCCTCTCGCTTTTTTGCTTTTCGATAAAATGCTTTTGAAACTATAAGGAAATATTTAAAGAGTTCAGATTTTAGGCCGCTCATTACTTACCTAATGTGCCGGTGGGGCATAAGTGAAGAGACTTGCATGGTCATGGCTATCGGGTAGGGGGCTATTTAACAGGGGAAGCATACCCCAATAATAGTTGGATAATTGACTTAACGAAACTTAAGGAGATTTTTACCTCAATACATGATGCCCTTGACCATAAAGTGCTGAATAAAGTTGAGGAGCTTGAAACTACTACAGTTGAAAATCTGACAGTATGGATTTGGAAGAAGCTTTTTTTTGTGCTTCTGGTATTGTCGAAAGTCACGGTTTATGAAACCCAAACTTCTGAAAGCACTTACACCGGTAACTGAATACCGGCCTTACAAAATTACGAAACGACATTTTTGTATGTGAGAAATATCATAGGATAGCGCACTTTTGCGCGTTAACCTTTGGCTCAAATTTACTTTCATGAAAACACTTCGCTTTTTTTTGTCTGTTGCGTTCTGCACGATTGCACAACCTCTGTTTTCGCAATCAGTCACTTCTATTGCAAACGGACCTTGGGTGAGTCCATTTACATGGAACTGCACCTGTGTTCCTCTGCCCGGTTACACTGTTACTATCAACCATCAGGTAACTCTTAATACAAGTTTTCAGTTGCCTTCAGGCAGCATTACCGTAAATGCCGGTGGGGCATTAGTGCAGGATTCTGCCCGCGATATGCTGATAAACGGAGGATTTATTGTCAATCACGGAACGGTTGATTTTCGTTATTTGCTATTGCAGAGCGGGCATGTTACTAATGCTGATACCTTGCGGCTGAAATCGTTTGCTAACTACGGCACCATCGAAAACTCGGGGGTCCTTCACCGGGTGGATAGTTTTTTAAATGTTGGTTTTATTCACAACACCGGTTTGGTGTTAACTAAAAAATTTCAGAACAACGATACGTTGATTAATGATGGCCTGTTTGCCGGAGTTGACAGTTTCTTTAACCTGAGTTTTATTCTCAACAACGATTCTATTGTTACCCCTACTTTTCTGACCACCGGTAATTTAATTAATAACGGCCACATTACCGGTGTAGATAGTTTTACCAACACCGGTATGCTGGCTAATAATACCACCGGTGTAATTGATGCCGATAGTATGCTCAATGGCGGAACTATTATAAACCAGGGAGTACTGCACACAACGGCTTTTGCCAGCTTGGGGAATATTCAAAATGCAGGAGGTCTTACTTTTTACGATGCCTACAACCTTAACCTCTTTACCAACACAGGTTCCTTTACCGGGGCGCACTCCTTGCTCAATACCGGCAGGTTTGTAAACGCGGTGGGCGGGAACGTACAACTGGGCGGCAGTTTCATGAACGTTGATTCGCTTTACCACGATGCCGCGTTTATTAATGATGGTGTATTGCAGGTGGACAGCGACTGGTATAATGCCGATACTGTAGCCGGTGGGTTTGGTAGTTTTACAGTAGCCCTGCAAAGCGGTAACTCGGGCAGAATGAATGGCTCTTTTGACTTTTGCGATTTAACACCACCTGCTTCAGCTCCGTTTATTGATAACAACACAGGTACCATTAGCCCGCAAATTACCTGGTGTACACCGCAGGCGCCCGATGCCAACCTGAGCGCGGCCGATGTGTGCGATGGGCAACCGGTGGCGTTTACCAATACTTCTACCGGTACTATCACCAGCTTTTTCTGGAACTTTGATGATGGAGATACCTCTACGCTCACCAACCCTGCACACACTTACAGCAGCAGCGGCACCTACAATGTAATGCTGGTGGCCAGTAACGGGCTTAGTGCCGATACCGGTTACCTTACCGTTACCGTTCACCCGTTGCCTGCCACATCGATGGTTACAGTCAACGGCTCCTCGGTAAGCTGTAGTGCAGCGGCTGCCGGCTATACATGGTACTTAAACGGTGTGCTGCAAAGCAGTATTACAATGCAGAGTTTTGTGGCTACCCAACAGGGATACTACTCGGTTAAAGTAACCGATGTACACAGTTGCAGTTCGGCAAAGAGCGACAGTGTGTTTGTTACCATTGTTTCAGGGCTTGGTTTGTTGCAAAGTGAAATCACTGTGCAGATATTTCCTAATCCGTTTGTTGAAAAAACAAACATACTCATTTCTGCGACTGAAAAATTAGCGGCTACACTATCAGTTTTTGACATACACGGGCGGCAGGTGTTAATCGGTACCGGTCGCATAGAACACGGAAATGCCAACCAGCTGACTATTGACCTGGCTAAAGAAGTTAGTGGAGTTTACCTGTATCAACTGCGGCTGGGCAGCAAACTATACTGCGGTAAATTGTTGAGAGAATAAAATCAATACATTGTTCTGCTTAAGTAAAGCCTTTTGAGATTTCATATACAAACAAATATTCAATTTGAGATTAATTACATTAAAAATAGGAAACATCAAAATTATTTCTTGTTTTTTACTTCACTGGATGTGGATTGAAATAGCTGATATACTAGAAATGACAATAATCATGCTTCAGTTTACATCCGCTGATGCAACTTTGCGTACGAAATGCACAGGGCAATTATATATTTATTAAAAGCATTTACAGCTATACTTTTAGTGGCTTGCATTATTGTGGAAAGCACTAGCAAGGGTGGTATCCTGGTAAGTTATTTAGCTAACAAGCAGTATATAGCTGACAAACTCTGCGTAAATAAAAGCAACAAAAAACTTCATTGTAATGGCAAATGCTACCTGATAAAGTACCTGAAGGAGGAGGCGAAAAAAGAACAAAGCTCCGCAGAACCTGTAAATAAGATGTATGACGAGGAATTTATTATGGATTTGCCTGAAACATCTGTAAACAGCCGGAAATTAGATGTTGTTGTTACTACAGGGTTGACATCTCTCAGCACAGAATACATCTCGCATTTTAGGAGCGACATATTTCATCCTCCTGCATAGTATCCATCTTCGAATATCACCCCTTCCCATTCAAATTAATCAGTCTTAAATGTTTTGTGTAGAAGTGTTTCACAGGTAATTGTGAGAATACTGCTTGCACGGCTTAAAATTAAATCATGAAAAGAATATTCATAGCAGCTGCGGCTGTTCTTATATCATCTACTGTATTTCTATCTTCCTGCAAAAAGGATAACAATAATGGTCCCGATTATCCTATTCCGTCTAACTTAAAATTACTGGCATCCGGTTATGCCATTGGTTCTGCAGCCCGTGTAGAAGTTTACGGTACCGATAGTTTTTTTGTCGGTTACAACCCACTCTACCTGGCTCTTTACGATTCTGCGGGAAACCAGCGTTTGACCGATGCCCAGATAACCCTTCATCCAATGATGACAATGATGGGGGGAATGAGCCATAGCTGTCCACTTGAAAATCCGGCTTCGAATAATGCTACTGATGGGTTGTTTTCTTGTGCAGTAGTGTATATTATGCCTAGCGGAAGTACGGGAGGTTGGACGTTAAATGTAGATATTTTAAACAATAAGAATGGCTTGCAGGGAACAGTTGTCATGGCCATTACTGTCTTAAACCCTGCCGTGGCAAAAATGAAATCGCTCACGGCTTTGGACGATAGTTCCAAATTGTTTGTGTCTGTAGTTAAACCGGTGCATCCGTTAGTTGGAGTAAACGACTTTGAAGTTACTATTCATAAAAAGACAGGCATGATGAGTTTTCCTGCGGCTAATGATTATACTCCCGTAGTGAACCCGCAAATGCTTTCGATGGGGCACGGTTCACCGCTTAATGAAAACCCTGTTTTACAAAGCAACGGACACTATAAAGGGAAATTAAATTTCACGATGAGCGGGGAATGGCGAATTTATCTTGATCTGAACCATAATGGTGCAGTCGCTGATTCATCTCTATATTTTGATATGAATTTAGAATAATGAAATCATTGATTCGTGTATCCATCCTTTTTATTCTACAGGCAGTGCTTTTCAAAGGCTCTGCCCAGCAGAGTTTTGAATACAGTGATTCCGTTTCGCGTAAAACACTTCACTTAAATGAAGTAGTAATTTGTGACCAAACAGATCACAACAATGTAGCAGCCAACTTTTACAAGTCAAACAGATTATCTACTACAGAAGATGTAATGGCACGTATGATGGGTGTTTCATTGATTAAACGCGGTGCCTACGGCATGGAACCTGTGTTGCGGGTATATTCTGCAGGGCAAATTAACCTTACCATAAACGGGATGCGTATTTATGGAGCTTGCACCGATAAAATGGATCCAGGGAGCATATACATTGAACCTAATAATCTGAATTACATCCGAACCAGTCATGGCGCAGCTGGAAATGAAACAGGTTCTACGCTGGGCGGTTCTATGGATATGGTAACTAAGCAGGCTGAGTTTTCGCATTGCAAAAAAACATACGCTACTGGTTTTGTTTCGTACAATAGCGTCAACCATGCATTTAATGCAGGCACCGCTCTTAACATGAGTTTTGATAAAGTTGCGTACCGCATAAACGGCACCTATCGTAAAGCACTTAACTATCGGGCGGGAGCTAATCAACTCATCTCTTATTCTCAGTACGAAAAGGTAAACTACGGAACTTCCATAGCATTTAAATTGCCGGAAGGTCATCGCCTTGCGGTTGATTATGTAGGCGACATAGGATGGAACATAGGATATCCAGCGCTTACTATGGATGCAGGAAAAGCTATAGCCAACATTGCATCTTTGGCTCATAGCTGGCAGGGTCAAAACCGAATTATACAAAGTATGGAAACGAAAGTGTATTTCAATCACATTTTCCATTCCATGGATGATACACACCGCATTGATACGCTCATGCACATGGATATGCCCGGATGGAGTTACACGGCAGGTTGCTTTACCGATTTGAAACTATCACTTGGGAAAAACAATGAACTAAAACTGCGGGCCGATTATGCCAACAATTTTTCAAAGGCCGAAATGACCATGTATCCGCAAAACGCGGCTTCTATGTTTATGCTTACCCTGCCGGATAACAGTAGACATTTTGCTGGTATTTACCTGTCAGACAGATATACAATTAGTAAAAAACATTATTTGCAGATAAGCGCACGAGCAGAATTTATGCGTGCTGTGCTGACTACTGACTTTGGCCGCAACCAGGCTAAAATATTTGATAATACCGCAGGCAAACCTGTCAACAGACTAACCCCTTCGGTTAATGTTATTTATACAGCCTTGTTTGCTAAGCACTTTTCTTCGAGAATTACACTGGCTTATGGCGAACGTTCACCCAATGCCAATGAGTTATTCGGCTTTTATCTTTACAACCGGTTTGACGGATACGATTACTTAGGTAATGCTCAACTTAAAAATGAACGGACTATACAAACCGAATGGAACGGAAGCTTCGAAAGTAAATATGTAGATGTAACCTGCGCTGTATTTTACAATCACATCTATAATTACATCATGGGGGCTACGCAAAGTGAATTTTATGTAATGACCTCTGGTGCAAAGGGGGTAAAAAAATACATGAACATGGCCGAAGGCCGAATAGCAGGGACAGAATTCCGTATGTCACTTCATGAAATAAAAGGTATTCAAAGCATGCACACCTTCAAATACAGCTATGCACAATTGTCAAATGGTGAACCGATGCCCTTAGTTCCGCCATTAAAATGCTATCACTCCGTACGATATTCTATTCAAGGATGGCATATACAGGCTGAAGCCGAATGGGCTTTGTGGCAAAAGAGAGTAAACCAATCGGCAGAAGAGAAAATGACACCGGCTTACGGATTGCTGCATCTGCGCACCGGTTATAAGCTGAACATCGGAAGTCACCTGATGAGTTTGAGTTTTGCCGCTGAGAATGTTTTAGACCGCAACTACCGGGAGCACCTGGATTGGGGGAATGTTCCAAGACCCGGAAGAAACTTTATTCTGACGCTCAGCTACGCATTCAGTCAATAGGTGAAACTGTTGTGAACGAAAGACTCATAGGATGAAACAACAATGTAGGTTATGATAAAGGTCATCTAATCAATCTTTCAATCGCATTACATTCATCATATGAATTGGAGAGTAATTACTATGGTGTTGGTTATTGCAACCGGTTTTGGCGGATGTAAAAAGAATCATATTGATTCGGCTGATCTACAATTGAAACTGACATACCGGATTGACAATAAACAACTGGAATTCGATACTATGAAGTATTTGTGTGATGCCGGATACGATTATGAAATAACACGGCTCAACTATTATCTGTCGGGTTTTGTGTTTAGAATGCAGGACGGATCCAGCTATT
Organism: Chitinophagales bacterium; assembly: GCA_044228435.1. GTDB lineage: Bacteria > Bacteroidota > Bacteroidia > Chitinophagales > LD1 > Bog-950. The sequence continues at coordinate 300,906 of JBGAUW010000001.1, forward strand.
CCAGCAACAGAGTATTTTATATAGATGCTCGGCAGTCTTCGATGAACACTTTATCTTTCGAAAAATTTCCGTCTGGAACCTGCACACAGATAAATTTTTGCGTGGGTCTTGATTCTGTAAAAAATCAGACTGATTCTCTGCCTATGACATTTGATAACATCAACATGGGCTGGCCAGACATGATGGGAGGAGGATACCATTTCATGAAGCTGGAAGGACACTACCGCGACTCATCCATCAATTATGGATTTGCCATGCACTTAGGCAAGAATAAAAATCTGGTGCAGATTACGGTGAGTAATCCTATGATTGTTCGTGATGGAAATGCCGCCGAAGCAACCCTGAGTATGAATATTAACGAATGGTTGCGCAACCCGCTTATCTATGATTTTAGAACTGATGGAAGTTATTCTATGAACAACGATACTGCCATGCATAAACTTTGCACCAACGGCACCGATATATTTAATTGAGTATGAAAGTCAGGGGTTATCTTCTTTTCCTGTTGGTGCTACTCGGTTCTTCCTGCAAAAAGAGGGATGACACCCCCCAAACCTCTTTTACACCATACGAGATACAAATTCCGAAGCAGTTTCCAGTAATGGAAATTCCTGCGGATAATGCTATGAGTGTCGAGCGCCTGCAACTGGGGCGCAAACTCTACTACGATACGATTCTAAGCAATAATGGAAAATCATGTGCAAGTTGTCATTATCAACCCCAGGGATTTACTTCGGATAATGTTCCTGACAACAATGTATTGCCTCATCAGAATTTAGGATGGAGCCACAATTTTTTATGGAAGGGCCAAAAGAATGGCACGTTGGAAGATATAATGATGTTTGAGGTAAACATTTTTTTCGGAACTGACATCAGTAAACTGAATGCAAATGGAAACTATAGAGAACTTTTTTATACAGCTTACGGGGTAAAAGAGATAGCATCAAAAGATGTGGCTTATGCCCTCGCCCAGTTTTTTCGCATTCTTAATTCGGGTAATTCGAAGTACGATAAATACCGCAGGCATGAACTGGCTCTGACTCAGAATGAAAGAAACGGTATGATTATTTTTTTTACAGAGAAAGGTGACTGCTTCCACTGCCACAACGAAATCTTTCTTACCGATAATGCATTTCATAATACTGGGTTGGACAGTGCTTTTGATACCGGTCACAAAGGACGTTATGATGTAACGGACAATGCAAACGACATTGGGAAATATAAAACACCTACTCTTCGCAACTGCGAACTGCGCAACAGGTTTATGCATGATGGTCGGTATACTACATTGGAAGAAGTAATTGAATTTTATAACAGCGGAGTAAAGCAAACCTCTGTAAATATTGACCCGCTGATGACTCTGCCTTATAAAGAAAACGGCTTACAGCTGACTCAACAAGAAAAAGATGACTTACTTTTGTTTCTGCAAACGCTTACTGATACAAGTTTTATAAACGATTATAGATTGGGAAAGCCGCAGTAAAATTTGACATAATCCCAAAGACCAAAATTTGCAAAATGGATAAACAGTTTGGTGTAAAGCACAATTTAGATCCTCATTCAGAAAGGATTTACTACCGAAGAAAATGATAAGGAGTACGGCACTTGGGCAAGGTATCATCAAACGAGGAGAACGGGTAGTGAGAACCAGCGGAATGCACGGAACACAAAAAGCAAGACTATAACGTCAAACAAGTTTTAAGAAAATAGGCAATGGGTTTTATCTGATAAAGTTTGGATAAGGTATCCTAACACAAAATTTAAATGTGGCATTACCTTGCCTGAGGCGGTTAAATTAGCTGCTTTGACTGCCCTTGCGTAGAAATAGTGTGAGGAACGGACCCCATTGTTAAAATACATTATTTCTACCTATTTGAGACCACTGAATATGCAGATGGTGCAAGATTTCAAATCACAGGTAAATCGCCTTAATAATAATAGTTTTGTTTTGGGTTAACTCAAAACTTGCTTTTGAAAAATTGGGTCGGTTACCTAAGCCAATGGTTTGATAATTTGAGAAACCAATACCTTCAATCGGCAAAATAAATCCTTTATCGATTTTGCCATTATTGTTTTCATCGTGCAGGATGTTCACAGCATATTTGCCTGTAGGTAGGTCTTTGAAGCTAATCACAGCAGAACCATTTATGATTTCTCCTTTTAATATTTTATAAGATTTTTTATAAAATTCATCAGGTATAGTGCCGTCCATGTTATACAAGGCAAACTGAACAATACCGTTTGAGTTTCGTAAATTATTTACCTCTACAGTTAAAGAATAACTTTCTGCTTTGTGATTGGTATATGAATAAAGTGTCAGTGGCAATGTAAATGCGAGTAATGCGATATGTGCTATTTTCATTTCAATTATATTTTCGTGCGATTTAATTTTTCTTTCGCTGTGTCAACTAAATAGTAGACCATTGGAACTAAAAAAACGGTCAGGATTAAAGAGGAAAGCAGGCCGCCAATAATAACCCAGGCAAGTCCGTTTTTCCATTCGGCTGCTGTTCCTGTTGCCATTGCAATAGGCAACATGCCAATGACCATAGAAAGCGTTGTCATTAAGATTGGTCGCATACGACCTTTGCCAGCCAGTATTAGTGCTTCGTTGAAATGTTTGCCTTCTGCTTTTAATTGATTAGTAAAATCTACAATAAGGATGGCATTTTTGACCACCAAACCCATTAGCATAATCAAACCGAGTAAAGCGAATAAACTCAAATTGCTTAATGACAAATTCAGCGCTAAAAATGCACCGATGGCGGCTACAGGAATGGAGAATAAAACTACAAAAGGGTAAACGAAACTGTCATAGAGCGCCACCATAATCAGGTATATCAGTAAAAACGAAATGAGCAAAACAGAACCCAATGCACCAAAACTATCGTTCTGTCTTTTGATGTCGCTACCCCAGGTCATTTGTATGCCTTCCGGTAATGGATTTTTGCTGAGATAAGCCACTACATCGTCTGCCACAGTTCCAGATGGCCTGCCTAATGCGTCAGAGGTGAGTGTAACTGCGGGCTGACGGTCTTTCCGTTCCAACAATGAGGGAGAATTGTCCTGCTCTACTGTTGCAAATTGTGAAACTTCAACCGGTAAGCCCATTGGATTAACTATGGAAAGCCGTTGCACATCCTCAAAGTTTTGTCGTTTAAATTCATCAACCCAAATTCTTACCGGATATTCTGTGCCGTTTTCTGTTAGTGTTGCATCGTCATTGCCGGTAAATGCAGTTCTCAGATTTACTCCCACATAAGCAGTAGTTAAACCAAGACGTTGCATTTTATCCTTGTCCGGAATTATTTTGTATTCCGGACTGCCCTGCTCTACGGATAAACGCACATTGTCCGACCCGGGTATTTTTTCAATAACCGATTTTAGTTCGTTACCGGTTTTCATTACCAAATCCAGATTGCTTCCGCTTAATGTAATTTCTATTGGTGCCGAACGTGGTATTAAACCCAATGCTGCCATCGAATAATTTATACCGGGAAACTTTGCTTTCAATTCTTCCCGAAGTTCTCGCATAAAATGCTCGGTAGGCACATTTCTTAGTTTCTTTTTTGATTTAAGCTGAATAGTAAATTCAGTTTTGTTAGCCGAGCCAACACCTAAACTCCCAATGCCTGTGCTTGGTCCAGCTATGTTGCTGAATACGGTTGCTACTTCGGGTTGTTGTATAATATAGGTTTCAATTTTTTGAGCAACCACATTGTTTTGCTGAATGGAAGTTGATTTATCAAATTCTAAACTCATCCGAAATTTCCCCTGATCGCCTGTGGAAATAAGTTCTTTACCGATGATACCTTGTTTCATTATTCCTACAGTCATTATAAAAAGCAACAGCACAATTCCTGTAAAAATCAATTTGTGGCTTAAAACCCATTCTAATTGCCTGCCATACCAATTGGTAAAAGCTTCTAACTGGTGTTCAAACCAGAGTAAAAGGCGATTGAATAAATTAGTTGGCTGAAGATTTTCTTTCGTTCCGATGCGCGAAGCTAACCAAGGTGTTAGTGTAAAACCTACCAACAAACTGGTAAGAGTAGAGGTTACTACAACAACTGAAAATTGCTTTAGCATATCAGCAACAAACACCTGTAAAAAAAGAATTGGGAGAAAAACAACTACGTCAACCAAGGTAATAGACAATGCCGCAAAACCTATTTCCATACGGCCATCTAATGCAGCCGTTCTCTTTTCCTTTCCTTTGTCTAAATGCTTTTGAATGTTTTCTAAAACAACAACAGCATCATCTACCAGAATACCAATAATCAATGACATTGCAAGCAAAGTCATTAAATTGAGTGTGTAACCCAAAATCCACATCACTGCAAATGCAGTAACCAATGAGGTGGGAATAGCAACGATTACAATTAATGAGTTTCTGAAACTACGCAGGAATAAAAGCATTACCAACGACACCAATATCACCGCTAAAATTAAATCTACAATTACAGAGTTAACCGCTGCAATGGTATTATCGGTGCTGTCGTCAGCAATAGTGAATTTTACACCTGAATTTGCATTTTGCTGTTCAATGGATTTGAATTTTGCGCGAACTAATTTGGAAACATCAACGGCATTTGCATCACCTTGTTTTTTCAATAAAAGACCTATTCCATTTTTGCCATTGTAACGGCTGATAGAAGTTGTTTCCTTGATGCCATCTATAACACTGGCAACATCTTTAACATAAACCGGACTGCCGGGAACCGGCATTGCTATCTGAACATTTTTAATGTCATCTAATGTTGTGAATTTACCCATTAAACGAACTGAATTTTTCTCTTTATCTGTTTGCACTTTACCGGCTGGCAGGTCTAAGCCCGAACGATTAATGGCTTCTACAACCTGATAAAGTGAAATCTTATATATTTTCAATTTATCCTGATTAACCTTTACCTGTATTTCTCTTTCTTCTCCACCCAACATGGTTATTTCTGCTACGCCTTTTATTTGTTGTATTTGCGGCAGATAGTCATCTTTCATTTTTTGATAAAATTCAGTTGGAGGTAAATTACCCGATGCACTGATTGACATTATCGGCAAATCATTTGGTGAAACTTTACTCATTACCGGGCTTAAAATGTCTTGCGGTAAATCTTTGCGGATATTGTCAATATAGCGTTGAGCATCCTGCATGGTTTTATCCAAATCAGTTCCGTATTTCAGATTTGCGATAATGATGGAAGCATTGGGTAAAGATTTTGTTACCAAATAATCTACACCTTCAAGGTTTGCCAAAGCATCTTCAATTTTTCGGGAAACCGAAGTTTCTACTTCGTTAGGTTCAGCGCCCGGATAAGCTGTTTTAATTACCACAACCGGTTGATTAAAATCGGGCATCAATTCGTAGCTGAGATTTTTATAGCCTATAAAACCTAAAAGTGTAAACACGCTGAAAAGAACGATAATCAGCGAGGGACGGTTGATTGATATTTCTGTAATATTCATAATTCGCTGATTTTACTTAACGGATACATTTGCACCGTCAAAAAGATTTATCAAACCATTCGTCACAATTACATCCCCTACAACTAACCCGTTTAACACAACAGCTTTATTCTGAATTTTTTTAGAAACATTGATGTTTTGCAAAACAGATTTACCGTCTTTTATCAGGTAAACCCGAGGTTGGGTATCTGTGCCAACAATGGCTGAGGCAGGAATAATAATGCCTTTTTCCTGGCTGCTATTTTTCAAATTTACTTTACCAAACATTCCAGATTTTATCTTCAAATCGGATGTGTTGTTTAAGCTGAACTGCACAGGGAAACTACTCCCCATATTGGCTTTGCTACCTATCATTGTTGTTTTGCCCTCTAATGGAATTGCAGGAAACGCATCTGAAGCAATAGTATAGGTATGATTTAACTGAAATCCGCTTAAGTCGTTTTCGGGAACATTTATCGTGAATTTTAATATGGAAATATCAGTGATTTGAAGTAGGGGCACGCCCGGTGCCGCAAATGCACCTTCTTCAGTGAGTTTGGCAGTTACAATTCCGTTAAATGGAGCTTTGATGGTTGTTTTATTTATTTGCTCCAGCAAAGTTGCTCGCTGCACATTAGCAGATTTTAAACCTAACACTGCTTTCTCCAACTGAATACCCTGAACGGCATCGGCATTAGCTAACACGGTATAGCGATTCACATCAGCTTCCAGCCCTTCAATTTGCACTACTGTGGTTTGCAGTTGTAATTTCAACAAGGAATTATCTAATTGAATTAGTGATTGACCTTTGCTTACATAGCTTCCAACATCTACTAATACATTATTGATTTTACCTTGTGATTCAGCACTTACTTTAGTTTCCTTATTAGGTTCAAATAAGCCCGGATATGAATATTCGGCATTTACATTTTCCAATTGTAGAGTGTCGGACTGCACATGGATAACTTGCGTTTTATCATATTGATAAACTTTCTGCTGAGTTGTTTCTTTGTTGCTTTTAAGGCGAAATACCACAACGGCAATTATTGCCAATGGTATGACGATGAATAAAGCCTTTTTTAAAATGGACGATTTTCTATTCATTAGTGATACTATTTAGTTGTTGAAATATTTCCGGTTAATTTTTTTAGTTCTAAGTCTGCTTTCAGGTAATCAATTACTGCGGTGAGATAAATTTGCTGTGCATCACGCAAGGCATTATCTGCCAGCAGAACATCGGTTAAACTTGAGGTGCCTTGTTTCTGCTGTATGCCTGTTTGCTCATAAATTGTTTGAGCAAGTTTTATTTGTTCCGAAGTTGTTTCTACAGATTTTTGAGCAACCGCTCTTTGCAGTTTTGCATTTTGAATCTGCATTGTGTTTTGTTCGGTTAGTAAGCTCAATTGTAAATCGCTGTTTTGCAGTTCTAATTTTTTCTGCTTTATTTTTCGGAGTGTAATTGTTCCGTTAAATAGAGGATAGCTAAATTGGATACCTGCAAAACCGATGGGATAAAATTTTAAGAAATCATTTGGTTGCTTGTCATATCCCAAACCTGTTGTGCCATAAGTTCCGAACAACGATAGCGAAGGCAGTCGTGAATATTTCAAAGAGCTTAGTTCACTCGATATCAAGCGGTATTGCGTTTTTGCCAAACGAATATCTGTTGTTGATGAACTTGTGTATTCATTTGTATTTTGATGCTGAATAGTGGAGTCAATCTGAATATTTCGTTCGAGTGTAATTCCCATTGCAAATTTCAATGCATTTAATACTTGCTCATATTTGCTGCTGATACTTTCTTTTTGCGTTGCTAATTGTGTTACCTGCAATTGCGCTTTATTCACATCTGTTCCTTTGGCAAGTAATTGCTCGTTGAGCAACTTGATATTTTTTAGCAACCTTATGGAATTCGAAAGATTACTGTCAATGAAAACTAATTGATGATGTATGATTTGTGCATTGTAATACAGGTTGGAGATTTCGAAAAATACCTGCTCTTCCGTTTTTTGATATTGGAGTGTTGTAAGTTCAGAGGCTATTTTGGTAGATTGAATGGCACCATAAACTTGTGGATTATACAGAGGCATGGATAGCTGTAAGTTTGCATTGATATTATGCGGAACGCCAAACTGAGCTTCCTTAAACTGTCCTTCAGGTGCTGTCGGATTAAATGTTGATAGCGGCATTAGCTGGTAAGGAAGATTGGTGAAATATTTATACTCAGCATTGACGGTCACCTTCGGAATTAAATTAGCCTTAGCTTCCTTCTGCTTTTGTGTGCTGATAGAAATATTGTTTCTACTCATTTGCAAGTTCTTGTTGTAAACCTGTGCTGTGTCAATGCACTGTTGTAGCGACCAGACTTGTGCATTTGCAGCGTGAAAGCCTATTACCGCCACTAATAGAGCAAGGTAATGTTTGTGAATGTTTACTAACTTCATTGGACAAATTTTTTTATTTGATAAGTATTAATTGACTGTCTGTAAGCCCAGCTATCCAATGTTTTACCATCGGTTCAATATTTACATAATCACCGGGCATTAGTGTTTCTTTTATTCCTTTTTCATTTTCAAAAAGGGCTTTGCCATCCATGCAGATCAGAAGTGCCGGAACCTTTGTAAGATGTTCCTTTAATCGTTCTCCTTGCAAAATTTGAAGAGCAGTTGCATTGCCCTGTTCACTTTTAAAAAGAGGAACAGCGGATACTGGTTTTACCTGGGTATGTAATTCTTTAATATTCATATTGCCTAATTTAATTTCCTGTCCATCTCAATTACCCAAAGCCCTCTCAATTCCTTGTCTGCATAGCCTGTTGCTTTATCGGCAGGATATAGCTTGTTTATTTTTTGAAGCGTTGCCGCCTTGATATTTACTTCTGCTTTACCATGACATTGCAAGCACATTTGGTTAGTCACTATTGGATAAAAACCAACCATCTTGCCCTCTATTTCATTCATTTTAGCTTCGAGGTGTTCCCCTTTCGCCATTTTACCTTTCAGCACTTGAATGTATGCCAATTCGATTTCGTTGGCTTGATTTCCAGTATTCCTCGGCTTGTCCGATACTCTTTTAATACCAGCATTGAGAGCATGAGCCATACTATCTGTAAGTTTAGGTGCGTTAGTATTGCAAAATGCCAAAGCATATTCTGTTCTACCTTTGTTGATAGCACCCATTAGATTTTTCGCCAATACAGCTTGCGTTTCGGTTGCTATGCTTTTTCCCAATGCCAAATAATCGGTTCCCGGTTTTACAGTATCTCCCTGACCACCTTGTAAGCCCGCATCTTCTTTATTGGTTTGCTGTTTAGTATTGGCGCTGTTGCAACTATTAAGCACTACCGCTACTAGAATTGATATAATTACCTGTTTTACATTCATTGGAAATACTGATTGAAAGTTATAAAGGAATGTTGAAGGGTTTGAAACAGTGCTTCTCCTTCGGTTTCATTTTTTGATTTGGCAAGTTTATTAACCAAATCAATGTAAGGTAGCAGCCACTTGTGTAGTTCATCATGAGCCTTGCCTTTCATAGTGCAATCAGAGGTAAGCAATCCGATGTTTTGTTTTAACTTTTCAGCTAATGACTTATAGTCGCTAAATTCAGATTTTTTGAACACGGCAACATCCTTTTCCATATTTCGGATATGCATCATCATATTTTCGTCCACCTTCCACTTTTTGCCATTGTTTAGTTTAATGGTTTCGGTGGGTTGATGGCGGTGATTTTCTTGGTGGGATGCAGTTTCAGTTTGCGTTTTTGATTTTTCGTTAGAAGCGCTACCAATAATAAACAGAAACATACTGACCGCAATGAGTGAAATTGCTATGCGTTTCATAATTTCCTTTTTGTGATGGTGATATAAGCAAGAGCCGCAAAGATAAGCGTTGCTATAATTCTAAAAATCATTGCACCTATTGTTTTGGTCTCATAAATTCCACCTGAGTTGATGTGAATTAAAAACCTTATAAAAGCAGCCAACATAATTACACCTGAAATGCCTAAAATTGGAGCAGTCCATTCTTTTACTGTCATAAAACCATAAGCAGCAAAGAGATAAATAATACTACTGATGAAATTGGACCAGACTACAAACAACACATAATTCCCTTCTCTAGCTCTTACACCAAACAAATCAAATATCACTGATGTGCTTAAAAATAAAGTAAGCAAACCAAATCCAGTTAAGATGGTTGCTAAAATGTATGTGAGGTATTTTTTCATGACTACTTTACTTTAACTAATGTGAGAACGGATTGTATAGTGTCCTCGCCGGCAGTAGACAAGTCGAATTCAAAATTTGCTAATCGCCATTTATACATCTGAAGCCGGAACGTTCCCATAACTATTTGCATTAACTCATGGGTAGCAATCGCACTTGTAAATATTCCTTTTTGCTGCCCCTCAATTATTACAGGCATTAAGTGTTTCATTTTTACACTCATGATTTTCAATATTGTTTCATTGATGCGTTGGCTTTCATCCATTAGTCCGTCAGAAAATACTGCAACTACAAAGTGGGGGTTCTTTTCAAAGAATGAAAACTGATTTTGAAACAGCGTTTTGAATTTTTCTTCGGGCGATTGCTCATTAGAAATTGCATTAGTGTAGCGTTCATCCATACTCAAAGCAAGATATTCGAGTAAGGCAATAATGATCTCTTCCTTACTTGTAAAGTGTCTATAGATGGCACTTTCAGAAAACTTCATTTCTTTAGCAAGGTTCTTAATTGTTAACCCACCTACACCCGAAGCCGTTAATATTTTACCTGCCGCTTCGACTATTTCTAATTGTCTGTCTTTTAATTTTATCATAGTCTTACAAATCTTCTTTTTCGCCTTCTAACCAACGTTGCATCATCACTCTTTCTGCCGGAGTTTGCTTAAAAGGGACAGCACCAGCTAATAAATTCAGAAACCTATCCCAAAGATTATCCTTAGCATTTGCTTCTTTTTCTATTGCATCCATTGCCGCTAAATACTCCCTCTCATATTTAACTGCATCCAAAAGTGAAATACTCCTCGGAATATTTTTTACGATACTCTTTGTTAAAGCATCCTGTTCTTCTTTATTAAAATGTTCCATCATTTTCAACTGTATAAATGATGAATTGCTTACCCCCTTAATAATGTAGAGGTTTGATTTAATAATGTACCAGATGTTCAACCAATCATTATAATTACCATTACTAAAGTAACTCTCATTAAAATTTTCCATGGATAAAAATACCTCTTCGACAGAAGTTAATGAGCTTTGAAGAGAATCCCAGTGTATGGACATAATATCATTGTTTTCCCCCTTTAGTACAGAAGATACCTGGTTTAATATTTTTTCAACTTCACCTATTTTAGATTTGAGAAGCAAGTTTTTATTGTTATACGTTTCTTTTGCCAACTCGGAGCCATACGTTTCAATATATTTTGTTGCTGCTTCCAAAGTTGACAACACTCTCTTTTTTACATTGGTTAACTCGAGCCAGTTCTCTGAAATTGAATCAACTAAATGCCTAAGTTTAATTGCATTCCTCAATTTTGGATTTATTTCTTGGTTTGTCATGACTATATATTTATTGATTAATTATTTTCATTCTGAAGAAAGCAACACCTAACCAAATTACAGAAGTAGTCATTGCAATGGCGCCTATTAGTACTAAGGCAGGAGGTAATCCAAAATATACCTCGGTTAAAATACCGATTGGCATTAACAAGCCAGCAAGCGCTAACCACGAAATAGTTTTCACGTTTTGGAGCTTATCATTGAAATGAATCAGCAGATAGCCAATGAGAATATTTAGAAATGCAAACAGGTTGCCATGAACGTGAGCCAGTCTGGTTTCAAAATGTTTCCCTATACTGTAAGAGTTTGCCCATTCTTCCTTACCGGGAGCGAAATCGCGCAAGTAAATCAAAAGAAAACCGTAAGCCATGAAAAGCCCCATTATCAGGAAGCCTATTGCTATGTTGTTTTTGCCATTCATTTTGTTTGTAATTTAACTGTAAGTGAACGTTCACTCACAAAAATAACAGATTTAATTTAAACCTGCAAGCTCTTTTAGATAAATCAGGAATTCATGACACAGATCATATATTAGCATAGAACGGCACCTTATAAACGCTCGCGCCCACTATAAAGCTGCACTTGAAGAACTGCACTGCCATACTGGGCGCAACGTAGATAAGGACCTTAGCATGCGCGTTGCAGGGTGCATGTTCATTTACAAGAACGAGAACATACTGATAACCGACAGCATCGGATTGGAAAATGAATGTAATCACCCTAATTAATACCTGTATTAGGGATATCATATAAAACGAGGCAGGCTATATGTTTTTCTTCTTGAAAACCCTTACAGAAGCTATTAGTGGAAGAATTATCCATACAAGCATGAGCAGCACGGTATAGATAAAGCCAAAACTGCTTCCGAAAAATTGCTTATAAACCGCACCGGTAAAACCCATCAGGGCGCTTATATCCATTTTCATAAGCACCATTATGCGGGCCATGTCAATAGGGTTTAGAGACGCCAGGCCGATAACAGCATTATCTAAGGGATAATCCTGAAACGAAAAAAGAATACCCAGTACTATAGCATCGTAAATAATAGCAAAATATAGCCACAGTAATAGCGACATGCCAATACCTTTTGCTTTATCGCGCATAGCTACGGAGGCCAAAAAGGCGATAGAGATAAACGAAAGGGAAAGAGCTACACCAGACAGTATTAGCACAAAGCCCGTTGAGGTAGGTGAATAGATAATAACCGGAATGCCTATGCCTATTAAAAATGCTACTGTCATAGATCCTGCTACCCCCCAAAACTCGCCCAACAATATACTAGTGCGGCTGAGCGGTTGAGCAACCAGTAGCTCGATAAATTCATAAGCATTGTAAAAGTAGGTAGTGGTAAACACAACACTTATAAGCGGAACAATAATAAGTATAATGCTAAGCAGGCTTGCAAGGCTTTTGGAGTTGTCCGTTTCCAGCGAAAACAACATGAAGGAAACTGCCAATAAAAATAGCGTGTAAGCCAGTATTACCTTAGTTCGTAGAATATCGTAAATAACGTATTTGCTTATTTTAAACATTAGCTATATCCCTGGTTATTTTCGCAATTGCCTTTCCCAATTTCTCTTCGCCGGTTTCCGATTTCAAATCTCTAATCGTTTTGTAAAATCCAATTGTCCCCTCCTGCAAATACATTACCTTATCTGCTATCTCTTCAACTTCGCTCATTATATGCGATGTAACTATTACAGATTTCCCTTCGGCCTTGGCCTTCAATATTTTGGCTTTCAAAATTTCAGAAGCTACCGGGTCGAGCCCGGCAGTGGGTTCGTCTAATATCAGCACTTTGGGATTAAACAGAAACGCAAGGGCAGCACTCACCTTTTGGGTAGTTCCTCCAGAGAGGGTTCGCATTTGCTTCCCCAGCATACCAGTAAGCTTAAATTCATTAAATAATTCCTCATCCCAGGCAGAAGGCGTACTGCGTAAATCCTTCATCATGTCAAACAACTGCCCCATTTTCATATTCTCAGGATACCGCCCTATTTGTGGCATATACCCTATGTGATTACGGTAAGAAAAATCGTTGCCTATATCTTTATTGTCAAAATAAATCTTCCCCTTATCGGGTACCACCATACCAAGTATGCTTTTTATAAGCGTAGTTTTACCCGAGCCATTGGGGCCAATTACGCTGACAACTTCACCACCAGAAAAGGATGTGCTTACCCCCTTCAGTACATGAAGCTTGCCAAAATGCTTTTCGAGATTTTCTGTTCTAATCATTTGAAGAAAATTGTTTCATCAGTGGCAGGTCGTCTACAAAAGTCTGGGGAACAATACTCGGTATATTTTTCTCAGCCCGGTTCAACAAATCAACAGTAAAACTGTGCATAAGCATTACCGCATAAGGCATGCGCTCAACCAAAACTGAATATAAACTTACCGGGTGATAAGGAATATCTCCAACTGCATCGCGGTTTAAATCATAGCCTTCGTATTTATCCCAATAGTTGTTGTTGAAAAGGTTTTCCTGCAATTGGCCATTAGTAGCGGCATCGAAGGTATTGCCCAAAAAATTATTGTGTACAAAAGTATCGAGGCGGCAGTTGGACATTACTTTTAAGGCATATCCATTTTTACGGAAACTATTTTGCTCAAAACGCATATTGGTTCCGCCTTCTAACGTAATACCTATTGTATTGCTCTCGAAAACATTTCCCTTTACAATTCCGTTACTCATATCTTTTAGCAAAAGGCCAAAGGAGGCATCTCCCCAGTTGTTTTCAAATTTATTGTTAAACATGTTTACACCCTTGCTGTACATTACCGCCACACCCGACCCATTATTGGTAAATGTGTTTTTTTCATAAACATCATTGTCGGAAAACATAAAATGTAAACCATAGCGCACATTCCCTGTGCTCTTGTTCTGACTTATACTGGAATGGGTTACAAACTCAAAATATATTCCATCGCGGTGGCCCTTGATAGTATTGCCAATAATTATCATACTGTCGCTTTTCCAACAGTGTATGCCATTTCCAATTTGCATTTCCCGCACTCCATAAGCTGTAATACGGTTGTTTTGAATAGTGCAGTTCTTGCCAAATTGTGTGTATATACCAAAAAAGGTATCGTCGAGTATGTTGTTTGTGATGGTAACATTTTGCGCATCATAAATTTTTATACCCGCTAAATCATCCAGGTCTGAATGGCCGCAGTACTGAATTTTAAAACCCTCTACAATTACATTGTTACTTTTTATAGATAGAATCTCGTATTTATTTTCGCCATCTAGAACCGGGTAGCCAACACCTTGCAACAGAATAGCCTTACTTACTACAATATTTTTTTCGCGATATAGCCCTGCTTCAACTAATACGGTATCACCGTTCCTTGCAATTAACAATGCCTGGTGAATTGTTTTGCATTTATGTGGAGGGCCTACTTTAACCACGGCTGCCTGTAACAGATACGGCATTAAACCCCAAAACAGGTAACAAAAGATAAATAGCCACTTCATGAATTACTTAATTAATTCTCTCCACTCAATTTTTTCACCGCCATATTTGGCAATAGCCTGCTGTAAATCCTGAGCGGATGAAAATGCAGTTACATTGCCATTCATGGGGGTTTTTAAATCGTTGCTTTTAAGTAGCACGCATTCATTTGCTTTAAGCAAATGATGGCTACCGCCAAAATCAGTTAAATAAAAATCAGGTTCTTTTAAGGTTTGATTTTCTGCTTCTATAAAATCGAGCATGCATTTTAAATCGTCAAATTTATAGACCTTACCTTTGTCGGTAACTATCTCGGCACCAAACCGGTTATCTGCAACTGTCATTTTGCAGAAACTGCAATTGTCGCGGCCTACTTTTATAGGGTCAGGGTTGTTACTACAAGAAACAAAACCCAACGTTGCAAATAACATCAACACAACCATGTTCAGTTTAGCCTTCCTGATTAATACCACTTGGGTAATGCTTGCGGCTACAAGTATTACCCCTACACTGAAAAATATCCAGCCACCAGAGGCGGGTATAGAAAACGCGCCAAAGTTAAGCAGCTGTTTATAGCCCAGCAGAGGAGGCTGATAACTCATCCCCGGAACCTGAATAGCCGCGTTAGGGTCAAGGTTATGGCCATAGTCATACTCCCATCGCCAAAAATCGGCTATTGATAGAAAAGCAAATGTCATGAATAAGCCGGTCAAAATGTACAGTAAAACCCTACGGTTAAAAAAGCCAACAACTATGCAACCGAGGGCAAAAAAGCCAATAAGATAAGGCAGTATGGTAAACTCGATAAATTCTTCGGCATGTAATGTTTTCATCCCTATATAGTGATTCAACCCGTTCACTATCTCTACATCTCCGCCTAATTTATGCGGATATATTTTCAGCACTAAACCCTCAGGGTATTGGGGGGCGTCCAGTTCTATCCTCCACAGCGGAAGCACAAGTGTTATTAGCAACAATGCCCCGCATGTAAAAACGGCAATTCTAACCCATCTATTCATGGCGCTGTTATTCATAACATATGTTTAATCAGAAAATAGGGATGGAGATGTTTCCATCCCCATCCTTTGTCAACTTACTAACGTGGTTACTCTATTGGAGCAACCGTTTTGCCAGTGCTAAAAGTAAGTGGGGTACTTGAGCCTGCTGGTGATACGCGGATATAACCCGACATCTCCTGGTGCAGGGCACTGCAAAAATCTGTGCAATACATTGGGAAGATTCCTACTCTGTCTGCAATCCATTTAAGCGTTTGGGTTTCGCCGGGCATAATCAGCAACTCTGCGTTATTAGCACCTTTTATTCCAAATCCGTGTGGCACGTCCCAATCCTGCTCCAGGTTAGTAACATGAAAGTAAACCTCGTCACCCACTTTAATCCCCTCTATATTATCGGGCACAAAGTGCGAGCGTACCGCAGTAGCATATACATGCACCTTGTTTCCTTCGCGCACTACTTTTGCTTCTTTCTCTCCATTGGTTTTATATGGATGCTTATTGTCTTCTATCTTATAGAACTTCACTGAATTCTTAGATATCAGATCAGCCGGTAGGGCCTGTGCATAGTGCGGTTCGCCAATCGTAGGATAGTCAAGAATCAATTGCATTTTGTCGCCGCTTATATCAAACAACTGAGCACTCTGCGTAAGTTCGGGGCCGGTGGGCAGGTACCGATCCTTTGTAATTTTGTTATAGGCTATAACATATTTACCAAAAGGTTTTCTGCTATCGCCACCGGGAACACATAAGTGACCAATAGAATAATAGGTTGGTACGCGGTCCAGCACTTTCAAATCCTTAATATTCCACTTCACTATTTCAGACGAAACAAAGAAAGATGTATAGGCATTTCCCTTACCATCAAACTCAGTATGCAATGGCCCCAGGCCTGGTTTTTTAACCTCGCCGTACAAGGCTGCATCATACTTAATTACCGGGATACCTTCATAATCTCCTTCAAAATTCTTGTCAGCAATTGCTTTTACCATTTTTGTAAATGAGAACACAGGAATTAAAGCCGCTAATTTTCCGCTTGCAACAATGTATTCGCCGGTAGGGTCAACATCGCAACCGTGGGGCGATTTAGGGCAAGGTATTACATATACCATTCCTTCCAGTTCTTTAGAATCTAAAACGGTGACATCAGTTTCTATTTGCGATGTGGCCATAAAGGTCTTTTCATCAAATTTGTTGTGAGCATACTTTACCTTCTGCTTTTGACCTTTACCTTGCTTTAAATACTCCTCTGCTTTTTTCCAGTTTACTGCTACTACAAAATCCTTATCGCGCTGAGACGCGTTTACTTCCAGCAATGAATTTGCCTGCTCGGAATTGTAGCAGCTAAAAAAGAACCATCCGTGGCTTGGCCCCTTACCTGCATGGCTTAAGTCAAAGTTCATACCGGGCATTAAAATCTGGAAGGCCAGCTTCATGTTGCCATCTTTGGGGTCTACACTTATAAAACTAACGGTACCCTTAAAGTTCTTTTTATACGTACTAATAGGAACATCGCCGTTGGAGTTATCCATTGGGACACTAAAACGGGTCCCGGCTATAACATACTCGGTGCCTTGTGTAATAAACGGCGAAGAGTGATTACCAGCACTATTTGGTATTTCTATTATCTCGGCTGTATGAAAAGTTTTAAGATCTATACGCGCAATACGTGGAGTATTATTTCCATTGGCAAACACCCAGCGTCCGTCTACTTCGCCATCGGTTTGCGAAAGTTGCACGTGGTGCAAATCATCCCAGGGTACCATGCCGTGTGATGTATTGAGCATAGGCTTGCTGTTCTCATTATAGCCATATCCTTTTTCAGGGTCTTGTGAAAAAACCGGGATTACGCGAAACAACCTGCCTGATGGCAAGCCGTACACGCTAAGCTGTCCGCTAAAGCCTCCCGATACAAAATTATAAAATTCGTCATACTTACCGGGCGCCACGTAGGTCTTTTCGGCAGCATTGTTGCTTACGGCACTTCCGGTGCTTGGTGGTTTACACGAAAAAACTCCGGTAAGTAGTATAAAGACAACTGGTATTAAAAATTTATTTTTCATATATGTAGGTTGTGGTTAGTTACAATTTATTTAATGCCATCATTTTTACGCATAAACTCAAGCAGCTGGCGCGCTTCTTCATCAGCAAGGTTTTGATTAGGCATTCTAACAAGACATATTTCCAATTGAGCCTGTGCTTTAGGGTCGATGTTCAGCATCTCATCAGGGTTAGTAATAAAGTTCATAATCCATGGTGCTGTATAACGCGTAGTAACTCCTTTCCAGCCCGGCCCTACTAATTTTTCATCTGTTAGCTTATGGCACGAACTACACTTTACATCATAAATCGCGTTTCCGGCACTTGCCATTTTAGTATCCAGCTTATCGCCCAGTTCTACTGTTGAAAATTTACCGATTCCACGATTTGGGTCGTAGTTTGGTTTTGCAGGCTCAATTACCTGGGTCTGCTGATCAGCTGGTTTTTCTTTATTGCTGCATGCAAACAGAAAAAGGGCCGCGGAAATTGTAAGAATCAGATTTTTCATATTGATAAATTTTTATGATGGTTAAATGTGGTGTAAAACTATTTAGTTTCTTTAACAATGCAAAGTTACCCGGCATTTATTTATACCGGCCTGACTTAAGTCATACCGGTTCATAGAGTTAGTCAGTAGTCTTATTTTAACTTTTAGTTAAACTGCGCCCATTATTATTTTGAGGAGCGAAAAATAGTCCCTTTTTCTGCTGTAACTATTGCACAACTACCGTTATAATTTACATGATTCACATATTTCCCAATTTAATTTGTCACTTAAAAATGTTAAAGCCAGGGTGGTCGTATAATATGCGTTCTTATTACTTTCTTTGCTGCATAGAATAATGCAAATGGACATTAAAAACGAAACTGCTAATTGGATTAAGATAGCATTTATTAATTTGCTTATAGTGGCAGTGCTCGGTGTTTTGATGCGCTACAAGATTGCCTTTTACCTGCCGTTTGTAGAGCAAAAGCATCTATTACATGCCCATTCTCATTTTGCCTTTACCGGTTGGATAACACAGGCTTTGATGATACTATTGATTCACTGGCTCTCGGGTCAAAAAGCAGATTTTAGTTTTAGAAAATATAAGTGGCTGTTAATTGCAAATGCAGCAGTTGCCTATGGAATGTTACTCTCGTTCCCGGTTCAGGGTTACGGAGTAATTTCTATTACATTTTCCACTTTCTCTATTGTTGTATCCTATGTTTTTGCTGTAGTATACTGGAGAGACTTGAACACGCTTACACAAAGTTTAAGTCGGTATTGGTTTAAGGCTGCGCTTCTTTTTTCAGTTGTTTCTTCTGCCGGTACATTTGCACTTTCGGCTATGATGGCAACCAAAACCATCCACCAAAACTGGTATCTGGCGGCTATTTATTTTTACCTGCATTTTCAATACAACGGCTGGTTCTTTTTTGCATGTATGGGTTTGTTCTATAGCCTAATTGAATATGTATTGCCAGCCGGTAAACTAAAAACGGTCTTTTGGCTGTTTGCACTTGCCTGTGTGCCGGCTTATATTCTATCTGCTTTATGGCTGCCATTGCCCGAGTGGGTTCATACTATAGTATCTATTGCCGCGGTAGCACAAATTGTTGCCTGGATTATACTGCTTGCCGCAATCTTCAAAAAGCAGCAATTGCCGGTATTGATAACAGGCCATGTAAAATGGATACTCACCTTGGTAGCATTAGCGGCTAGTGTAAAGTTACTTTTGCAGGTTGGTTCCACCATTCATTTTCTCAGTAATCTCGCCTTCAGTTTCAGGCCCATCGTTATTGGCTATCTACACTTAGTACTGTTAGGTGTAATTACTTTGTTTATTGTTGCCTATTCCTTGGCTAAAGAAATTATTCCACCAGGCAGCAAAATTAAAACAGGTGTTATAGTTTTTATTGTGGGTATATTATTAAACGAATTTTTACTTATGCTACAGGGCATTGGTGCAATTGCTTATATCCGCATCCCTTTTATAAACGAACTGTTACTGTGCGCCGCACTAATTATGTTTAGCGGTGTTTTATGGTTGAATATTGGCTTTATCAAAAGCAAATTGGACAAATAGAATCGTTTCATATTGCCGATATAACATTGCTGTTACAATATGCACTGCTTAATCCCGCTGCATGCACCGGAAACAAATCCAAGCATCAATTGCACGTAGGCATTGGATTCAAACCGTCAAGTGGTGAGTTTCGCAAAAACGAAAACAACATGTATAATACAAGTGTGCAAACGGTAGTAGTATAGATTTTATGGGCAATGCTGCTTGTCCTTATCGCTTTCGAAATTTTAGGTTTTATATAAGCACATTATACAAGCAGAATAGCGTAAACACAAATGGCTTTCGTTTTTTTCGAAATAGAGCGGAAACCACTCTAAACCTGTTCTGTCTTTTCAAAGTGCATACAGTAACGGTGACTCCATCTATAGTAGTTGTATACAACCATCTTTTTACCAATTATAATTATGGAAAAAAGGTTTACTCCTCTAATAGCGACTTGCTAACCACAAGGACTGCTATGGATGTTTACCTGCCTTATTTAGCATTTAATTTTTCTGTAAGCCTTGTTGCATATAACAAGGTTCCCTTTATGGCATTTAAACAACAGTTGGATGCCGAAGCTGCACTGTACCTTCCAAACAATAAAATATAAATGAACAACAAAACAATCATCGCTTTTAAGCCATTGCTTTGGCATATATGCCGGGTTGCAACAAAACCGAAAGCCCGATGTCTGACTATCCTTTAGTTGTTATAGCTTTCAGCGGCTATTGAGCAACTATTTAATATGGGCGCAATTAATATTGTGGGAGAAGTTTTGACACAAGGAGATAACGATGTACACAAGTTGCATGAAATAAGTATTACGGTAAAAAGTGTGCCGGACAATGCAATCATCTTTTCTTCATGGGAAAGTATTCATGGGGCCTGAAACTATACCATTGACATATTCTTCACATCCCCTATTGCCGACAGTATGGTTTTGATTGTGCAGGTCGGCAATTTCATGGAGAAGGCAATCACGCACAATGTTGCTTTCTCAGTGCAATAAACAATCTTAATTATTGTAATGCCCGGGGTAAAAAGCCAAAGGTACCGAAAGCTATCCGGAGCCCTTGGCTACTGGCTGAATTAGATTGAACAGTTATTTGACGAAGGTGTGAATGTTTGCTCAAGTAAAATAGCCTTGGGAAAAAGGATGTTGTTCTCAAGATGAATGTGTTGGAATAAATCGTTTTGAAACTCCTGCAATTTGGCGTAGAGTACAATATAAGTATTGCAGGCATAGATAGGAGGTGTGAAATCGGCACTAAGAGTTTGTATTTCTTTCATCAAACTTCCAGCAATGTCATGTTCATGCTCCATCATACTGATGGGATTTTTTACCGTTCCAAAATGCGATGATGGGAATTCTTGTAAGTCACCTGTGCTAAAGCGTTCAAGGTTTTTAATAAAAGGAAACAGCATCAGTTCTTCTTTCTTCATGTGGGTTGTTAACTCCGCCACTACTTGCCTCCAAAGTTCTGCAATGTTTTTTGTTTCGGGGTTATGGTCGCCATGCACTTTAGCTACCTTTTCTGCAAATTCCGAAATCAAGTCCAGGTTTTTGTTAACATAACTATGATGAACCTGAACAATATAATCTGCCAGAAAACTTAATCCCCAATCATTAAAAATTTGGGCCGCATCTTTTGGCTGCGCTTGCAAAGTAAGTAGTTCCTGTTCCAATTCATGCCGGTTTATTTGTTTTTCGGCGCATACTGTAGCAATGCTCTTTTTACCTCCGCAGCAAAAATCTATCTTATGTTTTTTAAAAATTTCAGCCGTACGGTAATCATTTGCCACCAATTCTGCTACTGTGGTGTTTTCAAAAAAAATTTCAGTTTCCATAATTATTTCTTTTTAGTTATTTATATAAACAAACTGCGTTGCTGGCACTTCTCATGATAGGCTCTGCAATTATCATGTAATAGCTTACCAAGCTATATGATTAAAATAAGGAAACAAAGTGAGTTTAATCATTGAATAAAGGACGGGTATAAAATACGTTTGACCTCATAAAATCAAACCCATATGAAAAGAATATTTCTTGGATTAATCACTATTGCAGCTCTTTCTGCCTGCAACAGCAAATCAAACTCAGAACAAGCATCTACTAGCAATCCAGCCACTTCTTCAAGTGCTGGCCAATCGGCTGTGGTAGATGATCAATCTAAAAAGGATGTAGTAAAGGTAGCCGTTAGTTCTAAAGATCACACCACTCTAGTTACAGCATTGAAGGCTGCTGAGTATGTTGATGTTCTTTCCAATGCTGGCCCCTTTACAGTGTTTGCTCCTACCAACGAAGCTTTTGGCAAATTACCTGCCGGAACTGTGGAGGGCTTATTAAAACCGGAAGCCAAGGGGGACTTACAAAATATTCTGGAGTATCACGTATTTGTAGGCGGCATTAGCACCGATCTGATGACAGATGGACAAATACTAAACCAGGCTAATTTAGACAACGTAACAATTGGAGTAAAAGATGGCAAATACACAGTGAATGGGGCTACTATTCTTGCCTCTATTCCTGCCTCAAATGGAATTGTACATGTGATTGATGGCGTTTTATTGCCGCCAGCAAAGAAGTAGTAACTGCATAAATGCCATTATGCACTTGCTGCATTACTATTCTTGAATGACCTTTCAAAAATCCGAGTATCATAGCAAGGCGTTGTCATCAACCTATAAGGAGGGCCTAATTGAATAATGGCTTATCATCGGTTTTCCTTGCAACCGAAAAGTAGAATATACAGATTACTAATAGTATGGCCGCTTTGAATTCATATATTAGAGTTGATAGGGTAGTCGAAAATGGAAATACTTCATTTACTTACTTTTATCCCAAAATACATTAGCAAATTGCCCCCTATGGTTATATTGACCAACAGGAAAATAGCATTGCCGAACGATTGATTTTTGTCATTCATGAATTATTATTTGGAAGTATTTAAAACACCGGTGTAGGTACAGCCCGATGTTTCTGTTTCGTAAACTGTTATTTTCGTTAACTGTGGAACGAGCAGGAAAAGTTTTTCCCATATCCAGACAGTCAGATTTTCAACCGTTGGATTTTCGAGGCCTTTAATTTTATTTAAAACCTGGTGGTCTAAAGTGGTGAGCACTGGAGTAAAAGCGTCTTTAATCTCAGTAAAATCAACTACCCATCCTGTCGATTTGCCCACTTCCCCACTCAAATAAATTACTACCCGGTAGGCATGGCCATGCATGTTCCGGCACTTATGCTCCTTAGGGACATTAGGTAAATAATGAGCCGCCTCAAACCGGAACTCTTTAAATATTTCCATATTCAAACTACTTAAGTAAATAAATTCCCTCTCACATCAACGCTTTGCGGGGCGTAAATTATCTCAGTTTCTCAAACCTAGCCTGAAAGAAGCGCAGGTATTTGGGCTCGTACTTCATTTTAAGCCCTTTTATTTTATGGCGTTTTTTAAAAACATTATACACAGATTCTGCAATTACATCCATATGCGCCTGTGTGTAAACCCGCCGGGGTATGGTAAGGCGCACCAATTCAAGCTTAGGATAATAGTTTTCACCATTGGATTTTCTTCCGGCAGAAACTATCCCACGCTCCATTGTACGCACCCCGGAATCCAGATAAATTTCGGCCGCCAGTGTTTGTGCCGGAAATTCATCCTGCGATAGATTCGGTAAAAACTGTTTGGCGTCTACAAAAATTCCGTGCCCGCCAATAGGCCTAACAATGGGTATTCCAAAATCCTGCATCCGGTGGCCCAAGTATTCCACCTGACCCACACGTGCCTTCATGTGGTTATCGCTCAAACTTTCTTCAATACCTATTGCCATGGCTTCCATATCGCGGCCAGCCAAACCTCCGTAGGTATGCAAGCCTTCATATACAACTACTAAATTTCTGGCTTCCTCAAAGACATGCCAGTCGTTAATGGCAAGGAACCCGCCAATATTTACCAGAGCATCTTTTTTGGCGCTCATAGTAGCACCATCGGTAAGTGAGCAAATTTCAAATACAATTTCGGCTACGCTCTTTTTTTCATAACCCTTTTCGCGCTGCTGAATAAAGTAGGCATTCTCCGCCACGCGGGTCATATCGTGAATAATTTTGATGCCATGCTTTTTAGTAAAAGCGCGAACCTCCTTCAGGTTCTTCATGCTAATGGGTTGTCCACCCGCCATGTTTACATTGGTTGCAATACATAGATAAGGAACTCGCTTAGCTCCATATTTTTTTACCACAGCACCTAGTTTGTTCAAATCTACCGACCCTTTAAATGGATGCTCGCTATTGGGGTCGTGCGCTTCATCTATTATTACATCAGTAAAAGCTCCACCGGCTAATTCCTGGTGTAAACGAGTTGTGGTAAAATACATGTTACCAGGAATTATGTCGCCTTTTTTTATCAGCACTTTAGAAAGAATATTTTCGGCGCCGCGTCCCTGGTGGGTAGGAATTATATGTTTATAGCCATAACATTTTTGGATAGTACGCTCCAATTTAAAAAAATTTCTACTGCCGGCATAGGATTCGTCACCTACCATCATACCTGCCCACTGCCGATCGCTCATAGCAGAAGTGCCGCTATCGGTAAGCAGGTCAATATACACATCTTCCGATTTTAACAGGAACGTATTGTAACCTGCTTCTTTTATTGCCAGCAGCCGTTGCGGCCGGGTGGTCATTTTCAGCAATTCCACCATTTTCATTTTATAGGGTTCTGCCCATGATCGTTTTATCGGATTTTTCATATATTTTGTTTTTGGAAAACGAAGCGAAACGCGGGTTAAATTGCCACTTGGTGTAGTAAGTTATAATCGCTTTTATTTGCTGATACATTCATAATATTTGTTCGACAGTTCAGTTTGTTATCTGTGCAGCAAACGCTTTCAACCGCATTGCTATAAGCGCAGGTGTAACCGTTCGATTCGTAATAAACTTTCCAGGCCTCTACCGATAAACCATGTAGTGTCGTATCGCCCTGGCAACCCGCAGCAGCTGAATAACCGCTTTTTTGACACGTCCCGCATTTCTTCGTACAGTCGTAACATTTTTTGCAGCCTGAACCTGCTAAAAAAAGGAGTAAAAACAATGTGATAATAGTAGACCTATTCATATTAATTCTGTTCAATACTTTTTTAAAAAAAAATTGCACTGGGCTGTAGAAGGTTGTCATAACCTATCCAACACCCTGGATGCATAGAAAAGAGGGTATCAAGAACATGGTCCGTTATGGAATTATAATTGAGGAATCCAAACGATTCCCGTCATCTAATAAACACCCTACATATCGCAAATGCTTTTCTTAAATTACGAAGTGAAGATGAAACCAATAGTTCTAATATTCAGTGACTTTTGTTAGCTAAAAAAATGTTATTTGGTACTTATGGCATAAGTCCGATGGCAAACCAACGGGGTTATAAAATCACAACACAATACAGCTGTGACTGCTATTAACACAACTAAAATCAATATAAAGTGATACCTTATTACGAACCTGCGAATGTATATTTATTGGCTAAATCCAAACCGCTGCCTAAAATATCTATTGCAACTAAGTAGGGCTGATATAACATGGATTGTTTTCGAATCCGCATTCGCCCCCTTTGAAATAACTTGGTGAATGATTTAAGATGAGATTTATCATGTGCCTGCATTTTTCGCTCTTATACATTTGCAAACTAACTGGTGAAGTCTACATTGAAAATATGTTTACTAATCGTTGCAAACTACACCATTTATAAATTGAATTCATCATTAAAATCGAATGACCTCAGCAATTCTATATTCAAGCGAAAACTATAAGCCCATTGGTTATCTACGAAAATTGTGGAGCTACAAGAGGATGATATTGACTTTTGCTAAACGGGATTTAAAGGTACAATATGCACAGACTTTTTTAGGATTGCTTTGGACCGTTGTTCAACCTCTTACCTCTCTGTTGATATTTACTATATTTTTTAGCGGGCTAATTCAATTGAAAGGTATCCATGTTCATTATTCCGTTTTTGCCTTCAGCGGCATTTTAGTGTGGAATAATTTTAGTTATATAGTAAGCAAGGTTGGAACGTCTTTGTTAGAAAACCAGCACATCATCAAAAAAATTTATTTTCCTAAACTCATTCTACCGATATCAAAAGTTTTGGTTAGCTGGGTTGAGTTTACAGTTTCTTTTATGTTACTGGTAATCTTACTCCTTTTGTTTCATGAGCCGGTAAGCGTTAGAATGTTTGCAATTCCATTTGTGCTTTTGTTGAACGCCCTGCTTGCCTTGTCGATTGCGGTTTGGTTAAGCGCCCTGGCTGCGAGGTATCGCGATTTTCATCACCTAATCCCATTTCTTATTGGTTTCGGCATCTGGCTTACTCCGGTTTTTTATCCTACTACAATTATTCCCCCAAAATATGATTTTTTGATATACCTAAACCCGGTAGCAGGTGTTATAGGTTTACTTAGATGGATAATTACTGGAGATGAAGTTAAGCTCCTCCATTTCTTACCTACCTTCGTTTTCTGTACGCTTTTGTTGCTTTCCGGGTACCATTACTTCATAAAAATTGAAAAAAAAATTACTGATACAATCTGATGGCCGGGATAAAGGATGAAATTCTCATAGTTAACGACTTAAGCAAATGCTTTTCGATAAAAGGTAAATACACAGATAATTTTAAGGAAGCGATAATATCATTTGTGTCAGGTTTGGTAAAAAGCGAGCGCATGGAGAAGGAGGAGGATTTTTGGGCCTTGAGGGGTATATCCTTTACTCTCAAAAGAGGTGAATCTCTTGGTATAATCGGTTCAAATGGGGCAGGGAAAAGCACACTTCTTAAAATCCTAAGCAACATTACCGAACCTAGTTCGGGGCAAATTCTGGTTAATGGCAAACTGGTCTCAATTCTCGAAATTGGCACCGGTTTTCATCCTGACCTTACTGGTGCAGAAAATATTTTTCTAAACGGCGAACTCATGGGTTTGACTGAGCGTCAAATTAAAAATGAATACTTTGATCGAATAGTTGAGTTTAGCGGAGTAGAAAATTTCATACACATTCCCGTTAAACATTATTCAAGTGGCATGTATGTAAGACTTGCCTTCTCCGTTGCCGCACACATCAATGCAGATTTATTAATTTTAGATGAAGTGCTCACCGTAGGCGACGCTGAGTTTAGAATCAAGGCAAAAAGCAAAATAAAATCATTAATTCAAAGTGGTATTTCGTTATTATTTGTCACGCATAACCTGGGAGAGATATTGGAGCTATGTAATAACTGTTTGTGGATTGAGAATGGAACTACTAAAATGATAGGAACATCCGCAGATGTTATAAAACTTTATTCTGAAAATAATTTGTTGAGAGAACAGTCGGAAACGGATACAATAGCAAAATGGTCTATTAAAACCAACGCCGAGGAGACGTCGCGATTGATTAAAGAGCTAATAGCATTTCCTCAATTGCTTTTTGAACATGCTGACATGGCCCCGGGAGATGACGTAGTACGGCTCTTGTACGCAGGTGTTAATGCCTATGGGCACCCTATCGGTGATTCAATTTTTGTGGGAAATGATATTCAAATCCTGATCAGGCTTGAGTTGTTAAAGGACGCAGATGAACCAATTTTTATTGGATTTGATGTGTTGGATAGCTGCGGAAACCGGTTGTTTATTGCATCCAGCCACGCGCTTGGAAAAGAAAATGCTTTGATTCATTTCAAAGGAATTTACTCCTTGAGTTGCTTAATTAAGGGGCCAATTTTAAATGAAGGTGTTTTCTCTATTGGCTTTGGTTTTCAAGGTAAAAACGCAAAACATATTCGTTTTCAGCAGTCAGAAATTTATTTTAAGGTTTTTACGGACGATTCTACTCCTTATACTGGACTTATGTGCCCCCCAGTGATCTGGACGATCGAAAATCAAGCCAGTCCTTTTGGTGTTTCCAGGAGTGTCCCATGCGCACATTCATTGACATGTTAATACTAAGGAGATACAGGTATTGGGTGTTAGAAACGGCCGAACATTGCAACGTTAAGTGCTATGACTTTAATCAGCAAAACATAAGGTCGTCCAGGTTTGTCATCATGCAACTTACTAAATGTTAATATTATGAATGACCAAAGTCACAATTGTCTAACATGCTCGGTGCGGCATTGCACTATACTTAAAAAATGCAGGAGGGAATTTCTGGAGTTAATTAACTGTAGTAAATATTGCATAAAATATCAACGCGGACAGCCACTGATTTTAGAGGGTAAGGAAGCGGATGGAATATATGTTATCAATAGCGGTGTTGTTAAGGTGCATGTAAGCAGCTATAAAAATAAACCTTTCATCCTTTTTTTGGGTACGGTTGGCGATATGCTGGGTTACCAAATTGACCCCAATAACAGATACCAGGTTTCTGTAACGGCCGTGGAAGAAACACATGTTTGCTTTATTGAAAGGAAATATTTTGAAAATGTGCTTAATAAAAATGTTGCTGTTAGAGACGATCTTAGGCAAACGTTGAATAATGAACTGAGCAACATTTATTTACGTACCGTTCGTCTGGCTCAAATGAATGTTAGCGAGAAAATAGCAGAAGTGCTGCTTCATATAGCAGACGCTTATCAGCTAAATTACTCCACTGGGCGCTTCACTGTTAATTTAAGCCGACAGGATATTGGAGACATTGTTGGATTAAACAAAGAACAGGTATCAAAATGCCTTTCTGATCTAAAAACTCAAAAAGTTATTGCAGCCAGCGGGAAAGATCTGCAAATTCTCAATTATAAAAAGCTTGAAGAACTTATTGGGAAGTAAATAGGTACCGGCACTTATAGCTTACAAATAACACTTTTCCTGCTGATAAAGTTCATGAGCTATAGCCCTGTAGGATATACCCGCAAAGCCTATTTTCGCCTGCGAGGATGAGACAGTTTTACTTTGTCCTTTCAGTTGTAAAAATATTATTAAAGATGGCGGTAAAATGGGTAGGTAGGTTGAGGGGAACATTGCCAGGTTATAAAATATTTGTTCTGATTATAAAAAGAGCAGGTATAGCGCCAGCCTATTTTCTTCTGGCTTTTGTGGCTTTCTATTTTGTAGTCTTTTCACATAGCCACCGCTTGGTTATTTACCGGTTCTATTACAATAAGTTGAATTATGACAAGTTGAAATCGGTGTGGTTTACCTATAAAAATTTTTTTGTTTTTGGTCAAACCATTATTGACCGGGTAGCTATTTTTTCCAATGCAAAGGCCAATTTCACTTATCATTTCAACGGCCAGCCGTATTTAGAGCAAATGATAACCGCCGGTAAGGGCGGAATGCTTATCAGCGCGCACATTGGCAACTTCGAAGTGTCGGGACATTTTTTGCAAAGGCTTCATGCCAATATGAATCTTGTTACCAGTCAAACGACGCAGGAAAAAATAGAAGACTATCTCAATTCGGTGATGGCAAAGCAAAACCACCGATTAATTTACGTGCAGAAAGATATGACACATATTTTCGAAATTAACCAGGCGATAAATAACAACGAATTGATTTGTTTTACCGGTGACCGATCATTTGATAAGGCAAAGGTTGTTCGGGCAGAATTTTTGGGCCAGAAGGCTGACTTTCCCGCCGGTCCCTTTCACCTCGTTACCCGCTTTAAAATTCCCTATTCATTTGTGTTTAACATGAAAGGGCGCGGTCGCAGTTATAATTTTTACGCCACGCCAGCTAAAGTGAATGAAGGGAGCATTGAAAGTATGGTGGAAGAGTATGCGAAAGTTCTCGAAGCCATGATCCGTAAATACCCTGAACAATGGTTTAATTATTACGATTTCTGGACCCCATGAACCAACCGCCGACTATATTACTAATCTCCGCCAATCAGTGCGATAAACCTTACCCGGTTTACCCTGTCGGCCTATCCTATATTGCCACCTATCTTAAACAGAAGCTACCGATGTACAAAGTTGAGATCTTCGACCTGTATTTGAATAGCTTTGAACAATTGGAGGCAACTATTCAGCTCCTTCAGCCCAAATATTGCGGTGTTTCACTGAGGAACATAGACGATGCGAACTCGATGAGCAAAGGAAATTTCATAGGTGGCTATCGTAAACTTATTTCCACCATCCGGTTGGCGGGAGATGCAAAAATAATTTTAGGGGGCGCCGGTTTTTCTATCTTTCCAGAAAAACTTTACGGACAGTTGCAACCCGATTTTGGCATATATGGCGAAGGCGAAGAAAGTTTTGTGCAATTGCTTAACTGTCTTGACTACAACCTGGAGTTCAGAAACATTGAGGGCCTGGTTTATACGTCCGGTGGGCTCGTATTGGTGAACAAGCGGAGCAACTATTGCCACGACCTGGCATTGAGTTTCGAAAGCAAACTCACAGGTTTCTACTGGAATCATAGTGGAATGTTGAGTGTGCAGACCAAAAGAGGCTGTCCTTACAAATGCATTTACTGTTCATACCCGGTTATTGAAGGGAAAAAAATAAGAACACTGAATACCGATAGGATTTTAGAAACCCTCAGCGATCTATATTACAATCAGGGAATCAACTATGTGTTTTTTACCGATTCGGTTTTTAATATCGAGAACAAATATAACCATGAGTTAGCTGATAAAATTATCCGCAGCGGCATAAAAATTAAATGGGGGGCATACTTTACTTTTAAAAACCTGGATGAGGCGTTGATGATAAAACTGAAGGCGGCAGGCCTTACGCATATCGAGTTCGGAACCGAATCACTATCGGACCGCACTTTAAAAAATTACGGAAAGAGTTTTTCGGCAAAAGAAGTAATTGAAAAAAGCGATATGTGTCGCACCCTGGGTATAGATTTCGTTCACTTTATCATTCTTGCCGGCTACGGAGAAACAGAGGAAACGGTCAACGAAACATTTGAGAACTCGAGGAAAATAGGGCTTACCGCATTTTTTCCTTTTGTGGGCATGCGTATATATCCCGGCACCCGGTTACATCAACTTGCTGTACAGGATAGAACCATAAGCCGGGATGATGATTTGTTAGAACCTCGCTATTATATATCGAAGCAGGTAGATCTTTCAACTTTACAGCTAAGGGCTAACGCCACAGGCAAAAATTGGATTTTTCCCGATAAAGATTTCTCGGCAAACATCAAAAAATTCAGGAGTAAGAATAAAAAGGGGCCTTTATGGGAATACTCACTCAGATGAATCCTTAGTCCAGACCGCCGAAAGCCCCAATTCACGGGTATGTTGCTGCCGCGACTCTATAATTTCAAATCATGGAATATACAACGAAGTGATAAACTTCAACTGATTTTTATGCTGACTGTAATACATAACGGTGCTTACTTCTATTGCACCAGTATTCAAGCTGTTTATGTCTGACGCTATAGGTTTGATAGCATATTCCAAGTTCATGGGCGAGTTGCCCGAATATCATAGGTTTCACGATATAAGATTCTGCGCCAAGCCCAATGTCTTTTGTCGCATAATTTTGGAAACAGAAATGTGGACTTATTCCTGCTGCGCTAAGTCTTCTACGAGACTGGTGATTTCACCAATCCGCTTTTTGTTTACGCTATAGAAAACGCATTTTCCTTCACGTTTTGTCGTCACAATGTCCGCCCTACGAAGTATTGCCAGATGTTGCGAAGCAACCGACTGCTCTAGTTTCAAGAGATCGTATATCTCTGTTACCATCATAGAGCGCTTGTTTTCTAACATGCTGACTATTTTTTTTCGTAACGGATGATTAATTGCGCGAAGCGTGAGAACTGCTCTTCTGAGTTTACCAAAGTCGAGAACGATATTGTCTTTACCGCTGTCTTTTTTGATAACCAAAAATTCCTTGCTGAGTTTTTGTTTGGTTGTCATTCTTTAATTTTGAACTTTATCTATCGTTATGTCCCAAAATATGGTAGGGCTATTGAGGCAAAGAAAACAACTTATTACAATTGTCACATGTGCGCTCTGCAGTGATATATTGAATGTGCTTATCTAGTCATTATGCATTGTTAAATTCCGCTTCTTACTGAATAAGTATCCTTTTTTTGCATGAAATCCCACGAAATATGTTGCATATACTGCATGCTGATAACAACGACACCGAGAGAGAACTTTTTAAGCACATTCTGAAGAGGTTCGACAGTACGGTCAAAGTTACTGAGGCATCAAACATTAAACAAGTAGTTGAAGTGCTTGATCACGCTTTTATCTTGCCAGATTTGATTTTTATGGATTACGTTATGTATCCATTGGATGGAGTTGCGTGCACCAAACAAATCAGGAATAGCAATAAATTCTGCCATCTACCAGTTGTCATGTATGCTAATGCAATGAGCTCTGAACAACTGGAGGCTGCTTATGCAGGCGGTTCCAGCTATTACCTTCAAAAACCAGATGATGTATCCGAATTGGAAATTATTTTACCTTGGTTGGTAAAGCAGCTACCTTTTAACCACAGAGCACCAGTATTTGATAACTTTGTATTGACTGCGAGACGTATTCTAAATCCTCAAGACTCAATCCATGAAATTTACCAACGGAATTCTTGCTTTTAAAGCTATTGTTGGAAATGATTAACTGGTTGAGTCGCCTATCAATGTCTGTTACTCGTTGCTGGGTCTTCAAGTAAGTTTTGCTATAGGCACAGGAAGACTTTAGGTCGCGATAAAAAAATGAAGGAGCAAGGTTTAATTTTTCTTTATATAGAACCGTGCGGGCATAGCGTCCCCGTTATGCGAAATTTGAAACAAGGCTTCCAAATCCGCTTGATCAAGCCGGGTTCAAAGGCGTTGCTTAAGAATGTGCTAGCTAATGCTTTGCGTTATCTTCCAATCGTTGGAACGTTCGAGGCGGGAAAAAAGCAACGCGGGCATTACGATTGAGTTGGATTTTACCGCTTTACCCTAAACTAATGCGCCGGGTTAGGTTTTATGAAGATAACAAGTAGGCTTATTAGCCTTAGCGCACCTCGGCCACTTTCTCAGCTATAAAGGCAACGGCATTTATCAGCCGATTATATTTATAAAATGCCGCCCGCATAGCCAATATACGCTTGGCAACTTTAGGATGCGTAACTATATTAAATCCTATTCCTATAGTGCGTAAAAGTCCTTCATCTTCTATAATCCGTTTTGGTTCAAGAAGGTGCATAGGGTTGGTCATTACTTTGCGCACTTTAAAACCCTGTTGTTCTATCAGCGCAATCCACTCGGCCTGAGTTAACGGGCGGGCATTTACTTTGAGCGACACGGCTAACTGGCGTTGTATTTCGGCTTTTGTTGCATCATCTATAGTATCAGGCATTAGGCCAAGTTCGTGAATTCCGTATAAACCACCGGGTTTTAGTAACCGGTTGGCTTCGCGTATAATTTCGGCTTTGCGATGGTCGGCATGCATGGAGAGCATGGCCTCTCCAAATACTTTATGTGCTGAGGCAGGCAGCAAGGGCGTTTCGGCAGCGTTGCCTACAATTATACGATGATTTCTGCCGATAATTTTTTTGCGCAACAACCGGGCAGCGTCTTCGTTCAGTTCAATACTGGTGTATGACTTTGGCCTTTTGTTTATGGCTATGGCGGCGGTAAAACCCAGGCCGGGAGCGAACTCTATTACATCATCGGCTGAGTTAATTTGCAGCCCGTTGATTAGTTTTTGAGTTAGCTCTTTTCCGCCCGGACGCAAAACCTTTTTACCCATTTTAGCTAACAGCCAATGGCCTTGTTCCTTTTCTATGCTGGTTGTATTCATGGTTAATTGTCTTTTATCATAGTTAATACCATCTTTAATGGAGTGGTGGCGTTTACCGCATGTGCAATGTTTGCCGGCAGTATTATATTTTGACCGGCGGTAAGACGATGGATTGTTTGGGCAATAATTATCTCGGCCTGCCCATCTATCACCTGAACCAATGCATTGAAAGGGGCTGTATGCTCGCTCAGTGCCTGACCTTGGTCGAAAGCAAAAAGCGTGATATTTCCGGTGGGTCTTTTAACGATGGTTTTACTTACTATAGAGTCGGATGCATATTCAATGCTATCGGCAAAAATGAAAGTTTGAGCAGGAACAATTTCATTTGCTTTCATAATTTGTTGTTTATTTAGATTGATTCTAAACAAAGATAGCAGGTTTCTAAAGCAGACAGGATGATTTCTATCAGTCGAGGTGAAAATATTTTCCTGTTTATTCAACCTCCGTTGCACAGGCAATAGTTACTAACCTTTAGATCTCCTTCATAATTCGCACTGTGCTGATTATAATTATCTTGTAGTAGTACGGGTTGAGGGTGGTAATATGAAAATCAAATGCAAACTGTCTATGAAAAGTAAAACTCAAATCTTGTTGGCCGAAATAATTCTTTATGTGGCCGATCAACAAAAAAGCACGACATTCTATTCACTTGTTTTAAATATAACACCTCATTTGAATGTACCGGGTATGACAGAATTTGTACTATCTGACAATTTAAAATTAGGGTTAATGCCGGAAGCGGGGATTGCAAAGATTCTTTTGGACAAAACACCCCACCCGCATTCTGGCAGCGGAATTCCCAGATGTGAACTGTATTTATATACTGATAATATTGATGAGATATTTAAGCTATCAATAAAAGCAGGGGCAAAGGAGATAAGTAGTATTCAAAAAAGAGACTGGGGAGATACGGTTGGATATGTGGCTGATCCTGATGGGCATGTAATAGCTTTTGTAGGTAAAGATGACAGTCTATTCACCAGTAAAGAAGCAATAAACGGATAGCGCCATTATGCACCTTGTAGCTATGCTGTTAATGTCTTGATAAGGAAATGGTGTTCCGTTATTCCTATTTACAAAATGAGAATATGACACCTTGCACACACCGCCTTCTCTTAATTCCTCAGAGACCACTTAACTAATTGCTGCGATTAGCAGAGATATTCGGGCAGAAATCAGTGGCTGTAAGAGGAAGCCATGGGTTAGATTTCATCAGGGGCAAAGATGGACAATTGCAGCTTTTTACACCAATTACAAACTACCCGCTTGTAAGGTGCAATCGCCTCTTTCCAGCGACGCCGTGGAGGTCGAATAGGGCTTCTATCGCTAATACACTCAAGAGATGATCTAACTCTCGGCCCAATGATTAATGGTCATTTTGTGTGCAAATTGTGTGCAAATAATAAAATAAAAAAGGGCTACATTTCTGTAACCCTTTCATTATCACTGTGGGAGCTGAGGGGTTCGAACCCCCGACCCTCTGCTTGTAAGGCAGATGCTCTGAACCAACTGAGCTAAGCTCCCTTTTCCGTTTAGCGGAGCGCAAATCTAACAGAGGGTTTTATATTTTCAAACATCCTGCAAAAAATATTTTTTTGTCAATGGCTTTGTTTCAGCTTTTTATGTAAAAATGCGTGGGATGGCCTGCAAACCATCCACCCCCTGCCCTGACCAGAGCGTCAGGGCTCCCCCCGCCAGCGGGGGACACTAGCGCTACCCTCTTAAAATTGGTGTCAGGCAATTTTGGAATCTTTTCGGGTAGACGCCAATACCGAGACGGAATCTGCGGGGGTATGGTTGATTACATAACCATTAACCGGCGGGTAGTTTTTTTGTTTCCCTGCTTCAGGCTATAAAAATAAACGCCCTTTTTCAGCTGTTGCGTGTTCAATTCGGTGCGGTAAGTGCCGGGGGCATAGGTACCCTGTAAAAAAGTTCTTAGCTCCTTACCCATTTCATCATACAATTTCATCTCTACATTACCTCCCTCCGTTTCAAACTCAACAATGGTGGTATTATTGGCCGGGTTAGGGTAATTGCGCAAAGCACCTCCATCGCTTGCTGTTTCCATTACACCTGTTGTGCAGGTGGTGGTAAACAAATCCAAAGTTTGAAAGCTTTGCAGCATGGTGGCGCTTATTTCGGCATCGGGTATGCAGAACCAGTTTTTAAGTATGCTGGTATAAATAGAACGGAAATCGTATTGCATCTCGAGATTATCAGCAGAGGTAACGCTGCCGGGTATAACCGGATTATTACCAATAAGGCCGCCCTTAACTTTGCTGCCAAAAAGTATTACCGGTAATGCCGAGCCGTGGTCGGTGCCCAGGCTGGCATTTGACTTTATGCGGCGACCGAATTCAGAAAAAGTCATACCCAAAACTCTATCCTGTTGGCCCATTAAAGTTATATCATCCTCAAACGCGGCTACCGCATCTGATATCTTCTTTAGTAAGTCGGCGTGCTCGCCGGTGTGGTTACCTCCGGTTGCGGCTACCTGACTATTGTGGGTATCGAAGCCACCCAGGTTAACCATATACACCCGCGTTTTTAATCCGCCACCTATAAGTTGTGCAACTATCTTTAACTGGTCGGCAAGGCTGTTGGTGCCCGCTGAAGGATATAAGGTAGATAGATTAGCTTGTGCCTGGGCGGCTGTTTTAATTACGGCGGCATACTGCTGCGTTTGTAAAGAGGTGGCCCGTATAAAACTCAACTCGTGCCCGGCAGGGGTATTGGGCGCAGGGTCGTAATTGCCCGAGGTTAACTGGTAAAAATTGCTGCTGCTGGTAATAGCTATACCCATGTTTACAGTTGGCCCCTGCAATGCCGGCGAAGCCACATTGCCAATTTGCAAAGCCAAAGGGTCGGGGTTGTTAGTGTTGGGGTATCCGGCAGGGTAGCCGGTATATTCCTGGTCTAAAAAGCGGCCTACCCAACCGGTATTAAGCGTTTGGGAGGAGTCGGATGCCGTAAGCCAAATATCGGTAGCCCGAAAATGCGAGAAACTTGGGTTGGGGTAGCTTACCCCCTGCACTATGGCCAACTGCTGATTGTTATACAAGTTTTGCAAACCCGTTAAAGATGGATGAAGCCCTGTAGCGGTAGTGCCGTTAAGCGGCAGCACCAGGTTTTCATCAATAAGTATATTACCCCGCGCCGCAGAAAGGGGCGAGTATTGATCCAAAGGAATGACCGTATTTAAACCGTCGTTTCCTCCGTTTAGCTGAATAAGCACGAGCACTTTATCGGTTTCTGTTGCCGCCTCTAGCATTTGCTCAAAAGCACTGCCTTCGCCAAACGCTTTAAACGACAGGCCGTTTATTAAAAAAGGAAGGGTTGCCACCGGCAGCGAGCGCTTTATAAATGATTTTCTTTTCATTACTTGTAGGTTTAAATGTAGAAGAGACTGTTTTGATTTACCTGATAATTTTTTTATAATTCTTTTTGGCTGCACCTGCGGCAGTTTTTTTTGCCAGAAAAACTCCATTATGGCTGCAAAAATCTTTCTTGGTTCGCTCAAAAATAATCTATAAAAAAACTCACCAATCAAATCAAAGCAGTCTCTAACAACTATATCAACTGGTATTCGGCCAAAGCCATTAAATAGGTGTGCATGCTGCGCAGGCGGGTTTCTACCGTGCTTTTATAAGTAGCATTACCGGGGGTGGCTATGTATTGATTCCAGGCATCGGTCCAGTAATGGTCGGCGGCCTGGTTGCTTAGCAATATGGTTTTAAGAAAAGCCGTTTGTGTAGCACCAATATCGTTAGGGCTTAATAAGGCGGCCGTATCGGCTATTAACTGGTTAGGGTCGGCGGGGTTGCTAAACTGCTGCGCAAAGGCAATATGGTCTATAATAAGATTTACACCACCCGAGGTTACCCCGCTTAAACTTGCAAGCGTATCGGTATACTGGTTGCGGGCAGGCAGAGTATCGCTGTTTATCCATTGCTCGTGAAACTGCGGCTCCTGATAATAGGCCGTCCAGCCTGCAACGCTGGGCGGATCGCCGGGGTCCATGGTTAAGGTAAGCAAGGCATCGGCTACTATTTTCCAACCCTTGTATTGAGAAACAATATTGGAAGAATCGGGAAATACCACATTAAATTGACGGGCAACACCAATCAAATGGTCCACCGGATTTTTAATATGGCAACCGTTATTAAGGCTATCGAAAAAGTGTTCGCTCTTAAGTAAAGCCCGTAAAGCCGGCACCACATCCCAATTGCTTTGCACCAGCAAATCGGCCATAGGGGTAATAATATCCGTTTCTACCTGCGCATCGATTACATAATAAACAAACCACCGGTATAGCCTGCGGCTAAGGTGTTTAGCGGCTTCGGCCTGCAAAAAAATCATGTCTATTAGCTGGTCGGTTTCCAGCGCACCGTTAGCCCCACTTTGGCCGGTAATGGTGGTGTTGCCATAGTTAGATGAGAATAACTTATCGGTGGTATCGTGTCTGTTGCTATCAAAGTAAGCGGTAACGGTGTTATTATCAATCCTCCAACCGGTTAATACACGGGCGGCGGCTTTTACATCATCTTCGGTATAGTGCGGGGCCGGGTACTTACCCACGGTAAAAAGTTCCTGCAATTCGCGACCGTAATTTTCGTTGGGGGCATTTTTGGTATTGGTGTTACCGTTTAAGTAGGCCAGCATGGCGGCATCGGTAGTTACCAGGCGCGTAAGCGTTTTAAAATTACCCAGTGCATTGGCGCGTAACAAAGCATTATGCTTATAGCCCGCCCGGGCATCGTTATAAATATTTAGTTCGGTAGCAAAGTGGTTATGCCAAAAAAGAGTCATCTTCTCCGTAAGGTTCCTCTCCTGGTTTAGCATAAGGCCGGCCCACCACCATTTAAAGCTTTTTTTGCGGTAGCCATTGGCATTAACGCTATTGGTGTTTGCTACTGCATTTACCCAGGTCTGGCCAAGGGGAATATCGGCATCGGTAAAATTAGCTGTATTATAGGCGTTAACCGGGGGCGCCGGGGTGGCCGATAAAGTTAAAAGCGAGGTTAAAACCTGGTCGAGCGTTTGGCCGGCAAAGGCATCTAAATCTGCCTTTTTAAGTCCAAACAGGGTGCGACGCAGCAAGTGCGAAAGCTGCACCGTGCCAAATGGCCCGGTATATGGCGCTAAAGTGGTAGTTGAGCGGCTGCCAAAATGGGGCAACTCCTTATTGGCAAACTCATTTGCCGGCGGCTGGTGCATTTTTGGATTTTGATCGTTGCCGGCACCTTTGGCGAGGTTTAAAAACTCTGAGCGTTTAAGCTGTTTCATGGGCGTGGGAATTGCAGTGATTGGGATAAGACCTTAAAAAAACACAAAAGTTTAATACGTGCCTTAAATTGTTTTTTGCACAGCACATTGCCCGGCAATTATTTGCATGGCATCTAAAAATAAATATTTTTGCGCCCCGCATTTAAGGCAAATGCCTGTATGCAAAGTTTAATGGCGAGGTAGCTCAGCTGGTTAGAGCGCAGCACTCATAATGCTGAGGTCGGGGATTCGAGCTCCCCCCTCGCTACTAAAGGCGACCGAAAAGGTCGCCTTTTTTTATGGCATACTATATCTGCACTAAATTTTTACCAGGCGCATGTTTTTTGTTACCGCACCATTGCGCAGCGAAATAGTGTAAACCCCTTTCGGTAAATTGGCAATATAAAAGCGCGTGGTGCTGCCCTGCACCGGTTTTGCTAATACGGCATTTCCCAGTTCATCTACTATGGTAAGCATTCCCTGCTCTGCCGATAAAATTACATTTACCACATCGCTGGCAGGGTTGGGATAAATTTGCATAGCCACTTCGGGTAATTGCGCATTAACAGCCGCTATGTTCGAAAACTCGCGGTGGCCATCAAAATCTACCTGCATTAGCCGGTAATAGTTAATTCCTGTTTTGTAATTTTTATCGGTATAGCTATAATTATGTTCGCTGGTTGCATTCCCTTGCCCATCAATAATAGCAATGGGGGTAAAATCAATTCCATCTGTGCTTCGCTGCAGGTTAAAGTAATCGTTGTTTATTTCAATTGCAGTTGTCCAGGTTAAAACGTTGCCCACGCCTTGTTCGTGCCTTCCCGCCAGCGGTTCTAAATAATCTACCGGCAGCACTCCCGATGAAGATGGCAACCCTGCACCAAAACCTGAAAACCCCGTTGCAAAACTACCGGTTAGTCGCCAATCATTTTTATAGCTCGTTAATTGTTGATTTAACGAGTAGCAATTAGTAGCACCATTAGCCATAGGGTTAGCCGGCGATATATTTTTTATAGCTCCGCCTGTTTTAACCAGGCTTATCTGTTGGGATTGGTTACCGGTAGCATTTACCCATCCGTTCATTTCGGCCTGGGTATAATATAAAGTAATATCATAGTTTCCACCGGGGTTATTATTGGCAGGTGTAACAAGCACTGTTTTTTCGCTCACAAAATAATCTGCAGCGGGCAGTTCATAAGCAAGCGCGCCGGTGCCGGCCCTATCAATAGTAATATTGGTGCAGCCATAATTCCAGTTACTTTGATTTACAAGCGTGGCGGCTAATGTTCGGTTGCTTATAAGGTGTATTGTGTCGTTCGGCGCAAAATAACCACTGGCAACAGTATTTAATGCAGTAGCTACTTTATACCCGGTACGCCAGCCCTGCACTTTTACGTTATCGATGGCCCAATAATAACCCCAATCCGAATCGGTAAAAGAGAAACGCGCTTTAAGATTAGCGTTAGCATAAGCAGATATGTTGATTGTTTTGCGGTAAGGCTGGTAGAACTTACCTAAATCTCCATTGTATTCAATGTGGCTCCATACGCTTACCCATTGGCTGCCATCCCAAACCTGCACTCCTATTTTTTCTAAGCCTACCCCCGGGTAGCGCTCAAACACATTATCAAATGAAAGGATAACCGAATCATACCCGGTAGCATCCATAGCGGGTGTAGCCAGGTATTCTTTAAGTGGTACTCCTTTGTAGGAATCTAAGGCCCACATTATAACAAAATCGGTGCTATCCAGTGATTCTGTCATATTAAACCAGCCTCCGGCAGCACCGGTGGTACACCAAAACATTATGCTATCTACTGCACCGGTAGCAGGGCAGTATGGGCAATCACTGGCAATAGTCCACCCTGCCGGCACCCAGGTAGTTTCGTTATTAAATGTAGCGTTCAACAACAATGTATCCAATACTGTTAAAGCGGGGTTGGCAGGTTCATTATCGTAAATATACAGCAAGCTATTACCAGCGCTTGCACTACCACCAAAGCCATTACCGGTAACCTGGGTTAAGGATAAAACAACACTTTCAGTCTCCTCTACCGATACATCATCATATACCTTTAAGCGTACATATTGGTTAGCGGTACTACCTGCAGCAAAGCTAACCAGGCTATCCAGCAACAAATAATCATATCCCTTTTTTGCATTACCACCGGCCAATACTTTAGCTGTAACTATAGCCGAAGGCGCAGAAGAAATGTACAGCGGCATCTGTACAATCCTGTATTTTCTGCAACCTTCGGGTATAGTGGCGTTACCTTCGTAAAAAGCGCTACGACTGGTTACAAAACCTACCTCTTTTATAGCACTGCCTCCATCTACTCTAAAATTATCGATGTAGATATTGTTAGCTGCCTTGTTTACATTCTCTATTTTAAAGCGCACATAATTATTTATGTATGGGGTAAGGTTAATAGTAACCGATTTCCAACTATCGGCTGCGGGTATAAATTCGGCGTATGTTTTATTAACCGATTTTAAGCTGTCGTTAAATGCGTGATAAATTAACTGGCTATAAGTTTTACCACAGTTGGTAGAAATATAAATTTTAAGCGTATCGCTTTTACCCGCCGGTGCATAAGCGAGGTCGAAAGTAAGCCGTGCATTTTGCAGCCCCGTTAAATCGTAACCGGTGCTAAAAACCTGATCTTCGGCTGTTGCCGACTCGTAAGCGTAATTGCGAAAGCAAAGTGCATTACTATACTGACCATCGGGCCCTATAGCTTTTATTAATTCCCAACTGCGGCCGCCATCCATATCGGCAAACCGCCAACCATCCTGCAAAATAGCAGCATTAAAGCTTTCGTAGGCTGGTACCGCTTTGGCATCAAACAATTCAACGCGTTTATGCCGGTGGTAAGTTTTACCGGCCTGTATGCTTTTTAAGTGAACGTACTTAATACCTGCCG
Organism: Chitinophagales bacterium; assembly: GCA_044228435.1. Classification (GTDB taxonomy): domain Bacteria; phylum Bacteroidota; class Bacteroidia; order Chitinophagales; family LD1; genus Bog-950. The sequence goes on from JBGAUW010000001.1 coordinate 342,379, forward strand.
AGCCAAAACTATGTGTGGCATTGGTGCCGGTGTAGTCGGTAATATTATCGTCGTTTACATCCCACTGAAAACTATTTAAACCCATAGATGTATTGGTAAATGTAATTGCAAAGGGGCTATCGCATACCTGTGTTGCATTAACCGAAAAATCGATATTAATACTGCTGCACTGCAGATAACTTCGATATTCATGATATGTCCAATTCATAAATGCTGTTTGCTCATTCGAAAAACGATTCCGGCAATTAGCCGGGGCATAGCTCATGTGGTTTGCCACATCGGGGCTATATCCCTGGCCGTTAGCATCGCCCCAGGTACCGGTATAAACACAATTTGTAAATACCACATTAAGTAAACTGGGGTCGGCGGGCGTATCGCAAAAAAAGTCGCCCTCTTCTGCACAATTGCTTCCATCTACTTTTTCTTTACTGCGGGTAGTGTTACTTACGCCATGCGTATGCAATAAGCCAAAGTAATGCCCAAATTCGTGCGTTATATTGCCAATGGCATCGCCCCCGCGCATTAATACGTAATCGCGACCACCGGGTGTGGGCGCAACCCCGCCAGCCATAGAGCCGCCAAACATAAGGTCGCGCACAAAGTATACGTTAATAACATTGGCTACTGCACTCGCGTTGTACAGCGGGGTAAATTCGCTGTAAAACTCAATATCGTTATAAGCGTTATTGGTTATATAATTAATGTTACCACACTTATAAAACTCTAAACCAACATTCGCAAAATCATTGTTAAGCCGGTTAATTATGGCGTTTATACCTATTGAATCTATTGACCTTCCATTACCGGGAGAATCTTGCAGAATATGAATTTTAACCGGTATACTGTTAAGCGAAAAACTAAAGCCACTGCGCTGTGCGTTTTGCAACAGGGGTGCATACTGTAAATCAAACCGGCGTTTATCGGTTTTAAGCCGCGCAGCAAATTGTTCGGCGTTTTCGTTAAGGCATTCAAACTGGCCAAATAAAATTACCGGAAACAGCGTAGCAAACAACAATAACCAACTTCTCATACACATACTTTTTTATGTAGTGCAAATAGAGTTTACCCCTGTGGCCAGGGCAAGTTTGTTATTTTAAAAATTAGGTTTATTAAAGGCGCTTTTTCTGCATTTCGGTGGTTAGCCATTTGTCGTAGTCGCCATAGGTAAAAAACGCTTTATTAAAAGGATCGCTACGCAACTCTATAAAGCGTTTATTAAGTTTCTGCATACCCTTTTGCCATTTGTTGTAATCGCCGGCGTACTTCAAAAATTGCAGTAAAGCTTTTTCCGGCTCATAAACTCGCTCCATTTTATAAAGCATTTTATAAAGGGCTGCGGTAGCGTTGGATAAATACAAGTAGTTTTTAAGCCGGTAGTGGCACAGTAAAAACAAAAATTTATAGGCGATAAGAAATGAAGGGCGCATCAGCTTTTCTTTATCCTGTATTTTAAGCAGATAGGTAAGAGCTGTATCGGGGTCGCCGGCCAAAAAGTAAAGGCGGGCACCCATCAGGTAATCTACATAAGCCAGCGGCGACTTTTGCCAATCGCCCAACTTACTATCACTTATATGCATTTCAAACACGGCTATACCCTGCTGATATTTTTCGGCTTTTAGCAAGCCAAATAATTGGGCGTGAAACACCTTTTCGCTTAGCGTGGCTATGCGACTCTTATTGGCTAACAAGGGCTTTATTGCCACGAGTTGCTGCCGTGTCTCCTCAATTTTATCGATGTCTTCCAATTCAAGGCTGTAGGTAAGTTTGGTAAGCATCAAGTTTTGCAACGAATCGAACCTTTTTTGCTGCCGAAAGGGAACCTCCATTAACTGCAGGGCGCGGCTGCACTCGGCATACGCATCGGCCAATTGATTGCAGGCCGATAGCATCATACTTCGCAAATCAAAATACTCGTATTGTATAAGTAAAGGCGACTGGCTTATTGCTTTATCCGGCGATAGCAGCGGGCTATTCAGCAGCATGACATAGCGTTGTTGCTGTGCGGCATTCCGCGGACTGCCAATTTCCTTAACCAGGGCAAAAAAAGTAATGGCCAGTTTGCGGTATTCCAGGTATTCTGCATTCTCTTTTAGCAAAGCTATACGATGCTCGAGCAGCGCGATTCGGCCTTCAAAATTCTGCTGCCGCTTAGGGTCCAGCACATCCAACTGTTGCCAGGCAACCATAGCGCTGTGCAGTATTTGGTAATTGCGCGTTTTTTCGCTCGCCTCAACAGTAGTTTCGAGCATATCGGCAGCAGCACCCACAAGTCGCTTCGCTATTAAAATATCGGCCACCGATAATTGCCTTAATAAACCTAAGTTTGTCTGGCTATTTTCATTAAAAAAAATAAGGCTTCGGCATATAAAATTATACAGGTTTTTATTGGCCTCGCTCAGGTTCATACCTACCACCTGTTCGCCAAGTTTCTTTTTAAGCTTTTCGGCATTAAAGGTTTTGGTGCGGTTAAGTATATCTACACTTAGCAAGTAGCGCTCACGCGCTTTACCACCTGTGCCTTTAATAGCCAGGTTTAGATTAATTTTTTCCTTTTTGTTCAGTGCGTGAACCAGGTCGTATAGTTGTTTTAAAGTTGCCATGCTGCAAAGGTGCTTCTACCCCATTAATTAATAAACCTAATAATTAGCAAAATAGGTTTATTAAAGGCCTTTTGCAAGCCCACTTTTGTGCCAAACAAAAAACAATATCATGAAAAGAAAACTACCCATTCTGCTTGTGTTGCTGGTTATTGCCGGCAGCCTTTTTTCGCAAAACATAGCCGCCTACGACTGGGCCAAATCGATTGGCACGGCTGCCGGAAACGATGCAACCTGGGACCTGACCACCGATGCTGCAGGCAATGTATATGTAACCGGTAAATTTGCCAGCGATTCTATTGATTTAGACCCCGGCTTGGGCGAAAACATAGTGGTATCGGCCGGTGGAGATGATATTTTCTTATCAAAGTATTCGCCAAATGGTCAGCTAATTTGGGCACGGGCTATGGGTGGCAGCGGTGATGATGAGAGCCGCTCTGTAGTTTTGGATGAAGATGATAACATCTGGATTACAGGCACCTTTAAAGCTACCGCAGACTTTAATCCCGGTGCCGGCACCAACAACCTTACTTCGCTGGGTGAGCGGGATATATTTTTAGCTAAGTACGACAACAATGGTAACTACCTGTGGGCAGGCGCGATGGGTGGGACTAACGATGATGTGGCTAATAAAATTGCATGCAGCCCCGTTACCGGCGATGTATGGATTTGCGGAGGCTTTGAAGGGACTGCCGATTTTGACCCATCAGCGGTTAGCTATGCCTTAATATCCTTGGCTTCAAAGGATATTTTTTATGCCAGATACAATACCAGTGGTGGGCTTATAGGTGCCCGCCGGATACAAGGCAGCGGCAACGACCTTGCAATGAGTATAGATTTTGATACCAATGGCAATATGTTGCTTTGCGGAGTTTTTGTAGGCACCGTAAACTTTAACCCCACCGGTACAGCAGTTAACCTGGTATCGAACAACAATAGCAATGATGGCTTTGTTGCCAAATATGATTTGAGCGCTACCTTACTTTGGGTAAAAGCACTGGGAGGTAAAACCAATAACGACTTTGCTATTAACGTAACAACAGATGCTAATAACAACGTTATTGTATGTGGCTATTATTCCGACACCTGCGAATTTCAATCAGGTGTAGGAGCATCCCGCAGAGCAGGTTTAGGCGCAGCAGATGCTTACGTAGCCAACTACGATTCTACAGGCAACTTTAGGGGTTTGATAACATTTGGAGCTTTGGGGGCATATACTGCCGCGTGGGACGTAGCTACCGATAACGATGGATATATATACGTAACCGGATATGCCAGCAGTAATTTTGATGCCGGCAACGATATGGGCACGCCTTACGTTATTGATGTGCCTGGCAAAAACGCCTACCTGCTTAAATACGACCTTTGGGGAAATTTCTATGTTGGCGCTAATATTTCTTACGGCTCCGCTAATGTAACCGGCTATTGCGCCCATGTTGATGCACAGGGCGGTATACTGGTGGGTGGCGAGCTACAAGGCACGGCCGATATGGATCCTTCTGTGCTGACCAATAACCTGACAAGCTTTAGCGGAAACAGAGATGCATTTTGGGCGCGTTATTTTAACTGCTCTATACCGGGCGGAATATTTTACACTACCGATACTATTTGCCCGGGCAGCACTGCCGATATTAGCGGGGGGGCTAATTTTGGATATACCACCGGTTGGTATGCCGATGCTGCTGCTACCGTTTTTTTAGCGGCAAACCAATATACCACACCCGCGCTGCAAACCAGCACCATCTATTACTTTATGGATAGTGTGTGCGGTATAAAAAAGACAACACCCGTAACCGTACTAGTAAACCCAAGGCCCGATACTACAATAATACAGAGCGGCGCTACGCTTACTGCACAAGCCACCAATGTAACCTTTCAATGGTATGATTGCAATACCGAACAACCGGTAAGCAATGCTACAAATGCCAGCTTTACACCGGTAAATGCGGGTGTTTATACCGTGCTTATAACCGACGCTCTTACAGGTTGCTACAGCTACCCTGCCTGCGTAAGTTTAAACCCGTTAGGAATGGAAGTAACTAAATACGATGCGCCAGTTACAATATACCCTAACCCCGCAACGGAAACCTTGCTGATTAACCGGACCGGTAACTACAATGACCAATATAAAATATATGATGTAACCGGCAGGGTAATTTACGAAGGCCAGCTAAACAGCACAACAATTACCCTAAACATTAGTGACTGGAAAGCCGGTATGTATTACCTGGTAGCCGGCACCTCAGCGCCTGTGTCTTTTGTAACCATAAAATAAACCAATATGAAAAAGAAAACACTTTTACTTATGGCTTTAACCGCGATTTGTTGCTTTAACCTTGCAGCACAAAGCCCTTGCGGATTTAGCACTACTATTACCGAAACAGGCGGAACATTTACTACGCCGGTTGCCGGTGCCGACTACCAATGGCTGTATTGCAACACCGGTTTGCCTATTAACAATGCAACCGCGCAAAGTTATACCCCAACTTTTGGTGGCGCTTATGCCGTGGTTATTACCCTGAACGGTTGTAAAGATACTACCAATTGCCTGCAATCGCAAAGTTTTGCGGCCACAGGTATTGATGAGATGGACAACTCACAATTTAAGGTAGTTAACCACGGGAATAGTGTAAGTATAAAAAACAGCGGTGCAGATATGCTTGCAGATATGGCGATAGTTAATGCAAATGGCCAAACGTTGCTGCAACAGAAAGCGGTTCTTTCATCGGAGTATAAGATTAGTACCGTTGAGTTGCCAGCCGGGTTGTACTTTGTATTACTAAAAACCGAAAACACAAACACCTTAATCCGCTTTTTTAAGCGCCTGTAGTAGCCGGGTAGTGATTGCAGGCGCGGCCGTGTGTTGGAAAAACACGCGGCTTTTTTTTGCCCCCATAAGCAAATAATAAACCTAACTCAATACCCCTACGCAAGGTAAATAAGTAAAACATACTGCATTTAATAAACCTAATGCTTCCATTTAAAAGGGAAAGTTTAAGGATGTATAGGGGTTTGCTTTGCAACAAATATTTAATCTATGAAGAAAGAGAGATTTTTACTACCCTTATTGTTATTGTTTGCCTTTACACTAAACGCCCAGAATTACCAATGGGCTAAACGCCTTGCCGGTACGGGGGCTTTTGATGTACAGGTAAACGATGTGATTGTTGATCAAAACGTTTATGTAGGCGGTTCCTTTTCAGGCACGGTTGACTTTGACCCCGGCGCGGGCGTAAGCACCAAAACAGCCAACGGCACAGATGGTTTTATAGCCAAGTACGACCACGGTGGTAACCTAATTTGGGTTTATAGCACCAACGCCACCGGAAACCAGGAAGTGCGGGGGCTTAACCTTGGCACTAAATTAAATGGTGCTGTGCAAACGTCTACCTCCAGCATTTCGTTAATTGCTTTAGAAACAGCTAATGCCGCGGTATATGCATCAACAAGTTTTAGTACCAGTGCAACTATAAAAGTAAACAAGCTAGCTAAGAACTCTCAAACAGTATTATATGTTGCAGGTAGTTTCACAGGTAATTTTCAGCTATCGGGAGGACCATCGGCTGTTGGAACAGATGCCTTTTTAATGGGTTTTACTTTGGGGTCGACACCAACCACATACTTTAGCTTAAATTTTTTGCAAGGGTACGGGGGCAATGGATACCAGGAGGCGTTTGATGTATCTGTACAATTACCCGCAATTCGCATGGCTGGTGTTTTTGCCAGCACCTGTACTTTCCCAAGCGGCGGTAGCGTATCGTTGACCTCTGCCGGCGGCACAGATGGTTTTGTTATTGAATTAAACTCGGTTGGTAACCCTACCTTTTCCACAAACAAACTGCAAATAGGCGGCACGGGCAACGATGGTATTACATCTATCGAAGCCGACCCGGGCACCCGTGCTTTTGCTATTGGTGGTTACTTTTCCGATACAATCGACTTCGACCCGTCAGCTGCTACATCATCGTTGGGTGCCAGTGGCCTCAAAGATGGTTTTGTTGCCCGCTATTGGTTTAATGCGGGTGCTTCGGGCCCTCTTTTTTCGTTTGCAAAAAAGACAGGCGGCACTTTTGATGATGAAGTTACAGATGTTTCTGTAAGCGCAAGCGGCGCCCACCCTGTTTACTATGCGGTTAGTAATGGAGCAGCATCCGGCTTGGCTATCAGCACCGGGGCTTACGATTCGCTGGGCACTGTAGTAACATTTGGCGGCCTGTTATTCCCGGCTAACCAAACTACAGTAAATAAGTGCAATTCTATTTGTGCTTATAATCCTTCAGCCGGTGCCAACCCGGATGTTTACCTGGGGGGTATTTTTAATGCCAGAACTGATTTTAACCCTGGTGCCGGTTTAGATACTGTTCCGGCAATTAGCGGAGGTAACAATGGATTTATACAAAAATTCAGCAGCTGTGCTGTAGCTTCGCAACCTACAATTGCGGTTAGCAGCGATAGTATATGCCCCGGACTAACCGATACACTTTCTATTACATCGGGCGCTTTGAACGGAAATGCTAACTGGGTATGGTACTCCGGCACATGCGGCGGCACACAGGTAGGCACAGGGCGGGTAATTGTAGTAACTCCTTCGGCTACAACAAGCTACTATGCACGCGGTGAGAGCGGATGTGCCGCAAACGGCACTTGCTCGGTTGCCAAAACTGTAGTAGTAAAAGCACAGCCACCAGCTCCGGTTATTACCCCATCGGGCCCTACATCCATATGCGCCGGCGAGCAGGTTTTTTATTCGTTGGTTATAACCAACTTAAGTGCGCCATTTACCTACCAATGGCGCAAAAATGGTGTAGCCGTTAGCGGGGCCACTAACTCCGTTTACTATCCTTCCGCAATTGCCAATAACGATGTATTTAGCTGCATTGTTACGGGCAGTAATAGCTGTGGCTCTATAGTATCAGCTACTTCCAGTAATTTAACTGTTACCGTTGCTTCATCTGTAGCACCTGTAGTAACTATTACAACCCCATCTGCCACAGCGTGCAATAACACAAACGTAACCTTTACCGCTACAGCTACCAACGGCGGCACCACGCCAACCTACCAATGGCTACGCAATAACGTGCCTATTAGTAGTGCTACTTCTGCGGTTTATGTAGCCAATTCAGTTATTTTGGGCAGCACGGTTAGCATTACATGCCAGCTTACCTCATCGCTTGCCTGTGCAGTGCCTACCAAAGACACCAGTAATGCGCTGTTTGTATCGGTTACTCCAAGTGTGCTACCCGCTGTAAGTATCAGCGCCTCAGCTACCACCATATGTGCAAATGGCACGGTTACATTTACAGCCACCCCTACCAATGGCGGCACCACCCCAGCTTATGTATGGCGCAAAAACGGCAACCCTATATCCGGTGCAACGGCATCAACCTACACGGCTTCGGGCATTGCCAGCGGCGATGTGTTTAGCTGTGTAATGACCTCTAATGCCACGTGCCCATCACCAGCCACTGCTACCTCTAATAATATCACTATTAGTATTACCGCACCTGTTACACCAGCTGTAAGTATTTCGGCTTCTGTTACCAGCATCTGCGCCGGCACCAATGTTAACTTTACGGCCACCCCCACCAATGGCGGTTCGGCACCCGCTTACCAATGGAAGAAGAACGGAGTAAATATTACCGGCGCTACTTCGGCAACTTATGCAAGCAGTACACTCGCCAACAATGATTTAATAACCTGTGAATTAACATCCAACGCACCATGTGTTACCAGTTCAACTGCTACCAGCAACCAGTTAACTATTTCGGTTATAGCTACGGTGGCCCCCGCTATTGGTATTACCGCATCGGTAAACCCTGTTTGCGCAGGTGCCGATGTAACATTTACAGCAGTAGCTACCAATGGTGGAAATAGCCCCTCTTATCAATGGCGTAAAAATGGCGTAAACATTACCGGTGCTACTTTAGCTACTTATACCACCAGTTCGGTTGCCAACAATGATGTTTTTAGTTGCGTGCTTACATCATCACTGGGTTGCGCAGTCCCCGGCACAGCTACATCTAACTCAATTACGGTTGGCGTTACGCCCGCAGTAACTCCCACTATATCTATTTCGGCGCCTTCTACTACCATTTGTGCCGGCAGCAACATAACATTTACTGCCGCACCGGTTAATGGCGGTACTTCGCCTGTGTATACCTGGAAAAGAAATGGCAACATACAATCGGGTTCCACCTCCACGTTCAGCAGCAACTCATTAGTAAATGGCGATGTAATTACTTGTCAGCTTACATCCAATGCTGTGTGTGCAACGCCGGCAAGCGTAAACAGCAACAGCCTTACCGTTACCGTAAATGCGTTGGTTAATGCAGGTATAAGTATAGCTGCTACACAAACCACCATTTGCGCCGGCAACAGCGTAACCTTTACAGCTACGCCGGTAAATGGCGGTAATGCCCCCGTATATCAGTGGAGGAAAAACGGAGCTGGCATCAGCGGCGCTACAGCAGCCACTTACACCACTTCAACTTTAGCCAATGGCGATGTTTTTGCCTGCGATATTACATCCAACGCAGCCTGCCTTGGCAACTCGGGAGCCAGCAGTAATAACATTACTATTACTGTTAGTAACAGTGTTACACCGGCCTTAAGTATAAGTACAGCTTCTACTACCATTTGCGCCGGCACGGCGGTAACATTTACAACTTCGCCAACTAACGGAGGCAGCAACCCTGCTTTTCAATGGAAAAAGAATAACACCAACATAAATGGTGCTACCGGAGCCTCCTTTACATCTTCTACTCTGGCCAATGGCGATATTATTACCTGTGTATTAACCTCATCCGTATCGTGCGCATCACCCGCCACCGCTACATCCAACAGTTTAACGCTTACAGTTAACAATACGGTAGCACCTGCTATAACTATAGCTACCCCCAACACCACTGTATGTGCCGGAAGCAGCATTACATTTACAGCTACACCGGTAAACGGCGGCAACAGCCCTACCTACACCTGGCGCGAAAACGGAGTAGACCAGGGTAACACTACAGCCACTTATACTATACCTAACATAGCTACAGGAACTACGGTTAGCTGCGTGCTGCAATCGTCTGCCGCCTGCGCATCGCCGGCGACTGCTACCAGCAACAGCACTACAGTTAACGTAACCCCATTAATTACACCAGCAGTTAGTATAGTGGCAAGCCAAACTACCATATGCGCAGGTAATAGCGTAACCTTTACCGCCACACCTGTTAATGGCGGCACCACACCAGCTTACCAATGGAAAAAGAATGGCAATAACATCAGCGGAGCCACCTCGGCTACTTACACCGCTAGTAGTATTGCCGATGGAGACTTTTTTAGCTGCACGCTCACCTCTAACGCTGCCTGCTTAAGCACTACCTCGGCCGCCAGCAATACAGTCACCATTACCGTTAGCGGCAGTGTAACACCGGCAATTAATATAGGTTCTACGGCAACCACTATTTGTGCCGGTACCAACGTAACCTTTACTGCATCGCCTACCAATGGCGGCACTACACCAGGCTACCAATGGAAAAAGAATAATGTAAACATATCCGGAGCCAATGGCGCCACCTTTACATCCTCTTCACTTGTCAATGGCGATATTATCACATGCGTCTTGTCATCTTCTGTATCCTGCGCTTCTCCTGCATCAGTTACCTCAAACGCAATTACTATTACCGTAAACGCTATTGTAACACCTACCATCGCTATAGCCACGCCTAATACTACTTTCTGTGCCGGAACTGCGGTTACGTTTACCGCAACTATAACCAACGGTGGTAACGCACCTGTTTATGAGTGGCGGGAAAACGGCGTAGCCCAGGGCAGCGCCGGCAATACGCATACCACAAGCAATCTTGGCAATGGCGATGTAATTACCTGTATACTTGTTTCGGATGCAACATGTACATCGGGCACTACTGCTACCAGTAACAGCTTAACGGTTACTGTTAATCCATTAGTTACGCCAACCATTAATATAGCCGCTACGCAAACTACAGTATGCGCCGGTAATAGCGTAACCTTTACTGCAACAGCAGCTAACCAGGGCTCGGCACCAACTTACCAATGGAAGAAAAACGGCAGCAATATAAACGGGGCTACCAATTCAACTTATACAGTCAGCAATATTGCCGATGGTGATATTTTTACCTGTAGCCTTACAGCAAATGCCACTTGCCTAAGTACGAATACCGCTACCAGCAATGCACTTACAATTAATGTTAGTAGTAGCGTAACCCCTGCATTAAGTATAAGCACAACCAACACAACTATTTGTGCAGGCGCCAGTGCTACTTTTACTGCCACACCTACTAATGGCGGCGCTACGCCTGCCTACCAGTGGAAAAAGAATAATGCAAATATTGCCGGGGCTACAGGCGCAACTTATGCATCTTCTACACTTACCAGCGGCGATGTAATTAGCTGTGTGCTTACCTCATCGGTTTCGTGCGCTGCACCAACTACGGCCACATCTAACAGTATTACGGTAACCGTATCGCCGGCTTTTACACCTGCTGTAACTATTACTGCAACAGATGATACTGTATGCGCACTTTCATCCGTTACATTTACAGCAGCCGGAAACGGCACTGTTGCCACTTACCAATGGACAGTAAACGGCGTTAACGCAAACCCCGGCAATTCAATAACCTTTACCCCGGCAAACATTGCCGATGGCGATGCGGTACGCTGTGTAATAACATCAGCTGAGGCTTGTGCCAGCCCTTCGCAAGCAACATCGGCACCCTTTATAGTTACTGTGCTAACCCCGGCTACAGTGCAGGTAACAATTGAAACCGGACAGGATACCACCTGCGCAGGTAGTGCCGTAAGTTTTACAGCTACACCGCTAAACGGCGGCGATAACCCGGTTTACGAATGGAGCATTAACGGCAACGAAATAAGTGGGACCACAGGCGCCAACTTTACAAGCCTAACACTAAACGATGCAGATGTAGTAGCTTGCATACTTACCAGTAGCAGCAATTGTGTGGCTAACAGCCAGGCAACATCCAACAGTATTACCATTAGCATAGTTAACAGCCTTACCGCAAGCGTAAGTATTGCAGCCAACCAACCGGCAGTTTGCCAGGGTAGCCTTGCTGATTTTACAGCTACCGGTATTAATGGAGGCATAGCCGCCAACTACACATGGAGCGTAAATGGCATTGATATTTTAACCGGTTCGGGCGGCCCACAAATAGCGTTAAACAACCTAAACAACAGCGACACTGTAAGATGCAGGTTAACCAGCAGCGAAAGTTGTGTTACACAGGCGGTGGTAACTTCGGCACCGGTGATAGTTACTGTAAACGCCTTGCCCAACGTTACCGTTAATACAGCAGGCAACGTGCTTACCGTACCTGTAGCAGCCTTATATCAATGGATTGACTGCAATGGCAACACAGCTATCAGCGGGGCAACGAATGCTTCTTATACCGCCGTTGCAAACGGAGATTACAAAGTTGCAGTAACCAATGCTGCAGGCTGCGCCGATACATCGGCCTGTATAAACGTAAACACTGTAGGTTTAGAGGAGGCTGAGCCAGAGATAATAATAATATGGCCCAATCCATTCACAGCAGGGGTAACGATAAGCGCATCCGAATTTAGTAATGGTTTTACCATGAATGTTTACAATAGCATGGGCGCATTAGTAAAAAATGCAAACAGTTTAACTGCCACTTACGCACTACCCTTAAACGATTTAACCAACGGCATCTACTTCATTAAAGTAAGTAACGGCACTAAAACTGTTGTAAAAAGAATTGAAAAACTATAAACCATAAAAAGCCTGACAGAAAAGCGGTTGCCCTGTTTTGCTCTTATAAAAAAAGGCAGGGCGGGCAATCTGCTTTTTAATTATACAACACCACAAACACTACCCCATGAAAAAGTTAATCCTGCTGTTAATTCTTATTTATCTGTATACCAATAGCCAAGCCCAGTATCCCGCAACTATTTGGGTAAATAAAGCACAGCCAATAACCCAGGCTAATAATCCGTATTGCAGCATAGCTGAAATTGTAGTAGATGCTGAAGGCTCCATTTATGCTGCCGGCAGTTTTTACGACTCGATTAGGTTAGATAAAAATCAGGCTAACAATATACAACAGGGCGATGAAAACTTTCAATCCGGTTTTTTTGCCAAATACAACCCCAACGGCGTATTGCTTTGGGCTAAAGTTTTAAAGGGCCAGGCGCCTGTAAGCGACATCAGCCTTGATAAGTTGAATAATATATACATAGCGGGGCACGCTGCTACGGCAGCATCTATTGATTTTGACCCTGGCAACGGAACCGCTAATTTACAGTTTGACGGTAACGATTTTTATTTTGCCAAATACGATTCAGCCGGCAACTACATTTGGGCTAAAATTATTAATACCGGCAACGGCAATAATACTTTTGAAAACAAACTGCATGTTATACATGTAGATAGCATCCTGAACATATATCTTGCGGGCCAGTTTCAGGTAAATATGGATGCGGATGCTGATACAGGAACTACCTTACTTAGTAACCCAGGTGGCATCAACTGCAATTGCACCATCGGATTTTATGCCAAGTATAACAATAGCGGCAACTTGCTATGGGCACGCGCCGACAGGCGCAATGCGGCCATACGCGATTTACATGTGCACGATGCTACCGGAAAAATAGCACTGGCAGGAGAATACAGCAGTAGCTATGCTACGCCATTCCGTTTAGTAAGCGCGTCAGGAACAGGCATTGATTCGCTTAGCGGTGGCCGTATTATAACTACAAGTGCCAGGTTTGATGCGACAGGCAATATTTACTACGCCGGTTATTTTAGTAGTGCTAATAACGATTTTGACTGGGGCGCCGGCAGCACTACACTTAGCTCCCAGGCCAGCTACGAAACCGTTGGCTTTATAGCAAAGTATAACAATTCGGGGCAGTTCCAATGGGTGCGTGCCCATAGCCCGACCAACGATACCTCCTATCGCGCTGCATACTACGAAGTAAACATGGCACAAGAGGGCAATCCTGTAGTATCTTTTTCAGAAAGCAACGGTAATAACCGCATAAAGGGCTTTTATAAAATAAACGCGACTAATGGCAATGCGCTCTGGTCGCCTTCAGCATTTAATGTATGGGTGGGTGGAACCAATTCAAGCACCACAATAGCCAGCCCTGCAGATGGCGCCCTGGTTTTTAGTTGCGATGTGGGCTTTAATGGCAGCGGCTCTACTGCCACCTTCGATTTTAACCCTGATCCATCTTTAAACGCGGATTTGACAGGTACCGGTTACTGGAGCGCAATTGTAAAATATGGTAATTGTATTGGTGCACCTGCCCAGCCAGCAGCAATAAGCGGGCCCGCATCCCTTTGCATCACCGATAGCGTAACTTATAGCATAACACCCGTTGCAGGGGCTACCAATTATACATGGGTGATGCCAAATGGATGGATAGGCTATTCGGATAGTAATAGTATAACCGCCCTACCCGCCGCCAATGGGGGCGTAATTTCGGTTACCGCAAATAATGTTTGTGGTGCAAGCACAAGCCGTTCCCTTACCATTAGTTATACCCCTCCACCAACGGTAACGGCCACCGCCAGCAACAATACAGTTTGCAATGGCTACCCGGTAACGCTGACTGCCACCGGGGCTACTACTTATGTATGGAGTAACGGCATTACAAACAATACCCCTTTTATACCTGCATCAACTACTACTTATTATGTAACGGGTAGCTTAAACAATTGCAGCAATACCGACTCCATAACTATCACGGTTTTACAAAATAGCGCCAGGGCTATTGCAGCATCTATATGCCCGGGGCAGACGTATTTATTTGACGGTGTATTTTATAATGCTGCGGGCATTTATAGAGATACTTTGCCAAATGCAGCAGGTTGCGATTCTGTAATTACTTTAACGCTAAGCATAAAACCAACTACTTCATCTGCCATTACAGCATCAGTATGCCCGGGTCAACCGTATTCCTTCAATGGCCAAAATCTTACCACCGCAGGCACTTATAAAGACACACTGATTAACGCTGCAGGCTGCGACTCTATAATAACGCTTACCCTTAGCATTAAACAGGCTTCGGCGGCTACAATAGCACGGGTTATATGCTCCGGCCAGCTCTACTCATTTAATGGTAGTACCCTTAACACCACCGGGGTTTACCACGATACTTTAGTAAATGCCGCCGGTTGTGATTCGGTTATCTCCTTAAACTTAACTGTACTACAGCCGCAGCAAACCTCTATACAGGCTACCATTTGCGCAGGCCAGGTATATAATTTTAATGGCAATTTACTTTCTGCCCCCGGCATTTATACCGATACACTTACCGCATTTAATACCTGCGATAGCATTATTACACTTACCTTAGCTGTTGAAAACAGCATTAGCACAAGTTTAAATGCAGGCATTTGCGCGGGCCAATCGTATTTATTTAACGGCAACTTAATAAGCTTAGCGGGCACCTATACCGATACCCTGCAGGTCACAGGCGGTTGCGACAGTATAGTTACCCTTAACCTTAGCGTATATACTTTACCCGATGCTTCTATAACTATTACAGGCAATACCACGTTTTGCCAGGGCGATAGCGCCGAATTATCGGTTCTTTCGGGCAGCAATTACTTTTGGAACACAGAAGAAAACACAAGTTCAATAGTTGTTAAACAAAGCGGTACCTATGCCGTAATTGTAACAAACAATGATAACTGTTCTGCAAGTTCGGATTCAATTATTATTACTGCACTTTCTTTACCAACGGCTCCGGTAATTACAAGAATACAGGATACACTGTTTAGCACAGCGGCCAACAACTACCAATGGTATGTTAACCAAAGCGCTATTAATGGCGCCACCGAAGATAAACTTGCCCTTACCCAAAGCGGCGATTACTATGTGGAAATAACTGATACAGCCGGTTGCCAAAACAAATCGCAGATACTAAACGTAAACGGGGTGCAGATAAACGACATTGTAAGTGGTTATAATTTCGAATTCTACCCCAATCCCAACCAGGGGCAAATTACCGTTAAGCATTCTTACAACGGCTATCTGAACTTACAAGTAGTAAATGCATTAGGTATGATTGCCAAATCTCTTAGAATACAAAACCCGGTTGCGGTGCTAAATATTAACGAGTTGGCAAAAGGTGTTTATTGGCTGGTTGCCACCAATGGCAACAACGAAAGGAAAGTTTTAAAAATGGTGAAGGATTAAGGTCTGTAGCCAATTGCTATATCCAAAGAAATAAGTAAATTGTAGAGGGCTCGCCCTCCCGACTAAAGCCCTAAAGAAATTTAGGGCTTTTTTGTTTCCTAAACCAAGGCTGGCTGGAGCGCGCTTATTTATAATATGGAAGGGCGGGGATTCGAGATATCTATCTAAATTATTTTACCAGCCGGAACCTCT
This sequence comes from Chitinophagales bacterium, assembly GCA_044228435.1. Taxonomy (GTDB): domain Bacteria; phylum Bacteroidota; class Bacteroidia; order Chitinophagales; family LD1; genus Bog-950. Next base: position 358,382 of record JBGAUW010000001.1, read on the forward strand.
GTCTGCGCACTAAGGTCAAGTAAATGCTTTACCAGGTTATCGCCACGTTGCAAGTTCATTTTCTTTTTAATGCGGTGCCGGAGTTGTTCGTATCCACGGGCCCCAACTCCGTAAAGTTTAGAAAGCTCCTTATCTGTAAGGCCTGTTTTTATTAATGCGCAGGTACGCACTTCATGTGGTGTAAGCGCAGGATACATCAAGGCTACAGTTTTTAACAGCGCCTGGTTGCCATCATCTATTTTTTGTTGCAAAACCGCTTTATCCTGCTCGGTAATTTTAACTGCCCCTATTTTTTGCGTTATAGTTTTTACAAACTCACGATTTGCACTGCCTTTACTGGCAAGCGACTGCACAAACTCTTTCAACTCATCCAACAAGGCTATTTTTTCCTGTAGATTTAGGGCGGTTAATTGTATTTCCTTATTCATAGCTTCAACTTGCTGCTGCAACAGTTTACCATTTAACTCAGCTTGCTGTAAGTTATATTTTACCTGCACAGCCTCCATCTGCTGCAGGTGCGATTGTTGGCTGGCAGTCTCTACCATTTCACTTTCCTGTTGCTTCAGTTCATAAGCTTTATAAAGCTTTTTTGCATCGCCGGTTTGCTTACCCCAGGCGGCATATATTTCGTGCGCCAGGCGGGTGCAATTCAATATAGAAACATGATGTTTCATCTCAACATACAACGGATGGCACCGGTTAAGGAAGGTTATTGCCTTTTTATAATTTCCTTTTTGATGCTCAAGCGTGGCAGTAGCATAAAGCCACTGCAGATAGTTACCATTAGACAAAACAGGCTGAATGAGTTTGGCTGAATCGTGCAAGTATTTCTCCTGTTTGGCAATAATAGCCGTCAACTCCGCTTTGCTTAAGGCCGTTTTACGAAAATGCAGATAATACTGAACTGTAGCCATTAAATACGATTGCAACAGGTAAGTTTGGTGGGTAGTATCGCCTGTAAGTAAAGCAATAATTTTTTCGTGCCATGCCGCCGACTGTTGGTGGTCTTTTAAACCCTCGTGGTAAAAGGCAAAATAACTATAAACATTAAACCGGTTATAGGTGGAAACATTTTCACTGGCAGCAATCTTTAAAGATTTTTCCAGATAGGGCCATGCTTTTTCAAAATCGGCGTTAGCTATATAGCAATTGGCAATGTTGGTATAAAAAACAGTAGCTATGTTATTGTGCCAGGCCGTTGTTTCGTTCATAGCCTTTAACTTATCCAGGGCCTGCAGGTTTATCTCCAGTTGTTCTTTATACTGGTGTTTGCGGCCGCACACAAAAGCAATACGGGTTAAATACACTATTTCAACACGGGGCGATAACTTATCCAGCAATTCATCGCGCACATGGGCCAGCACTTTTTCCCCTTCGGCCAGGTTGCCGTTTAAAAAAAAATGACGGGCCTTTGCCAGGAGCAGTTGTCCGGCTTCATCATACTTTTTTTCTCCCTTAAAATAGGTAAGCAGTTTTTTATCGTCTATTCCCTGCTGGACAAAATTGTTTCGCACAGATGCTATTATGAGTGTCAAAAGTTCAACCTGGGCCTTTACCGGTTTATGTTTAAACGGCTGGTGTTTACCTCTAAATTTGTGTAAGGCGTCAGCCGCCGCATCCGTATTTTGCGAAATCATTTCCGAAATATCAGCCAGTTGCAAAAGTAGCGGGTAAGCAGGTTTTGTAGAAGACGCAGTAGGCATTTTTTGGGCTTGTCGTGTTTTTGTCGTGAGGTGAATATATAACAACAGGAGATATTTGTCGCATTAAACAATTAAGCCAAACTATCTCTAGTATGAAAAAACCATTAACGCATTACTGCAACCGGTTTGCTGTTATTTTTTTAACCGCTCTGTTTTATCTGCACACACAGGCGCAGTGCGATCACAGCAACTACTCGGTTAGGTTTAACGGCACATCATCACACATCCTGGTCCCTTCTGGTTCAGTGCTTAATCTTACAGCTATTACAGCCGAAGTTTGGGTAAAGCCCGGAGCCTTTAACCCAACTGGCAATAGCTATATTTTTAGCAGAGGCGGTGGTATATGCGAACCCGATGGCCAGTATTCATTGCGTATAACACCCACCGGCTTTGTTGAGTTTTGCTACAGCGAAAGCCCTACTTATACAGCTATCTACCGCACCAGCCGCGCTATTGCCTTAAATACATGGACACATCTGGGCCTGGAGTATAACTATGCCACCCATGCTGTAAGGATTTCTACCGATGGGTGGCCCGATTTTAGTGCGGCATGGGTAAACCCACCAACTACCTCTACCTATAGTTTTGCAACTACAGCTGATATGGTTGTAGGGGCACATGCTGCTGCTGGCTCTGCCTGTCCTGTATCTCCCCCCGCTGGATACGAAGGCTTTTTTAACGGTCAAATAGATGAGTTACGGATTTACAATTCCATTTTCCCCATAGAAGGAAGCTTGTACCGCCCTTTCCATACACAATCCGACAATCTCCCCGAATCGCAAAACATGGCGTTGTATTACCGGTTTGATGAAAACAACCTGATAGCCTATAATTATGCTCCCTCGCAGTTACAGGGGGCCACAGTGGTTAACGGTACCTGGGTGTTGGGCGATGCCGCACCGATAGATGTATTAGACCCTACCTGCGAGGGAAAGTGCCTTAAAGGAACTGCCAGCGCTAATTCTATCAACACGCTTACCGGTGCTGATAAATTAACTGTAATGGCCTGGGTCAATCCATCGGGTTATACCAGTGGTAAAGCTACTATAGTTTCAAAAGGTTCTTACATCAACCCGGCAGGTGAATCGTTCTCTTTATACCTGAATAATGGGGTTTTAACTGCCACCATAGGTAACGGGGCGCTTGCACAAATCACCCTGGGCACTGCCAATCGTTGGTACCACGTAGCTTTAACCTGGGCCAGTAACGGGCGTCTTAAACTTTTTATAAATGGAGTTGAACAGGCTAACGTTAACGGATTAGGCGGCACCTTATCCAACAATGCTTATAACCTTACCGTAGGAACCTCTAACGCACTCTCTGAAATTGGATTTAACGGATATATAGATGAGGTAGCAATTTTTAATGCAGAACTTTCTACCGGTACCTTGTTAACCTGGAAAGACCAGGTAATTACCAATGCACACCCCAACTACAACAACCTTATTCATTACTACCGGTTTGATGATTTGGGACCTTATCAAAGCGATTTTGGCTGCAGCAAAACCACTTTGAACTATGTTGATTATACCCAGGCCGTGGTAGCGTTCAATCCTTGTGGCACACCCACATCACTTGGCCCGGTGGTTAATTTAAACTCGGCCAATAACGATATGGAAAAGGTAACACTTACCTGGAATAACCCCGATGGCTTTACCGGTGGCTTGAACGGTAACCCGGTGTTTGGCGGCTCGGTTTACTATGATGTTTATCGCGATGGAGCGCAAATAGGTAGTAATATTCTTTCAGTAGCCGGAACAAACACCTATAATGATAACAATGCCACCTGCAAACACAATTATAAAGTGCATCCATTCTGGCGCAGGCTAAGCAATAACGCCATTACGGCCCAGGGCACCGATACTTCTATAAATGCCCGTACAGCAGATATTAACTTCCGCGCATCGGATGCTGTTTATCCCGATAAAGTAGTCTTAACATGGAATAATGTTTCCAGCCAGGCCACTGGTGGCTTTATACTAAAACGCGATGGAGTTGCTTTTGCAACTATAACGTCGCCAAATGCAACCAGCTTTAACGACTTTGATGGTATACCGGGGCAACAATACATATATGAAATAATACCACAGGCTGCGGGAGCAAATTTTAAAGTGTGCCCCGATACCGGCTCGATAAAGCCTAACGGAAGGTTTAGCGGTTATGTGCGCTCACCGCTTCAGGCTCCCGTTTCGGGTGTGGTAGTTACTGCTACCGCTACTGTGTTGGGCAACGTTTATACTTACAGCGATACTACCGATGCTACCGGCTTTTACGAAATACGAAATGTGTATTATGATTTGGAGGCTACTTTCCGCCTTACGCCTACTAAAGGCACGCATGGCTTTGACCCAGCATTTGCAGAACGCACCCTGGATGCGCTGGGATATAATGCACCGCAGGCTAACTTTATTGATACCAGCGTGTTTACCATATCGGGCAAGGTTACTTTTCCCAACCAGGCCAATAACACCGGTTGCCCTAACGCCGGCGTAAAAATATTAGTAAACAACACCGATGTAGGGGTATTAACAGATGTAAACGGCAATTATACATACACCGCACAAAACGAGGGCACTTTTACATTTACACCGGTGTATGCAGGCCATACATTTAATCCCGCATCTGCATCACTACAGGTAACCGGCAGCACAGGCAATGTAAACTTTCAGAATACCACCACCGATTCGCTTTGGATTGACCTGAAGGGCTATTGCAATACCCAAATATGCAACACAGCCACCTTTGAAATAAAAGGAGATGGGCCCAATAACTGCTACCTGCGTACGGTTACAATACCCGGTAATACAATTAGTGGGGTTGGATATCGCCTGCCAGCACAAAAATATAATATAGAGTTAAAAGCTATAAATGCCGGAAACGCGAATGAAGAAACGGCCATTATCAATTTATTCCAAAGTATCGGCAACCTTCAGAACACGGTAGATTTACGCACTAAGGATTCGGCTGTGGTTACAACCATAACCCCGAACCCCATGATAATTACGTTTGATACCGTTACCCTTGGCAACGGCCAACAAATTATAACAAGCGATACCATTATCAGAAACGATACTATAACAGAAAGACTACCGCGCGCGCACGAAACAAAATACATTTACGGTGGCAGATTAAGTGTTGAATTGCAGGGCATAAACCCTGCCTGCGGCAACAACATTGTAATGCAGCAGGGCGAGGCAGTGCCACTGCGCATAAACATTTGGCGTAATTATATTTTTGGCGGCGGCAGCCAGTGCGGAGCCAACCAGAGCGATGTAACGGTTTACGATGAAATAAGCGACAGTAGTTTTGTTTACCTGGGCACCGATACATCCTTTGTTAAATATATCATTATGCCCGGTTTACCTAACATTACTGGGAACGGTGCACATCCGTACCAAAAATTTGTTAGTGTTTACGCACATACCGCCGATGCTATAAACTCAAACACACCAGTTTCGATATGGGCGGTGGTGCAGGGCACTAAATCCCTTACACCGACCTTTGTTACCAAAACACCCGAGTTGCCCTTTTTGGTACTACACGACCCACCGGGCGATGGCAGCAGCGCCAGCCTTACCGATGGCAGCAGCGTGGGTTACGGTTACGAAATGGCACTGGATACCAGCGGGGCCGGTATGGCGTTTGTAAAGATAAGTATGGGTTCGGAGATTCCTGTTCCTTTAACCGGCATAGTTTTTCGCGCCGGAGTAGATTTAAAAATGCATGTGGGCGGCTCGGTAGTTACGGGCAAGCGCGAAACACTTAATACCACCTTTACAACCGAACAAAACTACAGTACCAGCAGCAGTCCGGCTTTTGTGGGGGAAGATGCCGACCTTATTGCCGGTGGCTCGCTAAATATGTTGTATGGCCTTAGTTATGTGGTAGCCTACGATTCGGCTAATTGTGCGGCCAAGTTAGACACCGCCTTTACCTGGGGTGCCAATGATTTTGCCACTACCTACAGCTATACCATTGGGCACATAAAAAACACCCTTATACCGCAGCTCGATTTTTTAATTGGCTATTACCATAACCTGGGCAGCGATTCGGCGCTTATATATCAGCAATACAAAAACGTTTGGCAACAGGTAGTTGACCAAAATCACCAGCGTATTGTAAACAGCGATTTTAGAGAAAACCGTTCGTTCAGCGCCGGTTCAGCGTATAGCTATACCACCACTAATGAAACTACCCAGCAAAATACCATTGAGTTTGAGGTAGCGGTAGAAACAGGCCTTGCTACGGCATTGGGTATAGGTACACCGGGCAACAGTGTGCAATTAGGCAGCGAAATTAAACTTCGTATGACCACCACCTCTAACACGGTAAATACACTATCCAATACTAAACAGGTTAGTTATACCCTGGCCGATGCCAACGCCGGCGATTACTTTAGTGTAGATATAAAGAATGATAAAACATACGGCGTACCGGCATTTAAACTGGTAGCCGGCGCCTCCTCATGTCCGCACGAAGCCGGTACACAAAAGCGCGATTTACCCGGAATAAGTGTAATTAACCCTAACCAGCAAAATGTACCGTTAAACTCGCAGGCAACTTTTAGTGTCCAACTAAGCAACCTTAGCGAAAGCCAGGAAACAAGAACTTACCAGGTAAAAATAGACCCTAACAGCAACTTAGAAGGTGCCGTAGTGCGTATGGCAGGACAAACAATTACACAGGCACCTGCCACATTTACCATTCCACCACGTAGTTCGGTAATGGCAACCATGAGCGTAGAAGCCGGACCGGTAGCGGTTGACTACAATAATCTTAAGCTGCTTATCTATCCCGCCTGCGACCCAAGTATTAAAGCCGAAGCGTTGTTTAATGTAGGGTTCCAGAGCAATTGCAGCGGTGTTACCCTGTTTACCCCGGGCAACAACTGGCTGGTAAACGATGCCAGCGATACCCTGCGCATTACCTATGGCGGATTTAATGTAAACGACACCTCGCTATTACAGGTAGGCTTGCAAATACGCCGCACCGGCCAGGGCTGGAGCACCATACCTACCAGTGTAGTAAGCCGTGCACAATTACTGCAAAACAACCTGCCGTATTATGCCCTGGATATTAACATGAGCAGCATGGCCGATGGCCCTTACGAAATACGCGCCTTTGCCGATTGCGCTTTGGCTGGTACACGTGCGTACTCGGTACCACTAAGCGGCACTATCGACCGCACATCGGTAGTGCTATTAGGCACACCTTCGCCGGCCGATGGAGTATTGAACATGAATGAAGAGGTTAGCGTAAGCTTTAGCGAGAATATTGATTGCAGCCACTTCTTTAACCTACAAAACTCTACACAGTATGCAGTAACCCTTGTACGAGCTGATAACGGCGACCCGGTGCCCTTTACCTATGTATGTTCGGGTGATAAAATACTGTTAACTATCGACCCATCGGCACTAAACGCTTTACAAAACATATTGCTTACAGCCAGTGTTAGCGGATTTTACGATGTAAACGGAAACGTGCTGCAGTATCCTATTGTATGGAGCTTTACGGTAAACAACAGCCCTGTATATTGGCAGCCCAGCGGCGTAAGTGCCAGTGTGGCCACCGGTGGCACCTCAACCTTACAGGGTGTGCTCAAAAACCTAAGCAACGCCTCACAAAGCTTTACCTTATCATCGGTTCCATCGTGGCTTTCGCCGGTGGGGGTACCGGCAAGCATTGCACAGGGCGCTTCGCTTAGCATTAACTTTAACATTAGCGGCACCGGTTTAAACCCCGGTGTATACAACGATACGGTTTACGCCAACTTTACCGCATTAAGTGTTCAGCAACCTCTGTATGTGCAGTTAACGGTATATGCTAACTCACCTACCTGGACGGTTGCAACCAAACCCGCGCAAATGAACCTGATAGTAAATTTTTCGCTTAACAGTGGTAACACACCTTTAAGTGCCGATGTTAACGACCGCATAGCGGTGTTCTATGGCAACGAGTGCCGCGGAGTTGCTAACATACAATATGCCCCGGCAGGTAACTCTTATGCCGCCTATATAACGGTATACGGCAACACCGGTGCGCAGCCACAGGAAATATTTGAATTCCGCATGTGGGATGCCAGCACTGCTACCGAATACAAAGCTTTAGAATCCCAGGCCTTTGTAGAAAACGCACAAATAGGCCAGCCCTTAGCGCCTATGATATTGCACCCGGCAGGGCAAGTGCAACGCATACCGTTAGCTACCGGCTGGAACTGGGTAAGCACTTACCTGCAGCCTAACAACCCTGCGGTTAATGATGTAATGAAATACACCGCCACTGGTGCCGGTAACATTATTAAAACCAACGATAGCTACGCGCAGTATACTACCAACAACAATACATGGCAGGGCACGCTTTCGCAAATTGGATGGCAGAAGAGTTACCAGATAATGGTAAGCACCCCTACCGAACTGCAGGTGGTGGGCACACCGCTTAGCGATACGGTTACCATACCGGTAGTAAGCGGCTGGAACTGGATAGGCTATCCGTATGATGAAATTGATACTATAGCCAGCTACATGCAATCGTTCCACCCGGCCGACAATACAGTATTGCAAAGTAGCACGCAATTTAGCACAGTGGCCGGCGGCGTTTGGAACGGCAGCCTGCAGAACATGCAGCCGGGCCGTGGCTATAAATTAAAATCGCCAGCCAATGGTAGCATTACAGTTACACCACGCTCGGCACCAGACTGGAACCCTGATGTATTTGGCAACGAGTTTAACATGAATGTAACGGCGGTAGTAAAAGCAAACGGTAGCGAACTGATGGGCAATTTTATTGTAGGTGCTTTTATTAACGGCACTTGTGTAGCGGTAAGCACGCCGCAATTGGCAGGCAATGCTCCACGTGTATTTTTAACCCTTCATGGCCAGACTATAGACAACGGACAAAGCCTGCAGTTTTTAATTTACGATTACAACACCGATAGTATTTATACACCTACCTATCTGCCGGTTTCTTTTGCTACCGATGGGCAGCAGGGTACCATCGAAAGCGCATTTGAGCTAAACCTGGAAGCTCCACTTGCAGTTGAAAATCTTAGCAGCCAGGGTAACTTTATATTACACCAGAACGTTCCAAATCCTTTTAATGGCAATACCATAATACAAATTGATATGCCACGAGAAGAAAAAGTTACCTTACAGGTATTCGATTACACAGGTAAGCTATTAGCACAGCCTGTAAACGGGAAACTTAGTACTGGTTCGCACACCGTTCAATTTAACCCACAGGGCCTTGCCGCCGGCATTTACTTCTACCGCTTGCAAGCCGGAGAATTTACGGCAACTAAACGTATGGTGATACAGTAATGCATTCTAGCTTTTTCAAAAGCGGCCCTGCAGTATAAAGCTGCCGGGCCGTTTTTATTTTAAGTAAAAGGGCGACTCACTTTATCACACCTATCTCTTTCAAATCTTTATAAATCTTCTTTAAAATAAATCCAGGTAGAAACAGAACGGCAATTTCTATTAGTGGATATGCCATCATTTTCCAGCCAAAGTTTGCTGCACACATGCCACCGGCCGATGCACCACCCATAATATCTAAAACCACCTTGTGCGTAGGTACACCACCTTTTATTTTCTCTGCCTCCCAACGCTCGAGCGTTTCGAAAAGATAATCGAGTACCCCGGCCGTATATGCACCGGCAGAAACAGCACCGGCCATTGCAAGGCCTAAATGATAAGTGTTGGATATAGCTGTGGATGTATCATTCATACAATACAAGATGCGAAAAATATAATTACAGGGCAACTGTATTAAACAAATGCTAAATATAAAACCGGTGTTTGTCTAAATAAAAAAGCCGCTGCACCCTCATACAGCGGCCTAATCAAACAAAACTAACTGCTTACTTCCAGGGGTCCATTACCACTTTTACACAATCTTCTTCTTTATTTTTAAATATTTTATAAGCATGCGCTACTTCGGTAAGAGAAAGGCGATGCGTAATAATATCATCCAACTTTACCTTACCTTCCATTACATACTTAAGCAGTGTATCTATATGCTTATGAGCCGGCGCCTGCCCCCCTTTTAAAATAATGCCTTTATCGAAAAACTGACCTACCGGAAAATTATCATAAGTAGCAGGGTACACACCCAATACCGATACAGTACCATTGCGTCGAACGGCACTCATGCAAGCTTCTAAAACTTTAACCGAACCTTTCTCGAGATTAACAACGGTTTTAAGTCTGTCTAACAAATTACGGTCTGGTTCAAAACCTACAGCATCTACACAGAGGTCAGCACCCCTACCTTCACTCATAGCGCGAATTTGCTCTACTACATCTTTTGCATCTTTTTCCCACAATATAGTTTCGCAATTAGCAGTTTGCCTTGCTTTTTCTAACCGGTAAGGTAGCGTGTCTACAATTATAACGCGCGAAGCGCCGCGCAACCACGCACTTTTAGCCGCCATTATACCTACAGGCCCCGAGCCGAAAATGGCTACAATCTCCCCTCCTTTCAATTCTCCCCAATCAATACCGGTATACCCGGTTGCGAAAATATCGGTAAGAAAAAGCACTTGTTCGTCTGTCATACTATCAGGTACAATTCGGGGGCCATAATCTGCATAAGGAACCCTCACATACTGAGCCTGTCCTCCATCGTAACCACCATATAAATCTGTGTAACCAAATAAGGCGCCGCCTTTTTCAGTAACTATACCTCCTTCGGGGCCGTAATTTTCGGGATTGCTGTTTTCACAATTACCCGGCGAATCGTGGTTGCAGAAAAAGCAGTGACCACAAGCAATGGGAAATGGCACAACTACCCTATCTCCACGTTTCAAGTTTTTTACGCCTTTGCCTACTTCCTCAACAATACCCATAAACTCATGGCCCAAAACCATAGGTCGTGGTTGCGGAAACCCGCCTGAATAAATATGAAGATCGCTGCCGCAAATAGCTGTAGCTGTAACTTTAAGAATAATATCCCGTTGCTCTTTAATAATAGGGTCATCTACATTATCGCAAGTTACCTTGCCTGGTCCGTGTATTACTGCTGCTTTCATTATTGTTGGTTTATTGAAAAATTTGAGAATTGAGAAAATGGGGAAACATTGGGTAAAAGAAAATTCGCTATTTTTTATCTACCGGTTCTTGTTGCTTTTTTACCTGCTCTGCACCCATACTATCGGGTGTAATGCCTGACATTGCAACCTGCAGTTTGTTCATAGCGCCGGATACCACCATATCTTTACCAGCCATCAGGGCTTCATATCCATCTTTAGCAACATCTGCAGGGTCTGCCATCTTTTCAGGGTCTTGCACAGCTTTTGACCTTTGCATTTCTGCCTTATTAAAAAAATCGGTATCGGTTACGCCAGGCAATAAGGCCGTAACCACTATATTTTTATTTACCTCTTTTAACTCGCTTCTGATGGCCTCTGTAAAAGATTGAACAAAGGCCTTAGTGGCATGATAAACCGCCTGGTAAGGACCGGGAAATTTAGAGGCAATGGACGATGTATTGAGTATTTTACCCTCCCCGCTTTCAATCATATCTTTTAAGAAAAGCTTGGTAAGCACTACCAACGAACTAATATTCAGGTTTATAATATCCAGTTCACGTTTAATGTCGGTGTCCTTAAAAAGACCATATTGGCCCTGACCAGCATTGTTAACTAAAATATCTATCTTATAACCTTTCGTTTTTACTTCCTCATATAATTCGAAAGCACTTTCTGGCTCAAATAAATCTTTGCTTATTACCAATACCTTAACATTAAAAGCTTTTAATTCCAGCGCTACTGTGTTTAAGTGCTGTGTATTGCGCGATACTACAATAAGATTGTGACCATTTTTAGCAAATAGCTTTGCAAGGTGGTATCCAATTCCGCTACTGGCGCCCGTGATAAGAGTATATTTTTCCATTACTTAAGTTTTGCTTGTAGTTAAAAAGCAATACCCTCTAAGCATTTGAATTATTCGGGCAAGTAAACCCCGCAGGGGAACTAAATTGCACTAACGAGTTTTACCGGTTACTTTTTTTGGGTAATAAACTGCCAAACTGTAATGGCATAAAATTTAAATAAATGGGAGGAACATTTTTTCTAATCATTATAAAATTTAAACATCATGGCTTACACAAACGAGAACCAAGACCAACAGGAACAACAACAACCGGAAGAACAACAAAGCGCACAAAAAGGTGGCCGCCACAAAAAGAAAAGAGGCAACCAGCGTGAACAGGAACAAGAAGAAACAACAGAGACCGACGAGCAACAAGACTACACCGGTGAAGAAGAAGATACCGAAGTAGAAGGTGGCCAGGAGTATGAAGGCGCCGAAGACGAAGAACTGGAAGAGGAAGAAGGTGAAGGAGAAGATTATGAAGAAGAGGATGAGGAAGAAGAAGGAGAACCACATCAAAAGAAAGGCCACAAACGCCCTACACAAGTAGAAGCCATTGCTAAAAAAGTGGTAAAGTATGTAGATGAGCAAACACAAAATCTGGATGCTAAAACCCTGGCTAAATATGCAGCCGTTGGTGCGCTATTATTTGCCGGTATGCGTAAGAGCGGCTTTTTAGGAAGTATAGCTCTTTCGGTAGCTGCAGGTATTATTACCAAGCATATAGCTGAAAACGCTTCGGATTTGTTAGATGACGCCAGCCCTACTCAAGCAGGTGGCCAGGAAGATGAAGAAGAAGTTGGTGCAGAAGCAGCCACAGCTTAATCTGTAACTTAAAAAATAAAAAGGGGATGTAGCGAAAAGCTACATCCCCTTTTTATTTTATCCTGTCATGCCACTTTTCAAATAGATTGAAATAAAAAAAAGGAGAACGGCCCAAAGGGCCACCCTCCCATTTTTAATGTAAGCGTTTAAAACGTAATTACAAATTAGCCGGCATTAGTATCATCAATAATATCTTCGCCGGGTGTTGATTCATCATCATCATCCTGCTGTAGGTTTTCATTTGGTTTCTTATTTTGAACCGAAGGGTCATTTATAGCCGTCGGTTCCGTTTCACCACGTTTATCGCGGGGCGGTTTCGAATTATCGTTTTTCATAAAACAAGGTTTAACTGATTAACCAATCAATTGCTGTTAGCAATGCTTATTGCAATGAGCAATCCAATGAGGTATGTATGCCAAGCGTAGTATTATCAAAATTACGCCCTTTACATTCCGAGCGTGCTTCGCTCAGCGTTTGATCATCTTGAGCGAAGTTTTCGGTATCGCCGTCCTGGTTAGTACATTTACAAACCCAATCTTTGCGGCAAGAACCTAATAATAACAAACATAGCAGAGATGCGCTATAAACGATTTTTTTCATAGTTAATTTATTTTTCTATTGGTTATATAAATTTCATTCCAGATAACGAACGCGTAAATCGATTCAAATTTGTAGAACAGTAACCACAAAAAGTTTGGATATCGGGCAATTAAATGCCATGCATTTTACGCCGGCACTTTCCCCGAATTTTCGCGCTCCCAAAAACGATGTTGAGCAATAGCTTTTATAAACTCTTTAGGATTGCGGTTTAATACTACGCCCATTGCGTTTACTTCACCCTCTTTAATTTTACTACCGGCAGCAGTGCTTTTAATTAACTCTGCACCTGCCCCATCTCCTGCTATTGCCTTGCAGTGTTTGTAAGCTTCATTTATAAAATTGATGGCATCAGGCTCTTGTTGCAAGGCCACAGCACTTTTCTCCCCGTTTGGTATGTATACCGCATCAAATAAAACAGATGCTGCAGTTAAAAAACTTTGGTCAGCTTTTACCTGTTTGCCTTTTCCGGCACTTATAGCACCCAGACGCGGAGCAATTAATTGAGTAACCGCACCGGCAGCTTCCAAAGCCTTTTTCATCGCGGTTAAAGAGGCTTCATCTACACCATCGGCAATTAGTATTGCTATTTGCCTTGTTGCTATCGTATTCTTAATGGTATTTGCCATACTTAAAGCAGCGGAGGTTGCAATGGACGCGCTAACATTAGCAGACTGGAACTTTTTAGGGTCTCCATCGGCAGGTATGCTTTGGTTAAGTAATGTATCCGGTTTAGGTACCGCCACACCAAAGGCTTCAGCCACGCTTGCAGCCAGTTGTTTATCAACCAGGCTAAGCATACCTAACATACGAAGCCTGATGGTTTCGGTTTGAAGTTTACCCAATTCAAAACGCAGCGCATTAACAATGTGATTTTTTTCTACTTCGCTCTGGCTATTATAAAACATAGTAGCCTGGCTGTAATGGTCGAAAAAGCTACGACTACGGGCGCGCACCTTTTTAGCATCAATCCGTTCGTTATACGAAACGAATCCCCCCTCTACTGCTTTTGCCTGGAAAGGGCACCCACCACCGGTAGTGTTAGGATTATAGCTGCTTTTACCTTTATTAATAGTTTGGCGCATGTGGCCGTCGCGTTGGTTATTGTGTACTTCGCTTATTGGGCGGTTAATTGGAATTTCGTGAAAGTTGGCACTACCCAAACGACTTAATTGTGTATCGGTATATGAAAATAAACGCCCTTGTAAAAGCGGGTCGTTTGTGAAATCGATACCCGATACGATATGGCCAGGGTGGAAAGCCACCTGCTCAGTTTCGGCAAAAAAGTTATCGGGGTTACGATTCAATGTCAGGGTGCCAATAATTTGCACCGGCACCAGTTCTTCGGGTATAAGCTTGGTTGGGTCTAATAAATCGAACTCAAATTTATGCTCATCCTTCTCTTCCACTATTTGCACACCAAAATTCCATTGCGGAAAATTTCCTGATTCAATTGCCTCCCATAAATCGCGGCGGTGAAAATCGGGGTCTTTACCCGAAATTTTTTGTGCTTCATCCCAGGCTACCGAATGCACTCCCAATACAGGTTTCCAGTGAAATTTTACAAACACAGCCTTATTGGCATCGTTTACAAACCGAAATGTATGCACACCAAACCCTTCCATCATACGCAGGCTGCGTGGTATAGCACGATCGCTCATAGCCCACATAATCATGTGCATGCTCTCGGGCATTTGTGATATAAAATCCCAAAAAGTATCGTGTGCCGAAGCCGCCTGGGGCATTTCATTATCCGGTTCGGGCTTTACGGCATGTACCAGGTCAGGAAACTTCATAGCATCCTGTATAAAGAATACCGGCATGTTGTTACCAACTAAATCGTAATTGCCTTCTTCGGTATAAAACTTAACCGAAAAGCCCCGCACATCGCGAGCTAAATCGGTAGAGCCACGCGAACCGGCTACGGTGCTAAACCTTACAAACACGGGTGTTTTAGATCCAACATTTTGTAAAAATTTGGCCTTTGTGTATTGAGTCATGGATTTACTTAACTCAAAGTAGCCGTGTGCCGCCGAACCCCGTGCATGTACAATTCGTTCCGGTATACGTTCGTGATCGAAGTGCGTAATCTTTTCGCGCAGTTGAAAATCTTCCAGTAAGGTAGAACCTCTTTCTCCGGATTTTAGCGAGTTTTGGTCGTCGTTAATTTTAAGCCCGTGGTTGGTAGTCATAAACTGACCGGTGCTATCCTCGGTATTTTTAGCAAGATCATTGATTTTAGCGTTAGTATCTAACGCACTTTTACCGGGTTTCTTTTTGGCCATAGTTTTATTATTAGGATTAAACAGAACCCTTATACAGCAAATTATATTCCTCCGGGTTGAGTAGTTTTATGCGTTGCAACATCTTTATCCGACTTATACTCTCTTAGGCAGCTCTTCTTTCTTTCCGGTTTCGCTTGGCTTAACCGAACCCTCTTTAACCACAGCGTAAGTATGTGTAAATTCTGCCCCTAAAAACAAAATCATAGATGAATAAGATACCCATAATAGAATAAGTATTATGGATCCTGCCGCCCCATAACCTGAACCGGGGTCGGCTTTACCAAAGTAAAAAGCCAACGCCGTTTTACCAATGGTAAACAGCACACCGGTTACTACTGCGCCAAGCCAGGCCTGCTTCCATTTAATTTTAGCATCGGGCAGGTATTTAAACATAAGCGAAAAGAGAAAGCTAATTA
Organism: Chitinophagales bacterium; assembly: GCA_044228435.1. GTDB lineage: Bacteria > Bacteroidota > Bacteroidia > Chitinophagales > LD1 > Bog-950. Next base: position 374,077 of record JBGAUW010000001.1, read on the forward strand.
CGCCCAGAGAAACTATAAAGTTAACAGCCTCAAAAAGCAGAGCTAGTATTTTGGATGAGTCAGCCCGGAGCAATTCGCTTGCTGCCGCTAAAGCCGTTGATATCATTAAAGAAACCATTAACAAAAAGGCAATAGATAATATTAGCCCGAAGGAGAAAACCCTTGCCCGCAAAAAGCCCCAAATACCCTTATGTGGTGCGGCCTCAACCTCCCATACAATGTTTAGTGTTTTCTGCAACTCAATAAAAACACCTATCGAGCCAATAATAACCGTTACCGCACCAATAATTGTAGCCCAAATTGATGTTTTAGATTCGCTGGCTTTTTCAAGCATTACCTTTACCTGATCGGCGGTTTCGGGGCCCATGGTATCTTTTACCTGCCCCATTACTTTACTATGCACGGCATCGGCACCAAAGGCAAAGCCTGCTACCGTAATTATTACTACCAACAAAGCCGGCAAACTAAATACAGCATAGTAAGCAATTACAGCACTTTGCCTGAAAGGGTCCATGGCCCACCATTTACTAAAGGTGGTTTTTGTAACCGCCAAAGTAGTACCGCCTACAGCATTAAATCCGTTTTGGAAAATTTTGAAGAATGGTTTCATGTCAGCCGTTGTTAAATAGCTGTGCCATAAATGCATAATCCAATAAAGCTGTTGGGGGAGCCAGCCAGCAATAAGTTACCCGTTTAATGGATGCTTTTTTATTTTCACGCAGTAAAAATTACTCTTATAGTGAAAAAAATAACTACTCTACTACTGCTTTTTATAGCATTTACTGCCTTCAGCCAAACATATCCCTTTAGCGAGGGCTTTGAAGGGTTTCCCTCAGGCCAGGTACCAACAGGCTGGGGAGGTAGTATGAAAGTGTTATTAAACCACGGCATAGGTGACGAAAAGGGACTTGCAGCAAGGGTTAGCAGCGCCGTAAGAGTAGATTCCTCAATTACTCCTTTGATAGGTCCTCTTACAAATGCTTCAGCGTTTTCTTTCCGATACAGAATAATAGACCAAAATATTTACCCATCTACCCCCACCAATTTGGTAGCCGGCGATAAGGTAGAGGTTCTGTTAAGCAGCGACGGGCTTAACTATCAAACCATTTTAGAACTGAATGAAGATAACCATAACCCCAGCTTTAATTTTTTAACCAAAAAGGTTTTCCTGGCCCAGTTTGCCGGGCAAACGGTTAACTTTAAATTCAGATGTACATACGGCACCGGTGCAAGTTTTTATGTTGATATTGATACCGTAAAAGCTTTTAACGATGTACAGGCAGGTATTGAAGATGCTGCGAATGTGCCAACGCTTAAGGTATACCCCAACCCCATCAACATTAACTCTACTCTACACGTTACCATAGACAATTATTTAATTGGTGAACCGTATAAAATAACCAACGCCCTGGGCAGCATTGTAAAAGCCGGCACTCTAAACAATGCTACCAACGCAATAAATACACCCAACCTTACGGCAGGCATTTACTTTGTGCAGGTGGCCAACCTTACCCGAAAACTAATAATTACCCAGTGAAGCAATTGATTGTTACCGGCGCGGCAGGATTTATAGGCAGCAACCTTGCGCGCCGCTTAAATACCGAAGGTTACAATAACCTAATACTAGTAGATAATTTTGATAACGCTGTTAAAAACAAAAACCTGGAAGGGTTAAACTTTACTCAGAAAATTGACCGCGACCAATTTATTGAATGGATTACTGAAAATAGCGAAGCGGTAGAATTTGTTTTTCACCTGGGAGCCCGCACCGATACTACTGAATTTAATTTCCGGATACTGGACTCACTAAACTTAAGTTACACAAAAACGCTTTGGGAAGTTTGCACCGTAAAAAGCATTCCCCTACTGTATGCTTCTTCAGCAGCTACTTACGGCCTTGGCGAAAACTCGTTTAGTGATGAGCACGACCTGATAAAAAACTTAAAGCCCCTTAACCCTTACGGTTTAAGTAAGCACCTGTTTGATATATACGCGCTGGAGCAGGAGCAAGTGCCTCCTTTTTGGTGTGGCCTTAAGTTTTTTAATGTGTATGGCCCTGGTGAATTTCACAAAGGGCGAATGGCATCGGTAGTTTTGCATGCTTACAAGCAAATAAGCGAAACAGGGAAAGTGAAATTATTTAAAAGCCACAATCCTGAATTTGGCGATGGAGAACAACTGCGCGACTTTATTTATGTAGATGATGTAACAGATATATGCCTTTATTTTTTTAAGCACTACCATAACAACCTTAATGGCCTTTACAATGTAGGCACAGGCACAGCACGAAGCTTTAACGATTTAGTTAAAGCCATATTTACGGCACTTGGCAAAAAACCGGATATAGAATACATACCCACGCCCGAGGATATAAGGGACAAATACCAATACTTTACCGAGGCCAGAATGGAAAAATTAAAAATGGCAGGCTACAGCAAAAAATTCACTTTGTTGGAAGAAGGTGTAAAAAAATACGTGGAACTACTGCAAATTCACTAAAAATTTAGTGCCGCCAACCTTGTTTTTGATATTTTTGCGGAAACAAATACATAATTGTTTTTTCGTTATATGAAAACAAGGTTCTACATATCCTTTTTTGCGCTGGCTGTTATTTGCTGTATTGGTTTATTTTACAACCCGGCCCAAGCCCCTATTGATTCTACTAATATTAGCGCCGCCGATATTGCCTGGATGCTTACCGCATCGGGCCTGGTATTGCTAATGACACCCGGGCTCTCGTTTTTTTATGGCGGCATGGTTAGTAAAAAGAATATTATAAGTACCATGTTGCAAAGCTTTGTAGCCATGGGCGTTATAACCGTGCTTTATGTGTTTGTGGGTTTTAGCTTATGCTTTGGCGATAGTTTTTATGGCCTTATAGGTGACCCCAGAACATTCTTTATGTTCAAAAACGTTAGCCTAAACGCACATCCACTACTTTCGCCCACTATCCCTTTAATGTTGTTTGCTTTGTTTCAGCTTAAGTTTGCAATTATAACTCCTGCACTAATTACAGGTAGCTTTGCCGAGCGGGTTAAGTTTAATGCCTACCTGCTTTTCATTTGCCTGTTCTCCATTTTTATTTATTGCCCGCTCGCCCACTGGACCTGGCACTCCGAAGGTTTTTTACGTAAATGGGGGGTGTTGGATTTTGCAGGTGGCACGGTAGTGCATATGAGCGCCGGCTACGCAGCCCTCGCTGGTGCCATTATTTTAGGCAACCGTACAAGCTTTGGCGATAACAAACACTCGGAACCTGCTAACATACCCTTTGTGATATTAGGCACAGGCATGCTTTGGTTTGGCTGGTTTGGCTTTAATGCTGGCTCGTCGTTGGGCGCTAACGCAACAGCTGTTTTGGCATTTGGCACTACCATAGTGGCTTCTGCAGCGGCTATGATGACCTGGATATTTTTCGATGCCATACGCGGTAAAAAAGTATCAGCTATGGGTGCCTGCATTGGTGCGGTAGTGGGCCTGGTAGCTATTACACCGGCAGCAGGGTTTGTAACTATTCCGCACGCTCTGTTTATAGGTTTTGTTTCTTCTATAATAAGTAACCTGGCGGTTAGGGCAAAAAACAAATCTAACCTGGACGATACGCTGGATGTATTTCCTTGCCATGGCCTTGGTGGAATATCTGGTATGATTTTAACCGGAATATTTGCCAAAGATGCCGGTTTGTTTTACGGTCATACCACTACCTTTTTTTACCACCTTCTTGCGCTGGCAATTGTAAGCGTTTATACTTTTGGCGGGTCCTATATCCTATATAAGGTAACTGCGTGGTTTGTGCCTTTGCGTGTAAGCCTGGAGGATGAAATTGACGGACTCGACTTTACGCAGCACGGCGAAACCTACAAACTAAAAAAACCTGCAGTTAACGGCCATGCAAACGCCTGAACCACCAAATGCAGAATTGCTATTGCAATTGATACAAATGGAAATGCCCTTTGGTAAATACAAGGGCAGGGTGCTTTGTAATTTACCCGTATCGTATTTAGAATGGTTTAACCGCAAGGGCTTTCCGCCGGGTAAGCTGGGAGTATTGCTGGAAACCATGTATGTAATAAAGCTAAATGGTATAGAGCAATTACTCGACCCACTAAAAAAGCAGTATAAAAAATAGCTTTGTGGCATGAAGGCATCTACAGTTAATGAAATAAAGCAGGAACTAAAGCATCGCACAGCAGCAGAACTGGTAGAGTTATGCAACCGGTTAGCCCGCTTTAAAAAAGAAAACAAAGAGCTACTCACTTACCTGCTATTTGAAGCCCACGATGAGGCTGGCTATAAACAAAGCGTTAAACAGGAAATAGACTTTCAGTTTAGCGAAATACCCAAAGGCAACGGCCTTTATCTGCAAAAAAAGAGCGTACGTAAAATTTTGCGTACGGCAGCTAAGTATGCGCGCTACAGCGGTGAAAAAACTACCGAGATTGAGCTATTGCTGCATTTTTGCAGCCGCCTGAAAAACTCGGGCATAGCACTGCATCAAAGCACGGCGCTATCTAATTTGCTGCAAACGCAGCTAAAAAAGATAGGCAAATTACTGCCTGCTCTGCACGAAGACCTGCAGTACGACTACCAGCGAGCATTAGATGAACTTATCGACTAGCAATACCGCGATTGCCCAATTTGGGCAATTAATTGCCACAGAGTTTAAGCTTCAGTTTAACATCACCCGTTAAATCGGACAACTGTGAACTAGCACCAAGGGTATGAAGTTTTAACGGTTCGGGCATTACTACCTAAACCCTTAAAAAATGGAACTAATATTCGAAAAAACGAGCGGGCTTTCGCTTAAATGGCTGGCTCTTCAGCTAATTTGTGTAATAACTTTGTTTGCCAGCTGCGGCGAACAGGAAAAACAAAAACGCGAGGAAAAACTAAATGATTTTAATGCCTATGTGCAACGCCACCAGGATTCGGTAGACTACTACGCCCAAAGAAATTGGGATGAACTAAATGCCGAATACGAACAAAAACGTGCTGAGTTTGATAAGGACCTGAAAAAAATGGACGAACAGGCTAAAGAGCGCTATAATAAAACCGTAAGCGACTGGGAAACATTTAAAAGCAATTACCAGCAAAAAAGTAATGAAACCGCTGCTGTACAGCAAATGGATAAGTTGCGCGCCACCCTTGCAATTGATGGTGTTCGCCCTGATTATACCGACCTTACTGCAGCGGATATAGTGCGCGAATATGAGCACTTTGTAAATACAGTTGAAGCTAACAAAGATGCTTATACTAAAGAGCAGTGGACTGTAATAAATGTAAACTATAAGGCATTAAACGGCCGCAAAAGAGAGATTGAAAAAGAAATAAAGGCAGCTGATATGGCTAAAATAACCAAACAGCAATTACGCTATACAGGTATTAAGGCAACTAACCGCCCATTTGCCGAAGAAGCAAACTCGTAAAATTGTAAAAACATAAACCGTTGGGGTTACAAGAGCAGTAGGTGAAAATTTGCTGCTCTTGCTTTATACGTTAATAAAAACCTGCATCATGTTTAAGAACTTATTGGCTATAGGTATAACACTTGGATTAAACGACCGCGATGCTTTTGTAAAAAAAGTATCGGGGCTTATTGAAGATTACCAGCAGAATCCGGAGCAAGCGGAAGAATGGGCGGGCAATTTGGCTAAATGGCTTGAAACCCTGAAAGATGATATAAAACTACAGCAGAATATTAAAACAGGCGTGGCAGAGGGCATGCCTAAAGCAGAAATAGAAAAATTAACGGCAGCTATACAGCAGTTAACTACCCAAATGCAACAGCAAAAAAAAGACTGAACGAATGTTTAAAATCTTCCGCATACCCATGTATTACTTCCGCGCGTTGCGGGGCATACACATTCTTTCGGTGCTTATTAAGTTTTTAATGACCAACTGGCTCAGTTCATCATCGGTAACATTTTGGCTGGTACCTAAAAAATATAAGCGCAATGGTATAGTGCAACCTTTGCCCGAACGCCTAAGAACCGTGATTGAAGAACTGGGGCCTACTTTTATCAAATTCGGACAGATATTAGCCGACCGGCCAGACGTTGTAGGCGAACAACTACGCGATGAATTAAAAAAGCTTCAAAACAAAGCCGAACCTTTTGATAATGACCAGGCCATATTGCTAATAGAAGGTGAACTTGGCGGCCCGTTAACCAGCTTCTTTTTAACCTTTACTCCCAAAACTATTGCATCTGCCTCCATTGGCCAGGTATATAAGGCAACCCTGCTAAACGGCGAAGATGTAATAGTAAAAATACAACGCCCGAATATTGAAGGGAAAATAAAACTAGACCTGCACATACTCGAATATTTTGCAAAGCAGTTAGTGGAGGAGTTTCCGGGCTTGCAGGTGGTAGATATTGTAGGTGTAGTAGAAGAATTTGGAAATACCCTTCTAAATGAATTGAACTATTTGAACGAAGCCAGTAATGCTTTACGCTTTGGCGAAATGTTTAAAGATGTGCCTTACTGCAAAATACCCAAAGTTTACATAAAAATGTCGACGGCGCGTATGGTAATAATGGAGGACGTAAGCGGCATAACGCCGGATAACCCTGAACTAATTATAGAAGCAGGTTTCGACCCTAAAGAAGTTGCGGAGAACGGTAGCCGGGTGTTTTTGGAAATGATGTTTAAGTATGGTTTTTTCCATGCCGACCCTCACCCGGGTAATATATTTATACGCCCCAACAACGTTATTGCCCTTATCGATTTTGGCATGGTTGGCACTCTAAAACCGACCCACATGCAGTTTTTAGCAGGCTTTACTTTAGGCCTTGCCAATAGAAATGCAGCTACCATAACAGATGCACTACTTGTAATGTGCGAAAAGAAATTCTTCGACGACCGGCAGAATCTTGAGTTTTCTATACAGGAAATGCTATCGCGTTATACAACCCTTAGCTATCATAAAATAGATTTTACACACGTACTTAATGAAGTAGTAAAAATAATACTGAACTATAAACTGCGCTTACCAGGCAGCATCTATTTATTGCTTAAGGCATTGGCTACATTGGAAAAATTCGGAAAGAATGTATACCCTACCATTTCGTTGGCCGATATTGTAAAGCCCTATGCAGAAGCGTTGATACGCGAAAAATTTTCGCCGCAAAAATTCGCTCACGAGGCCTACGACATGTTAAAAGACTATGGTGCCTTTTTCCGCGATTTCCCTTCTGAAGTTAATGAGATATTGTACAAACTCAAACAGGGAAAAATAATTGTAGATATACAGGTAAGCGATAAGGATTTATTCACCAAAAACCTTAAACAATTTGCTGCTATTATTTCACTCACTCTGCTATTAGCTTTTATGCTTACAGCCTCAGTTATAATGAACATTTGGGGCAAAAGCTCAACCGGAACGGACGTAATGTTTGGCGTATCGCTTTTCTTTTCCATCTGGCTCTTGCTGCGCTTATTTTTCCGGAGCAGGTAACATTCCGGAGCCTTTAACTATAATAATATCAAGCTTTAATTGGGTGGGGCAAATATTACCCCATAACGGGCAACGCTATTTGCTGGTATAGCAATTTAACAATCCATAGTGAAACCATTTTCATTTAACTAAAAAACAAACACAATGGAATACTTACTTTATGTTATAGCTGTAATTCTTGTAATTGCATGGGCTATCGGATTTTTAGGCTTTCACGCCGGCGGCATTATTCACATACTTTTAGTAATAGCGGTAATAGTGATACTGCTAAGAATAATTCAGGGCCGCAGACCTCTTTAATTTTTTAACCCTAAAACATTCTTTTATGTTACGCTTACCATTTGTATTGCTTTTTTGCTTTGTAGTAAGTGTGGGTTATTGCCAAACTGTTGATGTAAAACAACCCAACGAACTGCAACAGTTTAAAAAAGAACAGGAACCGCGCATTAAGCAAAATCAGGCCCATATTGAAGACTTAAAGAATAAAAAGCCTGATAACAAACACAAGTTTGATGCGCAAACGGATAAACAAGTAGCAGCACTTGAAATTGCTTTGCGCGATTTGAAAATGCGACTGGATACTTTCCGTTATACCGACAAAGAAAGTTGGGAAACCTTTAAGCGTAACTATAACCACGACATGGATGAACTCGAAAAAATCCTTGAGGATTTGTTTCGTGACGATTCATAGTTCAATGTTAAATCTATTGTATCCGGCCCGATTTCAACCGGGCCGGATATTATATGCCCGTTACAACCTTCCGCAGCATTGCATTTTATAGAACTGAAGATTAATATTTAATGAGCTCTACCAAATCAAAACATCCCATACGTAAGGCATTACTGATAACCGGTGCCATAATTTTAGGTCTTGTAATAATAATTATAGCCTTCATTTCGCCTATAGCCAAATATGTAATTGAAAAATATGACGAAAAAATATTGGGCCGGCAAATAACACTTGATTGGATTTATTTAAACCCGTTTACGGGTTATGCGCATTTAAGCAATTTGGTTCTTTACGAGCAGAATAAAGATTCGGTATTTGTAAAAGCAGGCAGCGCCAATATAGATTTTGCAATGTTTAAACTGCTTAAAAAAACTTACGAAATAAGTTACGTAACCCTTAAAGACGCTGAGTTTCATATAGAGCAGCACGACAGCACATTTAACTTTACCGACCTGATTGTACGCTTTGCGCCAAAAGACACTTTAAAAAAAGATACAACACCTGCACACTTTAACCTGCTGGATATAAAAGTTAAGAACTCTAAGTTTTTCTACCTGCAAAAAGATATACCGGTAAATTATTTTATTACCGACCTTGATTTAGAAAGCAGCGGTTTACGCTGGGATAGCGACACCCTTGACGGAAACATTTCGTTTAAAAATGGACCCGGTAGTGGCGATATAAAAGCATACTACGGTATGAATATTAAGAACCTCAATTTTTCGGCAACAGCCAAGGTAAAAAAATTCGACCTGGGATTAATTAACCAGTACTTTCAGGACCTTGCCGATTTTGGTATGCTTAGGGCGAATTTAGATGCTGATGTAGCAGCATTTGGCACCTTCCAGACGCAAGTGGACTTTACCGCAAAAGGTTATGTAGGCGTAAATGATTTTCATTTTGGAAAAAATGTGAAAGAGGATTATGCCTCGTTTAGCAAGCTTGCTTTAAACATGATTAGGGTAAGCCCCCGCACCTTCGACTACGCTTTTGATACCATTTCGATTATGGATCCATTCTTTAAATATGAAAGATACGATTCCCTGGATAACCTTAGCCGCATGTTTGGTGTAGGTGGTAGTAACCTTAAGCAGGCAAAAGCCCAATCGGATGCAGGACAAAAGTTTAACCTTATTATAGAAATAGCTAACTTTTTAAAGGAGTTGGGAAAGAACTTCGTAAAGAGCCACTATAGCGCAAAGAAGTTTCAGCTATATGATGGAGATATTCGGTTTAACGATTACGCGCTGCGGGAAAAATTTGCAGCAGCAGCATCACCATTAAACATTGTAGCTAAAGATATTGACCAAAACAATAAAGCCCTAAAAGTAAGCCTGGCTACTAATATAAAACCACACGGCAACCTTGCTGTAACCTTTGGTGTAAACCCTAAAGATTTCAGCGACTTTAATGTTACTTACGATTTAGAGAAAATTGCGATACCCGATTTTAACCCATACATAGTTACATACACATCGTTCCCATTAAAAAACGGCACACTTTCCTTTAAAGGGCAATGGGTAGTAGTAGATAGTATGGTTAACAGCGTAAATCACCTGATTATTGAAGCGCCCACACGTGGTAAACGAATTAAACGACCGGACACCAAATGGATACCGGTGCCTCTTATACTTAGCATATTAAAAGAACCAGGAAACGTAATAGACTACGAAGTGCCCGTGTATGGAAAAATAACTGATCCTAAGTTTAAGATTAAAGATGTAGTGCTGGATATACTTAAAAATATATTCATAAAGCCTCCTTCCCTCCCATTCCGGGCTGCTGTTCGCAAAAAGGAATATGATGTAGATAAGTTCCAATTGTTTTTATGGAACCCAAGACAAACCGAACTGAGCCGTGAACAGGACAAATACATAAAACACCTTACCCGGTTTTTAAAAAGAGACAAAGATGCTACGGTGACAATTTCGCCAGTGCTGTTTACCACCAGGGAGAAAGAACATACACTCTTTTACCTGGCAAAAAAGAAATACTACAGCGAGAAAAACAATATAAAGAATGCCGACTTTACCGAGGAAGATTCAATAGCTGTAGATAAATTAAGTATTAAAGATGCAGGTTTTACTACTGCACTTAATAAGTCGATAGAGGGATCAAACTTGCTATTTACTGTGCAGGAAAAATGTGCCCGCTGGATTGACCCATCCACAGTAAACAATGCTTTTGCTGCCATGGAAAAACGCCGTGTTAATACCTTTAAACAGGCCTTTGAGGATAAAGATATTGAAGCCCGGATTAAGTTTAAACCTATGCGCAGCGAAAACCCGCGCACCGGCTTCTCCTACTTTCAAATTGACTATAACACGGAAATACCCGATAAATTAAGCGAGGCACTGGATGACGTGGATGTAGACGAGAGTGTTTTTATAAAAAGCCGAGGCAATTTGTTACCCATCAATAAAAAATAAAACATGCATTTAAATATCACCCAGGTAAAACACATAGTAATAGTACTACTGGCCATCGTGCTAATTGTGGCATTTATGTACATATTAAAGCCACTACTTATACCGTTGGTAATTGCCTGCCTGTTGGCATTTTTGCTCTTTCCCATATATGAAAAACTAACCAGCTGGCGGTTTCCTAAAATAGTCGCTGCCGCTATTTGTGTGCTTTGCAGTGTATTACTGGGGTTAGGTTTAGCCAGTATAATGGTGTGGCAGTTAACCGGGTTTGCCAACGATTTCGAGTTGATTAAAACAAATTTCGCTTCAAGCACGGCCGACCTCTTAGGGTGGATAGAGCAAACCACACATTTTAGTAAAAGAGAACAAATGGCTATGCTGCAAACCAGAATGAAGGAATCGGTTAGTAGTTTTACCGGCTATGCTTTTTCAGCCGTTAACGCCGTTTTAAGTATAATGCTAAATGCAACGCTTATCGCAATTTACACTTTTCTATTGCTTATCTACCATCAAAAGTTTAACCGAATTCTTACATTAATAATAAAGGATAAGGAAAAACTGGAAGCCAGCCGCGAGGTGATACTTGCCATTTCTCAGGTTGGTAAATTTTTTCTTAAAGGTACGCTACTCGATGTGCTTATCATATCTGCACTATCGGCCATTGGCTTTTTAATTATTGGCTTAAAACAGGCTATATTTTTAGGTATACTGTTGGCGGTACTGAACATTGTACCATATGTAGGAGCCACCCTGGGGGCTGTAATACCTCTGTTTGTGGGCCTTATATACAACAACGATTGGAAAATCGGCCTGCTTGCTGTAGTGGTTTGCGTAGTAGTACAATTTATTGATAACAACTTTGTAATGCCTAAAGTGGTGGGTAACAGTGTAAGCATTAATCCTTTGTTTTCTACCCTGGCCCTTATTAGCGGCTTTTTACTTTGGGGCGTGCCGGGCATGATATTATCCATCCCGTTAATGGGCATATTTAAAGTGGTGTGCGACCATGTAGAAGAGCTAAAACCACTTGGCTATTTATTAAGCGAAAAAGACTAAAACTATGGCAACCAAAAAAAGCAGTAAAACAACCCGAAGCGGTTCGCAAAACCCTCAAAAAAGGCGCGAGGAGCTAGAAGGCAACACCGAGCAAAACAACCTGACTAAAGAAGAACAAAAAAAGTTCTCGAAAGAAAGTGGGCTACCTTATAAGGAAGAAGAGCAGAAGAAAAGTAAAAAGCCAGGCATTAAAAAATAGCCAAAGCGCCTATTTCTTTTTATTACGATAGCCGGGCCCGCCCAATTCCTCGGGTGGGTGATTACTGTTTTTGGTAAGATTAAACCCGTAGGTGTAGTTTGTAGATAGTATTACATCGTTGCAATCAAAGTGTTTAATAACCCCATCTTTTTGCAGCGCTACTACCCAACAGGTATTTTGGTGCATTCCATAATCAATAAGAAAAAGTGCATTACCCCTGCCAAGCGGGGTTTCTACCATTATAACCGGATTTAATTGATGTATCATACCAGATTTAGAAAACGTCTGTGCCATACCACTCAATACCCAACAGGACATTTTGGGGCACCTCCTTCACCATCCTACTCAAAATGCGCCTTAAAAAGCCACAAATTCAAAGGGAACATTCTTTTAAACCAAGTAATGAAACCGATTTATTCACCTAAATTTTAACCAATGGATCGCTTAGAAATTAAAGGAAAATGGAACGAGGTAAAAGGACGTTTAAAACAAGCTTACGGCGACCTTACCGATGATGATTTAACTTACACTGAGGGCAAAGAAGATGAATTGCTCGGTAAACTTCAACAGGCTACCGGTAAAACCCGGAGTGAGTTGGTAGATTTTATCAATAAACAATAACTTTTTCATTCAACAGAATGAGCGTAAACGGCGAAGCGAATGCTTCGCCGTTTTGCATTTATTGTACCTTGGCATAAATACTCCCCTCCCAATAAAAAGGCTTTTTTTCATTATCAGTTCCTTCAAATTCAAAGTTGAATATTGCCTTCATAACACTTCTTTCCCATAACCCTTTATCTATTTTAATAAACCCACCAGTACATTTGGAAATCAAATCGCCCCCAGATATAATACCTGTCAATTCAATTTGCGGCAAACAATTGGGGGTAGCAATTTGCAAAACTAAACTACTATGAGTTGAAGCATTACATAAAGTAAAACAGTCAATTGTATCGCCTTTTTGCTTCCTGCATTCGATAAAATCAGTACCGGCCCACTCCCAACAATGCGCTTGGCAATTAATAGTGTGTACGCGGTGCGTAGTATCTACCAATGTGTAAAAGGACTTTAATGAATCAAGGAATATCCGACCTCTTCCATCCTTCATATCATCAACCTCCAGCGGGCATAGCCCATCGCAGCTTAATTGGTTAAATTCATTAAGATAAACACCCTCTGGGTACGACCATTTGTTAGTGAAAGAAAAATCGCCTTCTACTTTATCAACCCAATCAATAACTATACTGTAATTGTTTTGGGCAAAACAATTACAACCAAGTAGTTGAAGCATTGCAGCAAGTATTGGTAGCCTTAAATACATTACGCCAAGATAAAAAATCCAAAACAGGAGTGCCGTCTTTATACGGTTAACAACTTAATACCACCATAGCGCCAGCAATCCTATATAAAATTATTTTTGCTGCATGAAAGTTTATTTGGATAATGCAGCAACCACGCGGATTGCCCCTGAAGTGCTGGAAGAAATGATGCCTTACCTGACAGAGCATTATGGCAATCCATCTTCGATACACGCTTACGGGCGCAAAACCAAAAGTGCCATTGAAAAAGCTCGCAAAGCTCTAGCGAAATATTTGAATTGCTCAACCTCTGAGGTGTTTTTTACGGGCAGCGGTACAGAAAGCAGCAACACCATTATTAAATGCGCGGTAAGAGACCTGGGTGTTAAACGCATCCTATCATCACGTATTGAGCACCATTGCGTTTTACATTCAATAGAAAGTATGGCGGCGGAAGGGATTAATGTGGACTACGTGGAATTAGACCAACAGGGCCGGCCTAACCTGGGGCATTTAGAAACCTTACTGAAGGAAAGCGACGATAAAACGCTGGTAAGCTTAATGCACAGCAATAATGAAATTGGAACACTATTGGATTTAGAGAAGGTATCCTTATTGTGTCAGCAGTATAATGCTTTCTTTCATTCAGATACTGTTCAGACCATTGGTTATTACCCTTTCGACCTGCAAAAGCTAAAACTGCATTTTATGAGCGGTTCTGCACACAAATTTCATGGGCCTAAAGGAGTTGGATTTATATATATAAACGGCGAAGCCCGAATTAAGCCCTTTTTAGATGGTGGCGCCCAGGAACGCAATATGCGGGCCGGTACCGAAAATGTGTACGGCATTGTAGGCATGGGTAAAGCCCTGGAAATGGCCACCGAAAGAATGGAAGAAAACACTATTTACATTGGCGGCTTAAAGGACTATATGAAGCAAAAACTGGCAACTGAAATTCCGGGAATTGCTTTTAACGGAGATACTACACAAACGGGCAGCAACTATAAGGTGTTAAGCGTGCTGTTACCGGCAAATGAAAGGGCAGAACTAACACTTTTCAATCTTGATATTGCTGGTATAGCAGCCAGTGGGGGTAGCGCCTGTAGCTCGGGTTCAGAAAAAGGTTCGCACGTATTAGAAGCTATTAATACAGACCCTAACCGCAAAGCAGTTCGGTTTTCGTTTAGCAAATACAACACCACCGCAGAAATTGACTACACTATAGAAGCACTTAAGCAAATACTAAAGCCCAAGGCATCCACTCCCGCTATTTAACAGTATCGTAGCTTTTTCAAATCAATGCAGATAGGATCCGCCCGCTTATTTTGGAGGTAAACCTATCCTCCATTTTGAATTAATTAAGGCTGATTTCTGCGAACCCATTTTAGGCTCCTCAACGCACACATTTAGCCTTACATAGCCCCCGCGTTTTCGTAAACAGGCAGCCTGTTTTACACATTCTGCACGTTGTAAACAAGCTGAAACTTTTGAACTTATAAGGGCGTAAAATTCAGCATCCTACGCATAGGAACCAATACCGGATAAAACCGGATAAAGGCTTGCCGTGGAAATTGAAAAACAAAAATACGCCTTATGAAATTTTTAACTTTTACGCTGCTTTTTTTAGGTATATCAGTTTCAGCTTTTGCCACCAAGGAAAAGAAAACAGTTAAGCTGCGTATCCAATCGCCGTTTGGTAGCCTGGATGAAACAGCCGTTTATTTCGACCAGGGCGTTTCGCCATCTTATACTTTTCAGGAAGATGCACAAAAGGTGCTAAGTAACGTAGCTGGTGTGCCGGTAATGTATACACTAACATCCGATAATATTCAATGCTCCATAAATGGCTATAACACTCTATCCACCACTCAAATGGTACCGGTGGGTGTTAAAGTAAATTTAAGCGGGCTATACAATATTACTTGCTCGCTCTTAGATAATTTCGACCCAACTTCTATTATTACCTTAGAAGACCGTAAACTGGGCACATCAACCGACCTGCGCACCAATTTTTACCAGGCACAAATAGATACGGCCGATGATGCCGACGGACGATTCTATATACGGGTTTCTTATGCCAGCACATATGCCAGCACAATTGCAGGCTGCAGCAACAACGATGCAACTATTTCGGTTACTACCGACCCGGTAATTACCTGGGATTCTTACAAACTTTTTGATGCCAACAACGATTCAATTGGTGAATTTACAAACGTAAATTCGATGGTAACCTTCACAGGCCTTGCGCAAGGCGATTACCACATGGTTAGAACCTATGGCGCTTATGCTGCTACACAGGATTTTAAAGTTCCGGGAACGCACATTACTTCAAGCATAGGTGCTACCGCTTTGCAGGTATCTACTTTCGAAAACATTACTTTTAGTGCATTAGCTATCAATGCCAACCATTTTGCATGGGATTTTGGCGACGGCACTCTGATTACCGGTGTAGCTAACCCAGACCTTGCTTACTATGAGCCAGGCACCTATACCGTTACCTTGCACTGCTCTAACGATGCAGGTTGCTCGGCCGATGCTCAGGTGCAGGTAATAGTATCTCAATCGGTTTCTACCGGCATTAAAGAGGAAGTCGGTAAAGACATTAACGTTTCGGCAGCAGGTAAAACAATAAACGTAACATTGCCAGTTGTTAATAGCTACGATGCACAACTGCAGGTTTACAATCTGATAGGCCAACCGGTTTATAACACATCAATCAACGCACAAAAAACCAGCGTAAACTTTGATGAGCAGCCAATGGGTTATTACCTGGTAAGTGTAAAAAACAACGATAAAGTAAGCACCAAGCGCGTGTTTATAGGCAAATAAGAATAACCAAAACGCATTTTGTTTTTCATTAAAGGCTTGCCCTGGGAAAGGGCGGCCTTTATGAATTTTAAGCCATTACTATTATCGCCTTTTTCTGCCCGTAGAGCTAAAACCTAATACGCCCAATATGCCGCGGGTAACCTCGCGTATAATTATTTTGCCGGTGCTGCTTTTTGCAAAATTGCCTACGGCTCCTACTCCCCTTTCCAGCATGCCCGGTTCATTTTCTGCCGGTGCTTCTTCTGCGGGTTCATTTTGTTGTTGTTCCACCGGTTCAACCTCTGTAGCCCTTTGTATTTTGCCACTTAAAATTTCAAACGCACTTTCGCGGTCAATTACCTCATTATACTTTCTTACCAAGGGCGATTTTGAATTTATGGATTCAATTTCCTGGGGTGTTAGAACATCCATTCTTGAGGCCGGCGCCTGCATTAGCGTAGCCGCTAAAGGGCTTGGGTTTCCCTTTTCACTTAATACTGTTACTAAAGCTTCGCCCATGCCTAACGAGGTGAGCAAATTTTCGGTATCGTAAAAATCAGTTAACGGGTAATTTTCGGCTGTTAACTTAATCTGCTTACGGTCTTTGGCTGTAAAGGCGCGCAGGGCATGCTGCACCTTCATACCTAATTGGGCCAATACATCATCCGGTATATCAGTTGGGTTTTGTGTGCAAAAAAAGATACCTACCCCTTTGGAGCGAATAAGCTTTACTATCGTTTCAATCTGGTCTAAAAGGGCCTTACTGGCTTCTTCGAAAATAAGGTGAGCTTCATCAATAAATATTACCAGTTTAGGCTGGTCGGCATCGCCCTCTTCCGGAAAGCTGGAATAAATTTCGGCCATCAGGCTGAGCATAAAGGTAGAGAACAGCTTTGGCTTATCTTGTATATCGGTTAAGCGCAAAACGGATACAATTCCCTTTCCATTTTCATCAATCCTTACCAGGTCATCCACTTCAAAACTTCTTTCGCCAAAAAATATTTCAGCACCCTGTTGCTCCAACTCAATTATTTTGCGCAAAATGGTAGAGGTTGTGGCTGTAGATACTTTGCCATAATTCTCTTCTACCTCTTTTTTGCCTTCGCCGGTTAGGTAGTTCATTACCTTTTTAAAATCTTTCAAATCAAGCAGCGGCAGTTTTTTGTCATCGCAATACTTAAACACGATAGAAACCACACCTTCCTGCGTATCGTTAAGCGCTAATATTTTCGAAAACAACACCGGGCCAAACTCGCTAACGGTAGCTCTTAATCTTACCCCGTTTTCTTTCGAAAGCGTTAAAAACTCAACCGGGCTGCCGCCAGCCTGCCACGCAACACCTATTTTATTATGGCGTTCTTCTATTTTAGGGTTGTTGGTACCGGGCATAGCAATGCCCGAAAAATCGCCTTTAATATCCATTACCAAAACCGAAACACCCTTGGCCGAAAGCTGCTCGGCAATTAATTGTAGGGTTTTTGTTTTACCAGTACCGGTAGCACCGGCTATTAATCCATGCCGGTTAAATGTTTTAAGCGGGGCCTTAACCAGTGTATTTTCAACAGCCTCTCCGTTTAGCATAGCGCCACCTAACACGATAAAATCACCTTTGGTGGTGTAACCCGTATTTATTGCTTCTTTAAACTTCTCAATATCTGCCATAAACTCTGTTTTATGCGCCGAATATATCTAAGAAGTTGTATTTTATAATTGGTTTAAGCCAACCCTGTTATTTTAGCCGCCTACGTGAAACCACTGCCCCTACCATTTACCCCCGGCATTCGGTATATGCTGTTAAGCACCCTAAGCTTTGCAGTTATGAATGTATTTATAAAAAAGGTTAGCCATTTGCCGGCTATGGAAATTGTATTCTTCCGCTGCCTGGTATCTATGGTTATGTGTTTTGTCATCATTTTTCAGGAAAAGGCCGACTGGAAAGGCAGCAACCGCAAATTGCTTTTGGCACGGGGGCTCTTTGGCACGCTCGCACTCTACACCTTTTTTGTAACTATTCAAAACATCCCTTTAGGCACGGCCGTTACCATACAATATTTGTCGCCGGTTTTTACTACCATTATTGCCATTTTTTTTCTTAACGAGAAAGTAAAAGCCCTGCAATGGCTTTTTTTTGCCATAAGCTTTGCCGGGGTCTTGGTAATTAAGGGGTTCGATAGCAGTATTTCGCTAACTATGCTTGCAATAGGTATTACCTCGGCATTGGCGTCGGGCTTTGCCTATAACATGGTGCGCAGTCTTAAAGAGAAAGAGCATACCATGGTAGTGGTGTTGCATTTCCAATTAATTGGCGCCATTACGGGCCTTTTATTTACGCTGTTTAACTGGCAAACACCGGTGGGGATTGAGTGGTTTTACCTGATTATGATTGGCGTTTGCACCCAATTGGGGCAGGTTAATTTAACCAAAGCGCTGCAGCGAGAGAAAATAGCTAACGTTTCTATTTTCAATTACCTGGGTATATTGTATGCGCTTGTGTTTGGTATTGTTTTATTTGGCGAGCAATACGCCGGCCTAACCATTTGGGGCATTGCCCTGGTAGTTGGCGGCGTGCTGTTAAATTACTTTTATCAGCGCAGCCAAAATAAATTAGTAGCCGAAGAGGAATTAACCACGATTGAAGAATGAGCGCAGAGCAAAATTTACCGGCAACTTTTTTGGCCCGCATTAAAACCACGCTGGGGGATGAATACGCAGCCTTTTTGGATAGCATGGAGCAATCCTCTCCTACTTCAATTCGCATTAACCCAAATAAAAAAGCTGGTAAATTTGATAAAGAAGAACATGTAAAATGGTGCGCCAACGGCAGGTATTTGCCAGAACGACCGTCATTTACTTTCGATCCACTTTTCCATGCCGGCACCTATTACGTGCAGGAGGCCAGTTCGATGTTTATTGAACAGGTTTGGCAGCAAATAAACCCCGCAAATGAAACCGTAAAAGTGCTGGATATGTGTGCTGCACCCGGAGGCAAATCAACGCACTTGCTGGCTTTAATGAGTCCGGAAAGTTTATTGGTGAGTAACGAATTGGTGCCTAACCGCAATAATAGCCTGCAGCAAAACATTACCAAATGGGGCTACCCAAATTGCGTGGTAACGCAAAACAAAACCGAAGCCTTCGAAGCCTTTGGCAGTTTTTTCGACATTATTTTAGTAGATGCACCCTGTAGCGGTGAAGGGTTGTTTAGAAAGGATAAAGATGCCATTGCAGAATGGAGCGAACAGAATGTGGCAAACTGCGCCATCCGCCAAACCGATATTATTAAGCACGCAGCGACTTGCCTTAAACCCGGCGGTTATATAATTTATAGCACCTGCACCTTTGAGGATGTTGAGAACGATGGGCAAATTGCCAATTCGGGATTGCTCCCGGTTAATTTGAGCCTTGCCGATTTCGGTCAGGTAAAAACCAAATACGGTTTTCAGTTCTACCCACATAAAATAAAGGGCGAGGGTTTTTATATTGCCGTATTACAAAAGCAAGGCGAAAAACAAGTAGCCAAAGCAGCTGCAACTGCCGGTAATACCGCAACCAATCAAATACTAGCCGACTACCTTATAGAAGCCGACAAGTTTATGGCGCATACCAAAAACGATATGTTATTTGCCATACCAAAAACTATGTTCCGCGATTTCCTTTTTTTGAGCGGGCAGTTTTATGTTAGGCATGCAGGTATTTTTATGGGCACTTTAAAGGGTAAAGATTTTTTACCTGCGCATGATTTGGCCTTAAGCAATTTTATAAGGGCGGACTTACCTTCCATTGAATTAAGCTACGAAGATGCCATTACTTACCTGCGCAGCGAAGTGCCAAAAATAAAGCCCGAAGTGCGCGGGTGGTGCCTGGCAAAATTTGAAGGCAGGAATTTAGGTTGGATGAAAGCGATGGAAAACCGTATCAATAATTATTTTCCGAAAGAATTACGAATTTTAAAACGATAGCAAATGCAAAAATATCCGGCACTTATACTACATAATAATAAAACACAAGCCATTAAACGTTTTCACCCCTGGGTGTTTTCGGGTGCCGTAAAACGCAAAGACGGCAACCCTAACCAGGGCGATGTTGTAGAAGTATTTTCTGAAAGCGGCGAATACCTGGGCATAGGCCATTTTGGTACGGGCAGCGTAAGCGCCCGCCTGTTTTCTTTTGATAGAATTACCTCGCTGGAGGACCTATGGACTAAGAAGATTATGGATGCTTTTTTACTAAGAAAAAACATTGGCCTTACCGAAAGCAAAAGCACCAATGCTTACCGGCTTGTTAACGCCGAAGGTGATGGTATGCCAGGGTTAATTATTGATTGGTATAATGGCACCGCTGTTATACAATGCCATAGCAAGGCTATGAATGCTGAAAAAGATAAGTTTGTAGAGATATTAAAGAAAGGATACGGCGACAGGCTAAGTGCTGTTTACGACAAAAGCGCTGCTACGCTACACCATAAACCAGATAGCGAAAATGCCGGCCCACCTGCACATACCGATGCATACCTTTACGGAACACCTGTAAATAAAACCGTTTTAGAAAACGACCATCGCTTTAAAGTGGATTGGGAGCAAGGCCAAAAAACCGGTTTTTTTATTGACCAACGCGACAACCGCCAATTGCTTTCTAAATATACCAGCGGTAAAAAGGTATTAAATACGTTCTGCTACTCCGGCGGGTTTTCGGTATATGCTCTAAAGGCCGGCGCCAGTTTGGTACATTCTGTAGATAGTTCGGTTAAGGCTATAGACCTGACCAATGAAAACGTTAAACTGAATGCCAGCACGGGGGCACACGAATCCTTCGCCTCAGATGTTTTCGATTTTATGAAAACCTCGAAAGAAGAATACGATGTAATTGTTTTAGACCCTCCCGCTTTTGCTAAAGGCCAATCGGCGCGGCACCATGCTATACAAGCATATACCCGTCTCAACCAGGCTGCTTTTAAGAAGATAAAGAAGGGCGGCATTGTTTTCACGTTCAGCTGCTCGCAGGTAGTAGACCGCGATATGTTTACCGGCGCCGTAACCTCAGCCGCCATCGATTCGCACAGAAACATTAAAGTGCTACACCACGTCTCGCAACCCGCCGACCATCCTGTTAGCATCTTCAACCCCGAAGGGCTTTATTTGAAGGGGTTGGTGGTTTATGTGGAGTAGTTTTTGATACTACGATGTGATAGCATTACTGGTAAAAGCAAAATAAAGTTAAGTAAACAGCCCTGGCTTAACCATTGCATAGGGTATTTCGTCTATACACAAGGCTTAAGATATTTTAACGGCACTTGAACATTGACCCTATTAACAGTTAAAGGAATTAGAATATTTTTGGCAACGTTTTAAAATCCAACTATGACGAAAAAAATTTCCACCACACTCCTCGTTTGTTTTGTAGCCCTTGCCTCGGCTTTTGCTACAAACAAAACACCCATGAGCATTAAGATTTCTGTGAAGGGGCTTGAAAACAGCACCATGATTTTGGCTAATTACTACGGCGATAAGCAGTATGTAAAAGACACCCTGGCCTTTGACAAAAGCGGGGTAATAAACATTAAACAAGATACCACCTATCCCGGCGGGGTTTACCTGGCCGTTTTTCCGGCCCTTGGCAACCGCTATTTTGAGTTTATTATCAGCGAATCGGCATTTTCTATAGCTACCGATACCAACGATCTTACAGGCCATATTAAAGTGACCAATTCGCAGGAAAACACCCTTTTTTATGATGACATGAAGTTTTTAGGCAAAATGAAGGCTTCATCGGATTCACTGGGCAAGCTTTATAAGGAAAGCAAGGATACACCTACCAAGGACAAGATACGCACGCAATTGATGAAAATTGATACCCTTGTAAAAACCAAGCGCAGCGAGGTAATAAATAACAACCCTAAGTTATTTTATGCCAAGTTGCTAAAGGCTATGAAAGATATTGATGTGCCGGAGCCGCCACGCGACGCTAATGGCAAAATAATTGACTCAGCCTTTCAATGGCGCTTTTACAAAACTCACTATTGGGATAATGTAGACCTGGCCGATGACCGTTTGCTGCGCTGCCCGGTTTTTCATAATAAGTTGAAGACCTTTATGAGCCAAACCATTGTGCAGGTGCCAGATTCGATTATTGCCGGTGGGGAAGAGTTATTGGCTAAAACGGATAAAAAGAGCGAAACCTACCGTTATATACTTACCTACATATTTAACGAAATGGCGAACTCGAAAATAATGGGGTTTGATGCCGCTTACGTTCATTTTGGTAAAAACTATTTTTGCAAAGCCGATTTAACCCCATGGATAGACACGGCGAAGCGCTTTAAAATATGCGACCGTGCTACCCGCTTAGAGCCTGTGTTAGTAGGTAAACCTGCACAACGCTTAATCCTGCCTACCGATTCTACCGAGATGCAATGGCGCTCTTTACAAGATGTAAAGGCTAAGTATACCATTCTGGCCTTTTGGGACCCGGATTGCGGGCACTGTAAAAAAGAAATACCGGTGTTAGCCGAGGCTTACCATAACCTTAAAAAGCTGGGGATAGATGTAGAAGGCTACAGCCCTGCAATAATGGAAATTGAGAACTATAAGGATTGGGTGGAGTTTATTAAAAACAACAAGCTGGACTGGATTAACGTATGCGATAGCAAGCGCCACAGCAACTTCCGCTTTGAGTGGGATATACAAAGCACCCCGCAGATTTACATTTTAGATGCAAACAAGGTTATTAAAGCCCGCCGTATTGGTGCCGACCAGGTGGAAGATTACATCCGCCACATGGAAGACCCAAGCTTTAAAGGTAAACTATCTACCAATGTTTCGGGTGATGATAAACAGGAAGGTGTAGATGAAATGAAACATTAAACCGCAGGCAGCCATAAAATTAAAACCGGGAATAGACAAAAGTTTGTTCCCGGTTTTTTGTTTGTGCGGATGTGCCACACCATGCATTTAAAGCCTCTTTTATTTACCTTCTCCGTTGGTGTTTAAAATATTACGAGGGTAACCATAATGAGGATTAAATAAAAAATTCTTATCCGTAAGGGTGAGTAAAAAGGCTATTAAATCTACTTTCTCTTCTGAAGTAAAAACGATTGGCTTATTTAATTGGGCTGAAAGTATAGCGTTGTGTTCGATACCTGCTGTGTAATGCTTAAGCACCTCCGATAGACGCTTAAAGCGACCATCGTGCATGTAGGGATATGAAAATTCGATATTGCGAAGTGTAGGCACTTTAAACTTAAGGGAGTCGATATTGTTTTGTGTTACCTTCATCCTACCTATATCATTAAGCGTAGTATCAACGGGCAGGCCATTGTTTTCGAATTGCTGGTTGGTGAATAAAGGCTCGGTATGGCACGATGAACAATTTTTACTGAACAAGTTATAACCATTTAATTCCTGCGCTGTAAAGGCTGCCTGGTGTCGCATTACACTATCATACCTGGCATTACAGCTTACAATAGTTAGCATAAATTGCGATATAGCTTTTAATAAATGTTCGCCGGTAACCACACTATCGCCGTAAGCATTATTAAATAGCTTGGGGTAAACTGGCGATTGCTGCAGTTTTAAAACCACGTGTCCTATCTTCTCATCCATCTCTATCGGATGAGTGATGGGAAACAGCGATTGCATATCCAGGTGGTTAATGGCACCATCCCACATAAACAATTTGCCCCAGGCCAAATTCATTAAAGCAGGTGCATTGCGGGTGCCAATCTTATCTTCTATACCATGGCTTAAATCATGATCGACATGTGCAAATGCGGTATATGGCGAATGGCAGCTAGCGCAGGAAACCGCATTATTGCGCGATAAAATAGGGTCGTAAAACAAGGCCCTACCCAATTCCACCTTTGCCGGAGTTAGGGGATTTTTAGAAAAGTCATACTCTGGTTTGGGCCAACCTTCCGGTATATTGAATAAAGATTTCTCTTCGTTACCTGCAGCCACAAATAACAACCAAACGCCAATAAGTATTACAGCTCCCTTCTTCATGGTGTTTTGCAACTAAAGGCCGAAGCTACTATAACCGATAAACTAACAGCTTCTGCCCCCGGCGACATTATTTTGTTTTGCCTTGCTAAGTCTATTGCCTCTAACACCTTTTTAATATCTAACACAACATCAGTTTGGTTGCTGCCTGATGTTTTTAGAGTTACGCTTTGGTAAGCGTTAAAAGGGGATTGGTAACCTCCCAGGTGGAATTGAAACTCATTTTTCCGTGTTGGACATAAACTACTAACACCTTCAATTTTGCAGTTAATGTAACCATTCTGCCAGGTCCAGTACATTCCTTTGGTAGGGTCTAAATCGCCGCCCAGAGCGCCACCCACATTCGTTGCACTATCAATACCCAAACCAAATTTGAGGGCATTGAATTTCAAACCCACTGGTATATTTAGTTTCAAAGTGCCCGATTGCTCAACAGTAGCATCTACAAGGTGGTAACTACTTCGCTCCTCCCAAACCACCTCATCGTTCAGCAAAAACTGAATGTTTGATATGTAGTATTTAACCAAATCGATTCTCACACTATCCTTATCTCCTAATTTGTAAAATATGGTTTCGGGGTTTAGGCGCTCATTGCCAAATAGCGTTTCAAATTTTAGGATGTAACTATGGCCGGTTTGCGCCGGGGTTATTGCCGTAAAAAACAACAAAAAAAAGAATGCGAACGTGCGTTTGTAACCCATTTTATTACTGGCGAATAAGGCGCAATTTTATCAAATTATAGTGGTTAGACGACACCTGCCCTCTTTACCTGCAAAAGCATAAATAAAAAGCACCAATTTTCATAAAATCTTATCCCTATAAGTGTGCTTAAAAATTTAAACTACGCAGGTAGATTGCGCTCCGTTATATTATTATTGCCATCCCAAAAAATTCAGCTTGCTGCAGGAATACGATAAAATACAAGCCCTTTTCGAAACGCGGACCTCGCCTGCGGCTATAAAGCTATTTAGGGCAAAAACGGCTCCGCTTATCCTGTTTTTTCTTAAACGTGAATTTAAGGACAAGCCAGTAGGCCATATTATGAACGTGGACCTGGTTAGAAGCCTGGCCGAAGTGTTAGAGCATATACATTTTAGCGATTACATAGAGGAAGACGACGAAGCGCTTACAAAGGTGCTGGACAGTAAAGAAAAAGCTGAACTGCTGATTAGTAACTGGAGCGACCGCGGCTACCTTACTTTTGAGCCGGATGAAAAAGGCAATTACCAGCACTCGCTTACCTCAGATACGGAAAAGGTATTAGGGTGGTTAGAGACTTTACGAAAAGAGCACTTTATAAGCGCTGAATCGAAGTTTTTGGACATTTTTAATAAGCTGAGAGAGATTACCGAAAACAGCACTGAAAACTGGAAAGAAAAGCTTGAAACGCTAAAATCTAAAAGGCGCGATTTGGATGCCGAAATACGCCAGCTTGAAATTGAACAGAAGGTTGTAACCGCCGAAGATTACTTTGTGCAGTCGCGCTACAACGAGGTAAATAAACTGGCCCGAAGCCTGCTGGCCGACTTTAGAGAAGTTGAGGAAAACTTTGGGGCTATTAAAAATAGTATTTACGAAAAGCAGACTAACCTCGAATTATCGAAGGGTAACATTCTGAACTACACGCTGGATGCGCTGGACCATATACGAAACACGCACCAAGGCAAAAGTTTTGAAGCCTTCTACCGCCACCTGCTAGACGACAGCAGTAAAGATGAGCTGACTGACTTGATAAAAAAAGTGATAACCGTGTTGCAATCTCGCGGCATTGAAATAGAGGACCCTTTTTTACTTAAGCTGCGTATTTATTTGAATCAGGAAGGCTCGCGCGTAAGAAACTCGTACCATAAACTGGCAGAAAAGCTTAATAAGGTTTTAGCAGAAAAGAGTCTGTTGGAACGTAAAGCGGCTATTTTGTTGGTTAATGATATAAAATCGCTGGCTCTACAGGTTAAGGATAATCCGCCTAAGCAAGAAGGCTTTATCGTAATTGATGGTCTGCCACATATTGAGCTAACTACAGAGCGGCCCCTTACCGAAGAAGTGCAAGATGATTTTATAAAAATGAAGGCGCTTAAAGCGTCTGATATTGACCTTACTGATATTGATTTAAATAATTTGGTAGGGCAGTTTTTTATAGATAAAGAAGTTTTAGAATCGAACATTATGAACCTGCTAAAAAATAAAAAGCAGGTAACGCTTAAAGAAGTTTTAGAAAAACACCCGGTAACACAAGGCCTTACCGAGGTGCTTACATACATTAACATAGCCACACAGTCTACCGCCTCGTTTATTAACCGTGAAAAGCAGGAGCTTATTGTAATTAATAATACCAACAAGAAGGCCATTCGTTTACCTGAGATAATTTATACCAAATGAGCACCGAAAAAACAGCCCCATACGCTTCGGTAATTGTAAAGCTATTACAGAGTGTAATTTACGATGATGATAAAAAATACTGGAGCGAGATTCTAAATTACGAAACCTCGGTTAGAGAGTATTTTGGCAAAATTGGTATAGAACTCGTAGTAAACCGTACCGATGGCTACGCACACCTTAAGCAAGTAGAGTTTGCCGAAGATGATAAGACCAAGCCTATTCAGCTAATTCGTAAAATGCCTTTAACTTACGAAATGAGCCTGCTGTGCGTATTACTGCGCGAATGGTTAGATGAAAACGAGGTGCGTATGAAAAGCGATAAACTGTACGTAAGCGGCAAGCAGGTGAAAGAGCGCATTGATTTGTTTTTTAAAGACAAATCCAACCGCAAGCGCTTGCTGGATAAATTTGATGGCCTTATAAAGCAAGCCCGCGATTTGGGGTTTCTTTATTTAAACCAGGAAGACGAACAAAACAACGACAACAACCAGTATGAAGTAAAGCGCATACTAAAGGCAAAGATAAACAACGAGAAATTGCAGGAACTAAAAGAAAAACTACAAGCACATGTGGAGTCTGTTTGATACGAAGCAGGATAGCGCGGGCTTCCGGTTAAATTTTATCCAGATATTAAACTGGGGGACTTTCGATGAGAAAATATATACCATCTCTCCCGAAACCCAATCGTCGTTATTAACCGGAGCAAACGGCTCGGGCAAAACCACGCTTGTAGATGCTATTCTAACCTTGCTTGTTCCATCTACCTCCCGTTTTTACAATCAATCATCAGGTGCCGAAAAGAAAAAAGAAAGAACGGAAGAAAGTTATGTAGAGGGGCACTATGGCAGAACGCAAGAGGAAGATTCTTATGCATCTAAAATAAGTAAGCTGCGTCCGGACCGGGGTACATTATGTTCCATAATATTGGCAAACTTTGTAAGCAACGATACAACCAGCATAACCGCCTTCCAGGTCCGCTACTTTAAAAACAATGTATTGCAACGCGAATACATTATAGCTAACCGCGAAGTAAAGATTGAAAACGATATTCAATTCGATTCGAAAGGTGAATGGAAAAAGAAATTAAAGGCCGGCGGTAAAGTATTTTTCTTCGATTCCTTCAGCCAGTATAGCCAAAAGCTAATTACTGATTTTGGTATGAAAAGCGTAAAGGCGCTCAACCTTTTCAACCAAACAGTTGGTATTAAAGTACTAGGCAACCTGGATGAGTTTATCCGTGCCAATATGCTGGAAGAGGTAGATATTGAAACCGAATTCAAATCGCTGCTCGAAAATTATCAAACACTGCTTAATGCTCACCGCTCGATAGAAAAAAGCAAGCGGCAGTTAGAAATGCTGGAGCCTATTCACTCTAATTACATCGAATACGAAACCATCCACCAACGACTACGCAACGCCGAAGAGAAAGCAGACACGGTTAAGGCTTGGTTTAAAATTAAACAGAAAGAGCAATATGAGAAGCAGGTAAAAGCACTGTCTATCGAAACCGAACAGTTAAGCATAAGTAAAGCAAACGCCGAAGAAGAGCGTAAGAAAATTGAAGAAGAGATTCTGCAATTAAACATAGCTAAAGAGCACGACCCTATTGCTTCGCAGTTAAAGCATTTAGATATGCAACTGGACGCATTGCAGAAGTTGCGCGACGAACGCAAAAAGCACCTGGCCGTTTACAACAAACTGGCCGGCGATGTGGGGTTCCCTAAAGACCCTACCGAAAAGGTATTTAACAGCAACTATCTGCAAATAGAAAAAGCCCGCGAAAAAAGCCAGAAAATAAAGCGGGAAATTGATGAAGCCGTAATTACCAGCAGCCAGGAACAACGCGAAAAGCAACACAAATTTAATGCGATTAAGCAGGATATAGAATACCTGCAAAACCGCAAAGATAAAATTACAGGTATAACCTCGCAGATAAGAAAGCGCATAGTAGACCATAAGCTACCGAAGACGAGATTCCATTTGTGGGCGAGTTGATGGAAGTAAAACAAGAAGAGCAGCACTGGGAGGTAGCCATTGAAAACTGCTGCATAGCTTTGAAAGTGCCTGGTAGTGCCCGAAAAATATTACCGCGAGGTAAACAAGTTTGTACAACAACGACCTTGGCGGTAAAATACCGGGTGCTACCGGTAGACCCTAACCAGGATTACCTGCGCAGTTTAACCACCACGCAAACCGATGCGGTGGTTACCAAGCTAAACTTTAACCCTAAAAGCATTTACAGCGATTGGGCCGAAAATTTTGTAAGTCACACATACGACCACATCTGCTGCGAAAAATTAGATGATTTTGCACGGCTTGAAAAGGCAATAACAGTTACGGCCCTTATTAAAAACAAAAAGAGACACGAAAAAGATGACTCTAAAAACAGGGCCGGTGCGGTAAACTATGTTTTGGGTTGGGATAACCGAGATAAAATAGTTGCCCTGCAACGCGAAGGCAATAAAATTGGCGCGGAACTGGATGCACTTGATAAGAAGGTAGAAAACTTAAGGTCGAATAAGGATATAGAAGACCAGGCCTTAGAAACTTTAAGCCGGTTAAGCGATATTAAAGACTATACCTTAATAGACTGGAAGACTACCGCTAAATCTATATCGGAAAGAGAGGAAGAGAAAAAACAGCTACTGAATAAAAACTCTGACCTGAATGCACTGGAAAAGAAGCTAACCGAGCGGACTAAACTAAAAGACGGCGTGCAAACGCTGATTGAAAAAATAGCAGGAGATATTCGTATAAAGGAAGAGAAGGCCAATAACCTTTCGGAAAAAGCGCGCCAGTTAGGCGTTACCATTGCGGAGTTTGAAAAGCTAACCGACCTGAAGAGGCTTTTTGCAAAATATGCAGCGCAGCTGGCAGCCTTCGCTACAACTGAAGACGAGGATACCGAGATTACTGAACGCACGGCATTAGACAGCATGAAGACTGAGTTAGCTGACTTGAATACGGATAGCCAAAAACTATTCCAAATCATTAGCGAGGCCATGGATAAGTATTTGCGCCCGTCGAAAGAAATTCAGGAAAAGTTTCCGGAGTGGATGGTAGAAACTGAAAACCTAAAAGCAAAGCCAGAATACCTAAAGGAGTTTGTAGATATTTATAAAAACCTGAAAGAAGAAAAGATTGCAGAGTTTGAAAAGCGCTTTAAAAACGAGCTGAACAACAGTGTAATTAAAGATTTAAGCAGCTTTCAGAACAAGTTGTATGAGCAGGAAAGCGGTATTAATGAAAGCGTTGAAAATATAAACCGGTCGCTTAAACGCATTAAATTCAACATCAATCCGGATACTTACATACAGCTGCAAAACAACTTAACCCGCACGCCCGAAATAGCCGACTTTAAAAAGAAGTTGAAAGAATGGGTGCCTAATACAAAAGAATTAGCGCTTAATAATATTACCTATTTAGAAGAGCACTTTTCGAATGTTATCCGCCCGTTTATTGAAGAACTTCAAACCAACGATGCATGGCGTAAAAGAGTTACCGACGTACGAAACTGGATGGAGTTTAAAGCCACCGAACACTTTGCCGAGGATAATCAAATATCGAACGTATACGAAAGCAGCGGTAGTCTGTCCGGTGGTCAGGCCGCTCAACTTACCTATACCATACTTGGCTCTGCCATTGCGCATCAGTTTGGTATTAATCAAAGCGGCAGCACCGCCCGTTCATTCCGCTTTATTGTAGTAGACGAGGCTTTCAGCAAGCTAGA
Source organism: Chitinophagales bacterium (assembly GCA_044228435.1). Taxonomy (GTDB): domain Bacteria; phylum Bacteroidota; class Bacteroidia; order Chitinophagales; family LD1; genus Bog-950. Next base: position 404,156 of record JBGAUW010000001.1, read on the forward strand.
CCCAGAGAAATCTAAATACCTGATGGAGCTTTGTAAACAGCTACACCTGCAGCTAATGGTGGTTACCCCGTTAGACAAAATACATGTAGTGGAAGAGTATGTGTCGGTGATACACTATGTAGAAAACAAAAGCAAACGCAACTCGGATGTGGTGGACATGAGCATAATGGAATACAAAAACCAGCGGAAGAGTAAAAGCAAATAGAGTTTAACATCTTTGTAAAATAAAAAGGGTTTCAGCAAAAACGCTGAAACCCTTTACTGGCTTGTACCGCGGGCGGGAATCGAACCCGCACGCTATTTAAGTAGCACAGGATTTTAAGGCCAATGAATATGTTCACTTTATTACACATAGTGACATTTAAATACATCATTATTTTGTTAAATAACAATTTTAATGAAAATTATTGTGTCTATTTGTAAGTACAATATATTGACTTACTTTTACCCCAGCTTTTACCCATTTTCATAGAATCTAAAATCCTGTGAGATTTTAAAAGCAGCAGAACCAGAAATCCTGTGACAATAAAAGGTAAAAACAAACCCAATACAAATAACAAGTATGGCTACAATTAAAGCAGTTCTGAGAACATCGAAAGAGAGAAAAGACGGTACCACTCCTTTAGCAATTAGAATTTCTGAAGGGACCAAAAACAAGTACATTTCAGTTGGTTACAACATATTTGAAAAGGACTGGGATGGAGGACAAGAAAAAGTTAAAAAGTCTAACCCTAACCACGCATACATAAACAGTCTTATTTTCAAGATTAAAACCCAAGCAAATACTTTAGTTTTAGAGGCGAGACTTACCACCGATGACACTAACTTGCTTCAAAGTATAAAACGAAAAAAGGAGAAAAAAGAGAAAAGCAATTTTTTTTCCTTTGCTGAAGGATATCTTAAAGACTTATATACAAATAAAAAATTTAGTCGGCTATCTGCAGAAAAATCCCGAGTGAAACATTTTAAAGAGTTTATAAATTCTAATAGCCTCCGTTTTCATGACATAGATTCTGCTTTATTAAAGAAGTTCGCTATTTATCTTAAAACAACCCATGCTTGCGGAGAAAGAACTATAATGAACCACATGGTGGTTATTCGTACTATCTTCAATCGTGCTATTGAAGATAAAGTAGCATCGGCTAATGATTACCCGTTTGGCCAAAAATCTTATCAAATAAAGTTTCCAGAAACTATGAAAATGGGACTTAACGAAGAAGAAGTGCGAACGCTTGAACAGGCCGATTTATCGGACAATCCAAAACTAAATCACGTCCGTAATGTCTGGTTGTTTTCATTCTACCTTGCCGGTATGCGTATTTCAGATGTAATCAGATTGCAGTGGAAAGACTTTACAGATGACCGCTTAAATTATACCATGGGCAAGAACAAAAAAATTGTTTCATTAAAATTACCAGATAAGGCGGCCGCTATATTGGGGCAATACAAATCTCAAGAATTTATAAATAATGGATTCGTTTTCCCCGATGCCAAAGACGCGGATCTTAAAGATGCCGAAAATATGTTTAAAAATATAAATCGCATTACTGGCAAATTCGATCGGTTACTCAAAGATTTAGCGATTAGACTTGAAATTAAGAAACCGCTTACAAACCACATTGCCCGACATACTTTTGGAAATATAACCGGTGATAAAATAAGCCCTCAGATGCTTCAAAAGCTTTACCGGCACTCGCATATCTCAACCACTATGGGATACCAGGCACACTTCATTCATAAGGATGTAGACGACGCACTGGAGAGCGTATTGGACTTTTGATGGTTCCGGAAAACCGTATAAGCCCTTGTTTTGAAAAATCCTACCCAACCAAAGCATTCTCATTAATCCCCGTCAAAATGCTTATAACCTTTCCGGCCTTTCCATCGGGGAAAACTCCTGCCAAACCAAGGTCGTTCATGTCCGTAAATGGCGGTTCAAAAAGAATTTTGCTTTCGATAATACCGTTTACCGTCAGGTAATCAATAATCTTATTAATAAAATGAATCTGCTGGGGATTATAAGATTTATCGTTTAGAAAATCTCCAAATGCCTCCTTAGCCGCATTTATATCAAGGCCTATAATGCTGCGGATAAATTGACCAAGTGGTTTGTTATCAATGACCTTATGAAAATCCTCTTCCGATCGAATTTGGTTTTCTTCTAACAGCATCTTTTCAAGGGCTTCCAATTCAGCGGCAGTTATGGGAACATTCATCCGCAGTTTGCTTATAGTAACGTTATTCTGATGGTCCCGGATATATTTCTCCACTCGGTATTTATAGCTTTCCAGATTTGTGGAGCTCTTTATCAAATCAAATTCCTTAACCTCCCCTCCTATTTCATCCTCAAAGCTCGTATAGACTATCGGCTGATTGGTCTTGTCAAGGAATTGTATAAGATCGCGCAAAGCCACCCTCAACTGTTCCAGCGTGGACAAGGAGGCATTGACCCAATAAACATCCGTTTGCACAAGCCGTATCAGGTCAATCTGAGCGGCTACGGCCGGAATAGTGGTCTTCTTCTCTAATTGCTTTGCAATCCGTATTACGCGTTGTTTGATAGCTTCAGCTTGCCGACTTTTCTTAAGAGTGGCCAATTCCAGGGTAAGCATCAATAAATCGAATCGTCTGGCAAGTTCATCCGAGGCATCATCGCTCATTAGCGGTGAAAGCTGGCCCTTTATTTCAATTAAGTCCACCCGGGTAAGATTGTTCCAATGGTCCCTCGCTCGATATTGGTCAACTGTCCTAAGCGCCCTTCGCACTATAAATGATTCCCTATCGAGTTGCGTAATTTGTGCATGAAGTGAATCAAGTAGGCTTCTAAGGTTATCTGTTTCTGTGGCCGCATAGTTAGAGGCCAACTCAAACGCAATGTCTACCCTTGTATTAAAAATACGCTGGCTTAAGGTACCGTATTGATTAGGTTCAATACCTTCCGGATTCTGGTCGAAAAATTCAAAGTTCTGGCAGTAATCGAAAATGAAAAAGAACTTTTTATCCTCACCCGGTCCGAAAATGTTTGGACATAGGCGCGTTCCACGCCCAATCATTTGCCAAAATTTCGAGCTGCTTTTAACGGGCTTAAAAAACATCAGGTTCAGAATTTCAGGTATATCAATACCTGTGTCCAGCATATCCACCGATACAGCAATCTGAGGTAGCTTTGCAGGTTCGGTAAATCTATCCAGTAGGTCGTGGGCGTATTTAGCGTAGTTGTCAATAATTTGCAAAAAGTGCCCTTTATATTTTGGATAGAGAAAGTTAAAGCGCTGCTCAATAAATAAGGCGTGTTTGTGGCTTTTCGCAAATAAGATACTCTTGCCAAGTTTATCTCCTCCCTCTACTTTCAATCCATTATCCATTAGGTGGACCAGCACCTTATCCACTGTATCTGTATTAAACAACCATTCGTTTAAGGCCGTAGCCCCTATTTCCTCCGGCATTAAGCCCGTTTCGTCATCGGTAAAGGTTTCTTCGTACTCCTTTTTTTCATCATCACTCAGTTCATTGTATTTAATTCCTTCGCGTTGAAATTTCAAAGGCACAGATACCGCTTTCGGCGGATTTAGATATTTATCGGTAACAGCCTGGTCAAGTTCGTATGCATAAGTTGGGTTATGCGGCTCCAAATCAAACATGCCATAGGTATCTTTATCGGCTTCGCCCTTGGGCGTAGCAGTAAGTCCTACCAGCAGCGCATCAAAATATTCAAAAATGGCTTTGTACTTTACATATATAGAGCGATGAGCTTCATCTATGATGATTAAATCAAAGTGCCCCGGACCGTAAAAACGATTATCACCGGTCCGTTCCCCATCTATTCTGTTCATTATAGTTGGATAGGTAGAGAAGACCAGCCGACTATCCTCATCCTCTTTTTCCTCGAGCAGGTTTATGGAGGTTAGCTGCGGTAAATGGGTGGTGAAGGCATTCTTAGCTTGACGCACCAAGGCCCTCCTATCCGCCAAAAACAATATCCGTTTTGCCCAATTTGCTTTGCTCAAAATATCTACTAGAGCAGCAGCTGTACGGGTTTTGCCGGAACCGGTTGCCATTACTAACAAGGCCTTCCTACCATGACTTTCAAAAGTTTCAGCTACACGCTTAATTGCTTCTATTTGATAATACCTTTCTACAATATCCCGGTTAATGTTGGCGTCACTTAGTTTTTTCTTTTCAGTGCGCCGGTTAACCAGCAGCTGCAATTCCTGCCGGGTATAAAACCCTTGAACTTTACGCTCCGGATAGTTAACGTCATCCCATAACCAGGTTTCAAAACCGTTGGTATAAAAAATAAGCGGTCGCTGGCCGAATTTCTTCTGCAGACATTCTGCATACAAAAATGCCTGATGTTTGCCCACCTTGGCATCTACCAGAGTCTTCTTAGCTTCTACCACCGCTAAAGGCAAACCGTCATCGCCCCACAAAACATAATCTACGTAACCGATTTCCCCTGTATTAGGCATTCCATGTACTTCATACTCTGCTACATTCTCACCAGCAGGTTCCCAACCAGCTTCCTTAAGAAGGATATCTATGTAAATTTTGCGGGTTTCGGCCTCCGAAACATTTTGAGGAATGACTATCTCTTTGGGAACTGCCTTTATTTCCTGGATTTCCTTCCAATGTAATTTAAGACCTGCTAGTTTAACTTCATCGCCCAGAATATCCTCGTTCTTCCTAATCAATTCGGGCAGCGAACGTTCATATTGAAATTCTATTTGCTCCAGTTCAGCCTTCGATTTTAACTTCTCCTTCTCAGTAGGAATGAACTTTTCATCAAAAACAGAGATAACAGGCGTTGTTCGGTTATAAATTTGCACTAGCCACGCAGCAAACTCATGAAGTAACTTTAAACCATGCAAGCTCTCCTCAACTGTTATTTTCTTATTGGTATGTACAGCATCGTTACCGAGTTTCTTAATTAACTTTAAATTACGAAACCGACTTTCACCTACCAGAGAAATAAAGGTGCGCTCATGAATTAGGGCATTAAGGGTGGTGTCGTAAGGAAGCTTTAACGAATCATCATTATTATACATCCATCTAACAAACTCCTCTGCGCTTTTACGACATAGAATCGCGCAGTACATCGGGTCGCTAAAGGCATGGCGTTCAGCAATAACCGCTGTTTCACCAAGTTTTTCCCATTCACCAGTAAGGAAGTTAAAGTTAGATTGCAATTCCCTTTTTCGGTTTTTCTTTTTTCACAATTGAGTATCCTGAACCATCTAACCAGACCAAATCACCCGAGGCAATTTGATTTGAATTGAATATAAATTCTGATTCTGCATATTGAAACCACTGCATAGCCGCATTCATTATTTCCTGCTGCTGGAATAATTTTACCTTAAATCTCTCTATTGTCATCTTAAGAAATTCGTCATCGATCTTAAATCCACATCGAATATAAAATTGTCTATAAAGGTTTAGCACACGTTGCTTTATCGCCATATTTAGCCTGTCGTCTGTAGTATTAGATAGAGAAATCAATCCAAATATTAAAAAACTGAATGTAGCAGAAATTTCAGCATACTTCTCATACTTTTCTTGATAATATCTATTTTCAGAATAGTCCTCCGTGCCATGCAACTTTACCAAATAGTCAGCAAAGCTTTGAACTAATGATAATGCAACTCCTGGAAATGCATTCATGTCCTCGAAATTTGCCCTTAATTGCAAAATAGGCTGAATGGAAGGTTTTACTTTACCTTCAATTTTATTGCTGATCTCGTAAGTACTACAATCAATTACCAGTTTTGCCATCAGTATAAATTCAGCCAAATCCACGAGATTTAGCTTACTAACTGCACTCAAAGAAAACTTTCCGAGAGAGCTTTTATATAGAGTAATCAATTTCAATATCTTTTTCCTTTCATTTCCTACGTCAATGGGCTTCCCATTATCGTCATGTGCCTCTTCCGGCTTGCCTTCGGTGTACGAAAAAGCTACGCTTTCCCCAAGCGATTGATCAACATTTTCACTTTCCTCAAAATCGATCTCTTCCGCCTCCTTTCTTTCATACTGAACCGAAAAGTGATTTAAAAGTATGTCCAGCGCCCTTACTTTATTGTAACCGGCCTGAGCATGAGGAAGTATTGCAATTGATCGATTTTTTAGTTCTTCAATAAACTCCGCATAAGTTTTATGGGAAACTCCGGTTTCGTTCCAATCTTCATCTTCCATGTCCATTTTTCGAACCGCAGAGTGTCCGCCACTATGGGCTTTTTGACTGTAAGCATTTAGGTCGGTTAAATATTCAATGTAATCCAAAGGAGATCCGAGGTTTTCTGCAATCTTCTGAAGAATGCTGTTTAGACTTCGGTTAGCGGTAGAAGGGTTTTGATTTTGAATCTGCACCGCGTTTAGTAGAAGTTGACGGTTAGAGACTTCCTCTCCAGCCTTATCCACAACGACTATCTGTTGCGCTTCCTTTAATATGCCTTGTTCAACAGGTAGGCTATAATGTTCCTGTAAGTTTTCCAAATTATGCTTAAATATGTGTTGCCCCCCGCGGTCAAGTAAAACGACCCCAAGGTTATTTCCTATGGGTCTTTTATCGAAATACACATCAAATTGAGAAATAGTCTTCTCCGCGGAAACTATCTGAAGTTTATTTCTTGTAGCAGAAATAATGTTAAGGGCAGATTCAATAAAAAAAGTATAATTCTTTAACGGATATGCAGGGATTTGAGAGAATGTAAGGTCAAGTTCCTTAATAAAGTTTCTAGTTTTGCTCCGAAGTAAAAGTGCCGTTTCCTGATTTATTCCTTTGGCGCCATCGCTTCCAAATGCAGCAACGGAAGGATTAGCACTTCCAATCAGACAGTAGGAATAGACGTCTGTCTCAAAAAAGAAAATCTTTGCGTGCATAAGACTTTCCTCCGTCTTTTTGTCAATCAGTTTTTTGCCTACATCCTTCCAGTCATAGATTTTAAGGTTGGTGAGATTTTTAAGATCCATTGGGGGGTGCCCAAATTGATTTTGCAGCGATATTCGTGTTAGAGGGAACTTATATCTCTGTCTTAAGCTCAAAAGCATCTCCCCTTTAATATCATAATAAGGGGCAACAACGCTTATTGAATTCACCTTTTTAGGAAGCAGTCCGATTAATTGACTCAGAAAGGAATTTTCATTTTTATCGCTTAAAAATGCAGCCTCCAAATTTTTCGCTGTAGATACAAATACAGGTACAGATGTTACTTTATTAGCAATAAACGTCTTGAGTAAAGAACTATTTTCTTTAGCAGCATAAATTTGCTGCCTTGCCGCTCCCTTAAGCTTTAGTGATAGGGACTCAATGTAGCCCCATATATCCGCTAATAATGGTAATTGCTGCTGGTTTTTTACATCTGCATATAAAGTAGTAAATACTTCAAAATTTTTACCGTGCCCCGAGGAAGTTAGATTACCTGAGCCCATAATGCATAACAGTGAGTCCTTTCCGACAAGAAAATTTAATTTAGGATGAAAGGCCCCTTTGCTTCCTATCCCCGTTATACCGTAATATCTATCATAGTGCTTCTCATACTGTGCCATAAACCTTAAGTGCTCGGTTAACATAGCTGCATCCGTTAAAATACTAATATTAAATATGCCTTTCCTGCTTAACTCCTTTACTAACTGTTGCTGAAAAAAATAGCTATTAAACGAATACGTTGTAAGTATCGCAGAATGAAATGTATTAGCAGGTAGTTCCTGAAACAGTGGCTTCTCCATTTTTAGGCGAAAATTTGCAAAGCGTTATTAATAGGTTTATTAGCTGGCGTAATTAATTGAAGGTCTAACAAAAAACTCTTTAAGGAATTTATCCTTGGTGATGTTAATGCCGGTTCTGTATCGCGAACTCTCCGTGCTGTACTATCTTCAACCAAAATATTAAACATATCTTTTTGATTAAGTGATGCTTTATTGTAGGAGCTAAACAGATGATCATTTAGGGCAAGATAAATCGTATTCTTAATAAATTTCGGAAGGTCATTCTTTAGATTTTTCTCCAGAATCTCATTAAAAAGATTGAATGCGTGACCCTTTCTGATAATTTGATTTTTATTTGCATAACCCATAAGAGCTTCTTTATCATCAAGATTTTCCTTGTACAGCAGCATTAGCAATAAAAGAGCATTGGCAATGCAATATGCCGGTTGCTCTTCATGGTTATACCACATGTTATTATAGAACTTATCTGTAGAGAAAGTTGCGTTAATCACATCGCTCACATGAAGATTTTTTCCTTTAATCTTCAATTCCTTTAGAAGTAATGAGGTCGACTCCTGGGCAAGAACATTGACCCTTTGTTCCAGGTCTAGTGGATATGGTTTTAAAAAGTAAAGCAAAGAACAAAAAATATGTTCATATGCTACGTGTGAATACTCATTTAAGGAATAATACCGCCAACCTATTGAGGCATCAAACTCTTTATCTGCAATTGCCCGCCGTTTTATATAACAGTAATCTAAAAACTCTTTTTCTTGTTTTTGCTTCAAGAAATTTAAATAAAAATTAATTGTGGCGTTGCGGAATCTTGTACTACCTAGATTAGTGCCCGGCAGATCCGCTCCGCGCATTAAATCAATGTAAAATTTCCATTCTTCGCTATCTACAGGAATATAATTGAGATGAAAGTTGGGCAGGGAATCCAGGATTTTTCTACTAATCCGGCCATCAATTACAGCTTTAATGAATGTTAGTTTTTGTTTTGTTGGAACATTCTTGTCAAAGGCATATGCTAATTGTCTTCCCAATTCTCCTGTTCGCACGTAAACATTATTCGTACCCTGAGGTTCAGCAATTAAAGCAAGATCTTTCAATACACCAAGATAATACTGACCAAAAACACCAGATCTTAATTTCCAGTAAACGTTGGTATTACCTTTCTTGTAAAAGGAGGCATTTTTCTCAAGATTAATAGAATAGTCTACTTCCGGATTGTCCTTTAGGTCACGTTCTACAAATGCCGAACCACCAACTCCATTATACCTTGATCCATCAATAGCCTTTATGGTATAGGTCAATAACAATTCAGCTTTACGGATAAATAAAAGCTGTTCTTGGAGGCTATTGTTATTCTTAATTTCCTTATTTGAAATGTATTGCTCAAGTAGCCAGCAGTAGAAGCCATAATACCGGATATGCGAGGTTACATTGGTTATTCCTGGTAACAATTTTACATATGTTGCTACCGAGCTATTTTGAATACCCAGAGGATCTCGGCCATTTGCAAGACCAGAATTTTCTGCCCAAAACGGGCCGGTAAGTTCACCTGCTTTATATGCCATAATTATCTTTTTGTTGAGACCCGGTTTAATTCGCCAAGCAAATCAGTTATTTCTTTGTTCTTTCTAAATCGATCTACTTTCCTTGCCAACTGCTCCACAAATTCATCACTTCTGTTTCCCGCGTACCACCCAAGTGTTTCCCAGTTAAAGTTGCGATCGTGCGGGGAGCCAAACTCAAAATTTCCTCTTTCAGAGGCAATATATTGTCCTTGGTAAATGCCGGCATTCGTCGATTCCATTGCAGAAATTATTTTGCTATGTCTGGTGTCCTTTAATAATTTATACACTTTGGCTTGGTCATAAAATGCTGGGTTAAACCAAATCCCAAACTCAACAGCACTTCTATACCAAAGTTCGATTGAATCATTGCCAAATTCGTTTAAATGCCAGCGCATATCCCAGGGATTCCAAGAATGAAATCCCCAGCCTTCAACCGGATTGTTCGAGAAATAAAGATTAGCCTTGCTAAGCATTTTTTGGTACCAACTCTTTATAATTTGCTCATTTTGCACTTTTAATGCGATATAGGCTTCCCATTTTTGCGGAGTATCAAATAAAGTATGGGCTTGTGTAATTATTTCCAGACTCATATTAGGTTTTTTAGTTTTTCCAAAGTTCAATATACTGTTTAATGTATTCGCGCAACCTATGATTCCCTTCTGGAATTTCCGGCACACAAAGCTCAAGCCATCTCACTACAAAATCGTAAAAGCTAAGACACTCAATCTCCATCGGTAATATTGGAGGAAGAGGCTCGCTTAAATAATCCGGACGCTGCAAAGAATTCTCCAATGGTGTTTTTCCGCCACTGGGGGGCATGTAAATAACACGGAATTTCGATTTATTCTTTTGTCCGTAATCAATTGGCTTATCCTCAATTGTAGGGTAGATATTCTCGTACCAGTACCGATAAAGCTGGTAAGGTTGATCGGCGGCCCAATTTGATTTGTTCTCGATTAAGATTACACTTAGCGGAAATTGGCGTCTTAGCATAATATCCACCCTTCCTTCTTCGGCTGTTACAACCCAGTTATTGCTGTCCGGTGCTTCAATACCAAGCAATTCAAGAAATAACCTTAAAAACAAATTCCCCTGACCATGGTCGGCATTGGCATTCAGCAAATGCGCCAGTATCGCACTATGTGTAACTTCACCTATCGAAAATAAACTAAGCGAATTAAACGCTGCCCCTGTAGCCCGGTTAACTTGTTTGGCCTTGTCAATAATTAAAGGGTAATCATGTATAACACTTTGCCAATGCGCAAACGTACTTTCCTTATACAATTTATATTCTTTTGAAATAGCACCGAGCCAAGTGCTATTTTCATTTTTAAAGCTCAACAAACGCTTATTGCTCAACTGAGTCCAGTGTGATATTACTTCATCAATAAGTACTAGCTGCTGTTCGGTCATTTTGCTATTCCTTTTGCCTTTCCAACTTTTCCATAAACCCGCACCCCATGCCCTCTGAAGAAAACTGTGCAGCAAAATCAGCAATATCTTTTGGTGTGTACCAGCAAAAAAGATATTCCATTTCAGCCATGGCACCCTTCAAAACATTTACCTTCCATATTCATCCTTCCTGACCTTTGCAGCCTGACTTTGCTTCTTATGAGAGGTAATTAAGTCTTCAGCCATATTCGCAGGCAGCTTTTCAAACCTTACTGTAATGCCAAACACCTCTTCAATGACCCGTTTACGCCAATTTCCCTCTACACTGTAACTGCTTCTTAAGAGTTCGTTATCGGTTAGAATAAGGAATTTTTGAAAGCTCTTGCCGCTAAGTTTTTCTATTGCAACCATTTTTGCGGCATCGTTCATCAGTTTTCTCCTGCTACCGGAAGAGAGCTTTCCGGCAGAACAATAAACCTCCCCAACTATATTCTGATTGCCTTGGCTGTAGTAAAAATCAAAATCTACATTCAACAGTTCCTTATATTCGTTGCTCCATGCTTTAATACTGAGTTCCTTTCGAATTTCTTCCACGATATACTTTTCTGTTTGCTTGTTTTGCGTGCTGCTATGCGAACTCATTGGGCGAGGGGGCTTAAATCAACGTTCTTATACTTTCATAAAATGGGACTGAAGATTCCTACTTCTCATTAACATCCGGAACCTTATGCCAGTCTCTATGGTTCTCTTCTACCCACTTTTTTAGCCTCCTTCTTGCTGAATCCCCCGCTACTTCAATCTTCAAACTATCACATATTTCCTTCCAGGTAAGCACCGGTCGGCCTGAGGTTAGATACTTTAACTCTGGCACTTTACTAGCATAGTTGTAGGCATCCGGGGAAGGGGATTTAGGAGAAGAGTATCCCGCCGTACGCTTTTGCGATAAGGTTTGCGAAACCACCGGAGCGGTTGCTTGAGGCTGCTGGCTACCAATAACATCTGTTAGCCTGCGCTTTTGTGTCAACTTAACCTCCAGTCCCTTTTCGGCATCGTAGTCAACTATTACAGTAAAGTTCTTACTAAACCAGCCGACCACAGGCTCTACCTGGTCCAGTAACATAGGTAGAAGCTCATTTTCTATCACTTCATCTTCAATTTTTTTTCTCTTTTCTTCAATCTCTGGGGTTATAGCAAAGCCCAAGTGTTCCATGTTGCCAATAGTTTCACTCATTAGGCGCAGCCTTTCAAATCCTGTTTCCATATTAAAGTTTGTAAATCTTATTAATTTCTATATTCGTTTTGTGGGGAGACTTTGGGTCGTCTTCATTCTTAATGTTTCGGCTTCGGCTTTGAGCAGTTGAATTAAGGGCCTATCGCTCCTCACACTTTTTTTCGTTCGTGAACAGAATAGAACCATAGTTTACTTTGAATTTTAGCATTTATTTTAAGCAATTGCTGGATCAATATGACCTGCACTATCATTTTCTTATCATAACCAGAATCAACCGTACCCATTATCCCAATAAATCTAGTCTCCTTCACTTTTTCCCCAGTACTCGAAAAGCTAGATTTGACTTCCAAAACTTTATAAGCTAGACTTTGTTCAATAATTTGTTTTGCGATACCAAGGTACTTTTTTGAAAAATTTTGCCTGATTCTGCCTCTTCCACTCCGAGAAATATGCCGCCATCCAACTCTTGAAACCAGAACAGGTTCTCCAATCGGTTTAAAAATAATGGGCGCTTGTGTGCTCCATAATCTGTAAAATTTTTTGGACTCAACATCTAATTTATGTGTTGTTATTAAATTAATACTTTCTTTATTAGGAATAATAGGTTTCGCAACCCATTCAGATTTGTATTTTGAAGCTAATTGCAAAAAATCCCTCTTGCTGTGTGCGCCAAAAGTATTTTCTTTCTTAATTTCTATTATTGTTCTGCTCTTTTCTGGATATGTGTTATTATCTTTTAAATCTACCCACCATGACTTAGGTTTATTTCTAATATCTTGAGTTTTCTCTTTTCCATTAGCGTCTTTGATAATTTTGCCATCCGCACCTTTTAATCTTTCAATTACCCTGGTAAAGACTAAAACAACCGGTTCAACTTGACTAAACCAATGTTCCTTATGTCTGTCTAAATAATCACTACTTCCCAAACTTAATCGAATTACATGATCGTCTTCGCTGCTTACATATCCATCACCGCATTTTGCCTGAATGTTGATATTCCCACCTATATCAGCACCCCGCCTTTTTAAAATTATTACACCGTCAATTCCTTTGTCATTTCTTGCATTCCTTGATTCCCAGCCACATTCCCAATACTCTTGAACAATCATAGAAACAGCTCTAACACCGCTAGCTTCATTTTTAACTATTTCTCGCTGCCTTATTTTTTCTGTTCTGGTTGGATTAGCTTTTCCCATATTATTTAGTTGTCTTTTCTATTTTACCAACTCTCCATTAAACGCCTTTTGCAACAAACTCTGAAACAACTCTTCGCTCATTTGCAATTGCTCCTGAGCCTGCAACTTTTGTTGTTCTATTTTTTCAATCACTGCAGCGAATTGAGATTGAAGCTCAATAGGAGGAAAAGGGAAAGAAATATCATCAAGAACGCCAGTACTCATGTGAGTGAATGCTCCATCATTTCCCTTTTTTAATCTCATTACTTTGTCCCCGAAATATTGCATGACCGAAATAAAGACGACCGGTCGAAGAACTTTCTGATTTAACCTTAATCGAATAATATTTGAATGAATAATTGATTTTTGAAAGTCCATTTTTAGCTCGCACATCTTTCCAACCGTTCCAGCACGAGAAATTATTATATCACCTGGCTCTGCCATATATGCACTTAACTCCTTAAATTTTTCTTCAGTTATATATAGACAACCTTCTTTCGAGAATTTGTAATTTGCAATATTATACATCGTCCATACCGGAATTCCAGCGCTTACATATTCTTCTTTCTTCAATGCACTGCCAAAAGGGCCGCATTTTGTTCCTTCCTTAGGATTAATATATGCGCTTTCTAAATTTTTCACCTCCCATCCCTTCTCGTTGCTAACCGGATCTCCAAACAAGTCATAAAAAACAGCCTGTGCCAGTTCATCATACTTTGCAAGCAATTGTTTATCTTTTTGGCGCAGGGCATCCGCTTTATCAAGTATTGTGGCTATTTTCAGCTGCACCGATAATGAAGGCAATGGAATTTCAATACTGCTTAAGGCAGATTTCGTCAACTTCCCTCTGGTTGTTCCAGTTATGTAACTATTCAGGTCTTCGTAATTCAAATATCGCATTAGAAACTCTAGGCTCACATTATCTTTAGGAGTAAGAACATGAGCATGATTATTTACCCAACATTTTTCATTAATGATAACAGCACATTTTTGATTTTTCCCCCAGCTTCCGCCATCTTCTGCAACGCATAATACCTTCTCGTCAAAAATATACTCGTTGATATACCCCATAATATTGTTAGCTCCCACATATGGATACTTACCATTTAATTCCTTTTTACTCCGTTCGATGTTATTCAAGGGAATGCGTCGACTATCCAAGTTGTGAACAATCCCACCTAATTTCACCTTTTGCCACTTACTCATACCAATAGTTTTTCAAGTTCCTTCAAATCATTTTGGCGAGCGATATCCAATTCCTTAATACTCTCAATGATTTTTGCAGGCGTGTGGTAATCCTTTTGTTCGTAAATCACTTCTTTATACCGGTTAATGCTTAAATCAAAATTATTAGCCCGAATATCATCAGCAGCTACAAAAAAACTTTTTTCGGTGCGAGCGCGGTTGGTTTCCGCATTCAGTTTATGCCATCGGGTTACAATATCTGGTATATCGTTATCGGCTATTGCCTGGCGTTTATCATCCAGGCTAAGGCCGTCGGACTGCATATCGTAAAACCAAACCTTATCGGTGCCCCCACTCTTGGTTTTGGTAAAAATAATCACTGCTGTGCTTACTCCGGCATAAGGTTTAAACACACCGCTTGGCATGCTTATTACCGCTTGTAGTTTATGGCCATCTATCAGTTCTTTGCGTATTTGTAAGTGCGCCTTACTACTACCAAACAATACCCCGTCTGGTACTATTACGGCGGCACGGCCTCCGCTTTTTAAACCCTTTAGCATCAAAGCCAGAAAAAGCAACTCGGTTTTTTTTGTGAGCACTGTTTTCAAAATCTTCGGGTCCACCGCATCATAATCCAAGCTACCCTTAAATGGCGGGTTGGCCAGAATGATGGTGCATTTTTCGGTAAAGCCGCTGTTGGCCTCACTTAAGGCATCAACATCTATCAGTTGCGGATTTTCAATGCCGTGCAGCGTCATGTTCATGGCTCCGATACGCAACATTGTAGCATCAAACTCGGTGCCCACAAACATGGTATTATTAAAGTGCTGGAGAAAACCCTTTTTGTAAAACTCTTTGTCATAATGTTCGCGCATATACTCTGCGGCGCCGACCAAAAAGCCACATGTGCCAGAGCTGGGGTCGCAAATAATATCATCCGGCTTTGGTTGCATCATGTCAACCATCATCCTAATAATGTGGCGTGGCGTACGAAACTGTCCGTTTTGGCCAGCGGTTGCGATTTTGCTTAGCAGGTATTCATACACATCGCCTTTTGTATCGCGGTCGGTCATGTCAATACCACTTATCATATCTACCACGTTACTTAATAGGCGTGGTGTAGGTATCATAAAGGTGGCTCCCTTCATGTATTTACCAAAGGCTGTTTCCTTAGCATTGCTAAGGTTGCGCATAAAATCGAACACGCCTCCTTCTTTACGAAAAAGGCTAAACATACTTTCAGGGTCAGTATCTTTAAACACGCTCCAGCGCAATTCCTTTTGTTTGGGTGTGTAAACCGGTTCTTCAATAGGGGTTTGGGTGGCGTTAGCTTTACTTTCCTTCAGTAGTTGCAGTTCATCAAGCCGCTTAATAAACAGTAAATAGGTAATCTGTTCTATTACGGTTAGAGGGTTGCTAATGCCACCGGTCCAGAAGGCATTCCATACTTTATCTATTTGTGAGCGTAGTTCAGATGTCAACATGGTCAATTCAATTTATAAGAAGGTGTTTAATTTCGTGATATCGTGCCAATATCTCATTTTTCTTGGACTGCATGGCTTTAGTTTCTAATAACATATACTTAGTGGCATTTTCCATAATAGAGAGGATTACTTCCTGGCGTTGTTCCCCACCTATTTGTTTACCCATATAAAAAAGCAAGGCCCCAGGATTAAAGCCGTCAATATCAAAACCGGGATTGTGAACTAATTCATTTCTAAATTTATTAAGCGAAAAAAGAGCGGGTACATAATTTCGATAGAGACGTCCTTCGGTAGGCAATTGTTTAAGGCGCTCAAAAAAACTCAATTCAGCAATACCATTTTCAGTTATAGATAGATTCTGGTCACAACCTTCATAAATCAATTTGGTAACAAGATGCTCAAGTTTTAACCTAGCTATCAGAAATTTACCTACAAAACCCTCATCTTTAAGCTTAATCTTTTCATGAAGGCCAGGTAGTTCCTTCAATGCAAGTTCATCCAATTCTTGCGTGGCCGTAAAAAGACCGATTAAATCAAAAGTTTCTTCCCCTTTAGGGTTCACTATTTCTTCATATTTTTCTTTGCCAAGTTGTTCTTCGTAATATTTCATTTTCTTTCCCATTTCCTGTGGCGATATTTCTCCTACAGAAAACTTCTTCATATCATCTAATAAAAGTTTTTGTAAAGGCTCCATATTCATCTTGCTATTGGAAAAAAATTATTATTCATTGTCAATCTAACCGATGCTGGTTTTATAGCTCTACAGGTTTAAATCTTGTTTACTATATCATATAAGGTTTTTCCGTTTGAGCCCTTAAAGATTATTTTTTTCAAAACAGGATAACGCGCAACCACATCCTCCATTTGCTTCTTACATGCACTGGTTTGAAGTAACAATATTACTTCACAACCCTCGATAAGTTCCATTAGCTTGCTCATTCGTGCCTCCCTTGTTAAACACTGTTCTTCATCCCATACCTTTTCAATCATCTCACTTTTGAAGTTGAGAATATCAAACCGAATATCATGCGCATAGGCATTTCGAAGCTTGTTTACCTCTTTCAACATTGTAACAACCATAACCGACCATTCCGAATTTAACGGCAGCATTTGTATTTTTTGCCAAAAGCCAAGTTTAGCCTGGCTAAGCCAGTGGGTGTTGCCGGCAACTTTCAAAGTGTCTTGTATAATCAGGTCCATAATATACTCTAGCCTTAAATGTGCCAATAACAGGTTACCTACCCACTCCTGCTGAACCGGCTGTACCATTTTATCCAATTCAGCCCTTACATCTTCAATACCTACCGCTAACTCACTCACGCCTAAAATGTAGGTCCAGATATTACCAACAAAGGCCTTAGTCGTCTGAACTAAATCAACCCCCATTTCCTGCATAATTGCATTAACACGTTCTTGCCCCAGGAGTTCCCTAAACATTTTCAATTCCCCAAGCGCCCTCATTTTTTCAAGCGGTTGAAGACCCTTAAAGTTTTCCAAAAACACTCGTAACTGTTTCTCTTCAGGATTATTAGGCATAGGGAGATTTTTCATGGTAAGGTTATAAAATTTATACCGCAAAGAAAATAGCAGACAATGCAATCTATTTGCATTATATCCTGCCGTAGGATATTACATTCTCCATAAAGCCTCGTGTATGTCTTTGTAGTGGCCCTTTTTAAATGCTGTAAGCAACTTTTTTATAACAGGATTTTGCTCAAAAATTATATCCAGTTCACCGGATAGCGATGGCACCTGCAGCAGTAGTATTCTTTCCATACGGTCGATAAGTTTCATAATGGATGTATATCTTTCCTTAGCGCCGGCAGGCAGTTTGCCACGCAAGGCACGCGTTATTCCATCATCCTCAAACGTATTAATGTCGAACTTAATTTTATGGACGTACTTGTTCCGCAGCTTATTGATACCCTTCAAAGCATTAATAACTACATCGTCCAGAAGGATGTTCATTGGCAATGCTTTTATTTTATCGGCAAAGGTATAGGCCATTTTCTCCGGAGGCAATATGGTATTAGTAACCTTATTGTGTTCAGTTATTATTGTATCCATAATGTATTCTAACCTTAAATGAGCCAGAAGAAATTCGCCAATTGCGACAGGCTCGTTGGGCATCAACAGTTCCGCAAGTTTTTGTTGCTCCGTTTCACTAACCTCGTTTAATTTCATTACGGCCGAATAAACCAGTGCGGCATTATCGCTGTATTTGTCAAGGTCAAACCCTTCCTCCTTACAGATTTCATTAAAGCGTGGCTCACCCAATTCATGATATAATGGCATTAAAACATCGCTGTTATTTACTAATGAAATGTCTCCGGTCATTCTTATATGCTCCCGTAGTGCTTGTTCTGCATTCGCTTGTGACATACCTTATAGTTTATGGTTAAAGTAGTGAATAGTTTAAAATAATCTTCCCGAAGGATTTAGTGAACCCGCAATGAGATGCATTTCCTGCCACTCAGCGCTACTAAACGTAGGCGAGTATGCTACATGAGGAATAGCATATTCACCCAGCACTTCTTCGCCGTATTCCGGACCTGCATGATGCTTTTGCATTTCTGTACCCGGTAAAAACATAAGGGGATAGGCTACGACATTCTTAATTCCAAGGCGGGTTACCTGGTCCACATCGTTTTTAAAAGATTTTAGAGTTTGGTTAGGTAAACCATATATAAGGCTGATACCAAACTTAATCCCTCTGTCGCGCAACGCATCCAGAGTCTTTTGGATAGCCGGGTAATTGTTTCGACGCTTTATTACCGCGTTAACCTCCGGATCGAAAGTTTGTATGCCAAGTTCAATCTCCGAGCCGGTTTCTGCAATAAGATCAAGAAAACGCTCATCATTTTTGCGGCTTATAAGTTCGGGCCTTACCTGGAAATTGAAAATACCTTTCATACCAAGGCTATTGATATGCTCAAGGTAAGGTATGTAGGTATTACCCATGTTGAATACCGGATCGGTTACGCTTATGCGTGTAGGAGAAAATTTATGGATGTGTTCCAGTTCTGGCAATAGGCGCGTTTCGAGGTAATAATAAACCTTGCGTTGGTCAAGGTCGTGTTGAGCGCAAAAGGTGCATTCATATGGGCAGCCCCTCTTGGTTTCTAATCTTATTCTGGATGTGTTACTGTTTAAGGAAATTACATCAGTAATAAAAGGGGATGGAATTTGGCTGAAATCTACCCCTATCTGCGAAATAGCTGGTGCATTACCGGTTTGGATAATTTGATACAAAGCACGCTCAGCATAGCCCAGTATAAAATGATCTGCATCCGGGTAAAGTCTCTTCAAAGTTGTTAGCTCATTTACATTAACCTGGTAACCACCAGCGATAATAGAGGCGGAAACCTTGTTATCTTTTAACCACCGCATTACCCCCAGTGATTGCTAGTGCGACCAGATGTAACAGCTGACAGCAATAAAATCCATAGCATGCCAATCAATACCTAAGGCATCCCAATCTATAACGCGCAAGGGACTGCTAGCCAGATTAATAGATTTGTGATGGATCTCGTAGTCTTGCCCATACCCTGGTTGCCCTTTTAGATAGGAAAGAATGGAGGCTACCGAAAAGGCTACTTCGGGTTCGTCCTCCCGAACAATGTCGAAGGTTATTATTGCAAGGTGTTTCATAAGGTGGTTTTAGGTCCCGACAAAAATGAAACGACGCAGTGCAACCTATTTGCAATCGCACCAAAATGTTGAAGCTTAATATCTTTCAGCTAGATATTGCAAAAGTCCAGCGTAGGCCGGAATTGATGATAGTGACCGCATCAAATCCTTAGGATCGATGATTTGATACTTTGATTGGTCCTTAAGCAGGCTACGCCACGTTCCTTCCATGCTTAGTCCACTGCATTTATAAGGCTTGCCTGTTTCTTTCAGCATGTCATTATTATCTTTTGGAATTACATGGACATGGAGAAAATTATCAGCCTTTAAGGTTTCATTATCCTTGTTCTTAACCATCTGCTCGGCCCAAAGCGTTTGGCGCATTAGCTGGTAAAACGGCTCAAAATAAAACAGACTTAAGTTGTCATACTTAAGCTGATTCGAACTTCTTATCAAGTCATTGTAGCGCGACTGCCGAACCACACCCTTACAGCCCGTTGGGTCTGCAGCGGCTCCTTCCAATGCCTTGTTCTGGTTAGAGTAATGTTCAGTAAATTTCCACTCGATGGGTATTAACCAAAGCGAACCATCCTTATGCTCGGCATAAATCAGTGCATCTACCGAGGTGCACTGCGTGCCGCGAGTTAACCCATCTTCATTCAGATATTGTTTATCGCTTACCGATTCAAACTGGATATAACCGGGCAAAAATCTATCAGTTGTAATCAACAAAGGCCGGATAAAATCAGGATTAAGAACTTTAATAAGCAAGGTAACCGCCTCCAAATCGTTCCGGATGGCAAACAGGTGGTTAATGCAAGCTACCTGTGAGGAAAGGGTGTGGCCGGTAACATCCTTTCCACCCCAGAAAGAAATTCTGTTTTGACGGAAGTAGTCCACAACCGAAACTCTGACTGGCTCGAAAAGATTGTTTTCTACTTGTTTTAAAACAAAATCTCTGTCCTTACCCAAAAACTTTTTGCCAGCTTCGGCTCCGGCGAAAACAGGATGTAAAGAATTGATAAGATTTATAGTTTTTTCTCTTTGCAGTTCCTGGTATTTTGATGGCATGTAGTATGATTTAACGACGCAAATAAGCAACCAAGTGATGCAATCTATTTGCATTTCCAACGGAATCTTACGCGTTTTTATCCATGAAGTCTTTATACCAGACAAGAATCTCCATCAGCGCGTTAAACTGAGCTAAAACGAAATAGCGCGAAATAGGCTCGGAATCATAATGCATTCCCATACTGCTGGTGGCATCCTTAAACCCTTTTGCGAGATAGTAAAGGTGCAAAGGCATAAATTGTTCACCGTTGAACTCTATACTATTGCTGCCTTCGTTAAACCGAGGATTTCCACCTATAAATTTTAATGCAGCACTCAAATTCAAAGTTCGCCCTTTTCCTATCCTTTCAGGAATAAAGCCTGGCATTTGCTGTATCATGTTATTAAACACAGCTTCCAGAAAAGGTCTCATGTCCCTTAGAACGCTTTTTTCAGTGCTATCGCCGATACTATTGACGCGTTTAATAATATTGATCAGTTCAATCTCCAGATTTCGTTCAAAGTAACCGTACTCGAATGTCTCAAATACTTTAAAAAAGTCATTCTTTATTTTCGTTTCCGGTAGCAGATTAACTTCATCTAAAATGTATTTAAAAAGTTTTTCTGTATCGCTTCCCTTCTCGAAAACGTGGGTGGTCGCCTCAAATGTTGCGGCATGTTCTGCATATCCTGTATTTATGCAAAATGGAATAGGGTGTTTTACCTGGCCTTCCAACTTCCGGATATCTGTCATCGCTCTAATTACGGAATCAATACTTTCCGATCCCTCTTTTTGATCTTCCCGCAAAAAACTTTTGGCGTCCAAAATTACAAACTTATATTTCGAATGATTTTCAGATAATTCCTCCAAGGCATTATCCCAAGAGTGTTTGTAAGTAATATCGATATTACTAATTCTAGCACTTAATCTTAGCTGGCGGCAATAATCTAATTTATCATCAAAAAGAAGGACGGATATCGGAATTGGCATATTTATTTAATTTAAAAAATCAAAGTGAATTTCGTTTTAAAATCATCGAGCGAATCATCCGGAACCTTCACAATATTTATGTTGCCATCTAGTTTTTTCAAAATTTTCCGTATGAAGATTAAGCCGAACCCCCCTTTAGCATGAGACTCCGCAACTCTTTCGGCTCCATTTTGTGTAAGCAGTGGATCTATTGGCAAACCATTATTCTCGAACGTAATGGTTAAAAGTTTTGCCAAATTTCCACTAGGCAGTTCCATTATTCCGAAATTCTGTTTTTGCAAAACAATTTTAATAAGATTTGTAGCCTTATTGCTTTGCTTGGGAAATCCGTGAATCTCAGCATTTCTTATTATATTTTGAACAACCGATCGTAGTAACTGCCTATCCGTTTTTAATTCAAACCCCTTACCCTCAATGGAAAAAGTGAAGTTTCTGTAAGGGAATTCCTGATTGATTGTATCCAATAAAAAATCTCGAATTTGAACGGGCTCAATTTGGACATCGTAACTATCCAGATTAACTAGCTTCTCCGCCCATCTAAGGTAATTTTGAGCAAGCTTTATATTTCCTTCTAACATGATAAGTTGATTTAATAAGGTGAATGATTCCTTATCCGGATCGTTATCAGGTAAACTAGAATCCAGACTTTCTGACAAATCAATTACCTCTGCACTATGAGCTTTATCCACCAAAAATCTCTTAAGTGTTCCTATTCCCAGGCTTAATGTAGCCAGTGGATGATTTAAGGTATGTTTTAAAGTAGGAATAATATCGCCCTCCGAATCCCTATTGCTCTTCGCAGCAACAAATTTAAACTTTGCAACTTCGTTAGATTCTTCCTTGATAGACTTCGAGAAAAAGTCCAAAAGCTGTTGTTTTTGCTCTTCAAGCTGTGGAACCTCAAAAAGAAAGTTCATCAGATCTTTTTCACGGACAAAAGACCAAACACTGCCCTGCGCGTATTTACAACCTTGTAAAATTGTAAGTATGGATCGATTAACCTGATAACAAAAAAACTGCTCTGAAATAGCCTTGTTTGTAATTTCGACCGCCAATATAGTAGAGCCTATCAGGATCGGCTCGCCGGTAAATTTGAAAAGCGAGGCTCTAACTGTCATCGCAGACTTGTCAATCAGGATAGCATCTCTGTCGAGTATATAGTATCCGGCCTTCTCAACCTCGACAGACTTCAAAGAATTAATGTTCAATTCAAAATTAACACTCGAACTTAGATGATTCAAATACAAAAATTCTCCCCCTATGACAGCTGGCTGCAACTGCAACTTAACCGCAAGTTCTTTGAGAGGTATCAGTGTTTTGCCACTAACTAAAATCTCGTCAACATGCTTTTTCAATACAGGCAAATATCTTGATGGTAATAGGGAAAAATCTTCCCTTACAATTTCATCGGCGCCTATAAAGTATGATCTATCACTCTCGGGCTTATTCCTGTATATTTCAATAATTTCATCAACCGCCGACCCAACATCCTTCGGATTACCATAGTCTATAAAATGAATCCTTTCAACTAACTCATGTTCTTTGTTTTTATTAAGAATAAGGATATTGAATTTGGCTTTTGTTGATGCAGCTGTAAGTTCTCGAGGTAAAGAAATTATCGTCTCAATCCAATCCTTCTCTAATAGAAGATTCCGTAATTTCTCCTCAACCCCAGTAGCAAATAGAATTGCCTCAGGAACAACGATCGCAGCCTTCCCTTTGGCGGAAAGACTACTCAAAACCCGCACTAATGGTGCAATGCTTCCGCGAATAGTATGGTTTGTTGCAAATAATCCGCTAAGATCATCAGATTTAGGCATATACTCAATGGGTCTCGATCCTAAAGCGGGAGGATGAGAAATAACATAGTCAAATTTTTTCTGCGGGTCTATGAAAAAAGAATTACCTAAGATAATACGCGCAGATTTTGCCCCTGAAATTCTTAAATTCATTACTGCAAGAGCTACAGCCATTTCGTTATTCTCCTGTCCTATTAAATTCAGATCATAAACGCATCGTTCCTGAAGTTTCACGAAATGACCGGCTACACCGACAAACGGATCGAATATGAAATCATCATCCGCAGGAGTGAATATATTTGCCAGTAACATTCGAATATCCTCAGGGGTAGTAGCTAAAGGAATACCGCCGACTTCCTTCTCTGTTTCATTAATTAAAGTATTAAAAAGGGAGGTAAATTCCTTATCCTGAAGTTTCGCGGTTTTTATAGCATTCAAGTGGAAAAGAATCTCTTCGCTCTGGAAAGAATGCATTCCTGTTTCCATAACCTGAATAACATCTGAAGATATAATTTCCACCTGGGGATTGTCATTTGTTATTTGACGGACAATCTGGACAAAGCGTTTCAACAAAGAGCTATTGGTGTTTTTAATTCCAGCGCCGGCCATTGGGTGGTAATATCCCTTATATTCTCCAAGATCTATTAACCTTTTTACAAAAAGTATAAAAATGGAAAGATAGTCACGGTTTCTATTAGGCAAATGATTTAAGACATTGCGTAGACTTTTAAACGCAGTTATAACATTCGATAGCTCTACATTCCTCTTTAGACTTATCAGGTTATCAAAAACATCGAAAGTCTGCTTGTAGGTCTTTGCACGAAGAAGCACCTGATTAAATGAAAGAGGTTTCCCATCCTTCTTCACATACAACTTCCGACTATTTATGAGGGCGGCAATTTGATTAGCGGTTAAAGGCCCGTCAGCTTCGGTAATTAGTTTTTCTATCGCTTCGTGTAATGTCATATTCAATCTTCCTATTTAATCCTTGAGCGCCAACTGCTCTTCTTTATTAAGTTCCAATTCTTTAATATCACCAATAGCGCTTCCGGCTATCGCTTTGATAGAACCATACATACTCACAGTGCTGTCGAGTATTATTTCCAATTCTTTTTCTCTCCTGGTCCAAATGGTTTTCATTGCTCTCTTTTCCGTATCTATATCCCCTTTCATTTTGCTGAATGAATTTACAACCGCGCTAAAATGCAGAAAGAAATCGTTGCTGGTAAGGTAATTATAAAGCACCTGCATCTTCTCACCCCGGTTTTCCTGGGCAGTTTTTGTTTCTGATAGCTTTATAATGCTTTCTCTTATAAGGGCTGCCAATGCTCTTACTTCGCCAAAAGTGCAAATAAGAATACCGTCCTTATTCCCAAATTCTTCCATGTCCTTAGGCCTTACCTCCGTCACCAAAATAGCAACATCAGCTTTAGCGGCCCGCATATCGGCCTTCAATTTTTCAATCCAGTCCTTGCCGAAAGTTTTGGCGCGCTTACTTTCATAAATTATCTGCCCGCACTCCGTACCTAAGCTATTTCTTACTTTCTGTATACAGTCCGCTCCTTGCACGCCTTTAGGCACTTCACAAATCTCATCAACCGGAAAAGAAGCAGCAAGTAGTTTTTCCAATTCTATTTCCTGAACTTCGCCCTGGCTTTGCACAGAACCTTGTTCTATTTTTCTCTGTAATTCTTCCAATTTCTTCGACATACCCTCTAACAGCATATCTTTTTCCTTCAAAGTCATTTGTAGAGATTCTTGCTCGCTTTTTCTTGCTTTACTCTCAATATCCTTTCGTTCCGCATCGATTTTCCGCTGCACTTCCAGAGCTAGAGAATCCTTTTGCTCCTGCAACTCCTGCTTCTCCTTTCGAAGTGCCAATTCGCGATTTTTGAATTCCTTAACCGCTTCCGATTTTTCCTTGTTTTCCTTACGCAGTTGTGTTAGCTCCTCATCAGTTTCAGCAAGTAATTTCTTCTTGATTTCTTCTTTCAGTTGAGATTCCTTCTGTTTTAATTGCGTTTTTACTTGTGCATCTACCGATTCCTGGGCAGTTGCCAATTCACGATTCTTTTTCTCAAAGTCAGATTCCAACTTTTGTTTTCTCTCAAGAAAGCTTTGCTCAAAGTTTACACTTATTTGCTCTGCTAACACTTTCTCAACATCAATTTGAGTTTTACATTTGGGGCAGGTTATCTGGTTTGTCATGGTGTTGTATTTTACTTAATGCAAATAAAAAGTACTTCGATGCAATCTATTTGCATTTCTTAAAAGGGCGAGTTATCAGTTAAGAAAAAACTCCGGTCAATCTCTACGCGATTTACTTTCTCGGGAATAGGTACATCATTGATAAAATTGACGCACTCATAAATATCAACTATTTTGTTACTGTCCTGTTGAAATAATAAATCCATATAATGGCCCTGCTCTCCGAGAAAAGTAAATCCCCGACAACCCTTACTGCAACCTAAGCAACTACCTTTATGTAAGGCAAGAGATTTATCTCCCGCTTTCTCAAATTGCTCAAATGCCTCAATCAACTTACTGACGAATAGATATTTTGGGAAATCCTGGTAAGTCCTCTCCTCGTCGAGAAATGAACTAACCATTTCAATATCCAGGCGAGCTATAAAATAGACTATCGCCTCATATTGATTTCGCGGGTTCGCGATATATTCTTGTTCCGAAAATAGTTGAAGTTGCATCCTTTCAGTTCAATAAAGATTCAAAATATTCTTTGCCCTGGTTACCGCTGTATACTGATATTTTAAGGATGGCATATAGAAGGTATTCAAAAATACCTTTTCCCATTCCCCACCTTGCGCCTTGTTACAAGTAATGCTATGCCCGTAATTTAAACGGATTGCTCCAACGTACTTATCGTCCTGCGGAAACATGGATTCACGAAATACAGGATTTTTAGCATAGCGCTCCTGCCTCAAACCATTTTCAGCGCCCATGGACAATGTTCCATTTGCAGCATTTAAGCAGTCGAGCAGAATGTAATCCTCAATTTCAAATTCTTCGCCCTTGATATTTTTGGAGAAAATCTTTACCGGCACAAAGTGCAGACCAGCAAGAACTTCCATCCGGTCCATATCCACCTCTTTAACCACCACATGGTCACCATTAAACAAGTTCTGCGCATTTCTACTCCAGTTTTGCGTCACAATCATTAAGTCTCCTGATTCAACAATAGCTGCATTGGTACCATAAATACGTTCACGCACTCTATCGTTAAATACCTTATTACTTTTATGCGAACAAGCTATTGATACGCAATATTCGTGGCCGTATCTCTTAAAGTCCTTTACGTACTTAGTCACCGCACCTGAAAAATAGCTAAATTTAAAGCCTTCTAGTCGGGGCTCGCCGGTATTATTTTCTATGGCTTTTCGCAGGTTTACGGCATTCTTCATAATCTCACTACCGTCCTCCTGGCGTTTTACTTCCGTCAAAAAATGAGATGTTCCTTTCCAGCTAAAGGTCTTCCGCAAAAATTCAGGCACCAATGCCATTGAATCTTGCTCATCAATCGGGGGCAATTGATTTCTATCGCCTAGAAAAACCACCTTGTTTTTCTGATTGCCATTTTTCACAAACTTCACCAAATCGCTCAATAATGAGTTTTCACTTTTCATCAGCGACAATTCTTTGTTGGTAGAATTCGTTGGAATCATTGAAGATTCATCCAGGATGTAAACCGTAAATTTATCTACCGGATTTTGTTTCAGCCGATAAGTGACTTCGCCGGTGGTTTTATTCACCGAAACGTTATAAATCATGGAGTGAATGGTGGAACTGACTGAATTTCCCTTCCGGCCTATAATACGCGCCGCCCGGCCTGTAGGTGCCGCAATCTTATAACTTTGTTCCAACTTGTTTAAATAACCAATAAGGGCCGAAGTAATTGAGGTTTTTCCAGTGCCTGCTGCACCGCACAGAATCATAAAGTCATCTGTATTTTCCTGCTTCACGAACTCCGACATTGCCGTAAGAGCTTTCTTCTGTTCAGCAGTAGGACAATCAAAATGTAAAAAATCAAGGATAGAAATTGCGGTGTTCATGGCGTTTCGCTTTATTTACGCAGCAAACATCGAGACACCCGATGCAATCTATTTGCATTTCGCCCCATTATGCCGAAGAACTTACATTTTGACATTAGAAAACAACACCTTAATGAGTTACTGCGTGGCAAACAAGGTTACACTATAGAGGAATTGATGACACGTGTAGGTGAAAAAATAAGCGATTACCGAAAAAACAGTAAAGGAGTCAGTAAAAAGACTATTCAGAATGACATAAGGTTCATGAAGGAAGAAGCCCTTAAAAAAAATGGTAAAATTGTTTGTATAAAAGGAAAGTACCGGTACGAACCTCCTGATTTTAATATTTATGACGTCCAGATTAGCCCCCAATCGGTTGAGAAAATAAAGCTGGCAATTTCTCTTTTAAAGCAGATAAAAGGGCTTGATCTACATGAAGAACTTAAGGAAATATATGATGAACTGAAAATGCGAGTAACCGATGATCACGAAGTCGACAACCGTTACATACAGTTTGATGTTAGGCCAGAATATCAAGGAAGCGAATATATAAGTGAACTGTTGGCGGCAATAACCGGCGAAACAACAATCAGTTTTGATTATCAGCCATTTTTAGTTCCCGAAAAGTATAGAGTTATAGTTCATCCCTACCTGCTTAAGGAGTATAATAACAGATGGTTCCTAATTGGATGGCACGAGGAAAAGAAAATGATTCAGGTTTATGCCCTTGACCGGATAAAGAGCAAAATTAAACATGAAGGCAAGTTCGAATTTTTCAATTACCATAAATTCAACGCTGACACGTATTATAACGACGTGATCGGGGTCAGCATTCCACCAGAACCAAAGGTTGAAAAGGTGGTATTGAAATTTAAACGTGAAAGAGTGCAATACGTGGAAACAAACCCGCTTCACCACAGCCAGAAACCGAATGGGCAAGACGAGGCTACAAAGTCGTTTCAGTATCATTTAATTCCAAATAATGAGTTGAAGGCCCAAATTCTGTATTTCGGTAGAGATATTGAGGTTATTGGGCCAGCAAAGCTGAGAGAAGATATTGCAGCAATTATTAGAGAAGCAAACAAAAAGTATATTTAGAAATGCAAATAGATTGCACTCCTTAAGAGTTTATTTGTACCACGTTCCTTGAATGCCTGCCGAAAATATTGATTGTGTCAGCTGGAAATTACCGAAAGGTGGATTTCAGATCGGCTGATGGCATTGGGAGTAATCCCGGTGCTGAATGTTTCTTTGGTCATTTTAACTGTAAACTTACGTTAATATAACCGTTAGAAGCGATAAATATATGTGATATGTGAAACTATATATTACATAACATAAATATTCGTATCGAAGTAAAAATCGTTGCGATAATTCATATACAAAGAATAAAAGGCGGGCGTTCGGGAACCTTTCATCATGAGACCTGAAGCCGAACAAATACTTTCTGTTAAAGACGCTTTTCAAAAGATGAGAAGCAAAGAGGATTTCCTTGAGCTTCTGAATCAGGTAAAGCCGATAATTTATGGCGATAAATCGCGACCTTATGAGGCAAAGCATCTTCGCTTCCATTCCAACCCAAAAGCAAATACAAGAAGATATGTAAGCTTTGCGATTCCCAAGAAGGCTGGTGGTACTCGAACAATACATGCACCCAATAAAGGCTTAAAGTCAATGTTGAAGTGTCTAAACATGGTTCTTCAATGCGTTTACGAACCTCATAAAGCCGCTACCGGGTTTGTTTTAGATAAATCGATTGTTACCAATGCCAAGCAGCATACCGGTAGTCTATACGTTTATAATATCGATTTGAAAGATTTCTTTCCAAGCGTGGACCAAGCAAGATTTTGGGGCCGTTTACAGCACCCCCCATTTAACCTCAATGAGGAAAGAAACCGTCTTGATATAGCAAACATCATAGCAGGTTTATGCTTTCAGGAAATGGAGGTAGAGCGAATTGACGAAAACGGCAATTGGGTGAAAGTTGTGAAGAACGTTTTGCCCCAAGGGGCTCCGACATCCCCAACGATAACCAATATTATTTGCGAACGGCTTGACTTCTATTTAAGCGCAGTAGCCCGGCGCTTTGGCCTTAAATATTCCCGTTATGCCGATGATATTACTTTTTCCTCTATGCACAACGTTTATCATAAAGATGGCGACTTTATAAAGGAATTGCATAGAATAATTGCCACGCAGGGATTTCACATTAAAGAAAGCAAAGTACGCTTACAACGACTGGGCTACCGTCAGGAAGTAACCGGGCTGATCGTGAATGAAAAAGTCAACGTAACGAAGCGTTACATAAAGCGGTTGAGAATGTGGCTCTATCTATGGGAACATTACGGCTATATAAAAGCAGAACAAATTTTCATTAAAGATTACATCGGGGACAAGGGCCATCTGATAAAAAGCAAACCCAACATGGCCAACGTTATTTGGGGAAAGTTGGAGTATTTGAAGATGGTGAAAGGTGTGCAAAATGAAAACTATTTAAAGACGAAGCAACGCTACGAAGTTCTGTTAGATACTAAAACCGTTATAAAACAAGAAGAGATATTAATACTAAGCGAGGAAAACATACTATCAAAATTTGAAAGTGGTTTTTACAAAATAGAGATTAATGAGAACAAATATGTATTTGAAATAATAAAAAACAATATCAGAATAATTGGTGATTCTGGCAAGGGCCTTGACCTAGTCAGTACCGCCTTAAATGAAGCATATAAGCTTGATTTAGAACTTCCAAAAGAATGGAAAGTTTACAAAATCGAGTATGATATAAATAAACCAAGCCAAGCTAGTTCTAAAAGCCTGCATCAGAAAAAAACGATTTTTGATAAAATATCTTCGCCCAAAATTTCGGAAAAGAAAAGTGATTTTTCATTACCGGTTTTTCATAATCCGAAAGAGTTAGTTACCCTTCTAAAAAACTTTTCCGTTAACGATAGTGCATTAAAATATACTACCCATAGTTGGGATGCTGGTAGGGATGCCAATATGTTTAAGAATTTGTCTGAGTTTTTATCCTTGGCACAGGATCAATACAAAGCATTCAGTTACAAACTGAACGCTTTAAGCGAGAACCTGAATGGTAAAATATATAATTTTCTTTTCAATAAAGAGATATCTAAAACCGGGTGGGGAGATTCTAAATTTGAAAAGAGAATTAGATTTGGCTGGAGTTCCCCTGAATTACTGCATGCCTGCAACCAAGACACATCATTAAATCCCGAAGATTTTATTTTGCCAATCCAATATCAGCTTCAAAAGGCAGGAAAAACAATACAAAAATTCAAACACGTTATTGATGTGTTTAAAAATGAAATAGAAATTAGAGATGAAAACTCAGCACTTTTAAACTTGATTCTACAAAAACATGATACCTATCTGATAAGCTTCGCAAATCCAATTATTATAAACTTAGATAACAAAACCTTTTATACCGATGTTCAATGGTTGAGTAAGGCACTGGATTTAATTTTCGAAAACATACAAAACAGACCCCAGCACAGACAAGTTGAATATATACTTAAGGACGAACGAAAAGACGTTTTTGTTCTGGAAATTTTACATGTGAATTCTTTGAACATTGGAAAATCCATAAGTGACGAAAAATTAAAATTAGAAAAAGGAAACTTTGGTGACATTTGTAAATACCTTAAAAATATTTGTGATTGGAGTATAGAATCTCAATTTGCTGAAGGTTATTTTAGGATTAATTATTTATCCTCTGAACCCGATTCAGTACCACATCAGAAAATAGAAAAGGTCGAGGGTTTTAAACACATTCTAACTTTTTACAAATAACGAAATGAAAATCGCAATAATTGAGGATAGATTAGGTCGAGTTGAACAGTTTCTAGAATTTGACTTACAGAATTGTGAACAAGTTACAATCGTAAGCGGCAAAGAGTTCGATGAACTGATACTGGCCTTAGATTCAAAAAATACGGAAATCTTAAACCAATTTGACTGTATCGCTTCTCACCGCTCGGCCCTTACCAATCAAATTCGAGACGTGCTTAAAGAATACTGCAAAAAAAATAATAGACCGTTGATCTTTTTTTCTGGCGGTATTACGTCAAGCGTTTTTAAGGACGTAGAATTCCCTTTTTTACACATAAATTCCAAAGACTTTTACTCCACCAATCTGGAACTATTTTTAAATAATTGCCAAGAAAATAATAGCATTAACTTACTAATGCTCCAGTTCGGAGATCGATGGAAATTATCGTTGTTGTTGAATCTTAGAAACAGAATTGCAGTTGACCAGAATAAACAAATATTAAAAGACAGTAACCCGTCAATAGAGTTCGATGTTTCTGAATTTATTCGACGAGTTCGTGATTTACAAATACATTCGTTAATAAAGCCAGACTTAATAAACGAAAAGACCCAGGCTATTCTTTCTGGCGATGATTCATCACCAATTTCTCCTTTACAAATAAGCGAAGTTAGATCTGTCCTCAATCAGTTAATTAATAAAATGTCATGAACAAATTATTAATACATAGCAACAATACCTCCTTCAATAGAGATGAGTTCTTTTCACTATCTGAGCAATTCGTTTTTGATGTGGATTTTGATAAAGATGTAGATTTTTATATTGATGAGAATTTGACAAATGGCGACCTAAAAATAAAGTTAGAATCAACAGATATCGTTTTCATAAAAGTTTCCTTATCTCAAAATTACCTAGAGTACCTCGGCATAAGATTGGCTTACCATATAAGACTAACGAAATCTTTACAGGAAAAAGCACGTGTTCCAATTGTATTTATTGGAGAGGAGAGTGTCCAGTATTTAGGCATTACCTATATAGAACCTCTAATTTTGTTTACTAGAGGAGTTTATCTTATAAAGGAAAGCTGCGAAGAATTTCGGAAAGTATTAAAATGGTACAACGAAGGAAAGATACTTCCATTGAGAGATTTTGATGGTTTTATTAAGTCAATAAATATTTTCCCACCCGCAAACTATCAATCCCATCACTCAATTGCAAATGAATGGAGCCTTCTCAGATGGTCAAAAGTTCTTGAGTTAGTCGCTCATGACAACCTTCTTGAGCGGGTTAAGAGGAATATTGAAAGTCTACTATACTATAAATTTTTGCAATCTAAATACCCAATCGAAGAAGAACCAGATAAGGCAATTTTTAAGATTGAAGGTAAGGGCAAAATCTTATATATTGATGATGAATGGAACAAGGGATGGAACGTCGTGTTGAAAAATTTTTTTTCACCCTCTGATATAGAATTTGAAACTTTGGAAACTGATTTCAAAGATAAATCACAAGAAGAAATCATAAGGAACTGTTTAAAGAAGTTAGTTGAATCCAAACCCGATATAGTCCTGTTGGATTTAAGATTATCGGACATAGATTTTCACTTAAATAAGTCCAAGGAATTAACCGGCTATAAACTTTTAAGATCTATCAAGGAAGCGAATCGAGGGATGCAAGTAATAATATTTACAGCCTCCAATAAAGTTTGGAATCTTATAGAATTACAACTTGCTGGAGCTGATGGGTTCATTTTAAAAGAAGCTCCTGAATTAAGTATCAATAAAAGTTACTCAAAGGACAGTCTTTCGTCACTAAAAAATCAAATTCAAGTTTCTTTAAGTAATTCTTACCTTAAAGAGATCTGGGGTTTGTCCACAGATATTAAAAAGGCATTTTCGAAGAATCCATTGACAGTTAAACATTTTCCCAAGAGTTTGCCTGACCAGGTGAACGGCCTTAAATATCAATATCTATTACTATCAGAATTAGATGCCTTGTTTGAAATTTTGAACACTAATAATGAAAACAGATACGGCCATGCGATGATTATGCTCTATAAAATAGTTGAGTATCTGAATGAAATATTCTTTAAAAAAGTTTCCAAAGATGAGTACCCCGTATTTTACGATGGAGGTAACATTGACTTTTTTGACAAAAACTCAAAAACCTGGAAAAAACATATGGATAAAATTTCACAATACAATCGCAGCACAAAAACCACAGAACAAATTAAAATAAGAATGGACTGGCTTAAATCCACTTCTAACAAAATATTAAATCTGACAGAAAAAAAATTGGGCATTACCGATAGTTCAGTTAAAACCAATATGGTCTCTCTTTCAGATTATCGAAATGATTTTATTCATTCTGATACAACAAAAAGAAACAAACTTACCCCCCTGTCTTCCGAAGACATTTTAATTTGGATGAAATCAATTGCACAAATAATTCAAAACATATAAATTAATTATCAAGTATCTAATAAAAGCTACAATCTAGCTAAGCAGCGGTAAATTTTTAGAAATGCAAATAGGTTGCGCTGAAAAAAATATTATTTGCGCAAAGGTTTTTTTTAAAAAATGAATATTCTAAACTTCTTCCCCGAAATTAATCTATCCGATGACCAAAAGCTGGCTTTGGAAAAGTTAGAGGCATTTGTTTCAGGAGGAAACCATGTATTCATGCTAAAAGGGTATGCTGGCAGTGGTAAAACAACCATTCTTAAAGGCCTTGTAGATTATTTAAACTCTATTGAAAGACCTGTTTGTCTGATGGCGCCCACTGGAAGAGCGGCTAAAGTAATTCGCGAAAAAACCGGAGAGGAAGCTTTTACTATTCACAAGTGTATTTACAACTACAATGCACTGGTAGAAGTTGAAGCAAAAAATGAAAATGAGGAAAGCAGCTTCTATTACGCTTACAAGATTCGTAACAGCGACGATGTTGCCAACAAGATATTTATTGTTGATGAGTCTTCAATGATTTCTGACACATTTAGCCAGGGCGAATTTTTTAGATTTGGAACAGGCCATCTGCTTGCTGATCTGATTCAATATTCCCGCGTTAAAGAATTAACCAGTAATACCAAAATTATCTTTGTTGGTGATCCGGCGCAGTTACCGCCGGTTGGCGACAATTCATCAAAGGCCTTTGACAAAACTTATCTGGCTGAGAAATTCGGCTTAATGTCCGAGGATGTAGAAATGAAAGAAGTTAAAAGATATGGCGGTGAAAGCGGCATTATGAGAGTCGCAGCAAGATTACGTAAGTCACTTACCTCTGGATACTTTAATAACTTTAATCTCAAACCAAATGAAGTTGACATCTTAAACCCTTCATACGAGGAGTTCCTGGGCATATATGGCAAAGTCAATGAGAGAAAAATAATCGTTGCATACAAAAATGAAACCTGTAAGGAATTGAATGCCGAAATACGGGAACTAAAGTACGGTTCCAAAGAACTTCCCATGCAAAAGGGAGACATTGTAATAATAGGGGCCAACAACTACAGAAAAGATATAATGAACGGTGAGTTCGCCGTGGTGAATGAGGTAGACTCGGTTTCTACAGACCGTGAAATACCTTTGCGCGGAAAAAAACCGGTACTGTTGAAATGGAGAAATGTTGAATTGGTTTTTCCAGATGGAGATACAAGCGGGAAAGTAGTAAGTGGTAAAATGCTGGACAATTTTCTGATAGGAGAAAATTTCCTTAAACCCGAGGAGATGCAGGCCATCTATGTAGATTTTAAGAACAGGCATCCCAACCTAAAACCCAAAACCGATGAATTTAAAGACGCCATCATAAATGACCCATATTTCAATCCTATAATGCTAAAATATGGTTATGCCGTGACCTGTCACAAGGCACAAGGCGGTGAATGGCCTCATGTCTTTACCTTTTGGGACCATGATTTGCGTGAAGGATATGATTGCTTCCATGACCCGCAAGGCAAATCGGGCAAAACCAATCAAAATTTTTACAGATGGTCTTATACTGCTGTAACCAGAGCATCTGAAAAGTTATACGCAATAAACCCACCACATTTCAACTCGTACTCCACTATGGCTTTTACAGATGAAGCCGTATTGAAGAGTTTGACTGAATTAACTGGGGCAAATCATCAACCACAGGAGATAGAATTAGATGATTCAATCCTATGCAGTCTTAAAAAATATGGGTTGCTTGAGCAGAATCTGGCTATACAGGATCATTTTATAAAGGTAATGAACACGGCCCGCCAAAACAATATTGATGTTAGCGGTTGGGAAAAAGTGGGGTATGAGGTTAGATACTGCTTTAAACGGGAAGTGAATATTGCTGCCTTGAAAACCTGGATAGATGGAAATAGCAAATTCAAAGGAAAATTTATGGAAATCCCTGGAGGAACCAATTCAAAAGAGTTTGCTAAGGAGATCGAAACTCTCATTTCTGCATTGCCTAATGTTTCTATTAAAAGAAACTCTTCTGAAACAATTATCACTAAATTAGAATTTGACGCGGAAGTAGAAGAAAAGTTGCCGTTTACACGAACACTTTTTGAAGATTTGTCCGAAGCAATTGTTGAGTATGGAGTATCCATTGAAGAGATAAATCACCAGCAATATAAAGAACGCTATACGTTTTTCAGAAATGGTGAGAAGGCGGAAATTGATTTTGAATATAATCAACAGGGCTTCTTTGGTAGGGTCGTATCCTTGATTAAAAAATGTAACAGTCAAATTTTACTTTTAGATATTAAAGTAGCTGTTCAAAAACTTAAACAAGAAGCATATGCCGGCTAAGGAGATAAAAGAATTACGAAAATCAGGAAAACTTGATGAAGCCTATACGCTTGCAATGAAAGAATTTGACGAGGCAAATGTGCCCTTGCAAATTGTTGATTCGAGAAATGGGGAAACGATAAGCGTAGAGCCAAACCTTCTTTGGCAGAAGCGAAATTTAAGCTGGGTTTATTATGATTATATAAAGTTAAGCTGTGAACCAGCAAAGTTTGAAGATTTCAAAACCAACCTCAAGAAAATAGTTGAGCTTGACTTACCGGAAGATGAAAAAATTCTTTTTGATCAGCTTGCCTGGCAGATTGGCAAAATGCTTTTTGCTATAGGATTTAAGCAGCCAAAATTTGGTGAAGCCGTTTTTCAACCGGATTCTAATCGAGTCCATGCAGACGAACTATTCGAAATTGCAAAGAAACTGTCCTTCACAAAGCTTTCAGAAGCATATAGTTTTCTTTTCAAGGCTTTTCATACTGCCTTTAAGCTTTCTCAACAATACGTTCAATTTGTAGATTGGTGGGGTCTTGAAAATTTCCGAAAAGAAGATTTTGAAAAAGAAAAATTACCGAATGGAAAAGACGTAATGTCCATCGCTGAACAGGCCTACATAGCCTATGCAAAGCATTTGTTACCAGAGAAGTTGAGCAGTTCTGAATTGGTAAATACGGACAAAATAAAGGAGTTTATGCCGAAGCTCGATAAAATAATTGACGATCACCCAGAATTTCAATACCCTCCCTATTTTAAGGCCAAGCTACTTCTTGCTATCGGTGATAAGGAACACATGCTATCAGCCTTGCTTCCCTTTGCAAGAAAAAAAATGAATGACTTTTGGGTATGGGAAGTTTTAAGTGAAGCAGTTAGTGATGAGGACCAAATTTTATCTTGCTATTGCCGGGCATTACTATGCAGAACCCAAGAAGAGTTTTTAATCGGCATCCGACAACGGATGGCGACACTACTCGTTAAAAGAAGCTTATTCCCGGAAGCTAAAAAAGAAATTGAATTATTAGTAGCCACAAGAACCGAGAAAAACTTTAAAATTCCTGCGCCGGTTTCAAATTGGATGCAACAGGATTGGTTTAAGAACGCGGCTGCCGCAGACAATAACACAGAATTTTACAAAAGGCATCAGGATGCCGCTGAAGGATTATTATTCTCAGATTATCCGGAAGAGGAAATTGTGGTTGATTTTGTAAATGCGGACAAAAAAATATTAAACTTCGTTTCGACGGATGGCCGGACAGGATTTTTTAAATATGATCGTTTCGGAACAGAGGTAAATATTGGAGACGTATTGAACGTCCGGTTTAAAGAAAAGAAACCAGAGGGGTTGCAGCAAATTTATTCACTCTCCAAATCTGCAGTGCCTGGCGCTACCAGTTCTTTATTGAAAATGATTTCCGGTAAAGTAAGAATTGCGGAGGGGAAGAACTTTGGGTTTGTTGAAGACGTGTACATCCACCCGGTTGCAGTAAAAACTTTAAATCTGTCCAACGGACTTCAAATAAAAGGTATAGCATTGAAGACCTATAACTCGGAAAAAAAACAATGGGGTTGGAAGTTATTTAAAGTCATCGATTAATTATATGAAAATTGGTGTTAAGATATATCCGGAGATCTCATTTAAACCCAAGCATTTTAAGCTTAAAAATTTGTAATTTTCCAAATAACCTTTAAAAAAAATGAGCCTTCAATATTTCAGATTCAACAAGATAGGTACACTCAATAGAACAATTCATATACAATTTTACGGACAATACCTAAATTGAAATATTCCAAATTCATGCGTTAGAAATTTACAAATTATTTATTGGTGCCTAATTCGTATAAATACGTGTAAAACCGTCTACACTCGAGTTAAATTGTGTATACGATAATATACCTGGTTAAATTCAGATAAAAACGAATTTATATGCCTTCATAAAAAAGAATTTAGCCTACTTCCCTCCTGCAAAATGCTGCTAGAATTGCATAATTGCTTGCATAACAATCAAAGCATTTTTAAATCGGGAATCTAATGAAAAATAGTTGGTGGTCTTGTGGTATAACTTATTAAACTTCAACCGTCAATCTGCAGAGGAAGCAGGCTCTATTGGAGAGCAACCTGCCAGCAATAAGGTTGATGTATATACGGTAATACGCAGTTCTTTATTGAAGTGCCTTTTTGTTTACTGGCATACTTTATCGCTCTGAAAACTCATTTGTCGTAGACAAATACTGATGCAAAAATTATGGACTTTAAATCGTTCGTATAAAATAATTCTTTCTCCTAATTCGCGGAATTTTTGAAACAATTCCAAGAATTGCTTTTGGACAATTCGCATAAAGCTAAAAAGGTTAATGAAACGCATTTCACTAAGCTTTGCGCAAATCATTATCAGGCTTGAGTTTCAAAGGGTATCACCAACTATTTTCTAGAAATATACCTTTAAATAAATAAATTAGTTAATATCTTAAGTTGAAGATTTTAGAAATGATTTCAACAAAAAAGGGTCACTCGAATTGAGTGACCCTTGAAACAGGACTACTTACCTAATGCAAATTCAAATAGAAGTTAACTACGTTCATCATCCTTCGGTGGTCCAAATTCATAATCACGTTTTTGATGAGCGTTTGCAATTATCATAAAAATTACACCACCTGCAAAACCTAAACCTAATGCAATCCACCTCGAACGTTCGAAATTAGGATCACCGTTTTGCATACCAGAAGACGCCTGAAAAAAATCATAATGATCCATGTGTATTAGTTTTAGGTTTAAGAATTTCTAACCAGCCATCGCCCAAATTTTTTAGAAAAAAATCATTATACTCATATAAATCTCCATTACCTCTGCTGATAGTTAAAGCCGTGAAATAATGTTTAATAAATAAATCAAAATTGAAATTCATTTCGTTCAATTTTGCCTTACTTACTTTTAGTTTATTCTCTTTCAAAAGACATTCAATGATTTCACGATTGCTTTCACTACCTTCTACTAAGACTTTATTTCGGTGGTACACTTCAAGTTTCCTATTGTTGTGAAAACAATCGTGACAATTGCTATCCGGGCAAAATTTTCGAGATCGGTTGTAACAAATAAATTCGTTTGAACAATACAAACAAACCTTAGTATACTCGTTTACCTTCCGCGTCTGTTTCCTGAATTTAGCCATTTCTTTCATTTACTTTTGCTTCGGCCTTTACTAACTTCATATCGAAGTGTAGATCGTTTGTTCTTATAATCAATTACACTTTCCCTATCGTATTGAAACTCTTTGCCGATTTTTACATAGTGAATTTCCCCGCTTTCACGAAGCTTCTTCCATGAGTTGCGACTAGTTATACCCATTAGCTCTCGAGCTGCATTAGGCCTTAACCATTGAATTTCCTCCGAAATAGACGTTTTCCCATTGACAAGGGCGTCTCTTATTACCATGCGCAGATCGTTAAGAATCAAGCAGCGAAGCTCCTCAAATTTTTTATTAAAAAAATGGTCCAAAGTGTCCATGCATTAATAATTAAAGTGATAACTTATATCCGATTCCATTGATCCGAAAAAGCATTAAAGCCCTGCAGAGTATAAGCGCCTACCCGAAAAACAGCACCAGCAAAACCCAGCACGGCTAAACACCCTAAACCGTAGATTAAAACCTTACCTAACTTACTGTCCCAAATTGCACTACCAAGCCCTTCAATACTATTCTTAATTCCATCAATTTTCATCTTCTCTCTCTCTGTTAAAGTTTTCATGTTTTTTGTTTTAGCTTTTGGTTTTATTACCTCGTTTGATTCAACAAAAAAAGAATGATTTATCCAGCAGAAAAAATTAAAGTTCCGTGTAATAAGGTCTCTTTAACTCAATGAAATTGAAAGTCAGGCAATTACAACACCAAACATTTAAAGTTTGTAAATTATGATACAGCTTAAATAGCGGCTTATCCAACCGGAATAGTAGAAGGGAGCATTAACTTTTCACTACAG
Organism: Chitinophagales bacterium; assembly: GCA_044228435.1. Classification (GTDB taxonomy): domain Bacteria; phylum Bacteroidota; class Bacteroidia; order Chitinophagales; family LD1; genus Bog-950. Next base: position 443,951 of record JBGAUW010000001.1, read on the forward strand.
AAAGGATAAAAAAAAGGATAACTGCTCTAGATATTATTAAAAGACTATTATTTTCTATTTGATGTCCCTTTTTCAAGAAGCTTATTTATTTTTTTGAGTAGCTCATTTTTCTCAGACAATACTCGAATATCCATTTTCATTTTCTCATTCTCCTTGCGTAAAAGTGAAAGCTCCTTATGGACCTTCGTATCAAATTTCGCTATCTCAGAAGTTTCATAAAATTGGAAAAAATTAAATTGTAAAGCCTTAGAAACTTCATACAATAACTGCACATCAATAGATGGTCTTTTGTATATACCATAAATATTTTGCTTAGAGGTATTGATAATTTTACCTAACTCTGTTGATCCCATTTTGAGTTCCTCTGCGCGCTTCTTTATCTTCTCGCCAATATGAATTTTCATGGTCCAAATGTCGACCAGACAGAGTAAAGAAAGGCGACCAAAGATTCCCTATATATTTACTTTTGGCAATTATATATTTACTTTTTATATTTGCATTAAACTAAAAAATCCATGTTATGACCAAACCGACTCAGTATTTCCCGATTGCATTCCTAACGATCTTAGTCGCTTTAATTTATCTTCCATCCTGCACCACCGACAAATGCGAAGGTATGATGTGTTACTACGGGGGAACTTGTGAAAAAGGCAAGTGCAAATGCCCGCCCAATACTTCCGGAACAAACTGCGAGATAGGCGACAATAAAAAATTTGAAGCATCCTATACCGGATTTGATGATTGCGATGTCGACATTCAAGGCGTACAAGTAACTGCACCAACTGCAGACCCTACCGCTATTATCATAAAATATATAGGAACCAACAACGAGCAACCACAACTGAGTGCCACCATTTCCGGTAACTCAATTTCTATTCCCACCCGCATGCTATCTTTAAACGGCCTCATTCAAACCTACTCCGGAACAGGTAGCTTAAACAATGGCACCCTAACCATTTATCTTACCGTTAGCGATAATGGCAACCCGGTTGAATGTACTTTTGTTGGCAATAAATAATCATCGCACATGGACAAAGAACTTGAAAAACAACTTGCATTACGCAAACTAGAGCTAACAAAGCTCAGCCTCAAAACTACCCTTACAAGAAGAAAAAACAAGGACGGCAATCTCAGCTACAAGCAAGTTATAGATAAAATAGCTACCTTAAAGCCTTAGACGCCTGACTTTCAAAATTAAACGGCTACTCCCCTACCCTACTAAAACTGCACAATGAACACCTCCGGAACTAGCATCAAAACAGATGAACTTGGCAACACTCTAATTGTCGAAGGCAATGTGATATATCTGGAAACCGCCTCTAATAAAAAACAAGAGCGCCTGGGAAGCTTTAACCTGGACAGCAAGCAACTAATTATCAATAAAGAACATTTCGATTACGATGAACGATTTAAGTGTTACCCATTCAATGAAGCGCTGCTAAAAGCCGCTAAAAAGTGCGACACCGTTCTTCTAAAATGCCCGGAAGGGAGATTTGTTATACCGATTTCAGTGATACTGGAATATGCAACACCACTGATCTATAAAAAGCCCGGCCTGAGTAAAGAGATTTTCCTTTCGATTGACGTAATTAAAAAATATCATGCCGGAACTACCGGTAGCTAATTTTACAGATAGGTAAATTCACGGGCAGAGATTATAGATGGTTATGACCTATTATATTCAAAGCCTCTGCCCTCCCCTATTGATCGAATTAGAACGGCCTCACACAATGCGACACCACGAACCTAAGAACTACCACAACCGAGCTAAAAGGCCACTCAAAATCTAAATTACAAGAACCCGGGCCAGGAAAGACAACCCCAGTTACTACCGGGTTCTGAAAACCTTTAAATTCAGGTGGGAATAAGAGGTCTTACCGGTAAACAACACGATTAACAAACCGATTCAAGACTTGTTTTTACCCGGGCTTTTACCAGACGGTAAACTGCCCGGGTAAATATTTGAGGGAGAGTTATTTGCACTAAAATCTCACAGGAGTGGGGATATGACGAAAAGAGCGCGTAAAAAATAAGGGTCTGTTGTAAACAACTAATGCTAGATGTTCCTTATAGGAGGTATTTCTAAAACTATCGTTTCTTCTAGTGGATATACCAGCAGCTGCAATTACATTAAAATTTGCCACAAGAAGGCTCCACTGATAGTATCTTCAAAATCGTTCGAAAAGTCTGTCTTCAAGGCTACTTAAATTGAAAGATTCTAATATGAAAATAGGGGGATTTTTATTTTCAAGGACAAGACGGGACAAAATGAGAAAAAACATTGCGTGACATATAAAACCGTATTATTTATATATAATTAGCCTTAGAAACATACTTACCAACACTCAATATTTGTAGACTTATTACAAAAACTCTATATTACACGCTTCCAACACTCAAAACCCTCGTATGGAAGTAAGCCTTGACGCATTCAAAAAAAGGTACAGGTATGATACTGAAACCGATTTAATTAATATGACAGGCAGCTTTAAGCTGTACAAAGCCTGGGACAATGAACAGGAAAAATATGTTGCAATAAAAATTTATACGGTTGAAGCTGGAAGCGATTACAGTCTGAAAGACGAAGTGATGCGCGCCAAAAAGTTAAAACATCCGAATCTATTAGAGTATTTTGAGAATTATGAAATAGATACCAGTTCTGATAATAGCTATTCTGGAGGACAACTTCAAATTGCAATAATGGAATTATCCACTGATGGCACTCTGTCTACTTTTTTAAATCAACGGCGTCTTTCAGTTACTGAATTAAAGTCGCTTGCGCAGAATATGGTAGATGGGCTTGCGTATCTCCATAGCAATAATGTGGCCCACCGTCACATCAATCAAAAAAACATCTTGGTTTTTTCTTTTCCTGATAAGGTAGGGTTTAAGATTAATCACCTGGAAATCTCTAATGATGAGAAAAGCACTGCCGTTTCCGAAACAGAAATGAAATATTTGCCACCTGAGTTTTTTAGTGCTGCTACCCATACCCGGCACCAGTTAACCACAGCAGCCGATGTGTGGAGTTTAGGAGTGGTGGTTTACGAAGCCCTTCAAAAGCAAGCACCCTTCGGAGATATTCTACAAGATACTCGTAAAGAGGACCTGATCAACAATATTCTTTTTAAGGATACGGCAGAAGTTTTAAAATCAATAGGCCCTCCATTTCGGGAATTTTTAGGAAAGTGTTTTGTGCGCAACCCGCAAAATCGACCTGCTACGGCTGGAGCTTTAAGGGATTTGTTCCCTGATTTTTCAAATGAAAAAGTAAAAAACAAAAAAACGCTAATAGTTGCCGATGAAGTTAGCGAAAAAGAAAAGCAGACGCCGACATCAAGAGAGAAATCCTTTTTATTACCCAATGATATAGGGGCCAAGGAAAAAAAGACCATAATATCTAAAGAAAAAATTATACCTGATGAACCAACTGAAACGGAGGTAAAGGTTAAAGCAACGGCTCAAAACATGCTGGTTATAACCGAAGAAAATGCTATACTAGAAGACAAGAGCAAAAAAAACGATGGAGCATACCTACATCCCAAGCTAAGAAAAAAATACATTGTTGGTAGCTTACTGGGTATTGCTTCAATTTTTATTGTGCTGGTAATTATTCATTTTGTTTCAGTGTCTATGTCGGACAAAAAAGCCAAAACCGACAGCCATGTCTCTCCTAATCTTCAATCTACTACTACACCAGTTCAAACTGAGGTTTTACCAGTGGCAGTTACAGAAACACCATCGTCAGTCGATCCTCAACCACAGGTGGTTGAAGAAACACCAGCAACAAAAAAGGATGAACCGCCCACGAAAAAAAACAAACCAACCGCTATTGGGACATCTGTTTCTACCAATGAAGCCCAAACACCCACACCCGCGGAAAAATCCGGTACTAAGGCGGCAGCCTTCTGTTTTATAACGCTTTCAGCTTATTATAAACCAGAAGGTCAACCGGCCGAGGTTAACTCTAAGGATAAAACTGGCTATAAGCAATATCACTTTTGGTCGAATGTTGTTGGTTTAAATTGTAATAATTCAAAAACCAAAGATGCAGTTCTGAATTTTGCTAAAGCTGCTTTTACAACGGGCCGTGATGATTTTGATAGTTTTAAAGATATAAAAGTGCATATTTATAAAACCCTGGCCGACGCGAACAAATACGAATTACCATATCGCGACAACTCTAAATACCCGGATGGAAACTATGAATTTGACCTGGGTGAAGAAGCTGTAAATAAAGCGGTTTGTAAGTAGCTATATTATTTTTTAATTGCCGCGGGTTTTGTAATGGCTGGCTTAGATTCGGGCATAGTGCTATCGGCGCAATCAAGGCAGGCCATATTTCCTTTCAATAACACTACCTTAGTAATTTTTGCTTTGCTAAATTCATTATCTAACTGTATGGTTAGCATTTCAAATAAATGGCTTTTATAAATGCTTGTGCCGGGCAATCCGTTAGGTTTGGCCGCAACACCCTTTACGACCTTTTCAATATAAATAACCGCCGTTTTATTTTGTATTAGGTTCGAAAAATCGATACTAGCCCGGGACACAACCACCTGTAGGCCCTTAGGAAAACGCTGTACCATATTATCAATGTAGGAATCAATTGTAGCAGCAGCAAAAACAGTAGTGGGCTGACCATCTATACTTGGCCTTAATTCATCTGGCAGAATCACCTGCTCATCAAACAACAAACGGAAGCCAATGGCGGTTTCGGCTGAGATTGTTGACAAGGGATTAAAATCCTGTTTTAAAGACGCTACTTGCACATACTGCTGCAAAAAGCTGTATAAAGTTTGGGCGGCTATCATTTTGCTTTCTTCTTCTAGTATGTCCTCTGATTGGTCCGCTGACTTTGCATTTGTATCAAGGGGAACCTCCAGCGAATCAGAATGCCGGTTAACAGGCTGAGGAACAGGTTTAGTATCGGGTTTAGGCTTGGGTTTAGGATCAGGCTTTAACTCTGTTTTTCTATCAGGCCTCGATTCGGGCTTTAGATTAGTATTAGCAGCAGGCTTTGGTTCAATGCTTTTTGAGGTACCGGTAACAGTAATACTTAATGGCGCTGTATTATTGCAACCGCCCTCTGCACGCGCAAAATACGTAGCTGTACTAACAGGGCGTATGGTTAAAACACTTTTAAAAGAATCTATTGGCAGCCCTTTCAAATTTCCCTGGTACCAAACCCAATGCGCGCCGGTATTATTGTGACCAAAGTGCTCACCTTGTATTGCCAGCGATACTGATCCATCTGTGGCTACACCATTTACAGGTGTTCTGAAAATGGCCGTAGGTTTTATAGCGGTATCGCGAACATACAAAGTTGCACTGGCCGTTGCCGAACAATGTAAAAAAGAGCTTTCGGTGGCCGTTATATAATATGTAGTAGTTGTTGCAGGTTGGGCATAGGCAGTAGCCTGTGCACCGGATACATGTGCCCATTTAAAAAAGTATCCGGTAGCTGTTCCGGAAGCCTTTGCCGTGAGCATTATTTTGCTTCCAAGGCATACTGTATCACGCGGATAAGCTATCGCAGCTGCTATGGGAGCATTTACGGTTACCATAACGGAGGCCGCAGCCGTACACCCCTTTCCATCAGTAACTGTTACAGTATATGGTGTAGATATAGAAGGTGATACTTTTATATTCTCAACCCCATCGGCACCATTACTCCAGGTATACTTATAAGCAGGGGTTCCCCCCTTACCTAAAGCTAAAAGTTGCACGCTACTATCGGGGCAGATAATAACCTTTAAAGGCGCTAAAGAAACTATAGGGCGGGTATTTACATAAACTGTAGCCGAAGCTGTGGCAGAACAGCCCAAAGTATCGATAACCGTAACTGTATAAGAGGATTTTGTAACCGGCGAAACATCCACTATATCGTTCGTGTGGCCACTACTCCACTTATAAGTAAGATGTGGGGCTTTTACAACTACAGAAAGTTTTGCGGTATTGCCGGTACATATATCGATTTCTCTGGGTGTAATTGAAACCAAAGGGGGAGTAATGACTTTCACATTTACAGCATCGGAAACAGTACAGCCCCTACTATCAATTACAGTAACGGTATATTGAGTAGAACTAGATGAGGTGACCTGGGGATTCGAAACATCAGGGCGATCTAACCCGCTTGTTGGCGCCCAATAATACTTATAAGAAGAATTATTCCCTTCAGCTACCAAGCTCAACTTGGCAGCTGACCCCGAACAAAGGGTTACATTTCGCGATGTAAAGGTAAGCACCGGCGGATTTTTAACTTCAATATTTATAGTAGAGGTGGCACTACAACCACCGGTATCGGTTACTGTAACCGTATAGCTACTACTAACATCTGGCATAACCGCACAAACTGAAGTTTCCTGAGTGTTACTCCATTTAAACTTGACGTTACTTGAAGCATCTACTGGTACCGCTTTTAAATTGGCAAAATCACCCCTACAAATAATAGTTTTATCGGTCAATGCCGATACCCTCAGCGGACATCGATACCTATCAGCAGCGCTATTTAAGGGTGCTACAGCTTGCCCCGTTACATTGATTAAAAGGAAACATAAAATTAAGGAAAGCAGGAGTAGTTTCACGTTCGAGATAAACAATACATAAATAATAAAAAAACGGACAATACCTAAATTTATATATAAGCTTATTTTTTTACTGTTTTAATTATATATTATTTTATCTTATGCATCAACACTGGGTTCTACGTAAAACCTTAATCAGCTATTTAACACATTTATAGTTGAGAGCAAGACTTACGTGGTCCATTTTTTTTCTCTGGTGTTATAGGTGGTATCTACCGAATAGCATTAAACTCGGCCGCTGCATAAATATGTATTGCACAATCCTACAGTTACGGAATATGTTATACCTATGTTTGAAAATAGTATGAGGGCCTTTTTAAATATAAGCACAAACAGACAATTACCGGATTGGCAATAATAATTAAGAGGCAACACCCGATGCGCCCGCCAAACTCAATTATCGCTTTTATATAAATTGCCTAAAAGGGAGCTCCCGGTATTGGAGGGTCTTTGCTCTGTTTATGCTTTGTGATAAGAAAAAAATCATCAGGAAAAATTTTAATATCTTTAAACGGGCCATTCACATAAGGCATGGGATCATGAAACATTTTTTCTGTAAAATACAGTGACATGTCGTCCTGGTGGCAACGTACTATCAAGTCACCATGCTCGTATCGATTTAGTTTCAGGTAAACAAAATTGTTGTGGAAAGCTATCACCCACACCACCTCGCAGCCCCTAAAAAAGCGTTTTATACGCGAATCGGAGCTTTCTTTAAGTAGGACCACCCTACCTGGATGCCAGTGTGCCATAAATTGGTTTTGTGCTAAAATTACAAATCTTATGCCATTGGACAAAACCTACAAAACACAGCCAAATCTTTCAATTCTGCTAAACATTGGAACCAATAAAAAACATAAAAAAATTTTTTACATGAATAAAAATCCTTTCATTTAATGCATAATTTTAAAATCACTAACCCAACAATTTTATCTAATGGAAGATGAAACCCTAAAGCAATGCGCGTACCACGAAAGCGCGCGCATAGTTTATGCATATCAAGCAGGCTTTAGCTGCGATGAATTGGAACTTTCGAGCATAGATGCGGGCGCGGGCCGCGCACGGCTTAACGCAGGCGATGATACTAATTTTGTTCAGGCGGCATTTAGCGGCAGCACGCAAGTAATTGTACAGGAAAACCCTGCAAAAGGCATTGATATAGGGAAGAAGCTGATGAAGATTTTATGTGCTGGCGCCTGCGCCACCAACTTTTTAGAAAATGGCTTAAAGTTTATACCTAATACCGAACTGGAAGTGCCGGGGCAGGATATAAAGTATATCGATCAACTGGAAGGTTTTTTGCAGGAAACAGATCCCGATTATCCGGAAAATTTTGTTCAGCAAACTATGCTACAGATATTCGACGAGTTGGAAAATACCGGAATTTGGAAAGCGATTGATGTATTGGCGCACACGGCCATCGCGAATACCGAAAAAATTCTCAGTGGCAACCGGATTGAAGAAGCCCTTACCAGTGCAGGCTTTGAGTTTAAAGCCAGAAAGCGTGGCCCATCACTATCATTGGGCCTTAGCCGCAATACGCAAAAGGCCTCCTCGGGAGTGGATGAAGTGCCGGTAGCTGCTGCAAAAGCCGAAGGCGCCAACACACAAGGCGAAGCAGCAGCGATTGACGTAATGCTTGAAATGGTACTGAGCGATTTTTTGAAAAAAGTAAAAAATAAATGGGGCGAAGAAGAACTGGAGGAAGCGGTTGCTTACCTAAAGGGAATTTTTGTAAAGTTTAAAAAATATTAGAAACCAATTAAATACGTAGTGAAATGGAAGAAGGAGGACATTATTATACGGTTTACATTACCTCTTTAGCGGTTGGCTTCTCAAACAGCATTGCACAGCAATTGGCCACACTCGCACAAATGCCTGACCAAATTGGTGCTATTGATGCATATACACTTCATGTTAACCGCTGTGTACGGGGCTTACCCTTCACCGCGATAGTTGATTTGACAGGGCAGAAACGAAAAGTGTCAGATGATTGGCGATATCTTGCAGAAAGCGTTCTTCACTCATTAGTTGATAGATCAGCCAATAATGATTCCGGCTTTCAAAGGCGAATCACTCGTGCTATGCTGATTGGCACTAACCCTGTTTCACTTCAGTTTGGCCTCGCTTTGCACCGGATCGGCGATACCTTTGCGCATACGGACATGCATAATGTCCCCATGATGTACACATCCTCCCGATCATCGGAATATTGGGGGGTGTGCAGTGTTTCAGAAGCCGGTCACGGGCGGGATGGGCATGCGCCAGACTACCCTTTTGTAAGACAACAGCTGTTCCGTGAATATGTAACTGAACTATATGATATTTTGCTAACAAAAGCCCGGGAAGCAAATAGCGCTTGTCATTTAACGCAATTAGGGCGAATGTCGTTACCGCAGCTGCTTTCGAAATTTGCAGAAGTTTTTAGAAATTTACCTACTACGCACCTGGTTCCCGTAAGGGATAATTACAGGACTGTTCGTTATACTGATGACCAAAAACATCCTTTCTTTCTGAACGCTTTAGTTGCGTTAGCCCAACGAGAATTTAACGTTAACATAACTTATAGGCCCGAACAACACGAGATACAAACTTTTGATGAATTTTTAGCAGATCATCCGGAGTTAAGAGAAGTTTTAATAGACGGCCCCACAATATTGAGAACGTTACAAGGTATGGATGAGCAGCTTAACAGTAATAATCAGGTGCCATTGCGACCCGCTACTTAGGCACCCCGACATTACAACTGACAAGCTAATCGATGAAATAGCCTTACGTATAAACGGGAAACAGATTATTAAACACAATGGTTATATAATCAAAAAAAAATCCGCTTCTTTTTGTGCTCTCCCTCAGTTTCGTCCTGCAGTTCTACTACTGGTTCCGGCTTAACTACAGGTTTTTCTTCAACAAGTGGTTCAAACGGCTTTTCTACTACGTCCAAACTTTCATCGATACCTGTTTGTAATTCCGCTTTTTCTGATTCGGTTTCTCCCTCTTCCTTCAAAGGTTTTATTACACCAAACGCTTCATCAAAAGAAATCCGCTTCGATTTCAGTATATAATTTTCTAACCACATCTGAACCACAAATGCAGGATCCTCATCTTCCATTATAAATGACTTGATGGGGCCAAAGAATTCTTTTAGTTGGTCTTTATCGCAGGTGGGCAGAAATATTCTTAACACCCTTGGGTCGTAAAAACGAAAGTAAAGCTGCTCGCCATTCTCGGTTTTTATCATTAAAAACCGGCGGAAGTGCTTATATATATCTTCAAAAGATGCTGTAACATTTACCAATAAACCCCAGCTTTGGTTCCAACCTTCGGTTAAGTACCAATTTGCAAAATCTGTGTGTGGCTTAGCTGTAAAAAGGTAAGGTGCAATGCCTGCCAAATCCTCCTCCGCACTCCCCTTGTACAGCGACCGGTTCAGTTTGTTTAACTCAAGCGCCCTATTCAGGTTGGTTTCTGCACGGGCAGCGTCAAAAAGGAGGAAATTGTAGCCAACTAATCCAAACATAATTTAGAAATAAATCATTTTTAATGTCTCTCTTTTTATTAAAACCCAACCTTCTGAGGGCAAGCCTGCCAAGTTTAATTTAAATAGTATAATCAAAGAAAGCCACCTAATTTATACATAAGTTTTTAACTATTTACATGAAATTTAAAAGTCAGGGCATTTGTTTTATATCAATATGCGAACACTACAAAACAACTTTCAAAACACCATCTATTAACCCAAAATAAACAGGTATGTATCGGGCTTTATTTCCTGCCTTGTTCATGTAAAAGATAGGGGGAAAACCATCTTCCTCCTCCAAACATGCCAACTTTCCGTTTCCATATATTTTAGGGGTAAAAAACTGGGGTGAATAAGGATATAAATAAAAGTTACCATCGTTCTTGTAAGAGGAGTAAATATCGCTGGTTTCGGAAATCCGCGAATCAAGCAAATCTCCGTAGCTGGTAGCATACGTTTTCTCCCGAATTTGAAATGCTTCCAGAATACCCGAAAGATTACCAGCATCAAACAATTCCCAAATTTTCAAATATTGCTCGTTCAATTTCTCCGCAATTGTTTTCACATTAAGGGTCTGCCCGGCGGACCACGTGGGTGTATGCTCAATTTTACTTATTGGCACCAGTTTTATTTGCGAAAAAGCCGGTAAATTTCGAGACTCATCGTACTCGTAGCTATACGAAAACAACTCGCTATTACTATTTTGCCCCTTTATATGAACGTTGCATGAAATATTGAATACAACATTTTGAGATAAGGTTTTCTCACCCGCAGCAGGATGGATTTGAAACTGTATATTTACCGACTTATCGAAAAGCAAATGATTTATATTATAGTGGGTTTCGAGACGATAACCATTTTTTTCTCTGAAAATAGGGAAGCCATTTACGTTAATTTCGTAATTACAGTTCGCTGTTTCTATCTTTACCTGATAAATTTCCATAATAATTAAAAATATACTTTATCATTCCATAATTCGCTTGGTGCAACTACTTCCAGTTTATCATCAGAAGAAATATTCTCAACCTCCTCTTCTCTGGATCCCCCAACGGAAAAATCTTGTTTCTTGGTAAACTTTGGAACACTACTTGACTCTACTGAGATACCTACATTTGCCCATTCCTGATGGTAACAGATAATTCCCAGAAACTTTATGACCAAAGGAATATAAACACCTTTTTCATCGTATTCCAAAGAGGTTTCCTTAATTTCAAAACCGCTCTGAGCTCCAATTTTTGCTCCTATACTCCATTTAACGCGCCAAACCTTTTTTTCAGACTTAACATGGCCTTGTAAGTTGATCTTAATCTGTCCTTTAAACTTAACTTTATTATCCTCAAATTGATCCTTTTGAGCAAATTTGGAGAACGTTCCTTCCAGGCTCAATTCCCCTTTTATAATAAAGCCCAGAAAAACATCTGCCAAATCTATTGCTTCCAACGCCGCTACGAATGCGCCAATTGCAGGTACAGCCTTTAGCAATGCTCCGGATATATCGGCCGTGGCATCAATTCCAAACAGTGGACTAAAACCTACCGTTATAGATAACTCGTTGCCAACAAAAGGAGTTGATGGTATCTCTTTTAGCTTAAAAGAAGCACTTAAAGAAGGCTTAAAGCTAATTTTAAGGGTCTGCTGTTCTCTAAAAAATACGCTAAACCCTTTACTGAGATATTGAAACGTGTCGGCAAGGGTTTCAATAAAGGTTATAAACGCCGGCTGACTTGGTTCCTTTTGGGGCTTTTGTTTAAAATCTGCCAGTACAAGGCCCGCGTGTTTTAGGCTTAAAGAGTAGTTAAGTCGCTGGCCTATACCTTCAGAATTCTTCTTTCCGTCCCCTTCAAGATTAAAGCCCTTTTTGGTAAACTTCTTTTCATAGTTTATTCCTATTGATGCCGTAAAACCAAGATCGGGAAACACCCTGATTATTGCACTATTTTGAAACCCACATGTGTTAAAATAAACGGGGTAATCAAGTGCATAAGAATTTTTATCAAAAAAAATCGCCACGGATTCCAGCGCTGCTAGGAGTGTGTTTTTTGTTGAAATTTCGGATGAAAACACTTTTGCCTTAAAATTGCTGTCGGTATCGGTAATTACTGTAAAATCCTCTTTGCAGTAATTAAAAGCAATGCTCTTATGCTTTTCCGGGCAAGGCCCTGCAAGCCCTTTGGCAGCTACTGCAATTTCAACAGGTTTACTGGAAGGACCAGCAACAATTTCTAAAACACTAATATTTTCATACTTTTTATTATTAAAAGTAATATTAGTGCCTGGCAAGTTAAGAGTATAATTACCTCCGGATTTAGAAACGGCGAGTGAATCTGCTTTGCAGGTGGTTGACTTAGAAGTTTGCTTTTTTTCCTTATTTGCACAGGGTAAGCAAGCCGATGCTGCCTTTTTTTTATCAGCAGCTTTTTGTTGTTTGTTCTTTTTTAATAAAGCTCTGTAACGGTCGCGATACGGTTTATCTGACGGAGAATTGGTAAGGCTTCTTCCGTTTAATTCAGGAAACTCCTGATGAAATTGCTTATTGGTAACTACGAATAAATTCATACCACCTGTTGGGAGTGAAGAAATGTTTGAATCCTCTCAATTTTATATTCCTCCGGCAGATCCTTATTTAAAAGAACCTTAAAAAGGCTTGGGTTTTTACGTTTAAAAAAATCAATATACGTATAATAATGCAAAAGATACACCTCAAGGTTTTCTTCCTCAGAAATATTAAACCGATTTATCGCCTCTTTTAAACACAATCTGAGTTCTTGCTTTTGGCCAGATACGTCAATCCCCAGGTTGTCCGCTATGCTAATCACCATCTTATCAATAAAACCATCTAATAAGAAAACATTCAACTGCTCCAACTGAGCATTAGTAATGGTCATCATATAATTACTACTGCTTTTTATTGCACTCTTCACAAAACGGAGTTCCATTAGCAGCAGCCTCTTTCATTGCTATTATTTGCGCAATTTTAGGCTGCATACTGCTTGGCATACTTTTCATTACTTGTAACAGCACGCTAACCGGCATTACTGAAAACCCACCGCCACCGCCACCGCCGGCTTCACCAATTAAAACAGTCGGGCAACCAACAGTAATCATTCCACCATGAGCACACTGATCGCCCATACGGGCTGCCGGCTTGCCCCCAATCATAACGCCTGTGCTGCCCAAAACAATAGTATCCGGCGGACCGACACACACGCACATATCGCCCATTACGGCTGCCGGCATGCCACCTATTAACACTGTGGGGCAACCGGGGCCGGTAATAGGCCCACCCACGTGTGGTATAGGTGGCAAGCCAGGTGTCACCATCGGACACATATGAAAATCGGTTAATCTTGCTGCTGGTTTTCCCATTTTGTCCTATTTAAAAAAGTCACTAAAAATTTATTATACCTTACTTTTATGGTCGTCTCGGCATATTTGAAGAAACAATATATCCCATTTCTGCCTTAACTCTGTTTTGATTAAACGGCCTGTATTGTTCAGTTTTAATTCCAATGGGAACGGGACGGCCGGTTTGCCATCTATCTCCCGAAAACAAGATTTGAAACTGCTCCGCAGATATTTTGTATTGACCTATTCTCCCCCCCCAAGACCATAAGGTAAAAAACACTATCTCGCCTTGAACTAAATCCGGGTAAGCTTCACAAGGTAATAGATTTGTAGAAGTATACTTTCCCCCTGTTACAATATTTGCCATAAATTCAAATTTACTTTTAAAATTTTTGATTGAAAAAAAATCCTTTCCTTTCAAAAATATAAGCGCCCCATTAAAACATCAATTCAGTCTAAACTTGGGAGTATTACCAAAATCCATCTGGATACGTTCACCAATCATATCAAACTCAGAAGCTCCACGTTTTTTGAGGTTTTCTGCAGCCTGATGGACACACTGAGAAACCCGCGCCTCATTAGGATGCCAGCGGTAGCGATTAATAAACCATAGTTCTACTTGCTGGTTTTTCAAAACCCGCCATTGCATGTTTATACTTCCTAAAGCATTTTTCCACTCGTTATTAGCATATACTGACTGTTTAATTTGCACAAACCCATCCTTCGCTCCTCTGGCAAGGGCTGCTGCTATCTCTGAACGTATCTTTTGCCTAACGCCGTTATCTTCTTTAATCAATAGTAAGGTATCCACCAAAACATTCTCCCTTTTGCCCCTCCCCTCAATATAATAATTCAACATAAATTGCGCCTTAGGCTGGTTACGCAGTTCATAAGCAGAAGCAATTTGCATAATGGCATAATCACTTCTTACAACATCGCAAACAGTATCTATCGCATGTTTAGTTCCTAAATATATCAGTGCTTTGCTTACCTTTGCCAATCCCGTTGTTTCAGCCATAAGTTATTTATTAATATATATATAATTACAGCTCCGAAAAATGAGTTATTTCTGCAAATTGTTCGCCGGTGCTGGTACTAATGCCGCCACCAAAACGCGGTATTATCACCTGCACTAATCCCCCTATTCTGCTTTCTACTTTTTTATACCCTTCATCTCCGGGAAACTTAATTTCCTTTAAAAGTTCGCCTTTCTGTGGCCCGGTTTGACCCACATATGCTACAACAGGCTTTTTAAAAGTAATTTTCAATCTCCAGCTAACCTGGTCACTAATTCTATCCTGCCCGATTGAGTTTTTATACTTCCGCCTCCAGTCACTTAGAATTGCTAAATTATCGCGCACTACATTTACTTTAGTTTGCTTGCTATAATCACCCCAACTTCTGATAATGCTCATCACATCTCTCATGGTTTCAGGGGTAATCCAACAATCTGAAAATCTTCTTCCATTTTTAGTATGCACAAAACGCCAAAGACTATCGCCGGGATTTATTATTACAGCTTCAATAGCAGATTGATTTAAAAAAGAATCTTTTAGCCGTTGGGTTAATTGGTCTGCCGGATCTTTTATATCCGTAATTTTTATAGAAGTCATTGTATATATTTTATTGGTAGCCCAAACACAATACAGTTGCCGCAGTTTTGCCGGTGGCCCGGTAACCTCTGCTATAAATTTTTAACTACAGCTACTCTGCGCTAGGCCCATCCGAATCTGAACCCTCAACCAATGTGTCGCGAACAAACTGTTTGGCCCGGCGGAACACCGTTCCGTGAACCCTATTACCAACCATATAACTCACCCCTGCAATTAGTGCTAACTCTGGCAGAGCCACTATACCAGCGCCAACTGCCAGCACGGTCATTGCCGCGCCGAAGGCAATACCAGCGCCTTTGGGCATCTTATCCCCTATTTCATCGCCCATATTTCGCAAGGAACTGGTAGTATATCCGAAAATGCCTTCACGATGAAGAGCGTATCTTTGCCGTTGCTCTTTTGTTTTTAAATTGTCGAGATGGTCACCCATATGGTTTTATTTTTTTGTGACAGTAATTAAACTTTAATATCACACTACACACCATTACAACATACCTACTATAACAGTTGGCGGCTACGCCATACGCTACTAGAATTTCTACTTAAGCTTATCTAGCACCATCGCTTTAATTTCCTCATATCGGAAAACAGCATCATTTCTTTGGCAATAGTGCCGCATGCGCTCCTCAATTATCTTACGTTGCCCTTCAGAAAAAATAGGCTGGGTCAACTCATTTGCTACAGAATATCCAATTACCTCCTGCAGCACTGTTCTGTGCTCCTTTGGCAAGGTTAGTAATTGTTTTATATCAACCATTATGCGTGCTTATAACTATTATTCTACCTTCTTGGCGTTAGCAATATTCATATAATATTGCAGGTTTTGCAGGTTTTGCGCATTCTCTTTCTTGATCTCGTCGAGTTGATTTTGCAATTCAATTATCCTCGATGTACCACCCGCCGATTGCTTGATCCGCTGAATATCCCTCATCCACTCAGAGTAAGCTAGGCCAACGCTGATTTTAATTCTTGATAAACTGCCAGAATCGGTACTGGTAGTTTGTAGCTTTAAAATCTCATCAATCACTTTCGCTTTCAAGGCTGCAGATCCTGCCGGATTGTTATTCAGGCTATCGGCGCGGTAAGCCTGCATATCGGAATATATGGTTGCTACAAGGGCAGCATTACTTTTGGCCTGTTCGTCTCCACCTTTCAGCATTTCATTCTCTTCTCTAAGCGCTTCTACCTCCTCAGCTGGAACAGCCATATCAGCTACCAATACCAGCAATACGGTAACAACTACCAATAACAAAAACGTTAGGAAAAATTTCCAAAATGCTGATGTTCTCTCTTTTTGATTCAGGGCCTCCATTAGGTGCTTAATTTATTAATCCAATAAAAATGATCTCTTTTTTACCGTGTTTGCAGGTGCCGCATCCTTGCGCGTAACAATAATATCCGGACCTTTCTTCTTTTCGCCTATGTAATCCAACTTGGCAAGTTTTTCGAATACCGTTTTTATAGTAGTGGTAAACTCGCTTATATCAGTTATATTTTGATTTATATCGGCATGTTCGTAGCGGCAGTTCATCATAGTTTCAACTATCGCGTCAAACTCACCCTGTTTTACTTCCATTATCCAATCTTTAAAATAAGTCAGCATCAACTCACGGCCAGTGCCTTCCTTCACATCAATTGAATTTTTAATTACACGAGCAAATCGCATAAAAAATTCGATCATATGTATAGGAGGCTGTTCGCCAATTACCCACCGGAAATGAGATATATGCTGACCAACAAAATTTAGCACATTTTCGCATAGGTATAAAACTGCCTTAGCCTGCTCATTGGTTTGCTCCTTCTTATAAATTTTGGTTATAATCTCCACACAGTAACCCTCTACCATACACAGCAACTTGTCCAAATCACCGTGCACATCTATCAGTTCCTTGCTACTGCTTAAAACAGCCGTAGGCGGTATGTAATACTCATCCTGAACAAACTCGCGAAGATTATTGTACTTAATTTTCGCAATAGCTACATGAAAAGGGCCAGAGGTCATTTTGTTATAGTTCTCCACCGGTACCACATCAATATTGCACGAAGGAATGGCATAAGGGAAGCGCGGAGGGTTTTCATTGCCATCAGGTTCACCTACAGGTTGCCGTTCAAAAGGATTGCAAGATACAACCACAAAAAAATTGGTAGCGCCAATCTCTTTCAGATTTATCTCCCTGGTAAGTTGTTTTTGTTCGGTGAAAGCATTATTTGCACTTATTTCAATTCGCGTTCCAGCAGGTGTTACCGCTCTGCATTCATAAACATCAACCTTCAAAAGGCCGTTCCGGTCAACTACAAGTTTGTAACGTAGCGATTCTCCATTCCGGGCCTCTGGGTGGGCAGGCAGCATGCCGTAGTTGTACGAGTTAAGTGCTATCGCGTTTGAATCCCGGATAAAATCAAGCAAAGTATTTTCCAAATGGATGAAATGATCTTTGGTTATCTTCATTCCATCTATCCAGTTGATAGGATTGTAGGTTATTCTTCTCAGCATATTGGTTTAATCTAAAACTCTTTCAGCTATTATTATATCTCCATCCTTTAAATCATTCTCTGCTATAGTAAGGTCCGGATCAAGAAAACGTTGCCCCTCATACCACTTAGGCTTTACATAAAAGTTCCAACCGTAGGCTTGCCCATATTCATCTTCTACTTCAATTGTATTTCCTGGGTCGGTTTCATTCCAATACGACATCCAGAATGCAACCATTTTACCTACCTCTACCCGTATACCTCCCCTGAATTTCGATTTCTGTATTTTATCAGGATTGGAAGGAGAGTTAGCCACTTCAATTTTAATAACCCTAATGCGATCATCGGCAAATTCTTCTTCCGCTATAAACACCTCTTCACCTACCGGATAATACCACTTTTTAAATACAGGCGCAGGTATAGCCATCAGGTAAATAAAAGCCCGGTAAAACAAAAACGGAATAAAGGCTGTTACTATTGCCGTACAGAATACATGCGTATACCGCAGATGCACATGATCATTTAAATAGCCAAATAGGAAACTAAACACTACAGCACCCAGCATTGTTACGTAAAGGGTAAAGATGAATTCAGGTAAAAACGATTCATTTTCCTCCAAGCCCATATTATTTCTTATTACCCAGGTATGTAATATGCCCAAACCTCCGAATGCGGCCATAGTTCCATAATACCAGCCCATCGGGCTTTCAAAATCAACTAAAGCCTCCAGAGCTATCAATGCAAAAAACAATACAGTAACAACAGAATATATTATAAAAAACTTAACTGAAAGTGTTTTGTTTTCGCCTTTTAAAACGAAAAAAAGTGAGCCAAACAAAACCAGCAGCACTGAAAACACCGCGGGCAGATATTTATTGAGGCTTAATGTAGGTGTTGTCATAGATAAGTGTTTAAACCAATCCTATCCGTGTTTTTGGATTCGGACAAATATAGCCCTTTTTCATTTTCGTGAAACACTAGGCATAGTTTTATTTCTGAGTCGAAAGGAATTAAATATTTTTTAATAAATCCTACCAACTTAAAAAAAATTCCACCCGACTGAAACTTCATGGCTTCTTCTCTTTTAATAGGTCCAACTTCTACCTCTAACTGCGGCGAATAATCTGGGATATAATTACCAATTATAAAATTTTCACCTGCAAAAGTAGTTCCCAAAACATTTAAACCTTCTTTATTTTCAACAAACCGGAACTGCTTAAGCGATTTAAGCCGGGCCGGAAAATTGAATAAAAAAGCCATAAGCGGAGCAATTAAATCACGATTTCCTCTAATACGGTGAACTACCGGAATAACCTGTATCAACGCATTCCGGTGTATTTCTTCTACCTCCATAATATCCGGAAACAAAGTGGTAAACAAATCGTTCTGCTCACTATCTACCAAACCCATTACTGCCCTGCGTTCAGTTTGTTCAAGCACAATCCGCATGCGGTTTATCTCCCGTTCAATGGGTTCAAAAAAACGGCGCATTGCTTCCTCCTCCGCTCGGTGTCGCTTAATTTCATCTATGGCATCGCCGGTAGTTTTTTTCTTGCTGCGGCCGGGGTCGCTGTTACCATGAAAAAAACCCTGTGGAAGCAAGTCGTAAATACCGCTGCGTGTAACATCAATATTCAATAAATCTACGCGACTTAGTTGAGTTGAGCGGTATTCAACCTTTATAATATCCTTACTATAAGCTCTTTCCCGGCTGCCCTTATTGTTAATAGATATTTTATCGACGGAAATACCGAGGTTTTCAATGAAGTTGGCTGCCACTACCTCCGCTCTTACATCGCAATCAATTTGATTTAGAAGTGCCTTTTCATCCATAGCTAATCTTTTATAGCAACTCTTATTGGAAGAAAAGTAGACATTTTTGCAAAAAGCTTTGTTTTTAGGTCATCGCAAACAAACCCCCACTCATCAGGTGTATATTTCTGTTTATCTATAACGGTAAGCCAAACATCAATAGTTTTTATAAACCCGCTTTTTGCATCCGAATCAAGCTTCAAACCCTTTTCAATTTGAACACGTTTAACAATATCGCGCATCTCTTTCATACAGAAATACTGAATATCGGCCTCTGTAACAATCCTATCCCGTGAAATCAATGATTGCTTAAAGTTTTCTATCAGTTCACCTTCGCCCAAAGTATCGCGCCCTCCCTGTGTTTTGGTCATCAATATCAACGAGTCGCCGTTTACATCCGAACTGGCATAGGGACTCAATACCGAGCCCAGAACAATATCATTGCCGAAGGCGCCCGTAGTGGTCCAAAACTCTATAAAAATAGTATCGTTAAAGTTTTCGGGTTTCAATACAAGATAACTAATTACCTCACCCTTATTAGTATTTGCACGCTCAATACGCTGATTAATTTGATTCAGGTTTTGGTTTAATGCTCTTAGGTTATCAGCAATCATTTCTTGTCCGTAAATAGCAAAACTTGCGCTTTCATCACGAAGTAAATCCACAATGTTAGATAGGTATTCAGTAGCGGTGCGTGAATCAAACCTATCCACCCCCCCTTTTCGCACCACATACGATCCTGCAACCATTTTATTCAAATCACGCAGTGAAGAACTGGCAAACTCTTTACCTTCGGCACTTTTAACCGATTGAATGCTGAAGAAGAAGCTATTTTCAGGTACATTAAGCGGCGCTATATTGAAGGTATCCTGTATTTTATAGTTCAAATCTTTCAGCGCCCGGTTTATAACCGGAAAACAGTTTACGGCAATGTTGAGGTTATCAAATTCTGTATGCACCAAAAAAGATGGAAACGAAATTTTAATCCAAACAACTTTCTCTACCTTTTCCAGGGCTTTAGCGCCAAAAACCTGTGAAAAAACTTCGGGCACAGCAGTGCGCAAATGGTGGTCGCTTAAATCTAACAAAGGCAAGGTGACAAACTGATCGGCGTAAAAAGAACTTACGTTCTTAAAAACAATCTTGTCATAATCAAACTCAAACGTATCCCCTATGTAATCCGACGGAGATTCGTAGCCATCACGGCCCATTTTAAACTTTAAAGGCGCATCACCAATCTGCCAGGTACAAAAAGGTAAATAACTAAGCATAAGACGGCTATCGGCAATACCTACCCAGTCAAAATAAAAACTTAGCCCATTTAGGTTTTTCAATTCCTCATTAACTTCCAATCCAACCCATAATTCATTTGGGCTTAATTTTTTATTGCCCTGCGCCGTGGCTATAGGGTCGCGCCCAATTACCTGCATCATTTCGTGCAGCCCTGAATTGTAAGCCAGATACTTAATGTCCGATCTATAAATCAACGAATCATCAACAGGAGTAAAATATACATCTTTATAAGAATCGCGGGTAGAACTCTCCTTTACCGAAATTTTTTTATTATAATAAAACTGGGTCAGTTTATTTAATACAGCTTGTTTCTCGCTTGGTTTGGCATGTAACACCCCATGAGCAGGCAACGGCCCCTTATATATATCAGGCATCAGCAGCTTTGAAAGGCGCTCTAAAGTTCGCCCTTTTGAAAGCTCCACTTCATTATAAACCTTCTCCATTTCTACTGAGCAAGCGCCGAGAATCATCCCAACCACAGGGTCGAAAGAGGCAAGCTCCGAGGGTTGCACACCCCAGCTCTCGCTTGCCGTCTTTTGCATGCGCTGCTTAATATTATTCCTGTTTTGAATGGCCATTCTAATCTAATGAAATTGGGCTTACATAAAGTTTTTGACGTCCCCAAAAAGATTCGTCCGTCAATGCAATCCTTGCATCTACTGTTACGTCAACTCGTCGCTTTATCCTGTTAATTTCCCTATTGCTAATTTGTTGCTTAACCTCATCCTGCACAATTTCGGTGTTAACCATTACATTGGTAAGTCGGGGTTCATGCTGCTCAATACTTTTGCGAATACTAATTGATAATTTCTCCTTCCAACGGTCATCACTACTTATATTTTCAAAATCACCATCCCATAAACTGCAGCCATAGGTGGCGTCAAATGCATACTCCCCAAAAGCGGTAGTAAGTATTAATCGAATATTATCGGCAATAGATTCCTCTATCCTATTATATTTCAGCAAAGTCCGGTTCTCAAAAAGTTCAACAGCAGATAATGGTATTTTATAATACTGCATCTTTCTCAATTTTTATTTCAACCAAATTTCTATCAGCGAATTAATTTATCATTACAATACCGGCTTTCAATGTAGCCTGCCCACCGCCATTCAATTCCATCATACCCGATGATTTAATTGATGTGGTTGGCCCCCCATCAATTTTAATGCCCGCATTGGCTTTTATTTCGGCATTGGCCGCAGCCTCTGCTTTTAATGAGTTATTGGCGGCTATCTTAATATCCATCCCCTTTATATCGCATTTTTGTTCTGTTTCAATCTTCACCGATTTCTTTCCGGAAATTGTAATATCCTCAGCGCTCATTTTAATTGTCTTCTCTGCATCAATCGTAATATCCTTACCCGATATGGCTATTTTATTTTTTGACTTAATGGTGATTTTTCCATCATCTTTCAGCGTCATTGTTACTTCGTTCTGCTTATCCTTATTATAGATGCTTATTTCCTCTTCGCCACTTTTATCGTAAATACGTATCTCATTACCACTAACGGTACGAATTGTCTTCACATAGTTGTCATTATCTTTACGGTCTTCATGTTTGGCTTTGCCATGATACATACTGCCGATAACGTACGGGAAACTCGGATTATTATTTTCAAATGCAACCAATACTTCATCATCTACTTCAGGTATAAATTGAAAACCCTTATTTTTGCCAGCATGCGAACTTACCATACGTATCCAGGGCGAAGCCTCTCCATCAGCCTGCCAGTAAAACCTAACTTTAATACGCCCCATACCTTCTTTATCCACGTTTTTTACCACTTTGGCTGGCTGTGTTTCGCAAACCGGTAATGAATAGTTTTTATGCATGGGTGGAAAATCAATTTCCTTAGGTATAGCGTCAAAGCTATTGTGGTAGTTGCCAACATTATCGATAAAGTGGTTTACGTGGCTAACAATAAACTCATCCTCTATGGAAGAGCTCTTATCGCTTGCATTAGTATTTATTTTAATTTTAGCACCAATCTTTAACCGAAACTCGTTTGAGTTACCGGTTAGCACAACCATACTTCCTGCAATGCCAGCCTTTTTGTATTGCATAACAGATTTCAGATCGCTTTGGTTTTTTAAAAATTCCTGGGGGCGGTGAATAGACGCATTTTTAAAAAAATCTTCTGCCTTAGGCAAGAGAGCATTTACATCTTCATCTTCCTTTAATGAACCAATCTCAACTGAATCGGATTTTACTTCAAACTGAGCATTGGTAATATAATCATAACTTTTGGCAGTAAACTTTAACGGCGCAAGCTTTAAGTCGAAGTTATAGCTTTCAAGATCCACTCCGAATGTAAGTTTAAGTGTTTGAGCTCCCTTATCCAACTTGCCAATGTGCAGGTTTTCTCCATCATAAAAAAACCATTGACCGTAAGCGGCTGTTAAGCGGCTTAAAAAGTTATAGTTCGATTCGTTATACTGCACGCAATAGCCCAGTTTAGGGTCGGGCGATGGCTTTACCTGCGAGGGCAGATTTGATTTGTAAGGAGAGAGTACATCATTAAATATCTGGCTCAGTGTTTTTTCGTTAAAGGCTTTAGTAGCAAGCCCATCTTCCAGCATTACGGTTGGGCTATAACCTTTTATAACTACGGAAGAGGAATTACCCTTCGATTTGGTCAAGCTAATAGAAGTTATCATACCTTTAAAAACAAGGCTACCTGAACGATATTTGGATTGGGTAACCGAATCGCCGGCATCCGAGCTTCCTTTAGCCTGCTCTGCCTTTAATTCAATAGTTATTTTTTGACCAATGTTTTCTTTTGCAGATTTAAAACGGTCATTTCCGCTAAAAACATCCAGTGGAACATCCACTGTAAAACTATGATGCCAATCGGCGCGTTGATCAATAGTTAAATGATTAATACCACTAAGTGCCGATTTACCAACGGTAACCGTAGCCTTTATGTGAGTTTCCATGGAATGAGTTTAAAGGTATTAAATTAAAGAGGCTGTTTCAAAAGTGTATAACTAACAAACCCTTAAATCAAACTTACAACACTACTGTGTCATTTGCATGATTTCGCACTTCTGCGCCAGCGGCAATTATTGCTTTCGATACAGCCTCTTTAAAGCTTGTGTGACGAGCTTACGACTTAGGCCACGGATTTTCATGGGTCGCATCACCACAGGTAATTTTGTGGGCAGATACAACAAAGTGAATTGTCATGGGGTTTTCACCGTTCGCATCAAAGCTTTCGCTAAACTGAACAATGTAACCTTTCTCCCATTTCAACTCTTTCATTTTAGAGTTTGAATCGCGTTTTTTGAAAATAACCGAACCATCTTTTGTTGAAAATTGATCAACCATCCATCCCCAAAGTTTAGAGGATTCGGTGGATTCAACTTCAAAAGAAACCGTACCTCCTCTGTTTGAGGAAGAAGGACGTCCTGTTGCATCTACTTCGCGGGTAAGCGCGTAGCTGCAATGCAGAAGGCGGTATTTGTCGCCTCCCAATGATAATTCTGCTTCAAATGCCATAGTGATTGAATTTATTGGTTAAAAAAATAAAAGACTAAGCCTGTTTAACTCCTCCACTCCAGTGGGCCGATGCATCATCTCCCTTCTGTCCCGATAAACCAATCACAAAGTTCTTAGCAGGGAAAAATGGAGTTATATGTATATCCAGGTTAATTTTATCTTTCACTACATCATCTTGCTCAAAGCGCAATATTTGAAAATCTTCAATAAGGTTACCTGGACCTTTATATTTATCAAGGAAAGCGGTGATCTGATTTCTCAATTCGCGTTGCGAATTCACACTAAAATTTTCGAAAGCACGGGCGTTTACAAAATTAAATAGAGATTTCATCATCCAATCAAACACACGCACAATCGAGTAGGTTTGCCAGCCAATATCATCGCCAGTATAAAGTGTTTTAGCCGACATTGGGAGTACCTTTCCATACTCATTCACCATTGGAATTAAACCAAGCTTTTCGATATCAGAAAATTCAGTGCGCTTTAGGTGGAAGTTTACACCGTCCACTTCATTCAATGCTCCAAATTTTTTACCCGCTGAAACCTGGGACATCAAAGTAGAGTATACCTTGCCAGCCAACGCACCAGCACCAGGAACAAATGTATGCTCGTCCTCACCTACCTCAGTATCTTTACCGCGCCCAACTAGCCAGTTACAGGTCATCATTACATTTTTCTTGTAATCTTCTCCTCCTGAAAAATTGCCCGCTTCAAAACCCGACATAACACCATCCGGTGTTTCCAGATTTGCATAATCGGTAATCATCATAACCTTACACTCATGAGCAATACGAGCCCACTTATCAACCACCGTGTTGGAACCTAAAAATCCTGGTATAACCAACATAGAATAATGCCTGCGCAAATCCATTGCATCGAAGCATATTTTAAACTCCTGATCAACCTGCTGCATAAAAATATCGTTATCCAGATCGGTAAGACTTTCTATGCCTGCATTCATAAAAGTTATGTTCTTAACCTTGTCAGCACCGGTATTCTTATAGAATAAATTTACAGAGCGATACGATGCTTCCAATTGTTTGGTAGCATCAAGGGCCAGTTTTACATTTTGCTTCAGATTACGCCCGGCAGAATCAGCTTTCTTCTGACTTTCTTCTACTATACTGGAAACGGTATCATTATTAGTAAGAAGGTCCAGCCAAATGTTTAAAGTTGATTTTAACGTTTTTCGTTCAGCTTCACGTGCAGAGTCAGTTAAGAAAATGTTGCGCGTAGCTTTTTTATCCGGATCAAGATTTTGAGCTCCTTTAATAGCCATTTCAAAAACCTTAAAGCCACCAAACTTTTCTAGTTTTTTGGCACTATCCTTCATCGTCTGGCTGGCGTTTTCAATTTTTACCGGCTCTTTATATTCTTTCTCAGCAGATTGCCGGGATTGATTTAATTCCTGATCCATAGCTATTTTTTAGGTTTATATATAAATTAAAATCTATTTTTTTATACTCCTGACTCTTCAAGATCCTGAAGCATGGCCCTGATTGCCGTTACAAAAGTTTCACGGGTTTCCGGATTTTGGATAACACTTTGCAATGCCTTATTCGATTTAAGATCTTTAACTACCTTTAGATATTGCTCCTCTTTGTTCTTCACTTCCTGCAAATATTTGCTCTGCTTGGTAATGCCTTTGCTACCAAAATCACCAAGATTACCAAAACGCAATTCTTCTTCCACCGGGACGCCCTCTTCATTGGCAAATTCTACCTTTTTAGAAGGTTTAAAGTATCCAAAAACATCTTCTATTGATTTTAAATCTTCTACCAACGAAGGGGTAAAAGGAGCTTCATCAGTAAGTTGTTGAACAAAGAGAGTACGGTTTTGAGATAGCGCGGCAAAGCCTTCTCCACCGCTATCATCTTTTTTCTGGGTTCCTCCTATTCCAAATTCCATAGTGTGTAATTTTTAAGATTATCAAAAATAATATATCCAAATAAATATAAAAGTTTTTTTTCAATTAATTACCCATATTAGTTCGCCCTCATTTATATCAATATGAACTGTCTTCCCTTTACTAAGTTCACCACTAACGATTTTTCGTGATAGGGGGCGCGCTAACTGATTGCGTATGACCCCAATAACAAAACGGGCTCCATATTTTGGAGTAAAATCCATGCGGGCCAGCTTTTCCCTTGCCGGTTCGGTTAACTCAAGCTTAATACCTTGCAACTCCAATGATGCCATTAATGGTTTCAGATGTCGGTTGAAGATACGCACTACGCTGGTTTCACTAATTGGAGCAAATGGAATAATTTCAGTTAATCGCCCTAAAAACTCAGGTCGAAAATGCTTAGCCATTACATCCTTCAGTTCGCTGGATTTTGGTATCTCCCCGTTGTTGAATTTATCAACAATAAAGTCGCTTCCAATATTTGAAGTAAAAAGAATCAAAGCATTGGAAAAATCACCTTCCTTTCCAAGTTTATCGTGTAGTTTTCCCTCGTCCAAAATCTGTAAAAAAAGATCGAATATTTTGGGATGGGCTTTCTCAATTTCATCAAACAATACCACGGAATAAGGTTGTGTACGAATGGCATTTACCAGCGCACCGCCTTCCTCATACCCAACATATCCTGGTGGGGAACCTATCAATTGAGAGATTGAGTGTTCCTCCTTAAATTCTGACATATCGAAACGTATCATTGAGCTTTCGTCCAGAAAAAGGAATTCGGCTAAAGTTTTGGCAAGTTCTGTTTTACCCGTACCTGTAGGCCCCAGAAAGAAGAAAGAACCAATAGGTTGGCCAGGTTTACTTAACCCTGATCGTGATTCCAAAATAGCTTCAGCAACGGATTTCAAAGCATGATCTTGCCCTACCACACGCTTTCGCAGCCAATCCTCGCAATTAAGATACCTTTCCTGCTCTGAAGCTTGCAGTTTACCCATAGGAATTCCCGTTTTGTGTGAAACCACTGCAGCAAGGTCCATTTTATCCACTACCTCCTTTGTATGCCCAACCAACTTATTTAGTTCACCAATAACATATTTGGCATAATCAAACATCTCCTTAGGGGTATCTATCTTTTGAACGTCCTTCTGGTCAGGTATCAGGCTTAAAACTATGTAGCTTACTTTATTGGTAATTTGGGTATAAAACCATTTCAGGTCCTTAAGCAATTCCTTTTCCTCTGTTACCCCGACTTTAATGCTTTCCAACCCTTTACCAAAGGCCGCAATATCATCGGCTGTGGTTTCCCCCATCAATTTAACAGCTGCCATGGTACGGTCAACCAAGTCAATTGCAGAATCAGGCAGTCTTCTGTCTTTATCATATCTCCTTGCAAGGCGTACCGCTTCTGCGGGAACGTCAGCATTCATTTTCAACTTATGATGCGCTTCATAATAAGGCAAAATCATTTTCACCATTTTCTCTGCCGTTACTTCGTCCGGTTCATCTACCTGTAATACTCCAAAACGTCGTGTAAAAGCCTCATCGCGCTCAATATGTTTGCGGTATTCATCGTTAGTAGTGGCGCCTATTACAGTTAACTCTCCACGAGCCAATTCAGGTTTCAGCAATTGAGCAGCACCACCGGTGCTTCCGTTTTTATCAATCAAATTATGTATCTCATCTATAAATAAAATGGCTTTTTCAAATTGTTTAACCTCTTTTATTAGGTTTTTTAACCGGTCCTCCACCTCTCCTTTATAAGAAGCTCCTGCCACCAATGCGCCGTAATCAAGTTCGAATATGCGCGCATTCTTAAAATCAGCAGGCACTTTCCCATTAACTATATTAAGCGCAAAACCATCTACTAATGCCGTTTTCCCCACGCCAGGCTCTCCAACAATTATCACATTGGGTTTGCTGCGTCGGCCAAGTATTTCAGCTAATTGGTTTGTTTCCTTTTCGCGGCCTATTATATTGTCAATTTTACCTTCGCGTGCCAAAGCGATTTTATCAATGCAAAACTTGTGCAGTGCATTGCTTTTTGTGTCGCCTTCGCCAGTCGCGCCTTTGGCAGCCGCGATAGGTGCAGCGGCACCGCCCGTAACCACCTGCATTTCACTTTTATCTATCCAATCGTTTATAATTTCATTGGCATTTAATGGCAATGTTTTAAGTTGGTCGTAGCTAAAACCCACACCTGGTGAAGCAAGCGAGGCTAAAACACTCACCGGGTCTATTACATCTTTTCCGATTTTTAACCTGATATTCTCAGCTTCTTCCAATACATTTTGTATTGCATCATCCCCTCTGATAACGCTATCCAGTTTTGCAGCTTTGGGATAAGAGGCTATCCGCACTTCTGCCCATTCTTCTATGTAAAGTATATCTTTTTGCCGACTAATCAAATAATCCATAAGCCCAACATCCTTCTTCATTAGAGCCTTCAATAAATGGGCCGGTGAAAAGTTATTGTTCTGATATTCCCTGGCTATCGACTGTGCAATATGAACTGCCGTTTTAAGGCTTTCCGTGTATTCCATCTGTAGGTTATTATTAGCGTGTAGAAGTATTTACAATATCCAAATAATTTACTATAAAACAATAAAATATCATAATTTATTTTTGCTAGTTAAATAATCAATAAATACATTTTCCATATCCTCTGCACGTCCGGTTTTTTCCTTCGCCAAATCTTCTGAATGTTTAAAATTTAAGCCAAAATTTCCTTTATCGCTTTTAAAATAAATAGTTCTGTCATCCAGCTTCAGCTTAAAATAAACAAAGCCATGTTTTATCTGAATAATCTCACCTTGACCTGAAACCAGTTTCAAATCCCTATTGCGTTGATTATTAATTGGCTGTATCATTAGGGAAATTTATTATCTATTGTATATCAAATCACCAGGCGATTTTGAAAGCATTTGCCGGATAGTTAAATATGATATGAGCAGTGAAAACACCAGAATAAGGCCAACGCTCAAGTAAGTGAGCAACCCATTAATTTTGAAGTAAGAAATATTCTGCTCAACAACCATATGGCGGGAAAGAAGTGAATCAGCCAGATATCCAACGCCACTCGCCGCCGCAATACTTATAATCAGTGATACAAGTACAAAAAGCAGGATGATTTCAAAGTAAATAAGTTGCGCCGCAACGTTGGATAAGCCAGTAGCCGTAAAGGTTCCAATATTCATCCTTACTTTAGCAAGGTGCATTTTAAGCATGTTAAAAATAAATAGACATACAGCAACAGTGCTAAGTAGAATAATTATACCCGAGGTGGTTTTGGTAATATTAGCCAGAAACTCAAAGTTCTCCTTATCTTGAATAACTCCAAGATCGGGTTCAATGATAGAGGCTTTATCTTTATCATCTTCGGTGTTGTAAGTATCGCGCACATATTCGCCAAACTCTCTTACATGTTCCAAATTTTCGAAATTGATAGATAGTTTATCAACTGAAGCCTTTTCAATAAACCTTGGGGTAAAATTGTCGTAATCGTAAATGGTCCATACACCTTTATTCTTAATAAATGCGGCAATTTTTTCATCTGCTACTAACTGCTTATAGATACCATTCAACTCTTCATACGTTTCAGGAACAGGTAAAAAACTAATCCCTAATTTATATCCATGGCGATGTGTAAGTTTGCAAGTATCAGGTCCCGTAGCTTCGGGGTTAAACGCATCGTTAGGATGAGCCTGCACCCATCCATCCAATAGAAGCCTAAACTCGTTGGCCATTTTTTTGTCGCCCGGGCAGAAAAATCTAATTACGCGCCGCTCTTTTATATCGAATGTAGAGCCCGACTTTTGCATATAGGCATTCTCAAAATAATCAGTGTAAACACATTTTACTTTACCCGGTATTTCCTTAACCACGCCCCTTATTCCAATGGGTATAGTATCGAATGTAAGTTTGTGCGTGCTATCGTCAAACAAAGCCATCTGCATGTATACAAAGGGCGTTTCTATCTCATAGCCCAGTATATTTAAAAAACCCTCAGTAACAATCAGGCTCAAATCCTTTGAATCATTAAATTGTGTCTGTCCGGCCACCCAATGCTTTTGCTCTTTACTCGTTATGTCCGCTATCATTGGATCTGCTCCATTATTCATCTCTACGCTTCGGCAGGGAAGTTGAACGGTTTTCCCATTTTTCTGATTTTTAAAACTCAGGTGCTGCTCACTATAATTAGTAACATGTTCTATACTATATTTCTTCCGTATTTCGGGTCTGCTTAAGTCTCGTTTAATATCTTCAAGTTTTGCCTGCTGTGAATAAGGAATTACAATATTCATCCAATTCACAAAAGCATTATCTAACTTAGTATTCAGGTAAGCTAACGAACCATTTGCAAATCCGATGGAAAGAAAGGTAAAGAAGAATAAAAAAATCATGATCCAAAGGTTCATGAAATTGGCCCCCGCAAGCATTCTACCTTCCTTTCGCAGAAATAAATTATGAAACTTATTATCAAAGTTTTTTGTGTGCCCTTTATATTTAGTTTCGCCCACAGTACGATCGGCATTACTTACATAGAGCGCTTTAATCTTTTTTCTGTATTCATAGCGCCCTTCATGTCCAAGATGCTCCCAATCAGCGCGCTTAAATATGTTTTGTGGTTGAATCGTTCCGAAATTCTCTGCCAGGCTTTTAGTAACGCAAATAATACGCGAGGCATGATTTAGCGCCAAATCAATATCGTGCGATACAACAATTGAGGTAATTTTTTTCTGAGCAATCTCAGCTCTGATTAGGCTCATCAACTCATTTGCATTGCTTTCGTCCAGGTTACCTGTAGGTTCATCACAAAAAAGCACCGAACAATGCGAGCACAACGCGCGAACAAAAGACAAACGTTGCTTTTGTCCGCCGGAAAGATTTACAGCCAGAGTATTTTCAGCAACCTGAGTTTCACCAAGCCCAACTTTTTGCATAAGTTGTCTGGCTTCTGTCATTACTTCTTGCTGCGGAACCTCCTCTTGTATCATACGAGGAAGGCAAATGTTTTCATAGGCCGTAAAATTTTCCATCAAATTGGTATTCTGGAAAATAAAACTGAAATGCTTTTTTCGCAGATGCGAAATAGAGTTATTACCCTCTTCCCATATAGAACTATACTTGTAGTTCTTTTCCTCTGCATAAAAAGTTACTTCTCCGCCAGCCAGAGTATTGTTCATTAAACCCAAAGCTTCCAGCAAGGTTGTTTTTCCACTACCAGAAGCGCCAAGTAAAAAGATCAACTCACCCGGATGAATCTCCAGATTTTCAATATACAATACTTGGTTAGCGGCATTCCGTGTGTAGGAACAACTGGCTTTTTCTATTTTAAAGATAGGGGTGGTAGTCATTTAGCACTCTGTTTCACTATGGAAAATATTCAGCCGGTACCCATGCGAACTTTTTATCTCCGCTTTTAAAGAAATTTTTATCCTCCGATGCAAACTGATTTAGTGCATTCATCTTCTCTTCAATCTCATTACCCAGATTTACCAGTTCCGAATCACTAACCACTTTCTTGTTTTTTATTTGATCGATATGGAATTTTTGCAATATCGGATTTTTAGTAGGTAGTCCGCTTAACATAGCCATAATTTCGGCGCCGGTTTTATTGCTAATAATAGACTGAGCCTCTTTTTTTCCAAAGTATGCGGTTACAATAGCCTTAAATCCCGTTTCCATTCTTGCACGAACATCAGAATTACCTTCGTTAGGTGTTTGAATATTACGCAACAACTCTGTAAGGTTGCTCAATTCAGGCTCGCTCATAAACACACATAATTTAAACAGCGGATTGGAAAAACCTGTTGGTTTAAATGCCGTGTAACCCTCCAGATATAACTGTACATTTTCAAATGAGGCCTTCCGCAATGTCGCCTCATCAATGTTCATATTCTTTAAATAAAGCATCATACCAGGGCTTACCGGCATTTTGGTTCCCATGCCATTTAGTTTAGAATCAATACCCTGTAAAATAACTTCCTTCGAGTTCAAGGTTTCGTCTTTAAGCCCTATTACATTGGCAAGCAAGGTATCGGGCTGCATTGGTGCCGCTTCAGTCGTATACATAATTTCTCCTGGTATGGGCGAATTGTCCGGGCATCTCAGCTTCCATAAATTGTTTCCCTGCAACATCATCGGTGGATCAAACTGAGTATTTGTAAGATTTCTTACCGAATCCATAATAGAACCAGCCGTTTTATATATTAGATCCTTAGTTTGAAGAATAAAGTCAGAGTATGCCTTTTCATAGTCGTTTACTACCTGAAATGCCAATATGCCTACCTGGTAATCTACCAAACCAGTAAGCACGTTACGCTTTATGGAGTTGTTACTGGGATCTTCACTGTTCCCTGCGCCTCCAATCACTACAATTATGTTCGACTCTCTCTTGCTGCTGGCAAAAAGCCTAATAGCGGCAAGATACCCCTGATAATAAGAGGTGGTAGGTATTTTATCGCTACATCCGGTTTTCTGAAACTTATCTTGTAAAAACTCACTAATTTCATTGTAGTTACTGGTTAGTTCACTAGTTTGTATCTGCAGGTTTTCACCATTACAGTTTTTATCCATACTGCCCCTGTAAATGACAGCCCCCAGCTTAAAAGTATTTTTCAATGTCACATCTTCATCAGAATTTTGCGCTTCAGCTTGTTGGATAGACTCAGCTAGACGGGAAGCCGCACGCAGGATACCGGTTTGATAGGGCTTCATATAATGTGACCCATCTATTAGAAAAACAATATTGATTTTTCTAAACCTTTCGCGTTGATCGTTGCTTTCACGCTTTAATGCAACTTCCTCACTCGTTTCAAAAACCGGCTTCCCTTCACGGTTAAAAATAGGTGTTACTGCGCCGGTTCTAAGCACATTAGATTCCAAATCTTTAATATTTGCGTCTAGTAACGGGAACCTCTTCAATTCCGGAGCCCATGGCTTTTCATAAGGATCTATTTCCCAAAAGGTTTGCTCTTTGAAAGCCTCTGTATTCGAAGGCTCCTCCAAGAAATTTTTGGCGGCTTCTTGCGAGAGAAAAACCTGTGCTTTTGTTTTTTTAGATTTACGCTCTGCCACAGCTGCCGGATCAGAGTTAGGTTCCAGTACTAAGCGCTGCTTCCACTCCTTTACAACACTTTTAGGAAGCCAACCCAAAATACGCTGCTTGGCAAACTTCGACTCAGAAACAGTCAACTGATCCATGCGCCCAACCAATACCGAATTACCTTTATGTTTGTATATATATAGAAATTCAAAAAGCCGCACATCATTTTTATTCTCTACAGTTAGGCCAGGATTACTATATAACTTCAGAATTTTTGTTTTGCTGCTACAATATTCAGGGTGATTAACACAATCCTGGTTACTGGCGGTAAGGGCTTTAATGGTAAAACGCGTCTGAGGATCAACAAGGCAATGGCGCCAAAGCAGCATCTTATCCATTTGTACCCAACCATAAGATTCTAATTCCTTTTTCAATTCCATAGTTTTAGCATCAATATCACGCGGAGGAATTAGCTGCTCCCATTTTACTATATGTATCCAATCGCCTTTTTGGTCTATCACATAAAACGGCTCCATATAAGCCATCTTCTTATTGGCCTTCGTATCACCCGGAGCTGTGTTGGTAAATACTCCCTCTGACTCGGAATAGACAATCCATAAATTTGGTGCATTTGTGGCCAAAAACTTTGTGTAATCAGGCGCACTCTCATCGGGACTCATGAATGAGGCAGGCATAATCATCAGCTTTTTACCAACGGTACTTTGCGCAAAGGTACGCCCCCCAAAAACACTTACAGCTAAAAGCAAAAAGAAAACTTTACTTCTCATATCAGTTATATTTAAATTTTAGTATTGTGTATTTAATTCATAAGTAACCAGCGGATCTTCCACATCATTCATATTAAACTTTAGTATTTCCAGCACTTTGTCGGCATCTGTGCGTGCGCCCTCAATTTTAGGATAGTTTATTAAAACCCGCACCTTTTTAACTGTGCTTGAGTACAGGTGAGCCACCTCTTTTGGGAATAAGCCTACCAGTGGTGAGTATTTATCCTGCAGGCCAGCCACAAATTTGTTGCTAACATAAAACACAAAACGCACCTCCCCGTTAAAAGCTTTAATAGTCTCAAGCATTTTAGAACGCAAAACAGTTACATCAGCATTCTGATCAGGGAATGGTGTATTAGCATACTTGTTTGTAAGACCGTTAAGGACGTTCGTAGCCGTAGTAGGGCTTTCGGTAAACTGGGGTGTTTTGCCATTACTTAAAAACAGCATAAATTTCCTCTTCTCCTTTACTGTGTCCATAAAACCGATAAGGTTATCCAGCATATCACCGGTTAATCCATCGCCGTTTGGCAAGCTGTTGTCTATATAAATTACATAAAGCGGTGATTCAGGTTTCTTCTGTGCAACACCCTGCAAGACTGTAACCGCTAATAAAACAACTAACAAATATTTTAGCATAATCATATTTAGTTCATTTTAATTACGATATCTAATAGTGTTCCGGTCGCCGGGTCGGCAGTTAATACTACTGTTGAAATGTTGGGATTAGGGTGCAACAACAAATCATTTAAAAACGCTGCAAACTCCTTATGCTGGTCGTTTACCAAAATTGGCATTGTCATATTGCCACCCACAAACTTGCTAAAGTCTTTTTTAGCCAAGCCGCCCTTACTAAAATTAATCAGCATCCCCTTAAAGTCCTTCTCGTTAATAAGAGGGGCTACCGTTTTTTCCTTAACCATTGGCCCTGGCCTGGGCCCGCCTCCTTGTATGGGTTCCTTCTTAACCGGTTTGGGTAAAACTTTTAATTCGAAGGTGGCTGTTTTGCTTTTGCCGGCAGCGCTGTTCACCACCAGTTGTACTGTTTTGGGTCCGGTGGTTGTAAACTCATATGTAACATCCTTTTCAGTTAAAATATGGTTCCCTTCAAAAAACCACTCCCACGATAAGGCTCCGGGTGTGTTATCCGAAAACTTTACCTTTTCGCCATAGTAAGCAGTATGACTGGCCGGTCCAACAATAACAGGCATCAGGTCGGGTTCTGCGGGTACTATTACCTCCGGGGCTTTAACGAGTATCGCCTGGCTGAAAGATTTGCAATCATTCACTGTTAAGATAATAGTATAAGGCCCCGGGGCTGTAAAACGGTGCTGAAGCGTTCTACCCTTTACCATTGGAGATCCATCGCCAAAATCCCACTCCCAACGCGTTGATTTTTCTGTTTTATCGGTTACAGTTATAAGATCACCCACTAATATCTCAGTACCCGGAGTTATCTCAAACTTAACCTCAGCTGGGCAGCCGTTTTTACGCACAAATAAGATAACTAAAATAATTATAGCTACCAGTAATATTACCCCTGCGGTTATAAAAAGCAATTTTCCTGTTCCTTTGTTAGATGGCATACAAGTTTTATTTAATTTATTTTACTCGTTAATATTTACTTTAGCTAAATTGAATTTAAACCCTATGGTTAAACCATAGTTTATGCGTAATGCAGATTTTGTAGCGTACTGCATACTTTTATAGTAATCCTGTTTGTCTTCTTTCAATTCCTGATTGTATATATTATTACCGGAATAGTGAATAACATTTACATTAACACCAGCTAAAAAATGCACTTTATCACCTAACTTCACAACTGCCCCTGCGGCAACTACCCCACCTACCGCCAGGCTGAATTTGTTCGATACTTTTCCTTCAGCTTTTTTG
The DNA here is from genome assembly GCA_044228435.1 of Chitinophagales bacterium. Taxonomy (GTDB): domain Bacteria; phylum Bacteroidota; class Bacteroidia; order Chitinophagales; family LD1; genus Bog-950. Next base: position 479,725 of record JBGAUW010000001.1, read on the forward strand.
TTCAAAAAAACATCCCAGAAACTGCGTGCACGCTTTTCGAATATAGACTCTACAGTTTGGTTTCCATCACGTATATTTTTTTGTGTAAAATCCCTAGTTAAAAGAAGATCATAGTCGCCTACTGAACCGCTAGGGTCAAACTGGGAATAGTAAGCCTTAGGCTGATAAATAGCCTCATGATCAACTGTTGCAGTATATTTGGTTGAAGTTTCATTGAAGAAGTTAAATGTTGGGCCAAACTGAAAAAAGAAACCGACCTTTTCGCTAACGGGCGATTGATATTTGAACAATAAAGATACCCCCGCGTTATCGGTGTTTGATTTTTCAGTGATAGTAGATACTGTGTTTAATCGTAAAAATTCGTTGTAGTAAAAGCTATTATCAGCGCGTGGCGAAGAATTACTTGCTATATATCGCAAATGCAAAGAATCTAATGTAGCTACAGCGTATTGATGAGAATAACCCACTGCTAGCGCAAAACCTATGTTTTGATTATCGGTAAACATGAAATCGAACTGCAGATTAATAGCACCGCCATAGCCCAATCTGCTTTTATAGTTGCTATGTCGGCCATCTGCCGCCAACAGGCCTTTATAATTAAATTTTGAGAAATCCGGCTCGTTTCCTATCAAAGAGGACAAAGGCCCATCTGCCATAATTGTAAGGCCAAAAGCAAAAGGTGTTTTGTAGTGCACTTCCACAGGCCCTTGTTCCGTGCAATCTACACAATCAATTGAACCACTTATTAAAGATGACTTTACGATTTTGGCTACCCCATAACCGTTTACAAAGTTTATTGTAAGCAGCTGCTCTGTTTGACTTCGGTACAAACTAGTGCCAACACCGGAAACATCCATCCCCTTACCCGAAACTATTTTTTTTATTTTAACAGTAACAATATCATTTTCCAAGTCCGAAAAATCAATTACCGCATTATTTACTTCAGCAGAGGCTAGTCCGTTGGGAAACGACTGCAAAACCTCATCTACATATGCCTCAATAGTGGTGGCATTGGGCTTGCTGGTTCGTTTACCCATTTGCTCGGGCTTTATGTCACCAACCACTTCTGCCTCTGTAATAAATAAAGCCAGGTACCGATTAACCACTTCCTGCGAAGTAATTGTTTTGTCGTATGATTTTAGTTGAGAATAAGCTGCATATCGGTCCAGCAACCGATAAACCGTTTCGGCAGCCTTTTGCTTGTCTTCGGCAGTAATTACCTTCTGTGCAAATAAACCTGCAGGAGCCAGCAAAATACCAGCAACAAATAATACAATAAAAAATTTCTTACTCATAGCCATCGTGTTACTGTTTAATAAATTTAGTGGTATGAACCAATTCATAGCCGCGCACTATTCTTACCACGTAAAAACCGGGGGCGTAAGTTGCTACAGGTACGCTTGCCGTCCCGTTGGTGTCCAAAGGCATATCCATTATTAACTGACCTGTATAACTATATATTTTAGCGCGATAAGTTCCTGTGGCGTTGGTGCTAACCCGTATATTCAATTTATCACTCGCCGGATTAGGATATATAACTAGTTCACCGTCATAGGTCATATCTGATATCGAAGTAGCAACAACCGTTTGCGAGCGGTTGTAATAAATTTTATTCATACAATCACCCTCACGTATTATTACCCAGTAGTGGTTAGAGTCTGGCGCCCATGATGTTACATAATAATCTTGTTGCGTTTCTCCGGCAGAGTTTACAGCTTGCAAATCAGGTTCCACATCAGCTCCCCATTGGTACGATTCAGCTGTATTATTTAATATGACCAAGGTATGATCTGTTCCCGATTCGCTTAACACTATCTGCCCGGTAGGTGCTGTGGTTGAACTTACTAGTACTGACACCTGGCTGCTATTTTTACAATGATTAGTATCTTCCACTGTTAGTTTAATAACGTTTACAGGCCCTGTTGAAATATCGAATGAAGCATTGGCACGATCCTGGCCACTCATATTCAGCAATGGCACTGTTGACCACCAGTAATGTACATTCTGCAGGTGATTAATAGTATCAATTGCCACAAAACCGTTAGTGCGGCTGCAAGCAGTAGTGCCGTAAGGTAAAGCTATGCCCGGTATTTCGGGCAGCGCATATACAATAACCGTGCGCCTTATTGTATCACCTTTGCAACTGTGTGCTGTTGATGTTATAGAGTAAACAACAGAATCAACATCGCTTGCGGGCGCCGAAAGCACCAATGGCTGTGCAATAGGACCCGGACAGCCCAGGCAAGCACCCGACCCTGCAACGTTATTGGAATCAACTACCCACCAGGTATAATTGAGCGCATTATCATCACGTACTAAGTTGCTCAGTTGAACATCTGTAATAGAACTACAAACCGTATCTGTGCCGGCTAATGTATGGGGTTTGGGATTAACTAGCACTTCAATTTTGAACGCCGAACCGGCACATCCGGTAGCAACAACAAGCGGCGTTACTGTATAAGTAGCTGTATCAACTGTGTTAGTGGTCCTGTCGTTAGTTAGTGTTTGGTTAATACCAGTTGCGGTTTGCGATTGGTCAGCACTTGCTCCCGTTATAGAATTTAAAGATTGTATATCCGGCAAAGCCCACACGTATGTTGTATTTGCCGGTATTCTTATATTGGGTAATGTATTTACCGGTATATAATTAAATGTTTCGCCACTACAAATAGCAGGAAGAGTTATATCGGGAACCAGGGGTGTTGGATTAACCGACACCAGCAAATTAAAAGCAAGCCCTTGACAAGACGGCTGCGATGTTGGTATTACAGTATAGCTTACTGAACCTATAAACTCTTTCTGGTTGCTAAGCGTACCTAAAATAGTATCGTTAGCGCCATTAATCGCACCAAAAACAGTACCCGCCGGTGTTACGCTATTAGGAATCACGAACCAATTATAAGTAGTTCCTGCGGGAACGATATCGTTTTGCGCACCTCCGTTTAATGGGCTTAGCGAAAAGGTTTGCCCACTACAAATAATTAAAGCTTTCGGGCCTATTTCCGGTGTAGGGTTTACCTTCACCGTAACTCTAAATGTATCGCTTTTACACGCCCCCGGTGCACCAGATTCAGCCACTACTTTAAATATCGCAGTCACCGCTTGGTTGGTAATATTCTCTAATCTTTGTTTTATCGAATTCTGGTTTGCTGTAGGCTGGCTACCCGGCGTAAAGCCACTCCCTTCAATAACCCAACTGTATTTGGTATTAGCCGGCACTATACCATTGGCGCCATTTTGAGGAGCAAAATCCAGTGTATCTCCACTGCAAATTGTATCAGTAAAATTATTAATAATAGGTTTTGGATTTACAGTAACGGTAATAGGGAAAGCCGAGCCCTGGCACGCACCTGAAGCGCCAGAGGTTGGCGTTACATTGTAAATAACTGTAACAGGTGTATTAACTGTGTTAGTTAATGCTTGCGTAATTGTTTGAGGAGGAGTTGCAGGGCTAGCAGTTGCTCCGATTACTGTATCAATTGGTGCAAGCCAACTATATGTAGTTCCGGCAGGAACAGTGTCTCCACTTTGTAGATGTTGCGGGCTAATTGCAATAGTACTTCCTCCGCAAATAGTAGTTGCTTTAGGTAAAATATGAGGTTTGGGATTTACCTGTATAGTCAAAGTAAACGAAGCGCCCGTACAGCTACCTAAGGTCGCTGAACTTTTTGGAGTAACGGTGTAAACAGCATTATGCGGAACAATATCGGGGTTTTTTAAATTCCCGGTAATGCTATCTATAACGTTATTTCCGGCAGCTCCGCCGGTTATATTTCCGGCTACGGTAGGAGGAAGCCACGAATACAAGGTACCCGGAGGAACAATACCATTACCAGGATTTTGTGGAGTAACCTTAAAAGGTGCTTGTGAGCAGATAGATAGATTAATAGGCCCAATATTTGGTTTGGGATTTATAGTAACACTAACAGATCCGGTAACCGTACATGCTTTGTCGTCGGTTACCGTTATGGTGTACGTAGTGGTAACAGTTGAAGTTGTTGCGTTTGCGGGTGAAGCGGTGGCAGTGGCACCAGTTCCAATACCATTACTCCAAACGTACGATGAGATAGTGCCACTGCCCGCTGTTGCGTTTGCCGATAGGGATGTATTACTTCCATTACAAATTGAAGAGGGAGAAGCAGTAGGTCCTAGCGTTGGATTGGCATTAACTGTAATTGCTATACTACCTGTAACACTACAAGTATTGGAATTAGTAACCGTAACAATATAGGTGGTATTCGTAGTTGGCGAAACAGCGCCGGACGCAACATTTCCAAGGCCACTACTCCACGCATACGATGATATAGTGCCACTGCCCGCCGTTGCATTTGCTGATAGCGTTGTACTTTTTCCATTACAAATTGCGGTAGACGTAGCTGTAGGCCCTACCGTTGGATTGGCATTAACTGCAATTGCTATACTACCTGTAACACTACAAGTATTGGAATTAGTAACAGTAATAGTATAGGTGGTATTCGTAGTTGGTGAAACAGTGCCTGACGCAACATTTCCAAGGCCACTACTCCACGCATACGATGATATAGTGCCACTGCCCGCCGTTGCATTTGCTGATAGCGTTGTATTTTTCCCATTACAAATTGAGGTAGACGTAGCTGTAGGCCCTACCGTTGGATTGGCGTTAACTGCAATTGCTATACTACCTGTAATACTACAGCTATTGGAATTTGTAACAGTAATAGTGTAGGTGGTATTGGTGGTTGGCGAAACAGCGCCGGAGGCAACATTTCCAAGGCCACTACTCCACGCATATGATGCTATAGAGCCACTGCCCGCTGTTGGGTTTGCTGATAGCGTTGTACTTTTTCCATTACAAATTGTGGTAAATGTAGCTGTTGGCCCAACAGTTGGATTGGCATTAACTGTAATATTTACAACTGTAGATAGGTTATTACTGCAAGGCACTGTGTTATCTGAGGATAATATGTTTAATACAATTGAAGCATTTAATGCTCCGGTAGATAAATTAATAGTGCCTCCATTACCCGTTGCCGGGCTACCCACATTCGCATTGTTTGAGTTATTGCGAAGTTGATATACCGCGCCTGGTTCAGAAGAAAAAATGGTAACAGTTACCGAACCGCCGGAGCAAATAGTTGTGGCGGTGGTGGTTACAGTCTTGTCATCACAAGAGCACTTACCCCAAAACGGCAATAGCATCAGAAAAGGAGTTACTACATATAATATATATCTTTTCATCTGTATAAAACTTTAAGCGTTAAACGTAGAAAACTGGGTTACTGTGCGTGTCTTTAGATTGGTAATGATATAATAGTTTATTTTACAATACAAATTTTTGTTGAATAAAAGTTATGGCCTATACCATTAATATCCAATACATTTAACAGATACATCCCGGCTGCTAACTGTTGCGTATTTATAATCACCCTACTCTCATTATATACAACCTTTTCCAAAAGCAGTTGACCTTCCAAATCACTTAATCGAAGTGCCCATTTTCCCACACCAAAGGTATTTTCAAAAACAAAATGTGTTGAAGCCGGATTGGGATATGCTTTGAAATACTGATTTTCATTTTTACCAATATTAAGCATTGTATTATAATAGCTTTTTACACAGCAACCATCTTTACAGCATAATACCCAATATAAGCGGTTAGCAGGGTCGAAAGAATTTTCTGCGATATATTCCTGTTGTGTTTCACGGTCTATTATAACAGGCGTAAGGTCAGGCCCCTCGTCGTACCCCCATTGGTAACTATCCATAGTATTATCTAAACACACTAACGAATTACCCAACGAACTATAAACAACCGGGGGAGCCGCCGGTCCAGGCCTGCTACCCACGTAAATAGTTTTGTAACTGCTTTTATGGCAGTTATTCGTATCTATTCCATCTACAATAATCTGTAACGTATCCGGGCCAGGTGGTAGATTAAAAATACCTACCACGTTACTACCTTGCGTTGCATAATTTACGGGTTCCGAACTCCATGAATAGTGGATACCTGCCTCGGGCAGAACCGCTAAAACACCACCCCCTAGCCCCGAACAAAAGGTATCGGTGTTTACAGGGGCAAAAACAGGGGCACCTGGCAACGAATTTACCGATACCCAAAATCCGACTGTATCGCTACAGCCTAAATTATTATATCCAACAGCACCGTAATAAGTATTGCCAGTTGGTGTCACTTCGGTATTTGCATTACCAAGAAATGTACTGCCCGAAAACCAACCTATTTCAGTCGATCCAAAAACATTAAGATTTACCGGCAAGCCACTGCATACAGCAGTATCACCATGTTCCAGTGTAAGCACCGGTAAGGGTTTAGGAACTACGTGAATTGCCGAAGTTGAGCTGCATCCGTTTAAATCAGTAACGGTTACACTAACATAAAAGGTACTATCTGCAACAAGTAAAATATTTGCCACGGCCGAACCAGTACTCCATTGATAGTTAGTGCCCCCAGTAGCACGTAGTTCTAAAGATTGATGCAAACATGCGCCGGTATCAGCCGGTAAATTAGGTCTAGGTAAATCCCACACAGTTATTGTCAAGGTGTCATATACAAAACAGCCGTTTATAGTAGTAGCGTTAACCACTGCTATTTGGCTGGCTACAGGGAAAAACTCTGTAGCATCTGCAACCAAAGGGTCTATCCATGAAATGGAAGTGTTTGCCGATACGCCGGTCGCATCTAACAAAACTCCTTGCCCATTGCAAATAAAAACCGGGGCCCCTGCTTCCACCGTTGGTAAAGGGAAAGGATTAACTACCGTTGTATCTCTAAATTCGCAACCTGTAATAGAATCTGCAACTTTTAAATAAATTGTAGCGGGTAGGGTAATGGCCGAAAAGACAGCTGTATCTGAATGCTGTTCATTACCAGAAAAATTATTCCGCCAGTAATACTCGTACGCAGGTTCTGCCGAATTACGGTATAAGACTACAGTATTGCCGGGGCACACAGAAAAATCAACTATGGGCGGGGGTGAATCAAAAACGTAGTAATTCTTACTGGCAGAAACTACACATCGCCCTGTAGCCGTTACCTGATAGAAGCCGTTCCTGAAAATTAATATTGAGTCTGATGCACTAACTCCACCCAACCCATTATACTGCCAACTATATGTATAATTTACAGAATCCGATACCATCGCTCTGATTATTTGCGCCTGGCAAAAAGTACTATCTGTTATATCAAAAATTACAGTTGGTGGATCTACTGTTTGATACGGCAAACAGGCAGAGCCAGCACATTGCCACTGATTTTCAGTTACGCTTACACAGTAAGTATTTGCATTAGTTACCTGAGTAGAACCAGTGTTTGCCCCGTTAGTCCATTGATATGAAAGTCCTGAAAAAACATTGCCATTGGCTACATTAGCTGTTAAGGTATTGGCCTGGCCCAAACAACCTGGTACATTACCCGTGATATTTACCTGAGGCAATGCCCCTACCTGAAAAGTGATACTCTTTTGCTCAGTCAAGGCGCTTGTGAGAAAAACCGAACAAGTGAATGTATATAAGCCTGTAGCAGAAGGGATAAAATAAGGAGAACTACTGGAAGTATCGTTAAAATTACCTGCCAACGAGCTAACCCAGGAATAACTCTCCACAGTATCTGTCCCGGAATATTGAGCGTCCAAGAAAATTTTACCGCCAGTACAATGCAATGAACCGTTATGAACAATAACAGTTAAACTACTCCAACTTTTTACCGGCAAAAACAAAGACAAAACCAAAAACCAATAAAATAAGCGCATGTGGGTTAAGATATTAGGGTATGATGATATGTATGTCATTTTCCGAACTGAATATAAATTTCTACACGCCGGTTCTTCCTTCTGCCGCTCCACGTTTTATTGTCGCCTACCGGATTTTCATTGCCAAAACCATCATATGTTATCCGGTTTGCTTCAAGGCCGTTATCAAGAAAATATTGACGCACTACCAAGGCTCGCTGCCGCGACAAAGCTTCGTAATTAGTTTTGTCTGTTTCCCATTCATCTGTGTAGCCAATAAGTTTCACATTGTATGATGGATTTCTATTTAACTCTTTTTCAATAACACTTTTTATTTTGTCCATATTCAGCACGGTTATAACATAGCTTCCTATGTCAAACCACAATGTATCATAGCAAACTTCATAAGACGTTACCTTGGGTACCGTTGGTTTTTTGCATCCATTATATTCCTTTGTACCTTTTTCAAAAACACAGCTATCCTCATTATCCATTATTCCGTCACCATCACTATCCTGCCACGCGCAACCGTTATTAGCAATCGCGCCCGGTTCTTCCGGACACGGATCAATATCATCAAAGACACCATCATTATCTGTATCCGGACATCCGCGGTGCTCTGCTGAACCTTTTAATTTCGGGCATCGGTCAACATTATCAGCAAGCCCATCCCCATCCGTATCCGGACAACCAAAAAGCTCTTTTGGCCCCGCCGCATCTACGCAAGAATCTTCTACATCTGCCACTTCGTCTCCATCGGTATCCGGACACCCCCTTGTCTCAGGTAAACCGTAATCATTGGGACACCTGTCATCCATATCCGACAAGCCATCACCGTCTTTATCAGGACACCCCTGATTTACCGCCAGCCCTTTATCAAGAGGGCACTTATCCTCAAAATCGGCAATATTATCACCATCCTTATCAAGACACCCTTTGGTGTACCAGTTACCCATTTCATCCGGGCAACGGTCATAAAACCTGTCCGACACCTTATCACCATCCTTGTCCTTTGGTATCCGGAAAGGTATTGGTAGTTTAATTCCCACATATCCCCCTGCCCGGTAAGAATTTTTATTTCCACCGAACATTAAAAAGTTATCAAAGCCAACAAAGACAGGGCCTAGCCTAGCAGCAAAACCCAACGATATATTATTATTAAAATCATAGGCAAACGGAAGATAAACCCCTGCCCATTTGTGATCGTATCTTGGTGTAAAAACCAACTCGCTGGGATGCCTTACGTAATTTTCAATACTTAATACCGGCGAAATACGCCCCATAAAGTTTAAGCCAAGACCCTTGTATATATTGTAATCAAGCGAAACATTAAATCTCATAGGAAGCAGAAAATTTACTTTACCCGGTGTGGGAAAAGGATTATAGGTATATGGCTGATTAGCACCAGTGATTATACTATTAAAGCCATCTCTGCTCTGCGTTTCCATAATAGCCGACATACTTGTATTTTGATAGTTCAAACCAACAAAACCAAGATCGCTGGCAGAAAAAGCAAAACGCAAAGTATAAAGGTCCATATCGCGCCTTACATTATTCTTACTGCTATCCATTTCATAAGTAAAAGTAGAAGCCTTAGGCCGCCACTCATATACAAAGCCAATATCACCAGCAAACCCCGAGCTTAAATCAATAGTTCCAAAATTCGTTTGCGTGTTCGAAACTAAAAAATCGCTGCTTTGGTTATGAGAAAATTCACCAGAGAGTGTTCCGGTACCATCCCCATTATCCGAAAAGTAAAGATTTTGACCCTTTGTAAATGCGTAACCGGTGCCCATTACGTACTTCAATGTAAAGCCCATTTTGAACAAATGTTTCTCTTTCCTTACCAATACCGGAGAATAAGTAACTCCCAAATCCACCCAACTAAGCGATTTAGCTGTAAATTTTCCCGAGTTAAAGTTTGATGGTAAAAAGAAACTGGTGGGCGAAGCCAGTTGAATTAGGTTGGGATTATCCGCAGTAAAATTCTTAACTACGTTGTAGTTATACGAAATACCAAGGGCATGATTTTTCTTCTTTCCAAAACATATTAGGAAACTTCCCGGCCCCTGAACCTCTATACTTTTATAGAAAAAATAATTACTCCGTGGTTTTTGCGAAAGTGAAAGGTTGCGAACGAAAAGAGAATTGTAGCGAATGTCGCCCGAAAAAAAATTTCGGTTGTAATTGATATTAAAAAAATCTTCGAAAGGAACAGAGCCAGCATTGGTGCTGCCAAGCAGCGCACATGCGCCTAGATTCATATCAAACTTCAAATTATTATCAGCTATAGCAGGATTAAATTTTATGGTAGACACCCCCGCATAATTGCTGCTTAAAATACCAAGGCTGGCTTGTGAAAATGCCGAAAAATATACAAGCATTAAGCATATACTCAAGTATAAAAACCTCATTTCTTAAAATTTCAGGGTGTTAGTGCTGGTCGCCAAAATAGAAAAAAAATCTAAAATTCAAAGATTATTAAACCAAAAACAAAATAAATATTACTGGAATATTTTCCGATATATATATAAGTCAACATATAACTATCAATACAAAAATATTAATCAAAATGAGTCTATCGAGCATCGATTTATTAAAATCACTTCAAGTAAATAAACACACTAATCCCCATAACAAAGAAGAAGCTCTTTAATGCTTTTTAATATCTAAATAATTAAAAACATACTGCCTATTTGTATTGTAAATTTATAATCGGTTTGAAATAGAACACTATTAAACGTAAAAATAGGCTACAAAACCAAGGCTTGCCCGGGATTTAATTCCCTTAATCCGTTCCACATTATAAGTTTACTATTGGATTTTTCTTAATATACTTTCCTTAACGGTCAATGTCTACGCATTTACATTTGTCTAAGGAAAGCCCCATTTGCCGGTTTGTGGCTAACCATTACAAAAAGAGCGGGATTGACAATTAGATGCGCGCAGTATTAAGGGAACCATTTCAAAAAATATTTTGTTTACATATTTATATCTTTTTGTATTTTTCCATTCACACCACAAACCCTCAAATATCAATGGAGTATAAGTTTCCCTTTCGCATAGGCATCATCGGTCACCAATCATTAACTGATGCCGAGAAAATATACGTAAGCAAAGAGATACAGAAAAGTATTGAAACAGTTCAACGTACCGTTGAAAACCTGCGAAAAAAATCAAATATAAAAAGCGATTTTTTTATTTCTGGTATAAGTACACTATCGGAAGGCGCAGAACGGGTTTTTGCCAGCGAAATAATTAATCTGCCCGGCGTACTGGAGGTTGTTCTACCTTTCCGTAAAGAATTATACATAGAAGATTTTTGGGGCGAAGCCTCAAAAACCGAGTTCCAGAACCTTTTAACTTATGATGCTTACCCACTAGTTATAGACAACTCCCATACACCGGATAAAAATCTCTGTTATTACAACGCATCAAAACTTGTGATAGAACAATGCGATGTCTTATTTGCTATTTGGGACGAAACACCAGTTAAAAGCAAAATAGGCGGGGTGGCTAACCTAATAGAATATGCCAAGCAGTTTAAGGCGCCGGTTATAACTTTGCTACCAAAGCCAAGGGAAAACGATTTTGAAAAAGAAAACAAAAAAAATATAGAGGCGATTCAGTTAAGTCGTTACATTGAGTTTGATAAGAAATGGGTAATGGCTCTCAAAAATCTTCGGGCAGCCAAATCAAAAAATAACGCAACTATCACAGAGTTGCTCAAAAATAATTTGCCGGCTGAAGAGTTTTCAAAATTCACACATCTGCTCCAGTTAAAAGGGTTATGGCAAAAAGAATCGACTTCGAGGGAAGGCTCAATTAAATCCTTAAGCAATGTTATTTACCTGCTACTCTTAGCTGCCGGTACTTTTGCCCTATTTGGCGTTTTCATGAACCATACTTCTTTTAACATACCACTGCTACAAAAACTGCTGCCTAATAGCTGGATCAATTGGCTACCAAAAATAAATGCTTCCGGCATACCTATCCTTATACTGGCATTAGGCCTTTTATTGCTTGTTTTAATCCTCCGATTAAAGGCTAATTCTATTTCAAAGAAAATTGAGTGGGACGATTCGCAATTCTGGAGCAAAAAAACAGAATTACAGTTATTCAAACTTCTTTCGTTGAACTGCGGCAATGAACCTCTAAACAAAAACGAAAGCTATGAACGATTTCGAACTAACTCAGTGTCGGCTCGATTATTTCTCATCTCTACAAAGGAAGTTTGGAACACTTTAAAAAACCCGCTTGATTTCGATATCCGGCGAAAATTTTTAACGGATGAATTGTTAGCTACAAACATTCAAAACCTTACTAAGACCATCCTAAAACTACAAAGTCGGCAAAAACTAACTAAAACAACCTATTCGCTTTTTTTCTCCTTAATAATAGTTAGCCTTTTATGGATTGCCTGCTGGTTCTTTTATCCGGGATTAAACTTAACCCTAAGCAATTATACTTGGACCATAGAGGTCGCGCAAGTTTCATCTCTTATATTTATTTCTCTTTGTATAGCAATTAAAAGCCGTACTACGGAGTTTGATTGTGCTAATTTATCTGGACAAGAAACAGACAGGAGAAAAACCCTTGTCGAGTTAGAACAAACCCTACCTGAATTATGTAATTCTGAAGAACAGTTAGAAAGCATCTTTGCAAAAGCAGAAGAAACTATTTTAAAAGGTTAGTATTTCTGCAATTCCTTAAGCTTTACTTAATAGTCCTAAAAAAAAGCGCGTCCGCCCGGACTTAGGAACTACGGTTATGCTTTAAATTACTTATATATCTACTTGGATTTGACATGTAGGCTATTACATTTTTTTCAAGAACCATATTAATAAAGTATATTTGAAACAATCACGAAAAAGTATTTTCAAAATGAATATCTCGCCAAACCGAACTTTAATTTGTCTACAACTCACACAAGAGGCACCTCATACCCCAGGGTTTATTTATAATATGAATTCTTTACAAGATGTGTTTAATTATATTAAACCAAGCATACTGGTTGAACTTATAAATCATTTGGGTGAATGCCAAATGGAAACATACTACTTTAAAGAACTTAAAGACTTCGATTTATTTAAAATTACAGAACAGTCAGAGATACTAAACCACTTAATACCTCAATTATTAAATGAAACTGGCGCGACCAGTTGGGATGTTAATTTTAATATTGAATTCATTGTAAGAAATTCAACCAACTACGATCATCCAAAAACAAAGGCAGTTAAAGAAAATCTTAATAAAATACTGGCCGCCATTAAAACAATAGAAGAAAGCTACCGAACACTGGACTTATATTTTTTAAATCGAAAAACCTCGACATCTGGTAGCGTTACTATAATGAATGCCTCGCTGGAACAGCTAAATGACTTAGATGATCCAATGTTTTTAGAAGCAGTTGATGAGGAACTAAAAAATAATTATTTCAGATTCGACATGTCTAACTGTTACTCTTTTTTACTATTACCAGGATTTTTATGGCCTAGTGTTTTAAACAAGTGTAAAAAATTAACTGATAGTTATAATATTCAAATATTTAGTGACGCATATAACGAAAGAAACTTTGATAATTTTATCACTTACTTTGAGTTGGACAGCTTTCAACCTAATGCACAACTTGTTCTTGGCGCTAACTACATCACTTCTCGTGAACAATATGATTTCTTAGATGAAAGTGAAGATGATGTGCCCATGATTGGATGTTCAGCCTTGTTATTGGCCGGGAATTCTGATTTAGAAAACTTAGGTAATGTAGCATTACTTATTCCTCATGATTACTTCGCTTATGGGCCCAATATCAATTACAATTTACAACAACTTACGCAGGTTCAAAAATTGAACTTAAACCCCTTACTGTACCAGCAAAATAAAATTATAAGTCCGGGCTATTTACGTGCATTTTGCGATTGTGACTTTAAACTTCTTTCTTCTGCTATTCATATGCGCATATTGAATTATGTTGCTAAAAGTGTCCTGAATAAACTAATTGAAATTGTTTTTAAGCCGGAACAACCATTATTCTTCTTAAGCACTCATCTATTAGGTGATAACTGTAATCGTGCAATTCATGAATTACTGTCTTATTGCAGTAATTATTTTACCTCAATAAGCAGTTACTCAATTAAGCAGATAACTGATAACCACAAATTCCCTTGGCACTCTGATCACGTTGATAATAGCCAGTTAAACTTCGAAGTTTTATTAGAATTTGAGGATAGAAAAGACGGCGCTATCATTTCGCTACAATATAATATTAAGGAAGGGATTTGTCAAATTACATTTAGTAGTATTCCCAAAGAAATTTTTGCAGATGGCATTTGCCCTGAGCCATTAGGAAACACACTTTTTGTCGGTAATTTCTCTGATGAATATAATGATTTAGAATGCGTAGAAAAGCTTAATAATTTGGGTGATGTTTTTGAACATTACAGACCTATGATTTGTCTAAAGCAAAAACTTTTCAATGGTGCCAAAGAAGAATGGCTACGATTTGATACCATTTCTGATTTTAGTTTCAAATCAATTATTGCAAGAAGCACTATTCTGAGTTCTTTGGAATGGTTACGCAATGCTTTTAATAGTAATATGGAACGTTTAAAAGGAGACACTTATTTTGAACAGATATTAAGTATACCAGAAATTAAAATGGAATACTGCACTTGCCTTTCTTTAATACAAATAATGTTGAAAGGAGAAATAGACAGCAAATCTTTCGCAGCGGAATTCAACAAGAATGTAACTAAGTGTGGCGGTTTTGATTTTTTCAAGTACTCTATTGACTCTGACAAAATCTTTACACTTGCCAATTTCAACGAAATTAACCAGTTCGGATTTCACCTGAAAAGAAAAAGCCCCATATTTAAACAGTTGTTGCTAAAAATAGAATATTGGGAGTATCTGATTAACCAATCGCGGAATTTCGAAGAACTACTCTTAAAATATCGACTGGCCAATATCGAAATATCGCACGATTTTGAAATCCAAAAGCAATTTGCTATCAATGAAAGTGCAGAATTGGGTAAATCGTATAAAGCACTTGAGTTTTTTTTACGCAATAGCCAAACAAGTGATTTAAATGGCATTTTAGTTGTTTCATATAAAAAAGATACTGCCTACCCAAAAATTCTACAACTTTTAAAAGATACCATCTTAAGAAATAATGAGAGGTTAGATATCAGAAAGGCAATTCAGTTTTTAGTAATACCAGAATGGAACTGGAATAAAGTAAGTGTCCGCGAATTGGCAAATTTTTTGTATCCGCAGAACGTAATTTTGTTTACTAATGTGCAGCGCAGCAATTATTCCTATTTGAAAACTATTGAGAACTTTAAAACTTTTGCCGATTTCGACCGAACTGATGTATGTGCTGCTAATGTTTGTTTGTCAACTGATTGGTTAGCCGACTGCAATGATAATTTTGCAACTTTTACCCCGGCCTGTTGTGCCTTAGCAGGTAAAGCTAAATGGGATATTTTTCACCCAGGTGTTAGTTCTTCTTATTTTTTACCTGAAAAGTTTAGCAATATCATTTCCTCATTTTCTGATGAGGATGAAAACATTTTCGAATCTCCTGTCAATTCTATTTCTCTTACTCTCGCGTGCAATGATGTTATTCTTAAAAACCCAAACACTCTTTATGAAGGAGAAATACCTGCGTTAAAAAACTATAATGCAACTTTAGTTTTACAACGAATCCAAAACATTTTTGCAGCCAAATTACCTACAGAACATTTAGAGGCGACCCGTATTATTGAGCTAATCAAAAGCATAATAAAAGCTTACTCTTTGTATATAGATGAGATGTCGCTCATAGAATATGACTCATGGAAATTCGTTAACTCCTTTTCAGTAAACATCAAATTCAAATTCATAAAGCAGCCAATAGTATTAGGGGTGAAAATATCCGAAGGCAATTTTCTTCGTTTAGCATTTGATTACAAATAGCTTTTCCCCAGATTCGTAATCAGACACTTCAGTATAAGGGGAATTAGGAATTACAAGTAGTTAATTTTAATTCAAAGTCGGCAATGGTTTCGGCGGTGGTCATAACGGTTGGTTAATTGTGGGCTCTACAAAATACATTTTCAATTTGCCTTTGTTCTTAGCTTCAATTTCGCCGCGGTAGTGGCAACTAAATTTATCCTTAAGCAGCTGATAAGTGGCTTCGCTAATGTTCACTTTACCGGGTTCGCCCCTTTGCTCCATACGGGCGGCTGTGTTTACGGTATCGCCCCATATATCATACAGGTATTTTTTAGAGCCTACTATGCCAGCTATTACGCTGCCGCTGTGTATACCTATGCGCACCTCCCAGGTATTATCGCCCTGCAGGTTTTTACGCTGCAGCATAAAGTTGCGTATCTCTAAGGCGGCCATTACCATATCCTCAGCATGTGCCCCGTTTGCAGTGGGCAGCCCCGAAGCAGCCATATAGGCATCGCCCACGGTCTTTATCTTCTCAATACCATACCGGGTAACTATTTCATCAAAAGCTTTAAAACACACGTTCAATTCGTTTACCAGCTCGGTAGCAGTAAGGCGCTCGCTAAAGGTGGTAAAGTTTTTAAAATCGGTAAACAGCACCGACACATTATCAAACAAGCGGGGTTGGTAAAAGCCATTGGCCTTTAACTCATCGGCGGCCTCTTCGGGCAAAATATTTAATAGCAGCGCATCACTCTTTTTCTTCTCCTCATCAATTTGCTCGTATAGCGAGTTTATACGTTCCTTTTCTTTATGTATAGCCGTACTGGTTTGCCACAGCTTTTTTATTTTTTGGTCTAACTTTACTTTCTCCGCCTCTAACTTTTCGCGCTCTGTTTGCAGGGCCACATTCTGCTCCTCCGCTTTTTGCTTTAGCTTAATGGCGGCCTCACCCATGCTCCACATCTTCTTATTCTTCTCCGCCAGTTTCTGTTTTTGCTCTTCTACATTACGTTGCGCAGCCAATACGCCGGCTAACTTGTTTTGCAATTCGCTTTCCTCTTTTATAAAGTTAGCGGCGGTTTGTTCGTTTTGTTGCAGGCGGGTTTGGAGGTTGGCCAACTGTGCAGTCAATAAATTACCTTTTGACCTGGCTTTAAAAAACAGCAAAAGCACACACACTATAACAGTAAAAGTCACAATTATAAAAGGCAGTAAAATTGTAATGTTAGTCATGGAATGTTACTCGTTAGAAAACACTACAGTGCCTTCACTAAACCATCCATTTTCCCAATCATTCGAAAGCCAACTTTCAGTTCCCTGATTTAAAAGCCACAAGTTTTTGCTATCCACATATGAGTCAAGTATCAACCTCTTTACATGGGTAGTAATTATTCCGTTGTAAATTTTAAACTCCCTATCCCTTGACAAGAATTGAGGAATGGTGATTTTTGCCTTATAATACTCACCAGCCTCCGCTTTTCCCCATACAAAATCGCTTAGTGCTTCATTTTTTTTATTCTCTCCTAATCTTGCGATCAAATCAATAGCAACCGAATTGTACTTGGATGAATTTTGCCTGCCTAGTACCCTAAGAAAAATCAAACCGAATTTATCATCACCGTTAATCGCCCTAAGTAAAGAATCAATATAAACTACCGCTATATCTGTCTTTTTTGAAATCTGCTGCGCAAAGGAGTTCTCAATTAATCCATTTCTTTTTTGAAAGTCATCTTTTAAAGTAGCAATAACCTCGAAGGATTCTTTGATACGATTATTGAGAGCAAGATATGTTGAAAAATTGCAAATCAACTTTTGCAGATTTTCCGTTTTATAGCCATTTTGATGAGCCTTGAACAATTTCAACATTTTTTTTATACCTAGCGCATCCATCTTGTTCAATGCTTTCTTACTGTTCTTTTCCCTAAATTGCCTTTCTATTTGATATAAAACAACAATACCTTCCTCTTTTAATCCTTTATTATCTGTTCGTTTAGTGAATGCGTCAACCGAATCTACAAATTCATAAAAGAAATTTATTCTATCCTTTTCAGGTCTAATATTATCAGATTCTTCAATTCTTGCAAAAGGGTAAAGTCCGTATAAATGGCGTAAAAGCAGTTCATTACTTGAGACGTCATAAAATCTATCTATCCCTTTGTGAATAATAAATTTTTCAAAAAGTAAAGCGCTAAAATCACTTCTTATGTAGGTAGGATCATAAGCAAACAACTCAATGCAAGTTAACACGTCGTTTGGATACATCAAAACATCGAAATTAGTTTTCTTAATAATGGTATTACCCGTGGTATATACTTGCTCCTTTCTTAGAAATGAAGAAGAGATTTTTGAAAATGCTGTAAAAAATTTCTCAAAATTATTGATAGCTTCAGAGGTATCTTTATAAATCGAAGCTGCATTTAACCCCCTCGTTTTGTAGTAATTAGCAACTAAAAAAAGTGTTTTATCATCGGCAAAATCGCCCACTCCGTGATGCTCAGTAATCATTTCTCCAGTAAGTAATTTATAGTAAAAGTCCCACATTGGATAAGAAACAGTCCGGGGTAATGGAGCTTTTAACAAAACGTATTTATCACCTTTATCGAACTCGAAATTATCAAACATATTGGTTTGCTTTTTCATTAACAGAATAGGAGGAAGCAGCGAGGTTTTTGCGTATCCTCTTACTAGTTTTTCAAAAGCATCCGAATTGAACGGAGAAAAATGAAGCGCAAAATTGATAATCTCGCTAAAGCCAAAGCCGGAAGAGTAGTTTTGTTCGAAACTGCCATTTTGTATATATAGTGAATCCAAACAAAACCGCAAATTTTCGTAACCAGACACACCTGAATACAGTGTAGCAAGAATAACAAACCCACCTTTATGGTTTATTTCATTGCCATATAACATCTTCGCCGTTACGCTTTTAGGAAACAACCGTTCAAATCGTTCCGCACCCGCCGAACTTTCGAATGGAGATATAGTTCCGATCATTTCAACAAAATTCGTCTTATCTTCTTTGTGTTGAAGCATATAAAGCTTGAGTGCATTCAACAACAAACGGCTATTAAACTCTTTGACGATTGTGTCAGTAAAAATCTTTCTTACATATGCGGTGTAAAGATAACTAGTAATAGTATCCATTATTGGCTCAGCTTGCGATTTGGAATACATTTCCGGATGATGCCCCTGAACAGCATTCATTATATCCAGAAACTCAATAATTCTCGCAATTTTGCTTTCAGACACCTTCGTTGTATCTTTAAAAGTGTAAGCGCTAATTTTTGTGTTTAGTGTTTTAATTAATGGCAGCATAAAATCGGGGAGTATTTTATGCTGCGCATTAGACGCTATTAAAACTTTAGCGCTGACAGCATTAGCCACATCTATAAACAAAGTATCCGTATTCAGCCGTTTCAAATTTTCCACTAAAGACCCTGGATGTAAAATTTCTTCATTAATTAAAAAAGCGGCCTTCTCTTTATTCTTAACCGTCTTATTATTCAAATACGCAAAGCACTGTTCTTCTATTTTGGGTAATACGTTTTTGTTCAACTTGTTTTGGTAGTCTAAAAACAAATAGATGCCCACGCCTACTACAATAAAGGCCGCCAGGGTAGCAGCAATGCGGGCCGCACCGTATTTCATTACAAAGCGGGTAAAAAATAATTTGCGGGCGCTGCGGTTAATAAACTCCTGGCCTGTATTAAGCCAATACTCGGAGTTAGATAGTTTGTTTTTTTCGAGTAAGTTAACTTCGTCGTATTTTGCAATCAGGTATTTATTCGGTTTTTCTTCTAGCAACCAACCTTCAAAGTAAGTAAGCGGGCCTATAGGCAAAAGATAATCGGAAGATTTAAGGCTGTTTTTCCAGCGTTCTGTTTGCTTTTTAAAGTCGCGGTAGGTAAGGATGTTTTGATACTCCTCTCCGGCCCAGCTGCTTAACAGGCGCCAGTTGCGGATTAAGCTTTCGTGTGTTATATCTAATAAATCGCTGCTTTTTAAAGACACATATTCACTTTCGCTATTTACAAAAGGCCTTAAAAAAGTATTGCCAGGCATGCGGAAAATATCAAGCACCGCGCCCACCATTTCTGTAGTAATAGAATCGCTATAAATTACATTGATAATTTCCTGCAAGGTCATGCGGTTGCGCACAGTTCGGCCCTGGTCGGTTTTTGTAAGCCCCTGAAACGCTTTTTTAATTATAAACTGGGCAGTCTGCTGGCTAATAGGTGTTTCGTGCGTTTGATTATACACCTCATGCGCAGTTTCATAAAGCTCATTGGCATGGGCGTTTAATATATTTTCGAGCGATGGTTTTTTAAGCAGCGCTTTTTTAAACTCGGGCAAAGTATTATACCATTCATCAAACATGGCCTTATCTTCTTCAGGCAGTTGTTCGCGCTTTAGGCCACCCGCTTTTGCCAGGTGTATAAGGTCCATTTCGCTGGTGCCATCTCCGGCAGCCTTCCAAATTTGGTTAAGTGCATGTTGCAGTACCGGTAGTTGGTCAAGCCCGTCGCCCAACTCATTAATAAGGGTTTGGGTTAACCGGTTCGATATACGGTTGCCGCTAAGTATGGCAGGGTCTACTATTACCTGCTGTATTTCTTTCCGCTTTAAGCGGGGCACAAAAAACTGGCTAAAGCCAATCAGTTCGGGCAGGCCCCTAAAGGCCGAGCACTGGCCTATATAATCAGACCGCATGGTGCACACTACATAAATAGGTATATCTTTTTCAAGCGCAATGCGGCTGGTTTCTATAAGCAGGTTTACAGCCGTTTGCGCATCTATAGATGGCTGATCGTTACTATAGTTTTCGGCATTGGTAAATAGCTCTTCAAACTGGTCTACCAGTATAAGCAGGTTAGCTGCTTTGCGTTTTGATTGTTTTTGTGTTTCCGCATCGGCCTGCAAAAAGGCTTCTGCGTTTGTATCCAGGGCAAACTCCGATTTGGTATATAAATCTACCAGCGACGAAAACCCGTAGCCCAACTCTTTTTCTACCTGCTGCTGATCCTGGTAACCCAATTGCCGGGTAAGCGCTACTGCCATATTGGTAACGGGGCTTCGCTCGGGCCTAAAATCGGCCACTATCCAGTTGTTGTGCCTGGCTTTAAAAAAGCCGGCTTTGGCATTGGGTATAACACCGGCGTATATTAAAGATGATTTACCATCGCCGCTGGCACCGGTAATCATTACAAACTTATTTTTAGCCAGCTGAGCTATTATTTTTTTAATATGCTCATCGCGCCCCTTAAAAAAAATGGATTCGTTTTCGTTAAAGGGCCTTAGGCCTGGGTATGGGCAAATGTTAGCCATTCTCTTAATGGGTTGATTTAATTACTGCCTGCAGCTTTATCGTACATCACTTTTATTTCGAGGGGAATAAGTTCGCCGGCTACCAGCATGTAACTTACCTTGGGCGCCGAAAACTTTACAGCCCTGTTAGTATCAGGTGTTTCATCGCCAATCAGCAGCATGGGGGTATGGGCCGAGGCACCACCTACGCGCTTCCATATCTCCTGCATAAAAGGTATGGCCCAATCGGTAGAGTATTTAAAATATATAACAGCCATTTTGCTTACTTCCATTTGCTGCTTGCAAAACTCAGAGTAATCCATCGGGCTATCCTGCACTATGCAAAGTTTTTCAACTTCTACCACATCGGTAAGCATATCAATAATTTCGTTGGCCTCGCCTTCATCCAGCTGGTTCGCAATAAAAAACACCTGCGTTTGGTGCACATTAAATAATACTTGCTTCTTCTCATCTAAAAACGACCGGATATCATCTACCAGCCGTATGGCGGAGTTAACATCGGTAAAAATCATATTGTTGGAAATGTTATTCCGTATTTCGTTTATAAGCCCGGCCTGCCGGCTGTTTACGTTTTCTATATTCATTTTACCCTCTTGCCAAACAATAATTTTAAACTCGGGCCTATCGCGGTTTACCGATACTGCTTGCTGAAATTGTTGTAAAGCAGATCTAACCTGTTCATCATCAGGAACCCTATTTTCGGCATTATCTATAATATGTACCGAGCAATCGGCATTATACAATAGGTTGGCCAACTGAGCAGGCCCGGCATGCTGCAAATCGCTATCGGAGGGTATTACAGTAAGACCTGCCCGTTCTAAAACCGTCTTTAACTCGCGTCGTTTTTCACTGCCCGAAAGGGCAGTAGAAAGGAATATAGTAGGTGAAATCATATCGCAATTAGTGTGGCTTAAATATAAAAAGATACTTTAAACACATAACATATTTTTAAATTCGCTTGTGCTTAGATGACTGCACCCTTATTAAAAAGTTCGCGCAGGTTACTGCAAAAGCCGATCTTAGAGATCAATTAAGACCATATAGGATTGAGCACCATGTTTGTAAAATTCATGAAACTATCAAGCAGGGCTTGAAGGATTGATTTGTAAAGCGTTAGCTTCTTGTAAGAGCTGGTCAAAAATTTCCGGCCTCCGTTGATTTGGAATTCCGGCCAAATGTGGTCAAAGCCTTCAGCTCCTCTAGCCCTATGCCACTATTTCTAATTACAAATTCGACTTTGATTAAAACAACAATACATTTGCAAATCGTAAACCAATGCTTATGAAAAATCTTTCTCTCGCCAGTTTAACTATAGTTTTTATTACGCTATTAAATACAAATTTATCTCTGGCTCAATCAGTGGCTCTTGACAGCACTTTCGGAGTTACTGGCATTGTTTACACTACTATAGATTCCCTTGAAACTGGAAGAAATGTACTTGTTCAGCCAGATGGTAAGGTCTTAGTTTCTGGAAATTCCTTTAATAGCAGTACGTATGGGTCAATCTCGTTTATGTTGATACGATACAATTCTGACGGGTCTTATGATAATTCATTTGGTTCTAATGGTAAAGTTGAAAGCCAAAAGTACGGGTTCAGTGGATGTCTTGGTGGAATTTGTGTAGCAACTAAGTTACAACAAGATGGAAAGATTTTGCAATTGAATTCCATAGCTTTTAACTCCGGTGAAGATTCAATAATAATTATTCGATATAACATTGATGGCTCATTGGATAATACATTTGGTTCCAACGGGCAAATTAAAATGGGCGGAAAGGCGGGGGCATTAGATATCCAAGGTGATGGAAAAATATTGATTGGTGGTTCAAATAAAGTTGTACCAGGAATGCAAACGGTCACGCAAGATTTTGTATTGACAAGAATGGATCAAAATGGATCGCTAGATAATACTTTTGGAAATAATGGCGTTGTTAGAACAGATTTAGGAATGGGGGATTTTATTAATTCCTTGACACTGCAATCAGATGGAAAAATTCTTGCATCAGGTTATGGGTATAATAATTACGAATTGGTACGGTATAACAATGATGGAACTTTGGATAATACCTTTGGCACGAGTGGACAGATTATTACTACTTTTCCCTCAGCTCAGACCTATAGTTGTGTTCTACAGTCAAATGGTAAAATTTTACAAGGTGGTAGTGCACGTTTCAATAACACTACATTCATCACCGTTATCAGGTTCAACATAGATGGTTCTGTTGATAGCAGTTTTGGCGTAACTGGTATTGATACGGTTAGAGCCGGGGGCGTGAAGAAAATCATTCTTCAAGATGATAAAATATATTTTAACAGGTATAGTTCCAACTCCAACGATTATGTAATTGAACGACACAATAGTAATGGTACGCCTGACAATAATTTTGGAATAGGAAGTATAGCTAATATTTATTTTGGAGCACAAATCTACTCATTAACCAATATTGCATTGGATGATACCGGCAGGATATTAGTTACAGGGGCTAGACAATATGGATTATCACCAGCATATTACCATTTTCTAACCGCGAGGGTTTTGACAGGTTGGAATTCTAACAGTCCTCAAGCAATCTTCACAGGAACGCCACTTACTGTAACTGTGGGTAGCACAATTTCTTTTACTAACCAATCTCAATTTGCTACTTCTTATTCATGGGTGTTCGCAGGAGGAACCCCCTCTTCATATAATGGACTGATACCGCCACCAATTCAATACAACACAGTAGGAACTTATGATGTAACTCTTTCAGCTACTGACGGGGTTACAACCGATGTTCATACAGAAAGTGCTTACATTCATGTAGTAGCTAATAATGTTTCAGCATTAAGCGGTGACCCCGATATAGATTTTGGAAATGTAGTTGCTCCAGGTTATGCAGACCACGTTTATTTTTTTTACAATAACTCTCCAAACCCAATTACAATTTCAACCATCCAATTCCCTGTCAACTCTGGCTTTGGTGTTCAGTTTGTGAACGGAGCAACAGTGTTGCCTTATCAAAATTTACCTGTTTTATTACAGTTCGTTCCTCCACTGCAACAAACTTATTCTGCCACTGCTACAGTAATTTCAAATGCGCCTAATAACCCAATCACTTTTCACGTTACCGGAATTGGCACAGCACAAAGCATTAGTTGGATAGGCGTTTATAACAAACCGGAGAATAATCCCGAGATAACACAATTAGAACCGCTTGCGGAAAACTATATTACTTCTAACACACAAAGCACCGTAAAAATTTGTGCTGACTTCTCTAAAGCAACAGTTGTAAAATTCATAAATAACAGTGGAACAATCGCGTCATCCAATATTCGTTTCCGAATGAAAAGCGACCCCAATGGAAACAACACCGATTATACTGGTTGGTTTATTACAACAGATTATTCAGTTGTAGGCAATCTCGTTACGGCAAGATTTACTCATCCAAAATATTTGAATGGAAATGCGCTTTATAGAGTTGATACAATTCAGGTAGTTAATAGCGCAAACAATGCGGTCATTTACGAACACCCTGCACGAATCTATCGAGCGCCAGTTGTTTTAGTGCATGGCTTATGGGGAAATGCTTACAGTATGCAGGACATTCAATACCAACTTATCACTTCCGGTAAGTATAACTCCACTATGGTTAAAGTTATAGATTACGAATCAACCAATTCATACGATTATAACACCAACTCAAATGTGGTAAAAGATGGAATCAACAACACTTTAATAGGTCTTAGAATTTTAAAATATTCAGCAGGTAAAGTAGATATAGTTGCCCATAGTATGGGAGGCATCCTCTCTCGTATTTATCTTCAAAATCCCGATTGTATGGGAACGCCCAATAACTGCTATCGAAGCGATATACATAAATTGATTACCTTGAATACACCCCATTCAGGAACGCAAGTAGCTAACTTTTTCCTTGGCAATTCAAACTGCGCTGCAATAGCACGTTTACTTTTAGGACAAAATGGAATGAATTGGAGTAATGGAGCTGTTGCAGATTTACAATGTAATAGTCCTGCAATTGCTGCGATGAATAGCACACCATCGTTAAACAGACATATAGTTCCTTGCCGCGCAACGGCAACTTACACTACACCGGGTCCGACAACAGTATTGACAAACGAAAATGCGCTGACTAACGCAATAGGTGTTTGCCGTGCAGAAAGTGGACTTCAATTTAATAACACTGTATTTTTATTTACGCCAAACGATTTAATCGTTCCCGACAACTCGCAAATCGGAGGGCTTTCCGATTATTCTTACATCGCTAATACAATGCACACTGAATCTCCCAACTCATCAAGTGTAATTTCTGATTTACAAGTATCGCTTGAGGAAAATGCGGCAACCAGTTCTTTATTCGATGGTAACATAGGAGGATTTAATCCACCTTATATCTCCCCTACCTTAAAGACAAATGAAACAGACCAAGACACTCACGATGGTCCAAGAAGTGGAAACATAACTATCACCAATCCTTCTTTTGGCTTTTCTACAACATCCGGTTCTACCATTCAGGTTTCTGTTACAGCAGCGTCAACAATCAATAGAATAATTACTACCGTTGGAAATATTCAAACCGGTATTTATTCTATTGACACTACAACAAATAATTTCTCATTTAATTATACCGTACCAACAACAGTAGTAGGTAAAATTAGCATTGTTGCTCTTGGGTTCGACAATAGCGGCTTAGTTGATTTCGATACTATAGAAATTCAAAGCGTTCCCTCCATTGCCCCCGATAGCGTTAAATTCGTAGAGGAATTTATTGCTGTGCCTAAATCTCGAACTACGGGTTTCCGATTGATGGGCTACTTTAACGGCATTCAAAATGACATCACAGAACTAAGCGGTTCTACTTTTTCTATTGATTCAACTCCTATTGCCACAATAACAAACGTGAGTAATGTTTACGGAGCAGATACAGGTCTTACAACACTTCAAGGAACGTATCAAGGAAAATCTGCTTACGCTTATGTGAAAGTTTATATCGGGTCAGATTGGGTAATATCTTTTCTCAATTCTCCCACCGATACAAATAAGAGTTCGAATAACTTCTCAATCTTCCCTAACCCAACCACTGGCATTGTAAATATTCTTTGCAACAAGAACAATTTCAAAGGCAGCTATTCTATTTTTGATGTTACAGGCAGAAAAATTCTATCAGGAAATGTGAGCGAAAAACTTTTTACTATAGATTTAGAAAAATTTAGTTCAGGACTTTACTACTTGCATGTTACAGATACAGAAGGAAAAAATCAGTTTCAGGGAAAAATCATTAAAGGATAATAGATATAACTCTTCCACCTACATGTACTATTTACATGCACTTTAAATCAAGGATTGTTTACTGTTTTACTATCAACTAATTGTGGTTAATTATTCAATCAAACATATGAAAAAGTATTTTCTCTTATTATTAACTGCCAGCATGTGCTTTTACTCCTGCAAAAAAGAAAAGAATGTTACTACATGTTCTGATGGAATTGAAAACGGAACTGAAACAGGTATAGATTGTGGAGGTAGCTGCAATGCTTGCCCGCCAGATACTTCTTTATGCCACAACGGAATTAAAGATGGTGATGAAACCGATGTTGATTGCGGAGGTACCGCATGTAGCACTTGTCCACCTGAAATAGTTTATATAGCCGGGTATGAAAGTAACGGCACAAAAACAGTAGCCAAATATTGGAGGAACGGAATAGCTGTAAACTTAACCGATGGTAGCCAAGACGCAGCAGCAACTTCTATTGTAGTTTCCGGTAACGATATTTATGTTGCGGGCTATGAATATAATGGTTCGGTTAGTGTGGCTAAGTACTGGAAAAACGGCACATCCGTGAATTTATCAGATGGAGTTCATGCTGCCAGCGCAAGTTCCATGTTCCTTTCAGGTAATGATTTGTTTGTAGCCGGGAGGGAGTATGTTGATTCAGTAAACATTGCTAAGTATTGGAAAAATGGCGTAGCTGTCAATTTATCATCGGGTGGATTAACTGCTTGGACAACCGCGATTGCAGTATCTGGGAACGATGTGTATGTAACAGGTGCTTGTAAAGATTCGATTACATATCCTTGGTATAAAGCAAAGTATTGGAAAAATGGGGTCATGTTTAACTTGTTCGATAGTACTTATTGGAGCGGAGCTACCGGCTTATGTTTATCTGGCAATGATGTACACATTGTTGGATGGGATTATCATACCGGACCTATCGAAGACATGAAATTCATTTACTGGAAAAATGGCGTAGTGACAGAGTTTGCGCATATTGGTGCTATTGACCAATCACCTCAATGTATGACCGTAAATGGGAACGATGTTTACATAGGGGGCAGTTTAAACGGTGCTAAATACTGGAAAAATGGTGTTATAGCGAATCTAGGAACTAACTCTAACACAAAAGCATTATCCATTTTTGTTTTAAATTCTGAAGTGTACGCTACAGGAATTAATTGGAACGGCAGTTTATCCAAAGCAGTGTATTGGAAAAATGGTATTGAAGTGAATATTACAGATGGCAGCCGTGATGCACAGGCACGGTCTATTGTAGTAATTCCCCGGTGATGTGTATCCGTGAAAATGTAAAGCCAAATACATCCAAGCAAATGCGCTCCCATTTTATTTTGCTCTGTTTTTTTAATAAAGGAATTAAAACAAAAAGAGAGCGCATTGCCTCGCAGGGGTTTCTCTTTCTTCGGTTTGTTTCGCGCTTGGGTGACAGGTAAAGAAAATGTCCGCTTTAATTTTTACTGTTGTGCACTGGTGGACATCAGTAAGGCAGCCGCTAACATGGCATTGCTCCAATGCGGGGCCAAGTCGTTAGTGTGAGTTTCGTCTTTCTTTTTACTTTTAGTTTTAGGTGGACAGTTAGTGCTTCACAAACCCGCACTGACAGCAATCCCCGAAACGTTAGCGGCAACCTTTGACGTAAATTTTTGACAAGGTTGTGTAAGGTAGTCGCTTAAAGACAAAATACAAAACACGGGCGAAGCCCATTGGCTGGAGGAGCGGGAGGCTTAAACCACATTAGGTCGGAATTCCAAATCAGCGGAGGCCGGAAATTTTTGACCACCCCTTACATTGAGTTAACGCGTTACATATCAATACTTCCAGTCTTGCCCGATGGTTTCATGGATTTTACAGACCAGGTGCTCAATCTGCTACGGTCATGTTTGTTCTCTAAGACAGGCTTTTCCAAATTTGCATCTTCTATTGAAAGAAACCAGTTCACGTTTAAGCATTCATACCGATATCAGACTACAAAATCCAAATTCAAAAAAACTCCAGCTTACTTTTACCCCAGCTTTTACCCGACCCTTTTTTGCATAAAAAAAGGGTTTCAGCAAAAACGCTGAAACCCTCTCTAGGCTTGTACCGCGGGCGGGAATCGAACCCGCACGCTATTTAAGTAGCACAGGATTTTAAGTCCTGCGTGTCTACCAATTCCACCACCACGGCATCTGCTTGCGCAGAATTAGTTGCTAAAATACTGCTTACGCAATACCTACCGCTACTAATTAAAAAAGGTTTGATTGCTCAAACCTTTTTAGAGCGGGAGACGAGGCTCGAACCCGCGACCTCCACCTTGGCAAGGTGGCGCTCTACCAACTGAGCTACTCCCGCATAATATTCAGATAAACAAAGGGTTAGTTTAAACTACATATACCCGTTTTCTGAAAGAACAATTTCCCGCTTGGGGACTGCAAATATAGAAACGGTTCTAAAATCTCAAAACCTATTTTCAAAAAACTTCAATTTCCTTGCAGTATTTTTTTCAACTCATGCAATTTCATAATCGCTTCTACCGGCGTCATGGCGTTAATTTCTACTTTTTCTATCTCCTCGGCCAATTGTTTCAGTTTAGGGTCGCTCATATCAAAAAAGCTAAGCTGAAAGTTCTGGGCCGGCATTTTCTTAACGGTTTCCTTTAAATCGCCATGTTTTTGCCTCTGACTTTCCAATTCACCCAGCATTTCATTGGCCCGGTCAATAATTTGCCGTGGCATGCCCGCCATTTTAGCCACATGTATACCAAAACTATGTTCAGTTCCGCCTTCTACCAACTTACGTAAAAAAATAACCTTATTACCCGCCTCTTTAATAGCTACATGGAAATTCTTGATGCGGGTATATTTTTCGGCCAGTTCATTTAATTCGTGGTAATGGGTGGCAAAAAGGGTCCGTGGGCGGGCCGTAGGGTTATTGTGCAGGTATTCTGCCAAACTCCAGGCGATAGAAATACCATCGTAGGTAGAGGTTCCGCGGCCTATTTCGTCCAGCAGAATCAGACTTCGCGCTGATAGGTTGTTCATAATAGAGGCCGTCTCATTCATTTCCACCATAAAGGTTGATTCGCCGGCGCTGAGATTGTCGTTCGCTCCTACCCTTGTAAATACCTTATCTACCAGGCCAATTTTAGCCAGTGTTGCAGGCACAAAACTTCCTGTTTGCGCCATTATAACAATAAGCGCGGTTTGCCTTAAAAGAGCGCTTTTTCCGCTCATATTGGGTCCGGTAATAATTAGTACTTGCTGCTCCTCGCTATCCAGGTAAACGTCGTTGGCTACGTATTTATCGCTTACATCCAGTTGCTGTTCAATTACCGGGTGGCGCCCCTCTTTAATCTCAATGGTGTGCGAATCATTTATCTCTGGCCGCACGTAATTATTCTTAGCAGCAATTTCGGCCAGCGAAAGCAAACAATCTACCCGGGCTATAAGGGCCGCATTTTGCTGAATAGTGTGCACATAATCCTTCGCAAAGCGAATAAGCTGCGCAAAAATCCTTTCCTCAAGGGTTTGAATTTTCTCCTCGGCACCCAATACCTTTTGTTCGTATTCCTTTAACTCTTCGGTTATATATCGCTCGGCGTTGGTAAGGGTTTGCTTGCGAATCCAATCGGCAGGCACCTTTGTTTTGTGCGAATTGGTAACCTCTAAAAAGTAACCAAACACAGAGTTAAATCCAATTTTAAGCGAGTTAATGCCGGTGCGCAGGCTCTCTTTTTGCTGTATCCCCGCTATATATTCCTTACCCGAATTTTTAATGCTGCGCAGGTCATCTAACTCCGCATCTACTCCATTGCATATAAAATTGCCTTTGGCTATAACCGGGCCTGCCTCTTCTAATACTTCCTTCCCTATTTTATCGGCTAAAATAGCCGATGGGTTTAGCTGTTCACTTACCTTTTGCAGGGTTGTATTTTTAGATGCTCCCAGTATCTGTTTAAGTGCCGGAATCGCATTTAGGGCACGCTTTAGCTGCACCATTTCGCGCGGACTAACGCGCTCCAGCGAAACTTTAGAGATAAGCCTTTCCAAATCCCCGATCGTTCTTATCTGTTTTTTTAACTCCTCCGCATCTACAGTATGGTTAACAAAATACTCTACCGCATTTAAACGATCGTTTATTTTTTGGGTATCCAGCAGGGGCATTACCACCCAGCGCTTAAGCATACGCGCACCCATGGGCGAAGTGGTATTATCCAATACATCCAACAGGGTTTTACCTCCATGGTAGGGCGAATAAATCAATTCCAGGTTGCGGATAGTAAAACGGTCCAACCATACATTTTTCTCGTCAGTAAGCCGGGTTAGTTTGCTGATGTGGGCCAGGTTATTGTGCTCCGTATCGCGCAGATATTGTATAGCCGCGCCGGCTGCAATTACGCTTACCCGCTCCTCCTCTATTCCAAATCCTTTAAGCGAGTTTGTTTCAAAAAGCTTTAATAGCAGATCAAGGGCATTATCGTAGCTGAAAATCCAATCATCTAACTTGTAAGCGTATAGTTTGCTGCCAAACTGCTGCAGAAAATCCTTTTGTCGCGATTTTTGATACAAAACCTCGCTTGGCGCAAACGACTGCAACATCTTTTCAACATACGAAAAACTGCCTTCGCCTATAAAAAATTCGCCGGTTGAAATATCCAAAAAGGCGACACCATAAACATCTTTCTCGAAATAAACCGAAGCCAAAAAGTTGTTGCTACGGGTACTAAGTATATTATCTTTTAGGGCAACGCCCGGTGTTACCATTTCGGTTACACCCCGCTTTACAATACCCTTGGCAAATTTAGGGTCTTCTATTTGGTCGCATACGGCTACCCGGTGGCCTGCGCGCACTAATTTAGGCAGGTATGTATCTACTGAGTGATGCGGAAAACCAGCCAATTCAATATGCCCGGCCTTTCCGTTGCTGCGCTTAGTAAGCGTTATACCTAATGCAGCCGAGGCCCTTATCGCATCTTCGCCAAAGGTTTCGTAAAAATCGCCTACCCTAAAAAGCAGTATAGCATCCGGATACTTTGCCTTAAAAGCATTGTATTGCTTCATTAGCGGGGTTTCGGTATCGTTAGTATCGCTTTTGGCCATTGTTGGATGCACTGTCGTTGCCGACGTGTTTACGGGTTAATGTGTTTAGTTATTATAGCAAACTCAATTTACGAATTAGCAAAACTATTGGCGTGAAAATAATAAGTGTGCTTACTTTGCCCACCTATTTTTTTAAACAGGCTTGCACATGCGTAAACTATTAAATGAGGAGCTACCCCGGCTAACTAAAGAAGAATTTAAAGAGCACCCCAAAACTCCGGTAATAGTGGTGCTGGATAATATCCGCAGCCACCTGAATGTGGGCTCCGTTTTCCGTACCGCTGATGCTTTTTTAATTGAGGCCATTTATCTATGCGGCATTACAGGCCAGCCACCTCACCGCGATATTCACAAAACGGCTTTGGGTGCCACCGACACAGTTAGTTGGAAGCACTTTGAAACAACTGCCGAAGCAGTTGCCACCCTTAAAACCGCCGGGTATAAAGTAATTGCCCTGGAGCAGGCCGAAAATGCCACTATGCTGAATGACTTTAAACCAACGCGCGAAGAGAAGTATGCCATTATTTTTGGTAACGAAGTAGACGGAGTAGAACAGGAAATTGTAAGCCAGGCCGACCTGGTTATAGAAATACCTCAATTTGGTATGAAACACTCCTTAAACATAGCGGTAAGCGCCGGAGTGGTTATCTGGGATTTCTTTTTTAAACTAAATAAATAGCAGAAGCCTCTATTTGCTGAACTTACGGCCAAATGAATGGGTACCATCGGTAGCTGTAAGAATATAGGTGCCCGATGGAAAAGCCTCGGTGGCAATCCACTTATCTTTTTCCTGGGCCTTAAGCACGCCTTCATAAATTTTCAACCCGGTTACAGAAGCTATAGTTACCGTATAATCATTATGCGGTATAGCATCAGAAGTTACCAAATGAAAGGCGTGGCCAAAGTAATTGATATAAACCATGGCGCTTCCCCCGCGGGTATCAGCTTTTTCGGTAAGGCTAGCCGTAAAGTAAGCCACCATTCCGTCGTTTTTATAGGTATCGCATTGGTATTTATAGGTGCCAACCGCTTTTACAACATAACTAAAAACATTTCCGCTTTGGCAACCAAAAGCGTTGGCTCCGTCGGGCACGGCTACTGAACTTAAAGGGAATTTAGAAAAATCGCCTTTCCAGGTAATGGTATCGCCTACCAACACGCTAATACCAGTAACACTATACGAAGGATAGCTGAAATTAATTACGTGCACCGTTGCGCGCAAAAAAACGGGGCAACCAACAAGCAACAAAAAAAAGAGGGTAAATATTGACCTCATAACAGGGCGATAAAAATAATCTTTTCACCCAATTATGCATATCATAAAATCGCATCAAACACCCAACCTCTAATTGGCTAGTGAATGTTCATAGCATTCAGCTTTTTACGATACTGGGCAGCTACGCGCATTTGGTCCTCGTACGATTTTGAAAACAGCGAAAAACCACTCATATCAGGGTTGGCACAGAAATACAAAAATTGATGCTCCTCGAAGTTTAGCACCGCATCAATTGATTTTTTGCGCGGCATGCAAATAGGGCCCGGGGGTAAACCTGCATATTTGTAGGTATTATAGGGGGTATCGAAATCTTTATGGTAAGAGGTAACCCTTTGCGCATCAAAATCGCGCAGGGCAAAAACCAGGGTAGGGTCAGCCTGCAAAGGCATACCTATTTTAAGCCTGTTTAAATAAACACCTGCTACAGTTGGCAACTCCTTATCGCGTATCACTTCTTTTTCGGTTATAGAGGCCAGCACGGTAACTTCGGTGGGCGAAAGGTTTAGCTCGTGCGCTTTATTTTGCCGCTCCTCGTTCCAAAAATTTTTATAGGCTCCGGTCATCCGTTCTATAAACTTATCAAAGGAAATGTTCCAGTAAAACTCATAATTATCAACTATAAAGCGGGCGAGTATCTTTGAGGTATCCGAACCCAAGGTTTTGCAAAACTCAGGGCTGTTCAGTTTAGCCAATACCATGTTCGAATCCATCTCCAGCGTGCGCCCTACCAATCCTGAAAATTCATCTTTGGTTCTAATATTATAAATAACCAGTTTTACAGGTGTTTGTAACCCGGCCCGAAGTATGTTTACTATTTGGCGGTTATTTAAACCTTTATTAAACACATAATATCCCGGGTTTATGTGGGCGGGGTAGTTTTTAAGTTTACTTACCAGCCCAAAGGTCTGCTCGTTTTTAAGCACTTTATTCTCATTCAAAATCCTTAACACATCATCGTAGGTTGAACCGGTTGGAATTTTTACAGCAACCCGCTTATTGGTATTTACGTTGGGGCTTATAAAAACAATATATCCGGCAATGCCGGCTACAACTAAAAGCAAAAAAAGCACAGCTAAAAGTTTCTTCATGCTTAATCTAAAAATTTCGATTTCAATTCGGGCGTGGGTATACGGCAAGCATCCTGTTTGCCGAACAATTTGTACCGGTTTGCGGCTACCTTATTATACACGTAATTACGAATAAATGCAGGTACAATAAAAAAGACTGATGCCAGCGAATATATACCCCCCAGTTGCTTTAAAATATTAAGGATCGCATCCGAACGCAAAGATACTTTACCATCATTATCAAAAATCACGGTATTCAAATACTCTCCCCCCAGGTTCAAGTCGGCTACTCTCCTGCTGCCATAATCAGACTGCAACGAGGCAAATTTAAATGCGTTATTCTTATCGTGGTCAATTAGCCAGTTAACCGAGCCATTGCACAAATTGCATACACCATCAAACAGCACTACCTTCATTAAAAATTAGTTTTAATAATTTTCTTGTGCACTTCTTTCCCGGTTTCGGAACTGCGTAGAGTAAGCAGGTAAACTCCGTTAGGCAAATTGCTAATGTTTAACTGACCCGATACATTTTGTTCAGAGAGAACCAATTCACCAATCATGTTGCTTACGCGGGCATCAAACAATATGCTTTTATCACTTTTAATAGTAAGCACACCTGTAGTAGGATTGGGATAAACAGAAACATTTTCTATAGCAGCTTCAATCGCATCAATAGCGGTAGTGGTGTTTCCCCAATAATCAGAATCAAAAACAAGCCGGATCATCGGCGAACCTTCAGGCTGAATGCTCGAGGCCTTCCAGGTAGTACCGGTAAAAATCAGCATGTGGGGCTTACCCAATTTGCTGTTCAAATCATATCCAATTTGCAAACGACGGGTATCGGTTTGGGCCCAACCCAAATAAATTCTGCTGTTTACTATTATAGGGGTATCCAGTTTATAGGTAGTAAAGCCATTTACCGAATCCACATAAAAAGGCTTTTTGTTCTCTAACGATAATACACGCCTTGTAGCCTCATCAAAAGTTACGCTGTTTTTTACAATCGTATCCCACGCATAAAAGTTAAAAATCAAATCACTCACATTTTGCTCTACCTGCGAAAACTGCACCTGAAAGGCTACTAATGTATCGGGATGGTTAAGCACAAACTCATAAGCAAACCTTTTAGTGCCGGTTCCGGTAATGCCATAGCTCAATTCGGCCGAGCCATCATCGTAGGCATAAGTATTATCAAATTGCTGACGGTGATAGACCGTATCGTTGGCAGGCCGTGCATCGTTAGGAGCTATTACAGATCTCGATTGTATTACAAGGCTATCTACAGGCCAGTTGGGCGTGCTTGGGATAATATAATCCGCAGGGCTTACTAAAATGGTACTATACTCTGTTGCATTAAAGGTTTGCAGTACTTCAGTTTTCACAATAGCCTGGCTGGGGTAAAGCTCTTCGGCCCCGGTTACAAAGTTGGTTGCCGGTGGATTAGTAAGTGCATTAGGGTCCATATTGTGCACCGAAAGCACTATCGAATCTCTCAAGTCCACCGTATTATCAAATTGGTCGGCGGGCATTAAAGTGAAGTTCTTTAGAATAGTGGGGAATGGATACACAAAAGCCATATCATAAATAATGGTATCCTGCCAGTTCCGGTTGCGGTCCAGCTTTACATAGTCAATATGCCAGTGGTCATTATTGCCATATAGTGAGGCCTTATTGCGGAACCTGAACTGGAAAGTATTGTAATAATTGCTGTAAGGAAAAGGGAGGTCCGGCACAAAAACCAACACCTGTTTAAATTGTTTAGGCACTAACAAAACCGAATTAAATCCTGTATCGCTCCATACTGTCCGCCAGGCATTACTGTTATCCTTAAATTCTAATATCAGCGAATCATCCCGGTCGGGATAATCGCCAAGCCCCTGTGGCTCGTAAAAAAAGCTCAGGTAAATAGAATCGGCCGCGGTATAACCCGATAAGTTAATCTGTTTAGAAGTAAGATAGTCCGCCGTGCCGTAAGTGCTATTGGTGGTATTGTTATAGGGCAACCCATACTCATTCAGCCCATCTAAAGTGGCAACCCCTATTGTTGGCGGATTAACCGGGTAAGTGTTATTTACATAGGCATAATTATCGGCCCACAATTTGCCTGGTTCTGCCTGGGCAAAGTAAATAACCGGTGTATAAAAGGTAGTATCGTCGGGCCTTACCAAAGTTGAATCTACTGCCTTGCCCGAAGTGCTATCAAACTTATAGGTGTAATAAGCACTCCATTTGGTAAAATTAGATGGTGCCTGAGCAAAGCAACCCGAGGTGGAGGGGCCGAAAAACGTAATTTGCACAGGAGGCTGAGCTACGGAATCCACTTTTTGATTAGCTACATCAAAGCTGTAAAACCACGATGTGTCATTCATAAAATGCCCCTCTTGCAAAGGAACCCCTTCAATAGCAAGGCAGGTGCCGGTTACATTATAAAATGTATCGGTTATATGGTTTTTGTTCCAGTTTACAGTGCCAAGCCGGTTAGTGGTAAAATCATCTGTAAAAGGCAGCTTAAGAGTATCGCCAATAACCACAATATTCCCTTTATCAATAAGGTATTTGTGTTGCCTGCCCGACGGCCTAAGGTTTTTGGTGGCACGGTATTGTACCTGGTTTACAGTTAAAGGCAACAGTTCTTCCTGCTGTGCCAACACAGCTGTAATCAACAAAGTGAAAAGAGAAAAGAATAGTGTTTTTTTCATGTTAGGGTATAAAAACAATACCAACGTAAACAAAATAAGTTTATTGGAATTTAGGGTAGCAATTTGATGAATTTTACCTCCCGGGCTTCTAAGGGTTTGGTATTGAGTCCATTTTATCATATAACTCTTCATTTATCCCTTCCGGCCTTTCGCGGGTAACAAATAGATCGATGGGTTCACCTATTCTAATTGTATGCCCTTCGCCATATTCGGGCACCTGCTTGTAAATAAAAGCATCCATAGTGTCTGTTACACCCTCATCCACAAGTATAGAGCCACTGTTTAGTGAGTAACCTTTCATTTTAAAAATAGCCTCGTTTAAGCGCAAACCGAGTAAATACGGCACCGAAATACGGCTATTACCCAAGCCGTCACCCAGCACAATATCAATAACTGTTCCACGGGCAACCCGCATTTTTTTAGTTACATTTTTACCGTTTATTACTAATCCTATCACCGCGTTCAAGTGCGGATCGGGCTTGTAAATCAACTCTCCTACTTTAAGCCCAAAGCTTTCTAACTGCATTTTGGCATATTTAAGCGAGCTGCGGCCAATTAAATCGGGTATTTCGGTAGTAGGTGCCTTGGTGGCATTAATGGTAATGTAAACGGTGCGGCCCTCTTTAACTTTCGAATTGGCTTTAGGATTTTGGTCTACAATACTCATAGGTGGTTTGCTCATATCGTAAACCGAGTCCATTATCTGCCACTCCAGGTTTTTACCCCCCAATATACTTTTTACCTGTTCAAAAGAACTTCCCCTTAAATCGGGCACGGTAACACTCTCATCATGGCGGGTATAAGTTTTTAAACCCGACTGAACCAAAAACAACAAAATAATAACCATACCTAAAGCCAGTAGGATATTATACAACAGCACCTTATTAAAATACTTTTTCAACCTAAATTCTTGTTTTGGTTACCATACAAAAATAAACGACTAATTAACAGTCAGTAGTGCCATTTGCATTTATTTGTTCACGGTTTTGTGGGTTATGTAGCCTGCTATACACCTTTTGCCCACAAACCACTGGCTCTATCTCATTAAACGCTGGCAGGCCACAGGTGTTGTTGCCAAAAGCAAAAATTTATATTATTGACTATAAATACATTAAAACACATGCAAACCACAGAAAAAATAACGGTTAATGCTACTGTTAATGCTCCGGTAGAAAAAGTTTGGAAATTATGGACCTCTCCTGAAGATATTATCAAATGGAATACCGCCTCACCCGACTGGCACACACCACGTGCAGAAAATGACCTGAAGGTTGGAGGGCGTTTTTCATCGCGAATGGAGGCTAAGGATGGAAGCTTTGGTTTCGATTTTTGGGGTGTATACACCGATGTAAGGGAAAACGAGTTTATTGCCTACACAATGGGCGACGACCGAAAGGTTACCATTAGCTTTACACAAAATGGTAACCAAACAGAAATTAGTGAAACTTTTGAAGCAGAATCGCAAAACCCGGCCGAAATGCAACGCTTTGGCTGGCAGGCAATATTGAATAGCTTTAAAAAATACGCCGAAGGTTAAGCTTTTGCACCGGTATTGCCATGTATGCCAAAAATATTAATGCAAAGTGTTAGCATACATGACATTTTTTTTAATTATGCCCCAAAATATGAATATGAAAAAACACACCCACCTGAGCCTAACGGCTCTTTTTGTATTTGCCGCTTTGCTTTTACAGGCTGGCGATGCAAAAGTTAAATTAACTTTTGGAGCAGAATACGAACTTCCCAAAAAACACTACGACATTGGCTTTATTGGCGATGCTGCACGCGGCTATGTTCAAATTGGTCATGCACCCGGCAAATCACTTTCGTTGCAGCGTTTCGATAAAAATTTAAAACTTGTATCAGAGCAGCTAATTACTTTAAAAGGTTTGCCAAAGGGATATGTTACCGAGTCGTGGCGCGAAGT
The DNA here is from genome assembly GCA_044228435.1 of Chitinophagales bacterium. Classification (GTDB taxonomy): domain Bacteria; phylum Bacteroidota; class Bacteroidia; order Chitinophagales; family LD1; genus Bog-950. The sequence goes on from JBGAUW010000001.1 coordinate 518,048, forward strand.
AGGCGACAGTTACTATTGGTTTTACTCTACGTGGGATAAAAAGGCCCAGCGCGAACATTTATTTTCGCAAAAAATAAATGTTGAAAAAGGAAACCTTGATGGCGGACCTAAAGAAATTTTAGAGGCCAATAAACTAAGCGGCACGCTAACTATGTCCGGGTTTTACAACTTTTCTACCCAGGATAAATGGAACTTTACACGCTCGGCTGATAAAAAAGTTACCTTGATTCAATACCGGATAGTACCCAAAGAGAAACGGGATGTAAAGAATACCGACCTGATTGGCCTGCATGTTTACGATGAGAACATGAATAAGATTTGGGGCAACGAAATTACAATGCCTTACACCGAAGCCGACATGGATAATGTAGATTACCAGGTAGATGGAAAAGGTAACGTTTATTGCCTTGCTAAAATTTACGACGACCGCAAATCGAAAGACAAAACAAAGCCTAACTATCACTTCGAAATTTTGCTTTGGAAAAAGGGCAAAACCGAGGTTACTAAAATACCGTTTAAGTTTGAAGATAAGTTTGTAAGTTCTGCAATACTTTTGGAAGATTACAAAGGGCGCGTGATTGTAGCCGGTTACTACAGCAAAATTTTCAGGTCGGGTGCCAGCGATGGGGCATTTGTTTTAAAAGTAGATCTTGATGAAGGTAAAGTATCGAATGTTCAAAAAGGAATTTATGAATTCCCCACTGAGCTATTGAAAGAGTTTGAAAGCCAGCGCACCAAGAAAAAGATTGATAAGGCAGATGCTAAAGGAAAAGACGTTGAAGAAGCCAGCTTAACCTTGCGCAATGTTACCATAAACGAAGATGGCACAATACAGATATTTGGCGAGCAATACCAGGTAATATCTTACACTTACTTCGATTCGAAAGGGGTGCCACATACACGTTACACGTACTACCATCTTGATATAATAGCGCTAAACATTGGCAAAGACGGCGAAATTGCATGGGTAAAAAAAATACCTAAACAACAGATTAGCGGCTCGCCATACGGCCAGGGCTTTAGCAGCTTTAGCTACGGAACCGATAAGTTTTTCTTTTTTACCGATAATCCTAAAAACCTAAGCCTAAGCCCAAGCCAGGCACCGGTTACCCACGGTTCTGGAGTAAAAGGTACTGTTATGGCCGTTAGAATTGATGAAACCGGAAAAATGACTAAATCGGTTTTATACGATGCCAAGGACAACAAGACCTTTTTAAATGCAACAGACTTTGATAAGGTTGGCGAAAACCAACTTATTACCCGCACTGCACAGAAGAAAGTAAGCCGTGCTATGCTTTTAACCTTCGAGAAAAAGGACTAAGGTAAATTTACCCCTTAATTAAAAAATGCTGCTCTAACGGGCAGCATTTTTTTTTGCTTAAACATTACACTATTAGTTTTATTGGCTGGTGGCCAAAGCAGGCAACCGGACCACCGGGTACGTTCGACTAACACCTTCTTTACTTACAGTTTTAATACGGTAATACACGTTTTGTGTAGCCGCTAAAGGATACTTATCCCGTTCAGCTATAGCCAGGCTATCTTTACCCGATTCGGGTAACTTAATGTATTTACATTGCCTGAAACCTGCGGCAGGTTCATTGCTTTTTTCAATAATGGCATAATCGAGTTGCGTTACGTGGGCAAATGTCAACTCAATTTTAACCATATAATCGGCTCTCGATAGGGTCATTGTCAGCTCCTCATCACTCGATTTAAGAAAATAATCGGCTGGCTGAGCCAGCGCAGGTAAGTAAAACGCAATTGTTAACAGCATAAGTATACCCTTGCAATTGCTCAATTTAAGTTCTCCCATACTACTGCTACTGTAAAAGTTGTGCCTTAAACCAGGCAATTGGCCCCAACACTTTCCAACAACCATCTTTTGGTTATTTTGCCCCCGTTATGATTAAAACAGTGGCCTACCCGCGCGCAGCCTTAATAGGTAACCCATCCGACGGTTATTTTGGAAAAACCATAGCCTTTGTTTTCAAAAACTTCCAGGCAGAGGTTGAACTTGAAGAAAGCAAACACCTGCACATTATACCCTGCGACCGCGACCGAATGGAGTTTAGCAGTCTTTCTGAATTAGCCGGCGAGATATCTGAGTTTGGCTATTATGGCGGGGTGCGGTTAATAAAAGCCTCATTAAAAACATTCGCCGATTATTGTGGCAGAGAAGGGATAACTCTTTCCCCAAAAAACTTCACTATCCGCTATGCTTCTACCATTCCGCACAGGTTAGGGCTGGCAGGCTCAAGCGCTATAGTAACCGCCACCATCAGAAGCTTGATGGAATTTTATGGGGTAGAAATTGATAAGCCACAACTTGCCAACCTTATACTTTCGGTTGAAAAGAATGAACTAAAAATAAGCGCCGGTTTGCAGGATAGGGTTGCCCAGGTTTATGGCCAACCGGTTTACATGAATTTTGATGAACAACTAATGAAAGAAACCGGAGCCGGCGAATACATTGCTTTTAATAAGCAATTATTACCACCCCTATTTTTAGCTTACCGCACTAACCTTTCCGAAGGGTCTGAAGTAACACATAATGATTTAGCGGCCCGCTTTGCCAAACACGACCCGAATGTGCTACAAGCAGTTGAGCAATGGAAAAAACTAACGACTAAAACCTGGAATAAATTAAAGACAGGTGACAAAGATATAGCTGCTCTGTTGAATGAAAATTTTGACATACGCGAGCAGGTTTGCGAAATAAGCAGCGGCAATAAACAACTTGTTAAGGCAGCACGCAACGCCGGCGCCAGTGCAAAATTTACCGGTTCGGGCGGTGCAATTATAGGAACTTATACCAATGACCAAATGCTACAAAGCATTATGAGCGAAATGAAAAAAATAAATGCAGTAGTTATTTTACCCGATATTGCCTGATAAATTAAGAACCAGAATTTACCCATGCAAAGTGTAGTTACAAAAGCCGTTATACCCGCCGCAGGATTTGGCACTCGTTTATTGCCTGCCACCAAGGCGCAACCCAAAGAGATGCTGGTAATAGTAGATAAACCGGTAATACAATACGTAGTAGAAGAAGCAGTAGCATCGGGGATTACCGATATCCTCATTATTATATCAGATGGCAAAGAGGTTTTACGCGACCACTTCCGGCCAGATGAAGCCCTGGAGGCCTTATTAAAAAGCAAAGGAAAAAGCGCTGAGTTGGAAGAGATAGTGAAGCTAAACCACCTTTGCAATATACAGTTCGAATACCAGCATGAGCAAAAAGGGCTTGGCCACGCCATACTTTGCGCCGAAAAATTTATAGGTAACGACCCCTTTGCCGTATTGCTGGGCGACACCATTATTGAAGCAGAAGGCCCGCTTACTTTACAATTAGCAAATGAATTTGCCAAACTAAAAGAACCGGTAGTAGCTTTACAACAGGTACCTATGGATATAGCCCACCGGTATGGGGTTTTTGTAGGCGAAAAACTAAATAACAGTTTGTATAAAGGCATAAGCGTAGTAGAAAAGCCTGCAAAGGACAAAATACCCTCCAATCTTGTTTTTTCGGGCAGATATTTACTTACACCGGATATTTTCGGATACCTTAAAAACACGGCCCCGGGCGTGAATAATGAGATACAGTTAACCGATGCTTTTATATTGATGATGGCGGAAAGAAATTTATATGGCCATTTGTTTGACGGCACACGGTACGACGTAGGCAATAAACTTGATTTTATAAAAACCAATTTAATGATTGGTTTGCAGCGCGAAGATGTAGGCCCCGCCTTACTGGATTGGCTAAAGCAGTTACACTAAACATACTTATGTGACTTTATTCCCCATTATTCTCATACTGAATTCAGTAAAGGAATTTTTGGGGATTATTTGCAACTACCTGATCTGCTGAATTTTATTCTTACCGTTTAAGATCCGGTTAACGTTTACTAACGTATCTGCTATTGTAATACATTACTGAAGTGTTCAGTAATTAAATGCAGATGAGACCTTGTAGTGTGCTATGGCAACTACTTTGCTGCACACACCGTTTGATGTTAAGCCACTTCCGTTTTGCATCGCAAATTTTAATCACTTAAAATCTTAAACAATGGAACTATTAGAGAAAAACCATTCATCAATGGGCAGGCTATCCTTTTTGAAATATTCAGGCTTTGCACTGGCAGGTTCGGCGCTGGTAATACAATCGAGCTGTAAAAAAGACGATGACGATAACACCGAAGGTGTTAACCTGGGCAGTGGCGATACAGGCATATTAAACTATGCTTATGCGCTGGAACAATTAGAAGCTGCTTTTTATACACAGGTAATGGCTACACCATTTACCGGTATGACAGCTACCGAAAGCCAGATACTTAGTGATTTGCAAAAGCATGAAGTGGCGCATCGCGAATTTTTTAAAGCAGCATTAGGCAGCAATGCCATTAGCGGTTTAGAGGTTAACTTTTCCAGCATCGACTTTACCAGTCGTGCGAGCGTATTAAACACCGCTAAAACTTTTGAAGACCTGGGTGTAGCAGCTTATAACGGTGCCGGTAAACTTATTGTTAGCGCCGACTACTTGTTGCTGGCGGGTAAAATTGTATCAGTTGAGGCCAGACACGCAGCAGCCATTCGCGATTTACTTAACCCCGGCACTGCAAGCTTTGCGGGTAACGATGTTATTAACGCGCAGGGATTAGATGGTGCCAAAACGCCGGCCGAAGTGTTATCTGCAGCATCAGGCTTTTTAAAAACCAAAATTAACGCAAGCAATTTGCCAACCGGCTAAGAACGCTGCATTAGTAAAATTTAATAACCACTAAAATCAAAATACAATGAAACTAATAAATCTGATAGAGCAATTTGAGCCTATTAAAATAAATGCAGAAGAGAAAAAAACAAGGCGCGAAACATTATCGATGTTTGGCGATATAACTAAAAAACTGGCTATAGCTACCATACCCGGTGCATTGCTGGCTGCCGTGCCTAACATTTCAAAAGCAGCGGGTAACGGAACTGCAGCAGTTGTAGATGTGCTTAAGTTTGCGCTAACATTGGAATACCTTGAAAAAGAGTTTTACCAATTGGGGCTTCAGGCTTCGGTGATGACCTCTGCCGACCGCCCTGTATTTCAGCAAATATACGACCACGAGGAAGCGCATGTATCTTTACTTCAAAGCACTATCGCGCAGTTAGATAATGGAAATTATCCGGCTAAACCGATATTCGACTTTACCGCAGGCGGCGCATTTAATCCCTTTGTTGTTTACGCTCAGTTTTTAGCCTTATCGCAGGCATTTGAAGATACCGGTGTACGGGCTTATAAAGGCCAGGCAGGCAATCTCATCAGCAATAATGATGTGCTACAGGTAGCCCTTCAAATTCACTCAGTAGAAGCGCGCCATGCTTTGCAGGTTAGAAGGCTGCGTACAGCAAAAGGCCAGGATACCACCAAAGGTTGGGTAACCGGTGCAAGCCGCGGCACAATGCCAGCCGCTACACAAGCCATTTACGATGGAGAAGATGTGTATGTGCAGGCTACAGTTAACATAAGCGCTATTGCCGGTGTGGGTATGGATGCCGCCACCGAGGCGTTTGATGAACCCTTAACACAAGCACAAGTATTGGCTATTGCCGATCCATTTATTGTATAAAATAGTTCTTACTAATAAAAATCCTCTGCAGTTAACTGTAGGGGATTTTTGTTTTTAAGATACAGCTAGCTATTTTTTGCAAGACCCTTATGTGGTTTTCGCAAACGCAGCGTTTTGTGCTGGTAGTTGCCGCTCATTACACTTATGTTACCATCGGCTTCCAGCACTGCCAAATCTACATCCGCTATGTGCTCTACGCCATGCTCGCGCACACAAGCCTCTAATTCTGCCATGGTAAACCTGGCTTTATTAAGGTTTTCTGTTTTTACCTTACCTTTATATATAAGCATAATGGCTTCTCCTTCCAAATACTTACTAAAGACGGGGAACCGGAAAAGCAAAATTTTAAAAAGATAATTGATAGCGAACAAACCGGTGGCAGCTGCCAAGCCGGCCCACAGCGAAGGCCAGTCATTCTCTACCATTGCGTTTTGCACCGAGTTACTGATTAAAAGAATAAACACCAGGTCTATTACAGAAAGCTGCGCCAGCTCTTTTTTGCCGAACACGCGTATTGCTACTAGAATAAACAGGTAGATAAAAATCGATCTTGAGAAGGTGTATAACACAGCAGTAATCGAAAAATCCATTGCCCGAAGTTATATTTTTTGATTACAGCAAAGCTATTTTTTGAGCCAGCATACGCTTTTCAGTTTCCGACTGAGTTAAACGAATAGCCTTTGAAAACTACTGCAAGCTTTAGCCAGGGTTAGCCAATTCATCGGATAAATGTATAAATGAGCATAGGATTACTGCAGGTTATACATTTTCTAAAACAAAATTCATCCGATGAATAACGACATAGGGCAAAAAAAATTAATTAAAGTTTTTCATCCAGTAATCGGCGCAGGCAAGGCGCCAAACAAATTTTGCTTTGCTGGTATCGCCCAGTTTATACTGCTCCACCACCTCTTTTAGTTTATCGGCGCGCAGCCAATCAAATTTAGCGTAATCAATATCCAGCAAAAATTTAAGCGGACCATTTAACCATTGCACTTCGCCAGGGGTTACAAAACCTTTTTTGTCTTTGCGGTCGGCTATGGCTTTAGGCAAAATAGAACGTAACGATTCGCGTAAGATGTACTTTGTTTCTGCTTTATCGCTTATCCTGTCCTGGCGGGCCAGTGTAAAGGCGAACTCTACCAACCGGTGGTCTAAGAAAGGCACTCTCGATTCAAGCGAAAACGCCATCGAGTTTCTATCCTCGTAATGCAACAGGGTTTGCAGCGTGCTGTTCATTAACAGGTGATACAGGAAGTTATTGAACTTATCATCCGTTACCGTAGGGAAATCAATATCTTCCACCCCATCGCCTTTCGTAAATTTACTAAGGGGGGTATACTCCATGTTATACACGCGATACTCATCGCTAACGGCACAAAACGCGCTTTTCTTTAAAATATCCTTCCGCTTCTCTTTACTAAAGTTTTCCATGGCCACGTGGGCATCCAGCAGGCGCATGCCTTTACGGAACTTAAGCGCCCTAAAATCCTGCCCTATTAGCCGGTAGAAAGAATGCAGGTAGCCACCCAGGTATTCATCAGAGCCTTGTCCATCCAGGGCTACTGTAACCCCTTCGCTTTTTGCCAGCTGCATTAAAAAATACTGCGATATAAACGAGGAGCCCAATAAAGGCACATCGCTGTGATAAGCCACCCGGTGGAAGTTATCTTCTACCTGCTGCATGGTGGGCGAAAAGTAGTGTGGCTGTATATTGGGATACTTATTAATTACCTCGCGCACAAAGGGCCTTTCATCCACATCATTTTCATAATAAACCGAAAACGATTTAATCTTCGATTCCGGGAACAAAGTAGAATACATAGAGGCAATGGCCGACGAATCTAACCCGCCGCTAAGGCAGGTACCGTTTTGCACATCGCTGCGCGAGTGCAGCCTTACCGAATCTTTAAACAGGTTATAAAACTTACCTTTCTTTTCGCCCCAGCCAAGGCTGGAGGGCTTTTGGGTAAAATCTATATCCCAGTATTTGGTAATGGTTATTTTACGGTTATGCCATACCAGGTTATGCCCCGGCAGCAGCGATTTTAGCATGGTGTAATAAGTCTCATCTTTATACACCGCCCAGCTTAGCTGCAGGCCGCGGTTAAACTGCTCTATGTTCAGGTCTTTCTTAAAAACCGGCACTTCTTTCAATGCCTTATACTCGCTGCCAAAGTAAAAGCCCTCGCCAAACTGTATGTAGTAAAAGGGTTTAATGCCAAAGCGGTCGCGCGAGCAGAAAAGCTTTTTCTTCGTTTTATCCCACAGGGCAAAAGCCCACATACCCATAAACTGCTTTACACAAGCCTCGCCCCAATGCTTGTAAGCCGCGCAAATAACTTCGGTATCGCTTTGGGTGCGAAAGGCAAACCCCCTTTTTTCAAGCTCCGCCTTTATTTCAATGTAGTTATAAATTTCGCCGTTAAACACCAGCACTATATCGTCGTATTCAAAGGGCTGGTTGGCGCTATCAGAAAGGTCGATAATTTTTAACCGGTTGTGGCCCAGGGCCACTATTTCATCGGTATATACATTGGTTGCCTCGGGGCCGCGATGCGATATGGTAAGCAACATTTTTTGTGTCAACTCCCGTTTGGCACCGTCGTTAAATCTCGAATTTATAAAGCCTGCTATTCCGCACATGGCGTAAAAGTATAAAAACGGCAATGCTATATCTTATCGATATAGCACTGCTTGCGTTATTTAATCTAAAAATTAAAAACCATCGCCATCCAGCAGGTTGCCAAGGCCGCCTAATACGCTGCCTTCTTCTTTACGGCCACCCATTTGAGGCGAGTAGGCTATAATGCGCGAAGCCAGGCGCGATATTGGCAAGGTTTGCAGCCAAACTTTACCAGGGCCTTTAACCACAGCAAAGAAAACGCCCTCACCACCAAACAGGGTGTTTTTAATCCCCCCTATCATTTGAATATCGAAATCAACATCCTTGGTGTAGGCTACAATGCAGCCCGTATCTACATGCAATATTTCGCCGGGTGCCAGTTCGCGCTCAATAATGTGGCCGCCCGCATGCATAAAGGCCATACCATCGCCTTCCAGCTTTTCCATAATAAAACCTTCGCCGCCAAATAAGCCGGTGCCCAACTTACGCTGAAACTGTATACCTACGCTCACGCCTTTGGCTGCGCATAAAAAAGCATCTTTCTGGCAAACCAGTTTGCCGCCTATTTGCTGCAAATCGATAGGTATAATTTTACCGGGGTAAGGGGCTGCAAAAGCCACCCTTGCCTTGCCATTACCCATGTGGGTAAAGGCCGTCATAAAAAGGCTTTCGCCGGTTAACAGCCGCTTGCCGGCACCCAGCAATTTACCCATTATACCTCCGCCCCCGCTGTTGCTGCCATCGCCAAAAATGGTTTGCATTTGTATGGGCTGGTCTTTATACATAAACGCACCGGCCTCGGCTATTACCGTTTCCTGTGGGTCCAATTCTACCTCTACGCACTGCATTTCTTCTCCAAAAATGCGGTAATCAATCTCGTGGTTAGTTCTCATAATACTTTAAAATAAGTGTTTAATAATTGGTTATTGAACAATACAAAAACGAAAGTAAAAATATGACGAATTACTACCCCTAAAATTTTGCTAACGGCCTAAAAACCTCCCCGTGATCTCTGATTCTGGTTCGAAAGATGAAACAGGCGGCACCTCTGGTGCGCAATTTAAGGCATTTGTTTTTCTACAAACAGACGACCACTACGTGGTGTTTAATTCTTGTTTAAAATCTTCCTTATTTTGCTCCGGAGGAGCCATCTGTTTGTAGAAAGAAATAGAACAAGAATTTGCGCACCAGGGGTGCCGCCCCGAGACTACGGCCCTCAACCCAAACTTCCGAATAGCTATAACGTTTCAGTATGGGCGGGCTAAGCCAATAGCAACCTCCTCCCCTACATAATTTCCACCATCTTTCTGCCTACTTTTCTGCCTACCTTTTTGCCCACCATAAATTCAATCTAAAAAAATAATTATCAATAACTTGCAACAACTTATGCCAATTAAAAAAGTTTAAAAAATTGCATCGTTTTTTCGTTTATTTTTTTCCGTGCCCGTCAAATCAAGCGGCAGGTGTTACAGTTTACATTTTTTTGGTAACATCTTGCTTTAAGCTATTGTTAATCACATAACTAAAGCAAAACCGTTGTGTAAAGGCGTAACACTTTTTATGTAAACCTGTGTCGTCCTGAAAAAAGTTGACACATTTAGGCCTTAATCCTGTGTGTCGTCCTGAAAAAAGTTGACACATTTAGGCCTTAATCCTGTAATAGGTTTACAAATATAAATTAGTCCTGCATTCCCTTTACATTTGTGGCGAGGAGGAAACGGAAGTGAGCAATGCTGAAGAGCAACTCACTAAAGGGATAAATCCTCCTTTGACGAGTAATCGTTGATGACTTGGCATTATTGCTAAGCATATTTTTACTCTGCAGCCTAATATGCCTTCAAAAGCTTAAATCATCGGTAGTGGCGCCTCCTTTCGCTTTTATAGTAGGTTTTCCAGCGCGTGCTTTAATTTCTCCTTCAAGGCGATAGCTGCCTCCTGCTGCCGTAAGCATGTCAATGCTGGAATGCAGACGTTGGTTGTTATAAATGGTAACTGCGTTATAAATGCATACAGCTGGCCTCCTCAAAAGAACTATACGCGAGTTGTAGTAATTCACCTTTGAGAAATGCCATTTATCCTCTCCGCATTGCATTTTTCTTGGATCACCGTCGGAGTCGCTGATAAGTATGTTTTCATTTTCAAAATCGCTGCGTAATCGCAGCAATATTGAACACCCCGATTCGGAATGATGAATTAATTTTTTGCCTGAGATTAAATTGCAGCCATTTTTTGAGGCGTTTACATCCGCTGTACACAGTCTTTTTGGTAAAACCCACTATCTTATGCGAATAGCGACATCAGTTATGAGACTTAGATAGGCAAAATATTCCATACCGTATGTAAGTAACATCCACCCAAAAGTTGCCCAGGAGTTGTAGATAAATCCTTTACCCCGGTAAGGATGCCGCCTGAACTTCAATGGTTGCTCCATACGCGTTTGGTGTTTATTTTGCTGCGCCTTCGCACTAGTAGCGCGTTTTCGCGCAATATATCGAAGGCATCTCTTCCTATTTGAATTTTACGAAGTGTTGCTCTAAAAAATCATTTTCATCATAAGTAATAGCTTTCGCCCACCTACACATCGTTGGCTCTGATTTGAACCACTCTTTGCACGATTAAGTCTTCTTGCAAAGCCTGTTTCTCCACAATCCTTTTGGTATTGATAAAAAGCTTGCCTGCTATAACCAAGCATTGAACAAGCTGCGCTAAACAGCGAGGCTCAGTTTGTTCTACTCGCGTGACCGCTTAGTGCCAACTTTTTCGTAAATCAATCCATGTATTGCTCCTTGCTATATCCGCATAACATTCAATAGCTTATTATGCAATTGCGCCTTGCATATTCTTATAAGTTGCTCTACATCATTAGGTAAGGCTGTGTACCTACTATGACCGGCTTTTCCCACTTTAACTTCTGTTCATAGGGGCTATCACACTTTTACCCATCTGGCTATGGTATGGCTTATCCCATATTTTTTAGCCAGTTTCCGGCAGCTTATACCGCCTTGTAGGTATTCCCGGATAACCGCTTCTTTTTGGTAGTAACTCATTTTGTCGCAAATTTAGTGTCAACTTTTTGTCAACCTATTTCAGGACAAGACACTATTTCAGTACCAGACAGACAAGCGTTAAAAACAACTTTAAACTGCATTTGCAGCCAGCTGGTGTGTTTATGAATGAACCATAGAATTAATGAACTTTATATCATACAAAGATATGAATTAATATTTAATTAAATTCAAAAAAAGTGTACGCCATACTATTTTAAACGCCGTAAGTAGTTACAAACTCATCCTATTAATTATTCCGGGTTGTCAAGCTAAAGCGCGCCCACTTGAAGCCTGCTGCAGCACGTATGAACATCCGCAAAAACATGTACGTCTTGTTAATCTTAAATGCAATAAAACAACGTGTATAATCCTTCGGAAGACCTCAAAGAACAGTTTTATGCGCCTGTCATGATTCATATTTCCGGCTAATATTTACAATACTATTTTTTTGCCATACCGGGGCAAAGGAGTTTCTTCGCGCGAAATATAAACGATGAAGAAAATTTCCCTATTCCTATCAGTTGTGCTGGCCGGTTTTAGCCTAAAGGCGCAACAACTTACACCTACTGTAATAGCCAGTACGGGTGGTTTTTCCTCTAACGCAAACGGTAGCATATCTTACACGGTGGGAGAAATGACCATGGTGCAAACTTTTAGCGCTAATGGAAATATTCTTACGCAAGGGTTTCAGCAACCTAATGATAATGTAACCGGATTGATAGACCTTACAAAGGATGAGTTTGGTTCTTTTGTAGTGTATCCCAATCCCGCTGTAGATAATTTGTGGTATGGCTTTCAGTTTCCGGAAGAAGGGAAAGCAGATATAGTTTTATACGATGCTATCGGGCAAAAAATTTCGGATGTTATGCATACCAGCTACGATAACGGTAAAATAGTAGAGCAGCTAAATGTATCGGCCTACGCTGCCGGGTTATATATTTTAACCATAAACTTTGTATCGAATAAAGATGGTAAGGTACACACCACATCCAAAAAATTCCAGGTAATTAATTAAGTATTATTCATTTCAATTTTTATAAAACCCCATTTAATATGAAGAAAATCTCCCTGCTCTTAGCTGTATTACTTACCGTATTGGTAGGTGCAGCACAAGCGCCCCAGCAAATGAACTACCAGGCGGTAGTTCGCAATGCAAGCGGCACACCGGTTGGTAACAATACCCCGGTAACACTTCGCTTTACCATACATGATTTAACCGAAAACGGCACACCGGTTTATAGCGAAGTAATTACAACTACCAGCAACCAGTTTGGTTTGGTAGCTGTAAAAATTGGTACCAATGCTAACCTTGGCACCGTAAACTGGGGTAGTGGTGCAAAATTTTTGCAGGTAGAAGCAGATGTAAATAATGCAGGCTACACCGATTTAGGCGCTTCGCAATTAGTAAGCGTACCTTATGCTCTTTATTCGGGTAGCAGTACGGCAGGCCCTACAGGCCCCCCAGGCGCTACCGGCCCAAGTGGTACTAACGGAGCACCGGGTGTTACGGGCCCTACCGGCCCAACAGGGGCAACCGGCACGGGTGTAACCGGCCCAACCGGCCCTACCGGGGCAGGCGCAGGCCCTACCGGACCAACCGGACCTACAGGCACCAACGGAACACCGGGCGCAACCGGCCCAACCGGTAATACCGGTGTAGGCGTAGCCGGACCTACCGGCCCAACCGGTGCCACCGGCGCTACCGGCTCGGGTGGTGGTTCTACCGGCCCTACAGGCCCAACTGGTGCAACTGGCTCTACGGGGGCAACTGGTAATACAGGTGCAGGAACACCGGGCGTAACCGGACCTACCGGCGCAACCGGCCCAACAGGTGCTACGGGTACCGGCGTAACCGGCCCAACTGGCCCAACAGGTACAGCATCGTTAAGCGGTGGTACTACTAACTATGTAGCTAAATGGACCAGCCCAACAGCTATTGGTTTATCGCAAATACAGGATAACGGCACCGGTGTAGGTGTAAATGTAGCCCCAAGCGCTACCGAGCGGTTATTAATTGCTTCGGGTACTCTTTCGGGGATTCGTGTTAATAAAGGCACTTCGGCATCGAACACTTATGGTGTGCGGGTGCAGGCGCTTAACGACTCAGTAAATGCTTATTTAGGCTACAATGCTTTGGGTGTACAATATGGTGGCTGGTTAGTAAATACCTCGGGTGTGGTAGGCACAGCAGGACGCTCAGGCCTTACTCCGGTATTAGGTGTTGGCTTTTCGGGAGCCGGTGGTGGTGCTGTAGTTGGTTTGGGTACCAGCGGGTTTGGTGGTATTTTTCAAACAATAGATAGCTCGGGCGCGAGTGCTACAGGTGCCGTTGGTATTTACCAGGGCGCACTGCCGGGTGCTATAGCTTTATATGGAACTAACTTAGCTGCCGGTATTGGTAGCGCTACTGATACTACCTATACGGGTGTATACGGCGATTACGATGCTACCACCTTGTATGGTATTGGTGTGGCGGGTGTAGCTTTCCAGGGCACTTATGTAAGTGGCGGCCAGGTAGATATAGGTGTGTATGGCGGCGGCGGAACAGCTGTAGGCCAATATGCTATGTATGCGCGTGGTAACTTTGCCACTACGGGTACCAAATCAGCTTCGGTACCTACCAGCAAGGGTAACCAATTGGTTTATACCATAGAAAGCCCCGAGATGTGGTTTGAAGATTTTGGCAATGCACAATTGGTAAACGGTACTGCTAAAATTGAATTGGATGAACTGTTTTTAGAAACCGTAGTAATAGACGCTAACCACCCGATGGTAGTAACTGTAACACCGCAGGGCGATTGCAAAGGCCTGTATGCGGTACTAGGCACCAAGGGCTTTGAAGTAAAAGAACTGGGTGGTGGCCATGCGAATGTAGCTTTCAGCTACCGCGTAGCCGGCAAGCGTGTTAATTACCAGGACCACCGCTTTGGTTACGATGTAGCAGGCGGCAGTGGCGATACTCGCTCTAACTACCAGTATGTGGCCCCTTTCCCGGTTAACGAGCAAGAGGCACTTAGCCAGGTAGCAGCCAATAAGCTAAAAGGCAAGGGCCAGCTAAACCCTATGCAACAACGTGTATTAAAAGCAGCTGCTAAAACAGCTAAAAAGCGCTAATAAAATAATAGCCCTCTAAGGGTTATAAAGGCCCCGCTTGCTTAGGCAGGCGGGGCTTTTTTGTGCGCCTTAAGCAATGTTTGCGGATGGTGTAAATTTTGGGCGGGCCGCCGAATACAGACCACCCCGGCCAACCCCAAAACTATTGTTCCCATGTTTCCAATCACTAAGGCTTGGAAACAGGGGGACAAGAAACAACAGAAATTTCAGGTCATTGCGAGGAGCGCGGCTCTGCGCGCAACGAAGCAATCCCCTGAGCGCATAGGGCAGCCATTTAGATTTACCCTTCACCGGCCGTTATGTCTTTGGGGATTGCTTCACTCTCAGAGCATCGTTCGCAATGACGCGCTTTTTGGGTCGGCCTGCGGCCGACCGATGGTTTATTTTGTATTGCCTACCATCCCATCAACGCACAAAAAAAATAGCATTTTGGTAACAATGGCTATTTAAATTTACCTGCAAATTTTTCACCCATGCAATTTTCGCGTAAACGCTTTCTGCAAACAGGCAGCCTGGCAGCTTTAGGTTCGGCACTTTCATTACCCACGCAGGCAGCAACACCCCTAATTACCGGTGCTAAAAAACGGGTGTTGCGCATTGCGCACTTAACCGATGTACACGTGCAGCCAGAGTTGCCCTCGCCGCGCGGCTTTGCAGCGGCCCTGCAGGCCGCACAAAGCCTACCCGATAAGCCAGACCTTATTTTTAATACCGGCGATTGTATAATGGACTCGATGAGCCATCACCGCGACCGGGTGCAAACGCAATGGAATACCTGGAACGAGGTGCTTAAAAGCGACAACTCGCTGCGCGTGGTTAGTGCCATAGGCAACCACGATATATGGGGCATAACCATGCCACATGCCACTATAAAAGGCGATGCACACTATGGCAAAAAATGGGCGGTAGAGGAATTAAAACTACCCAACCGCTATTATTCTTTTGATGAGGCGGGCTGGCATTTTATAGTGTTAGACAGCACCATGCCTGTGCCGGGCTTTAGCTATACCGCTATGTTTGACGATGAGCAGAAGGAATGGCTGAAGGCAGATTTAGAAAAGGTACCTGCCACCACTTTTGTTTGTGTGCTTAGCCACATACCCATACTGGCCGCCTGCGTATTTTTTGATGGGGCTAAAGCAAAGCACGATTGGCAGGTAGGGGGCGGCAATATGCACCGCGATGCGCACGAGCTAAAAGACCTTTTTTACAAACACAAAAACGTAAAGCTTTGCCTTAGCGGGCATATACACCTGATAGACCAGCTGGAGTATTTAGGGGTTAAGTATTTATGCAACGGCGCAGTAAGCGGTGCCTGGTGGGGTGGCAACAACCAGGAGTTTCCGCCGGCGTTTGCCGCTATAAATTTATACGATGATGGCAGCAGCGACCACGAGATGCACTACTACAATTGGAAGAGTTAGTATATTTCACTTATTATAGATACTTAAATTTAAGCATGAGAAATAAATTACTATTCGCTTTGCTGCTTTTATGCAACGGGCTTATGGCGCAGTTAGTAACGCATGGTCCGGTTGTGGGCGGAGTAACCACCAACGCTGCACGCATGTATTTGCGCACCGGTTCAGCATCGGAGGTTAGGGTAGAGCTTTCAACAGATACTCTTTTTGTTAGCCCCATTACGGCTACCGATTCTACTGAGGCATGGCGCGATAGCTCCACACTGGTTGAACTACCCGGTTTGGCGGCTAATACCCAATATTATTACCGTGTGTTTGTAAACGGCGTTTTAGATACCCTGCGCGGCTACTTTAAAACCTACCCACCGGTAGGGCAAAAGGGGCATTATACATGGGGGGTACTAAGCTGCCAGGAGTTTGGAACTTATAATACGTTTAAGGCTTTGTATAACCGGCAACCTCAGTTGGTATTGCATACCGGCGATTGGACCTACCCCGACTATCAGCTACCCGGCGACCACCGCACCGACTGGAGCATACAGCAGCTATCGTGGCTAAAAAGATATACCGAAAAAAACATGGTACCTTCGTTACGCTCGGCAGTATATGATTATGTACCCGATAACCACGATGGGGCGGAGCAGCGCGATAACCAGCATTTTGTAAGCACTTACACAGATAGCACCGGTACCGTGCACAACGTAATAACCTACGAACCTGTGCCGCCCATAGGTTTGCAAAATGTATTTAAGGCCTACTATGAGTACTTTCCGGGGTATCGGGCAGCAGTAGATTCTACCAGGGGCATGTACCATAAATACCGCTTTGGCAATGCCGAGGTGTTTTTTGTAGACGGACGGCACTGCGGAAACGGACAAGACTCTACTTTTACTTATGACAGTATACAAAACGCCTGGCTTTTTGAACCCAAACCCGGGCAAACCCTGCTGGGCGCCGAACAGCTACAATGGCTAAAAACAAGCCTGGCAGCGTCTGATGCCGATTGGAAGTTTATAGTAAGCGGGGTAATGTTTAACCGTAACTTTAGAAAAGTGATACAGGTATCGATGGCCCTGCAGGATATCGTATTCGGGCTGGGGGGAGTTTCGGGCAGCGGTTTTATTTTAGCCCATTCTATTTCGAACAATTGGTGCGCTTACCCTGCCGACCAGGATGGCTTGCTGGATTTTATACACAGCAACGCCGTTAAAGATGTACTTGTTTTAAGCGGGCACGTACATACCAATGTAATGGATAATGGCTACAACGCGGGCCTGCCGGAACTGAATACCGGCCCTGCGGCGGGCACTGGTGCCGAACTTACGTACTACATAGATTCGGTAATGCAATTACTTAACCAGGGCACAGCCATAGATTCGCTTTGGAACGGCGGCGGCCAGGGTGTAAACAACCGAAACTTTAAAAGCGGGTTTGGCCTGGTTGATATTTTTGGCAGCGATTCGGTAGTAATGCAGATTGTGGATGAAGATAACGCCACCGTAAGTTCTATGACCATATTGCACTCCAGTTTGCAGCCAACTGCCATAGCCCCGCAAAAAATTTCGGATTGTGTGGTTGCAAAGGTTTTCCCTACGGTTACAGCCGATAAAGTGAATGTAGCGCTATGCGATGATTACAAAGCTAAACCGACCGACCGAACGTATATTATAGACCTGAATGGCCGAATAATGACTATACCGGTGCAGGGCAATTCGTTTTCGGTAAAAGGGCTTCCGGCAGGTAACTATTTATATGTTTACGACTATGGCCCCGAGGTGAAGACCTTTCCAATAAAGGTGGTTAATTAAATTCCGCCCGAGTAGGCCTTGTTGTATTATAAGCTATTAGTAACATGCCGTTAAGTAAGCAATACCACACAAACAGATATTTTTTACTTTTTTTGTAGCAAAACAATAATATGCCCAAAGTAGATACTGCGCTTACGCGAATGCTGAATATTGATTACCCAATTATTATGGCCCCCATGTTTTTGGTAAGCAATGCTAAAATGGTTATTGAAGGCTGCAATGCCGGCATTACGGGCGCTATACCGGCGCTTAACTACCGCACCGATGCTGAGTTTAGAAAGGCGCTGGATGAAATTAAAGCAGGCACTAACAAGGCTTATGGCATAAACCTGATAACCAATAAATCGAACATCCGTTTAGAGGAGCAGCTAAAAACCTGTGTAGAATATAGAGTGCCTTTTATAATTACCTCTTTAGGTTCGCCAAAAGAAGTGGTAGATGCCTGCAAGCCGCATGGCATGAAAGTATTTGCCGATGTAATTGATTTAGACTACGCCAAAAAAGTAGAGGCTATGGGTGTAGATGCCATTATAGCTGTAAACAACGAGGCTGGCGGCCATGCCGGACGTATATCGCCGCGCGACCTGATAACCAGTTTGGTAAAGCATTGCAAAGTGCCGGTAATATCGGCCGGTGGTGTAGGCAATGGCACACAAATGAAAAAGATGCTTGATTTTGGAGCCTGTGGCGTTTCGGTGGGTAGTCCGTTTATAGCCTCAGATGAGGCACCGGTTACCAACGACTACAAAATGGCTTGCGTAAATTATACGGCTAAGGATATTGTAATGACTACCAAGCTATCGGGCACGCCCTGCACAGTTATTAATACCGACTATGTAAAGAAAATAGGCACCGAACAAAACTGGCTCGAAAAATTCTTAAACAGCAATAAGAAAATTAAAAAGTGGACCAAAATGATTACCTACTACAAGGGGATGAAAGCCCTTGAAAAGGCTGCTTTTGGCGCTACTTACCAAACCATGTGGTGCGCAGGGCCGAGCATTGAATATGTTCACGCTATACGCCCGGTTAAGGCTATTGCTACCGATTTGGCCACCCAATTTGTGAAAGAATATGAAAGCGGTGCTGTAACAACACCAAGTGCCAATTAATAACTACCTTTACTGCAACCAAAATTTTGATATAAAATGATTCGTGTTACTTTGTTTTTGGCTATTGCGGTGGGCTTTGTTTTAACTTTTAGCAGCTGCAAAAAAATTACCCAGGACCAGTTAATAAATGGTTTATGGCAGGTAGAGAAGGTAAAAGTATCGCTGGATACAGTTGAAAATTATCTTACTACATTACCACAATACCGGGAGGATGACGATTGCTGCTCCTATAAGCTGGATTTTGAAAAAGACAACACCGTAATTGCTTATTACATTGCCAATGGCAGCTTTAACCGCATTTTGGCCGGCAACTGGCAGGTTACTGCCTATAATGAAATTTATATGCAGGTAGATTCGTTTATAGATGGCGTATTTAAAATAACCCAACCCGCCATTAAAAGGCGCGTGCTAACCGGCGAGCGTAATCACATTAAAGCCTATGACGGAAGCCCGCTGGATACAGTGATGACTGTTATAGAAATGAGAAAGATTTAATACTACCCTACGAGTTAATTTATTTCCCTTTTTCGTATTGCTGCACCTCGTTGTGTATAAACTCCAGGCTTACACCTGCAAGTGTAAACATATCCTCGCTCTCGGTGCCGGCATGGTATTTACGCTGGCAAACTACGCGTTTAATACCGCAGTTAATTATTAGCATGGCGCAAACACGGCAGGGGGTCATACGGCAGTAAAGCGTTGCACCATCCAGCGCCACACCATTTTTAGCCGCCTGGCAAATAGCATTTTGCTCGGCATGCACGGTGCGCACACAGTGGTCGGTTACACTACCATCCTCATGCGTTACCTTTTTCATTTGGTGGCCCACTTCATCACAATGCGGCAAACCTACCGGCGAGCCTACATAACCGGTTACCAGTAGTTGATTGTTTCGTGCAATTACACAACCGCTTCGGCCACGGCCACAGGTAGCGCGTTTGCTTATAGCATCCATCACTTCCATAAAGTATTCATCCCAGCTAGGGCGTATGTATTGGGTTTCGGCTGTTTGGCTCATAACGTATAGTTTAAAATCTGTTCAATTAGTTCAATATCCGGCATTCAATCCCTTTACCTTCATTATATCTTCTGCAACACCTCATCTAATTCTTTATACAAGTGGTCGAAACTGCCGTTGTTTAAAAACCGGTAGTCGGCCAGTTTCATGCATTCAGCCAGGTTTTGCTTGTTGGGGTCGGTAGAGTTCATTTCGCGGTTTTCATTGTCTACAAAAGTTTCAAAACTCACTTTATCCGTTTCTGAAGCCCGTTCTACTATGCGGCTGTAGCGCAACTTTTGGTCGGCATCTACTGCAAACAAACTAAAGCTCCCCTTGGCATGCAAGGCTCTCACCTCTCCTACTGTGCGTATGCTTTCTATAATGCAATTACCGCCACTTTCTTTCGCTTCTCTATATAACTCTTCGGCAATAAAGCTGGGTGTATTTTGTGCCCTCAATTCATTCGCCGTAGCCACTAAAGTATCGCGGTTTACCTCGCCACCCCTACTTTTAATAATTTTTGTAAGGTAGCCCCTTACCGAAAAGTGACAAAACCCGTGGTGTTTGGTTAAGTAATCAACAATGGTTCCTTTGCCGGCCCCCAGGGTGCCTGTAATACCTATTATTTTCACTAAAATTATTTTAAGTGAATATAGGGCAATTGCAAGGCGAAAAACGTGGTTGTGAATAATTTGCGTTTGGATGTGAAAAACAAAAATATTTTTACCTGCATGAACTTTAAAATAGCTGGATTGATTTTTACGGGCGTGCTGCTTGCAGCACTCTATTTTTCTAATAGGTCTGACGTAACTATTACGGGGCAAACCAACTTTACAGTTACGCCTATTGGCAATAGCGGGCTACTGCTAAACTCTGTAATTACGTTTAAAAACCCTAACCTGCTATCATCAACCATTAATACTATAAACGAGCAGTTTTTTATAGAAGGCCGCGAAGTAGCCCGTATGAATATGGATTTGCAACAAGGCATACCCGGTATGAAAGAAAGTTCGTTTCCGGTAAACGTGCGCTTTAGCAAAACCGACCTGCAAAGGATATTCGGAACGGATACTTTAAATGCAATACAAAAAGCACAGCTGCAGGTGCTGGGCGAAATAAGCTTTAAAAACATGATGAACAGCGGCAAAATTACTGTTAACCAAAAAGATTCGATAAGCCTACCTAATTACTAATGCATAAGAGAGCCTTAACCCTATTTTTTGCCATAGCTATTTGCTGCGCCACGCTGCCAAGCTGCAAAATTTATGCGCCCGTGTTTAAAAGTATAGATAAGCTGCATTACGAGCGCATTGATACCCGCGGCTTTAAACTGGGTGCCGAGGCTGTATTTGAAAACCCCAACAAAGTAAAGTGCACTATAAAGGATATTGAAATTAACGTGGTGCTCGATAAAAAACTGATAGGAGTATTAGGCGAAAAAACAGATGTAGAAGTGATTAAGGGCAGCGAATTTCGCATTCCGTTGGGGATAAAAATACAACCGGATGGTACCATACTGGATGATATTAAAACGCTGTGGGGCCTGTTTGTAGATAAGGAATCGGAGCTATACTTTGTAGGCAAGGTGAAGGTGAAGATTATGGGCGTAACCATACCTATTCCCGTAAAATACCAACGCAAGTTTAAGCTGAGCGAGTTTAGGAAGTAAGCACCTCGTTTATTCTAAGCCGCAGAGTCCCGAAGCGGAGACATCTGCGGGGGTATTGCTTCAGTTAATCAACAGCTTATTCAGCCGGTTGTGCCTGGTTACTGCTGATAAGCACCTTATCTATCCGCATATTGTCCATGTCTATTACTTCAAATTCATATTGCTGCCAGGTAATCTTTTCACCTTCGGCAGGTATGTGGCCCAGCACCGATATTAAAAAACCTGCCAGAGTATTGTAATCAGCTTGTTCTTCGCCGGCTTCAATTTTAAAGTATTGCGAAAACTCTAAATAAGAAATCTGTGCATCGGCCAGCCAGCAGTTCTCTCCTCTTTCAACAATCTTGTATTCTTCGTGGTTATACTCCGATGCATCGCCTATCAGGGCATCCATTATATCATCCATAGCCACCAGGCCCTTAAGCCCCCCGTATTCATCTACCACTACGCCATAATGCACCCTCTTCTCTTTAAACATATCCAGCGCCTTGTAGGCCGGTGTATTTTCGTGCAGCGTTACCGGGTGTTGTATATGCGCTTTCAAACTGTTGTTAGGGTCCGAAAGGTCAAGCGCAAAAACATCCTTAACCGATAATAAACCCACCAGGTTATCGAGCGTTTTATTGCCTACCAGGTATACCGAGTGAATTTCTTTACTTGCTTTTTGCTTAACGGTTTCCCAGTCATCGTCTACATCCATCCAAACTATGTCTGTGCGGTGAGTCATTATTTCGCAAACCTTGCGGTCGCCCAAATCAAAAACGCGTTTTACAATATCATGCTCTATTTCCTGTATCTCTCCGTTATCGGTACTCTCTTGTATAATCGACTTTATCTCTTCTTCCGATACAGCCTCTTCCTCTACATTGTGCAGGCCCAACAACTTAAAAGGTAACTCAGTAGTTTTAGCCAACAGCCATACAAATGGCCTTGCCGCAGTTGAAAGCAGGCTCATAGGCCTGGCCACTAAAGTGGCTATGCTTTCGGGATAAAGCAAGCCAATGCGCTTAGGTATTAACTCGCCAAATACAATCGACATAAAAGTGATGCATACCACCACTATAGCTACCGCCACAGTTTCGGCATGGTTGCCAATAAACGAAAACTGCGTTAGCCATTGAGTTAAGGGAACTGTTATTCTATCGCCGCTGTATATACCGGTTAAAATTCCTATTAGCGTAATACCAATTTGCACCGTAGATAAAAAGGTATTCGGATTGTTTGATAACTCCAGCGCCCGCTCTGCATTGCTGTTTCCCTTTTTGGCAGCGGTTTCCAGCTTAAACCGGCGCGACGAAACAAGGGCCATTTCGCTCATAGAGAACAACCCGTTAAGTAAAATCAATAAAAAGATAATGAGAAACTCCATTGGGTAAAATTAAGGGGCAAAAGCGAAAAAGGTGCTTGTTTTTCTACTCGTTAAAATCCTGTGCCGCTGTTGTGGGTCGGCCTACTAATACAAACTTACGCCGGTCATCACTGCCGGTTGTGGTAAATCCATCAGTTTTAATACCGTAGGTGCTATATCTGCCAGCTTACCATTATGCATAACCGGTTTAAAATTATTAGCTACTAAAAATATGGGCACCGGGTTCATGGTATGTGCCGTATTAGGCGAACCATCTTCATTAATCATATAATCTGCGTTACCGTGGTCGGCAGTAATTAGCAAGGCATAATCTTTTGCAAGCGCTGTTTCTGCTACACGTTTAACACATCCGTCTACAGTTTCGGCAGCCTTAATTGCGGCGGCAAATACACCGGTGTGGCCCACCATATCCGTATTGGCAAAGTTAAGGCATATAAAATCCGGGGTGTTGGCATTCAACTCTTCAATTACCCTATCAGCTAAAGGTATCGCACTCATTTCGGGCTGCAAATCGTACGTAGCCACTTTTGGCGAGGGGGCCATAATTCTTTTTTCGCCTGCAAACTCTTTTTCGCGCCCACCGCTAAAAAAGAAAGTAACGTGCGGATACTTTTCAGTTTCGGCAGCGCGCACCTGGGTTTTATTGTTTTTCTCTAACACTTCTCCTAAGGTCATTGTCAAATCATCCTTGCTAAAAATGTTATCTACATTTTTAAACAGGTGGTCGTACATGGTCATAGTAGTGTAATGCAGGTTCAACGTCTTCATTCCCTGCTCCGGAAAATCCTGTTGGGTTAATGCTTTGGTAATTTCGCGGCACCGGTCGGTTCTAAAATTAAAACATAGCACGGCATCGCCTTCTTTCAAGGTTTCAAAAGGCTTTCCGGTATTATCAGTTGCTAAAATCGGTGTAATAAACTCATCGGTTACACCGGCAGCATAACTTTCTTCTATCGTTTTAAATATATCCGTTGTTTTTTTGCCCTCGCCTTTTACCATTAAATCGTAGGCCAGTTTTATCCGTTCCCAGCGGTTATCGCGGTCCATAGCGTAATAGCGCCCGCAAACACTAGCAATTTGACCAACCGAGGTATCGAGATGTTGCTGCAACTCCTTCAAAAAGCCTAAGCCGCTGTTAGGGTCGCAATCGCGACCATCTGTAAAAGCGTGTATCAGCACGTCATTCTTCTGCAGCCCGTAATCTTTCGCAATATCGCAAATAGCCTTTAGGTGATTAATATGTGAGTGTACCCCACCGTTAGAAACCAGGCCTAATAAATGCAAAGGCTTTTTATTCTGCTTACAGTAATTAAGGCTGGCTAAAAGCTTTTCGTTTTTAGCCAACTCGCCTTTGCGAATGGCTACGTTTATTCGCTCCAGTTCCTGGTAAACAATGCGGCCGGCACCAATATTAATGTGGCCCACTTCGCTATTGCCCATTTGCCCCTCGGGCAAACCAACCTCTTCGCCAAATGTAACCAGTTCAGTATTAGCATAGTTTTGATACAACGAGTTGATAAAAGGTGTATTAGCTTGCGCTATGGCACTACGCTTTGGGTCGGGGCCTTTGCCCCAACCGTCCATTATGATGAGGATAACTTTCTTATTCATGGCGGGCAAAGTTATTCTACTTTCTTATTTTTAACTATGATTTAGCTACACCTTATGGTTGGCATGGTATTCGCACCTTAGTAATCACCCAATTTAAAACCGAAAATGAAAACCAGTTTTTTAAGGACTTTAACAATTACAGGTGCCCTTATCCTGTTTTTAAACCACTTTTCTGCAGCCCAGAGCTTCGATAATATAGCTAATGCTATCCGTTCGGGCAATGCTTCGGCTATTGCTTCCAGCTTTCAGGCTAATGTAGAAATTACCATTAAAGAGAGTGGCAACAGCTATAGCAAAAGCCAGGCAGAAATGGTGCTGAAAGATTTTTTTAGCAAAAACCAGCCTAAAGGCTTTACCATAGCCCACCAGGGTACTTCGCCGGAAGGGTCGAAATACTTTATTGGCAACCTGGCCACCGGTAATGGCAACTACCGTATGTATGTGTATGCAAAGGCTAATGGCGCAGCATTTACCATACAGGAAATAAGGTTTGAGGAACAATAGAACCCCTAAATTCCCTGAAAGGGACTTTGAAATACAAAAAGCGAATCAGAAATGGTTCGCTTTTCTTTTTTAGGGCATTCGCAAAAAATCGTGTTATTAGCATCTGAAAGAGGATGACTATGGCATATAATATTGAGCAATTTATTGATGAGGCTTTGGCCGAGGATATAGTTGATTTTAACGGGCTTATTACAACCGGCGACCATTCGTCGCTGGCCTGCATACCCGTTGATAAGGATGGACGAGCACAATTGCTTTGTAAAGCTGAAGGTATATTGGCAGGTGTTGAACTGGCTGAATTAATTTGTCGCCGGGTGGATGTCAAGTTGGTTTTTGAACACCATTTAGCCGATGGAACCCGGATAAAAAAAGGCGATGTGGCCTTTAAAATATTTGGCGAAGTAAAATCTATACTGCGTGCCGAACGTCTATTGCTAAACTTTATGCAACGTATGAGTGGTATTGCAACCCATACCGGACTTTTTGTAGAAGCTGTTAAAGGCACCAATTCCCAAATATTAGATACGCGCAAAACGACGCCTAACCTGCGCTATTTTGAAAAATGGGCCGTGCGCATAGGCGGCGGACATAACCACCGGTTTGGGCTGTACGACATGATAATGCTTAAGGATAATCACATCGACTTTTGCGGCGGCATTGAAAAAGCGATTTTGGCGGTAGAGAGTTACCAGAAAAAAAATAATTTGCAATTACCGGTAGAGGTTGAAACCCGAAACCTGAAAGATGTGGAAGAAGTTTTGCAGGTGGGTAAAGTAACAAGGATAATGTTCGATAACTTTACGCCGCAGTTAATGGCAGAGGCAGTAAAACTGGTAGCCGGTAAATATGAAACCGAAGCAAGCGGTGGAATAAATTTAGAAACTGTCCGCTCCTACGCAGATACGGGTGTGGATTATATTTCGGTGGGTGCGTTAACGCATTCATCAGCTAGTTTAGATTTGAGTTTGAAGGCATTTTGAGGGAGTGAATAGTAAATAGTGAATAGGCAATAGCGAAATGGAACTACCAGAGAAAAGAAAAATAATGTTCATTATAAATCCCATATCTGGGGTTTATAAAAAGAAGAATGTACCCGAAAAAATAGCCCGGTATATTGATTACGTGCAGTTTGATTATACCATCCGGTTTACCCAATACGCAGGCCATGCCAGTTTAATTGCCCAACAAGCCGTTGAAGAAGGCTACCATATTTGCGTAGCTGTAGGTGGCGATGGAAGTATTAACGAGGTAGCCCAAAGCCTGGTTGGCACCAAAACCGCATTAGGTGTAATACCGTATGGTTCGGGGAATGGCTTTGCCACGCACTTAAAAATTCCGGCACGCGACGTAGAGGGTGCTATAAATGTTTTAAACACAGGCAAGGCTGGCAAAATTGATTTGGTAAAATCGAACCTGCGCTACTTTGTAAGCAATGCGGGCTTTGGTATCGACTCATCGGTAGCGCGGCGGTTCCACCACCACACTATTCGCGGGTTGGCATCTTATGCCTGGGCAATGGTTAAGGAGCTATTGTTCTACTTTCAGCCCTTTCCGGCCAAGGTGCAGATTGACGATATAACCATAGAGCGGGAGTTCTTTTTGTTTACCGCCTTTAATGCCAATCAATACGGCTACGATTATGCTGTGTTTCCGTTTACCAGTTTAAAAGACGGTATAATGGATGTGATTGTATTGAACCGGTTTCCGCTTTATAAGCTATTTTACATTGTAGGCTGCCTTATGCTTAAGCGGGCAGATTTGATAAAAGAAGCAGAGAGCTACCGGGCTAAAAAGATTCACATATACGGTAATAAAAAAATGATTTACCAGTTTGACGGCGACTCGGTAATTTCGCATGATGATGTTACCTTTGAAATAGTACCGCAGTGTATTGATGTGATGATACCGGCCACCTTAAACGCCTATTAGGTCCGCACCAGGCGCTATTGCCTGTTTTTATTATTTATATATATTTGATACAATTACTTATTAGTAAAACTATTACTCAAATAAGATTGTAAATGCATCACAAACTATTACCCCCCATAGTAGCTTCGTTAATGCTACTGCTTTCATTTACCACTACAGCACAACCAACTTCAGAAGATGCCTTTTACTGCGCCCAGGAGCAAAGGCTGGCTCACTTGTTAAGCGCTAACCCACAGTTGCTGACCCGCCATTTAGCCATCGAGAACAGCATATATAATGATACGCGCTATGGCTTAACCCGCGCTGGCTCGCGCGCCAATGTATTGTATACCCTACCGGTGGTAGTGCATATAATACATAACAACGGGGCAGAAAACATAAGCGATGCCCAGGTATTGCAGGGCATTACGGACTTAAATGAAGCGTTTGCCAACACCGGTTACTACGACCCTGCCACAGGCGTTAATACACAAATTCAGTTTTGCCTTGCCAAACGCGATCCTAACGGACAGCTTACTACCGGTATTACCCGCAATGTATCGCCATTAACCACTATGGATATAAACACACAGGATATTCCTTTAAAAGACCTTAACCGGTGGAACCCCTACTGTTATATCAATATCTGGCTGGTAAAAAGCATATGCGATGGGGGCAGTTGTTCAATAGGTGGCTACGCTTATTTCCCGTCGGCCCATGGCTCTAATCTCGACGGTATTGTTTGCCTGGCAAGTTATTTTGGGCAAACACAGGCCCGCTCAAGCGTGCAGGTGCACGAAATGGGCCACTACCTGGGCCTGTACCATACTTTTCAAAGCGGGTGCACCAATACCAATTGCCTGCAAAACGGCGATAAAGTATGCGATACACCACCCGATAACGCTACCGGTTATTATACCTGCGGCGCAACTGTAAATACCTGCACTACCGATGCCCTGTCGGGTTTTACTACCGATGAACCGGATATGTACCAGGCCTATATGGATTACGGCAACCTCAACTGTATGAGCATTTTTACCCAGGGGCAAACAGACCGTATGCAATGGCATGTAGCCAATGTACGCTCCAGCCTGCTGGGTTGCCAGTCGTGTGTTAACCCATGTGCCAATCCTGCTATTGCCTCTTTTACACCGGGCAGTACTACCATTGGTATTGGCGGCACTGTTAGCTTTACCAATACCTCTACCAATGCTACCAGCTATACCTGGTGGGTTAATGGCGTGCAGTTTGCCACCACGGCTAACGCATCGTACCTGTTTAACAATGCCGGTGTGTATGTTATAAAACTGCGGGCCGATAACAGCAACCCGGATTGTTTTGATGAGTTTACCGATACCATTACTGTAACCTGCCCGGTTAGTGCAGGTTTTACGCAGTCTGCTTTTCAAATACTACCGGGCCAGTCGGTTACGTTTACAAGCAACAGCACCGGTGCCACCACGTATAGCTGGATGATAGATGGAGTGCAGGTATCTACCAATACAACCTACACCCATACATTTAACCAGAGTGGCGATTACTCCGTTTATTTAATTGCATCTAATGGGCAGTGCGCCGATACTACTTCCATCATAAACTTTGTGCATGTGGGCAGCGGCTGCAATGCCTACTTTACGCACACACCTACCGCGCCAGCCGCCTGCAGCCCTGTAAATTTCATACCGGATACTACCTGCAACTACAGCAACTACTTTTGGTCTTTTTGCGATTTTGATGCAGTAGGCCAGCCCGCCATACAAGATTGGAGCACACAACCCTATGGCTCAAGCAAGCCGGCAGGCGTAACCCTTATACGCGATGAAAACGGAAATTACCATGCCTTTTGGCCCGATTACGACAATGTAACCGACTCAACGCGTTACTACCGTGCCGATTTTGGAAGCAGTATGGCCAACACACCGGTGGTTCATAAGCTTTATATAACCGGTATTACAGACACGCGAAACCACAGCATATCTATCATTCAGGTGGACGGCATTTACTACGCATTTATGATTAACAACATAAAAGCATACCGCGCTGTAATAGGACCCGATATTACCAACAACAGTTTTACTGCGGCCGAAGTAGGTGGCCTGGGCACTGTTATTGGCTGGGGGCACGAGATACAGGCCGTGCGCGAAACCAATAACTTCTGGCTGATAATGTGCGACCGCAACAATGGGCATATTATAATTGCATACCTGGGCAATAACATTATGAACAATGTATTGCAATACAATACGTATCGCAAAAATGTGCCTAACGAGCAATACTTTGCATTTCAGTATATCCGCAGCAAAGGCAAAAGCCACATTTTTGCAACCGACTTTAATAATGGTATCACCCGTTTCGATTTTGGTATATCGCTGGGCAATACACCCACTACCACCAACCTTGGCCAGTTTGGCAGCGGCCTGCCTTTAGATATTAACCTGTTTCAAAACTGCAACGGTAGTTTTGATGGATACCTGGTAAAAGAAAACAGCACAGACCATAAAGTACTACATTGGGATTCTGTTACCGCCATGCCTACTATCACTTACAACTTTCCGGCAAACACCGCACGCATTGCAGGGCTATCTTCTTTCCTGGTAACCGATATGGGTGTAACCTGCATGGCCGTAATGGCTTTCACACAAAAATTACTGCGCCTTAACTTTGGTACCTGCAACTCTACCAATGCATATAGCACCCAGCAGTTTCCCCCACCGGTATCGTTCACCACACCGGGCACCCGCTATGTGCGCCTGTTGGTAGATCAGGGTTTACCTACCGAGTCTTCTTACTGCCAGGCAGTAACAGTAACCGGTGTTAATACCCCGTCGCTTAACCTGGGCCCCGATATCAGCCTATGCCCCGGCAATTCGACTATACTACATGCAGGCCCATGGTATAATAGTTACAACTGGACCGGTGGCTACACCGATTCAGTTTATACCGTTTACCAGCCGGGCACATACAGCGCCACCGTTACCGATTATTGCGGAAATGCTTTTACCGACACCGTTCTTGTTTTTGTTGATTCCACTAAAAAATTCAGCCTGCAGGATACACTGGTGTGCAATACCACCGGCGCTACACTCGAGGGCCCTATGGGCTTTGCATCGTACCAATGGCTGCCATCGGCAGGGCTTGGCTGCCCTACATGCAGGGTAACTACTGCCCAGCCAGCCCAAACTACCGTATATACATTGCAGGTAACCACACAGAGCGGATGTACCCTTATCTCAAACATGATAGTAGAGGTGGATATATGTAGCGGGACCGGTACCTACAATGCCGATGCCTACCGCATACACATAGTACCCAACCCGGCTTCATCTATGGTTACTATTACCATACCCGAAGATATATTAGGCAGCCTATTAACCATAACCGACGTAACCGGGCGCAAGGTAGCCCAGCAGCAATTAAACACCAGTACGCTGCAGGTGCCTGTAGAAACACTGGCCAACGGTGTATATACGGTAACTGTTTTAACACAACAAAAATCGGTAACACGCAAATTACTTATCAGCAGATAGTAGAGCATTTTTTAGTCAAATGCCGGTTTAACCAGTGCTTTAAGTTTGCTGTGTAGCGGCCATTTAAGTAAGTTTGCATTGGCACGCAAAATAATACCATGAGCAAAGACGCTAAAAACCGCATAGTATTTTCCACTAATCGTGATTTTAAACAGGAGGAAGAAAACAATGAGCAGGAAACTTTGCCACCGGCGCAACAAACTCTTTACGTTTCGCTGGAGCGTTTAAAAGGCGGCAAGGTAGCTACCCTGGTAGAAAAGTTTGTGGGTAGCGAGGCAGACCTTGAAGATTTAGGCAAACAGTTAAAAAATAAGTGCGGCAGCGGCGGAACTGTTAAAGACGGCGTAATTTTAGTGCAGGGCGAACAGCGCGATAAAATTATTGGCTTGCTAACCACCATGGGTTATAAGACGAAAAAGAAAGGCGGTTAACAAAAAAACGTGCCTTAACTCACCAAATTAAGTCAATACTCCAACTGAAATTCAGTTGGTTAACACCAGCAGTTTTTTTCAACAAGCCTGTTTAAAAATCTACAACAACTTTTAGCTATTGTTTAGCGAAAATACGCTGGCGTATACCGAACTTAGCAACTTCTGAATTTGCTTTTATTTCCGTATTCCGATTTCCAAAATCTGCCTTAGTTTATGCCAGAATTTATTCACCTCCACTCCCACTCACAATATTCGCTGCTTGATGGTGCTGCCAGCATAAGCGGCATGTATAAAAAAGCCGCTAAAGATGGTATGAAAGCCCTTACCATTACCGACCACGGTAATATGTTTGGGGTGTTCGATTTTGTGGCAGAGGCTAATAAACATAAACTGGCCGATGGCACGCCCATTAAACCTATTATAGGCTGCGAGTTTTATTTGGTAGAAGACCGCTTTGTGCAATCGTTTAGTAAAGAAAAACGCGATAAGCGCTACCACCAGTTACTAATAGCTAAAAATGCCAACGGATATAAGAACCTGAGTAAAATGTGCTCGCTGGGATTTATTGAAGGCTTGTATGGCAAGTATCCTCGTATAGATAAAACCCTGATAGAAAAATACCACCACGATCTTATTGCCACCAGTTGTTGCATTGGGGCCGAGGTTCCGCAGGCCATTTTAAAAAAGGGCGAAGATGAAGCCCGCAAGGTGTTTGAATGGTGGCTGAATATTTTTGGCGAAGATTATTATATAGAGATACAGCGCCACGGCATGGCTGAGCAGGATAAGGTAAACGAAGTGCTGCTGCGCTGGAGTAAGGAGTATAATGTAAAGGTAATTGCCACCAACGATTCGCACTACGTAGACCAGGAAGACAGTAACGCACACGATATTCTTTTGTGCATTAACACCGGCGAAAAACAAAGCACCCCCACCAATAAAGAATTTAGCGACGATGATAGCAGTATGAAGGGCAAGCGTTTTGCTTTCTTCAACGATCAGTTCTATTTTAAAACGCAGGCCGAAATGAGCAACCTGTTTAAGGATGTTCCGCAGGCGGTAGAAAACACCATGGATGTTTTCCATAAAGTAGAGCACCTAAGCCTGAAGAAGGATATAATGCTGCCTAACTTCCCTATACCGAAGGAGTTTCAGGTGCATGCGGACGATGTGCTTAACCAGTGGGAATACCTGCGACATATAACCATGGAAGGTGCCTACAAGCGCTACAAAGAAATGACGCCCGAAATTGAAGAGCGCATAAACTTTGAGCTGCACACGATTAAAACCATGGGCTTTCCCGGTTACTTTTTGATTGTGGCCGACTTTATAAAGGCGGGCCGTGATATGGGCGTATTAATAGGTCCCGGCCGGGGCTCGGCAGCCGGTAGTGTGGTGGCTTACTGTGTAGGTATTACCAACATAGACCCTATAGCCTACAACCTCCTCTTCGAAAGATTTTTGAACCCTGACCGGAAGAGCTTACCGGATATTGATACCGACTTTGATGATGTAGGCCGCCAAAAGGTTATTGATTATGTGGTAAAAAAATACGGCCGTAACCAGGTAGCCCAAATTGTTACTTATAGCACCATGGCCGCCAAGGTGAGTATTAAAGATGTGGCCCGGGTGCTCGATTTACCTTTGAGCGAGTCTATTGCACTTACCAAACTGGTGACTGACCGGCCCGGTGCCGATTTAGGACGCTTGCTGCATGCCCCTATGGATGGCAAGGATAGTTTGAAAGAGAAGGAAGGATATACCAGTGAGGAAATAGCCGATGCACAAAAGCTGCGTGATATATATAACGGTAACAGCCTTGAAGGGAAAGTATTGCACGAGGCGGAAAAACTGGAAGGCGGTATGCGCGGCACCGGCGTGCACGCGGCTGGTATTATTATTGCGCCCAAAGACCTTACCGAAATTGTACCGGTAGCTACTGCCAAGGATAGCGAACTGTTTGTAACCCAATACGAAGGAAAGGTAATTGAAGATGCCGGTGTAATTAAAATGGACTTTTTGGGTTTAAAAACCCTAACCATCATACGCGATGCGCTATTGCTGATAGAACAAAACCACGGTGTAAAAATTGACATTGATAATATACCGCTGGACGACCCTAAAACTTTTGAGCTATACCAACGGGCAGAAACCAACGGGACTTTCCAGTTCGAGTCGGCAGGTATGCAAAAATATTTGAAGGAGTTAAAGCCCGATAAGTTTGCGGATTTGATAGCCATGAACGCCCTTTACCGCCCAGGCCCTATTGCTTATATACCTGATTACATTTTGCGTAAACATGGTAAGCAGAAGATTGTTTACGATTTGCCCGAAATGGAAGAATACCTGCACGAAACCTACGGCATTACCGTATACCAGGAACAGGTGATGCTACTATCGCAAAAGCTGGCAGGCTTTACAAAAGGCGATGCCGACGTACTGCGTAAAGCCATGGGTAAAAAGGATAAGAAGACGCTCGATAAAATGAAGAGCAAGTTTATGGAGGGTGCCACTGCCAAAAACATGGAGGCCAAAAAACTGGATAAGATATGGACCGACTGGGAGGCCTTCGCACAGTATGCGTTCAACAAATCGCACTCTACGTGCTACG
Source organism: Chitinophagales bacterium (assembly GCA_044228435.1). Classification (GTDB taxonomy): domain Bacteria; phylum Bacteroidota; class Bacteroidia; order Chitinophagales; family LD1; genus Bog-950. Next base: position 551,424 of record JBGAUW010000001.1, read on the forward strand.
CTTTTGTGGCCTTCCAAACAGCTTACTTAAAGGCAAACTACCCCGGTGAGTATATGAGCTCGCTGCTTACCAATAACCAGGGCAATATTGATAAGATTACCTTTTTTATGGAAGAATGCCGTCGTATGGGCATACCGGTAAAAGGACCCGACCTGAACGAAAGTGACGTAATGTTTACTGTAAACAAGAAAGGAGAAATACGTTATGCTATGTCGGCCGTAAAAGGAGTGGGCGAAGCAGCCGTAGAAGCCATTGTAGCTGAGCGCAAAGCAAACGGCCCTTACAAAAGCATTTACGATTTAACCCGCCGGGCTAACCTTCGGGCCGTTAATAAAAAAGCGTTAGAAGCCTTAGGTTATGCCGGAGCTTTTGATTCATTTCCTGGGTTTCACCGCGCGCAGTATTTCATGCCCGATAAAAAAGACGGTATGACCGTACTTGAAAAAGCAGTGCGCTACGGTAGCAATATACAGGGCTCGGCAGGCACGCAGCAAAACTCGCTGTTTGGCGATGCCGGGGGTGGGGCCGATTTAACCGAACCTACCTCATCGGGTTGCGAAGAGTGGAGCCTGCTGGAAAAACTGAAAAAAGAAAAAGATGTAACCGGCATATACATCAGCGGGCATCCGCTGGATGATTACCGTTTAGAGATTAAAACCTTTACCAACGCAGCCCTGGTAGATATTGAAAAGGTGCGGAATAAAGATTTGAAAATAGCCGGCATTGTAACTACTACCGAAACAAAAATTGCCAAGAATGGCAACCAGTATTGCCGCTTTACTATTGAAGATTTTTCGGGCACCTATAACTTTTCGCTTTTCGGAAAAGATTATATGGCCTTTAAAACCTTTGTAGAAACCCCTAATGCCATGCTGCACATATCGGGCCGCTACGCACAGCGCTGGAACAACGAGAACGAGTTTGAGTTTAAGATTACGAAGATTGACTTGCTATCAGATGTGCGCAGCAAGCTTACCAAATCGCTAACCATCGAAGTATCCTCTTATGAAGTGGATGAAAAGATGATTGCCGAAATAAACCAGGTAGTATCTAAATACCCCGGCAAAACAAAGCTGCGGGTTAAGTTTGTTGACACCGAAGAGGGCATAGTAGTAGGCGTGAGCAGCTCGCAAAAGGCAATTGAGTTGAACAATGATTTATTTAAAGAGTTGGATTTGCTACGGGTGCCGTATAACCTTAATTAATAAACCAGCTCATTAGTACTTTGCAGCACAAAACAAAAACGGCATCTCGCTTATTGCGGATGCCGTTTTCATTTATGCTTAGTTGTAAGACTACTTATTTACTACAAATCTTCCCAGTGTTTTTCTGGCGCCTTTGGCATCAACCAAAGTTGCTAAATACATACCATCGGTAAGTTCGGCAACCGAAATATTTAGCAGGCGGGTATTCTTTTCAGTTACTACCTTCACCTTCTCTCCTATCGCATTGTAAATTTCAATAGCTGCGTAGTTGCGGGTAGCTTCATCTTGATTGCGGCTCATATCCACAGTAACAAAAGCATTGGTTGGGTTGGGGTAAAGCTGAATACCTGATAAGGTAACTTCATTAATGCCTGAACAAATAAATTGAGCAGTATCGCATTTTGTTGCGCTTCCAAATTGATTAGTTGCAGTTAAACAAGCCTGCACGTTAAGACCCGGATGTGTAGGAGTTGAACTATAGTAGTGAAGCGTAGAAGAAATATTATAAGTAGAATCAGGGTCGAAAGCATTTACAATTTGATGAATGGTGATAGTGGCCGATGTAAAACCAGTTGAAGTGTTCGTAAATACAACACCGTTACATAATTCGGGCAACCAGGTGAAATTTGCCACCGGCAATAACGCCGGATTAGAGCTTGAAGTAACTACCAAACTCGCCGTATCGCACCAGGTAGGCTGGCCATTATCGCAGATAACATACCACACGGTATCGTTACCGGTAAACAGCGAATCGGGCGTGTAAACTATATTGTTGCAACCGCTGATGGCAAATGCAGAGCCACCGCCGTAAATAGCCGTTACACAGAATGGACCGCTTGGTCCATTATCGTTGGTAGTAACGTTTACGGTTGCCCCATCAGGTTGTAATGCAGAAGCCACATCATCCACCGCTACCGGGTATACACCAGCGTTAAACAACGAGGTAACCACAAATTTGCCCGTATCGCAAAGTATAGGGTTACCATTATCACAGATAATGTAATAGCAGCTATCGGTGCCCACAAAGGCAGAATCGGGCGTATAACGGATACTGGTGCAATTACCAATACCTGCATCGGCAAAATTAGGAGACCCGTATACCAGGGTTACACATAAATTATCGCCATTAGGGTCAATATCATTAGAGCCTACGTTGCGTACAAGGCCGTTAGGTTGTAATACACTGGCAGTATCGTCAAAAGCTACCGGTGCGCTGTTAGTCGCCGATATACCCGATACTACCACGTTTTTACAACGCTGGTTGCTGCCGCCTGTATTGGTGGCGGTTAAGCAAACATTGTAAGTATTGTTGCTAGTGTATAAGTGCGATGGGTTTTGTTGAGTGCTGGTTCCGGCATCGCCAAAGGTCCAGGCCCAGCTGGTTGGTGTGTTGGTTGAAAGGTCGGTAAAACTTACCAGCCCACCGCTAACGTTCACAAAGCTAAAATCGGCAACCGGTGCAACCACAACGTTGGTAATTGTCACCTGCTTGCAAACCTGTGTGCTGCTGCCAACGCCGTTGGTGGCAGTTAAACAAACAGTATAAGTGCCATTGGCAGTATAAGTATGTGTAGGGTTTTGCTGCGTGCTGGTTCCGCCATCGCCAAAGGTCCAGGCCCAGCTGGTAGGTGTATTGGTGGATTGATCGGTAAAAGTAACCAAACCATTGCTTCCGTTAGCAGAGGTAAAGTTAGCTACCGGAGCCGATGCCAAACCGGTAATTACTACCTGTTTACAAACCTGTGTGCTGCTGCCACCGGCATTGGTTGCTGTTAAACAAACAGTATAAGTGCCATTGGCAGTATATGTATGTGTAGGGTTTTGCTGTGTGCTGGTTCCGCCATCGCCGAAGGTCCAGCTCCAGCTGGTAGGGTAAAAATCTGATGAATCGGCAAAGGTTACTAAACCGCCGCTACCAACTACCGATCCAAAATTAGCTATCGGTGCGGTTGGTGGCACCATGCTCCAGGTAACCGATTGCAGCACATTCGCTGTATCGTAGTTAAAGTTTACCACAGTACCTTTCGCTTCTTTTGTTACATATTGATAACGGACAGTGGTTTTTGTATCATCCGAAACATTATTCCATTGTCCGAAAACCAATGCACGAATTTGAGTACGTGTGGTTTCTTTACGCTGCTTACGTAAGCACTTATAGGTGCCAAGCGGAGTTTTTACTCGTCCCCAGCCGTCTATAGTATCAGTATATTGAGTGGTTATTGTGAGTTCTACAGTGGTAACAAACGGTTGACCAACCTGACTACCCGGTACTTGTTTTTGCAGGTAACCATTGCCGGAAAAATTGGTTTGATAGTTAGTAGGAAAAACGTATAAATCCGGTTTGGTGCTGTATGCGGCCGTAATAGTATTACCGGGTGTTAATTGCCCCTGAAAACCTTCGAGCGTTAATTTATTATTGGCATTATCTGTATTGGTAAGCAGAAAGTTTATACCATCTGTAGTAATTGCCACATCTGCGTTAGGGCACGTAGCCTGTTGGCTATTGGCACCTGTAGTAGGTGTTCTAAATTCAACCGTATCGTATTTATATAAACTAAGGTTACTAAAATCGTAAAACTGGTTAGCGCCTTTGCTGCCAAAGTTGATGGTTGGCAGCGGTACTGTATCAACAGCAATGCGCTGTGTGGTGCCCGCTACCGGCAATTCGCTAATGTTAAACGTAATAGGGCTTTGCGCACTTATTAACTGAAAGCAAAAAAGCAAAGGCAGTAAAAGTTTTTTCATCGGGGTTTTGTTTTGAACGCCGAATGTAGAAAAAAGTAAAGATTTGCGAAGTTTTGAAATTACTCAAAACCTAAGTTGCCAACTTACTTCAAAAACTTGATTACCTGGCGCCGTTTATCGGCCGTAGTAAACTCGCAAAGGTAAAGCCCCTTAGGCAGGTTGGGTACCGGCACTTCGCTTATGTAGTTGCCATTAAGCTCTGCCACCTGCTGGCCCATTAAATTAAAAATTCTTACCTGCTCAATGTTTGTAGCAGCCCGGTAGTTTTTCAAAAATATACGGTCGGGCATTATAATGTAGGCAAACAAATCATTCCGTTCATCCTTAATGCTGTTGGGGGTTTCTACAAAAATCTCAATCAAAACAGAGTCGGCAATAGGGCCCGTGCATATAGGCCATACCACTACCACATCGGGACCGGGTATAAAATACTGAGGGTCTATATCAATACTAAATACAGCAGGCACCGTTTCATTGGGATACAGTGAAATAAACGAACTGCTGTAAGGCGGCTTATTAAATAAGCTGGCTGTAGTAAGATTGTAGCTGCTGTTTTTTAAACCGAAATCGATGTTGCCGGCAAAAGCAAGTGTATCGTAATTGGTAACCTGCGCATTAATGGTAATAGTATAGCCAAAGCCTACGGTATCGAAGGTGTAGTTAATAAGGGTTACGCCCACGCCGTTAACTGCCGCACTGCACTGGCTGCTTAAAAGCCAACACAAACTAAATACCGCGCACAACCTTTGTAAATATTTTTTCATCATACTCCTTTGATGGCTAATGTAGTTGCTTAGTTGCAATTGCATTAAAATATTAACTTCGTTTCTTACCCGTTCAAAATGACAAAAACTGCTTACATAAAACGCAACAACACGGAATACTTTTGTAAATAAAGCAATTAACAGCCGTGATAAATCAATCGCTATACACATTTAACGCTAAGCTATAAACATGGATATTCTTAACAGTATTGTTTGGGGCATGAACAAGGAAGAGGTTAGGCATTTTAAGCTGTGGCTAAACAGCACCAATGCCAAGGCCGACCGCAAAGATATTTTGCTGTTTGATTACATACGCCAGGCAGGCGATAAATACGATGAGGAGCTTATTTTTAAAAAACTGTACAAGGGTGCCGACAAAAACTCTTTTTACCGACTTAAAAACCGCCTGCAACAGGATTTGGGCTACAACCTGTCGTTGCTTCACTTTAGCAAGCACGATGCAAACAACCTGTTTCTGTTTCTTTCGCTCTACAATATCTTTATATCGCGCAACCAGCCCGAAATTGCCCTGCACTATTTAAAAAAGGCCGAAAAGCGGGCACAACAAATAGAGAACTTTGAGTTGCTGGATATTATTTATGCCAACTTTGTAAAGCTAAGCAGCGACCACACAGGCATTAACCCCGAAACCTATATTGAAAAGCGCAAAGAAAACGCTGTTAAGCTAAATAAGATAAGGGGTGCCGACCAGGTGCTGGCAGCGGTTACCTACCGGCTTAAGCTATCGCAAAACTATGGCAAGCGCGATGTGGGCTTGCTGAAGCTACTCGATAGCAGTATAAAAGAGTTTGCCAACGATGATTCTATCCGCCAAAGTAAAACCTTTCAAACGCGGGTGTTTAGGGCGCTAAGCCAGATATTGATACAGAACCACAACTTTGTGGAGCTGGAGAAGTTTATGCTTATAACCTACAAAAGGTTTGTAGATGAAAAGTGGTTTGATAAGGCCAACCACGAGGTAAAACTGCAAATGCTGGTTTATACCATAAATGCCACCTTTAAAAACCGCAAGTTTGCCGAAAGCCTGGACTATGCCGAAACACTGGGCGAAGAGTTGAGCGCTTATAACAACCTGTTGCACGATAAATACCTGTTTTTTTACTACAACGCGCTGGTAATAAACTACGCCCAGATTGACTTAGCCCGCGGCCTTAAAGCGCTGGATGAAGCCGAGCGTGAAATGAAGGGCATGAAAAACAGTTACTACGATTTTTTCATTTTCTGGAACAAGGCCACGCTGCTGTTTTACCAGCAAAGGTATAACGAGGCCATCAGGAACCTATCACGCCTGTATGCCAACGATCACTTTAAAAAGGCGGATGTATCGCTTAAAATTAAGATTGCCGTAGCCGAGTGTATTATGCAATACGAATCGGGCGATTTAAAAACTACCGAAAAAAGGGTTGAACAGGTAACAAAACAATACAATACGCTATTAAATACAGATGATTACAAGCGGGAACGATTTATATTGCAGCTGCTGCCTGCCCTGCAGCAAACGCCCCTGCCGCAGCAGAACAAAAAGCTGTTTAATATGGTTAAAAAGTTTGTTACGGCGCCGGTAAAAGGCTCGGTAGAAGATGGCGAAGTATTGCGCTACAGGGCCTGGCTGGCACCTAAAGTAGGCATACAACCTACCGATTTGAATGAGTAAGATTTTAAATAAAAAATAAAGGTGCCATACAACCAGTTACTACCTTTACGGTATCAAAGCATAAAAACCACACATGTTAGCTAGCCGACCACACACAAAACCAATACTTATGAAAACACTTAAACAATTTGCAACTGCACTTTTGCTTATATGTTGCACCCTGGCGGTAAATGCCCAATGCAATATAAATGGCGGTTGGAAGTACACCATCAACCCCAACCAGGTGCATGTATTTACCGATACATCAACAGTTAGCGCCGGGTACCAAATAACCACCCGTTACTGGACTTTTGGCGATGGCTCTACTACTACCCAGGCTAACCCTTCTCACTACTACTCAACACCTGGTAATTACACCGTGTGTGAGTATATTATAGCCACCGAAATTGGTGGTTCAAATACCTGCCGCGACACAGTATGCCAACTGGTAAGCAATTGCAATGGGATGGTGCAGGCAGCTATTTCGGCCAATGTGCAGGGTAGCATAATAGTTTATACAGGCACAGGTACATCTAACTACCCCCCGCTTAGCTACTCGTGGACGTTTGCAGGCGGGTTGCCCGCTACTTCAAATACAGCAGTTACTACCGTGCAGTATAATGCACCGGGCGCACATCAGGCCTGTTTAACTGTGCGCGATACCAACGGCTGCAGCGCAACAGTATGCCGCAACGACACCACCACGGCAACACCCTGTGGCAACTTAGTCGCTAATTTTAATGCCTCTATTAATAGCGGCTATGCTTATTTAAGCAGCACTTCTACCGGCACTGCAACTAATACCTTATATCAATGGTGGAGAGACGGACAAGCAATAACGACCCCCACTCCAAATACAGCTTCGTACCAATATGCGCCTGCAGGAATACATACCTATTGTTTATACGTATATTCTGCGCAAAACTCTTTTTGCGACTCTGCCTGCCGTAGTTATACAATTGATACCTGTACAGCAGACTTTCAAACGAGCGTAAATAATAACGTAGTAACCTTTACGCCACAGCGCACAGGTTTTGGAAATGGTAACTATTGGAGTTTTGGGGATGGAACCTCGGGCGATGATACCTCTGCTTCATTTATACATACTTATCCTTCCAGTCCAAATACAACTACCTATCAAGTGTGCCATGTATGGGGACAGGGAAACTGCGTAGATACTGTTTGTAAGCTAATAGTAATACCGGGCACCACAACCTGTGGAAATGCCTCATTTACCAGTTCGCAAACATCCGGCCACCTGGTGCTTACCAGCACCTCTACCGGCACTAATACCAATGTAGTTTGGGCTATAAGAACCCTGAATGGTGCTGGAGTGTTAACCGGTAGCGGCACTCCTTTTGCGGCCAACACTTTGCCAAACGGCACTTACCAGGTTTGTTTATACTTGTATAGCAACAACCAGCAACTTTGCGATACCACCTGCCAAACTATTGCCGTTACAAACGGGACTACCTGTATCACAATACAGCCCGATAGCGCAGGTAAAGATGCGGCAATTGAAACCGCAAATACGCAGGGGAACCGTGGAAATTATCCTAATTTCCTTTCTGCCGCATGGGTAACAGGTGGAAATGTAGTAGAAGAAAGAAGCCTTTTACAATTCGACCTATCTTCCATCCCTATAGGTTCAAGCATAGTTTCAGCACGTTTATCGCTTTATGCCGATACAGCGAGTACCATAGCAGGTTACCCCGGCCAGCCCACGTATGGCAGCAACAACGCCAGTTATTTAAGACGCATTGTTAACCCCTGGACAGAAAATACGGTAACGTGGGCAAATGCTCCTACCAGTACCGCCACCGATGAGATATTGCTGCCACAAAGCACCAGCGTAAGGCAAGATTATCCGAACATTGACATATACAATTTTGCACAGTATTGGGTTAATACACCAGCCCAAAACCATGGCATGTTGCTGGATATCAGAACTAATTCGCCCTATAACAGCATGATTTTTTGCTCCAGTGACCATCCCGATGCAACCAGGCGCCCCAAGCTTGAAATTTGCTATACCCCTTGTAATGCATCCATCGCATTTTCCCTTGTTCTAAACAGCAACGGCTCTGCTACAATTACCCCTACGGCTACGGGGTTAACTCCGAGCAGCTATAGCTGGAGCAATGGGTCGGCCAATAGAGCAATTACTATAACTGCCGGCGGAAATTATTGTGTAACCGTAACCGGAGTAGGGGGCTGCTCGGCCAGTGCCTGCTATAACTACACTCCTCTCCCTTGCGGAACATCGGCATTTACCTATTCGCAATCGGCGGGCCAGTTAGTGCTTACCAGCACAAGCACAGTACCGGGTATTTCAAGGTTATGGACCATCAGCAATGCCAACGGCAATATACTTGCAACCAGTTCGGCTAACCCTTATACAATAAACACGCTTAGCAATGGCACCTACAATGTTTGCCTTAGAATATACAACAGCGGCCAGCAACTTTGCGATAGCGCCTGCCAAACTATTGCCGTTACAAATGTGACTACCTGCTCCGGCATAAACGCAAGTTTTACTGCCGCACCTTTAAATAATCACGTGCTGCTTACCAGTACCTCTACCGGCACTAACGCTAACACCCTATATCAATGGTATAGCGATGGCGTGGCAGCAGGTAATCTATCTACAACCCCGTCGCGCTGGGTTGGCAACCTTACACCCGGCACCCACTATTTTTGCCTGTATGTATATGCTAATGCCAACACGCTCTGCGATTCAGTCTGCCAAACAGCTACAGTTGCAAATTGCCCGGCGGGCTCTGCTGGCTTTACCCATACAACCCAAATTAGCGCAGCTACTTTTTACCCCATCAACAGCGGTGGCGTAACCAGCTACTGGCAATTTGGCGATGGCACCGGTGTTTTCGATACCAGTGGCCAGGTGTATCATGTATTTCCACCGTCAGCCACCCCAATGGTTTACCAGGTTTGCCACACACTGACTACTACCACCTGCACCGATACGGTTTGCCAAAATGTTACCGTGCCTGCCTTTACGATTTGCGACACAGCCTCATTTACAGTATCTCAAACAGGGGGCACCGTAGTACTTACCAGCACCTCATCGGGCACTAATACAAGACGTTGGACCATACGTAACACGAACGGTGTAACTGTGCAAACAGGAACAGGGTCTCCATTTACTGCTGTTCTTGCTACCGGTGCTTACCAGGTATGTTTATCGGTATATAACAGTAACCAGCAACTTTGCGATAGCAATTGCCAGAATATAACCGTAAACACTACCCCACCAACCTGCCTTACACTACAACCTAATGATTCAACCGGTAAAGATGCCGCTATTGCAACCAGTGCTGCAACCAGCAACTTTGGCACACACGTAGATTTCTTTGCCGATGTATGGACCCACAGCAGCGTACCTGTAGAGCACAGAAGCCTGTTAGAATTCAATCTATCGGCTATTCCGGCTGGTTCTATCATTGTATCTTCCCGTTTATCGTTATACTGCGACACCGGTACTATATCCGGCTATCCGGGCCAGCCAACATTTGGAAGCAACAATGCCAGCTACTTAAAACTTGTTACCAGTGCCTGGGGTGAATCGGCAGTAACCTGGAACACCCAGCCAACAACAACTACTGCCGGCCAGGTATTATTGGCGCAAAGCAACAGCTACACACAAGATTACCTGAATATTAATCTGGATGCATTTACCCAGCAATGGGTTAACACGCCATCGCAAAATTATGGTATGCTGCTAGATATGATAGCTACTACACCTTATAACCTTATGTCTTTCTGCTCCAGCGACCACCCTAACGCAGCTAAGCGCCCTAAGCTTGAAATTTGCTACATACCTTGCACTGCAACAGCAAGCATTACCCCTATACTAAATAGCGGTTCTGCAAGGTTAGAAGTTACGGCTACCGGCTTAACACCTGCTACCTACAATTGGAGCAACGGAGCTACCACATCATCTATTACTGTAACTGCCGGCGGAAATTATTGCGTAACCGTAACCGGAACAGGTGGATGCTCGGCTACAGCATGTTACAATTATACTACTACCCCTTGCTCGGGTGTATCGGCGCAATGGACAAAAACTTACAACACCAACAATAGCATAAGCTTTACGGCCAGCAACCAGGTTAGTGGCAATACTTACCTATGGACCTTTGGAGATGGCACAAGCGCTACCACTGCAAGCCCTGTGCATGGTTACACTACTGCCGGTTTATACAACGTATGCCTTATAGTAAGGCGCACCGGCACTATTTGTGCCGATACGGTTTGCCAAAACCTGCAGGCTAACCCTGCAAACACCTGCACAGCTGTTGCCTCTTTTACCACTACTACTGTAAACGGCAGCATACTTGCTACCAGCACAAGCACCAACATAAATTCAAACTCGCATTATTACTGGAATGTATATGGCAGCAATAACAACCTTATACAATCACAGTCGGGAACTAATACGGTGTTCCAATCGCAGGTATTACCTGCCGGCACCTACCAGGTTTGCTTATACCTGTTTGGCAGCAATACCCAAACCTTCTGCGACTCGGCCTGCAGCACAGTTACTATTGTTAATGCAAACCCTTGCAACGGGCTTAATGCAGATTATACGTATGCCTATTTAACCTCAGGCGGTGTTCAGTTTTACCCGGTAACCAATGCCGGCACCACCACACACAATTGGACTTTTGGCGATGGCACCACCTCTACCAATGCCAACCCTGTACACTATTACACCACGGCAGGGCTATACACTATTTGCCATACCGTAGCAATACCAGGAACTAACTGTTTCGATAGCACCTGCACCACTATACAGGTAACAGCAGGTAACCCTTGCAGCGGGTTTGGCGTACAGGTTAACGTAACCAGCGGATGGTTTACTGCCCGCCACCTGGAGCTTGTAGTTGCCGGGGGAACAGCGCCATATACTTATTTATGGAGCAACGGGGCTACCACCCGGGCTATTTACCCTACTACTACCGGTAATTACTGCGTAACCGTTTACGATGCTAACCAGTGCAGCGCTACCGATTGCGAAACCTTTACCAGCAACACACCGCCATGCAATGCCAGCTACAGCTACACCCGCGTAAATTGCAGCACAATACAGTTTACCAATGCATCTACCGGCGGCTATACCAATGTGGTTTGGAACTTTGGCGATGGCACTTCGTCATCGGCAACTAACCCTACACATAGTTTTGGCGTAGGCACCTGGACCGTTCAACTTACCGTTTACTCAAACGGCAGTAACTGCCAGTCCAGCTATTACCAGGTAATAACTATACAGCCTTGTGGTATAAACGATACAATTTGCGGCGTAGTATTTAACGATGTTAACGGTAATGGCGTGCAGGAAAGTAACGAACCGGGTATTGGCGGCGGCACCATTTACGCCGGCAACTACCATGTAACCGTAAACAGCAACGGCCACTATACACTTATTTTACCGGCCGGTAACTATACCCTGTATTACTGCGCAGCACCGGGCAACTCGTTTACTATACCGGTAGGCACTCAAAACCCTAACAGCAACACTTCTACCTGCGCTTACTACACCATTACCACCAGCGGCGGCAGCCACTGTGGCTATAACTTTGGAGTGCAAAATAACAGCAGCACGGTGTGCGGCACTGTTTACTTTGATGCCAATAACAACCAGGTGCAGGATGCCGGCGAAACCGGCCAGGCTAATGCGCACGTAATAGTTACAAGAAGCAACGGAACGGTGATTCATTCTTACACCGACCCAACCGGCCACTATTGCGTTACCCTGTTTCCGGGCACTTATACCCTTACAGTTCAAACACAGGCAGGCTTTACCCTTACGCCACAGGCTATTACTTTAACTACTGTAGCGGGCACCAATTACTACAACAACAATTTTGGTGTATATACTCAACCCGGTTCGTGCGATTTAAGGTTGGATATTTTACCACATACAACTGTTACTGCCGGCTTTGCAGCATACTATGAGTTAGTAATTACTAACCTTGGGGCCAGCACCAGTGATGGTACTATGAACCTGTTCTTCGATCCGGCTTTAACGTTTATCTCGGCTTCACCGGCACAAACTTCCGCCAATAACTCTACCCAAACAGTTACCTGGGATTTTACCGGGCTTACACCGGGTAGCAATCGCCACTATATGGTAAACTTTAGGGCCCTTACCAACATACAAATAAATCAACCGGTATTTACCCTGGCTAACGTAACCACCAGTAATTGCAACGAAGTAAATTATAGCAATAACGTAGATACGGTTCATCAAAACGTAACCGCCAGCTGGGATCCAAACAACAAGCTTGTAGTGCCTGATGGCGTAATTAAAGGTGATGAGCGCTTAACCTACACCGTTAACTTCCAAAATACCGGAACAGCATCTGCTGTAAACGTAGTGGTGCGCGATACAATTGCACCAGAACTGGATATTGAAACCTTTGAAATGGTAGATGCCAGCCATGCGTATACAGTGCAATTAGTCGGCCGCGAAGTTGTATGGAAGTTTAACGCTATTATGTTGCCCGATAGCAATAGCAACGAACCGCAAAGCCATGGCCATGTTAGCTTTAGCATATTGCCTAAACCCAATTTAGGTAAGGGAACACAGCTAACCAACAGGGCCGATATTTACTTTGATTACAACGCACCGGTGGGAACCAACAGCACGCTTAACACCATCGATTACGAACTTTCGGTAGCTGATTTAGAGAACGGCAAAGTAACCATTACCTTAATGCCAAATCCGTTTAAAGAGTTTACCACCATTAAAATTGATGGCGAAAACACAGCCTACGAACTTAAAATGTTTGATATGCTGGGCCAGCAGATTTACCAGGACAGAACTACCAACAACCTGTTTAGCATACAACGCCAAACGCTCGCCGCTGGTGTTTACATGTATCAAATAAGCAAACAAGGCAAAGTAATAGGCCAGGGCAAAATGATTGCCGAATAACATACGCGGAGCCGGCAGGCATATCATTTTTTATGCTGCCTTTGGGGGCAGACAAAAAAATGACACTCCTGCCGGTTTTTTTGTAACTTCATTACATCAAACTTAACATCCGCTCAAAGTCCACATTTAAAGTTCCCCGCTTTCTTGTAGAAGGCGGGGTTTTTTAATTATTGTTTTTACTTACTTTCACGCCGCAATAATGAAAAAGGCCACCGGTGTTTTATTTGTGTTTTTAGCTTACGTGCACATAGCCGGCTTTACACCTTTGTACTTTTGCGCCCTGCAGGAGATTAAAAAGGAAATGAGCTTAGAACTTAAAACAAAAGCTGAATTGCAAGCCGTTTTTATTGCTGCTGCCGATTATAGCAACCCATCTGTTTTTGAATTGGTAGATGAGCACGAATTTAAATACCAGGGCAAAATGTACGATTATAAGGAGGTAGAAAAAACAGCCACCGGCTATGTTTTTTATGGCCTTGCCGATGATAATGAAACTGCACTTACCGCCCTGCTGGCTGCTATTTACGACCAACATACTACTACCGGCAAAAAAGGCAAATCGCCGTTTGCCAAGCTGCTTAAAAATTTAGATAAAGATTTTTACGCCCCGGCTGCAAAGCAATTTGTTGCATTTAGCACAGGCACCTTTTTTACCCCGGCGGTGGCTATACAAAAGGCTTTGCCGGGCTATCACCGCATTCCATCCTCCCCTCCCGATTTAATTTTTATAGCCTAAAAAACTGTTTGGTTTTACTGCGAGCTTACCTTCGTAAACTTGCATCTAAAACCCTACAGCCCCTGTGCATTTACCTTTGGTAATTGTCACACTTCTGTCATATTATTTCAATCCGTAAAGTTTATGATAGGGCCAATCTATATTTGCAGCACCTATTACTAAACATTAAATATCATTTATGAAAACCTATCTTTTTACACTCACACTTATAGCCTTATTGCCCTTTGCCGGCCAGGCGCAGGATGCCACAATGTGTGGCAGCGATGCCGCCCGCCAAAAGCTGATAAGCGAACACCCCGAAGCTTTGCAATATGAAGCAGAGCTGGAGCAATTTACCCGCAACTTTGCAGCCAACTACCAACACTTTACTGCTAACCGCAACGGCAATATTGTAATACCGGTGGTGTTTCACGTGGTGCACCAAAACGGTGATGGAAACATTAGCGATGCACAGGTACTTGACCAAATGCGCATTTTAAATGAAGACTATAACAAGCGCAATGCTGATACTACACAGGTTATACCAGGGTTTAAGCCGCTTATTGCCGATGTGGGCATAGAGTTCCGGCTGGCTAATTTAGACCCTAACGGAAACCCTACCACCGGTATAGAACGCATTAACAGCTGCCAAACCTATATGGGTAACGATTACAGCAAATACAATACATGGCCCCGCGAAAAATACCTGAACATTTGGACCGTAAAAAGTATGCGGGATGGTGTGGCCGGTTATGCCTACTACCCAGGTTCGGTGCAGGCTATTTATAATACACCGGCTATGGATGGCATTATAATACTAAGCAATTATATAGGCGCTATTGGCACCGGTAGCTATGGCCTTGCCCGCGCCCTTACGCACGAAATTGGCCACTACCTTAACCTTAAACACCCCTGGGGCGATAACAACGAACCCGGTGTATCGTGCGGCGATGATGATGTGGACGATACCCCAGAAACCCGCGGAAGCACCAGTTGCGTGTTAGGTTTAAATTACTGCAACCCCGGCGTGGTAGAGAACGTGCAAAACTACATGGACTACTCCTACTGCTCGAGAATGTTTACCGAAGGGCAAAAAGTGCGCATGCTGGCCGCCTTAAACAGCAACAAAAGCGACCGCGATAATCTTTGGAGCGCAGCTAACTTAGCTGCCACCGGTACTGATGATACCAGCCGAACTATGAGCGCTGCTATAGCCGATTTTACGGCTACCAGAAGGTACATTTGCCTTGGCCAATCGGTTAAGTTTCCGCATGCCTGCTACAATGGGCCGGTTACTGAATACAGGTGGGAGTTCCCTAATGGTAACCCATCGTTTAGCACCGATTCGGCACCCACCGTTACTTTTTTAACCACCGGTTGGCAGCCTGTTAAGTTAACTATTACAGGGCCGCTGGGTACCAGCGTTAAGCAAAACGATAGCCTGGTGTATGTAGCCAGCGATATTGCCAGCAACTTCGCTCCTTTTACACAGGATTTTGAAGACCCTAACGCTCTCCGGAATGGCGACTGGGTGGCTATAAACTACGACGGAAATAACACCGAATTTGTACGCACCAGTTTAGCGGGGCACAATAGCAGCGGCGGAAGCGCACTACTAAACAATTACTTTGCCCGTGCCGACCGCGATATAGACGAAATAGTATCGCCGGGCTACGACCTTTCGGGCTTAAGCAATTCGCAATTATCGCTTTCGTTCTACTATTCATGGGCTACTTCTTCGCAAAACAATTCGCTAAATCCGCCCGATTCAATAGAAGTATTAGCCACCTCTAACTGCAACCAAACTTCGTGGGTAAACATTTATAAAAGCGGTTCGCTAAGGGCATTAAACGCAGGTGCTGTTACCGGCTATTTTGTACCTACCACTGCACAAGCCTGGTGGAAATACATTAAAATTAACCTTAGCCCCAACGTATGGAAAAAATCAAATGTTCACTTTAAGTTCAGAGTGTATGGCTCTACCAAAGGCAACAACTTTTATATTGATGATATTAATATTGGTGCCATTGCTACCGGCATTGAAGCCGAATTAAGCGCTATTAACTCAGCCACTATCTTCCCTAACCCAACGCAGGGCGATGCAACACTTAACTTATCGTTAGCAGCCGCCGGAAAGGTGCAGGTTACTTTGCTTGATTTAACCGGCAAACAAATAGCTACTGTTTACGATGGACAACTGAACGATGGAGAAACCCTTATACCTATAAACAACTCTGCCGCTTTGGCTGCAGGCGTTTACGTAGTAAACATAAAGGCCGGCGAATCGGTATTACAAAAGAAACTGGTGGTTAACTAAACCCTCTTAATTTTTGCTTGTTTTTTTAGTTTATGGCGGCCGGATTTAATTATTCGGCCGCTTTTTATTTATTATCGCTGTGTTATGAGAAAATACCCACTATTCACCCTTCTACTGTTAGTTTTCATTTTTGCTTTTGCGCAAAACCCCGAAAAGGCACGCCTTATTAGCGGCCCCATGGTAGGCTCGGTTACCCAAACCAGTGCCCGAATATGGACGGCTTACAAAGGCGATGGATTGAACTTACTTATACTTATTGATACGGTAGATAAATCCATACACCACCCTACCGGCTTTAATAAAATAAACGATAGCAAGGGGACGGTATCGCTTCACTCCGATTTTACTGATTTACTGCCCGGCCACGTTTATAAAACCGACTTTTTAAAAGAAACCGGTTTGCGCCCCCGTTGTATTTTTACTACGCAATCCGATTCGGCAGTAAAAGATTTCGATTTTCTGGCAGGCTCGTGCGCGCTGATGAATACCGATTTTTCGCGCTTTATGTTCCCCGGTTTTTCGGCTTCGATATTCGAAACCATGCGCCGCAAAAAATCGGATTTTATGCTTTGGCTCGGCGATAACGTTTACTACCTGGGTAAACAATACGGCAGCTACGATAACATGTTTGAACGCAACCTGAAGGTGCGCAACTATTTCCCGGTGTTGCAGTTTTTTTTGGCGCAGCAGCCTAACTACGCCATTTGGGATGACCACGATTATGGCTGGAACGATGCTGATAGAAATTTCCCTTTAAAAGATACGGCCCTGCGGGTGTTTAAAGGCTTTTGGCCCAATACCTACGATGAAACCGACACCCTTAAAGGCAACCACTTTACGTTCCGCTACTACGATGCCGAGTTTTTTATGACCGACGACCGCTACTACCGCGACCCCGAAGGAGACACCACCGGTGCCTTTTTAGGAAACGCCCAGGTGGAATGGCTGAAAGAGAAACTGGCTAAAAGCGATGCTACCTTTAAATTTGTGTGCATGGGCTCTCAGGTGCTTAACGATAGTTACTACGGGGAATCGTATGCCAAATACCCGGTAGAAAGAAACAAGCTGCTGGATTTTATTGCAGAGAAGAATATTAAAGGCATAATTTTTATAACCGGCGATAAACACTTTAGCGAAATGAGCCGCCGCGACTGGAAGGGCTACCCTATGCTTGATTTTACTACCTCGCCGCTTACCGCACCGGTTATTAAAATACGCACCAGTGGCTATGTAAATAAGTTTTCGGTGCCGGGCACCCTGCTATACCGCAAAAATTTTGGCAAAATATCTATTAACGGCCCGGTAGGTAACCGCGTTTGCAAAATGGAAATATTTGGTAAAGGCGGCGATAAAAAATGGGAGTATGTAGTTAGCAGCCAGGAGCTACAGAGAAAATAGACGCTAGACACAAGACATTAGACTTTAGACAATACAGGAATACATTAAGCGCAAGCTGCGTCGTATCATTTTCTTTTCGCCTTTGCGGGCGAAAAAAAATGACACTTCCTAGTAGAATACAGGCAAACTAAAACCCTGCATTTGCTTAACCCCGAAGGGGTGCAATTATTATAGAGACTTCAAAAACGAAAAATTCAAAAACTCCGAAGGAGTGACATAATCCCCCCTTAGTATCATGGTATCATCCCTTTGTGGGGCTAATACCATGACACTAAAGGGCCCTGCCTTATTTGCAAACTATTTGTTAAATAATATGCTAAACACAATTCACTAAAATATATTCGCGCACTAATCGTTGACAGTATCAACTATTGATTATGGAGAACAATAAAGTAGAAAATTCGGTAGGCTTTCAGTTTGGGGCGTTTATGCGCACTTTTAGAAAGTTGATAGAAAGACGGTTCCAGGAGAACAATATGGGGCTAAGCCCCGAGCAGTTTTCCCTTCTTTTTAAAATAAGTGAGGCTACTAACCCCACTCAAACCGAAATTGCCCAAAGCACTGGCATGGATAAATCGGCCGTAATGCGGGTAATAGATTCACTTGAAAATAAGCGATTTGTGGCGCGATTTGGCGACGATGATGACCGACGCCGAAAGATATTGGTGCTAACTGCCGATGGATTGGCCAAAGTGAAGCAAACGGAACAGATTTTTGAGAGTATCATCTCCGAAATAAGTGCCGATGTAAAGGAAGATGAGATGAAAGGCTTTTTAAAGGTGCTGGGTAAGCTACGCTTTAACGCCGAAAAAATGATACAATAAGTTAATAGTTGACAATATCAATCGTTTAAATAATCAAACAATTAAGCAGAAATGAAATTTTTAAGAATGCTGGTTTTAGCAGGTTTGGTTCCGGGTGGTTTATATGCCCAGGCACAATCCAGCGAAACCATTCAAAAACTAAGTTTAAAGGATTGCATACAGTATACCCTGTTGCACAACCCTACTATACCCATTTACAACAACGATATAAAATCGGCCAACCAAAAGAAGATAGAGGCCCTATCGGGTTACATGCCGCAAATAAATGGTAGCGTAGCCTGGGATGATAACCTGAAACGACAGGTAACGGTGTTGCCCGGCGAGCTGGTTGGTAAACCCGGAGAAGATTTAAGGGTGCAGTTTGGTAACCAGTATAACACTAACGCCATGGTGCAGGCCGATCAAACCATTTACGACCAAACCCTGCTTAGTGGGCTGGAAGGCATTGCGCCAAATATTGAAGCTGCCAGGCTTAAAAAAGAAAAGAATGATGATGACATTCTTTACAATACTGCCACCAGCTATTACCAGGTAATTACTTACCAGGAACAACTGAAGTTGCTAGACCAGAACGAACGCAAGTTTGCCGAGATAGTGCGCATACAAAAGCTGCAATACGAAAAGGGCGTTATTAAAAAGAGCGACTTTGACCGTGTGCGGGTGGCACTTAATAACATAACCTCGCAAAAGCAGTTTGCCCAAACCAGTATGGAGCTTGCCCTTAACCGGTTGAAGAATTA
The DNA here is from genome assembly GCA_044228435.1 of Chitinophagales bacterium. GTDB lineage: Bacteria > Bacteroidota > Bacteroidia > Chitinophagales > LD1 > Bog-950. The sequence continues at coordinate 570,744 of JBGAUW010000001.1, forward strand.
CATGGGTATGCCCTTAAAGGAAACATTAATAGTAACCGATTCCGCTGCATCGCTGCAAGAGATTACGCTACCGGCACAGAACGATTTTAACGCCAACAATACCTGGGATATTAAAATACTGGAGAAAAACATACTGCTGCAAGAGGTAGTGGTTAAACGCAGCAAGGCGGCCTACGCTCCCACCCTTGGTTTTTACGCCCGTTACGGTGGACAAACGTTTGGCAACGAATTTAAAAGCTCGTTTAAAAACTGGTACGATTACGGGGCTATTGGCCTGCGCTTAAACGTGCCCATTTTTGATGGCTTGCGCAAAAGCAGCCAGGTAAAGCAAAACTCGTTTACACTGGCCAACGTGCGCCAAAATTTATTGATAACGCAAAACGCCGTTACGCTGCAAAACCAAAATGCCAATGTGCAATTGCTGAACAGCTACAACAATTTGCAAACCAATAAAGATAACCTGGAACTGGCTAAAGAGGTGTTTGATAATACCACGCTGCAATATCAAAACGGCGTAGCCAGCATGGCAGATTTACTAAACAGCGATTACAGCTATAAAGAAGCACAGACCAACTACCTGAATAGCCTTGTAAACTGCCTGATAGCAAAAACAGAATTTGAACGCACTAAAGGAAACTTAAAACAATACCTAACCACACTATAATATAAACTAACATGAAGAAGAATACCGTATTTATAATAATTGGAGTTGTAGCAGTGGCTGCACTTATAGGCTTTACCCTGTTTAAAAACAAAAAGAAGATTGACAGTAAAAATAAGGTGGTAGACCGCAGCAGCATTGCCATACCGGTAGCCGTTACCAAAGCCTTTACCGGCAGCACCGGTGGCTCGTTTACACTACCCGCAGTTACCGAGGCCGAAAACGAAACCGATATAGTGGTAAATGCGCAGGGCAAGCTTACCAACCTTAAAATACAATTAGGTTCGGTAGTAACCAAAGGCCAGCAACTGGGCACAGTAGATAGCAAATTGAAAGAGTTGAACCTGCGCTCGATGGAATTGAACGAGGCTAAGCTGAGCAAAGATTACGAACGCTACAGCGATTTGTATAAAGGCAATGCCGCTACCGAGGTAAACGTAAACGATGTAAAGTATAACTACGATAACACCAAAATACAGTTAGAGCAGATTAAGCAACAAATAGCCGATGCCAACATTGTAGCACCTATAAGCGGTGTAATTGTTCGCAAAAATTTAGAAGAGGGCGAGTTTGTGAACCCCGGTACGGTGATAGCCACCGTGGTAAACGTAAGCCAGTTAAAGGCACAGGTATTGGTTAGCGAAAAAGATGTTTACAAATTGAAGACCGGTGCAGTAGTTACGGTTACCTGCGATATTTACCCCGGCAAAACCTTTAAGGGCACGGTGCGTTACATAAGCCCTAAAGGCGATGATAGCCACAACTACCCGGTAGAAGTTACCCTGGCTAACGATAGCCGCACACCTATTAAAGCCGGCACGTTTATACGCGTAGCCTTTGATATAACCGGCAACACCAACACTTTGCAGATACCTAAAATTGCCCTTGCCGAAGGCTTAAAGAACCCGTATGTGTTTGTGCCGAATGGGAACAAGGCTACTATTAAAAAGCTGGTATTGGGCCGCGAAGTAGGCGAAAATGTAGAGGTGCTTAGCGGCCTTTCCGAAGGCGATGAAGTAATTACCAGCGGGCAGATTAACCTGGCCGAAGGCAGCATGGTAGAGTTGGTTAAGTAAGAAGTATTTAAAGAACGATTGATAAGAAGAAGCGCATTGGACTTACCTGCGGCTTCTAAATAATATAAAACTGTTTTATGTCTATTACAGAAATTGCAATTAAACGGCCCCTGCTAATCAGTGTAATATTTGTTACGCTCATTCTGTTTGGGTTTATAAGCTACAGCAGCCTTAACTATAACCTGTTGCCTAAGTTTGAGGCCAACGTATTGGCGGTGGTTACCACCTACCGTGGCGCCAGTGCCGAGGAAGTGCAGAGCACGGTTACCAAGCCGGTAGAAGACGCCGTATCATCTATTGAAGGGGTGGATAAGGTAGGCTCTACCTCGCGCGAGGGGGTTAGTATTGTTACCATCCAGTTAAAATCGGGTATTAGCACGGTTACCGCACAGCGCGATGCCGAACGTAAGTTGAACCAGATACGGGCTCTGCTACCGGATGAGGTAGACGACCCTTTGGTGAATCGCTTTAATAGTGAGGAATTACCGGTGCTTCGTATCAGCGCTTCGGCTAACGTAAGCCCTGCTGAATTATACGACCTGGTAGACCGCCAGATTAAACCCATACTAAGTAACGTAGATGGTGTGGGTGCAGTTAACCTGATAGGTGGCAACGAGCGCGAAATACAGATAGTGCTGGATAACGATAAGCTGCAGGCTTACAAACTTACGGCTACACAGGTTTACCAAAGCATTGCAGCCAGCAACGTATCTTATCCCGCCGGTAATGTAGAGGACCGCGAAAGCCGACTTTCAATACGCTTAGATGCCAAGTTTGCCAAGGTAGACGACCTGCGCAACCTGGTAATTGGCCGCGGGCAAACCGGTGGACGTATTTTGTTGAGCGATGTGGCCAACGTAACCGATGCACAAACCGAGGTAACTACCATTAACCGTATAAATGGTAAGCCCGGTATAGGCATAGAGCTGATTAAGCAGGCCGATGCCAATGCCGTAAACGTTAGCAAGCTGGCTAAAGCCAAGCTGGAAGAACTTAAAAAACTATACGCTGCCAAGGGCCTTAACTTTGATGTAGCGGTAGACCAATCTATTTACACACTGGCCTCGGCCGATGCTGTAATGCACGATTTAATACTGGCCGTATTTATTGTGGCCATGGTAATGCTGCTGTTTTTGCACAGCGTGCGCAGCTCGTTATTCATCTTAGTATCGCTGCCTTCGGCTATGATACCCACTTTTGTGCTGATGTATCTGCTGGGCTTCTCGCTAAACCTTATGACGCTGATGGCTCTATCGTTAGTAGTAGGTATATTGGTGGATGATAGTATAGTGGTGCTCGAAAACATTTTCAGGCACATGGAGATGGGTAAGAATAAAGTAACTGCGGCTATTGAAGGCCGGAGCGAAATTGGCTTTACCGCCATTGCTATTACCCTGGTGGATGTGGTGGTGTTTGTGCCTATGGCTATGGCCGGTGGTATGATAGGTAACATATTGCGCGAGTTCTCGCTGGTGGTGGTGTTCTCTACTTTAATGAGTTTGTTTGTATCGTTTACACTTACCCCGCTTTTGGCTTCGCGCTTTGCTAAGTTAGAGCACCTTACCCGCGATACTTTCCGCGGCCGTTTCTTCCTTGGTTTCGAAGCCTTCTTAGACCGCGTAAAAGAATTTTATGGTCGCACATTGCGCGTGGTATTGGTAAATAAAAAGTGGGTTATCATCAGCATACTGTTATTGTTTGTAGGTGCCTTTGCTTTGATACCTGCCGGCTTTATAGGCACTGCCTTTGTAAGCCCGAGCGATAAAGGCGAAGTGAACATTGCGCTTGAAATGAGCCCCGAAACACCGGTATACCAAATGAACCGGGTAGCCCTGTTAGCCGAAAAGCTAACTATGGCTAAGCCCGAGGTTACCAAGGTGTTTACTAATGTGGGGACCCAATCCGGTAACGCACTGGTAAGTAACACCAGCAACAGCAACATTGCCGAAATGGCGGTAACGCTGGTAGATAAAGACCACCGCACAATAACTACCGACGAGTTTGGTGCTATGATGCGCGATGAGATTTCGAAAATACCCGGCGTAAAGGTTACCATTAAGCCTACCAGTTTAACCGGTAACAGCGAGGCACCGGTGCAAATTGCAGTGCGCGGAACCAACATGGATACCATTTGGGCCGCAGCCACATTGGTAAAGAAAATAGTTACCGAAACTGCCGGCACGGATTACGTAGAGTTTAGCACCAAAACACCGAAGAACGAAATTAGTATAGAGCTGGACCGCGATAAGCTCTCGATGGTAGGCCTTAGCGTGCCCGATGTAGGTAATGCTTTACAACTTGCTTTTAGAGGTAACGATAACGCCAAGTTTACCGAGGGCGGCGAAGAGTATAAAATAAACATAACCGCCGATAGGTTAGATAAAAAGGATATTGAAAGTGTGCGCAACATTACCATACGAAATGCCAAAGGCGCTAACATACGCCTGGCCGAAGTGGCCGATATAAAACAGAAACTGGGCGAGAGTGTGTTGGAACGCAGCAACCGGTTAAACAGCATTAAGGTAATAGCGTTTACTGCCGGTCGCCCGAACGGAACAGTAATAGCCGATATACAGAAAAAGCTGGCTACGGTTAAAATACCGGAAGGCATTATAGTAGAGTTTCAGGGTGAAGCAGAGCGCCAAAAAGATGCATTTGGCAGCCTTGGTTTGGCCATGATGATTGGCTTCCTGTTAGTATACCTGATTATGGTGGCATTGTATGAAAGTATGGTGTATCCGTTTGTGGTAATGTTTAGTATACCGGTGGCGTTGATTGGCGCCTTGTTGGCCTTAGCGTTAAGCATGGAAGCCCTTTCGATATTTGCCATAGTGGGCTTGATAATGCTAATGGGATTGGTGGCCAAAAACGGTATATTGATAGTTGACTTTGCCAACCACTTAAAGACAACCGGTATGGGCTTAACCGAAGCCCTGGTAGAAGCCGGTAAAGAACGCCTTCGCCCGATATTAATGACCACCGTGGCCATGATACTCGGTATGCTACCCATCGCCCTTTCGCGCGGCTCGGGTGCCGAGGTTAAAAACGGAATGGCCTGGGTAATTATTGGCGGCCTTACCAGTTCGCTGTTTTTAACCCTTATACTGGTGCCTACCATGTATTACATTGTCGATGCCGTATCGGATAGATTTAAACGCCTGGCAGCCCGCTTTAAAAAACCGGAACCGGTTGAAGCAGAAACCGTTTAGTGCCCTGCCCTCTCTTAGTATCATGGTATCATCTCCCGCCGTGGCGGGGCTGACACCATCACACGTGTGGAAATAAATAGGTGCGTTGCTGCAATGTACAACAATACATCCACCCCCTACACCCCCGCCAGCGGGGGACAAAACAGCCAACAGCCTTAACGCTACTTTTTTGAGCATGGCGCTAATGTCCCCCGCTGGCGGGGGAAAGTTCTGCGGCTTTGCGCAGAACAGGGGGTGGATGAATTAGGCCCCCGGTATCATGGTATCATCTCGCTGCGGGCGGCTGACACCATGACACTTAGGGGCTTACCTTTACAACCAATTACTACCGTTGGTTAACCGGATGAAAAAAGACCTTAGCATATTACAAACTGCCTGATTTTGCGTAGCACTATTGCTGTTGCTGCTAAACGATTTCTTTTTTAAAGCCGCTTACGCAAATGGCCTTACCGGTAAGCTATCCGATGTTGCAGGCCTCTTTATTCTACCTCTATTTTTTACTGCTTTAATACCGCAGCTTAAAAAACTTATCTTTCTGCTATGCGCTGCATTCTTTATTTATTGGAAATCGGTTTACAGCCAGCCCGCCATTGATTTATTTAACTCGCTGGGTTTGCTGAACATAGGCCGGGTGGTAGATTATACTGATTTAATGGCCTTACTAATTTTGCCATTAGCCTGGATGTTGGAGGAACGTAAGGCCAATGTATACCGGCTTCGAATACCTCTTGCTGCACCATTGCTGTTATCTTTATTTGCATTTGTAGCCACCAGCACAGCACACGCCAGACGTTTTTTGCCCCACATTTATTATACTATTGAGCACATGCCTTTAGATAGCTTTATAAAGGCATTGGGGCCTAAAATTGATATAACCTGGAGCGCACATAGCAAACAAAATATTTATAGTGAGAGGAGTATAAATTTCACGGATACTACAAGTTCAGATTTTATGCCTGTTAGTAAACTCTATTAAAACGATACTTTGATGCTTGATGGCAGTTTTACAATTATCAATCCATCTGACTCTATTGCGCGCATATATGCCAGCTTAGAAAATTATAATTTAGAAACTGATATTGTTACTATCCGCTTATATGGTTGGCTTATAAAAGACCATGACGTGCATGAGCCCAAAACTTCATTTCCATACGAGCAGGAAAAGGAGCACGTAAAAACTGTTTTCGAAAATTTGGTGGTAAAACCGCTTAACAATAGCAGAGGTCCAAATCATCGTTCAGCAAAAACAAGAAGCAATTTCCCCTTCCCTTAGTATCATGGTATCATCTCCCGCCGTGGCGGGGCTGACACCATGACACTTAAGGGGCTTAGCGCGGCCCTGCTGACAGGTGACAAATTGCCCCAAGGCATTTTGTTACCTGTTGGCAGAGTAAGCCGGTGCTTTAGCTTAACTAATCTCTTTACAAGGCAGGACAAGAGGTCCACCCTATATATATAGGGTGGACCTACGGACCTACCGACTAAATCAATTAACGACCTCTGTATTCAATACGTAAATCGGAGTTTTCTCCTCTTCCTTTTTAAGAACAAAATTTTCGTCCTGCATGGCCCTTAACTTGCGTTTTGCTTCACTATCCTTACAGCCTTTCAATTCTTCAATTTTAGCTTTAGCTTCACCATGTCGCCTTGGTTCAGTAAAAACTGCGCGGGCCAACTTCATTAATTCAAGCTGGGTATTGGTAAGAGTATCTTCTCCTACAAAAACATGATACTGTTTGGCTACATTAAATTTATACCCTATTGCAGTAAATTTGCTGGTATCACCCTGGCGCAAAAACTTTGCCGTTAAAGCACTCTTATTGTTTTTTTCATCTTTCGTTATTACCAACATCGATTCGCACTTTCGTTGCAACTCACTACCTAAGTGTCCGCGCTCTTTTTGACCATCAGGATTTTGGTGTATTACTAAAACGATGGTCGTGTTATACCTAACGCTCAACTCTCGAAAGAAGGCCACAATCGCAGTGGTTTCTTCTTCCTTATTTACGTTGGCAATAAAATCGGCCACCCCATCCACTATAGCCAAATGAACACCTCCATACTCTGCCAAAGAAAATTCAAACATTTTTATGACTTCCTCTTTGCATTTTTTATGGTCTTTATCCAGCAGGTTCAGGCTCCAAAAATGCTCGGGCGTTTTGGTTAAGCCTGCCCGTTTTAAAATGGCGTTATTAGGTGGGATCTTAAAAATCTGATTAATTCATACAAAAATATGAATTAATACTAAAATTAAAAACGTTTGACCTAAAATAACACAGCCCTTTGCAGGTATTTAAACCCGTAAAGCATTGCAGATAAAAATTGAGATAGTATAAACTACTTAACCGGTTTGTTTATAACGAAACCGTCGATAGCCGTTTTAACGGTAGCATCTAAAGGCAATTTATCCAGCGTTACCAATATCTCTTTTAACTCGGTTACAGTATCTGGCTTAGGCATGTAGTAGGTAGCGCCAAGGTCGTAGGCAGTTTGTATGCTGTAGCTATCGCGCGAGGTAGAGTAAATTATAACGGGCAGGGTGCTTAGCCTATCCAGCGAGCGCAGGGCCGCCAGACAATCGAACCCGCTAATGCCGGGCATATTAATATCTAAAAAAACGGCATCGGGCAGTTGCGCCGCAGGTGCGCTAAGGGCTTTAATTAAGTTATAGCCGTTATTAAAAAAGTTATAGTGCAGCCAGGGCATAACATCGCTAAACACGGCACTTAAAAACTCGTGCTCGTCGGTATCGTCGTCTACCACTATTATGTTATTCAAATTTGACATGGGCTGCGCGCTAAGGTTAAGGCAAAAATAAACCTTACCATGTATTAAACGAACATAATACTGCTTTTTAAAACATTTTTCCGGCTGTTTAGCACTGCCCGCGTTTTGTGGGTTTAAGGTAAATAACTAGTAATGGCACAAATACCCTTAAGTGTCATGGTGTCAGCCGCCCACAGCGAGATGATACCATGATACTAAGGGCGATCGGATAGTGTGCGCGAAGCGCGCCCACAAAATAGAGGTCATTGCGAGGAGCGCGGCTTTGCGCGTAACGAAGCAATCCCCTAAGAGATAAGCACCGGTGAGACGCACATCCTTGAATTTTTTAGAGCAGGCGATAACTGTGCATTTTGAATTTGGAGATTGCTTCGTCGCAAAGCCTCCTCGCAATGACCCAAAAAGTTACGGCTTTAACGCCTTGCCATATACCTCCATTACTTTTTCGCGGGCTTGCTTATGGTCTACTATGGGGGTGGGGTAGGCAGGGGTGCCAAACTCGGGCACCCAATGCTTAACGTATTTCATTTCGGGGTCGAAGCGCTCTAACTGCAACTGGGGGTTAAATACGCGAAAATAAGGGGCGGCATCGGTGCCGCTGCCTGCGGCCCATTGCCAGCCACCGTTGTTGGCCGCAAGGTCAAAATCGAGCAGCTTTTCGGCAAAGTAGGCTTCGCCCCAGCGCCAATCTATAAGCAGGTGCTTGGTTAAAAAACTGGCTACCACCATGCGCACCCGGTTGTGCATAAAACCGGTTTCGTTCAGTTCGCGCATACCGGCATCTACCATCGGGTAACCGGTGCGCCCTTCGCGCCAGGCGGCAAACTTAGCTTCGTCATTCTCCCATTCAATGGCATCATATTGCTTGCGAAAAGCACCGGTGGCCACATGCGGAAAGTGCCACAGTATTTGCTGGTAAAAATCGCGCCATATCAGTTCATTTACGTAGGTTTCGTTCCGCTCCATAGCATAGCGCAATAGTTTACGAATGCTAAGGGTGCCAAAGCGCAGGTGCAAGCCTAACTTGCTGGTGCCGTTTATAGCAGGAAAATCGCGCTGCTCGCTGTAGTGTTTTATAATATCGTTTTTAACTACTCGCGCCGGAAAAGGTATACCGGAAGGCTGAAACCCAATTTGCTTTAGCGCAGGTATGGCAAAGCCTTTTGTTTTAATAAAGTTGGCGGAGTATTTAAGCGTTGGGTAACTTTTACTGTAAAAGGGTTTTAGTTTGGCCTTCCACTTACGGCTATAGGGGGTAAACACGGTATAGGGCAGTCCGTCTTCTTTCACTACCTCGTCTTTTTCAAAAATAACTATGTCTTTGTACGTATGCAGTTGTGCATCGTTATCCTTTAGCAGCTCGGCCACTTCGGCATCGCGTTGCAGGGCATAGGGTTCATAATCGCGGTTGGTAAAGACGGCACTTACGTTGTATTCTTTCAGCAGCTCTTTCCAAACCATCAAAGGGTCACCTGTTTTTACCAAAAGGGCGCTGTCGTATTCTTTTAGTTCGGTGTTTAGCCGTTCAATTTCCTGGTGTATAAATTCTACCCGCGCATCGGCCTTGTTTTCAAGCTTTTCTAAAATATTGGTATCGAAAATAAACAGGGGCAACACGGGTGTGCCAACCTTAAGGGCATGGTAAAGGGCGGCATTATCATCTAAACGCAAATCGCGCCGAAACCAAAACACATAAATTGACGTATTACTATGCATATAAGTGTATTAAAAGCCCGTGCCCCAACCCGGCAGCGGACAACAATAAGCAATAAACCATGAAAAAAATACTTGCCATTTTTGCTATTACAGCTTCGTTAATTGTATCGGCCGTGGCGCAGCAAACCCAGGCCAGCGACTTTTACCTAATGCGAAACAGCGGCGATGCCGCAATTGTTTTGAAAGCTATAAACACTGAGCTGAATTTGAACGAAAAGGCCTATAAACAGGTTAAAGACCTGCTTGAACGCAGCGCCGCCAGCCAGCAGGAGATTTTGAAAAAACACGATGACCCCGAAACCTTAAACGCCACCAAGGCGCGCCAAACGGCCCATATAGAAGGTAATTTAGAAAGTATATTAGGTGTTCAATTTGCCGAGTATCAGCTAAAGAAAGCCGCTATTGTGGCGCATTTGGCAGGGGTTAAGAAGAATCCTTAAATCCCCTTCCCGATGAAAAATCGGGATGAAACAAAAGGGGACTTTGAAGATAAGCGTATTGCCGTAAGCCAGCCCTATCATTTACTTTAGAGTTATGTATATTGCCTGCGTATGAACCTTTTGCGCTATACGGTAGCCGGTGCGTTACTAATAACAATATTGTTTTTTATAATGCTGCTTGGTGCCGATGATTTAACTTTTGCGGGCGTATTCTTTTTGCTTTTATTGACCAATTTGTTCCTGCTTTTTATTACGCTGGCCTTAAGCTACCTGCCCTGGTTTGCTAACAAGGTATACCTGCTTTGGATACCGTCTCTTCCACCAGTTTTGTTGGTTGTAATTGTGTTTTTTTAAAAGTGCGTGCGCAACACGCACGATAACAGCCCGTCATTGCGAGGAGGCTTTGCGACGAAGCAATCCCCAAACTCAAAAGGCACAGATATCGTCAGAATTACATTAGCGCCACTCTCTGGTGGGATTGCTTCGTCATTTTGTTGCCTTTGCGGCAACCAAAATTTTCCTCGCAATGACCTTTTTCCCCTTAAGTGTCATGGTGTCAGCCGCCCGCGGCGAGATGATACCATGATACTAAGGGATGCTACCTAACAATAATTTTTACCGATACTTGCAACGTGAAAAGCTTAGAGATTTCGATTTCGAGTATTGAAGAGTTACCCCAGCTGGCCGAACGCATTTTGCAGTTTGGAGGGGAGAGTAAAGTGTTTGCCTTTTATGCTCAAATGGGTTCGGGCAAAACCACGCTTATTAAGGAAATTTGCAGGCAACTGGGCTCAACCGATAGCTTTAGTAGCCCCACCTACAGCATAGTAAATGAGTATAAGGCAACCGGGCATGGTTACAACGGCAACATTTACCATATAGATTGCTACCGGTTAAAGGATGTGGAAGAGGCGCTGGCCATTGGAATAGAAGATTATACCGATGGCCGCAGCTACTGCTTTATAGAGTGGCCCGAACTAATTGAGGCTTATCTACCAACCGATGTGATTAAAATCTCGATAACCACCGATGGAAATATTCGGAATGTATCTATATTTAGGGATTGAAAGTAACCACCGGTTGTTAGCCCTTAAAGCGTTAATGCCGGTAGAAGTGCCTGAGAATTAACCACACCCCCAGTTATGTCGGAAAAGAAAACAGATTTTTCAGGAATTGCCAGCAAACTTGGCCTGCAGCCTATGGAGCAACCCAGCATGGTTGCCACCCGCAAACAAAAACTTTTTATTGGTATACCTAAAGAGCGTAGCTTTCAGGAGCACCGGATTGGCTTAACGCCCGAATCGGTGCGCACGCTGGTAGCCAACGGCCACCGCATTATAATAGAGCGCGGAGCGGGAAAAGATTCTAACTTTTTCGATAACGATTACTCCGAAGCCGGTGCCGAAATATCGGATAGCCCGGAAGAGGTATTTGCTGCCGACATTGTAATAAAAATTGCCCCTGCCCAAATGAATGAGGTAGAAATGATGCAGGTGGGCAACACGCTTATTTCGCCTATACACCTGCCTACCCTTAAAAAGGAATATGTGCAGTTGCTGATGAAGAAAAAAATAACGGCATTAGCTTATGAGTATACCAACGATGAGGCGAAGCGCTTTCCGTTTGTAAGGGCCATGAGCGAAATTGCCGGCAACAGCGTTATACTTTTGGCGGCCGAGTTTTTAAGCAACGCCAATGAAGGTAAGGGTATATTGCTGGGTGGTATATCGGGTGTGCCACCGGCTAAGGTGGTAATATTGGGTGCCGGTGTGGTAGGCGTATTTGCAGCCCGTGCCGCTATTGGTTTGGGTGCCGTGGTTTCTATATTCGATAATAACGTATTTAAACTACAGCGATTGCAGGAGAAGGTGAATGCCCGTGTGTTTACCTCTACTATTTCGCCGGGTATACTGGAGCAGGAACTGCGCACCGCCGATGTGGCCATTGGGGCCATACACAGCAAGCAGGGCCGCACACCGGTAATAGTTACCGAGGATATGGTATCGAAAATGAAAGCCGGTAGTGTATTGATTGATGTGAGTATAGACCAGGGCGGCTGCTTTGAAACCTCGCACATGACCTCGCACGCCGAGCCTACCTTTAAAAAATACGACGTTACCCATTACTGTGTGCCCAACATACCTTCGCGGGTATCGCATACGGCCTCGCATGCCTTCTCAAACATACTTACACCTATACTACTGCGCTGCGGCGAATTAAACGGCATTAAAGGCCTTATTTACGAAGATAGCGGTATACGTAATGGCATTTACCTGTATAAAGGCAACCTTACCAACGAGCACCTGGCTAATTTGTGTGGCATGAAAAACAGCAACCTCGATTTACTGTTTGCCAGCAATCTTTAAACCGATACAAGTTTAAATAGCTTGCCGTAGTTACTGAATTCAGTCTTTTACTAACAAGCTTTTACTTGATTTCTACGGAAATAGCACTCCGTTTTGATAGGGCCTTTTCATTTTGGTAGGGTCGAATTCATGTGATTATATCTAATACATGTTGTTGGTATTATACGAAACCCAATGCCAGTAAGGGTTTCAGGCCTTTTTCATTGTGTTGGCCTACCCACTGGCACCAAATTGGCAACTGTGTATATCCCTGAGATTATCTAACATCTAAAAAAGGAAAAACATGTCATTGGCGCTTAGAATCAGAAAAATCAGAGAAATACGCGGATTAAAACAATCGAACGTAGCACGCGAGTTAAATATCACTCAACAGTCGTATGGTAACTTAGAAAGCCACCAGAATAATCCCAAACTGGAAACACTGATGCGCTTTTGCGATGTAATGAAACTGCCGCTTAGCTTTTTGCTGGACCCAAACATTCCTATTACCGATGAGAATATCGAATTGTTCAGCAACAAAGGCATGGGCGAAATTTACAGCAACTACGAGCAAATGAAAAACCGGTTAGAGTATTACGAAGAGATAAGAAGCCGTAAAATGAATGCCCTGCACGTAAACGATTTCGAAGGCCCTAACAGGGCTTAGACGCACCACCGGTGCCTAAGCACCCATAAGATATTTCAACTCCGGCTTTTTTTGCCTGCCCCCTGCCAGGTAGCTAATTTGTAATTAGCCATATTTAATACCTTTTTATTGTCAAGCCATGCGCCTTAAGTGTCAGGTGCAAAACCAATAAAGGTTTTGAACCTGATACTAAGGGGTATGGCTATTTAGCGCACCATTAAAATTCTTTTAACCACATCGCGGCTTTCTAACTCTACCCGCACCAGGTACGAATCGTAATTGCTGTTGTTTGGCAACTCAATCATACCATCGGTATTATCGGTTTGGCTAAGCAGTTGTCCGCTCATGTTATAGATGTATACATTTTTTACCCGCTCTGCTTTCTTTAATTGTATATATCCGTTGCTTGGGTTGGGGTATATGGTCAGTCCATCGCCGTCTACATCGTTAATATCGGTGCTAACTATGCGCACAGTACGGGTTATGGTTTCGCTGCAGGTTTGCTCATTAATTCCGCTATCTCCGGGCAGGCGGCCCATAATAGATAGCGATACAGTATACAAGCCGGGCAAGCTATATACATGCACCGGGTTAAGCACTACTGAATCGTAGGTGCTATCTCCATAGTCCCAACGGCGGTCTTGTATAGTCCAGCCGTTGTTAGTGCTACTTTGGTCGAAAAAGTAAACGGCATTTTGCGCTACCGAGTCGGTAAAGTTTATGTTTATTTGGGTACACTGGCTTTGTGCTATGTGCCAGGTGGCTGCGGCCAATAATATTGTCAATATCTTTTTCATAACGTGGTTTTTAGTTTAACAGTTACAGTAAGCCTGCAAATGCTTTACCAAATAGCCGTTATGTGTTTTAGTATAAAGTTGGGGTTAAAAATCCGCACCGGTGCCGGTGCAGGCCATCAGGGGGTAATAACAATGGGGGTGCCCGGTTCTACCCGCGTAAACAGTTCATCTATCTGTTCGTTACGCAAAGCAAGGCAGCCCCAGGTCCAGTCATTCTGGTAGCGGTCCATACCCACGTTGGCATCGCGGTTAGGCAGTCCGTGTATCATTATATCGCCACCGGGGCTTTTGCCCATTTTTTTGGCGTTGGCAATATCCTGCGCATTGGGGTACGATATTCCTAAACTGCGGTGAAACTGGCTGCATTCGTTGCGGCAGGTGATATAGTATTTCCCCTCGGGCGTTTTGTAATCGCCGCTAAACTGCTTAGGGCCTTCGGGATTTATGCCCAGGCGCACGCGGTAAACTTTAACCAACTGGTTGTTGCTAAATACAAGCATTTCGCGCTCTTGCTTATGCACGGCTATGCTATCTATTATTAAACCTTCGGGTAGTTTAGCCATGTAAAAAGAGAAATTATCATCGCGCAACATAGCCTTTGCTTTACCGGCTGCCGTGGCATGGGTAAGCGAGAGTAGGGTAACAATAAGGGCCGTTGCTAAATGGCGCATGGGTAAAAACGTTGGCTACATATTACCAACGCTAAGTGCTTATAAATTAGTATGCCATGTTAAATTATGGCAACCGCTTTTTGCAAATTTTATCGCTCGCCAAACAGTATGCTGCCCACTCTTATAAGGGTAGCGCCCTGTTGCAGGGCAAGTTTATAATCTGAGCTCATACCCATAGATAACTCAGTAAAAGCCGGGTTTTGGCTAAAGTATGTTTGCTTTAGCTGCAAAAACAAACTCTTCAGGCTGGCAAACTCGGCGGTTATTTGCGCTTCATCGGTAGTATTGGTAGCCATACCCATTAATCCACAAATGCGCACGTTTTTAAGTCCGGCAAATTCTTTCTGCCCAAGCAGGGTGTCCGCCTCCAGGGCGCTTAAGCCAAATTTGGTATCCTCGTTGGCTATATAAATTTGCAGCAGGCAATCAATTACCCGGTTGTTCTTTTGGGCTTGTTTGTTTATCTCTTCCAGCAGTTTAAAGCTATCTACCGAGTGTATAAGGCTTACAAAAGGGGCTATATATTTTACTTTGTTGGTTTGCAGGTGCCCTATCAGGTGCCATTGTATATCTTTAGGCAGGGTTTCGTATTTGCTTACCAACTCCTGCACCTTGTTTTCGCCAAAAATAAGTTGCCCCTGTTTGTAAAGGGCCAAAATATCTTCGGCAGGTTTCGTTTTACTTACGGCAATTAACCTCGCTTTAAAGGGTTTTACTTCGTCGGTTAGCTGTTTGTATTTTTCAAGGTTCATTTATCTACTAATTATATTTTTGATGCGAATCTATATGAAGCGAATTATTCCCATACTGTTTATTTTACTGGCAGGCTGTAAACAAAAAATGGCCGAGGTGCCCGAGGGGTATATTGGTATGGATAGTATGAAGGTGCTTTTAGCCGATATGCACATAATAGATGCTGTGGCCGAAAGCAAGGCCCAAATGGGCATGAGCGAAAAAATGCTGGCCGAAGAGTATTATGCGCAGATGTTTAAAAACCATGGCATTACCCGGCAAAAGTTTGTAGAAAGCTACGCTTTTTACGAGGCCCACCCCGAGTTGCTGAATATGATGTATGAAGATATATTAGCCGATATTAGCAAGCGCGAAGAAAAAGTAGGTAAGAACGCTAAATAGATAAACACACAATTTTAAAAACATGAATAAAGTAGTTGCAAATGCCGATGAGGCGGTAAAAGATATAGCTGATAACGCCGTGCTTATGCTGGGTGGTTTTGGCTTGTGCGGTATACCCGAAAACTCTATAGCGGCACTTATACGCAAGGGCGTTAAGGGCCTTACCTGCATATCGAACAATGCCGGGGTTGATGATTTTGGTATCGGGCTGATGCTTAAAACAAGGCAGGTAAAAAAAATGATTAGCAGTTACGTGGGTGAAAACGCTGAGTTTGAGCGCCAGTTACTTTCGGGCGAGCTGGAGGTAGAACTGATACCACAGGGCACGCTTGCCACCCGCTGCATGATGGCCGGCTACGGCATACCCGCCTTTTTTACCCCTGCCGGTGTGGGCACCGAAATAGCCGATGGAAAAGAAACCCGCGAGTTTGACGGTAAGGAGTATTTGATGGAGCACGCCTTTAAATCAGATTTTGCCATTGTAAAAGCATGGAAAGGCGATACGGCAGGTAACCTTATTTACAAAGGCACTGCCCGCAACTTTAACCCCATGATGGCTATGGCCGGTAAAATTACCATTGTAGAGGTAGAAGAGCTGGTGGCCGAAGGCGACCTGGACCCGAACGAAATACACACGCCGGGCATTTTTGTAAACCGCATTTTTAAAGGCGAGCATTACGAAAAGAGAATTGAGCAAAGGACGGTGAGGAAGGGGTGAAAGGGCAAAGGTGAAAAGTGAAAGAGAGGAATACAGAGAATAATGACAAAAGAATAGTTACAAGCAAGCAAACACAAACTTAAAAATGGCCCTTACAAAAGAACAGATAGCGCAACGTATAGCGCGCGAGTTGCAAAACGGATACTACGTTAACCTGGGTATAGGCATACCAACCCTGGTGGCCAACTACATACCCAAAGGTATGGATGTGGTACTGCAATCAGAAAACGGTTTGCTGGGCATGGGCCCCTTCCCTACCGAAGAACAGGTTGATGCCGATTTAATTAACGCCGGCAAACAAACCATTACCACTTTGCCGGGCACTTCGTTCTTCGATTCGGCTTATAGCTTTGGCATGATACGCTCGCAGCGTATAGACCTTACCGTGTTAGGCGCCATGGAAGTATCAGAAAACGGCGATATAGCCAACTGGAAAATACCCGGCAAGCTGATTAAGGGTATGGGTGGCGCTATGGACTTAGTGGCCAGCGCCCGCAACATTATTGTTACCATGATGCAGACCAACCCTAAGGGTGAATCGAAACTACTGCCTAACTGCAGCCTGCCGCTTACCGGTAAAAAGTGTATACAACGCGTGCTTACTGATTTGGGCTTTTATAACATACACGATGGCGCTTTTCATTTAATTGAAATTGCCCCCGGTGTAACCGTGGATGAAATTAAAGCCAAAACTTTAGGCAAACTCGTTATAAGCGACGACCTGAAGACGATAGAGGTGTAGCTGATAGGCTTAACTAAGCAAATGTCATGCTGAGCGCAGTCGAAGCGGGCATTTGCGCAGGCGGAAGCACTTGTCTTCGACTACGCTCAGACTGACATGCTTCCTTGAACTAGTCGTGATGCTGAAACATAATGTGGTGCGAATGAAACGTAATTCTGAAATCTTGTTTGCCATTTTTGCCTGGAGCCTGCTTATCCTTCGCTTTGGCTACCGCTATGGCACCGGCGACCAGGTAGAGCTTTTACCCTACACTCTTTTTTTACACGATACCTCTCTTTATGCTTCCGATTTTTTTATTCAGCACCTGCATGCCTCTATACCTAACGAGCGTACGGTAATGGCTAACCTGTTGCTGCCCTTTGTAAACCATTTGGAGTTGTTTTGCTTTTTGGGCCAAATGCTATGCACTATTGTGCTGGTTGCCGGTCTGGTAAAACTGGCCGGGCGCTTTATTAAAAACCAATACCTATCGTGGCTGGCAGTGCTTATTGCTTTAATTCCTCTAAACGATTTTGGGTTGGGTAATGTAGAGCTTTACAGCGAGTGCCTGCAAGCCAGCGGCTTAGCCACCGCCATTGTTGTGTGGGCTATCCATTTGTTTTTAAACAAGCGATACACCGGTGCCTCGGCATTAATGGCTTTGGCTACGTTTATACAATTGTTAGACGGGTTGGATGTAATGATGGTGCTCGCCCTCATTCTGTTTATATCGCTGCTGCGCGGGCAGGTTACGCTTAAAACCTTCGCCACCTTTTTCGGGCTGTATGCCTTAACGGCCGGCGTTTACCTCATTTTAATTTTTGTGCAAAAAAGTGCACCGGTAGCGGTGGAGCAAAGTGTGGTGTTCAATATCCTGTTTCTATTCAGGCATCCTCACCATTTTATCTTTACCTCTTTCAGCAAAGTTAAAGTGCTTGTGTTTGTGGTATTATCTGCTTTAGCGCTGCTGTATTATTACCGGCGTAACCAAACCGTTTGGCAGTTTGTGGTCATCGGCCTTGCCGGTGTGTTGATATATGCTTTTATGGTCGATTTTACCCACACCATTTTTATTGCCAACTTTCAGTTTTACAAGGTTACTGCCTGGTTAAAGTTTTTGGGTGTGGTAGCCTTAGTTGGTTTACTGGAGAAGAACCTTAAACTTAGCAATGTAACAATAGGCCACAAACCGCTTATTGCAAGTATGTTCGTATCTGTTTTAGCTTGTTGGCTGGTAATACTTCAATTCTGCAATTACCTGCCTTATACAGTGCCCTTTCAGCTATTCGGACTTAAAGCAGCCGACCCAATAATTTCTATTTGCCAACAGATAGGACAAGCTACCCCTGCCAATGCCGTGTTTATACAGCCTTTTGATAATACGGAATTGAAATTTTACGGCAGGCGTTCATCGTATGTAGAGTTTAAGGCCAATGTGCGCAATAAAGCTTTTATACAGCAATGGGTGGATAGAATTGAGCAAGTGTATGATGTATCGCCAAACAGCCCTCAAAAAGGCTTTGCGTTGCAACAGGCGGCCGATAATTACTACTACCATTTACCGCTGGCACAATTGCAAAAGCTAAAAGCCGAAGGTGTAACACACCTGCTTACCAAAAAAGAATTTGTGCCTGCCACAGGTACTTTAATTTTGAGCAACAATACCTATGCAGTATATCAACTTTAACGGCAACATACATCACCAGCACGAACCCTTAATGCCGGTAACCAACCGCGGTTTTAAATATGGCGATAGCTTTTTTGAAACTATGGTAATGTTTAAAAAGCAAATGCCTCTGCTGCTGCATCATTTTACCCGCATTGATTACACCACCGGGGTATTAGGCGCCACGCTACCCAAAAGGTTTAACCTGGATGCCTTTGTAAACATGGTGCTCGATTTAGCCTCGGTAAATGAAGCTGTAGAGAATGCCCGCATACGCCTGCAGTTTTACCGCAAAGGCGATGGCCTTTACTTGCCCGATGAGCAAGAACTGGGCTATACCATTAGTATGGAGAAGATAGAGAACAGCGAATTTACAACCGGTGACGGATTGGTGGTGGGTATGCGCTACGATTGCTTTAAACCGGCAAGCATGGTTAGCGATTTAAAATCCAGCAATGCGCTTAACTATATTTTGGCCGCGCAAATGGCCAAAGCGGAAGGGTGGGATGAATGCATATTACTAAGCGATGCCGACACCGTTTGCGAAGCTATAAGCAGCAACCTGTTTCTGGTTAAAGGAGACAAATTGATAACTCCAAGCCTGGAGAGCGGTTGTGTTAATGGTGTTATGCGCGCCTGTTTAAGCTCGCTGTTTACCGAAGATACAATGGAAGAGCGTGAAGTAAGTGTAGAGGAGTTATTAGAGGCCGATGAAATACTTTTAACCAACGCTGTGCGCGGTATACAATGGGTGCGCCAGTTTCAGGGTAAAACCTACAACAATGTAAAGGCCATCGAACTAACAGCCCTTTTAAATACCACACTTTTAAATCCGTAGCCACGTAGGCAGTACGACAATTTCTGCTTAGTCACAGTCTACCGTATTTAATTTCCGTAGGTGTCATGGTGTCAGCTGCGCCTAAGCGCGATGATACCATGATACCTACGGAATTGGCTGTTTGCGGCAAACTTCTATTTTTACGCTTATGGCAGTAGTAGAACTTTATACAGATGGATCGGCCCGGGGTAACCCCGGCAGAGGTGGATATGGCGTGGTGCTCAGGTATGGCAATAAAGAAAAAGAGCTTTCGCAGGGTTACAGGCTTACCACCAATAACCGCATGGAACTACTGGCTGTTATTGTAGGCTTAGAAACTCTCACCCGCGAGGGGCTGGATGTAATAGTGTATTCCGACTCGAAATATGTGGTAGAAGCGGTTGAACAGCGCTGGGTATTTGGCTGGGTTAAAAAGGGCTTTAAAGACAAAAAGAACCCCGACCTGTGGCGGCGTTTCCTGCTGATATATGCCAAACACAACGTAAAGTTTAAATGGATACGCGGCCACAACGCCCACCCCGAAAATGAACGCTGCGATGTACTAGCTACCTCGGCTGCCGATGGCGGCAACCTGCTAATTGACGAGGGCTACGAAAACTCGCAGAAAGGGCTGGTATAGCCTTAATACCCCCGCAGACGTCTCATTTTCGGCTTTGAGAAAATGGACTCTGCGGTGTAGTTAAGCGCTAAATCCCTGAGGAGGCAGAGTCCCAACGCGAAGACATCTGCTGGGAGATTTTATTTACGTCGTTCGGCTAACTTTTTAAAGTTCAGCAGCAACGTTTCGCTATGCTTTACAAAGGCAGGTTTCATTAAACCAGCAGTAAGCTTTAGCAAGCCTTTAAAATGAAACTCGTGATTTAAAGTATAGCGCGTTTTGTTCTCCCCTAACGATTCTAATTTACTATCGGCCGTAAAATCGCCCGATGAAACCTCGTAGTAGGTAGTAAATTGTTTAGGAAAATCGACCTTCAAAATAGTTTCAATAATTTCTTTAATGCCAGGTGCCGATATTTTTAACCGGGTTTTAGCCCCCACATGGCGCGGCTTACCGGATATAGGTTCGTAACCGGTCATATCGGTCATCCAAAGGTGCATTTTTTCATGATCTGAAAGAAGGGTGGCTACCTTTTCAATCGGTGCCATTATATCAACGCTCAATGTATAGTTCATTATCAGATGGCTTTAGTGCCAACCCAATGCAGACCAGTTATGTGCCAATAATTGCTTAAGCCATTTTACTTAAGCTCAATGCCTAAACATGGCAAGTTTGTGGCAGTTGTTCCCCACTCAACCAGTACGCAACTCTCCTATTTCAGCTATTACCCGCATAATGTTTACAGGCATTGCATTTGAACAGCATATGTAACAAACGCACATTTTTTAACTTTTAAAACTACTGCATCATGAAAACTATAATTCATTTGAGCATTTTCATTTTTCTGCTTGCACCTGCTTTTATTAAAGCGCAGGCCACCTCTTACGATGCTGATGGAGATGGAATACCCGATAGCACCGACCAATGCGCCTTTGTTAAAGGAGTTAAAACCGATAAAGGCTGCCCGGCACCCAAAAAAATAACTGCCGATGACAGGGATGGCGACGGCACACCGGATGCAAAAGATAAATGTGCTGATATGTATGGAGTAAAAGATGCCCAGGGCTGCCCTAATCTTTTGATGGCATCAGCTACCGGCCAACAAGTGTTTACCGTAGAATCATCTACCACTACCGAAGAGAGTGAAATGTTTAAAACATCGCTAAACGGTATTATAGCCGAAGCAGACCAGGGCACTGCTACCACCAAAACAAACGGTAAAACCAATGCCGAAAGAACCGAAGCTGCTAAATGCCTTCCCGGGGCTACCTGCTATATACAAAATGATGGCACAAAAACTTTTTATGCCGACTTTGGACAATACAACAGCGAAGCCGCAGCAGCCGAAAGATACTACCTGCTTAAAAACAAATTGCTTGAGGTGCTAAGCCAAAAAGGCTGGACCGGTAGCGAAACTGCAAAAGGTGGGTACATAGATAAATATGAAATGACAAAGGCCGGTGCAGGCGTATCTACCCCAATAGTTGCCACGCATGTAAAACGCGTTAACGATACTTATTCTGTTTTTGTAACTGTAGCTAAAAAATAAACCAAACCATGAAAACCATCCTATCAGTAATACTATTAGCAATAAGCCTGGGCCAACTAAAGGCCCAGGTTTTTGTAAGCCCGCAGGGAAAAGTTCACTTTCATTCTAACACGCCTTTAGAAGATATTGATGCTACCAGCAGCGAAGGTAGCTGCCTGATTAATACAGCCACTAAGCACGTTACTGCTAAAGTTGAAATGAAGAGCTTTGTATTCCCTAAACCGTTAATGCAGGAGCACTTTAACGAAAACTACGTAGAGAGCGATAAGTTTCCGAATGCAGTATTAGAAGCCGATATAGCAAGTCCGGTTGATTTTAAAAAAGATGGCACTTACAAAGTTACATTAAAAGGAACGTTTGAAATACATGGGGTTAAAAAGCCTTATACCATACCCGGAACCCTGATTGTAAAAGGTGGTGTGCCTTACGGCGCAACTGCTGCCTTTGATGTAAAGTTGGCTGACCACAACATAAAAATACCTACTGCTGTTATTATGAAAATTGCCGAAGTAATTAAGGTTGATGTAAACTTCATTTTCAATAAAAACAACAATAAATAATTAAATCAATCCCTTTCGGCATGAAGAAGAAGTATATCGTATTGCTGATAATTTTAGCAGTTGTACTAATCCCATTAATTGTTTTTATAGCGGTGGATCTAAAACACTACTACGCAGATAAAAGCCCTTACCGCACGCTATTTATACCAAGGTTAGAGGCCGGTGTATTTGAAATTACCGACCTTGAACTGGACCGGGTTAAGCTAAACAGCAAAATGCTGATAAAAAGTCCGTTGCCCTTTAACCTGGCAGCTGATAGCCTGCAATACCAGATTTTTATTAGCGGTAAAGAGGTAATTAAAAGCAGTTATGCAAAAAGCTTAAACATACGTAAGTGGGATAGCACCTGGATTGACTTGCCGGTTACCGTGTATAACGAAAAATTATTTGCCGCGCTTAGTGAAGCTGATAAGCTTGGGAAGGATAGCGTGGTATACCGGATAAAAACCACCTTTTTTACTCACCTGCCGTTTAAGCAGAATTTCGATATTGATGTAGATAAGTTACTGCCGTTGATTTATATTCCTACTGTAGGACAGGTTAAAGTAGATTATGATTCGCTTAGCCTGAAGGGCATTACTCTTTACATAAGAATGATGATTGGCAACCGCAATAAGGTTGACCTGCAGTTTAAGGACTTAAAATATAAAGTGCAATTGGCAGACTACCCCTGGGTGTATGGCGCTAAATGGGGTGAAGTAAATATTAAAGCCCAGGACAGCACCGAACTGGTATTACCACTGCGCATATCGTTTACCGATGTATTTAAAACGCTTGGCCCACTTATCCGCAAAGGCGGTAAAACGGATTATAAGGTAGGACTCGATTTGAAATTGGTTTCGGAAATGAATGCCTTAAAAAACAGCAAAGTGGTGTTTGCAAACGCAGGTACTGTTAGTGAGATAGTAAGCCTTGCTAAAGAAGTAAGCTCAGAGGCCAAAGAAAAGAAAGAGGCTAAGAAAGAAGCCGAAAAAGAAACGAAGAAGGAAATACGGCAGCGTAAAAAGGAGATGAAGAAAAAGGAAAGGGAGAAGGGTTAGCCAGACCACCTCGGTATCGCTTCGCTCAACCACTCCTCCTTAAATACCGCCGCGGTTGCGGCTAAGGAGGAGAAAAAAACACTACTTCTTTAAAGCCTCTCCAAATGCCTTAAGCCTTGGCATTAATTGATGCCAGAGTTGTTGTTCGGTTGTAACATACTCTGTCCACAAGGTACATTCGGCACCAATAATATTCGCGTTCTTAACACCTAAAGCTTTTACCTGTGGGTTAAACTTAGCTACCTTTTTAACCGGTATATAAGTCATCCACCAGGCGGGCTTTTTATCTTTTATAGTCTCCGGATAGTCGAAGTAACAGGTAAAACGCGGAGCCATAATAACCTGCCTGTTAAGCTTAGCTGCCCTTATACCCGCTCCTCTCCCACGCCAGCTCATTATAATAGTGCTATCGCCAACGCCACCCCTTAGTGCTTCACCCCACATAATGCAGCGTTTGCCTTTAGTGGCTAAGTAAGTTTCGAGGGTATGCATAAAGAAATGTTGCACCTCTTCATAATTGCCCAGCTGCTTATCCTGTTTTAATTTAGTTACAAAAGCGCTTTGCTTCCATTGCTCTTTTGGCACCTCATCGCCACCAATGTGTATATAGTGCGAAGGGAATAATGCGCAAACTTCATCGAGCACATCATACAAAAAACGAAAGGTAGAATCGCTAGGGCACAGTATATCTTTATGTATCCTCCAGTGATTAGATACCGGTATTGCCTGACCATGACAACTCAAAAACGGGTAAGCAGCAATAGCTGCTGTGCTGTGCCCCGGCAAATCAATTTCGGGTACTATGGTAATGCCTTTAGAGGTGGCGTAAGCTACCACTTCCTTAATATCCTGTTGGGTATAAAAACCACCATATTTAGTGCCGTCCTTCTCTATTCTCCATGCACCAACTTCGGTAAGCAAAGGGTATTTCTTGATCTCAATTCGCCAGCCCTGGTCGTCAGTTAAGTGCCAGTGAAAGTAATTGATATTGCAATCGGCCAGTGTATCAATAAACTGCTTAACGATGTCTTTACTAAAAAAGTGCCGCGATATATCTAAGTGCATACCGCGATAGGGGTATTTGTTTTGTTGGGCTTGAAGAAAGCTGGATACAAGTAGAAGGATTACTAGTAAGAGTTTACGCATAGCAGTTGTAATAATAGGTAATAACACACAACCCTCGCAGATGTCTCCCGAAGCCAGCGCTAAATCAAGCAAATGTCATGCTGAGCGCAGTCGAAGCACGGCATTTGCGCAGGCGGAAGCACTTGTCTTCGACTACGCTCAGACTGACATGCTTCCTTATTACGCCGCCTTCCTTCTTCCCTCTACCGGTGCATGTAAAATGGCATCAATAATATTCGGCAAATCATCATCAAACTTTATCTGTACAGGGCGCTCATGCTCCAACCAAAACTTCACTTCATCGGCAACTAAATCCGTGCTTGTCTTTACGCCCATGGCCGCTAACTCTTTTGCATTATCCAACTGCTCGGTTTGTTTCTTAATAGGTATTACAAACAATTTTTTACCCAGGTAAAGTGCCTCGCTAACCGTTTGGAAACCCGCGGCCGTAATAACGGCATTGCAGTTTGTAATGTCATCTACAAAGCTATCGCTGTTCAAAGGCTTAATTACACAGTTACCAAACTTAGAAAGATACTTAGCCGTTTTAGAGTAGATAACAAAGCGATTGGTAGCAAAGCATGGGTTAGCAAAAAACTTCAACAGCTCCTCATCGGTAAATGAGTTGAGGTAAACCAATGTAAAATCTTTAACCGCCGGTATAGCATTGCGAATCTCCGACCGGATAACGGGGTAGTAAATAAAATCATCAAACTTTTGAAAGTGCATACCAATTTTGTTTTTGGTAGGACACATTACATTGGCAAAAAACTTAGTGGTTTTCGAACTCTTAATCCGGCGCAGTTTTTTACTGGTAACCGAATACATGTTACCAATACCTACCGATTTAATACCGGCAATTTTTGCACCCCAAAGTGTAATAGGTTCAAAGTCGGATATTATTAAGTCGTACTCCCTAAAAGGCACCTTCCACAAGCCAATGGCTACCGATAAAAAGTTGGCTTTGCCAATGCTTTTAAGCACCGATATTTTGCCCTTTTTACCATAGTAAAAGCTAAGCCCTTTATATTCATAGTTCACCTCAAACGGCAGGCTCATTTGTGCTTTACCTCCGCTTATAAGCACGTCTAACTGCTCTACTTCGGGGTGCTCCTTAAGCAGTTTATAAATTTCAGTACTCCTGCTAATGTGTCCGTTACCGGTTGCCTGTATACCAAAAAGAATTTTCATGGATGATTGGGTTTTATATGAAACGAAATGAAGAGGGCGTATATTTCGTAAACCAGGGCAAACAGAAATGAAGGTGCCGGGAACGCGGTTGTTCCGTATAAAAAAGGCTTTGAAGCGTAGATGGTTATTTTGCTTTTCAGGCAGATAGTATTTGACCGTTAACGGCAGTGCGTGTGGTAGTAGAGGCGATATGTTTCTCTAACTCGCGCTGCATACTCATAATATCGGGCGAAATGCTGCGTATAATTGCTTCATCTTCAACACCCTTCTCAATAATTAGCTGGTGGTAATATACCAGGTTCCAATCATCGGTATATTCCAGCGATGTAAGGTTTTCTATCCAATCGCCGCTATTTAGGTATTGCACAATGCCATCGGCACCTACATACTTTTTCATTACCGGTTCGTGTATGTGGCCACATATAACATGTGTGTAACCGTTTTGTATCGCAATTTCTGCCGCCGTTTTTTCAAAGTTGCTAATGTGCTTTACAGCAGCCTTTACACTATTCTTAACCCGCTTGCTTAGCGATATTTTTTCACGGCCCATTTTTTCAAGCATTACGTTAACCATGCGGTTAAGCAGTATCAGCATATCGTAACCGGCACCGCCAATTTTTGCCAGCCATTTGCTATGGCGCATGGTTACATCAAATATATCGCCGTGGAAAAACCAGTGCTTCTGCCCGTCTATAGTTAACACAAGTTTATCTTCCAGGTGCAAATTATCTAACTTAAAACCGCTGAATTTACGCAGCAGTTCATCGTGGTTGCCGGTAAGGTAATATACCTGTGTGCCGTGCATCATCATTTTAATTACACGCTGTATTACGCGCCAGTGCGAATCGGGAAAGTAGAATTTAGAGAGTTGCCAGATATCAATAAAATCGCCGTTTATAATCAGCACCTCGGGGTCTATGCTTTTCAGGTATTCGTTCAACTCTTCGGCATGACAGCCGTAAGTGCCTAAGTGAACATCGCTTATAACTGCTACTTTAATTTTTCGTTTTTGCATACCGGCTTTGTTTATACAAATCAACTACATGATTGTAAAGCCTTCATTTACGCGCAGTTATTATTAAGTCAATGATTTGTTTACCGTATGTTACTATTCTCATCACGTTTGTGCGGCAGGGGGATAATGGACGTACCCTAGTACGGAAGCAGGTAGCCTCCTTAAGTGTCATGGTGTCATCGACCCCAAGGCGAATGATACCATGATACTAAGGGGGGGAGGTCTGATCAAAGACTTCCGAAGTTTTAAAAACTTCGGAAGTCTAAACTTAAGGCGAAGCGCAGACACAACGACAATTTAATACTCTATAAAATTAGTAGATTAATAAGTATTTACTACGTTTACCATCCGCAGGGCAAAAAACCTGCGCTTAAAAGTGAGCGATACAACTACCACACATAAACTAAACGACCCTGCTGTTATCCGTGCCTGGTGCATGTACGATTGGGCTAATTCGGTTTATACACTTACTATAGCCACGGTGGTGTTTCCCATTTACTTTTCGGGTGTTACACGCAATGCAGCGCTGCATGATTATGTTTCCTTCTTTGGCCTGCAGGTAAAAAACACGGTGCTCTACTCCTACTCGCTTTCGTTTGCCTTTCTCTTAATAGCCACCATCAACCCCTTACTTTCAGGCATTGCCGATTACAGCAAAAGCAAAAAAACATTTATGAAATTGTTTGCATGGATGGGGGCAACAGCTTCGTCGCTACTCTACTTTTTTAATGGCAGCAACATTGAATGGGGTATCATCTGCTTTATAGTAGCCACCATAGGCTATGCAGGCAGCCTGGTATTTTACAATGCCTTTTTACCCGAGATAGTGACCAAAGACCAAATGGACAAGGTTAGCGCCCGTGGTTATGCATATGGATACATTGGTAGTGTATTACTGCTAATCATCAACCTGGCCATCATCATGTTTCCTAAAGCGTTTGGCATTACTGATGATAAGCTACCGGCTAAACTCGCTTTCCTTACCGTAGGTATCTGGTGGTTTGTTTTTTCGGTTATATCGTTCCGCAAGCTACCGGTTATATACAAGCAGGCCAAAGTGCACACAGACATATTGCTCCGTGGCTATCGCGAAGTAAAAACCGTCTACAACGAGATAGGCACCCAGCGCCCTATACTACTTTTTTTAAGCGCGTTTTTTGTTTACAGCATGGGCTTTCAAACCATGATGTTTTTAGCCAGCCTGTTTGCCGAAAACGAGTTAAAAATACCTACACCGGGCTTAATAGCCAGTATGCTTACCATACAGATAATTGCCATTTTCGGTGCCACCGGTCTGGCCACCGTAAGCAAACGCTATGGTAACCTAAATGCTATCTTACTATCGGTAGCTGTTTGTTTTTTTTGCTGCATAGCGGCCTATTACATAAAAAGCGATGTGCAGTTTTACGCGTTGGCTGTAGTAGTTGGTTTGGTAATGGGCGGACTGCAAAGCATTTCGCGCTCTACCTACTCAAAGCTAATTCCCCCTACTAAAGATTACGCCAGCTACTTTAGCTTTTACGAGTTAACAGAAAAAGTAGCCATAGTTTTGGGAACCGCCAGCTATGGAATAATTTTACAGGTAACCGGTAGCATGCGCAATTGTGCATTGGGGCTAACCGTATTTTTCCTGCTTGGGCTTATTATGCTTTTAAGGTTTAGTAAAAAAGAGCGATACAATATTTTAGATGCTTAGTAAACGACAACTATGAAAACACTACCGGAACAGGGACTTGGCAGACAGCAGATAGAAACACAGTTAGATAGTTTTGGCACTACCGATGCTGATTGGAAACGGGGCCGCACCTTTAGCCTGGTATTTTACCCGGGGCCCGAAGCCACCGAAGTGATAAAGCATGCCTACACCCGCTATTTTAACGAGAATGGCTTGAACCCCGCCGCCTTTAAAAGCCTTAACCGCATGGAAAACGAAGTGGTTCAAATCACGGCCGCTTTATTAAACGGACCGGAGGGTGTAGCCGGCAGTATGACCAGCGGAGGAACCGAAAGCATTATTTGCGCCGTAAAGGCTGCAAAGAAACATGCACAAACTAAAAACCCGGCTAACACCAAACCAAACATTGTAGCGCCCGAAACCATACACCCGGCCTTTTTTAAAGCCGCCGATTATTTAGAAATAGAAATGCGTTTGGCAAAAGGAAAAAGCGAAAACCTGTTGCCCGATGTAGCCGATATGCGAGCGCTCATTGATAGCAATACGATACTGATTGCCGGTTCTGCCCCGGCTTACCCGCATGGAGCTATAGACCCGTTAAAAGAGATTAGCGACCTTGCAGTGGAGAAAGGCTTATGGATGCACGTAGATGCCTGCGTAGGCGGCTACTTGATTCCTTTTTTAGAGCAACTTAACGAACCGGTGCCGGTGTTTGATTTCCGCCTGCCGGGGGTACACTCTATTTCCTTAGACCTGCACAAATACGGTTACAGCGCCAAGGGAGCGTCGGTAGTAATGTATCGCAATGCCGAACTGCGCAAAAACCAATACTATGCTTATACCGCATGGCCCGGTGGCTTTTATGTGTCGCCCTCGGTAACCGGTACTCGCCCCGGTGGTGCCGTTGCAGCCGCCTGGAGCATTTTGAATTATTTGGGTAAAGAGGGCTACCAAAAGTTTGCCCGCCAAACGCTGGATGCTGCGCGCAAAATTCAATCGGCCGTTAACTCTATTGAAGGATTGAAGGTAGTGGGCCAGCCTTTGCTACCGGTTTTCTCCTTTACCAGCACCGGCAACCTTGATATTTATCATTTGGGCGATGAACTAAGCGCCCTGGGCTGGCATTTAGACCGCCAGATAACACCACCCAGTTTGCACCTTACAGTAAGCAACGGTAACGTGGCATTTGTGGATGATTTCATACGCGATTTAAATGCTTCGGTAACTAAACTTAAAACTACATCGGTAGAAAACATTGGCGACCGGTTGCTACAGGGTGCTGTAAAAACGGCCGCACAACTGCTGCCCGAAAAGTGGATTAAAAAAATGGCGAGTGGCTCTATACAAAACGCTACTAAAAGCGCAGGCGGCAAAACAGCGCCGCTGTATGGCCTTGCCGGCGAACTTTCGGGTAGTGATACTTTAGATGAGATGCTGGTAGATTTACTTAGCGCTATGAATAAACCGGATACCGATAACAAATAGAAAACGAACCCTGCACCATATGAACATTAAAACCCGCGACCGCGTTGCCGAAATTTCGTGGTTTGCCGATATGACGGATGGCGATACCGATTTTTTAGGCGAACGCCAACCGGCACGCGCCAGTACCTTTGAGCATTGCCTTGAAATTTTAAAAACTGCCGAGCAAAATGGCTTTAAGGCAGCCTTGTTCCCCACCGCTTACGATACCGGTTTAGACCCTTTGGCCTTTGCATTAGCCGCACAAACCCATACCAAAACAATAAAGCCAATTGTGGCTTTACGCATGGGCGAAATTTATCCGCCTACACTGGCGCGGTTGCTAACTACACTGGATGAAGTATCGAAGGGACGTTTTATTATCAATGCCATCTCATCCGATTATCCGGGGCAAAAAACTTCGGCAATCGAGCGCTATGCCCGCACCGGCGAGATACTGGATATATTAAAACAAGGATGGTTTAACGACCGTATTGATTTTGAAGGACAGTTTTACAACATACACTTAGATGCCGCACCGGTTAAACTTAAATACAACAAGGAACCGCTGGTTTATTTTGGTGGCATATCGCCGGAGGCTAAAGATATAGCAGCACGCTACGCCGACGTATACCTGATGTGGCCCGAAAAAATGGAGATGATGAAGCAGACCATTGAAGAGGTTTCGGCACTGGCGGCAAAGTATGGCCGGGTAATTGACTTTGGTTTGCGTATACATGTAATAGCCCGCGAAACAGAGCAGGAAGCCCGCGCCTATGCCAAACGCCTTGTAAGTAAATTAGACGATGCCGAAGGCCTTGCTAAACGCGCCAAACATCAGGATGCTGCCAGCTACGGCGTGTTCCGGCAGGATGAACTTCGAAAAAATGCCGACGAAGAGGGCTACATTGAACCACTTGTTTGGAGTAGCGTAGGCAAAGTATTTTCGGGCTGCGGTAGTGCGCTTGTAGGCAGCGGCGAACAGATTGTACAAAAGCTAAACGACTATATGGATATCGGTTTCCATGCTTTCATCCACTCCGGTTTTCCGCTTATTGAAGAAAGCAATTACTACGGTAAACTGGTATTGCCGCACATGCCGGTTGTTAGTTTGGGCGAGCATTATCAAAAGCAAACGGCAGCAGGCGTTAGCCAATAAGTTAAAACAGCTTCAACTGGTCTTTACCATCTTTTAAATCGCGCAACATTTCGTTGCGGGTAGTTTCGTATAAATCGTAGTTGGTTGGCGGAAACACACGACTGGTCATAAACTTCTGCCTCGCCATTACAAACTGCATCCGTATCATCTCGGCAAATTTGCCTTCGCCTTTCATCCGTCTGCCCCATTCGCTGTCGTTCAATTTACCGCCATGCATGGATTTTATTTGGTGCAATACTTTATTAGCCCGGTCCGGAAAGTTTTTGGTCACCCAATCTTCAAACAGTTTACCGTTATGCCCGTTAAGGCGCACTACTATCATGCTGGCACTAAGCGCACCGGCTTCGGCCACTGCTTTTACCACATCAAAAATACCTTCATCGTTCAGCGCCGGTACAACCGGTGCTACATTTACATTTACCGGTATGCCTGCCTCGCTTAGTTTCCGTATGGTGCGCAGCACACTGTGGGCCGATGAGGTGCGGGGTTCCATCACTCGCTTCAACTCTTCATCCAGCGTAGTAAGGCTTAGGGTTACACCTACCAGCCTAAGGTCCGCCAACTCTTTAAGCACATCTATATCCCGTTCTACCAGGCTGTTTTTGGTAATAATACCCACCGGGTGCCTAAACTTCAAAAACACTTTCAACAATTCTCGCGTTATACCTAACTTACGCTCTGCCGGCTGGTAACAATCAGTGTTGCCCGAAAGCATTACCCCTTCTGCCTTTCTGTTTTTGTTCAGCAATTCCTTTTCTAATAACTCGGGGGCGCTGCGCTTAACCAAAATATTTTGCTCAAAATCGGCGCCCGCACTGTAGCCCCAATACTCGTGTGTGCCGCGGGCATAGCAATAAATACAACCATGCTCACACCCTTGGTAAGGGTTCATGCTCCACATCAATCCTAAATCGGGGCTATCTACCTTGTTTAAAATAGTTTTAGGAAACACATCTATATACTTCGTCCTGGGGTTTTCGGTTAATAGCTGCTCCCGCTCTTCATTGGTTGGCAAATCATCTACATAAACCTGCAAATCGCTATTCTTTAAAAAGCGATTGGGCGGGTTGTATTGCCCACCCCGCCCTTTTATATATAAATCATTCTTTTCCATAAATACTAATTGCAATACTAAATAAATTAGCTTTATGGCGATTTTGATTATTGTTAAACTTTATACCAAGTTTGTAACAAATTGATTGAGCATGAATAAACTTAAAACTGCACTGGTATTATTTTCACTGGCAATAGTATTGGGCGGTTGCCCCTATGAGAGTAGGGTGCCTATTGATAAACCTGCCATAAAAATTAACACCGCACTGCTGGGCTATTGGGATGATACCGGCGGGAAGGAACGCTATACCGTTAATCAAATAGATGATTTTACTTACAAAATAGACCAGCGGAAGGATTCGGGTGAGGTTAAAATATATAACGCTTACCTAAGCAGTGTAGGTAAAGATTTGTTTTTAAACATTTACAACCCTGCCGAAACGGCCCCTAAGTTTATGTTTTACAAAATAACTATTGCCGAAGGGGCAAAAGCAGTAACCCTATCATCGGTAACCGAGAATATTGATGAGAAGTTTGAACGCCCGGAGGACCTGAAAGCCTTTTTTGAAAAGAATAAAAGCCTCAGCTTTTTCTATGAAAAAGAAGATATAGTGTTAAACAAGCTGCCTTAAAACCTGCTTACTTTTGAGTGCACTTATATCCCTGCTCTTCGTAAGCATCGATAGTTAATTTAAGTCCTTCGGTCTTATCCGGAAAGTCTTTCGAGCAGTATTCGCGCACATCATTTTTTCCAAAATCGCAGGTATAGCATTTACTGCATGAAGAGAAACAGGTTAAAATAATGGCAGCGAAAATGATAAAGAGGGATGTGTGCTTCATTGAAAAAGAGTATTTATGCCAACAAATTTGAAAGAAAGAATTGTATTTCCAAAATTTGCCGAATGACATACCTGCGTAAACCCGCTTTAATTGCCTTAGTTCTTCTTATTTTTTGCAGCAGCAACGCCCAAACGGCGCAAATGGTAAAAACATTTGATAACAACACTTACCTGGCTAAGCAGCTTAACGGCCTAAATGCGCTAATGGTACCACAACCAACAGCAGGCAATGTGCAGTTAACGTTTAATGTTAAAATAGGCCCCGTATACGAAAACGACTCTGTAAAAGGAATGTCGTATATTCTGCAAAATTTATTAGCCGATAAAGTAGCCAGCTACCTGCGCAAAAACAAAGGCAGTATTTCTTTTCAAAACACCGAATTAGAGGCTTACACTACCACCGAATTGAGCGTTTTCAGACTAACTACTGCGCCTTCCAATTACCGCGCTTGTCTTCAGTTAATACGCGATTCCGTTTTTTTAGCAACCATAGGCACCGCCGAATTGAAAAAGAAGGTTGAAGATGTTAGACAGGAAATTGCTGAAGGCCATAAAAACTATAAAACCGAGTTTAACACCATATTGATTAACCGGCTATACCGTAAAGATGCAAGCCGCCAACTGCTTATTGGCGATACATCAGGCGCTTACCCCTACATTGATTTAGAGCATGCACTCCGCTTTTATATGCGCTATTATGTGCCTAATAATACCCTGGTAAATGCGGTAGGTAATATTAACAGTAATCAATTTGAAAACGACCTGGCAGAAATTTTTAAAATAGTAAGTAAAAGCCCCTTCGACCCTGAAACGATTAGTAAAATTATAGACTTTAAACCGATGGTATATACCACGCAGTTTGTTGTGGATGCCCCGGTAGAGCAACCTGAGTTTGTCATTAGCTGGCAGTTTCCGGGGGCACGCAGCAATGTAAAATCGAGTTACTACGGTTTTTTGCTTAGCGCCATGCTTAACGACCCTAACAACTTTATACAGATAAAAGCCCGTAAACTTGGCTGCAAAAAATTTATTGCCCAATACGATGCCAGCAACTTTAGCGGTATTTTTAAACTAACCATTCAACCCGATAAACAGCACTTGTTTGAAACCTACAATTTTGTAATAACAGAGTTGGGCCGTTTAGACCAAACCATATTAAACGAAAGCATGATGAAGGTAGGTATGCTTAATTTTGAACGCGAGTATAATGGCATACGCAATTCAAAGGAGTTTAGTACCTGGGTTACCAAATACTGGGTGTATGATGATGAAACTTACTTTAGCACACTTAAGGACAGCGTGTTTTTAGTAGGCGAAAGAAGAATGCGTAAGTTTATAATTGAATACCTTAACCAAAGCCCGCATGTAACCGGTTTAATAATAAACGAAACCGACCGCGCCGAATTAAAGGTAGATTCACTGATGCCAACACTAGACCCTAATGTGGCAGATTACGTATTTCGCTATAAGCCAAATATAACCGACCTTGAAGGCCCCGAAAATTTAACCATGCTCAGCAACCTGTTGCAATGGGCTACTATTAATCCCGATATAATAGTGCAGATAAACGGCTTTGCCGATAAAACAGAATTTAATAAAACCAAAGATGATAGCATCCGGTTGTTTATAGATTCTATTCCCACGTTTGAGAAGCAGAAAAAGGATATGGTAAAAATGGGAGCTCTTAGGCCTGAAATGATGCGTGCCATGAAGATTATTAAATACCTGTACGACCACGGTATTAGCATGGAAAGGCTGAAAGGCACCAGCATGCCTTTTAGCTCAGATAACGATACCGAAGCGCAGGAGAATATGAAGGTTACCGTTACGCTGGATAAAATAAGGCGAGCCCCTTCGCTATACGAATATCATTACGGAAAGCCGGGGCAGGCACCGGATAAGTAAAGCAGATAAAAACAGATAACATAATTAATCAGCAAAAACATGACAGGAAAAACACCCAAAGAGTCGACTATTATAATGACGGAGATAGTATTGCCTAACGATACAAACGCTTTAGGCAATTTACGCGGAGGTAAAATTTTGCATTGGATGGATATAGCCTCGGCCATAGCTGCCGGCAAACACAGTAACGCTGTGGTAGTAACCGCATCGGTAGATAATGTATCGTTCGAAAACCCTATAAAGTTAGGCGATGTGGTAACTATTACCGCCCGCGTTACCCGCGTATTTAATACCTCTATGGAAACTCACATTGAGGTTTGGGCCGAAAACCTGCCCTCACAAACACGCTATAAATGCAACGAGGCTTACTACACTTTTGTAGCTTTAGATAGCAACGGCAAACCCAAAAAATCGATAGCCCTGGTGCCCGAAACCGATGCCGAAAAAACAATGTATAGCACCGCCCTTGCCCGCCGCGAACTGCGCCTGGTATTGGCCGGCCGCTTAAAAATGCACGATAGCACCGAGCTAAAAAAACTGTTTGAAGTAACGGCCTGATAAAGCACAATATTAGAGCCGTCGTTACCGTTTAGCTTTTATGCAAACCCGGCAATGCGTAGCCTTTTTTATTAGCTTTTTTCTATCGTTGCAAATAGCGGCGCAACCGCCTTTAGCAAATAAACTATCAACTGCTGCTATAGCCCTTACTACTGAACCGGTTAGCTACGATCCTGCCTATTTTACTATAAGTTACCCTAATGGCGATGTACCTGCCGGTAAAGGGGTATGCACCGATGTGGTTATAAGAGCCTACCGCAAACTGGGCATCGACCTGCAACAACAGGTGCATGAAGATATTAGCCGCCATTTTAAAAGCTATCCTAACATGTGGGGCCTTACCCAACCCGATAAGAATATTGACCACCGGCGGGTGCCAAACCTAATGCACTTTTTCGAAACACATGGCAAGGTAAAACCCAATACCCTTAATCCTGCCGATTATCAGCCCGGTGATATTGTGTGCTGGAATTTAGGCGGCGCTATTACGCATATTGGCATAGTGGTAAATCAAAAATCGGCCGATGGTAAAAGAAACTTAATAGTGCATAATATAGGGGGTGGACAGGTGTTAGCCGATTGCCTGTTTAGCTATAAAATTATAGGGCACTATGTATATGCACTGTAAAAACTGCGCTTAAAAATGGTTGCATTTAGTAGTGGTATCATGGTATCATCCCTATATAAGAAATGATACCATGACACCACTACTACTCAATGCTTTACAAAAGCGTAAAAAAGAGAATAATCAGGTGTATTTTTTATGCCAGGGCAGCTGTTTCTGTAGCTTTAAGGCATTCCTCAATGGATATTTCAAAAAGCCTTTCGAGCGAAATGCCCATGGCACGGGCTTGCTGTGGCACTATGCTTTCTTCGCTAAGGCCCGGTATGCTGTTTACCTCCAGCATGTAATGTTGTCCATCTTTTATAATGTAATCTACCCGGCACATGCCTTTAAAATCGAGCTTGTTGTAAATAAACTCCGAAGTCTGCCGTATTTTTTGCGCCAGTGCTTCATCAATCTCGGCCGGTGTTACCTCCTGCGAATTACCTTCGTATTTTGCCTTATAATCGAAAAACTCACTTTTGCTGCGTATTTCGGTAAGTGGCAGCGCTACAATTTTACCATCTATGGTAATTACCCCGCAGGTAACCTCGGTGCCTGCTATAAACTCCTCCACCAAAATCTCATTATCAAACTCAAAGGCATTATCAATGGCGGCCTGCAATCCATCGGCGCTGTTTACTTTGCTGGCTCCATAGCTGCTGCCATTTTTGTTGGGTTTTACAAACACCGGGTAACTAAACTGGTTGCGCAGCGTTCTGCTTCCGTTTTTATACAGCAACTCAGCCTTAGGGGTTCTTACACCAAGCGGCTCCAGGTATTCTTTACAGCGCAGCTTATCAAAGGTAAGTGCTGCCTGCAACACCCCGCAGGCATTGTAAGGTATATTTAGCATATCAAAGTAGCCCTGTAGTTTTCCATCCTCGGCAGGCGTGCCGTGCAAAGCCATAAACACGGCATCAAAGGTTATTTTATGCCCCTCTATAGTAAAGCTAAAATCGTTTTTATCAATGTAAATATTAACCGGGTTGTTGCGCTCTACCAGCCACTTATCGCCCTCTATAACCACCTTAAACACGTTGTATTTGTTTTTGTTTAAGTGGTTACATACCACACTGGCGCTTTTAAGCGAAATACCCAACTCACTGGCCTGGCCACCGGTAATAACAGCAATATTTTTTTTCATACTTTATAAGTTAACGCTAAACAACCGCTTTATTAGGTGCGTTGCAATCATTTCTTTTCAACAAAGCGAACAATTCTATTTTCGTGCATCTAAATTTAGACAATGAAGCTTATTGAAAATCTGGTTGAGTTAGGAAAACGTTTAAAGGCTTCGGCCGACTTAGAACAAGTAATATACACCGCCGAGCGCCGTAACCCCTGGTTTACAGAGCCGTTTGTGCGGGCAGCAATCAATGCCATTATGGGTGATATGCTGGATGAAAAAAAACTGAATGAGTGGATAGCCGGCTACCCGCTTAAACAGGTGAACAAAACCATCGGGCTGATATTTGCGGGTAACATACCATTAGTAGGCTTTCACGATTTTTTGTGTTGCTATGTAACCGGCGCCAAAATCAAAATAAAGCTATCATCAAAAGATGATGCCCTTTTCCCTTTTATACTTAGTCAATTAAAAGAAATAGACCCGGAACTAAACAGCCGGGTTGAAGTGGTAGAAACCCTCACTAATTTTGATGCGGTTATAGCTACCGGCAGCAACAACACCAACCGCTACTTTGAATATTACTTCCGCAACCATCCTAAAATACTGCGTAAAAACCGCAACTCGGTGGCCATACTTACCGGCAATGAAAGCCTGCTGCAACTGGAGCAACTGGGGCACGACGTGTTTATGTATTTTGGCTTTGGCTGCCGCAATGTTTCCAAGCTATACGTACCTGCGGGCTACGACCTTACACAGCTTTTTCCACCCTTCGAAAAGAACTATAAGTGGCTGCATGCCCACAATAAGTTTATGAACAACTACGATTACAGCCGCACCATACTTATGCTTAACCGCGCCCCCCATCTGGCCAACGAGTTTGTAATGTTGGTAGAAAACCCCTCCATACCATCCAGCATAGCCACTCTTAACTACGAATTTTATACTAATGAGGCCGAACTTACAGCCCTGCTGCTGCAAAATACAGCGATGATACAGTGCGTAGCTGCCCAACAACCGGAAAACTGGAAAATACCTGCAGTGGTTGGCCTGGGGCAAACACAAAACCCCGGCCTTGAAGATTATGCCGATGGCATAGATACCATCAAATTTATTCTGGAGCTTAACACATAAGCTACACCCGTAATTATTAACACATTACAGATAAAAACAATTAGGGAATTAGGATAATTTTTTTTTATTTTTGAAGGATACTTTTATCACGGGTTCGTCAAAAAAATAACTAACAAAAAAAATGAAACACTTCTTCACTGGTTTACTGCTGTTTTTTGTTGTTGCCCTACAGGCGCAAACACCTTTTACCCGCGTTTATACAACGCTTAACACCAAATGCCAGAACAGCACCTGCCATAGCGCAACTGCTGTCGATGCCTCTGCCTCGTTACGTTTTGATTACACCAATGCGGTAGATGTTCACGCTGCCTTGTTTAACAAAGATGCGCAAAACGCAAGCTCCCGTGCTAAAAACGAGAAACTTGTAAAGCAACAACACCCTTACTACAGCTTTTTGCTGCGTAAAATTGCGGGTGCCGGTTTTGATACCGACTTAGCGCTTGATGCCAACGAAGGCGACCTGATGAAAGATATTAACGGCAACCAGTTAAGCAAAAAAGAAATTGAGTTTATCCGCCAATGGATAACCTTTGGTGCCAAGCAAAACTACAGCAGCGGCGAACCACAACCAAACTGGACACTTGTTAACCAGTTTTACGACGAACTTGCAACCAGTGGAATCGACCGTTTTTTACCTAAGCCACCAAAGCCAGCTGTAGGCGAAGGTATTCAACTACGTATGGGGCCAATCTTTTTGCCTATTACCGGCGAAATTGAGCAGGAATACTGCCAACAACAAGAAGTTAACTTTCCGGTATTACCCGAAGTACACCAGATAGATGGTTTTATGAACCAGCAATCGCACCACTTTTTGCTGTTTAAATACCAGGATAC
The DNA here is from genome assembly GCA_044228435.1 of Chitinophagales bacterium. Taxonomy (GTDB): domain Bacteria; phylum Bacteroidota; class Bacteroidia; order Chitinophagales; family LD1; genus Bog-950. The sequence continues at coordinate 609,595 of JBGAUW010000001.1, forward strand.
AACTGCCGCTAAAAATGGTAATGCAACTAACGTAGATAACCTGGCCAAAGTACAGGGGTTAACCACTTCGTTTGATGGCGATAAGCAACTAACTACCTCATGGCAGACCGATGCAAACATGACTTTGCCTACGGGAACAGGATTGTTTTGGGATCAAAAAACAGTTCTTGATATGAACTATCACATCAAGAACTTTAACGCAAGCTTCGTTTTACCCTGCGATTTTTACTTTAACGTTTACTACCGCCCGCGCAGTGTGAACACTATCGAAATGAAGTCGCAACTTTCGCAGCAAACTTTAAGCTTAATAATACCTACCGGCGTACAAAACATTACTTACGATGACCCTGAGAACAAAGGCGCGAAAGAATGGAAATATATATGGATGACCTCGGGCCACACCCATGAGTGGGGAACAAGCTTCGATCTTTACCTGCGCGATTCATTGGGCAACCTGGGCGCTAAAGTATATGATGGCGGCGGCGTACAAACCTATGGCAACAGCTACTACGAAAACAGCACTACCCCTGGCGCCTGGAGCTGGCAGCACCCTCCAATAGCCTACTGGCCAGACCTGCTACCTGTTAAGTTTGGTAAGCATGGTAACAAAAATGCCGGTTTGGTTTCTAAAGCTACTTACAACAATACCACCGGTAACGTATTGTTCTTTAGCACGCAAACTAATGGCGAAATGCAATTGTGGTATTACATGTATACATCAGAGCCTTTACGCACAGCTACCGCTATTAACGATAACAACAAAAAGGGCATTTACTTCGAAGTTATGCCTAACCCAATGAACCAAAATGGTAAATTGGTTTATACTTTAGAAAAAACAGCTAAAGTAGAATCAAGCATTATGGACGTAACCGGTAAAACGGTAGCCGAAATGCTTAGCGAAACACAAGAAGATGGTGTGCACGAAATAAACATTGGCGAAACCGAAAAACTTTCGGCCGGTATTTACTTTGCCAAGCTTTCAATAGATGGCATTGTTTACAGCAAAAAATTCATTGTTACTGAATAACCTACACCAACATCCAACACAAACAAAAAAGGCGCTTAACAGCGCCTTTTTTGTTTTAGGTTTTTAGCTATCAATCAAACTTTTTAAAGGCAAAAAATACGGCACACAGCACAAAAAAGAAGCTAACGGCGTAGTTCCACTTCATCCCCTCTTTAAGGTAAAAAACCGAGAAGAGAGCGAAAACCACCAGGGTTACCACTTCTTGCGTAATTTTTAATTGGGCGGCAGTAAAGGTTCCGTCAAAGTAGCCTCCCCGGTTGGCGGGCACCATCAGGCAGTATTCAAAAAAGGCAATGCCCCAGCTAATAGCTATAGCCTTCCAAAGCGATAAATCTTTAAATTTAAGGTTGCCATACCAGGCAAAGGTCATAAATATATTACTGGCTATAAGTAAGGCTACGGTGCGCACGGCTAAAGGTTTAGTTTGCTAATAACGCAAAGAAGTAAAATTTTGTGCCCATACAATGCTTTAGAAGTTTTAAAAACTTCTAAAGTCCCTATTATAGGCCAATCTCCACTTCCATTTCGTAGTTGTGCTCGGTTTTACCGGCTATATGGAAAGCTACATTTTCGGCATGGGTGCGTATTTCGCGCACGGCAGTACTCTCCCACTCCATCGCCTTACGCAGGGGCCCCACGCAAAAAGCATTTTGCAACACAACACCGTTCTGTTGTATTACCTCTCCGCGCACGCCAGTTTTAATTCCAATTTTTAAATCATCCTGCTGCATCCAGCCTTTATTAAGCAGGTTTATTATCAGCCCGTTTCCGCATTTATAATAATCGCTAAGCGGTCCGGTGCAGTTGATGATATAATCTACCGGTAATGTTTTTACCTCTGCCGTTTGTCGTGGCTTATAGCTAAACTCTATCCTATCCTCTCTTTTAACCGCCTGCACTATGTTGCCTGCCAGCAATACAAACTGCCCGCTCTGCTCCATTTCAATTATCGCCTTTGAAGATGCTTCGGGCATACGGTGGCGGTGTATCTCCCAAAAGGTTTTAAACCGGCTTAAAAAATATTTTTTCGAATCAGCGTCCAGTCCTTTCCATAAACGGGGTACGCGGGGGCGCATGGCATCCAACACATTTTGCCAGGCCACGCCTTTAGCTTCTGCCGTTACAAACCTCTTTTTTACTTCTAAAAATAACTGACGTATATCTTTTAGCTCTTCATATAAATCAAACACAAAATCCTGGGTATTGGTATGTGGCAGCGGCAAATATCCATTACGCGAAAGCGCATACACCTTGCCGGTATGTCCGCGTTTTTTTAAACTGACCACATAATCAACCATGGTTAAGCCGGTGCCTATAATCAACACATCATCAGTGCTGCCTATCTTTTCTAACACACCGGGGGTCCATGGGTTGGGCGTATAGCATTCAGCCAGTCCTTCGCTGTTACTTTTCAGAATATCGTAAGGCGATTCGTTACCGGTAGCAAAAACAAGGTAATCGGCCTGCAACAGGCGGCTATCATCCAGAGCCAGCTGATAGCTATTTGTTTTTACATCAAAGTTAATATCGGTTGCAGTTGCATTTATTACTTCCAGTTGTGCCAGTTTGGCTAAAGATGCCAAGCGCTGAATATGGTAGCTAATATAATCGCCAAACCAACGGCGCGATACAAACGTATCTTTGGTTATCTCTTCTTCAGCTACAGATTGCTTGTTTTCTTTAAGCCAGTTGTAAAAATCATCGGGTAAGTGGTTAAAAATGCTCATGCGCGAAGCAGTAACATTCAGTGGTTCATAAGGCAACACACCCGAGTAGGCCGCACCGCGAAAAATGCCTTCCTTTCTTTTTTCTATCAAATAAACCTTTGCCTTTACATTTAGCTTGCGTAGTAACTGTATGGCCGTAATGGTGCCGCTGGCTCCTCCGCCTATTATTGCTATATTAATTTTGGGGCCTGCCATCAATAAATCGATTTCCAGATATTATAAAGGCTGGTAAGTATAATTAATACCCCTACCATTATCATCATGGTTTTAACCGGTATGCGTTTAATTAAAACAGCTCCAAGGGGTGCTGCCAAAACGCCTCCTAAAATTAACCCCAATATGGCTTGCCAATATTGAACGGGGGCAAATAAAAGAAAAACGCCTGTGCTAAAAAACGTAACAAAAAACTCGGCTGTGTTTACCGTGCCAATAGCCATTTGCGGGCTATGCCCTTTATGAATCAAATTAGAGGTAACAATGGGCCCCCAACCGCCGCCGCCAATAGCATCCAGCAAGCCGCCTATAAAACCTATTACCGGCACATGCTTTATTTCTTTAGGCTTATCATCGGCCTTACGAAAAGCTTTGCGCAAAATAACAAAGCCCAACACCAACAGGTAAGCCGCTACAAAGGGTTTAATTACCTTACCATCAAAAACCTTAGAGATTAAGAAGGCGCCTAATACAGCACCTAAAACACCGGTAATTACTATTCTAAAAAATAGCTTCTTATCTATATTACCCATAAACAGGTGCGAAAGGCCCGAAACGCCTGTGGTAAAAACTTCCGATGTATGCACACTGGCCGAGGCGGCCGCCGGTGGCAAGCCAAAGCCCATTAAAAGCGAACTGCAACTTACGCCATAAGCCATGCCCAGGGCACCATCTATCATTTGCGCCACAAAGCCGGCCAGCACAAAAAGTAAAAACTGGGTATTAAATAAAACCCCTATGCTTGCCAAAGTATGTCCGTTAAACACCTTTACAGCAATAAACGTTATCAAAAATATTTTGAGTGCTACTATGGCTGCCCCTATAAAACGAAGATTAATTGCTTTTTCCATTTGCTATTAAATACCTAAACTGATCAATACTATTTTAAGCTACCCTTCATCGTAATTCTCTATCGAATATTAAGAGCCCCACCGGGTCTATTGTCGCCTGCAAGCTTAGTGCCACCACCTTTTCAATTTGCCATACCTATCCCCCGCCCAGCACCGCAATGCTCTGCAAATATAAAATTACCCTACTAAACACATAGACTTTATATTTTTCTATTAAAATTCTTAGAATCTTATATTTGGGCAGAATGATTACCAAAAAATCGAAATACGCCATAAAGGCGCTTATATACCTGGCCAAAAAGCCCTCTAAAGAGCCGGTTTTAATTGAAGAGATTTCGACTGAAGAAAAAATTCCCAAAAAATTTCTCGAAGCTATTCTGCTCGATTTACGCAAAGCCGGTTACCTGGGCAGCAAAAAGGGCAAGGGTGGCGGATACTATTTGTTAAAGAGCGCAGCAGAAATTAACATGGCCGATGTTATGCGCCTGTTTGACGGGGCCATAGCCTTAGTGCCTTGTGTAGCCCACAAATATTACGAGCGCTGCGAAGAATGCCTGGACGAAGTTACTTGCCCTATACGCGAGGTTTTTCGCATAATACGCGAGCAAACCGTGGCGACCTTAAAGAATAACACCTTTAGTGAACTGCTGGATAAAGAAAACCGTTTGGGAAAAGGCAAAAAATAGCTAGCCCAATTAAACCCTTGTTTTACAAGCCTGAATTGACGAACAATAGCTCTTATAAATTGTTTAGATAGAATCTAAATACTTGTATAAAACAATTACATTTGCACCGATTTATGGCAGATAATGATAAAATAATAGACGAGGTTGTAGCCAACGATTATAAGTATGGCTTTGTAACAAACATTGAGCAGGAATTTGCTGCCAAGGGTTTAACAGAAGATACCGTACGATTTATTTCGGCTAAAAAAGATGAACCGGAGTGGATGCTGGAATGGAGGCTAAAAGCTTATCGGGCATGGTTAAAAATGACCGAGCCGACCTGGCAAAATGTTCACTTTCCTAAAATCGATTTTCAGGAAATAATTTACTACGCAGCTACCAAAAAGAAAAAACAGATTAACAGTTTAGAAGATGTGGACCCCGAAATAAGGGCTACTTACGAAAAACTGGGCATTCCCATCCAGGAGCAAAAGCTATTGGCCGGTGTGGCGGTAGATTATGTAATGGATAGCGAAAGTGTAATTACCACCTTCCGCGAATCGCTGAAAGAAAAGGGCATTATATTCTGCTCTATTTCCGAGGCCGTGCGAGAGCATCCGGACCTGGTTAAGCAATATTTAGGAAGTGTAGTGCCACAGCGCGATAACTATTATGCCGCACTAAACAGCGCGGTATTTAGCGATGGCAGCTTTGTGTTTATACCTAAAGGCGTGCGTTGCCCTATGGAACTTAGCACCTACTTTAGAATTAACGCCGAGAATACCGGACAGTTTGAACGCACGCTAATAATTGCAGAGGAAGGCAGTTACGTATCGTATCTGGAAGGCTGCACCGCCCCCATGCGCGATGAGAACCAATTACACGCGGCAGTGGTAGAATTGATTACGCTTGATAATGCTGAAATTAAGTATAGCACCGTGCAGAACTGGTACCCCGGCGATAAGGAAGGTAAAGGCGGTATTTACAACTTTGTAACCAAGCGCGGGCTTTGCAAAGGCGTAAACAGCAAAATTAGCTGGACACAGGTTGAAACCGGTAGCGCCATTACCTGGAAATACCCAAGCTGTATTTTAAAAGGCGATAACAGTATTGGCGAGTTTTACTCGGTAGCCGTTACTAATAATTACCAGCAGGCCGATACCGGTACCAAAATGATACATATTGGCAAAAACACCCGCAGCCGTATTGTATCAAAAGGTATTAGCGCAGGCAAAAGCCAAAACAGCTACCGCGGCCAGGTGCAGGTACATCGCACGGCCGATAACGCTTATAACTTTTCGCAGTGCGATAGCTTACTGATTGGCGATAAATGCGGGGCACATACCTTCCCTTACCTCGAAATTAAAAACAGCACCGGTAAGGTAGAGCACGAAGCAACTACCAGCAAAATTGGCGAAGACCTTTTGTTTTATTGCAACCAGCGCGGCTTAACTAATGAAGAGGCCGTGAGCATGATTATAAATGGTTATTGCAAAGAGGTATTTAAAAATCTGCCGATGGAGTTTATGATAGAGGCGCAAAAATTATTAAGTATATCTTTAGAAGGTAGCGTAGGTTAACTATGATATTTAAACTGTTTAAATACTTAAGCACAGCCAAAACAGTTTACGAACGGGTTTTAAAGCCTGTTTATGAAGAATTGAGAAGAGACGCCTACGCAAACGAACCAACAACAACTAAAAGTAAAAAGAAGATAAACGATGCTGACGATAAAAAACCTAAACGTAGCAATAGGCGAAAAAAAGATTCTTAATGATTTTAACCTCGAAATAAAAGAGGGTGAAGTACATGCTATAATGGGGCCTAACGGCACCGGTAAATCTACCCTTGCGTCTACTCTTGCAGGTAAAGAAGATTACGAAGTGCTTTCGGGCGAGGTTACCTTTAATGGTAAAAACCTGCTGGATATGAGTGCCGACGAGCGCGCCCGCGAAGGCGTGTTTTTGGCTTTTCAGTACCCCGTAGAGATACCCGGTGTAAGCACCACTAACTTTATGAAGGCCGCAGTTAATGCCAAGCGCAAACACCAGGGTTTAGACCCTATGGATGCAAAAGACTTCTTAAAGCTAATGCGCGAAAAAATGGCCTTGGTTGAAATGAATAAAGAGTTCAGCAGCCGTTCTATAAATGAAGGCTTTAGTGGTGGCGAAAAAAAGCGTAATGAAATTTTTCAGATGGCTATGCTCGAACCATCGCTATGCTTGTTAGATGAAACTGACTCGGGCCTGGATATAGATGCCCTGCGCATAGTAGCCAATGGTGTAAATAAACTGCGCGATACCAAACGCAGCTTTTTGCTAATTACCCACTACCAGCGCCTGCTTAACTACATAGTGCCCGATTTTGTACACGTAATGTATAATGGCAAAATAGTGAAAAGCGGCGGTAAAGAACTTGCCCTTAAATTGGAAGAGCAGGGCTACGATTGGATTAAAGAAGAATTGGCAGAAACAGTATAAGCGAGAAAAATGGATTTTGCAGAAAACATACAGAGTGAATTTGCTTTGCTGGAAAAAGAAACCGGCAACCTTCCGGCATTCGAATTGCGCAAAAAGGCATTAGCCGCTTTTGAGCAATTAGGTATACCAACTACTAAGCACGAAGAATGGAAATACACCAACATTAAAACCAAGCTTAGTAAGGAGTTTGTTTTAACGCCGGTAGAATCGCAGGTGAGTGCAGTGGTAAAAAATTACATTGCCAGCCTCCCTCCCTACTCGTTCCGTATTATTTTCTTGAACGGCATTTTTCATCCCGAACTAAGTATTGTTCCGGATTTAAAAGGAGTTACAGTTAGCAACCTGCGCGATGCACACGCAGCCAACAGCACTTTGCTCGAAAAGCATTTGGGCAAACTTGTAAACTTAAGCGAAGAGCACTTTGCTGCACTTAACACTGCTTTTGTAAACGATGGGGCCTTTATACACGTACAAAGGAACGTGCAGGTACACGAACCTATCTACATTCAATATTTCTTTACAGCCTCCGATGCAAACGCCTTTACACAAACGCGTAGCCTGGTAATTGTAGAAGATGGCGCATCGATACAAATAGCTGAAGATTTTCGCAACGCCAGCAACATTTCAGTGCAGTACAATCATGTATCAGAGGTGTACGTGGGCCAAAACTCAACTGTAGATATGGTAAAACTACAGTTAGAGGTTAGCAATGCTATATGCGTACATACCCTTGAATCGCAGGTGCAGCGCGATGGTAAAATAAGCGTAGGCACCATTACTTTTGCCTCGCCAAATACCGGCACGGGCAATGCCTTAATACGCAACAACGTTACAGCACGTTTGGTTGGTCAAAATGCACATGCCGATTTAAACGGTTTATATTTTGGCAAAGAGAATGCGCTGATTGATAATCATATTCTGGTTGACCATGTAGCGCCCAATTGCACCAGCAACCAACTTTATAAAGGGGTTTTGAACGATGAATCGACCGGCGTGTTCAATGGCAAAATTTTTGTAAAGCCCGATGCACAGAAAACAAATGCTTTTCAGTCGAGCAAAGCTCTATTGCTATCTAACGATGCCAGCATAAACTCAAAACCGCAGCTTGAAATATTTGCCGATGATGTTAAGTGCAGCCACGGCGCAGCTGTTGGGCAGTTAGATGACAATGCTCTCTTTTATCTACGCGCCCGGGGTATTGCCAAACAAGAGGCCACTCAAATTTTAACCTATGCCTTTGCGCACGAGGTGCTCGACCATATCCGCAGCAAACCTATCCGCCAGTTTTTATGCGATAAACTGAAGGACGAGTTAAAAGTGAATTTTTAAAATGAAAACATCAGCCGTTACAATGCCTTTTGATTTAAGTGAAATTCGTTCGCAGTTCCCTATACTCAATCAACAGGTAAACGGCAAACCGCTTATATACTTTGATAACGCCGCAACCTCGCAAAAGCCTTTAGCGGTAATCAATGCTATTACTAATTACTACGAACATTACAATAGCAACATTCACCGTGGCGCACACCACTTAGCGCAATTAGCAACAGAAAAGTATGAGGCAGCCCGCCAAACGGTAGCTAAACACATTAATGCAAGCGAGCGCGAAATAAATTTTGTACGTGGCACTACCGAGGCTGTTAACCTGGTAGCTACTGCTTATGGCCGTAAGTTTATTAAAGCCGGCGACGAAATTATTGTAAGCGAGTTAGAGCACCACAGCAATATAGTGCCGTGGCAAATGCTTTGCGAAGAGAAAGGTGCAACACTAAAGGTTATTCCCTTAAACGATGCCGGCGAACTTATTTTTGAAGACTACTTAAAACTGCTTTCAGAAAGAACTAAGATTGTTTCGGTGGCTTATATCTCTAATGCTTTAGGCACCATCCATCCGGTAAAAGATATAATACGCGAGGCGCATAAAGTAGGCGCAGTTGTTTTTATTGATGGTGCGCAGGCCCTGCCACATAAAAAAGTAGATGTAAAGGATTTAGGCTGCGATTTTTTAGGCTTTAGCGGCCACAAGGTATTTGCCGGTACCGGCATTGGTATATTATATGGCAAAGAAAAATTGCTGGAGGCTATGAACCCTTACATGGGTGGTGGCGAAATGATAAAGACAGTTTCGTTTAAAGGAACTACCTACAACGATTTACCTTACAAATTTGAGGCAGGCACACCGCATATCGAGGGCGGTATATCTTTAGGCGCTGCCCTGGAATACATAAATGAGCTTGGCTTAGATAATATTTCGGCCTACGAAGATGAGTTGCTCGCCTACGCTACCGAAAAAATTCGAACCGTAGAGGGCGTTAAGTTGGTAGGTACTGCTAAAAACAAAGCCTCTGTCTTATCTTTTGTGGTGCAGAATATACATGCCTACGATTTGGGCGTTTTACTAAACCAGCAGGGAATTGCCATACGCACCGGCCACCATTGCTGCCAGCCGGCTATGGAAAGGTTTAATATTGAAGGTACCTGCCGTGCATCTTTCGCCTTTTATAATACCAAAGATGAAGTAGATGCTTTTATTAAAGCATTGCAAAAATCTGTTTCTGTTCTCAGAAGCTAATGAGGTTTATATTGTAAGACTATTTATGAGCTATTTTCGAGCGAACCAGGAAAGGTTTTTGCATCCGTAATCGAATATTTACGGCAAGAAAACCTGCCGCAGGTGCAGCCGGAAAGAGCCGGAAATAAATTTCTGGATAAAGCTTATTAGCTTCTAAGTTAGTTTAGCTTAGTTTGCAATTAAACTGTAGCTAAATACCTTTAAAATGCAAAAGTCTATTGCCGAAATTGAAGCTGAGATTGTTGAAGAGTTCGAACTTTTCGACGACCAGATGGACAAGTACGAATACATTATTGACCTGGGCAAAAAACTACCGGCACTTGAGGCCAAATATCAAACCGACGACTTTTTAGTAAAGGGTTGCCAAAGCAAAGTATGGCTGCATGCCTACGAAAAAGATGGTCTTCTTTTTTTCGAAGCCGACTCTAACACAGCTATTACCAAAGGTATAGTGGCCTTATTAGTACGCGTTTTATCAGGGCAAAAACCTTCCGACATTCTAAGTGCGCAACTGGGGTTTATCGATAAAATTAATCTTAGGGCACATCTCTCCTCACAACGCTCTAACGGACTAACCTCTATGATACAGCGCATAAAAAACTACGCGCAGGTATTTACCACATAAAAAAAGCGTCCCGCAATATTGCGGGACGCTTTCCTATCCGTTACCAGATATTTATTACTTAGATACTATAAATAGCTTGCTTTGAGTTCTTAAGTTTCCTACCGTTGCTGCAACTATATATGTTCCGTTGCTTAAACCAGAGGCATCTATATCAAACTGGTTCTCGCCATCAACAGTATTGCGTTGTGTAACTTCTTTATAAAGTTTGCCTTGCATATCAAACACACGCAAAGTAACATCCTGGTGGTTATCTAAAACTACCGTTACACGTGCTGTTGATGATACCGGGTTAGGGTAAATACTAATGTTTGAAATCTCAGGGCTTTTAGCATCATTAATGCTGGTAGTGGTTCGGCATCCACCGTTTTCGGCAAATGTTGCACAACGCCACATACCACGGCCGTGAGTTCCGGCGTAAAGTACAGAGCAGTTATCTGAGTATAAAGGTTTTTCAATTAAACGGTAAACCGGCATACGTGGTATGTTGTTGTTTTCTTCATTCCAGGTAGTGCCATCCCAGCTCCAAATACCAAGTTCCGAAGCTATAATTATAGTGTTGGCATCATGCACCACCACATCATAAACAGGCATGTTAGGCAAGCCATTTGTAAGCGGGGTCCAGGTATTACCACCATCGGTAGTTTCAAAAACGTGGGCTGTTCCGGCAGTAGTAAATCCTGAACTAACAGCTACAACGTGGTCGCTGTTATTAGGATCTACCGAAATACCTTCAATAGCTTTAGCCGAAACTACCTTGTTAGTGAACTGGCTGGTAGATTTATAAATTACACCATTACCGGTTCCTGTTGGATAGCTGGTTGTATCGCAACGCACGTTAAAATTAGGGCAACGGTAAACGCGGCCCGAACTTGTTCCTACATATAATACATCTCCATCTTTCGAACTGCTTACCGAGTAAGGCACACCGCTCATGGTCGTCATTAAACGATACCATTTAGGTATGGCAGCCAGGTTAAGAGCATCTGAAGTTACCCATATACCGCAGCTTGATGAAAGCATAAAACGAGAACGAACAGGGTCTTTTACAAATAACGTGTCCTGTGCATTTAAGTCGGCGGTTAAAGTGTAAGTAAAAGGATAATCTCCGGTTGCGCTTTTTACCGAGATGGTTTCGCCCGCAGTATAATTACGATCGGCTTTAAACGGAACTGTTTTTACACCGGTAGTTGCTGATTTTGTTTCAGCCAACCAAAACGGTGAAATAAAAGGTGCGTTGGCATTTTGCTGGCCACCACAGCCCGAAGGCTCGCCCCATCCTTGTGGGTCTACCTTTACATCATAAAAATTATCGAAAGAACTGCCTTTGTTAGCCGAGCGATAATTTTGACCGAAGTATATACCTGCAAAGAAAATACGAGGATTAATGTGAGACATCTCTGCATAAGTACCATCACCTCCAAGCACCTGGTCAGACGACATTCTGGTATTGCCGGTAAAGTTAATATAGTTAGTTCCATTATCCTGCGCTCCTCCCATTACCTCTCCGCTTGGCGAAGCAGCTACTGAGTAGTTTTGAGTTACATTATATCCGCGGTTCTTAACAGTGTAGTTAGGATAAGGGAAAGAAGACAATGCATTGGTAGATTTGTAAACGCCACCATCGCAGCCCACATACATTAGGTTGGCATCATCATCACAAATGGTAATGGCATGTTTATCGGGGTGTATATAGTTCGGGTTAGCGTTACCGCCACCAAGACCAGCATCAGCAAGTTTCCAGCCCGATTGGTCGCTCCAGGTAAAGAAATCTACACCACCAAGATAAACGCGGTTCGGGTTTGCCGGTGAAACCGCTATTACGTTATCGTACCATCCTTGTGCATTTTCTCCAAACGGATCAAACAACGGCCCTTTATTTCCTATCGAAGCCCAGGTACTAACCGCATCTCCGGCGTTTTCGGTCCTGTAAACACCGTAAGTTTGGCCACTGGCTGTAGCTACCGAAATGTAAACTATGTTTGAGTTACTTGGTGCAATGGCAATTTCGATTCTGCCTTGCTGCGTTGGAAAGCCCGGGTTAGTTGTGCTGGTTATACGGGTCCAGGTAAAACCACCATTGGGCGATTGTACCAACTTGTTATTACCACCTACCGCTGCAAAAATATTTACCCCGTCCTTAGACCACTTAACATCTGCTGCTGAACTACCGGCACCAATACCTGTAATAGTAATTGGGTTCCAGCTGGTACCACCATCATTTGTTTGGTATAAACCACGTTGGGTAGCTGCTATAATTACATTGGCATCTAAAGGGTTTACCGCTATACGGTTAACCGCAGACCATGCATCGGTATTGTTTATTGAATTAGAAACATAAGCATCCGGGGTTATTAAAGTTGGAACATCGTTTACCAACTTATATATACCGTTACCTACGTTGCCCGAATTGAACGAAGTAGCGCCCACATTTGCAAGACCTTCTCCCGTTCCTACAAAAATTGTGTAATCGGGACCCGGCCCCTGGGCAATGCACGAAACACCCACCCACTGATTCCAGCCCGAAACCTTAGACCAGGTGTTAGATCCATCGGTCGATTTCCATAACCCGCCGCCTACACCGCCGGCATATACGGTTTTGTGTGTGGCATCGCGCTTATCTATTAGCACGGCTCTTGTTCTGCCACCTACATCATCCGGGCCTAATTCTTCCCAGTTTAAGCCAAGGGCCGAACGGCTACCCAGTTGCTTAGCCCTATCGGCCTGTTTTAGTGCATTATAGTAATACGAAGCATGGAATTCGCCATTTTCATCCTGTAGCTTTTCCATTCTTCTCTCCATAGCTTGTTTGGCAAGCATGGCCTCTTTACCTTCATCTTCCTTCTTATTTTCTAAACGAAAAGTTCCCATTCTCGGCTGTTGTAGCCATAGAAAGGCAGAGCATGCTATAACCGATCCAATAGATAAAAAGAGTAACGCTTGTTTTTTCATGGTTTTTCTTATAAAAATTAACATTTTATTAAACACACAAATATATTACAGAAATTGAAAACTATCGCTATTCCAATTGTCATAGCATTGTCATTTTTCAACAATCGACGACAAGGAAAGTTCGTAAAATGTGTTTTAAGCCATTAAAACGGCTACCAGCGTTTCCCAAACTGAAAGGAAATGTAAAACGAGGCCTGGTAAAACCTGTTATGGTTGTTTACCATTATAGGAAGTCGTTTATAATAAAAATCCAGCATTACCCCTGCTTCTAAAGCTTTTACAAACTCATCTTTTACTCCCCAGTCAAAATCAAGCCCGGCTTTAAGGTGGGCGCCAGGCACAGGTTGCATTTGGTTAAGACCGTAACGAATAGGAGCAGCCTCTAAAATTACATTCCTGTTTAAAAACCTCGATGCCGTTGCATCAGAGTATCGTTCGGGCACTACCTGGGGGGCAAGGCTATCGCCACCCTGCACTATATTCAGGTAATAAGGCTTAAGCAAGCCTAGCGAGATACCTCCAAAAAAAACGCCCGATAATCGTACTCCGTTCCTATCTGCTTTATCGGCAATGGTGCGTTTAAAACCATACGCCACCCTTATAACATGAAATCTGTTTTGCAGCCCAAACACATAGTCGCGCCCGCCACTTAATGGCGATTTTTGCTTTTTCTGCCTATAGTCTATATAGTAAGAATACTCTAACTGCAATAAGCGGGTACGCTTTATGTCTCTAATCCAGCCGTACTCAGCAAAAATCGAAAACCCGTTGGTTTGTATGCGAACACCGCCCGAAGCTTCGTGTTTATATTGGTAATCGCGCATATCAACCACCTTGTTTGCACGTTGTGCGAACAGGGAGCACGAGCAGAAAATAGTTATAAAAAATAAAAGCCGGCTTTTTGCTATCACACTTCAATATTACAAACTATAAACGAATTTGTTTTGGTTTAAGTTTGTACCGGCCAAAACAATTAACATGACCGCTAAAATTTTATACCAGGGCAACCTTCGTACTCGAATGACTCATATTTATTCGGGCACCGAAGTTTTAACCGATGCTCCATTAGATAATAATGGGCTTGCACAGGCATTTTCTCCAACCGACTTAGCCGCCACTTCGCTGGGCAGCTGCATGATGACCATTATGGGTATAAAAGCCCGTGACCTAAATCTCGATTTAACCGGCACCGAGGCAGAAATAACCAAAATAATGGGCACCGAGCCAAGACGCATTACCGAGATACAGGTAACATTAAAGTTTGCGAAAAAAAATTTTAGCGAAAAAGAAAAAACGATTTTCGAAAATGCAGCCCGCAACTGCCCGGTAGCCAAATCGCTGCACCCCGATATTAAACAAGTGATAAAATTTGAATGGTAGTAAAACTATGAGTGCAGATGAAGTTTACATGCAGCGGTGTTTAGACCTTGCAATTAAAGGCGCAGGCCTTGTAGCCCCAAACCCCATGGTGGGCTGCGTTATTGTACACAACAATAAAATTATAGGCGAAGGCTACCATCAAAAATATGGCGGGCCACATGCCGAGGTAAACGCCATTAATTCGGTGGTTAATAAGGATCTGCTACCAAATTCTACTTTGTATGTTAGCCTGGAGCCCTGTTCGCACTTTGGCAAAACACCTCCCTGCGCCGATTTGATATTGCAAAAAAAAATACCGGCCGTTGTTATTGCAGGGCTCGATCCAAATCCACTGGTGGCCGGTAACGGCATTGCAAGGTTAAAGGCCGCCGGCGTAGCTGTAACCCAGGGTATATTACAACAGCAGGCCGATTATTTAAACCGTAAGTTTATTACGTTCCATACCAAACACAGGCCCTTTATTACTTTAAAATGGGCCCAAAGCGCCGATGGTTTTATGGGGTTAAATGAACCAAAGCAATTTTGGTTTACCAATACTGAATCGAAAAAACTGATGCACAAATGGCGGACCGAAGAACAGGCCATTTTAGTTGGCAAAAATACGGTTGCTGTAGATGATTGCGAACTTACTGCAAGGCTATGGCCCGGAAATAATCCACTTAGAGTTGTTATAGACCGCAACCTTGATTTACCGGCAGATAGAAAGATTTTTAATGGGCGGTCGACCACCTTTATTTTCAATCAAATAAAATCGGCCACCGAAGGTGCCAACCAGTTTATTAAGTTAGATTTTAGTCAAAACCTTCTTTACCAAATTTTAGATACCCTATATAAAGCCAACATACAATCGCTTACAGTTGAGGGCGGAGCAGAAACACTTAGGCACTTTATAGATGAACACCTTTGGGATGAAGCCCGTGTTTTTACCAGCCCTCACCTTCTGCAGACAGGCAAACCAGCCCCTCAATTAAACGCACAACTTGTGGCCCAAACTGAAATAGAAAGTGATATTTTGCGTACATACAACCCACTCATTGCATGATTTTTTTATTTCTTTCTATTGCATTTACAGCCGGCTTAATATTTACCTTCAAAATATTTGCGCTTAAAAACATACCGGTTTTCCAGGCCATAGTTTACAACTATATATCGGCAACTATCTGCGCCTTTGCTTTTTTGCCCGATAAATCGCAGGTAACATCGGGCGCAGTATTATCTGCAAGTTGGTTACCATTGTCGCTCGCGTTGGGCAGCATGTTTATACTGGTTTTTAATTTAACCAGCCGCGCTACCGTTAGGTATGGCGTATCTACCGCTTCGGTGGCTATGAAACTGGGGTTGGTGTTTCCGGTATTAATGGCCTTTACTTTTTATGGCGAACCATTTAACTGGCTAAAACTGGCCGGC
The DNA here is from genome assembly GCA_044228435.1 of Chitinophagales bacterium. Lineage (GTDB taxonomy): Bacteria > Bacteroidota > Bacteroidia > Chitinophagales > LD1 > Bog-950. Next base: position 625,491 of record JBGAUW010000001.1, read on the forward strand.
ATCTTATCGGCTTTTGTAGCGGTTATTTTATCATCGTTAAAAGAAGAAGAAAAAAGCGTTACGCATAAATCCTCATTTGCAGTATTGCCTTTAATCGTCTTTTTAGGTAGTGGTGCCTGCGACAGTGTTACGCAATATGCCAATAAAACCTACCTGGCCACCGGCGGTATGGAAGAGTTTTCGTTGTTTCTATTTATCGCAGCGGGTTTAGCAGGCATTACTGCGTTCATTTATCAATTGGTAACAGGCCGGGCATCTTTTAATGGTAAAAGTCTGTTGGGCGGCATTATTCTGGGCGTTATAAATTACTTCTCGTTTTTGTTTCTGTTAAAAGCATTGGCCACCATTACCTGGGGCAGCGCAGTAGTTTTTCCGCTAAGCAATTTAGGTACGGTGCTGGTAGCTACACTTGCCGGTGTTGCCATTTTTAAAGAAAAAATAACCAAAATAAACACCATAGGGCTGGCTTTTGCCGTATTATCTATTGTGTTAATTATGCTTTCTGTTTCCTTTTAACCAAAACCGGTATTATCTAATTCTGTATTTTTATAACTAATGAGTAAATTCTTGCTGCCGTTTTTGCTGCTTATTTCCCTGCTTTCATTTGGTCAAAAAACCTATGAAGGCGATTCGCCCTTACCCTACAAATCTGAAACATGCCGCTCTTATTTCAATAAGATATTACTTGAAGGAAAGCTTAATGAAGAAACTGTTACTAACTACTTAAAAAAGAATTTCACCAACTTCTCTGATTACCGAACCGGATTGAAACTAAAGTATATAAACCAAAGCCCCGGTGGCTTCCATTACTCATTTACTCAAACGTTTAACGGGGTGGCCATCTACCAATCCGAAATTAAAGTAAACATAGACCGCCGCAATACCATTTTTGCCATTTTTGATAACAGCGAAAACACCTCCGAATGGAAACTTGCTACATCCGGAGCCGGCCCTAACACCATTATTGCCATAAACAAACAAAAAAACATACCGGTATTATGCGAGCGCAGAGTTACTGATGATGGGCGCGAATTATTAATAGCGCAGGGCGAGGTAATTTACGAGCATGATTTAAAAGCCTATGCCAATATAGACTCATTAGTTACCGGCAAAGTATTTAACCCGGACCCTCTAACTACAGCTCAACGTAGCTACAGGCTTCCGTATGTAGATGATAATGATCAGACCAACGCCTCGCTGGATGCCCAGATGCAAACCGTAAGTTTTAATGCCACGTTTAACGACAGCGTGTTTTTGCTCGAAAGTGCCTTTTTAAAAATAAGCGAATTCAGCGCTCCCAACATTCAGCCGGTAACATCCACAAACGGTCAATTTTATTATAACAGGGCACAGGAAGGTTTTGAAGATGTAAATGCTTTTTATCATATCAGCGCAATTCAAAACCACGTTCACCAACTGGGATTTAACAGTGCCGACTCTTTGGTAGAGGTAGATACACACGCAAGTAACGAAGACAACTCTTACTTTTTGCCTTCGCCCGGCAGCAACAAAATATTTTTGGGTACCGGAGGGGTTGATGATGCCGAAGATGCAGATGTTTGCGTACACGAATATGGCCATTTTGTTTCAGCCACGGCTGCGCCGGGCACCAACAATGGCACAGAGCGCGAATCGCTGGACGAAGCCTTTGGCGATTACCTGGCCGCCTCTTATTCCCGTAGTTTATCAGGTTACCAGGATAATTGGGTGTTTAACTGGGATGGGCACAACGGTTTTTGGGCCGGCCGTGTAATGGACTCAAACGGGCAATACCCGGCTGATATAACCGGCAGTAAATACCGCAATGCGCAAATTTGGAGCGCCGCTTTATTTTCGCTTAACAGCATTATAGGCCGCAATGCAACCGATAGCTTAATACTACAAGCACATTACTCTTACGAATCAAATATCTCTTTCCTGGATGCCGGGCGCTTATTAATGTATGCCGATACCTTACTTACAAATGGCAAGTATGCGTGCCCTATTTACAGCTGCCTTTTTGCCCATGGTATGCAGCCCAGTAACCCAATTATTAACTGCACCGTAGGTATAAACGAAACCGAAAACACAGGCTTTAGATTTTTTTCAGATGTAACCTCTTTTTCATTTATAAATACCACTGGTACAAAATTTAAACTGCAGTTAATTGACTTAACTGGCCGGCAAATAATGCAGGTTGACGAAAATCAGCCCGTGTTTAATTACGAAAACACCAATTTGCCTTCGGGTATATACCTGGTATCGGTTCAAATGAACGGAACAGCGAAAACCTATAAGTGGGTTAAAGCAAACTAATATGAAAGAACGTGTAGCTGAATCGGAACTGATAATAAATGCAGATGGAAGCGTGTACCACCTTGAGTTAAAACCGCACGAGCTTGCAGAAACAATTATAACCGTTGGCGACCCGGACAGAGTGGAAACGGTAAGTAAATATTTTGATAGCATACAGCACAAGGTACAACACCGCGAATTTGTAACGCACACCGGTTACCTTAATAATAAGCGCCTTAGTGTAATAAGTACAGGCATCGGCACCGATAACATTGATATTGTTTTTAATGAATTAGATGCACTTGTCAATATCGACTTTAAAACCCGGCAGGTAAAGGATGTTTTAACCCAGTTAGATATTATCCGTGTGGGCACCTCGGGCTCGGTAAACGAAGAAATTGATATTGATACTATCCTTATTTCCGAAATCGGCATTGGAATGGATGGCCTGTTAAATTTTTACGTACACGAAAACACCATACAGGAAACGGTTTATCTTGAGGCCTTTACTAACTATATAAAGCCGCACATAAAACAGGTTTCGCCCTATATCGCCACCGGTGGCGAAAAACTGATTCAAAAATTCGAATCAATCTACCCAAAAGGCACAACTATAACTGCTAATGGCTTTTACGCCCCGCAGGGTCGCAGGCTTAGGTTACAGCCCGAATTTTTAAATTTTATTGACCTTGTAAATAAATTCCGCCACAAGCATTTTCGCATAACTAACCTAGAGATGGAAACTGCCGGTATATATGGCCTTGGCAAGCTATTGGGGCATAATTGCCTGTCGGTAAACGCAATATTGGCCAACCGGATTAAGCAAACCTTTAGTGCCAACCCTGCTATAGTTGTAGAAAAAATGATTGAGCAAACGCTGGAGATTATTACTACTTAAACACGGTGATAGCAAGGGCCATACGGGCGCCAAAATATTGCTCGCGCTTTTGCGCACCAAATCCGGCTACAAAATCAACCCGTAGTACTTTAAGTATATTGGCAAAGCCCACATTAAACTGTAAATATTGTTTGCGGGCAGGCGTATAAAGCACATGAAAACCTACCACCTCATCTAATTTAAGAGTGCGTATACCCGGTATTTTATTAAACAGAAAACCACCAAAGTGATGCTCTATGTGCCCCTCGGCAAACCACAGGTTGGTACTATATTTATAGTAACGCACCAGGTAAAACCCTAATAAATCGGTGCCGCCCTGGGTAAAAAAGTTACCGTAAAAATGCTTGTAGTCAACATACTCAACCCGCTTATGATTAGGGAACCCACCACCACCAAAGCGGTAGTGCATGGTGCCAAACAACTTCATAGGTATATTACCTTCCAGTTGCCCCTCTAAAAAGTCAAAATTCAAATCGCTTACCCCCTTTATTGGAATTGATTTTTTATAAATAATCAACAACTCGGGGTATTTAGAGCCCGTGCGAAAACGCGAATCGGGCCGCGAAATATATTTCTGCCCAAAAACAAAATGAAGTTTCAAATCAACCCTAAAACTATTGTGCCGGCTTATGTTATAGTTGGTTGAGTTTGTTTCGGGTAAATCCATCCCGTTCCGTGTATAATCCCTTTTTACACTCTTAAAAAATGAGAAGTGGTTTGTATTCTCCAGCGGCATGCGCTGCGCATAGTTAAGCGCTATGGAACCATCAATGCCATTGTAAATTTCGCGCGCGTAGGCCACCTTTACAAAATATTGCTCAAACAACTTCAGAAAGTTGTTTTTAAAAATCAGGCTCTGCCAGGTATTACCAAATTCCAGTTGCGGCTGGGCTTCGTTAAACTGGCTTACAAATTTACCTCCGCTTATAGTAACGTACTCCTCATGTATTTGGCTGGTGCGCAAATTTAAAGTAGCCATACTATTAAAATGCAGGTTCGAGATACCGAATCTGAAAACTGGCTCAAACGACAACCGCATACCTTTATCTTTCCATTCCTTTCTAATGGCAAATTTCATTTGCAGGTTAGCCCCTTCTACTGTATTATAGTTTACCAGGTTAATAAGCGAAGGAAAATCTATCTGTATCCGCTTATATTGTTTACGGAAGGTATAGCCGGTAAGTATAGAGGCTATACTACCTTTGTTTACATTCTTATCTGTAGAGTCTCTAAACTCTTTAGAGTCGCGTATTACCTGTATACTATCTTTAATATGGTAATCATTAATTTCCAATTCAGTTAAAGGTATAGGCCGTATACTATCCCAGTAAAGCGAATCTCTTTTATTCGCCACTTCTTCCACCTTCAAAACCTCTGCACTAAAAATTTTCTTTTCCGCTTTTTGCTCTTCCTTCTTTTTCAACTTCGCAAACTTTTGCGGCGATTTGGCCGAATCTACTTTTATAACAGGCGTTGCCGGTAGCATACCCAGTATATCGTTTACCTTATAATTTTTAAAAATGCCCAGGTAATAACCATCGCCCTTAATACCCAACACACCGCCGTTAGCATCGTACCGTTGCTGGGTTGGCAACCAAAGGTCGTTTTGCACAGGTACAAAATATTGCGTTACCTTAAGCGTATCTATATACTGTATACCGTTAATTTTGGTAAGGTATAATTCCAGCGAGTGTATGTTCCAATTATCTTCTACAATACTAAGTACGCCGTTAAAACAAGGGTCTGCTTTACGCTTGGGGGTAACCAAAATTTTGTTTACAAGGTACTCTCCTTCCTTATAAGCGCCTAGCATACGGTAGTTATAATAAAAAAAAGCGTTTTCGGCCAAAGGCGAAATAAAGGGCCGCTGTGCAATAAAAGGAATGGTGATGTTGCGCTCGTAAAAATTAAAATAAAAGTTTTGAGCCGAGTTGAATGTAAACCCGTTTGCCTTGCCGCTTACCTTAGATGAATAGATAACCTCGCGAAACTTATTTGGCTTTTTATAATACAGCTTCGATTGCGATTCGCTCAAATAAAGTATCCCCGAATTTTTAGGCCCGGTAAGCAAGCCGGTGGTATTAATTTTTTGCCCTAATATCCGGTCGGGAGCTTCCAATATGCGCTGCATGCCTTTTACGTAGGCATCGCAACTATAACTTTCTACTACGTTTAAAAAGTACTTACGTTTGGCTATGGCTTTGCGTATAACTGCAAGGGCGGGGTCCTCATTTCCATTAATAACAGCTTCGCGTATTTCAAACTGAAGTTGCTCCAACGTAACATCAATTTGAATATCGGCTTTCAAATTTAAGGTTTCAATATGCTGCTTAAACCCAAGGTGCTGAAATACTAATTCGTAATTACCGGCCGGTAAATCAAATTGGTATTGGCCCAATCCGTTTGCCGATGTGCCATTGCTGGTTCCTTTTACATAAATATTAGCGTATGCAAGCTTTTCGCGGTTCGTGCCATACACGGTACCGTGTATAGTAAAAGCGTAAATAAAAGTTACCAGTAAATTAAAAACCAGCAGAAGGGCAAAGCGCATTAGAAAATTTATTCAGATAAATCAAACCAGTCTCTAATAAATGAAAATAAAAAATATGAGCAATAGAGAGCTTGCGAAATTTAAACAGGCTTACCTAAAACGAAAAAACTGCTTAAGGCGACCATAACGTCGCCCTAAGCAGTTTGTATAATACCGCTAATTAAACCTTAGCAGAAATGATCGAATACTTTTTGCAAATGCTCAGAAATAGTTTGGGCGTTATTACCTTCTATTTGGTGGCGCTCTACAAAGTGTACCAGTTTACCATCTTTAAATAAAGCCATTGATGGCGAAGAGGGAGGATAAGGCAACGTATACTCGCGGGCTTTATTAACCGCTTCTTTATCTACACCGGCAAATACAGTTACCAGTTTATTAGGTAACTTGCCTGCACCGCTAACCGCTGCTTTTATAGCCGGGCGGGCAGCACCTGCAGCACAGCCGCATACCGAGTTAAACACTAAAAACACAGTTCCCTGTGTTTGAGTTAAAGCAATATCAACATCGGCAGGGGTTGTAAGGTCTTCAAAGCCCAAAGCTGTTAAATCAGCTTTCATGGGGGCAACTAATTCTGCTGGATACATAATTTTTAAATTTTAAAGTTTTATAAAGTTCTTTTTGTTGATTTAGGCACATAAATTTACATAAATCCCAACTCAAGTTTGGCTTCCTCGCTCATCATTTCCTGGCTCCAGGGTGGCTCAAAAACCAGTTCAATAGTTACATCGTTTACTCCGTTAGCCGATTTTACCTTTTGCTCAACCTCGCCGGGTAAAGTACCTGCCACCGGGCAATTAGGAGAAGTTAAGGTCATTACCACCTCCACATCGTGACTGGGAAACACGTTAATTTCGTAAATAAGCCCTAAATCGTAAATATTTACTGGTATTTCGGGGTCAAATACGGTTCTCAGCATTTCAATAATGCTGGTTTTTACTTGTTCTTCTGTTAGTATTTCGCTCACTGCAATGCGAATTTAGACTTTATCTAAACAAAAGAAAATTTGCCATTAAAAAGTATTGGCCTTTTAAGAGATTTTAGGGGTACCACTCCTGCGTATTATCCAATTGCGGCATCTCTTTTGCATTACTATATGTAATGAAACCTAAAATGTTTTTAGGTGGAAAGGGGCTTAATCTGGGAAAGGTTAGGCTCTTTTTTTGCCTGGCAAGCGGCACAATAGCTTAAAGCTATTTAATAGCAATTACAAAGTTCTCGCGGCTTGGTTTTTCGTGTACTTTGCGCTGCAAGGCTATTAGCTTGCGCATGGCACTTTGCAAATCGTTAAAAGAACTCGGCTTGTGTAAGTAAAAATCGGCTCCGGCTTCAAACGTGTCGTTTATATCCTTCTCGTTGTTAGAGGTAGAATAGATGATAACCGGCAGGCTTCGAAGGGTTTCGTGTTGCCTTATTTCACACAGGCAATCATAACCGTTTTTGATAGGCATATTTAAATCTAAAAAAACAAGGCGGGTAGCCTTTACTGGCGTGCTAAGTAATATCTCCAGCAGCTCACTTCCATTGCCGGCAACACTCAGTTCAGCGTCAATTGCATTTAAACGAATGGCTTCGTGAAACAAAACCCTTTCATCAGCATCATCATCGGCCAAAAATATATGCACGCGTTCTTCCATCATTGGCAGTAGGTATTTAACTAGGCTACAAAATGTAAAAAACCAAAAATTAATTTGCCGATAGCTCTATTGCCAGGTCAGGGGTATGCAAAACATCATGGGCTCTCTTAATATCGGCACGCCGATGTCCATCGTAAAAAACCAAAAACTTACCCTCGTTCAGGTGCTTTTCGTTACTATAAACCACCCTAAAATACACTATAACCGTAGCAACCAACGCAATTGCAGCACCAATTAGTAACCCGAAAATAACACCGCTAAAAAGGCCCTTTATAATACCTACATTGTATATAAATGGCAGGCCGGGTATTTTAAAAAAACCAAGCCCCGTTAACATGCCTAAAATTGCACCCACCCCTATACCTGCCCCAATCTCAGCAATTTCGAACCGGTGGTCCATTTTTACATGTATGTGGTTATTGGTTATATCTTCCCGGTTAAAAACAGTAACATCTTCTTCAGCAAAACCGGCATTTTTTAATTCTTCAACCGCCTGGTTTGCCATTTGTTCAGTTTCATATACTCCTACCACCTTATTCATAATGTTTTACTTTAGGTTAAATAAAAACTTACATATCACCTGCTTGCATATAACGTGCCGTGCTGAATTAGGCCGCCGCGCAGCGGTTTAAGTATACTGTTCTGAATTTTTGAGGGTAAAAATTCCCCAAATGGCAATAAATATGATTTGCATCAAGCATAATAGTTGCCAACTTTACCTAACACTAACTAATATTGCACCGCAAAGTTGAAACAGCAGCATTATGATAGGTAAAGGCAATAAATTATACAGCATTGTGGCTATGAAGTGCCCGCGCTGCCACGAAGGTAAATTGTGGCGCAGCCCGCTTTATAAAATGAAATTATACGACATGTACGAAAACTGCCCCGTGTGCGGACTTAAATATGAACAGGAGCCCGGGTTTTGGTACGGTGCCATGTATATGGGCTATACTTTTAGTTCGGGCGCCCTGCTAATTGTAATGCTGGTAACCATGTTGGTTTTAAAGTGGGAACTGCCCGATGTATTAATAGCAGTATTAATTACCGCCTTTATTGGATTTACCTTTAACTCGCGCCTATCCCGCTCGGCCTGGTTAAATATTATGGTTGCCTATAACCCTAACTGGAAAATACAAAACGAAGAAAGAGCCCGTAAAAAAGAAGAGTTAAGGGCACAGGGGATTAATGTAGATGAAACCACGTCGCTAACCAGCCAGGGGCACCACGGTTTTGAATCGGACAACAAAATACTTTAAACTAAATGCCTGTAAGGGACATAAAAAAGCCACACGCTAATAACGTGTGGCTTTTTTTATGCATTCAATTTTTCTTACAACTTAAACACAACACCTGCATTTACAAAACTTTTGCCGTATGGGGTACCAAGTTCGCCATTAACACCTATACGGTCGTTAAAGTAATAGCGGCAGCCTACATGTATACCGCCAAAGGCAATGGGCACTACATGCGAACCACTATTATCGAAAAATGCAGCTATACCACTACCAATATTGGCCCCTGCATAAACATCCAGTTTATCCGAATGAATATCCTTGCCGGTTTTATCAGCAATTAATTGGAAGAAGTGAAAATTAGCTACAAAACCAATTGGCACAGCAATTTCACCGCCGGTGCCGCCGTAGTAGTAGCCATAATAACTGCGGCCCCAATTGTAACCGGGTCCGCCACCTATACCAGTGGTAAAGCCAATACCTACATAATCGTGCACACCAAATTCGCCCTGAAAATTTAATTGAGCAGTAAGCGGCGAATTAAAAGAAGCATAGCGGCCATAATAGCTACTACCTGAGTAGATATGCGCAAAGTTAGAACCACCTACACCTAACGACAATACTTTTGTACTTTTATCCCAGGCCTGGGCATTTATTGTTTGTACAAATACCAATAGCAAAGCCGATGTTGCTATAACCAAAAAACTTTTTTTTCATTTCACTTATGTTTTATTTTATATAAATATCAGGGGCAAATATATCGGGCCGGTGGCAGTATTGCTAAAAATTAGTCCACATTTTTGGTTGATCTTCATCATCTTTTTTTGCACCGGCTAAAGCACAACAAACGCTAAGGATTACTATATTGCAACCCATATCATTAACCAAACACACATTAATATGGAAAACAATCAGGGTGAAGGAAACAAGAAAGTTTATATAGCCGTTATAATTCTTTTATTGTTGCTAAATGCCGGCACGCTTTATTTATACCTAACCGCCAATAAGGCAAAGGCAGATTTAGGAGAGCAAAAGGTAGCGCTTGAAAGCGACTTTAAAAACCTAACCGATACGCTTGATTCCCGCAAAATGGAGTTAGAGCAATACAAAGGCAAAAACGCTGAGCTTGATCAGGAAATTTCGGCTAAGCAGGAAGAGATAGAACAACAGAAAAAAACCATTGCCGGTTTGTTTGCCAAAGGCAAAATGAATGCTAACGCATTGGCCGAAGCAAAAGCAAAAATTGCACAGTTTCAAAGCTCTATAGATGAATTGAAGAAAAAGGTAGATGAGTTAACAGAACAAAATCAACAGCTGAATACGCAAAACCAACAGCTTTCTACCGACCTGAATAACGAAAAACAAACTACCAGCACCTTAAGTGAGCAAAACAAAGGGCTTAGCAAAAAGGTAGAGTTAGGTTCGTTACTGCAATTACAGGCCCTTGAAGTAGTAGGCATTAAGAAAAAAGGCAACGGTAAAGAAGTAGACGTTAAAAAAATTAAGCAGGTAGAAAGCATCCGTGTTTCTTTCCAAACCGGCGAAAACAAAGTGGTTGATGCAGGTAACCTTAGCCTGTATGTAAGAATTATTAACCCTAAGGGCGAAACCATTTCGGTTGCTGACCAGGGTTCGGGCACACTTAAATTAGCCGAATCGGGCCAGGAAGTTCAATACAGCAAAAAAGCTGACATTGAATATTCACAAACCAACAAAAAAATTAGCGTTTACTGGAGCCAGAATCTAAATACTGCTGGTACCTATAAGGTAGAAATTTACCAAAGCGGTTACGTAATTGGCTTAGGCCAGGTTGAGTTGAAATAAGCTTAACATGCTGATACTAAAAAAGCCCTTTTGCGAATCGCAAAGGGGCTTTTTAGTGTAAGCGAAATTTACACCAACTATAAGTATACAATCTACTGTGCACTTCACACTACTTATGTAAGTAATAGGTGTTTATAAAAATTTGCGGGCTAATACATTTGCATTACATTTAGCTAAACAAACCAACAACCATGGAAGACAATCAAAACGGAGGGAACAAAAAAATTTATATTGCAATAATTGCTTTATTGCTACTTATAAATGGTGTGGCCCTTTACCTGCTTTACTCAGAAAACAAGGCAAAAAAAGACCTTGGCGACCAAAAAATAGCGCTGGAGAATGAATTTAAAAGCATGACGGATACGTTGGATGCTAAAAAAATGGAATTAGAGCAGTATAAGGGTAAAAATGCTGAGTTAGATAGCATTATTACTGCTAAACAAGAAGAAATAGAACAACAGAAAAAAACCATTTCGGGTTTATTTGCCCGTGGCAAAATGGATAAAGCAGAACTTGAAAAGGCCAGAACTATGATGGGCCAGTATGAGCAAAGTATTGCCGAACTGCAAAAGAAAGTAGATGAAATGGTGCAACAAAACCAACAGTTAAATGCACAAAACCAACAGCTTTCTACCGATTTAAATTCCGAAAAACAAAACTCTTCTACTCTTGCCGAGCAGAACAAAGGCCTGAGCAAAAAAGTTGAGTTAGGCTCACTACTGCAGTTACGCAACATGGAAGTGGTAGGTGTTAGCTCTAAAAAGAACAAAAAGGGTGAAGATATAGTAATGACCAAGGCTAAGAAAACCGAGCAACTGCGTATCAGCTTCGAAACCGGCGATAACAAGGTATTAGAACCTGGACCGGTTAGCCTTTACATCCGCCTTGTAAACCCTAAGGGCGAAACCGTATCGGTGGCTGATCAGGGTTCGGGCACTATTAAACTGGCCGAAAGCGGAGAAGAAGTGCAGTTTACTAAAAAAGCAGATTTCGACTGGAGCCAGAATAACAAGAAACTGGTAGTTTACTGGAGCAGCAACGTAAGCGACGCCGGAACCTATAAAGTAGAAGTTTATCAAAGTGGTTACCTGGTTGGCCAGGGTACTGCTACCCTCAAATAATTAAAAATACAGTTTTGTTAAAAGCCCCGACCTCAATCGGGGCTTTTTTGTTATTTAAAGGTGTATTAATTGTGCTACCGCCAAACCTTCCAATTTTTATATTCGCGGCATGACAGAAAAAATCCTGATAATAGATTTTGGTTCTCAATACACCCAGTTAATAGCCCGCCGTGTTCGCGAATGCGAAGTTTACTGCGAAATTGTGCCCTATAACAAAATACCTACCCTTACAGCCGATATAAAAGGTATTATTCTTTCGGGCTCGCCGGCAAGCGTGCGCGATAAGGACGCCCCAAGGGTGGATATTGAGGCGCTTATAGCGCACCGCCCGGTATTAGGCGTTTGCTACGGGGCACAGCTAATGGCGCAAACCTTTGGCGGCTCGGTAGAGAAAAGCAACACCCGCGAATATGGCCGGGCGCACCTGCAAATTTCAGATAAAGAAGATATTCTGCTCCAAAATATAACCGACAACTGCCAGGTATGGATGAGCCACGGCGATTCTATAAAAAGCATTGGCGATAAATTTGAATTAATTGCCGGCAGCGATAGTATTGATGTAGCGGCATTTCGCGCTATTAAAAACACTTTTGCAAACCCTGTGTACGCTTTGCAGTTTCACCCGGAAGTTTACCATTCTACCGAGGGGCATAAAATACTCTCTAACTTTTTGTTCAGTGTTTGCGGCTGCTCGCACAAATGGACTGCCGCCAGCTTTGTAGAAGACACTATTAAAAGCCTGAAGGCTCAAATTGGCGATGAGAAAGTTATTTTAGGATTAAGCGGTGGGGTAGATTCATCAGTAGCCGCATTGCTGCTTGAAGAAGCGATTGGCGACAACCTGCTTTGTATTTTTGTAGATAACGGCCTATTGCGCAAAAACGAGTTTGAAGGCGTAATGAGCAAGTATAAAGAGATGGGCTTAAACGTGCAGGGTGTACGCGCCGGCGAACGCTTTTTAAGCGAACTGGCAGGCGTTACCGACCCCGAGAAAAAGCGTAAGGTGATAGGCCGTGTGTTTATTGAAGTTTTTGAACACGAAGCCCGCAAACACCCTGAAGTTAAGTGGCTGGCGCAAGGCACTATTTACCCCGATGTAATAGAGAGTGTATCGGTAAAGGGCCCTTCGCAAACTATTAAATCGCACCATAACGTGGGCGGATTACCTGATATTTTAAAACTTAAAATAGTTGAACCATTGCGCAGCTTATTTAAGGATGAAGTGCGCAAAGCAGGTAAAGAGTTAGGTCTGGTGCCCGAAATACTTTACCGCCATCCGTTCCCCGGTCCTGGTTTAGCAGTGCGTATATTAGGCGATATAACCGAAGAGAAAGTGCGCATACTACAAGAGGCCGACCATATTTATATAGAGAACCTTAAGAAGTTTAACCTGTACAACGAAGTTTGGCAGGCAGGCGCCATATTAACCCCCATTAAAACGGTGGGCGTAATGGGCGATGAACGCACCTACGAGCATGTGGTGGCCCTGCGCGCTGTAAATTCTACCGATGGAATGACGGCAGATTGGTCGCGTCTTTCGTATGATTTTTTAGCCAAAACATCTAACGATATCATCAACCAGGTTAAGGGCGTTAACCGCGTGGTATACGATATAAGCAGCAAACCACCTGCAACTATCGAGTGGGAATAGGGCAGATATATCTTGAGCGCAAGCTGGTTCGATTTTTGTTTTACAAAAAAAACAATGCACAAAAAATCTCATTTCCCGTCAATGGTCAATCGTCAATGGTCAATCGTCCTTGTATTGTCTATCGTCTTTTGTCTATCGTCTATTGTCTGCTCCGCCCAAACCGATTCTGTTTATCGTATCGGGCTTATTCTTCCCTTTCAGGCGGCCAACACAGCCGAAAAACTAGAAGCTTATTCCAACGCACATGATTTATTTACCGCACAAAAAATAAAGCTGAGCGAAGACGCCTCTATCTCGCTCGATTTTTACCAGGGGATATTAGAAGCGCTTACCGAATCCAAAGACTCAATAACCATCGCGCTTAGCGTTTACGATAACTGGAACAACGATTCTATTACCGCCGAAATTTTAAAAAAAGACGAACTAAAAAAACTGAATGTTATAATAGGAAGCGTATCCACCAGTTCGGCAAAACTGGTGGCTGAATATTGCAGGCAAAACAAAATAGTAAATATTCAGCCTTTTACACCTTCTAAAAGCCTTACCAGCAATAACCCTTACCACCTGCGCATAGCGCCTACTATTGATGCCCATACCGATGCAATGTTCCTCTCTATAGTTGATTCTTTTGCGGGAGGCAACATCATCATCTATTCTAACAATGAAGAAAGGCATCTGGGGGTTGCACGAAGATTCGATTCGCTGTTAAAAGACTACAACAAAACTGCTATCGAAAAATTTACGGTTTCCTTTTTAAACACGAAAGACATGTTGGTTAACGGCCGCAAAACAACCGCCGCCGAACAGCTAAAACCGGGACGCAAAAATGTAATCATTATAACTTCCTTCGATGAATCGTTTGTAAACGGCAACCTGCGCGTTTTGCACGAAAGGCTGGATCGCGACTCGACAATTGTAGTATACGGCATGCCAACGTGGCTAAATGGCGATATACTTCGGCTTGATTATGTAAATGATTTTCATACCCGCATAAGTGATGCGTTTAATTCAGATACATTACAACCGGCAGCCTACTTTTTTAACCAGGCTTACTCAAAAAAATTTGGTACCGAACCCGGGCGCTATGCCTTTCTTGGTTTCGATGTTATGAATTTTCTGTTTTATAATCTTAATAACTACGGCACCGGTTTTTTGGATTTTGTATCTACCCAGCATTACAGCGGCGCTGTATATAATTTCGACATAGGCAAAAATATGAGCGAAAAAACCACCCTCAATTACTATGAAAACCGCGCGGTAAACGTTTTTATGGTAAACAACTACCGGCTTAAAAAGTTAAATTAACGGTGGTTACAGCATAGTCTTATACAGCTATAAGCACCATCCCTTTTCTTACGCTCTAATAGGCTATTTTCGCTTTCCTTTAAATCAATTGAATGAATAAACTTTTTAGCACAGCGCTTCTTGTTTGCAGTCTTTTATCTTGCGTAGCACAAAAAAATATAACCCTGCTGGGCCATTTACCTTACGGCAATGTAAGTTGTAGTAACCTAACTGGTTACGCAGATTCTTTAGGCCGTGAGTATGCATTGGTGGGTACAGAACAAGGGTTATCAATTGTTGCAATAGATACACCCACCAACCCCAGAGAGTTGTTTTTGGTGCCTGGAGCCACTGGTAATAGTGCATTGTGGCGCGAAGTTAGGGAATACAAAGGCTATGCCTATGTAACCACCGAAGAATCGAGCGGCCTGGTAATTGTAAACCTTAATTACCTGCCCGATAGCATAAAATACCACACCGTTAGGCCAGATAATATGCGCACCTCGCATACTATTTTTATTGACAGTAATGGTATAGCATACGTTAATGGCACCGACAAAGGATTATTGTTTTTAGACCTGAATACCAACCC
This sequence comes from Chitinophagales bacterium, assembly GCA_044228435.1. GTDB lineage: Bacteria > Bacteroidota > Bacteroidia > Chitinophagales > LD1 > Bog-950. Next base: position 640,555 of record JBGAUW010000001.1, read on the forward strand.
CTACAACCCCACTTTGTTGGGCAAATACACCAATAACTACGTGCACGATTGCTTTGTGCGCCACGATACCATGTGGGCCGCTTGTATAGAAGATGGCTTTATGCAGGTGATAGATGTGAGCAACAAAACTACCACAAACAACCCTGCCAACCTGCTGGCACAGTGGAACACGCCACTCAATTTTTCACACAATGCATGGCTTAGCGATGATAGCCGCTACCTGTTTACCACCGACGAAAAACCAAACAGCACACTTACCTGCTACGATGTTAGCGACCTTAGCAACGTTACCGAAACCGATAAAACACAGGTAGACCCCGGCACCAATACTATTATACACAATACCTATTTTCTAAACAATTTCTGCCCTACTTCTTACTACACCTATGGGGTAGCCATATTTGATGTAAACAGAAAAAACAACCTCGTTGAGGTAGGCAACTTCGACACCTCACCTAACTTTAGCGGCGATGGTTTCGACGGGCAATGGGGAGTATGGCCATATTTGCCATCGGGCAACTTAATCTGCTCGGATATTGAAACGGGCTTATGGATTTTAAAGCCCGAATATAAACGGGCTGCTTATTTAGAAGGTGCTGTATATGATTCTATTTGCCAAACGGCCCTAAACGGAGTAAAAATTGAAATACTGAACAATACGGTAGTGGACAACACTAACTACCTGGGGCAATACGCTACCGGCACACCCGATTCGGGCACTTATACTATCCGTTTTACCAAAGCAGGCTACCAAACGGTTGATGTACCCAACGTACATTTGGTTAATGGCGTGGTAACTAATCTAAATGTCAGTTTATTTCCGGTTTCTACAGCGCGCCTGGTTATTAAAACTACCGATGATAACGGCGTATCTTTACCCAACGTACCCGTTTTAATTAAAGACCAAAGCGGCACCACCTACCAGCAGCTAAATACAGATAATAACGGCTACTACAGTTATTGCGATTTTGTGCAGGGTAATTATAATTTTTACGCCGGCAAATGGGGCCGGCTTACTACGCTTGTTACCCAAAATATCAATACCAGTGCCGATACTGTAACATTGCAACTGGCCAAGGGCTACTACGATGATTTTGTTTTAAATTTCGGGTGGACCACAAATTCAACAGCTACCAAAGGTAGTTGGGTGAAAGGCGAACCCGATGGCACCGATTATAATGGAAGCCCGTGTAACCCCGGTAATGATATTAACGGCGATTATGGTACCGAATGCTACGTTACAGGCAACGGCGGGGGCAATGCCGGCGACGATGATTTAGATAACGGCTACAGCAGACTTGTTTCGCCTGTATTTGATTTAACAGGATATACCGATGCTTACGTAAGCTACTATCGTTGGTTTTTTAACGATGGCGGCGCGGGCTCCGCTCCTAACGATTCGCTAAAAATTTATTTAAGTAATGGGCAGGATACCGTATTGGTGGATATGTTAAACGCCGATTCAGTACAAGGCCAATGGCGCTTTAAAAACATACGGGTACAAAACTTTGTAACCCCTACTGCCACCATGCAATTGATTGCCCGTGCCGAAGATACCAACCAGGGCCATTTGGTAGAGGCCGCATTTGATGTGTTTAAAGTTGTAGATTCCTCAGCCAACGTTACGGCAATTGGCACACAACCCGGCTACGGGGCTGGCATACTGGTTTTCCCTAATCCATTTACCACCCAAATAAATGTTAGCCTTAAAAATATGGCCCCACAAGGCTGTAGTGTTCAAATTACCAATAGTGTAGGGCAAACTGTACTAACGCATGCCCTTGCATCGGCAAACGAAATAATCGAAACCAATGGAAAGTTAGCCGCAGGAGTATACTATGCAAAAGTGACAGGCCTTGGTGGATTTACCAAAACATTCAAACTTATTTGCTGCCAATAACCAACTCTTGTTATTCGTCATATTACCTAATTTTTAATTAGAATGAACGAAACACAATTTCTATTTTCACCTGTAATATAACTGGAAACGAATTGTACTGCAGGTTAAAAAAATCGATAGTAAAGGTATTTACGCTGCTACTCGTGTATTCACTACACCTGCTGTTTTTACAGGTATTAATGATTGCACCCGATGAAAGTTTTCAAAATTATTTTTCTAAAAACCAGGAGCGGCACAACCCGCATCCCGCAGCCGCGCACTATTATCAGGTACATAAACACGATAACAAAGATGCGGCCCAACAAATAAACTTGCTGCCAATCAGTTCTGATTGCTCTCTTTTTGTCTATAATTCTCTTGCTCGTTATACATCAACCCATAGAGTTGCGCCTGAAATTTGCAACCGCCTGGTTACCCCTCCTTCCGAAAGGTACCTTACCTGCGGCATTTTGCTTATTTAAAGGCATGCGCCAAATAAGCGATAACAATTCGCAAAAACATGCAAGATGCCGCTTGGCTTTTGCATGCTTTATTGAATAATTATAACAGAGGTAAAGTATGAATAGCAAAGTTTACAAAGAACAGGATAAAGGATTACTCGATTTTTTTTGCCCCGTTTGCGGCTGTAATAAATTCACACGCACACACCGTAATATTTTCGAAAAAACAGTTTACTGCCTCTCGTTTGGCAACAAGGCTAATAAAAAGTTTGAATGCAATAACTGCGAATGGACAGTACTTCTGGGTAAGGGCAAACGCTAAACAGCTATCGTTTTATTAGCCTTTTTACAACTGTTTTACCATTGCAATTTATACGTGCTAGGTATGTTCCGGCGGCACAAACATTATTATCTGTTCCGCGACCGTTCCATACAAGCGAAGCGCCGCCGCGGGCATTTAATTTGGCCAGTAGCCTGCCGTTTACATCCACAATTTCAGCGCTTAGCTCGCCGGCATTTCCATTCGCCATGCTTATAGTAACTGTGCTGCTAAAAGGATTGGGATAGCAGTTTACCGCTAATTCATCTTTAACCGTTTCGTTTATAGCGTTAGGGTATATTTTGTTGCTATACATACCATTGCCATGGGTAGCAACCACCAGTGTATTATCAAAGGTGCGCGAGGTAATCATGTTAATAGACACATTGCCAATAGTATTCGCTCCTTCCTGTGTCCATACGGTACTGGTTCCGTTTAAAGCATCGGCCGAATAAAGGCCGGTACTGGTGCCCACATAATATTTTAGCGTAGTGCCATCGTTGTAAATGTGTCCCCACGCTACCGAAGGCCCGTTACCCGAACCATCAGCATTTTGCTCAAGGTTGCCGCTTACGTCGGTCCAGTTAGCGCCACCATCGGTTGTGTAAAAAATACTTTTTACACCATAATTGCTAAAAGTAACTAGTACGTTATTGGCATTTAATCTATCAACTTCTATACAACTTACATAAGCCCCCGATGGGAAACCAGGGTTGCTTAGCAATACTTTACTGGTATTATTTTTCCGGCAGCTATCTAATTTATAAACCAACCCGCTGCTGGTGCCAAAATAAAGCAGGTTAGGGTTAGCCTCGCTTATATCCAGTGCCGAAATTTGAGGCGATAAAGCAATACTACCTACCGAGGTGCCATTTAATTTTGTCCACCCCTGCGATATTAGCCCATATTCTTCGCCATTCATAGCAATAGCATTTAGCGAATCGTTGCGCCATATATTGCGGCCGGCACAAAGATACATACGGTTATCATCTACAGGGTCCATCATAAGCGGCGTAATAAATAAATATGCCGAACCGCCTACGGGGCTGATGTTTCTAAAATTATTCACTACTCCATTATCGCTTACATCCAGTTTAAAAACCCGCCCCTCTTGTATACTCATGTAATAGTTGGTGCGGTTGCGCGCAATGGCACAAAAGCCCCCATCGCCTTTAAATACCTTGGGCCACTCCTGGTTGTAATTAGTTGTGTTGGTGAAATAGGTGCCGTTATCCTGCAAACCGCCAATTATCATTTCGCTGTTGGTGTTGCCGGGTTCAATAGCACAGGTGTAAAACTGCCCCGTGTTATAACCGTTATTAATCCAGCTCCAAACCGTTTGCCCGGCGGTAATGTTTTGGGTTTTCATTACGCCACCATCGGTGCCCGAGTAGGCCACATCGGGGTTAGATGGCATAAAAATAAGTTTATGCTGATCGGGGTGGTGGCCCGGGTACACGTAGTTCGAAATTACCGCCGTATCGCATTGGTAACCGCCTATCCATTCATAGGCAGTAGTGCTAAAGCCGGTATACGACCGGTATATGTTTGTTCCACCTAAAAACACAAGGTTAGTGTCGGTTGGAAAAACCGCTATAAACATATCATACGAACTTTGCGAATTGTACTTTCTAAAATCAAAGTTGTAGTAGCCCGTGCAATGGTCGTTGGGTATGTTAGCCGTGCGATTACTCCATCTGCCTCCGCTCCCGCTTCCATCGCCCGATAAATAATTATACTTCCACAGGTTATGCCCCGTAGCGCCATTGCCCGGTGTTTGCGCCACAAAATATACCTGCGTTTCGTCGCTGGGGGCAATGCCTATTTCTATGCGGGCATACGTGGTAGGAAAACCGGTAGGTGTAATATTTTTCCAGGTAACGCCATCCTCGCTTCGCCAAATGCCCTTCGATGGGGTTTCGCTGCTGATGGTTGCGTAAAGCACCCCGTTAGCCGTAATTGCAATATCGCTGTAAGCCGAAATGGATGCATTAGCCGTATCCAGGCCAAGCACCGGTACCCAATTCGTTCCGCCATCTATACTACGCCAAACACCATTTACCACGGCGGCATATACTTCCTCTTGCTGTGTATTACTTGCATCGGTCACCAAATCCCACACAAAATCAAAATCGCGCTTTTGGTAAAGCGTAGCAGGCGATGAAGACGTGGTAGATGCTAACTGAGCCCAGCTTAAGCCACCATCGGTAGATTTAAAAATACCATCGCCGCTAAATTGCGAGCTAAAACCTGCTGCGTTTACTATGCCGTAATGCTCACCGGTACCATAGTACCAAACATTAGTATGGCCTGCCCGCTTATCCTGTACTACACAGGTGGTTGAATGTATTTGCTGCGGCTGGGTACATTTTGTAAAGTGCGCTCCGGCATCGGTGCTGCGCCACATACCACCGCTTACCTGCCCGGCCATTACAATATTTTCATCTGTAATATCTAATGCCAGTGCGCGTGTTCGTCCGCCCAAATTTATAGGCCCGCGGTTTTCCCATTGCAGGCTGCGCTGTGCATTGTTACGCGGCAAAGTAGCCGCAAAGGCCAGTTCCTTCTTTCGTATATCCTGCGGTATTACCCCTGTAGCAGGATTGCGAAGCCGCATAAATTCATAGGCATCGGCTCCGTTCTCATCATCAAAACCTCCGTTTTCATACAAGCCGGGCTGTTGCTTAAGGGTTGTATTAGTTGGCTGTTGTTTATTACCGTTTATAAAAAGCAGCACCACAAGTGCGCTAAAGCTTAAAGAAACCAATGGGGCAAATGATATTTTCATATACCTCCAAAAATAAGTTTTATAGCCGTTTGGTTATAAAAAAAACGACCAGCTATACGCTTATACTGAAAATAACTTAATTGCCTTAAAGCTGCCTTAGCGAGTTCTTCTTCTGCAGTTTTAAATCTTTAAGGGTGCTGCTTTTAGGATGCAGAATAATGGTAAACTGTTGATTAGGGAAAGTAGGCAGCGGCGGCGTCCAGGTAAAGGCAAGTTCCCAGCAATGCAAATCGCGTATTACCGATACGTTGGTAAGCGTTATTTGCCTGCGCGAAACATCAAACCCGGTGCTAATTGCCACCTTCCAGTGCGGGGTTAAATTAAAATCGGCACTGGCATGGATAGATTGAACGGTAATAAGTGTATCGGGGTTAAAAGTGGTCCCTTTATAAATATTAAAGTTATAACCCAGCGATAAATTCCAGGGTATATCAAAATTGTAAATCTGGTTAGGGTTATAACTTACATAATCGCCCACATAATTTGGCGCAACATCGGTGTTAGCCGATTGTTTGGGTTTACTGTGCAGCGACATGCTGGCACTTACGTTGGCCGTAGAAAACCTAACCAACCTCCGGCTTTTGGTATACTCAAACGTATTAATTTTTCTGTTTAACGAGTCTACGGCATAAGGGTCGAACGAGGCGCTGAAGTTTAGATTAATTAAATTAAAAATTCGCGCTGCACCTATCACTAAATTAAATGGCTGCAAACGTAACGAGTCGGCTATAAAGTTATAGCCCCCGCTTATACCAATCTGGTCAAAAAGGCCTACCTTTTGTTCGTGGGTAACCGTATCTTTTTTCGAAAATGTTTTCAACTCAAAGCTGTTTACCAAACTCCAGCTTAGCTGCCCTACCTGTCCGCTGCCCGGCACCCCATACACCGCATCGGGCTCAAACACACTATACTTGGTAATGCGGCCTCCCGCATCGCTTTGCACGTAGCGGTTATATTTCCAAAAGCTCGAGCCGAAATCGGGGCTATACGAAAACGTAGCCGAGGGAGTAAAAATATGGCGCAGGGCCTTTACATACTTCCCCTTAAACTTAAATATACCCACCACCTTGGTACCTATGGATAGGTTGGCCGAAAAATTACGCGCCGAGTTAAACCGCCATACGGTATCCGATTTTATTTGCCCGCGTATGGTATCTATCCGTCCATCGCCACCCACAGCATATACAGTATCCGGGTCCCAAAATTTATCAATACCCTTAAAGTAAGTGCGCTCCTGGTAGTTAAATGAGGGGGTTACGTTCAAATACTTAGCAATTCTAAAAGGTGCATCAATGCTTAAAGTTTGGCTTATACCAAAACGGAACTTATCCAGTGTAGACTGGTTAAAAAGGATAGAATCATAAGTATTAATAGTGTTCTGAAAATCGAAGGCATAAGTGATACCTATGTTTTCGTACCACTTTAAAGTGCCCGACTGCACCTTGCTTTTAAAAGGTGCCACGCGGCTCATACCCAAGTGCACCGTAGGCAAACTAAACCCAATGGTACGGTTCAATAAATTTTGCTGGTGCCTTAACCCAATAGCAATAGAAAATGGCGAACCGGTAAAATTATGCCCGTAGTTTACCGATGAGTTAAACGAGGTATTAAGCAATCGTGTATCGGTTACCCGGCTGGCCGAATAAAAATCGGCGCTTTGTATTTGCACACTGGCCCCAAACGATGAGTTGGGTAACGAGCGCGGGTCTTGCGTATGCGTCCAGCTAAGACTGTACGAATTGGCCGATTTGGCCCCTGGCAAATCGGGGTCTTGTGGACGTGAACGTAAATACGAAAACGAAAGCGAACCCGTAAATTTATACCGCCAGGCATATTGCGCATTTATACCGGCGCCAAAAGTTCCGTTGGTACCTACCTGGGTTAAAAATTTCAACCCCAAATAATCGTTTACCGCCCAATAGTAACCACCGTTGCGTAAAAAGAACCCTTGTATACCATCCTGCCCATACTCAGGCAATACTATACCCGAACGCTTACCCTGCTTAACCGGAAAAATACCAAAAGGCAGATAAAGTGGTGTGGGCACATCGCCTACCCACAAGTTAGCCGGGCCAGTAACCATTACCTTGTTAGGCACTATTTTCACCTTTTTGCTTCTAAAATAAAAGTGCGGGTGGTCTAAATCGCAGGTAGTGTATTTACTGGCAAGGCCATACCACTCATCATATTCATTTTTCTTAACCACCTCGCTGTGTATATAAGCATCGCCCTCTTTGGTTAAAACTTCAAATACAATCCCCTTTTTGGTTTTAAAATTGTATTTCATTTTTTTGGCCTTATACTCCTTACCATCGTCTTCAAACACGGGGGTGCCCTGCAACTCACCTGCGCTATCAATAGTGCCCTGGCTGGTTAGTGTCATCGATGTCCAGTCAAAATCTACCAGGTTGGCCTTCAGCTTTATTTTTTGATACTTCACATCGCTGCCGTTGTATAAATACATCTTTTTGGTGGTCATATCGTATACAATCGAATCGACGGCTTTATAGGTAATTTCGTCCTGTATTTCGCCCTCGTTGGCAATATTTACAGTATCATTTTCATTAATAGTATCGGCAATAACAGTATAGGCCGAATCGTTTATATTTAACGAATCGAAAGCCGACTGAGACACCAGGCCTATTTTGTTTTTTGCCAGGTCAGGTTTAAGGCTATCATTAACTATCTTTGTATTTGTAGTGGTGGGCAAAATGATAAAAGCGGGCGTTGCAGGCAAAAAATTAGACAGTACTAAAAGCACTGTGGTTAAATACAATGCTATAGCACCAAAGGAAGACCTTATGTTCGGATATATTTGGTTCAACGAATTCACTACAGGTTTAAAACCATTTTATGGTGGGTGCTAATATGGAATTTTGTTTAGTTATGCGTCAAAAATAAAAAAACCCAAACGTGAGATTTAAAAGCATATTGTTTATAACATACTTCTTAATTGCAAGTTTCGCGCAGGCTAATAACAGCTTTTCTATCAAAACAGTGGTTATAGATGCCGGCCACGGGGGTAAAGACCCCGGTGCCAGCGGTGCCGGTAAAACCCGCGAAAAAGACATTGCCCTGGCTGTTGCCCTTAAGCTTGGCGACTTTATAACAAAAAACTTTCCCGACGTTAACGTTATTTACACCCGCAAAACCGACGTTTTTTTGGAATTGCACGAACGGGCCGAAATTGCCAACCAGGCCAAAGCCGATTTATTTATTGCCGTTCACTGCAATGCATCCCCTAATCCCGATTTTTATGGCACCAGCACCTACGTGCTTGGGTTGCACCGCACCGAGGCCAACTTAGAGGTGGCCAAACGCGAAAACGCCGTTATTTTGTTGGAAGAAGACCGCGATAAAAATTACGAGTTCGACCCCAATTCGCCCGAGGGCCACATTATAATGAGCATGAAACAAAATGCTTTTTTAGATCAAAGCATCGACCTTGCCAGCAAGGTAGAAAACCAGCTGGAACATGGCAGCAAACGCAAAAGCCTGGGGGTAAAACAAGCCGGGTTTTACGTGCTTTACAAAACCACCATGCCAAGCTTATTGGCCGAAATTGGATTTATAAGTAACCCCGAAGAAGAAAAGTTTTTGCAAAGCCCTAAGGGGCAGGAGCAGATTGCCAATGCCCTTTTGAGTGCATTTAGGGAGTATAAAGCCGGAATAGAAGGCGGAACCGCTACCACCAAAGCTGCGGTAGAAGAACCAGCCGAAACACCGGTAAAAAAGGCCGAACCGAAAGCAGAGAAGAAACCAGAAGCTAAAAACGAACCTAAGGCCGAAACCAAAAACGAGCCTAAAAAAGAGCCGGAAGTTGAAACGGTGGTTATTAAAAACGATGCCGAACCGGCTAAAACCTCGGCTGTGGTTACCCTTAAAAACGGTAAAATTATTCATAAGCCCATTGAAAACAGCAATGGTGGCGGCGTAGGTACCAAACAGGCCGAACCGGTGGAAGAAGCAGAGGTGAAGCCCGAAGTAAAAACAGAACCTAAACCGGTAGCTAAAGAAGAACCTAAACCGGTGGTAGCCGAGCGTAAACCAGAACCAAAAGAAGAAGTAAAGGCACAGCCAAAAGCCGAGAGCAAACCAGTTGTGAAAGAAGAACCGAAACCGGTTGTAGCCGAGCGCAAACCCGAACCCAAAGAAGAAGTAAAAGCACAGCCAAAAACAGAAAGCAAACCGGTGGTTAAAGAAGAGCCTAAACCGGTTATTAAGGAAGACCCCAAACCTGTTGTCGAAAAAACAGAACCCAAAGAGGAGCCTAAGCCGGTAGTAAAAGCAGAACCTAAAAAACCCGTAACCGAAACAAAGCCCGTAGTTAAAAGTGAGCCAGCAGCTATGGTTGGCTTAGTGCCGGCCCACCAAGCCGAAAGCGGAACACTGTTTAAAGTACAGTTGTTTGCGCTTAAAGGCGAGTTTAAAGAATATTCTAAAGTATCTAAACAGTTTAGCATACTAAGCGCCGAAGAGTTAAGCAACGGCCTTACCCGTTACTATGGCGGCAACACAAAATCGTATGCCGAGGCTAAAAAACTGTTAGCCGCTGCCAAAGGCTTTGGCCACGCTACCGCCTACATAGTAGGCTTTAAAGATGGCGTGCGCATGAGCGCCGACCAAATGAAGGCGTTTGAATAAACACAAACAAAGCATTATCAATAATACCGGAACCCGGCTGTTGGCTGTTATCCCTCCAGTCTAGGTGGGGGCTGTAATTGAGGCACAAACTGGCGCGAGCGTCCGCTCGTGCCCACACTAAGCACCATCGAAGTTGCCCAGGTTTTAATGAAACAAAAGCCGCGCCTCCCCAGATGTATGTTTTCACACCGGTTGGTGCTATAGCTTCCACAAAAATAAACAGAGCAGCGCTACCATCAACTCCCACAAACTTGCGCGAGCGTCCGCTCGTGCCCAATAAATACAGACCTGTTAAAACATTTATATTTACTGCTATGAGTAGCAAATACAAATTCGCTAATAACGGACAAGTATATTTCGTAAGCTTTGCAGTAGTTTATTGGATAGACTTGTTTACAAGGACAGATTATTGTAAAACAATTATGGAAAGCTTTTCGTTTTGCGAACAAAAAAAGGGATTAGAACTTTATTCTTATTGCATAATGCCTAGTCATTTACACTTGATTATTGGTTCAAATAAAGACCCATTGGAAGGTATTATGCGCGACTTTAAAAGCTTTACCTCCCGCGCTATAAGAGAAGCAATACAAAACCATCCGGGTGAGAGCCGCAAAGAGTGGTTGCTTTGGATGATGAAGCGGGCAGCTGGCAAAAGTAGTCATCACAACGAATTTCAATTGTGGCAGGAAGGAAACCATCCAATAGAATTAAGCACACCAACAATTACCAAACAAAAACTTGACTATATCCATAATAATCCTGTGGAGGCTGGGTTGGTTACCGCACCAGAATACTGGCGCTATAGCAGCGCAAGTAATTACTCCCAATTGTCATCGGAGCGACATGTTATTTTGCTTGGCCCATTTTACAATTAGCCGTATTGTGGGCACGAGCGGACGCTCGCGCCAGTTTCGGTTTTTTATTCTTGATGTTTACTACCGTCAAAGGAATAGACCGATGGCTAACAGACATGCAAAAAAATAGTTCAGCACTTACAAGCATTCTATAACATTAAGCACTGGCGCGAGCGTCGTCGTGCCCACACTAAGAACCATAGCAATTGCCGAAGTTTTAGTGAAACGAAAGCCGCGCCTCACAAACTGGCGCGAGCGTCCGCTCGTGCCCAATAACATACAGGCCGGTTAAAACATTTCACGCCGTTGTTGGTGTTATAGCTTCCACAAAAAAATAAACAGAGTCGCGCCACCAACAACTTTGCCGTTTCCTTGGCTGTTTCTTTCACCTTTCACTTCTGCCTTTTGCCTGCCCCTTGCACATTTAATTAATTATTCATAACTTTGTATGAAATAATAATTTCCCAAACCATGCTCTCTATCAATCCCAGGCGCAAAAAGTTTTGCCGCCTTTTAACGGACGGCGAAACCGGTGCCGGCGCTTACCGCAAAGCCTACAAAAATAAAAACAGCACCACCTGTAAAACCAATGCCTACCGGTTAATGCAACAAGCCAATGTGCTGGTATATTTAACCATTATACAAAAGGCCCAACCGGCAGCGCAACAACAAGCACCTGCCGCCAGCATACCACGCGCCAAACCAAAACCCAAAACCGCGCAGCCAACTAAAGCCAACGCAGCAGGCCCGGCACCCTCCCAAACCATTTATCCAACCGTAAGCAGCAAACAAGAAGGTGAAATACTAAGCAGCCTGATGCGCGGCGAGGCCCGCATGCGTAAATACAAATGGGTTAAAGGCAAATGGGAATTAGTAGCCATACCCACCAAACCCCGGCAAATAATTAAATGCATAAGGCAATTAAACAAAATGGATGGAGCCTACGCACCCCGAAAAAGAAAGCGCAAAAAGCGACCCATTCTATTGATTATTAACATGTTACAATAAAAATAAGGTAGGCAGAAATTAAAAAATGGAAGGATGAAATAATGGAATACCGGCCGAATGTAGGGGCACCCCTCGCGGGTGCCCGGCAAATCCAAAGTTATACCCCTATTACATTACCGCCTTTTATGCCTCTCACTATTTACTATTGCCTATTCACCATTCACTATTTCCTATTAACTATTCACTATTTCCTATTAACTATTCACTATTTACCGTTTACTTTTCACTTCTCAACATTTCCTTTGTTTTCTACTCTTAAATTCTATTTTTGGTAAAATTTAAATACGTGAGTAATCAGGCTAAAGTCGGTATTTTTTCTACAGTTTCAATCGTCATTTTTATACTGGGCTTTTACTTTTTAAAAGGCACCAACCTGTTTGTGCGCAAAAACGTTTATTACGCGGTATACGACCGCGTAGACGGGCTTTATAAATCTAACCTGGTAGATGTTAACGGGTTTCCCGTAGGCCGTGTGGGCAATATGGCGCGCAACCCTGTTACCGGCAAAATAGTGGTTGAACTGGATTTGGATAAAGGAATTCAGATTCCAAAAACCGACGACAGCCAAACCGACAGCACCTACGCCGCCTTAATTTCAACCGACTTTTTGGGCAGCAAAAAGGTTCGATTAGTGTTTGGCAAATCGAACACCTTTTACGAAGATGGCGACACCATTAAAACTTACTTTAAGCAAGACCTTACCGAACAAATAGGCGCTCAAATTGACCCGATAATGGGCGATGTAAGACACATGCTGCCACAGTTAGATACTACCATTATGGGCATTAAGTATTTATTCGACCAGGGTAACCCAAAAGGTATTTACGTAACCCTTGGCGGTGTTAATAACGCGCTTGGCCAAATTAACGGTATACTTTCTCAAAATCAGCAAACACTTAAGCTTACACTCGATAACCTGCAAAGCATTACCGGCAATATTGAAAAAAACAACAGCGCCATTACTGCCATACTTAAAAATGCCCAAAACGTTACCGATAGCCTACAGCAGGCCAACCTAAAGCAAATGGTAGAAAACCTGAACGCCACTATTACGCAGCTTAACGGGGTGGTAAAAGATATTAATCAAGGCAAAGGCACTTTAGGCAAAATAGTGAAGGATGATGAATTATACACCAAAGTAGATACCGCCATTAACAACCTGAATGTATTGCTTAAAGATGTAAAGGCCCGCCCTTACCGCTACATAAGCATAAACGTATTTGGCGCTAAAAAGGCCGAAGCCCGCCGTGCCAAAAAATACGACGAAACCGGCAAATAGGTGTTAAAGGCAAACAACATATTGGCCCCTTTTCCGTTCCTGTTTCCCATGTTAAATGCTGTGGCTAAGTCAATTTCATCTTGTATTAATTTATTAATGACAAATCTAAGGAAGCATGTCAGTCTGAGCCTAGTCGAAGACAAGTGCTTACATTTGCCCAGAACAAAGGGTAATGCATGGGCTCAATTAAGAATAAAAGCACTACCCCCGCAGATGTCTCCGTTTCGGGACTCTGCGGTCGGCACAAACTGGCGCGAGCGTCCGCTCGTGCCCATACTAAGAACCACCGCATTTGCACTATGCACAGTTGTTTTTTTCGCCCTTCTCCCCTCCCACTCTTTTGCCCAAAGCCAGCTAACACCACCACCGGCAGCCGAAGGCGAAGCGGAACAGAAGGAAGTGGAAATTTTAAATGCCGACTACCTGAAGATGCAGGAAGTGGATGGTAAAAAATATACGCGCCTGGTAGGCAATGTGGCTTTAAAGCAGGATGGTGTGCTTATGTACTGCGACAGTGCAGTTATGGATAAAGAAACCAACTCGGTAGATGCTTATGGCCGCGTGCATATAGTGCAGGATACTATAAATGCCTGGTCGCACACGCTGCACCACGATGGTAACGCCAAGTTTTCGCGGTTAAATGGCAATGTAAAACTTACCGATGGGCAAATGGTATTGTATACCGATGAGCTTTTTTACGACGTAAAAAATAAACTCAGTTACTATTTGGTAGGTGGCAGGGTGCTGAAAGATTCTACCGTTATTACCAGCCAGCGCGGCTATTACTACAGTCAGAAAAAGGAGGTTTTTTTTAACGGCAATGTGGTGATGGTTGACCCAAAATACAACCTGAACAGCGATACGCTGATGTATCACGTTGAAACGAAAATCTCTTACTTTTTCGGCAACACCGAAATTTTCAATAAAGACAGCCGCATACTTTGCGATAACGGCTGGTACGATAGCAGGCGCGATATATCATCGTTTGGAAAGAATACCGTAGTGCATAACCCGCCGCAGCGGCTATCGGGCGATAGTTTGTATTACGAGCGCTTTAGAGGCTTTGGCAAAGCCATAGGGCCTTTTATATGGGCCGATAGTAGTATGGAAGTAGAAATACACGCCCGCTACGGCGAGTTTATCGATTCGCAACAGTATATAATGGCCACCCAAAAACCTTTGCTCATCTACAAAATGGATAAGGACTCGCTTTTTCTGGTATCGGATACTTTAAAAAGCATGACCCGCTCAGCCACCGATTCCATCAAACACTTTTTTGCTTACCATAAAGTGCGCTTGTATATGAACCAAATGCAGGGAGTATGCGATTCGCTTTACTACTCCTTTGCCGACTCTACTTTCCGTATGTATTACAAACCGGTATTGTGGACGGATGGCATACAAATGAGCGGCGACACCATACACCTGGAAACAAAAAACAAAAAGGCCGAAAAGCTGAGCATTTTTAAATCCGCCTTTATCATTTCACCATCTAACCAAAAGTATTTCGACCAGATAAAAGGCATCAACATCTTTGGCTACTTTGTAGATAACACCCTGGACCACATGGATGTAAAAGGCAATGGCGAGAGTATTTATTTTGGTAAAGATGAAAAGGAGAAATACATAGGCAATAACAAAGCTCTGAGCAAAGATATAACCCTTTACTTTTTAGATAAGAAGATTAATAAAATAGTTTTTATTCAAAAACCCGAAGCGGTGTTTACCCCGCTTAAAAAATTGACTGCCGAGCAAATGCAACTAAAAGATTTTAAGTGGCAAATAGAACTAAAACCTAAAAGCAGGGAGGAATTAATACCGAAGTAAACCCTTACCGCAAATCCAAACGCTCTATTGTATTGTTTATAAGAGCGTGCTTCATTTCAGCTTCTAAAAGCGCAAAATCTTTTTTCTGTGCAGCCTTTACAAACCTACCTTCTTTAAGCAAATGTATTTCGTTGCAGGTATCGCTTAAGGTAGAGAAAATATGCGAAGAGATGATTACCGTTTTACCCAATTCTCTCAATCGCTCAATTATTTCAGTTATGATAATGTTACTTTGAATATCTACCCCGTTAAAAGGCTCATCTAATATGAAATACTGATTTTGCTGCAGCAGTATAGCAGTTAAGGCCAGCTTCTTTTTCATGCCGGTTGAATAGGTAGAGGCATATTGATTTAACGGCAGTCCGAATATATTTCTGCCCTCCATATCTTCCACCTTAGTATTGCGGGCATTGCAGAGTAAACGGATGTATTCGCTACCCGTAATCTTATCAAAGAAAAAAGGTTCAGTAAGCAATAGCCCTAAATGGTTTTTAAGGGGCTTAAGTTCAGAAGTAATGGAGCCCGCATAATCTTCCAAACCCGCTATACATCTGAACAGGGTTGTTTTACCGGCGCCATTTTCGCCAACAATACCATATACATTCCCCTTTTCAAATTTGATAGAAATGTCTTTTAGCACTTCTTTACTGCCAAACTGCTTCGATAAATTTTCTATTGCTATCATTTTAAAAGGTATTGCAGGCGCTTGCCCGAGCGGATGAAGAAATAGGGAATAACGGCTATGAGCGCCGGCGGAAACCAAACACACATGGCCAGCAATAGCCCCTGTGGCAGGCTCATTTCGTTAGGGTAAGCCGAGTATTTAGCCAAAACCACACACATCAAAAACGCATAGCCCGGCAACAAAAACAGCAATGCAAAGTGAAGTTGATTTATAAAGCCAACACCCAAAATTGCTACTACCGGCAACGCCAAAACTGTAGAATATAAAAAAGCAGTAGTTAGTTTATCAAACAAAAACTGATTAACCGATAAGTTGTGGGACCAAACGAAATATTCATTTTCGGGCTTTGCATAGTAACTCAGGGTTATTGCAAATACAAACAGCAAAGCAAATATACCCAGGTTAAAGTTGTTGGCCCATACGGCTATAATTGCCAATGCATAAGCCACAGCAAACAAATAAAAAGTGTTTCTAAAGCCCACAGTAAATTCAAAGGGCTTTTTGTAAAAAGGGGTTGGTATGGTAAAGTTAAGGCTGGTGCTAAAACTTGACAAAGCCAGCAACACTGCAACTATGGCCAAACAAAGTGCAAACAGAAAAAGCAACTTATAGCATAAAAAGAGGATAAAGGGAAGCGCTACTATCAGGTTCTCCACAACCCTTAGTTGTTTAAATTTTGCGTCGCCAAAGCAAATTTTCAAAAACTCATTTCTTCTTGTTTCGGAAAGATTACTAATAACACCAATAGCGATAAGCGATAGAACGTATGGGGCATATGCTACTTTACTAAACAGATATACCGAAAGCCCTATAAACAGCGCGATAGCAAGTAAAACACCTAACAGCGGATTTACCCCGGTATCGCTTAGCTTGCGACTTAGTAGTTTACTTTGTAGTATAAAATAATCCTTCACCCGGTTTATGAATTTAACGCAACGTATTACTGCCCTGCACTATTAGCTTGTAACATCGCATCAAGCCGCTGCTCTAACTCGGGCAAACAATGATACAACTCTTCAAACGACGATACAATAAAATACATATCCTGCATCTTATCTTTATGAAAATTTGTATTTAATACTTCGGCCACATTAAACTTTAAATGTTGCGGCACACTGCTTAAAGAATATTCTGTTTCGCCGGAACTGGATATAATACCGGCCCCGTAAATTTTAACCTGTCCGTTTTCGCGTATTAAACCAAACTCTACCGTAAACCAGTAAATACGGCTCATTAACTCAATCGCGTAAGGATTATCGATATGTTTTAACGCAATATGGCTAAGGCCTAACAGGAAATCGCAAAAGTGCTTATCGGTTAACAGGGGAATATGGCCAAACACATCATGAAACATATCGGGCTCCTCTATATAGTTTAACTGCTCCATTTTACGCAGCCAACAGGTTGCCGGAAACTTTTGCTGGTTAAGCAATAGAAAGAAATCCTTATCCGGTATTATGCCGGGCACCGCCTGTATATGCCAGCCGGTGTGCTGTTCCAGCAAAGCATTGGCGGCTTTAAAATCGGGTATACGGTGCGGGTTGAAATGAATTTTATCCAACCCTTCAATATACTTTTCGGTAACGGTGGTGCGCAAATTTTCCATTTGGCGCGCAAACAAAATCTCCCATACCTGGAAATGCTCCGGAGAGTAAGTATCATACTGCTGTTGTAACATAAACTGCGTTTTAATTTTTACATAAAAAAAGCCCGGTTCATAAGAGCCGGGCCGAATAATTTTGATTGCATTACAAACAATTACCACCCGCCATAGCTATAGCGATAATAATTGGTAGTTGTATTGATAGTGCGAATCATGATATGAATATACGGAAATTAATTAAAACGGTTACCCTATATAAAAAAACGTTCTACCCTTAAACGGGCAGAACGTTTTTAGAAATCATATCAAAAATACAAAATCTAAGGGCAACCAACCGCTGAAAATCCCGGAACGCCGGCATTGCTTACAGTTAGCTTCCAGCAGTTGCCATCAGGCGATTTCATGATTACACCATTACCATTATCGCTTACATAAACATCACCACCAGCTACATGCAATTTTGCCTTAGGTGTATCGGTTCCAATAGCTACGTTACCACCATTAGGTTGTATTACAGTGCCGCTTTTGCCGTAGCTCTGTCCGCCATCAATCACTATACCGGTAGCAAAAGCCATTTTAAGTTGGCGGTAATCAGGCCCTGTCCAATCGCCTGCTGTGCGATAGATACCATATTCTGCACCGCCTTGCCAAAACAAACCGGTTTCAGAACCAGTAGTTGCACCTACATTGTCTCCAAAGGTTATTTGCCCATCGGTAGAAACATCCAGCGACCGTTGCGGATTAGAAGTTCCTATACCTACCCTGCCCGGAACTATAAGCCCACCTGAAGGAGCACCATTAGTACCCGCATAAGAACCCAGCGCAAGGTTACCGTTTACAGCTAAGGTAGATTGTGGTGTTGTAGTACCAACCCCCATACTGCCGCCGCTATTAGTAAATAATAAAACTTTACCACCATTGGGTTGAATAACTGTTCCGCTTTTACCATAACTCTGTCCACCATCTATTATAATACCTGTAACCCAGTTCATTCTTAACTGTTGGTAATCGGGGCCGGTCCAGCCACCTGTAGTGCGGTATAAGCCATATTCGACCCCAGGATTCCAGAATATACCAGTTTCGAAACTAGTAGTGGCGCCCGCATTATCACCAAAGGTTATTTGTCCGTCGGTAGAAAGATCTAACAAACGTTGCGGATTGGTGGTTCCAATACCTACCCGGCTTCCGTTGTTATAAATATTAGTGCTGTTAACTACCCAGGCACTACCATTCCAATAAGGTGTAACACCAGTTGCAGTTCCGTTACCCAGGCCGGCGGCAGTGCTTACCCCTAAGTTACCAGAGCCATCTACAGTTAAACTACCATTGGTATAATTTTCAAACCTTACCGTTCCGTTTACATCCAGTTTAGCAGTAGGGTTATTTGTAGCAATACCTACATTACCCGTAGCGCCGCCAAAAGCCTGTAAAGTTAAGTGCGAACTTCCCTTAGCCATAATATTTAAGCCCTGGTTGGCATCGTAACCAGTTGCATAAATTGTATTAAAACCAAAACCTATACCCTGGCTATTACTGCTGTGTCTAAACTCAACACCACCATCGTAGCTTTGGCCTGAACCGTAACTGCCACTGGCATAAATTGTTTTTCCATCATCATAAACATCAGGCGAGCCTCCGTTTACAATAAGCAACCGCGCATCGCTTGCAGGGTAACCTATACCCGTATTTCCATTAATCCACGCGGTACTGCTTACCTCTAAAGTGCTGGTGCGGGTGCTGCCATTTACATCTAATTTAGCCTGTGGGTTGGTGGTGGCAATACCTACATTACCCGTAGCGCCTCCCATAGCTTGTAACGTTAAGTGCGAGGTACCTTTAGCTATTATATTCAAATCCTGATCGGTATTATAGCCGGTGGCATACATCGTATTATAGCCAAAACCTATACCCTGGCTATTACTATTATGCCTAAACTCTACTCCCCCATCATAGCTTTGTCCACTGCCCATATTAGCTCCTACATATAGGGTCTTATTATCATCATACGTACCCGCCCCGCTGCCGTCGCTTATATTCATCCGCGCATCGCCTAACCCGCCAACAGCTGCTTTTCCACCAAGGCTGCTACTGCCGGCTACAGTTAAGTCGCTACGTACGTTGGTTGTACCGTTTACATCCAGTTTGTATTGAGGGTTATTAATAGCTATACCCACATTACCGGTAGCTCCGCCAAATGCCTGAAGCGTTAGTGGTGAGTTACCTTTTGCAATCAGATTAAGATCCTGGTCGTTATTATAACCGGTGGCGTAAATAGTGTTATAACCAAAGCCTACACCCTGGCTGTTACTGCCATGGCGGAACTCTACCCCCCCATCGTAACTTTGGCCCGAACCATAATTACCCAACACATAAAGCTTTTTATTGTCGTCGTAAGTACCCGGATCGCTGCCATCACTTACTACAAGTTTAGCGTCTGGGGCCGAATAGCCAACACCCACATTACCACCGGTGGTATTGTAAACATTAGAACCAGTGGTTGTCCATCCCGATGAAAATGCCTGCCAGCTACCGTTACCGCTACCATCACTTGTAAGCACATAATTATTGGCGGCACCATTCGTCATTTGGAAAGTTGTGGTTCTAAGCGAACCATTTACTTCCAGTTTTGCCTGTGCGTTAGTTGTACCAATACCCACATTGCCATTGCCCTGTAATGTCATAATTAGCTTACTTCCTATGTCTGTAACTGCATCGGTTGCTTGATCCCACACATAAAAATCGATAGCGTTGTTTGGCTGCCCACCTGAATCGTGGCGGGTTCTTATGGCATGCTGGTATTGCGCACCGCCACCATAACCCAAAGTTATTTGAGCCCCAATGCCACCGTTCATAAGCGCCATACCGCCGCTAACATTCAGCCTTTGGGTGTTTGAGCTGGTGTTTACCATTACAGTGCCGTTTAAGTTGGTATTACCATTAATCACTACATTATTATCCACCTGCAGGCCATCGCGGATATAAGCGTCCCCCAATACGTGCAATTGGTGGGAAGGGTTTCCAATACCAATTCCTACATTACCGCTTCCATCAATGGTAAATACATGCTTTGACCCAACTGCATCAACTGCATCGGTAGATGGATCCCATGTATAAAAGTCGAAGGCATTGCCCTGCCCTGCACCCGAATTATGACGTGTGCGGATAGCATTTTGGTAGTTTGCACCACCTGCATACCCAAAGGCTATTTGCGTTCCAATAGAACCATTACGCAAAGTTAAACCACCATTTACATCCAGTTTCGACTGTGGGCTTGATGTATTAATACCCACATTACCGCTATTGGTATTGTTTATATCGTTGCCGTTATTCGTCCACTGACCGGTAATTGAAGCAGGATCGATACTTGTAACCGATAAGTTGCCGTCGTTATCGGTTTGAATAACACGATTGCCCGAACCTGCCAAACGAGGCATTCTGATAGTCTGTGTTCCCCAACCAATATTTTCACCTAAAGTCCAAACCAGGTTTTGGTAAGAGATTTGGCCGAGATTATTGCCCTGGTCTAAAGCAGTAATGGTGCTTTTATCGCTGGATTGAATTGTTATGTTACTACCGTTAGCAGTACCATAACCATCGCGGGTAGTTTGGTCGTCGCCAAAAACCGCATCCGCATCGCCAAAGCCAGCATATGGATTTCCGCTTAGGTGATTAAAATAAGAATGACCGTTTGTTACTTGCAAAGAAGCCTGGGGATTATTAGTTCCCACACCTACACGGTTCTCAAAGTAACCTATACCGGCAACATCAAGCGCAGCACTTGGATTATTAGTTCCAAAGCCGGTATTACCCGAAAAATAACTGGTACCGCTTACGCCAAAGGTCGTCCCCGGATCGCTTGCCGCGCCTACGTTAAAGTGGCCTGTTCCACCCTCATAATAAGTAACCCAACCCCGTGTAGGGTCGTAAAAACCACCCGAGTGGCTACCATTATATATTAATGCCGGTGCTTGATTATCATAACCAAGCGCTAAACCATACCAACCATTAGTGGTATTATTAAATCCTATATTTCCCAGGCCGTTAGGGGTGGTGGTAATAAATCCACTGTTTCCAACCTGTAAGTTTCCGCCAATAACACCATTGCCGCTAATATTAAAGTTGGCATTACTTTGTTGAGAAGTTGAATTTAAAATAGCGCCGCTGTTACCAGCAGGTGTAATTGTTTGCCCAGGCTGTATGGACCCTCCAACCCCTAATTTAACCACTCCATCGTCACCATTTCTCATAGCCAGCAACAACCAGTTTTCGGGCAGCTCAAAATTGCTTCCGTAAGCAACTACCCTAAAGTTATCGGGCTGAAAACCCGCATTGCTGCCAATTGGCATTATATAATAAAGAGCATGCCATCCGCTTAAAGGCACACCATCCGTAGTTGCCGTAACAGTTCCGGCTCCGCCAACTCCGGGTATTAAAGTTCCATCAGCAGGCATATTAATATCATAATAGCCGCTTGTTGAAAAATGTGCACCGGTTCCGGCACCTAACACAATAAAGCGATTGGTCCACTTTAAATATCCCGAGTTATCAAAGGTTATAGTACCCCCACCGGTAAGCACAAACTGCGCCTTGGTAGTAGCTGTGTAAGCTGCATTAATAGCCACTGTTGGATTACCATTAACCCCGTTTCCGTTAGTTATATCTATTTGATTTGTAGTGCCTGCTATAGTTCTCGGATTTGTCACATCACCATTACCATCTACCGCCAGTAAGCCATTGGTATAATTTTGAAACCGAACTGATCCTGTAGTATGCAACTGCGCCGATGGCGAGGAAGTTCCTATACCCACTTCGCTTCCATTATTATAAATACTATTGCTGGTAGTAACCCAATCGTTGCCATCCCAATAGGTGGTGTTACCTGCAGCTGAGCCGGCCTGTAATAAGCCTGTAGCTCCGGTTGGTCCCTGCGCACCGGTTTCGCCGGCAGGCCCGGTATCGCCGGTATTTCCCTGTGGCCCTGTGGCACCGGTTTCGCCCTGGGCGCCGGTGGCACCCACGTTCCCTGTAGGACCGGTAGCGCCCGTAGGGCCGCTTCCTAAAGGTAAAGTGGATAACAATCCATTATCATCTGCTACTACCATTCTAGTTCCGGTACCGGCTAATGAACCTACTTCCAATATACCGGTGTTTGTATGCACTTTAAACTCAGGCCCTGTAGCAACGCCCAGGTTAGTTATAAGCCACATAGAAAACGAAGGCATATTTACTAAACCGCCATCTGTGCTAAATGTACTTGTGCTTGCAGTAGTACCATTTAATTGAAACGAAGGCCCCTGTAAACGCAATGTGTAGGTTTGCCCGTATACCAAGGTTGGAGGAGTATTAAAACTAACTAACGCAATACCCGAAGTATTAACGCTCAAAATTTCGCTGTTTAATAAAGTTCCGCCGGTGCCCGTACCGCTATAAATACTAAATGTAAATAAGGAATTAATCCCCCCTCTAAACCACAAATTAAAGCTGTTCAAAGGTCCGCTGCCCGGTGCAGTAAACGATTGCCATGCATCTGTACCAAAAGCGTAACCATTTGCTGTGCTTGCAGTTTGCACATTATATGTACCCCCATTACCACTCAAAGCTGGATTAACTACAAACGCCTGATCGGGTGTGTTAGTTCCTATACCCACCTGTATGCCGTTGTTATAAATAGTATTACTGTTTAACACCCACTGGCTTCCATTCCAATAAGTAGTGTTACCGGGATTGGTGCCATTACCTAACAATCCCGTTGCGCCAGTTGCACCTTGTGGACCGGTTGCACCAGTTACTCCGGCAACACCCTGAACACCTTGCACTCCCGTAGCGCCGGTGGCACCTGTTACTCCGTTCAAGCCACCCGGGCCAGTAGGGCCTGTATCTCCGGTAGCTCCTGTCTCACCAGCTATACCTTGCGCACCGGTCTCGCCTGTGGCGCCGGTTATACCTTGTAAACCCTGAGCACCAACATCGCCAGTTGCTCCTTTTTCTCCTGTTGCTCCTGTATCGCCTTTCTCCCCCTGTGCGCCAGTGTCACCGGTCGGGCCGGTTATACCTTGTAAGCCCTGAGCACCAACATCACCAGTTGCTCCTTTTTCTCCGGTCGCTCCTGTATCGCCTTTCTCCCCCTGTGCGCCAGTGTCACCGGTCGGGCCGGTTATACCTTGTAAACCCTGAGCACCAATATCACCAGTTGCTCCTTTTTCACCGGTTGCTCCTGTATCACCCTTATCTCCTTGTGCACCAGTATCGCCTGTCGGGCCGGTTACACCTTGTAAACCCTGAGCACCAACATCGCCAGTTGCTCCTTTTTCCCCGGTTGCTCCTGTATCACCTTTATCTCCTTGTGCTCCAGTATCGCCTGTCGGGCCGGTTATACCTTGTAAACCCTGAGCACCAACGTCACCAGTCGCTCCTTTTTCTCCGGTTGCACCTGTATCGCCTTTATCTCCTTGTAAGCCGGTGTCACCAGCGGGGCCGGTTACACCTTGTAAACCCTGAGGGCCTGTATCGCCCGTTTCTCCTTTCTCGCCGGTTGCTCCTGTATCACCTTTATCTCCCTGTGCACCAGTATCGCCTGTCGGGCCGGTTGCGCCCTGTAAACCCTGAGGGCCTGTATCACCCGTTTCTCCTTTCTCCCCGGTTGCTCCTGTATCACCCTTATCTCCTTGTGCACCAGTATCGCCAGTCGGCCCGGTTACACCTTGTAAGCCCTGAGCACCAACATCACCAGTTGCTCCTTTTTCTCCGGTCGCACCTGCGTCACCTTTATCTCCCTGTAAGCCGGTGTCACCAGCGGGGCCGGTTACGCCTTGTAAACCCTGAGGGCCAGTATCGCCCGTTTCTCCTTTCTCGCCGGTTGCTCCTGTATCACCTTTATCTCCTTGTGCACCAGTATCGCCAGTCGGGCCGGTTGCGCCCTGTAAACCCTGAGCACCAACATCACCAGTCGCTCCTTTTTCTCCGGTTGCACCTGTGTCGCCTTTATCTCCTTGTGCACCAGTATCGCCTGTCGGGCCGGTTACACCTTGTAAGCCCCGGGGGCCTGTATCGCCGGTTGCACCGGTAATTCCATTTAATCCATTTTGACCATCTAAACCGTTAGCCCCTGTATTGCCCTGGGGGCCAACTGGACCTGTATCTCCTTTTGCTCCGGTTGCGCCATTGCTCCCCTGCACTCCTTGTGCACCAGTATCGCCTTTTGCGCCAGTAGCTCCTGCCAGACCTGTAGCTCCCGTTGCCCCTGTGCCACCAGTTGGCCCTTTAGGACCCACCGAACCGGTAGAACCACGTAACCCCTGCGGCCCCGTTGGTCCGGTTGCACCTGTACTACCACCACCGCCGCTACCACTGCTTTTAGCATATAAGGCATAAGGCACACTTAAAAGCTGCGAAGTCCCCATGTCTGTATAATTAGACCCTCCATCGGGGTCAACTTCTACCTGCAAATACTTGGGTCCGTTGGCCCAGTTAACCGTTGCAAGGTTATTGTTGCTACCTATAAAAAGAGTAATTAACCCAAACTGATTAGTAGTTACCGTATTGGTTTCGGTAAAAACTATGACGCCTTGCGGAGTGCCATCATGAATTTTAAAACGCACGGTAACACTGGTTCCACCGGGCAAGGTTTGCCCGCTTCCATCACGAACTATGGCCTGGTAGTTAATTTTCTCAGGCGCCTGGGCAGATAAAAAGCTTATTGCAGTTAACTGCAATAGAATAACAAGTAAATAATTTTTCATGCAAATGGGGTTAAGGTTTGTGGGTCGAAAAATACACCACCGGTTCCGGTGATGCGCTTGTCTTTTCAAACATAAAAATTCATATTGACTAAATTCGAATACGATTGGGTTGATTTACATAGTTTCACCACCACTATAAAAGGTATTACTTGTAAAAAATAAAAAACGCGATACAGTTTCTGCTGCATCGCGTTTTTTTCACCCAATAAGTTAACCGGTTACCGGGTTATAGTAAGCTTAGAAACTTTTTTACCGGTGCCGGTTTCTACAGCTAAAAGGTATAGTCCCTCGTTCCACTCTGCAGTGTTTATTAATTTAATGCCATTAGCAACAATACGCTCACGATAAACTTGCTGCCCCATCATATTTGTAGCCGTAAGAATCGCCGGTTGGTTGGAGAAAGCGGTAAGGTCGATATTTACAGCGTTACCTGCGGGGTTAGGATAAACACCGAATTGCGCATAGGCATCTAAATTATTGATACCGGTGGCGATAGTTGTATCTACTGCCCAGGTATAATCAATAGTAACCGTATCCACAACCACTTTTGCATAATACATCGATTTGCTGTTGGTAGTATCAATATACCAGCGTTCTTCAAATTGAGAATTATGAATTACATTTTTAAAGTTGGTAAAACTTCCGTAAAGCGATGAATCGCCCACCATAATTGCCCAGGCCTGGCCATTACTCATCAGGCAACCCGGTACGCTATTAACCGTGTCTAAGCAATGCCTGCGCACGGCCACATAACTCTGCTGCTGGCGGCCAAGCAACCACATACTATCCTGTGCTACTTCATCAAAATCTGCTGTTCTGAAATGAAGGGCCACTTCGTCATTTTTAAAAGGTAAAAACTCCGATTTGGGCTCGGGGCGATACATTAAAAGTGCCAGATTTTTAGTTTGAGCTACATACGGTAAGTTCTCGTTTGCATTATTAGCTGAACGGTTATCCCAATCAGGGTCTATAACACCTGAACCGGTATACACGGGTGTAGTGCCAACATTCGCCATACAAGGATATTGCTGAAAACCAACCTTACCCTTCCAAAAATCTTTAACCGATGCAAGGGTAATGGATTTGTGTTTATAGATAACCACATCTTCCTTCACATTCAGCGAACTTTTAGAAGCCACACTTAACTCATTCGCAATATTGACAATAGTTGGCACTGAAAAAGTTGAAAACTGACGGAACGGTTCAAAATCAACATGCTGCCACAAATTTGAATCAATCAATAACTGTGCGGTTTCTGCAGCTACCTGCGGGTGAAAATAGGCTCCCGAACTCCATTGAAACAGCACTCTGTCTAACTGAGATAGACCGCTGTTTATAATAAAGCCGGTATCTAAACTATGGCCAATGGGGTAAGTTATATTAAGATCAGATGTAAATGAGTTTATAATGGTATCTACCGGTATAGTAGAACTGGCTAAAAAACCACCGGCGTGAGAATTACTGGTTGGAGCCTCGCCCAACCCGGTTAAAAGGTATATAAGATTATTATGATTTTGCCCATATGGCGTAGCATATTTGCCATAGTAGTTTCTTCCTGCAACCGGGTAAAATACCCCCTTGTCGTTAGTAAGCATAAGCATTTCTTTCAGCAAACGCTGTGCAGCCAGGGTAGCCAGTGTTTTAATTTCCTGGTCCTGCGAAAAATCGGCCAGGTTTAGCAAGCCCGATAAGCTATAAGGAGCATCCACCGATGAAAAGAATTCATAATAACCAAACTGTATTTTTAAACGCAAATAATGCCTAAGCCTGGTATCAAGGTTTGCATCAATAGCTTTTCCAAACTTTTCGTGCAGCAACCAATCGCTGCTCATCCATTGTATCATGTGGTTCTCGCTCCAATAGCCCCGGGTAGTATCGCTTTTGGTTAACCAAAACGGAATATCGTTTAACACCGGCATAATTATACTATCGTACTTACCTGTATCTAAAAACATAACCCGCACCAATTTAACTATGGCAAAATCGGCAGTTGTTCTGGCTTGTAAACCAGCTAACAAGGAGTACATGGCCGCCGAATCTACCGGCACATGCCGGTACGCCTGCAGGGTAATACCGTCGTCGCCAAAGTTGGCTAATGCAGTATCAATATAAGCCGTGCGGCGCTGTTCGTATATTGCATTATTGGCAAGTAATGGCTGCATAAAATTTAAGCAACACATAAAAAAAGTTACTGCCAGCGAGCGTTCAAATAATTTCATAGTTACTATTTTGAGGTTATGGGTTCAATTTTAACTGCATTCAAATCGATGGCGTCGCCATTTTTAAGTCTTATTATTTCGCCCTTAAGGGTAAACACCACACCATTCATAAATGCAATTATGTGGTTATCCAGTTCCATATAGCGATCAATAGCCATAGCTACATTATTCCTATAACAGCGCAATACGCCATCTTTCATACGGCAACCATCTTTTTCTGTAACAGGCTCAACCCAATCGCCACTAACTACCGAAGTAGTAGAAAAATTTCGGGGATCTTTATAGGGGTCGTACTTTTGCCCCTCGGTTTGCGCATACATATTCACGCTTAAAACCATAAAAAAAACTATGCAAACAACACTCCTCATAAATTATTTTTTTGCATGCAAATATAATAAAACGCTACGCTAAATTACCCAGTCAGTCAGAGAATCTATCCTTACAGGCGTGCCGTTCTCTTCTTCCTCCTTTAGCTTCTGCAACTGATCCAGCGCTGCCAGTACCACATCATTTATAACCACAATAAAAGAGCCTTTGGTAGCATTGCTTACGGCATAATCGATTGCCTCGCTCTCCTTCTTCATTATAGTTATTTTCATGTCGGGTTTTACATTCCTTATCCCCTTTGCAAGCAGGTCAATAATCTCCTGTTCGGTGCGGCCGCGCAGGTGCTTATCCTGCCTGATAATAATTTCGTCGAAAACACGTGCTGCCTCTTCTCCCAATTCTATGGTATCCTGGTCGCGGCGGTCGCCAACGCCGGCAATTACGCCCACTTTTTTAGTAGCCTCTACCTTATTTACAAACTTACCAATGGCCCGCATACCATGCGCATTATGCGCATAGTCGGCCATTACGGTAAAAGCTTTAAAGTTAAATATGTTCATGCGGCCCGGGGTTTGCACCGGCGAAGGCACAAACGTTTCAAGGGCCAACTTAATATCTTCAATTTTAAAATCCCGCAGGTAGGCAGCAAGTATGGCACCCAGGGCATTTTGTATATTAAACTCCGCTTTACCACCAAAGGTAATGGGCGCATTGCTTACTTTATCTACCCGTATTTTCCAGCTGCCTTTTAGCAGGGTAAAGTAGCCGTTTTCGTAAACGCACGATATACCATTATTGGCAGAGTGCTCCTTAATACGCGGGTTATTTTCATCAAGGCTAAACAGGGCCACCTTGCAATCCACTTCATCGCGCATTTTATACACCAGGTCATCATCCGCATTCAAAATCACGTAGCCTTCTTTAAATACCGACCTTGCCACCACCGCTTTGGCCCTTGCCAGCTGCTCCAACGTGTCAATGCCCTGTAAACCCAAATGGTCGGGCGCTATGTTGGTTACCACTGCCATATCGCAATTATGAAAACCGAGCCCGGCACGCAAAATTCCACCGCGTGCACACTCCAGCACTGCATATTCCACGGTAGGGTCTTTAAGCACAAACTCAGCACTAACAGGTCCCGTGCAATCGCCTTGCATCATCATTTGGTTTTGTATATACACACCTTCGGTAGTAGTAAAACCAACTTTGTAGCCCATTTGTTTAACAATGTGCGCAATTAACCGGGTAGTAGTTGTTTTTCCATTGGTGCCCGAAATGGCTATAATAGGTATACGCGCCGATGCCCCCGGCGGATAGAGCATATCTATAACCGGCTCTGCCACATTGCGGCCTATGCCTTCGGTAGGGTCCAGGTGCATACGGAAACCAGGTGCAGCATTTACCTCTAAAATAGCGCCGCCGTTTTCTGCCACCGGCTCGGTCAGGTTATCGGCCATTATATCAATACCACAAATATCCAGGCCAATAATACGCGCTATGCGTTCGCACATAAATACATTACTGGGGTGCACCAGGTCGGTTACATCGGTAGCTGTTCCACCTGTAGAAAGATTAGCAGTTGGTTTTAGCCATAGCTCCTCACCTGCCGCTAAAACCGTTTCGAGGGTATAGTTTTTCTTTACAAGTATATTTTCAGTTTGATCATCTACCTTAATAGCGGTTAGCACCTTTTCGTGCCCATAACCGCGGCGGGGGTCGCTGTTTACTTTATCAATTAACTGCTGTATACTACTTTTTCCATCGCCGGTAACAGCCGCCGGTGTACGCAGGGCTGCTGCTACAAACTTATAGTTAATAACCAACACCCGGTGGTCGCGCCCGGTTATATACTTTTCGCAAATCACTGCCCGCGAATATTTTTTGGCCGCATTCATTCCCACCACCGCATCTTCCCAATTGCGCAGGTTAGTAGTAACCCCTTTGCCGTGGTTGCCGTCCAGCGGCTTGGTAATTACGGGGTAACCAATTTTATCAATGGTGCTTTTCAAATCAGCTTCATCGTAAACTACATAACCTTTAGGCACCGGAATTTGCGCTGCATCTAACAGGTTTTTGGTATCTTCTTTATCGCAGGCAATCTCAACCGCAATGTTTGATGTTGTAGACGCCACCGTTGCCTGAATGCGGCGTTGATTTTTGCCATAACCCAGCTGCACCAGCGAGCGGCGGTTTAATCTTATCCACGGTATTCTTCTCCTCTCAGCCTCCTCTACTATCGAGCCGGTGCTTGGTCCAAGCCTTTCCTCTTCCCGTATCTCGCGCAGGGTTTGTATATCGGCGGCTAAATTGTAAACCGTATTATTTATCAACGCTTCGGCAACTGCTACTGCCGAGCGGGCAGCAAAAATTCCGGCCTTCTCTTCAAAATATGAAAACACCACGTGATATACACCGGGTGTGGAGGTTTGCCTTGTTCGGCCAAAACCACAATCCATACCCGCCAAAGTTTGAATCTCAAGGGCAATATGCTCTATCACATGCCCCATCCAGGTGCCGTGTTTTACACGCGAAAAAAAGCCCCCCGGTGCACCTTCGCTACAGCGGTGTTCAAACATGGTAGGGAACATCGCTTCTAACCGCTCGCCAAAACCGGGAATTTTATTGGTGGGCTTCTGCTCCATATCTTCCAAATCGAGCCGCATTACAATTAGCTTATGGCGCACGTTGCTCCAATAATTAGGACCCTTCATCACTTTTATATCAAGAATTTTCATAGCCTGGCAGATAGATTAATAGTAAGTGGATAGATAAATACAGTTAGATGCAATTTAAAATTTTAGGTTTATTATGAGCCGTTGTTGAAAAAATCTTTTTGTATTAAATGCTGTTTATTCATTTTCGGACACTATTAAAGATTGAATGATACCCACAGGAAAACTGATTGCAATAGGCGGAGCAGAAGATAAAGGCACCGATAAGGATTTATTTTTGGTGCATAAAAACAACGTTAACTACGCCGAGCTGGGCGTTTTAAAACGGATTGTAAGCGAAGCTGGTGGCAAAAATGCACTTATAGAAGTGGTTACCACAGCCTCATCTATACCCGGCGAAGTTTGGCGTAATTACCATAATGCCTTTACCAAACTTGGCTGTAGCAACGTGGGCCATATGCGCATACGCAAAACCAAAGATGCCGACAACGAAGAAATTTTAGCGCGCCTGCAGGCCTGCGATGCCATTATGTTTAGCGGCGGCAACCAAAGCAAAATTACTTCGGTGTTTGAAGGCACCGAATTCTTTAAAAGATTGAAACACCGCTACCATACCGAAAAATTTGTAATAGCCGGCACCAGCGCCGGGGCCATGGCCATGAGCCACGTAATGATAAGTGATGGAAATGCAGCTTACTCGTTACTTAAAGGCGAGGTTAAAAATGCAGTGGGCCTTGGTTTTGTTGAGCGAGTAATAATCGATTCGCACGTTAACAAACGCGGCCGCTTTACAAGGCTGGCGCAAATGGTGGCTCTGCACCCCTCTAAAATTGGTATAGGCCTTGGCGAAGATACCGGGGTAATAATTACCAACGAAGATGAACTGGAGGTAATTGGCAGCGGGGCAATAATGATAGTAGACGGCACTACGTTAAAACATAATAACATACATCACATCCACAATGGTTCTTCTATATCTTTGGAAGGGCTTACCGTACACATACTTGAACACGGCAACCGTTATAATTGTAAAACCAGAAATTTTAGCGTTAAATAACCAACTAAAACATTAGTGATGGCTACCAAAAAGAAAGCAGGCAGTAAACCCAGCACTGCCGATGTAGAGATGAAATACCACCTGATACAAAAATACAGGGAGGTAGTAGAGAAACGCTACGACTACAAAACAATAATAAAACTGCACCACTTGCCCGAAGGCATTGATAAAGCCGTAGTAGATACACTTAAAAAGTATTTTTTAGAAAGCCTTTACCCCGAACCTAAATACCGCGAAAAGTTAGATGCCGCTTTTGAAGAACTGCAAAATTATGTTTTGCACCCGGGCCGTATTGCCGACCTGCTTGGCAATATAGGCAGCGCCATTTTTAGATTTGGGTTTCAGTTTCCTACGGCTGTAAAAAGCGGTATAAGCGCATTGGAGGTACACACCGCTGCCAAACATTTCGAAAACTCTTTACTGGCCGGCGCAAAAAAGAATAAACTAACCGTGCCCATTACCGATGAGCAGTTTTATATGTGCCTGCGATCGATACCCCAGGCACAGTTGCAAAAGTTTATTGAAGAAGTGGGCGGGTTGTTTCATTCCTTTTCAAATACCGATTTGCTGGCCAAAACTTTAATGATAATGGACGATGTGCTGGAGCGCATGTATGCCAAAAAAGATGTTTATAGCGCCAACGAAATTGAAGCTATTGAGTTGGGCCGCGAAATCATCCGTAAGGGCCATGACTTGTTTTTGCACTTAAATGAGCAGCAAAAAGCGGATATATTGGAGCTGGTTACTACCAACGAGCAGGCCTTTTTAGAGGGTGTTTACCAGGAATAGGAATATGGATAGAGTTAGCATTGGCTTTAACACCATTTAGGCAATATCTTATTTTAAAGCAGTAACCCGCTGTGCCAAAAACCCACATTACAAAATGTGGACTGTTAATCACAAATTAGAAAAAATACCCTACGAAAGTTGTTTTGCGTAAACAACTGCATGTTAAAGACATTAAATAACATGTGGCGTTCAATTTCTTACACGGGTATTCGCTATGCAAACAGCGAACGCGAGAAGAAAGAAATTGTTGATTTAAACCGCGGATTATTTGTGTTTTTAACCATACAAAGCGCCTGCCTTGTATCACATATAGTTAACGGGTTACAACGCTCCGCTTTAATGACTGCCGTTTTTGTTGCCGGATTGCTATTGATTCGTTTTTTAATTGCGCAAGGTAAGGTTAACACTGCCAAAATATCCAGCATCCTGCTAATCAATTAC
This sequence comes from Chitinophagales bacterium, assembly GCA_044228435.1. GTDB lineage: Bacteria > Bacteroidota > Bacteroidia > Chitinophagales > LD1 > Bog-950. Next base: position 673,146 of record JBGAUW010000001.1, read on the forward strand.
AACACGCTTTCAATGGCCATTTTTTTAGGCCCGGCAACCCACGTGATCGACTTTTTGTTACTTACTGCTTTATTACCGCTTTACTTTTTCGAAGCCAAAAACCGTAAACTTATTTTTGCGGGTATTGCGCTTAGCATAATTCCATTTGCTCTTTACCATTCTGTTGTGGGCGTTTTTGCCGGCTATGCATTGCCTATGAACGAGCAACTGGAAGTTTACAAATCTACCGAGCCCGTAAAAATATTGAGCCTCCTAGCCCTGCTTTATCTTATCTACCATAAAAACTGGCGGTACGAAAAAGATGTTGAAGAAAAGAAACAACAACTTACCGGGCAAAAACAACTATACGAGCGTTTACTAGAGCAAATTCCTATTGATATAGTAACCTTTGACAAAGAGCTTCGCTACTCGTACATTAACAGTGCGGCAGTTAGCGACCCCGAAATGCGCAAATGGCTGATTGGAAAAACCAACCTGGAATACTTTACAGCGCAAGGGCTTAACCTAAACGCAGCTTACGAGCGAGACCGCATACTGCACGAGGCTATGGAAAAAGAAAAACCTGTAAGATCTGAAGAAACGCTGACAGACCGTACCGGCAAACAACGCCACACCATTAAAGGTGCTTCGCCAATATACAATGAGCAGAATGAGCTATTATGCCTTGTGGGTTATAGCATGGATATTACAGAAGTTAAAGAAGCCGACCGCCAACTGAAAGAGTATGCCAATGAGTTAGAACGAAAGAACGACGACCTAAAGAACTTTGTGCATGCAACATCACACGACTTAAGAAGTCCGCTACGGAATATAACCTCTTACCTGCAATTGCTGGAAAAGCGCAACGCCGGTAAACTGGATACAGACTCGTTAAGTATGATTACACATGCTGTAAAATCAGTAAAACACCTTAACCAATTAATACACGACATTTACCAATACTCGGTTGCCGACCATATAGAAAACCCAAATGAAATTACAGACCTGAATACTGTAATGGAAACAGCATTGAAAAACATGGGCAACGTAATTTTTGAAAAACGTGCCACAGTTAGATACTCGCACCTGCCGGTTATTAAAGCCTCACAATCGCACATGGGTATGTTGCTCACTAACCTGATAAACAATGCCCTTAAATACAATAGCTCTGCCAACCCAACTGTAAAAATCGACTGCATAGAAACAGACAACGACTATGTTATAAGTGTGCAGGATAATGGTATAGGCATTGCGGAGCGGCACATAAAGCAAATATTTGAAATTTTTAAACGCCTCAACTCATCCAGCGACTATGAGGGTACCGGTGTAGGCCTTGCCATCTGCACTAAAATTGTTGCTAATTACGGAGGCAAAATTTGGGTAGAAAGCAGACCAGATAACGGTTCTACCTTCTTTTTTGGCCTGAATAAAAAACTGGTTGAGTCTAAAAATATTACCGCATACAAAACCGACGAGTTTGCCGCAATAGCAAAAGCAAGCTAGTATAGTTAGCAGTTAGTGTGCAACAGCAGGTTACTTAAAAATCCAAAGCAGCACCGGCTTTTTAGATGCCTTTAGCATAGGGTCTAGCACCAGCATACTATTATTGGATATGGTTGGGCAACCCCATCCCTCGGGCGTTCCATTAGGGTATATCTCATCATCCGCTACCTTATCCCAGGCATGGAAAACAATTAGCCTTTTAAAAGCATTGTTATTCGTCGTTTCTAACCCGTGCATTACATATTTTATATGCACACCCCAATCGCTGTAAGCGCGTTCGCCTAGTTTATATTTACCTAATGCCGAGCAATGGCTGCCATCTACATTACTAAAAGCCGGGGCCTCTTTCGATTCATCCATACTCCAGGGGTTATTACAGCAACCATGACCAACTAAAAAACTATTCGCTATAGTATCTTTGGTAAAATCCCACACAAACAGGCGCTTTATACCCGAATGCAAACTCATATCAGCCAAAAGGCAAAAACGGGTATTCATATCATTAGCCTTGCAATACACAAGTGCTTCTTTCGCCTTCTTTCTAATCCTTTCTAAATCGGCCTGCGGCTTTGCATTTGATATAACAATAGCACTGTTATTACCAATGCCCGGCAACTCTTTACAGGCTGTAAGCGCAAATAGTAATACCAAAACATAAAAGGGCTTTGTTGTTAACATATCAGTAACCGGTTACCAGTAAATTGCGTGCACCTTTAACACCACACTTTTGGTATTGATTATAAGCCTGTGCAGCAGCCTCGCGAATGTTATGAGCGGGTTCATTGTTTATCCATCCGGTAATTGCAGCATCCATTGTATAAGCTTCCGGGCACATTAAATGGGTGGTCCACAACAAAGGTTGCGCGCCTGCTTTTTGCACATAATTGTAAAAGTAACTCTTACTAAAGCAGGCCAATATAATTACCTGCCGAGCTCTATTATCCGCTTTAGCCGGAGAAGACTCTAATTGAAAATCCATCAGGCCGTCGTGGCCTATGTAACCAATAAGGTCAGCCGCACCGCCGCAATTAATGGTAGCAGAATCTAAACGTATCGTCTTTTTATTTAAACCCGCTGCGTAATCCAGCAAATCGATGGTCGTTTTTTTAATGGCGGCTCCATTATAGGCATCGGCTACTAAATAAGCACCGCTTACCTTATGCTTAAAAACAAGCCGTTCCAATATATCAGGCTCGGGGTTACTTATTTGCTTTAATAGTTTCCACTCAGGCTGCTTTTTAAAAAATGTTTTAAAGCCGTAGCCGCATCCCCAATACAGATTATTGGCGGGGTCGGCACCATTACCAATTTTGGCAGGTACGGGAACTATGCCCTGGTGCTCATTATCGCAAAGTGCCACCACCACATGTATTACACGTGCTTGCACAGAGGCTGTAAACAAAATAAATGCAAGCAAAACACTGAGTAGGTGCTTCATCCCATAAAAACGCAAAAACACTTCTGATATTGCAGAAATGGTTATTGCTTCACAATCTGCTTGCGGTAGCTAAACTTGCCTGCTTTAAGCTCTATTATGTAAGTGCCAGAGGATAGTTCGCCGGTATTTAATTGCAAATGGTGTATACCGCTGCTAAATTGCGATAGCTGCCCTGCACTAATCAGGCTACCCGCCAGGCTATATACATTCATACTTACCGCTGCCGCTTCGTACAGGTAATACTGAACAATCAGCTTATCGGTAACAGGGTTGGGGTACATACCCAGCACCACCATATTACTCTGCACTGCTACTGCAGTAGGCTCGCTTACCTGGTATATAACGGTTATGGTATCGCAGTGGTTAATAGCCGCTCCATCGCAGGCTACAAAACGCATAGTATCGTTACCGGTATAATTAAAATAAGGGCTGTATTTAATACACGAATCTCCACCTACCCAGGTAAAGGTTCCGTGTTGCGCACTCCTGATTATTTGGATGGGCTGCGGCTCCATACTCAAATCGTCAAACACGAGACACTGGGTGGCATTCGAATTTTTGTTCATCTGCACATAGATAGTAGACGCCACTACCGGGTGGTCTACACGGAATATGTATACAATGGTATCGCAGTCGCCAGCATTTTGGCAGGCAACAAAAGTTACAGTATCAAAACCAACAAAGGCAGAATCGGTAGTGTATGTAAAGCAGGAATCTGCCATAACTATTGTTCCATGCGCAGGTTGGTTAAACTGCACACTATCGGTATAAAACGAAATATCATTAAAGTGCAAACAGTTTGTATGGAAGCTATCACGTGCAACATCTACCCTAAAAGTATCAATAGCCTGCACCGATACAATCGTTGCAAAAATATAGAAGGTATCGCACACCGGTGGTTGGGTGTTGCTGCAAACGGTTAGCAATAGCGTATCGTAGCCAGAATAATGAGCCACCGGAGTATAAGTGACATCCTGTCCGTTTAGCGATAAACCAGCGCCATGCTGTGCAGATAGCACGTTTAAGCTTAACGCAGGGCACACCGGTGTATTGGGAACAACATTCACTAATACCTGCGAGTTTTCCATTAAAGTAACTGCATGGTTTTGTAATCGGGTAATTGGCGTAGCCTGGTTAGGCTCCAGCGCTGGCTTAGGCGCGGGTATTATAGGCGCCTGTACCGAAAATGCCGCCTGCCTTAAAAACCGCTCGTTGTTGTTTACATAATACTGCCCCCCGGCAGCATTAGAGGCGCCTAACTGTGTTACCGTACTTACAAAGGTATAATCGGCCTGCGCACGGCCCTTTCTAATATCTAAATCAAAATAACCATGGTCGTCGAGGTTAATATACTTCATGTGCTGGTTAAGGCTTTTAATAACAGTAACCCCCACCGGCAGTGGCGAATTGCCCGAGGTTACACTTGGGCCCACAAACTCTACACAAACCGAACCGGCACCGCTGCCCGAATTATAACCGGGGCCAGGCACATCGTTACACCAGCTGGTATGTATATCGCCGGTTAATACTACCACATTTTTTACCGGCGTGTTTAGTATATGGTTTTCAATAAGGGTACGCTCGTAGTTATAGCCATCCCATTGGTCGCTGTTTACAGGCACGCCAAAAACCACCAGGGGCGCAAACATTACCTGGTTGCCAATAATTTTCCACCGCGTACTGGTATCATCTAATTGCTGAAAAAACCAGGCCCGTTCGGCAGGCCCCATCATATGGCGGCTGGTATCATCTCTGGCCCCAAGGTCTTGTTCATCCTTATCATACAAACGCGTATCCAGCATTACCAGGTCAAGCAGTTTACCATATCGCAATTTTCTGAAAATACGCAGCGAATCGGCTTCATCGGGTTTGCGTAACGGCATCCACTTAAAATAGGTAGAAGTTGAAACACGCTTTCTGTCAACATAATTTCCTTCCACACCCGGGGTGTGGTTTCCGGCACCATCGCGCCAGGCATTGTTTGCGGTTTCGTGGTCATCCCAAACGGCAATAAAAGGGTAAAGCTGGTGTACCCTGCGCAACTGGTCATCTAACTTATATTGCGAATAACGCAGCTCATAGTTCTCTTCGGTAATCAGTTCCACCGGCGGTTCATGTTCCCTTCCCTGCACAGTAGCAGTACCCCCACCATATTCGTAAATATAGTCGCCAAGGTGTATTACCGCATCTACATTGTTCCGGTCCGAAATACTCTGGTACACATTAAAGTATCCGCTCTCTAAATTGGCGCAACTTACCACGGCAAAGCGCACGCTATCGTTATCTGAATTTGCCCCCGGGGCAGTTTTTGTGCGCCCTACAATAGAGTTCTGCCCAAGGGCATTAAACATGTAATAATAAAATTGAGAAGGCTGCAGGCCACATACATCTACGCTAACGCAGTAGTGGTTCACTTCGGTAGCAACTGCCTTGCCATAGTTTACAATATTGGTAAAGCCTGTATCGGTGGCTACCTGCCAGTAAACCTCAATATCGCCGGTGGTACCTGTATCGGGTGTAACGCGGGTCCATATTATAACGTGGTCATCGGTAGGGTCGCCCGATTCAACACCGTGATAAAACGGCCGCAACGATGGATTAAGGGTAATGCGTTGTTGCCCTTGCCCAAAAGCACTAATGGAAATTAGCGCTATTACTACTACTGCCAACAGTCTGTTTTTATACATTATTGATCGATATTTACCAAGGGACGAATGTACAGCAAACAAAACTTTTATTGGCGTAATATTTTACAAAACCTGCAGGCATGTTAATAAGCCTGTTTTAACCTTATGCTATATTTTATCCGGCGCATTTGTTTTATCGAATTAAGAATTTTCTTTGCGCCGCTTATCCACCTTCAATTTCAGTTTATGCGCAGCGTATTTTTAGCTCCCCTGTTTTCAATTCTAACAATTGGCTCATTTGCTCAAACTACCACTACTGCACCCGAACGGCCCAAGCTAGTGGTTGGTTTGGTAGTAGACCAAATGCGCTGGGATTTTTTATACCGCTACAGCGAAAAATACGGGCAAAACGGATTTAAACGCTTACTACGTGAAGGATACAGCTGCGAAAATACCCATATCAGCTATTCACCATCTTATACCGCTTGCGGCCATACTTGTGTGTATAGTGGTACTGTGCCGGCTATACACGGCATTACCGGAAACGATTGGTACGATTTTAACGCCGGCAAAAAGGTTTACTGCACCGAAGATACCAGCGAAAGGACCATTGGCAGCGGTTCAAAAGCAGGTATGATGTCGCCAAGGCGCTTATTAACCACTACTATAACCGATGAGTTACGCCTGGCCACAAATTTCAAATCGAAAGTAATTGGTGTGGCTATTAAAGACCGCGGCTCTATTTTACCTGCCGGGCATAGCGCCAACGCTGCCTATTTCTACGACCCTTCGGCGGGAAATTGGATAACCAGCAGCTATTACATGAAAGACCTGCCTACCTGGGTTAAACAGTTTAACGATTATAAATTACCCGAAAAATACCTGAAAGAAAACTGGGCTACCCTGCAACCTATTGAAAAGTATACCGAAAGCCACGAAGATGATGTGCCTTTTGAAGGCACCTTTGAAACCGAAGCTAAGCCCGTATTTACCCACCGCGTGGGCGAAATAGTTAACCCGGCTTATAAAATATTGGCCGCTACGCCTTATGGCAATTCGTTTACCCTAAAGTTTGCCGAAGGGGTTATTTTAAATGAACGTATGGGAAGCGGACCGGCTACCGATTTTTTACCGGTTAGTTTATCTTCTACCGATTATATAGGCCACCGCTTTGGCCCAAACAGCGTAGAGGTAGAAGATTGCTATTTGCGGTTAGATAAAGACCTGGAAGAGTTTTTTAGCTTTTTAGATGAACACGTAGGCAAAGGTAATTACCTGCTATTTTTAACCGCCGACCATGGAGCAGCGCACGTGCCTGCTTTTATGCAAGAGCATAAAATACCAGCCGGTGTTTTTCCTATCGATACAGTATTGAGCCAGCTTAAATCAAAACTGAACGAAAAATTTGGAACCGGCGATTGGATATTGGCTTTTGAAAATATGCAGATTACATTGAACCCTAATCTGATTACTGAACGTGGTGCTGATAAGCCGAAAATGAAAAAAGAAATCCGGGATTTTTTAATGCAGTTTAATGGCATTGCCAAAGTGCTGGATTTAGAAAACCTGAGCAACGAAAATGAGCAGGCAGCACTTAAAGCGGCTATTGCCAATGGCTACTACCCGGAGCGCTCCGGCGATATTTATGTGCAGTTTGAGCCTGGTTGGTTTGAAGGTATGGCTAAAGGCACTACACACGGCAGTGTATATCCGTACGATACGCACATACCATTAGTATGGATGGGCTGGCACGTTACACCCGGCGAAAACCACAGCGATGTGCACATGACAGATATTGCACCAACGGTTGCGGCCATGTTGCATATACAAGAGCCTAACGGTAATGTAGGTAAGGTTATACAGGGCTTATTTGGCAAGTAAATAATGTGCCCCAAGGGAACAATATACAGCAGATCAAAAGCCCCCTATCTATACTGCGTTCTACTCAACTTTGTAGTTGTTCAACTTTAGCAGAAGGCAACTCAACCACCTTAAACCAATATTGTATAAAGGCATTTATTTTAGCATCGGTAAGGGCGTAGGTAAATGGCTTATTTATTACCGAAGCAGCACCGGCCGCCATACATTCATTTACCAGATTGGCTTGCGTGTTTTCGCCAAGTATTATCACAGGTATGTGCCTATATCCGGCATTGGCCTTAATCGCCTTTAATACTTCCAGGCCGGTTTGGGGCACCGCATTTATGCGCAGTAGTATTAGTGCAGGTAGTGTTTCAGCATTTTTTAAATACGGAACTACTTCATTGCTATAAGTTAAGAACTCAATACCGATAGAAACTTCGCTTTTGCCAAAATATTCCAGCGTAAGTTCTCTGTCGTGGCTATCGTTTTCAAGTAATAGAATGTATGGCTGGTTCATGATAAGTATGCTTGATACTAATCAAAAATAGTGCGTTCTAATCAAATTATAAAAGAACGAAGGGAATTTACACTTTATTCAAAAAAGCGCCACTTAATACCTACCCTAAAGGATAAGTCGGCGGCAGGGTATCCATACAACGAGTAATAACCCTTGGGGCCGAAGGATGAACTGATGTTATCTACCTTTAAAAACACCCTCACCGTCTTTATTTTTAAATTAAGAAAAACATCGAGTGCCGGAAAGGATTTGGTATTTGTAAATACAGGTGTAAAGTTGGCCAGCATAGGGTCGTAGTAAGGCGCGTTATTCTGATAGCGATATCGTAAATCTACCCCTATGCTAAACCATAATGCCTTTTTAAAAAGGCGCATTTCGTAATAAACACTGTGCTTGGTAACCAGCATTGGGAAAGTGCGCTTAACCACACCCTCATTAGGCGCCGAGGTAAACCATATATCATTATCAATATGCAGGCCGTACCAACCATTGCGGTTGGCAAAGTGCGCTACAAAAATATTTTCTACACCGGTAACTACATAAGGCGATGCCTGGCCTGCATAAACCGGTAGGTGGTCTACCACGTAATAATTCACATCGGCTGTTAATCCGTAAGGTATATTCTGATACTTCCCTCCTACTCCAAACGTTTTTGTTTTAGGCAAAGCATAACTCCAATCAACCGGGTGCGAGCGGTATCGTTCAAAAAGGTAGGGGGCTTCTTTTAGCTGATAGGTAGCATTGCCACTGATAGAACCAAACTTACCAAAATCATACCCCGCATAACCATCGGCTATTAAATCGTTCTGGTTCCAGCCAAAAACAAAATACCTTACACTGGCCTTGTAAAATATTTTTGACCCTGAAGCATCGTTACTTCTAAAAGTACCGCCCACATACAAATTACTCGTATTACTTTTTAGCCTATTCTGCGTAATCAGGTAATAATCGAACCCGGCTTCTGCCTCTGCCATAAAGTTTTTCTCAGAGTATCCCGAATCAGAATTTAATTTACGGGCATAGTAGTTTAGCATTACAGCATTACCTACCTTCAAATAGTCTAAATCATTAAATACAGAATCCTTCAAATAGAAATCCTGGTAGTATGCCGCTTCCGGGGTTAAATCGCGGAAACGATTTTTATTACTCTCTAAATTAAACTGGTGCGAAATACGGAATATAGGCATTAGCCCAACTGTGCGGTTGGTATCATCGTAACCCGTAAAATATTTTTTACCCAGGTTATAAGATTCTTTTAAATAAAAATCAATTTGTCTGTAGTTATTAAGGGCGCCGGTTAAAGCTACAGGCACCAGCTTCTTTTGAAAAAAGGTAGAGTCGAATGGGCTAATAGGCGTGCCCCCGTTTTCATTTACTTTAAACGAGTTAAAGATTAAATCGGTTTGCACATTCCAGTGCTTGTTTTTTGAATTATAAATACCATACAGGTAAAAGCTATTATCGTTGGTTTTATTGTTGGTATAAATACCGGTTGATGAAATGCGCCTGAAATCGACCCCGTAATAAATTAAGCCTTTGTGCTGGTTGGCAAACCGGCCCTGGAACATTTGTTCTCCCTTTAATCCAATTAGAATACTAAGCTCGGTATAAGGCCGTATAACCTGGTAATAACGCACAGAGTCTTTAGCATACCTATAAATATCGAATTGATTATAGCCCAAATTAAAACCGGTAGACCGGTTTAGCGAATACACATTTGGGTAAGCAGCGCTACCGGTATTTCCGGCATTAGAATACTCAATACCGTTGCGCTGTACCTCGTTATATTCCTCTATATTAAAAATGCTACTGTCAATTATATAGTGCTTATCGGGTTCGTGGCCCAAAAACCAGGTATCGTTTTTTGTAGAAGGCACCAGCACGCCTTTTCTACCAAATAAAGGCTGAATAGAATCTACAACAGCAGCAAATGCGGAATATCCGAAAATGCAAAATTGAATAAGCAGTAAAAATTTTAAAAGCGTTATACGCATAGCAGGTATTCTATACAGCTTATATCTGCTTTAGCAGTTCAACTATCAGTTTGGTCATTTTAGGTTCTGCTTCGGCAGCCTTTTTTAAAACAAAGTCGTGGGTAACCTTATCTGCTTTTTCGGGCGGGTAACCCATATCGCTTACCACCGAAATAGCGAACACCTCCATCCCTCCATGCCGGGCCACTACCACCTCGGGTGTGGTGCTCATGCCCACTACATCTCCGCCCAGAATGTGAAACATTTTATACTCCGCCGGGGTTTCGAAAGTTGGGCCCTGCACACCTACATATACACCTGTATGGCAGGTAATATTGTGCTCCTTTGCTATTTGCACACCCTTTTTAACCATCTCGGGGTTATAGGCATTATTCATATTCGGAAAGCGGGGGCCTAATTCTTCAAAATTTTTGCCCCGTAAAGGATGATCGGGTTGCAGGTAAATGTGGTCGGTTAGTATCATCAGGTCGCCTACTTCAAAGGCCGGGTTCATTCCGCCTGAGGCATTTGATACTAAAAGAGTTTCCACACCAAGCGCTTTCATTACCCTTACCGGAAAGGTAACCTCTTCCATACTGTAACCCTCGTAATAATGAAAGCGGCCGCTCATGGCTACAATATTTTTGCCACCCAGTTCACCAAAAATCAAACTCCCTCCGTGCCCCTGCACTGTCGAAACCGGAAAATTAGGTATCTCACTGTAGGGTATTTTTACATGGCTTACAATCTCGCTGGTAAGGTTACCCAGGCCCGAGCCTAAAATAACACCATACTTATATTGCTTATCTATTTTGCCGTTTAAAAACGCGCTGGTTTCTTTAATCCGCTCTAATAAATTCTTCATTTCACAGTTTTATTATCTTAAAAATAGCCGTCCTCCCTTATTCGTTTAAAGCAGCTCATTCCGGTTACTCCCCTGCTTTGCGTGTTCTACATAACTCAATATATCGCTGTTAAAACTTTCGCCATCTGCTCCTAAAAATTGAACCCATATAGGCTGCACGAATATTTCAATTTTATTTTCTGAAAACCAACTTAGATGCTCTTCCAGCCTGGCGGCATCTTTTTCGGTGGTAACAATAATCTTTTTGTCGGTGCCAAGGTTGTTGAATGTTTCGCGAATATTCTCCAGGTCGAAACTATCAAAACGATGGTGATCGCGGTAATCTCTTACATACACGTTCTTTGCCTTCGTTTCAAGATAGCCCTTTAAACCAGTATGTTTTGCAATGCCACAAACCAATAACACATTTGTATCGTTGCCCAATTCCATTTGCACACGTGCATCGTAAAACGAATAAAGCGGCGCATATTGTATAGATGAGAAATACACTTTCTGATAGCGCAATGGTTTTATCTCACTTATTATAGCCTGTCTTTCTTCAGCAGTAATTGTATTTGGGCACTTGGTAACAATAATAATATCGGCACGGTGATAGTTGCTTTTAGCTTCGCGCAACCAGCCCAAAGGAAATATCTGATCATTAGAAAAGCGATTATTGTATTCAGTAAGCAGCACAGACAACCCAGACCGGATACCGCGATGCTGAAACGCATCATCCAGCAAAATTACTTCAGTGCCCGGTTCGGCATCTAAAATTTTAGGAACGCCCATCACTCTGTCTTCGCTTACAGTAACTGTAGTGCCGGGAAATTTCTTTTTAAACTGGCGGGGCTCATCACCAATTTCGGTAGCCGTAGTTTGGTCTGTTGCCAATATAAAGCCCTGCGATTTACGCCCATACCCCCTGCTTAAAGTAGCTACTTTATAAAAATATTGCAGATGGTAAATAAGGTATTCAATATGCGGGCTTTTACCGGTTCCACCCATAGATAGGTTGCCCACCCCAATTACCGGAAAATCAAATTTTATCGATTTTAAAATTCGCTTATCAAACAAGTAGTTGCGAAAAGCAGTTATTACACCGTATATAACCGCAAGAGGAAACAGTAATATTTTAGAAATGTAGTTAATGGTCCGGTCAATTTTTGCCAAAGTTATTGCTTTGGGTGATTGTTTATAATTTTGTAGTTAAACGTGCAGCCATGGCTCAAATTGTAACAATAAAGGAATTAGAGGAGAAATACGGGTGGGGATTTGTAGTTTTTAAAAACCTTCCCGTAAATAACAGCTCCTTTCCATCAGAAGGAGAGTATGTTTTTCATAGCCAAACAAAGAGTGATTGTTGGGATTTAGTGGATGACACCAATAGTCAGCAAATGGGGATATTTCCCTTTGGCACAAACCCTGAGTTCGCAAATGTTTATCCAATGTTGTCTCCACTATTTGTTGTAAGAGAAGATTCAGTTGAATATAAAAAGCCTGAATGATCACTAAGTTTTATTACGAGCATGGTCTCATTATTATTTCTGCCAAAATCAGTGGCTCTAAAAAAACTGATTTCCCGGTATTACTCGCCTTAGACACAGGATCATACTTTACAAACTTACGTCCGGATATTTTAGATAAAGTCGGTGCAGCTTTCACAAGCCAGAAAGCGTTGTTACTAGGAGTTGGCGAAACGGTGGAAGGTCAGTTTGCCTATATCGAATCTCTAAGTGTTTTAGGGATTACAAATTCACATATGCTTGTTACCAGTAATCCTTTACCTAAAAAATATTCTATTGATGGATTATTAGGAAATGAATTTCTTCTTAAACACAAAATCTGCATAGATTTCCCAAACGGAACTATTTCAATTGAATAATTATGAAGATTAAAGACATTACCGACTACCTTGAAACCATTGCGCCACTACCCTACCAGGAAAGCTACGACAATAGTGGCCTGATAGTAGGAGACAGCAATACAGCCGTTAAAAAAATTCTTATAACCCTGGATGTTACAGAAGCTGTGGTTGATGAAGCTATCCGGGATAAGTGCCAGTTAATTATTGCGCACCACCCAATAGTATTTGGCGGACTTAAAAAGCTGAATGGCAAAAACTATGTAGAGCGGGTAGTTATTAAAGCTATTAAAAACAACATTGCCATATATGCAATACACACTAACTACGATAATGTAATAGAGGGGGTAAATGCCAAAATATGCGAGCGTCTGGGCCTTGTGGATTGTGAAATATTAGTGCCCAAAAAACAATTATTAAAAAAGCTATACACGTTTATACCGGTGGCCCATCACGAAAAAGTAGCAAAAGCCATTTTTGAGGCAGGAGCCGGCTACATTGGTAACTACAGCGAAACCAGCTTTAATGTAAATGGCACAGGCACATTTAAAGGCAACGAAAAATCGAACCCCGTTTTAGGCAAAAAGGGAGTGCTGGAAAAAGCTGAGGAGATAAAATTTGAAACCATTTTTCCGGCTGCCGTAGAAAATAAGGTGATAAAGGCGCTTTTAAATGCTCACCCATACGAGGAAGTAGCTTATGATATAGTTACGCTGGATAATGCCTATGCCAAGGTTGGCAGTGGTATGGTGGGCAACCTAAAAAAAGAGGTTGATGCTCTTACCTTTCTTAAAAGTGTGAAAAAGAGCCTTAAAACCGAGGTTATCCGCCATACAGAGTTGCTGGCAAAACCTATAAAAAGGGTTGCTGTATGCGGCGGAGCGGGGCGTTTTTTGTTAAACAATGCTATTGCGGCGGGCGCCGACCTGTTTATTACAGCCGATTTTAAATATCACGACTTCTTTGATGCTGATAATAAGATAGTTATAGCAGATGTAGGCCATTACGAAAGCGAGCAATTTACGCGCGATTTACTGTTACAGCATCTTTCAGAAAAATTTCCTATACTTGCGGCCCGAATTTCTATTGTTAATACGAACCCGATTAAATATTTATAAAAATGCCAGTAAAAACAGCAAGTAAAGACCTTTCAGTTGAAGAGAAATTACAACAACTTTGGGATCTACAGCAGATTGATACCAAAATTGACAAAATCCAGATTCTGAAAGGTGAATTGCCTATCGAAGTTAAGGAATTGGAAGATGAGGTAGAAGGCCTGCGCACCCGTTTGCAAAATTCGGAAAGCGAAGCTGTTGAAATGGAAGAAGAAATTAAAAACCGTAAAAATGCGAAGGCATTGGCTAAGGAGTTAATTAGCCGCTACGAAAAACAACAGAACAACGTAAAGAACAACCGCGAATACGATGCACTTTCGAAAGAAATTGAATTGCAGAAGCTTGAAATACAATTGTGCGACAAGAAAATTGCCGACGCAACTGTAAAAATAGAATCGAAGCAGGCGGTTTTAGAAGAAACTGAAAAGAACATTAAGGAGCGCGAAAAGAACCTTAAGAACAAGAAAAAAGAACTGGAGAAGATTATTGAAGAAACCGAACTTGAAGAAAAAGAACTTCAGAAAGAATCGGATAAGCAAGCCAAGAAAGTTGAAGAAAGACTTTTAAAAGCTTACACCCGTATACGCGGAGCTTACAAAAACGGCCTTGCGGTAGTAGCGGTATTGCGCGATGCTTGCGGTGGTTGCTATGCAAAAATCCCGCCTCAGCGCCAGTTAGAAATCAGACAACGCAAGCGCATTATTACCTGCGAGCACTGCGGAAGAATTTTATTAGCCTGGGAAAACGGCAATGAAGAATAAGAAACAAAAAGCCCTCTCCATAAAAGAGGGTTTTTTATTTTAACCCACCCCGTTTATCTTTCCGCTGTGTTGCAAAAACTAGTAGCCCAACTTTTTTTACTTATTGTATGCAATTGCCTTAGCGCACAAAGTTTCGACTTTAATGCTGATTGCCGCAAAGCATACAATACTATAATAGCCTTAAAACTTAACGAAGGTAACGCTTTGCTAAAAGCAGAGGAAAAGAAAAACCCCGATAACCTGATTGCTACTTACCTGGCTAACTACGTAGATTTTTTACAGGTATACACCAGCGATACACGCAGCCAGTATGACCAGTTAAAGAAAAACAAGGAAATAAGATTGGTAGAATTAAATGCCGGCGATCCATCTTCGCCTTACTACCGGTTTACGCAGGCAGAGGTTAACATTCAATGGGCCGCCTTAAGCATAAAATTTGGAGAATACCTGAATGCAATTTTCGAAATACGAAAGGCCTACATGCTTCTATTGGATAACCAAAAGCTGTTCCCCGATTTTAAGGCAAACAAAAAAACATTGGGTGTGCTATATGCTTTACTTGGCAGCGTGCCCGATAAATATAAATGGGGCATAAACCTGTTGGGCATGGATGGCAGCATTCAAAAAGGAATAGGTTACCTGCAGGAGTTAGATGAATTTGGCAAGAAGAACGATTTTATTTACCGCGAAGAAACAGCTACTATTTACGCCTTCTTACTACTGCACTTACAAAACGATGGAGAAAAAGCATGGCAGGTTTTGCAGAGCAACGACATGCCCAAAAAAGATAACCTGATGAACGTGTATACCTGCGCCCACGTAGGCATATATGGTAAACATACCGACGATGCCATTCGTATTTTAGAGGCACAACCTACCGGTAGCAGCTTTACTGTCTTTCCTTTTCTAAACTACCTTACCGGACTGGCAAAGCTTAACCGCCTGGAGGGTGATGCCGATTCGTACTTTAAAAAATTTGTGACCGAGTATAAAGGCGAAAACCACATAAAATCATCGTTCCAAAAAATTGCCTGGGCCTACCTGCTAAAAGGAGATACTACCAACTACCACCACTTTATTAGTAAGGCCGAAAACCTTGGTGGAAGTATGCTGGATGCCGATAAACAAGCCCAGAAAGAGGCCGAAGCAAACCGGTTACCTAATAGCCTGCTGCTTAAAGCGCGCTTATTGTTCGATGGCGGTTACTATGCCAAGGCCGCAGCCGAAATGAACAAACTATCGGAGCTGGATTTTAAAACCAACGAGGAGCAAACCGAATACTTTTACCGCACCGCCCGCGTTTATGATGAATGGAACAAGAAAGACTCGGCATTAATTTTATACAATAAAGCTATTGAAAAAGGCAAAGGCCTTCCGCGCTATTTTGCTGCCAATTCCGCCTTTGAAACAGGTAAAATTTATGAGCAACGAGGCAACAAAGAAAAGGCAACCGAGTTTTATAACCTTTGCCTTGGTTTCGAAAACCACGAGTACAAGAACGGATTAGATCAAAAGGCAAAGGCAGGACTAAACAGATTAAAGTAAATAATGCGCGGCACCCCTAAAGAGCGACTGACTTTTGACCGGATTAAAATTGGGTTATCAATATTTTGTTTCCTGTCGCTTGCACTCTGTGGCTATGGCTTGGCAAATACCGACAACTATCTTGATTTTGTTAGTTACACAGCATTATCGGCCTTTGTAGGAATAATAATGGGGATACTTTTTTCGATAGCTCTGTATAGAGTTTTCCCTTCTGCAGCTAAGTTTGAAGGCCGAAAGGAAACGCCATTAATATTTTTATCCTGCTTTGCATTTGTTTTATTTTCCATCGGTTTTACACGGCTTATAAACGAATGGGGATTTAAGAAGAAAGAATGCCATAATTACAAATTGATTGAAACAGGTTCCAGTGGCTCCAAAAGCACAGCTTATTACGTTTTCATTCAATACGGCAATAGAAGTGAACGATTAGAGTTTCCAAAAACTCAAATTGATAAAATAAGAAATTCAGATAGTGTTTATTTATGCATTGAAACAGGACTTTTAGGATTTGCTTATTTTAAACTGCCGACAACAGCGAACCATGATAATTGAAGAAAACAAAGTACTTACTACACTTAATACTTTCGGCATTGCAGCTATAGCCGCATATTTTGCCGAGGTAACCAGCGAAGATGATTTCCGGCAGTTAGTAAAAACTGAAGTTTACCAACGGAGCCCTAAACTGATATTAGGTGGCGGCAGCAATTTGCTATTTACCGGTAACTTTGATGGCCTCGTTATCAAAAATTCAATAAAAGGCATAACCGTTGTGAGCGAAACCGAGCACCAGGTAATTGTAAAATCAAATGCCGGTGAGCCCTGGCATGGCTTTGTGCAGTATTGTATTGCTAATAACTACGCCGGTATAGAAAATCTATCGCTTATACCCGGCCTTGTGGGTGCAGCCCCCATGCAGAATATTGGAGCCTACGGGGTAGAGATAAAAGATGTGTTCCATCAACTGGAGGCATTGGATATGGTTACCGGAGAAAGTGTTCTATTTGGATTGAACGATTGCCATTTTGGTTACCGCGAAAGTGTTTTTAAAAGCACTTTAAAGAACAAGTATTTTATCACCTCGGTATCGTTTAAACTCGCCAAGCTTTCCTGCCCTACTACACAGTACCGTTTTAAAACCGATTACGGCGATATAAAACACACCCTGGGCGAAATGCAGGTCTATGAATTAAACCTTAAAGCCGTTAGCGACGCTGTTATTAAAATCAGAAGTTCTAAGCTACCTGACCCTAAAGTATTAGGTAATGCCGGAAGCTTTTTCAAAAACCCCTCGGTGCCCCAGGCTAAATACGAAGAATTGGTATTAACCAACCCTGTAATGCCCAGCTATCCTCAAAAGGATGGCACCGTAAAAATACCTGCCGGCTGGTTGATAGAGCAATGTGGCTGGAAAGGCAAAATGGTGGGCAATACTGGTTCGCATAAATCGCAGGCACTGGTGCTGGTTAATTATGGACAGGCCACAGGCAACGAAGTATGGGAACTGGCCCTTGCAATCAAACAATCAGTGTGGGATAAGTTTGGCATTGAAATTAACCCCGAGGTAAACGTAGTATAGACTTACGGCTGTAGAAGTTTATTTTTTGGGGGCTTGCAACCATTTTGCGTTTCCGGCTATCTAAGTAGTATCAAGGCTTTAAAGCCTTAAGCTCTTTTGTTAGTTTCCCCAAACGCAAAATCCCTGCCCCCCAGCAGGGATTTTTGTTTAGCACCATCCAAGCAGGCTTACAAAGCCCTGACATCCATAATTTTACGATAAAAATTGTGAGACTACCATTTAAAGTCGCACTCATTATTAGCTTTACTTCGCGTTATCGCTTTAATGCATTTTACGCCATGTATTCATGAAAAAAGCCCGGCAGTTACTCGACTTTTTGCTTTACTCCAATCTATTTATTGGGGCCTGCGCAGTTGCCTTAGCATTTACCAACCAGCTTACCGTAGAGGGAAACGTGAATTTTGACGAAGGAATTTGGTTCGTTTTTGCCTCCACCATTTTCACCTATTCCTACCTTAAATCCAACGCGGGCCAAAACAGTTCGGATAACGGGCATAACCAATGGGCTTTACAAAATACCCAGCTTTCTAAAAATATACAGTTGCTATCGCTAATAGCATCAGCCTGCTTTTTTTGGTGGTTGCCGGGGCAAACAAAAATTATCGTTTTGGCTCTGGGCGTGTTTACGGCCTTTTACGGTTTTGTAAAAATTCCCTTTTTAAAACCTGACAGAAAACTACGCGACTATGGGCTTGTAAAAGCGCTGTTTGTTGCAGCCGTGTGGTCGGTTACTACCGTAATAGTGCCGTTGCAAAACAGTGCAGTTGAGCCTGCCATGATGGTATTTTTGCTGTTGCGCAGGTTTATGTTTATAGCAGCCTTAACCCTGGTTTTTGAAATTAAAGATATGGCCAGCGACCGTCAATACGGCCTTAAAACAGTACCCATGGTAGCAGGCATAACCAATACCAAACTACTAGCGCAATTCGTGCTGTTTGCCCTTATTGTAATAAACCTGGTGCAGTATTTCTTTTTTGATGTAGCGCTTATGAATATGGCTGCTGTCAATCTATCGCTGCTCGTTTCCATAGCCTGCATTCAGCCATTAAAAGAAGAAACGCCCGAAGTTTGGTATTACCTGGTAATAGACGGCCTGATGATTCTGCAATTTATATTTGTGTATATAGCCACTAAATACTTTGCATGAAAAACGGCCTGGCAAAAACCTTACTTATAAATTTACTGGTGCTTGCAGGCCTGCTGGTATTACTCGAAATTGTAAGCCGGGTAGTATTGCACAAAATTTACGACCGCAGTTTCGATTCTTCATTGATTGCAGATAATGTTTATGGCACATCTGCAGCTATGCGAAAGGATGCAGAAGCAACAGTTTGGGGCAAACCTTTGCATACGGATAGCGAAGGCTGGCGCAAGGTAAAAAACAAGTATCCCCGCAAAAACAAATGGCTATTTATTGGCGACTCGGTTACCGAGGGAGTAGGCGTGGATGATAGCAGCACCTTTGCCAGCCTTTGTTCGGAACGTTATATAGATTTCAACATTACCAACTGCTCATTAATTGGCTATAGCAGCAACGATTATGTGCAAGTGTTAAGCGGTATGCTGGCGCAGGATTCGGCGGCTGTAGAACTGGTGACCGTGTTTTTTTGCCTGAATGATGTTTATGGCAAATCAAAATCCACCCAGCTACCCCCGATGGCGCGAACTACTTTGCTGGGTACTATTAATGGTCTACTTCAGGATAGATACGCCACCTACAAGCTAGTAAAGCTATGGTTTTATAAAAACAGCGACCGCTATTTTACCTACGACCTTCAGTTTTACCAAAAAGATAATGAGCGGTTTATTGCCGCTATGCAGAACTTGCAAACCTGCGATAGTATTTGCAAGGCCAACAATATCTATTTTAACGTAATAGCCCTGCCGTATCAATCGCAGCTAAGCAGCAAGAATTTTGCGCCCCAGCAGCTTATTAAAGGCTTTTGCGACGCTCATTCTATTGATTATTCCAATGCTGCCGATTTGATGGTTAAGCAACCGGATTATGCTTCCCTTTACCTGTTTGCCGATGAAATCCATTTTTCAGAAAAAGGGCATAAAATAATAGCCGATTTTTTATCAGAATGATTTGCCTTCTGCTCTTATATTTGCCTAATTACAATTTGCTTATATGAACTCAGAAATAAGAAATAACTGGACCTTAGACGAAATACGCGAAATATACTTCTCTCCTGTTTTGGAACTGATTTTACGCGGAGCTAATACCCATAAAAAACATCAGGCAACCGGCGAGGTGCAGGTTTGCACCCTGCTATCGGTTAAAACCGGCGGCTGTGCCGAAGATTGTGCCTACTGCCCGCAGGCAGCCCGTTATAATACCGGTGTAGAAGCGCAAAAACTAATGACCTACGAAGATGTGATTGGTAAAGCGCTTGATGCTAAAAATGGTGGCTCAACCCGCTTTTGCATGGGCGCCGCATGGCGCAACGTGCGCGATAACTCAGATTTTGACAAGGTAATTGATATGGTTAAAGGCGTAAACGCTGTTGGTTTAGAGGTTTGCTGCACACTGGGCATGCTTACCGAGCAACAGGCACAGCGCCTTAAAGAGGCCGGCCTTTATGCTTACAACCATAACCTGGATACCAGCGATGAACACTACGAAGAGATAATATCTACCCGCACATATAAAGACCGTTTAGAAACATTGGATAATGTAGAAAAAGCAGGCCTTAGCGTTTGCTGTGGGGGCATTATTGGCCTTGGTGAAACAGATGAAGACCGTATTAAGTTACTCCATACATTAGCTACCCGCGAACAGCACCCGGAAAGTGTGCCGGTAAACGCACTGGTAAGTGTAAAAGGAACACCGCTGGAAGGCCGGCAAAAAGTGCAGGTATGGGAAATGGTGCGCATGATAGCCACTGCCCGCATACTTATGCCTAAGGCCATGGTGCGCTTAAGCGCAGGCCGAAATGATATGAGTTACGAGCAACAGGCTCTTTGCTTTTTGGCAGGCGCTAACTCTATCTTTACCGGCGAAAAGCTACTTACTACACCTAACCCTGATTTTGATGCCGATAAGGAAATGTTCCAGTTGCTTGGTTTAAAGCCAAGGGAATCGTTTAAGGCAGAGAAAGAAAAAGAAGCTTCACTTTCTTAAATGTATTTATGCCTGCGTTATACAGGCCTTAGTGTAAATACGCATGAGCAACTCCATTCAGCAATACATCGCATCAAAGCTTGAGCAGCGAAAAACCGAAAACAACTTTCGCTCGCTTAAAGTTTCCGATGGCCTGATTGATTTTTATTCGAACGATTACCTCGGTTTTGCGAGAGATACTGCCTTACAATCGGCTATTGAACAAGAAATAAAGAACAATGCAAATCAACCAACCGGCAGCACCGGTTCGCGTTTGTTATCGGGTAACAATGCTTATGTAGAAGCGCTGGAAGCACAATTGGCAGCGTTTCATGCTTCCGAATCGGCATTACTTTTTAACTCCGGTTTTGATGCTAACTATGGTTTACTCTCTACCTTGCCATACAGGGGCGATACTATAATTTATGATGAATTAGCTCACGCATCATTTCACGATGGTATGCGCAGCAGCAAGGCCGCCAGCATTGCATTTAAACATAACGATGTTGCCGACCTGGAAGAAAAAATTAAAGGCGCTACCGGTTTAAAATATGTAGTGGTAGAATCGGTTTATAGTATGGATGGTGATATGGCTCCATTAAATGAAATTTCGGCCTTGTGTAAAAAGTATAGTGCCGGCTTAATTGTAGATGAGGCCCATGCCATTGGAACGCAAGGCGCAAAAGGCGAAGGTCTGGCCACGAGTAAAATTGAAACATTGGCACGGGTTTATACATTTG
This sequence comes from Chitinophagales bacterium, assembly GCA_044228435.1. Lineage (GTDB taxonomy): Bacteria > Bacteroidota > Bacteroidia > Chitinophagales > LD1 > Bog-950. Next base: position 694,594 of record JBGAUW010000001.1, read on the forward strand.
GCAAAGCTATGGGCACACATGGGGCGGTAGTTGTGTGCAACCAACAGCTTAAAGAGTTTTTAATAAACTATTGCAGGCCGTTCATTTATTCAACCGCCCTGCCGCTGCATACACTGGCGGCTATTAAATGTGCTTACCGGTTAGTAGAGCGGGTAAGCGACCGGCGAATTAAACTACTGCAGCTGGCAACCTTATTACAGCAGCAATTAAACCTTAGGCAGGGGTTCGAATATATTGCAAGCACATCGCCCATACAAAGTATTATAGTGCCCGGCAATAGCCATGTAAAGCAATTTGCTTTACACATACAGCAGGCCGGTTTTGACGTGCGGGCTATATTGGTGCCAACCGTACCAAAAGGTAAGGAACGAATACGAATTTGCCTGCATAGTTATAATACCGATCAGGAAGTAACTAAACTAGCCGAAACAATAAATAAACTGTAATGCGCCAATTACCTAAAAGAATATTTGTAACAGGAACCGGCACCGGTATAGGCAAAACGGTAGTATCGGCCATATTAACCCAGGCACTGGGTGCCGACTATTGGAAACCCATACAAGCCGGTGGCCTTGAAAATACCGATAGGGCGGTTGTGCAGGGGCTGGTTAGCAACGACATCTCTAAATTTTACACCGAATCTTATCTTTTAAAAACGCCCTCCTCTCCTCATTATGCTGCGGCTGCAGAAAACATTGAAATAACTCCAGACCGTCTGCGAGTGCCGGAAACTGAAAACACTTTATTGATAGAAGGTGCCGGCGGATTATTAGTGCCGCTTAGTAACGATTATTTAATGATAGATTTAATTAAATATTTGCAGGCCTCGGTTATACTGGTTTCGAAAAATTACCTGGGCAGTATTAATCATACACTTTTAAGTTTGGAGGCCTTAAAGCAAAGAGGGATAGATGTGCTGGGTGTTATTTATAACGGTAAAAACTTTTTAGATAACCAGCAAATTATTCATCACTTTTCACAGGCTGCGGCTTTGGGAGAAATTGAAAGTGCGCAAGAGGTTACACCTGAGTTTGTGCAGGCAGAAGCAATTAAACTAAGAACCACTTTAGCCGAACACTTTATACTATGAGTTTGCAGAACCCCCATTCGCCGGTTTGGCATCCGTATACGCAAATGCAAACTACGGATATTATACCCATTGCAAGCGGAAAGGGGGCTTACCTATACGATGAACAAGGCAATGAATATATGGATGCAGTATCCAGCTGGTGGACCAACCTTCACGGTCACTCGCATCCGCATATTGCGCAGGCTATAAATAAACAGGCCAATACTTTAGAGCAGGTAATATTTGCAGGCTTTACCCATCAACCGGCCGAGGCCCTGGCAATTAAACTACTCGAGCAAATACCTTTCCACCAAAAGATATTTTACTCCGATAACGGCTCTACCGCAGTAGAAGTGGCCATTAAAATGGGCCTACAGTATTGGAGCAATAAAGGCGAACAGCGGACTAAAATAATTTGCTTTCGCGATGCTTACCACGGCGATACCTTTGGCAGTATGAGCATTAGTGCGCGCGGCGTGTTTACCGGTTCGTTCCAAAAATTGCTTTTTGATGTTGAGTTTATTGATACTCCCAACAGCCAGAACCAAGACGAAGTAATTACACAGTTAAATACCATCATTCAAAAAAACGGAGCCTCGCAAATTGCGGCCTTTATTTTTGAACCCCTGGTTTTGGGTAGTGCCGGTATGCTTATGTATTCGGAAAAATTATTAGACCGACTTTTAACCGTTTGTAAGCAAAACGATATACTAACTATTGCCGATGAGGTAATGACTGGTTTTGGCCGCACCGGTAAGTTTTTAGCTATAGATTATTGCCAAGTTAAGCCCGATATAATTTGCTTATCAAAGGGCATAACCGGTGGCTTTTTGCCCTTTGCCGCTACTACCTGCACCCAACAAATTTACGATGCCTTTTTAAGTAATGAGAAACAGAAAATGTTTTTCCACGGACACAGCTATACGGCTAACCCATTAGGTTGTGCTGCTGCCCTGGCCAGTTTAGAAGTGTTTGAAAAAGAAAGAACGTTTGAATCTATTGCGCGAATAGAGCAGCAGCACGCAGCTTTTGCGGCTAAACTTAAGGCGAACAAAAGCGTGAAAGATGTTCGGCAATGGGGAACTATTTTAGCCCTTGAGATACAAACCGCCGAAGGCACCGGTTACCTGAATAATATAAGAGATAAAGCCTACCGGTTTTTCATCGAACGCAAAATAATCCTTCGTCCATTGGGCAATGTAATTTATATACTCCCCCCCTATTGTATAAGTGATGTCGATTTAGATAAAGTTTACGATAGCATTCTCGATTTTTTAGCGCTTTTGTAATTGCTTACAAAGAACCATTTATGAAAGATCTATCCGCTGCCGGAAATCAAATTCAATACGCTACGAATTTTCAAGACCTAATTGCTACACCATTTAGCGGAGCAATAAATGCGCTTTGCTGGAAGCGTGAATTACAAGGAGATTTTGCTGAGATTATAAATAAGATAGAGCTAACCGAAAATATAGTGACTATTGAACCGGATGAACTTCGGGAGTTTAGATTGAGTGAACAGGGACAAATGGCCCGCGATATACTTTTAAATGATTGGGAACTTTTAAAAGTTCATGGCGCATCGCCTGTTCTAAATATTATCAGTTACTATGACCGAGATGACACCAACCCGTTTTTTCCGGCCGATGTCTATTCTTTTCATGTAGACCGCTCGCCTATACCCACCGATACTTTTTTATGCACCTATTATGGCGAGCCCAGTGAAATATTGCCAAATTCAGAAAGCATACAGAAAGTGCTTATACCGGAAATACGGGATGAACTTAAGCGACTATATGGGGGGGCTGAGGAAGGTTTCGAAGCATACTTAAGTGAGCATTTCTATGATTTACACTACCAGGCCAGGTCTAATGCAAAGCCAATAAATTTAGGCATTGGCAACCTTTGGCGGTTGGCGGTTGATCATCCCGAAAGTAAGGTGCTGCCATGTGTTCATAGGGCGCCACAGGAAAAACCGGGACAACCCAGGCTTTTGATGATTTGCTGAGCTATCCGAACCAACAGGTTTTTTATCAAAGTTCTGCCTACTTTTCTACCTACCTTTTTGCCAACCCATAATTTAAAACAACACATTGATTTACAGATTATTGAATGGCTTTTAGCAATAAAAATAATTCTAAAAATCGTATCGCATTTTTACCTGCTTTTTGCCTACCTAAAAACGTTGCTTTCAATTGCCAATAACTGACCTTAGTGCCGAAAAATAGACATCTTCGGAAAATGCAAAATACATTTTTCGCACGGAGAAAAATACAGAGGAACAGCCGAGAAATACAAACTACAGAAATTTGGAAAAAACCAATTCCGGAAGAGTTCTAATTAACCATTAAATCAAAGAACAAAATATCATACAAAGATATGAAATAATGCTTAAATTTTAATGTTATCGATATAAAATCGAGGTCAACGGGCGCTAACTATTTAGTCCAATCCGAAACCGTTAAAACGGTTTTTGCATACCAGAGTGCATTAGCGGTTCTACGCAAATAGAACTAATCGCCGGGTTAAAACCCGCCGTTATAATATTAAAGCGCTGCTAACGGAACTTGCTTTTAATACCAAGACTGCGTCAACCCAAGCTCCGAACCCTATGCCTGTTTGCCCCTACTCGCCTCTTAACTATTTTTAATGCGGATACTAATTTATTCGTTAGGCCGTTGTTAGGGACGTTTTATTACTTAATTATATTCGCCACATGAGGTTGCCTTTATGCTTTACGGCTTTACTACTACTAATACTTAGCCATACGGCCATGGGGCAAACCGATACCGTAAGGCTTAGGGGCAGCGTATACGATGATTTTACCAAGCGGGCTATATCCGGTATTAGTATAGTAAACCCAAAATCGAGCATAACCGTAGCCACCGATAGCAAGGGTTTTTTCGAAACCGTAATAAACCGTACCGATACGCTGTTTTTGTTTATGCCGGGTTACCGCACAGCGCGATTTTCGGTAGCCGATAGCGTAAAAAAGAATTTATACTTTTTACACCTTGCCATCGAGCCGCTTTCTACCGGGTTAAATCAATCGGTAATTATTAAGGCCCCCAAATCGTTGGAAGATATTGAAGCGGAAAGAAAGAAACTGGGTGCTACACCAAAGGAATTGGATCGCCCTGCCATTTCAATTACCAGCCCAATAAGTGCTTTATACGAATACCTGAGCGGCAAAGCGCATGAACGCGAAAAGCTGAAGGAGCAGATGAAAGAAGATGAGCGCCGCCGTATTTTTAAAGATCTGCTTAATTACTATAACGAGAATGCACTGATTGATCTGCCGGAAAAGAATTACGACGAGTTTATAGACTTCTGCAACCTGCCTACCGACTTTTTAAAGTACAATACCGATTACGAGATTACTAAAACCATAGTAACACAGTATAACAAATACGCGCGGCAAAGCGGCCTGGTTAAATAGTGGTGGTTAATACCAAAGCACAAAATCCTCTTTGGCCAGTTTATCTTTTTTAAAAAAACAGATACCAAACCGGTAAACGTCTATAGTTAGCTTAACCCGTGGGTGGGCTTTTATTTGCTGCCAGGCAGCGCACATATCTTCGCTCCAGTAAATATCATCGAACACAAACACCGCATCTTCAGTTGCCTGTGCAAGGCATAGCTCAAAATAATTTAAGGTAGCCGCCAGCGTATGGTTGCCATCAAAAAATACTAAAGCTGCGCCCGGCAGATTGCTTAAAACCTTTGGTAATTCAGCTTCAAAACTACCGGTAATCACCTCTATATTTTTTAAACCTAAATGGGTATGTGTTCGCCTGGCCACAGCAGCAACGGCGGGTGCCCCCTCCACAGTAAAAACATTTGCCTTTTCATTGCCACAAGCCATGTAAGCCGAACTAATGCCTATAGATGTTCCCAGTTCGATAATAGTAGCGGGCTGCATATACTTAACCAGGCTAAAAAGCAAGGTGCCAAATTGATGTGGTATGGCCACCCCTGCCTCTATTTGCATAATTGTTTTTCGGGTATTGTTACCGGCCCCTAAATCGTCAATTACTATAGGTGTAGCATCCTTACTTAGCTGGCGGCGCAGCTCAAGCAGTGGCTGTAGTTTAAAATCGTTGCGATTATCAATAACCTGCAGGTAAAACTGGTATACAAAAGGCGAATGCAGATAATATTTGGTTTTTGCCTTTATTGCATACTGCAAAAACATTTTTATTCGAAAAAACAGCTGCATTGATTGTTTGTATAACTTTTAGAACTTTGCAGCACAAAACTAATTTATGAGAAAGAGTTTCCTCCTTTTCCTTGCAATATTTCCACTTTTATTATTTGCCCAAAAAGGGTTTCATATAGGCGCTTCGGGCACTTTTAGCAGTACATTTATCTATACTCAAAATAACTATGGCACCCTGGCCCCGTTTACCAAAGGCGTTGTGCGGGTATCTGAGATGGATTATAAGCTAACCTGGGGCGGAAGCGGCGGTATTGTATTAGGCTACAACTTCGAGCCCTGGGTGGGCCTGCAGGCAGAAATACAATACAACAGCACCGGCCAAAAATACGAAGATAACTTTGTGGGCCCGGCGGTAATACCAGAGGGCACCTTTGGGTCGGATGTAGAACGTGTAAACGTTAAGCGCAACATCAGGCTATCGTATGTGCGGATACCGGTGTTAGTGAAGTTTACTACCAATAAAGGGCATGTGGCTAAGTTTTATGGAGCGCTGGGGCCACAAATAGGCGTGCGCACATCGGCTAAAGAAAATGTTACCATTGCTGGCTACAACTACTTGCCCGATAATTTAGCGTTTACTCCCGATCAAAAATTTCAACGTGTAGATGTAAGCATAGTACTGCAACTTGGGGTTGAGCTATACGCAACAGATAACCTTTACTTCAATATTGGCATTTCTGGCTTTGCCGGCTTGCTGGATATTAATGGCAAGGTGCTGAAGGAATTAGATTGGTACAGCAAAAACGATGTGACTTACCGAAAAAGCTATAATGCCAATGCCGGTTTAGTGGTAGGCGTTCATTACATAATTGGCGAAGGAAGACGCGATTTTTAAACCGCCTTACGCAGAATTATTTTTTCGAGCAAGTGAACGCCCGCTTTTTCAAACTGCGAATGTGCGCCGGGGGTATGCAACAAGTTTTCGAGGTCTGTTTTGGCCTGCTGTTCCTTAGCGGGGGTATTAAGATACTTTTTGCGGTAATCTTCTATTATATCCAGTATAGCAATATCGTTAACGCTTTGCACCAAAGTGCTTATTTTTCCGATATCCTCAATTTTAGTGCGCTCGCGTATAAACTCTAATTCTTCTGCCGATAAATGGCAATCCATACCGGCCGCGTATACCAGTAAAAAAGCCAAAAACTCATTGTAACTCCAGTTGTTGCTATCCGATGCCATGTTCATGTAATATGGGTTTAAAGTTATTAGTTTAAATAAAACTCGGGTAAAATTCTGTAAACTTATTCCAAAACTGAAGCCAATAATTGGGGCGAAAATTTACCTGCTCTGGGAAAAAAAGTTCACTAAGCCAGCTCATAACTACCCAAAAATCCACAAATAGGCGATAAAAAGCCACAAAACCGCCTAAAATGAATTGGTATTAAACTTGTAATAATCATCATGTCTAACGTAAATAAAGATTCTCTCTTATACGAAGGCGGGGTTAGTGGGTGACCCTGCCTTCACTTTTTTACCCAAGTCCCAATTTCTACCTCGTCCCTTTTATTCAACTTTCTTAATCCAGCTGAGGTTAATTTACCTAAATAAACCGCTACAATACAGATTTGGGCAAAGTGCTCCTCAAAAATGTAGGTTTTATAACAGAGTTACTGATGGGAATACTTCTTTTCTGCTTACAGTAATTCAATAACTTAAATACAAACCAATGAAAAAGATATTTCTGTTTTTAGGATTGGCCGGCCTTTTATCGCTCGCCTCCTGCAAAAAAGACTGGGTATGCCAGTGCACGGATAATAATAACGCCACCAGCTACCACGATGTGCCTAATGCAACTATAAGCGATGCAAACCGCACCTGTAACAACTTCGAATCGAATAGCGGCGGTATGTATAACAACTGCTCTATCATTAACTAATACGTCATATTGTTAAAACCAAGAGGCGCAGATTCATTTCTGCGCCTCTTTTTATTTTAAATGGGATGGAACAAGGTTTGCAATAAAACGTGCATAACTAAGTAAAGCCGCAAATACGAAAGAGCTTGCCCCGTTACTTGCAACTAAAAATTATAAGTTATGACACCACCAATTGAAAAACAGATCAACAATTTGTGCGCTAAAATTAAATCGCACTACCCTAATTTATACCAGGGCACAGGCGGTAAATACATCCGCAAAACTTTGCGCACAATGCTGGAGGCTGCTGAAGATTCCTCGGAAGCTCAAATCAACTACTCCGGCGGCGGAGGAAACAATGCTTACCGCAAAAATAGCCACAGGCCGTAACCCGATTAGGGTTTGCTTTTAGTTATTAGTTGCTGCTCTTTAGTTGCAGTAGCCTGTAATGGTTGCTGTGCTAAAATAGAATCGCGCACATACTGCCGCTCTCTTATCAATTGAAGATATTGGTTGCTTTCAACTTGCATGTCATCCACTCCAAGCATTAATATATCTTTGTTTACAGGCATATCCAGCCAGGGCCGGCGCTGGCCAAACGCATAGCTGCCAAATATAATTACGGGCGTACCATAAGCCCTGATACTTCCTACCCGGTCGTTGTTTGTTAACCATTGATCGCACCAATTATATAACCACATAGCATCCTCTGTGTATAAGCGCACACAGGCATGCGAGGCAGGGTAGCCCGGCAAATCGAATTGATGCATAGAGACACCAAGCCTGTTTTCTAAATTAAAATACCACTCCATCACCCAATCACTATTTACTGTGCTGGTAGTTTTTTTACTACGCCAGTTGGTATGGAACAGCCCGGTTGGAGTTGGGGTTGCTTTCTTACCCATGCTACACGGGCCCCACTTAATCAACTCACCATTTTGATAAACGCCAAAAGCCTGCGCACTATAAGAACAAAATATTAGCTTTTTTATATCGGCCAAAAAGGGAAGATATTTTGGGAAAGGCGAATACAGCATTAAATCGCTAAAAATTGTATCAGGCACCACCAAACTATCAGCTCTCAAAAAGTGAGCTTTATCTACCCGATTTAAGGCCAACACTATTTTAAATGTATCTGAAGCCGTATCGGCAGCAAACTCTTTCGAAGCCATTAAATGATAGGTAATTACCGGAGGAGGAATATTAGCCGCCGGCTTCTCTAAAATTTCTACACTCTTCTTATCCCCTTTTTGTTTGCCGGTATTATTACAAGCCGACGCAAAAAGCACTACAACTATTATACAACTCAACCGATACATCATAAACCAAATGTGCAAGTATTGCGCCACTACCCTATTCATAAATTTAAGTTAACAAGTAATATCATTCCCACCGGTATAAATTGCTTGTAGCAATTGTTGCCCGAGTGTGCGTTAAAATTCCGCGTTTGGGGTTTTACTGCAGGCACTTTGAATGGCACGCTATTGTAGCAGCTAATAACGTAATCAAAAACTGAAACATGAAAAAACTACTGTCAATATCTATACTCTGTATAATACTTAGTATAGGCTATAATGCAAAGGCACAAACACCGGGAACCATTCAACCTGGCACGCCTAATTCAACGCCACAAAACCCGAATTTGACCCCTCAAAATCCGAATACAACACCAACCAATCCTAACTATATACCAAATAACGGAGGAGCAACTGGTTACACCGGCCCATTGGGCGCTACGGGCCGAACAGGCTACACCGGCAGCACGGGTATTTATCCATCGGGACCAAGCGGCGAAATGAATGACCAGCGCAACCGCAACTTAAACTACAATCAGCAAAAAGGGTTAACCGGCCCAACCGGCAAACAATAAGAATATTAAGCTCTTGAAACAGTAGAGCGCACATTTTTTTAATCACTAAAATCAAGGAAACATGAAAAATCAAAAGGATGATTCTCGTGAAGACAAGGATTCTTTACGCGATTCGAAAAAACAAATTGAAAGAGAAGATTCAAAGTGGTCGGAAAAAGACCAAAAAGCCGATAAGAAAACAACTACCGGCGACAAGAAAAGCAAGTAATTAAATTTTGAACAGCCCCGGGTGAAAATCGTCCGGGGCTGTTTTATTAAAACCTTAAACAACTATTTTATGAAAACTAAAGAAAAAAACACCAACCCGCCACGCGAAAAAACAACCAATAAACCGACCGGTACCGGTAAGGGAAGCTTGGTAGAAAAAAACCCGATGGCCGATACTAAAGAGCGTACCTCTCAAACCAACAACCTGGGCAAATTTGGCGAGGTACAACAGGAAAACAGGCTGAATAAAGAAGATGAAGACGAAGAGGGCAACGGCGATGAACCTGTGAAGGACAATGTTTTTTTGAACCAGCAACAAAATGAAAAGGACAAAAAAGAAAAAGAGGAAAAGCCTACCAAACAGAAACCGGATAGTGAAGAAATGAACGAAAGCGAGGATGAGAACTTTGAAGAAGAAGGTTACAAGAAAGAGAGTAAAGATTAGATTACTTCTTATGCCCTTTAGCGGAAACAGCTACAAATAAAAAACCCTCCTGATTATACATCCGGAGGGTTTTTTATTTATTCTTTAATGGTTTACTATTTCTTTTTCTTGCCGTAAGTAAATCCGGGGCCGGTTTTAACCTGCTTAACTACTTCACCATAGCTTTCAAATTCCGGAGCATCTTCAACTTTATCCGGTATTAATTTGAACTCCACTCTTCTGTTTCTTGCGCGGCCTTCCGGATCATCTTCGCCGGTTGGTAACTCATTAGGCACAGCAGGAACTTTTTCGCCAAAGGTTTTAACCACTATACGATTTTCTGCAATAGCCTTTTTCTTAATTAAGAAGGTTTTAACCTCAGATGCACGACGCAATGAAAGCTTCTCGTTGTATTCGTCGGTTCCTTTGCTATCGGTATGTCCCTGAATTTCTACTGAGTAACCCGGGTGAGCATTTAACACCAATACCACTGAATCAATTTGACCTTTGTAGAAATCAATTACGTTTGATTTATCGAAGGCAAAGTAAACGTTAGGTATTTTAACGTGTATAGGTATAATCTGGTCTAAGTAAAAGATTTGAGAGATGGTATCGCGCTCTTCGTCTTCAGCAATAGTAAGGTTATCGATAGATGGCCAGTAGCCTTCTTTGTTACCGTTCAATTTGTATGAAGTTGAACGGTTAACAGGGAAAATGAAAGGCTCGGGGGTAGTGATAGCATTACCAACAAACTCGAAGTTATTGCCAGCTACTTTATATAAAGATGCATCTACACCGGTAACAGGTGTATTGGTAGCATCGCCTCTTTTTACGTAAGTACCTTTTAATACTACATCACGCTGAACGATAACAGTCCAGATATCATCGCAGCAAGTAGCGCCGCGCGGTGAAGTTGTACCAACGCGGTTAGATACTTCAAAGCCTTTTGCAGCTTTTTCGTCTAATGCAAAGTATAAATCATCGGCCTGGCTGTTGATTGGCACACCAGCGTTTACTGGTTTGCTGGTCCATTTACCCGGGGTTCCGGCAATTTTAAATACATCCAATCCACCTATTGAAGGAAGACCATCACTAGAGAAATAAAGCAAGCCGTTCTTCTTGTCGTAAAAAGGAGTAACATCATCGCCAGGAGTGTTTACTTCGGCGCCAACGTTGGTTGCCGGGCCAAAAGTTCCGTCGGTATTTACTTTAGCATACCAAATATCAAGACCTTTGCTGCCAGGGCGGTTAGATGAGAAATAAAGTATTTGGTTACCGTCTTTATCTACACCGTAGGCAGGGTGAGTAGAGGTTCCTTCTTCTAAAGCAACGTTAAGCTTCTTTAAATCTTCGGCCGGGCCCCAACCCGCGCCACTTTTAGCAGAGCGGTATAAGCGACAGTTAACACGGTTTTGGTCGTTGTCAACATCTTTACATTTCGTAAAAACTATATAGTTGCCATCCGGCGAAAAAACTGCATTACCGGTATTGGTACTATCATCGTTTGGAGGAGAAAGTAGCTCGGTACGGTTAGTATACGATTTGCCTGTTTTATCAGCAGTAAAAATAGAGGTGTAGTGGTCTGATTTAGACACATTCAGGTTTACAGCAGTATCGGTTTTTTGAGAAGAGAATAAAATACCACCCTTTATAGGTTTTGGAGAAAAATCCTGAATAGTGCTATTTACATTACCTTCGGTTTTTTCTACTTTAATTTTGGTAGGCGTTTTAATCAGAAACAGGGCCGTATCGCAACCTTCTATACCAACCTTGGCAAGTGCCTTATAGCTAATTTCTTTTTTGCCAAGTGGCGCCTTCATGTATTCTTCGTAAGTCTTCTTGGCATCTTCATAGCGGCCGTTCATGTGCTGCATACGTGCCAGGTTAAACCTATCGGCAGGGTAAGCATCCGGTTTTTTTTCAATTACAATTTTGTAATATTTTTCAGCCGCTTCATAGTCGCGCAGGTTACGGTTTACATCGCCTAAAAGGTGTGCTATATCAATTTTTTCAGGCTTAGCTTTGTATGCATCCTCTAAGTATTGGGCTGCATTATAATAGCTCCCCTCTTGTAACTTTAAGCGGGCTATTTTCAGTTTTTTCCGCCATTTCACTTTTGGATACTTCTCTACGTTTTTCAGCTTCGAGCCGTCTTGCGCAGTGGCAAACAACGTGAGGGGAATCATCAACGCTAATAGAAAATACTTCATAATGTGTGCTTAGTTTTCGGGGGAGGTTATATAAAATTCAGGGTTAAATACAATATTAATATCTAGGGTTGAACAAGAAGTTATCTTCTTTAGGTGTAAACAGGTTACCAATGTAGCTTAAGGTAATTTCAAAGCCTTGTGGTAGCGGTCCACCTATAGCTTTGTGGTCTTTATATTGTTGCTGTAAATGCACATCGTATGCAAAACCGGCACGGAAACCTTTGTATTCAAATCCAACTTTAGGGATAAGCGTATAATTGTTATTGATACGGTTCCACAAGCCTAAGAATAAAGTAGCACGTTTAGCAGGGTCGGTATTTTTTACAACATGTATACCAGCTGTTAAACCAAAATTAACCTGGTTAGCCTTTGCCTGATATGCAAAGAAGTAACCCGGAATAATAACTGCTTTGTCTTTTACATCAAATTCGAAACCACCGTGTAAGCTATGACGGAAAGGCAATTTGTAAGTTTGAGTGCTGTTGGCAAGAAAATCTTGTTTGTAATTAGTAGCATTATTGAAGGCGTAGCCTGTGTAAAAACGCATACCTTTATAAAACTCTGATTTAACAAACAAACCTACATTGAATACACCCTTTATTCTGTTTCCGCTGTTAAAGGTTTCTGCATTGTAGCTGCTGTTATAAGTAAGGTCGGCATTGTAGCCATCGTTAAACTCAAATTTGCTAAAGTCCATTTTAACCATAGCAACACCGCCTTGCAAACCTATACCTAATTGGAAGGCACCATTTTTAGCCAGGTTCATGTTATAAGCTACCGAAGCCATAATCTGGTTTTGGTTAAATGTTTTTCCGTTTTGCTGGTCGTTGAAAAACACCAAACCAACCCCTAAAGCTCCTCTGTTCTTTAGTTTTTCGCGCAAAAGCGAAAAATCTAAACTTACTGATGGAGTAGAGAAAACCGGTTTATTGTTAGAAAGGCCGGGATATTGATTGCGATAAATGCCCGTAACACGGTAAAAGCCGTTGAAGTTACCTGTCAAAGCCGGGTTAAGTGTTAACGGAGATGCATAGAATTGCGAAAAATGGATATCCTGAGCCCAGGCAGCTGTAGTTCCTACCAGTAAAGTTAAAAGTATGTATAATCTTAATTTCATGCTAACTAAATTTATTAGGGTTCAAAGAAAATATTTTTTTTCAAACCTACAGGATTTTGCCCCATAAAAAACCGAGCGTCAATCATATATGTTTATAACCGTTGTTGAATGTTGATACCTGACCGGTATTTTTATTAATGTAACAAAGTGAAAGCACCGTGTAAATTATAGTTCTTATTAACGCTCGGATTGTCCTGATCAGGCCCCTTAATAGTTATGTAATACAGGTAAGTACCAGCCTGTTGCATAGCACCGTTAAAGGTTCCATCCCAGTATCCGTCGCCGTTATAAACTGCCTGGCCCCAGCGGTTATAAATGCGCATTTCGCCAATAGTGTAAGCCCCCGCCAACGAAGGTGGGAAATAAGGACCGTATAAATCGTTACGTCCGTCGCCATTAGGGGTAAATGCGTTTGGCATAGGCGGTATGCCCGGTGGCACTACGCTTAAAACCACACTATCGAAGGCTACACAGCCATATTGAGTATCGGTTACTTTTACTGTATAGGTAGTGCTTTGCTGCGGCGCTTGAACCAAAGGCTGTTGCACGCCGGAATCCTGCAGGTAAGTATTAGGTGTCCAGGCATATGTAAAGCTGCCATTATAGCTAAATGAATCTACATCCAGCGTAGCCGTACCACCAACAAACACTGTAGCGGTAGTTGGGGTAGCCACAAAAGCATTTACTGTTAAGCAACGTATATTAACCTCTACCGCATCGGAAGCGGTACAATTGTTAGCCTCGGTAACAGTAACTGAGTAAACGCCTGAGGTATTTACAGTAATTGATGTATCTCTGGCATTATTGTTCCATTGGAACGAAGTACCTGCTAAAGTGGCAGTAATAACAACACTGGTATCGCATCCGCAAGCATTAATATCGGCACCCAAATCCAATACGGATGGCTGCACTCCTATTATGGTTACGCTATCTAAAGCAGTACAACCTTTATCGTTAGCCGTTAAGAAATATTCGCCCGAAGAGGTAATGGTAAACGAATCAGTAAGCGCTCCGCCCGGGCTCCAGTAATAATCAATACCCGCTACCGCGTTTACATAAAGTATTGCCGGCTGGCCTTCGCAAATTGTATCGCGGTCTGCAAGTATAGCCGCAACCGGTGGCTGACTAACAGCAACTGTTGTAGTATCTTTAGATTTGGTAACACATCCATTTGCATCGGCAGCAACAAATGAGAATTCGCCAGCGGTACCTACTGTTATTGATTGGGTGGTATCGCCGGTATTCCAAACATAACTTGCATATCCGGGCTCAACTACCAAAACAATTGTTTCACCTACACACATACCCGTATCGCCGGCAGGCAACACCCCTACAACCGGCAAGTTAAATTCGCCAAGTGTAAGCGTATCGCTATTAAAGTAGCATAGCCCGTCGTACACTCTTACAAAGTAGTTTTGTGCCGGAACGGTTTGCCCACCGGTAGAAATGGTTGGAGTAACTGCACCGGTAGACCATGCATATGAAAGATATGGAGCACCGGAAGGGGTAAGCGTTAACGAATCGTAAGGGCAAATGATGGTATCGTTACCTAAAGTAACGGGGCCATTACCTTTTATATTAACTTGAGCAGTATCGATAACCCTGCAACCTACAGAGTCTAATGCTGTAACCCGGTAAGTTGTTGTAATTTGAGGGAAAGCTAAAGGGTTTGAAATAGTGGCTGAAGATAATGTGTTTGCCGGAGTCCAGGTATAGCTAACTCCGTTACCGGTAAAGGTTAACTGTACGGTATCGCCGGGGCAAATAGAATCGCGGGAAACAGTTAGGGTATGCGGGAAAGAAGCTACCGTAATGTTAACCGTATCGAATGTTACACAGCCACTTGCAAATGTAGTGGAAACGATATAAGTGGTATTTGCCGTAGGGAAAGCCTTAGGATTTAAAACAGTATCGCTCGATAAACCGGCCGATGGTGTCCATAATACACTGGTAACTGCATTTACAGTAGTGCCCGGTGTAAACCTGAATGCAAAAGGTGTAGCAGCTACCCACCCTGTATAGTTGTATCCGGCCGGGCTTGTGCCCAAAGTTCCATCATTATTTTCTACGCCAAGTACATTGGTGTTTTGGTTGCTACCATTTTGGCTGCTGATGTGTGTTTCTATCACATTGGTAGTTTCAAACAAATGAATTTCGCCCGATATAGTTCCCCCACCGGTATAAAAAGGTACATTTCTCCAGCGTATTACTTGTACACGGTTTGGAGCAGTGCCTGTTGTATAGTAGTCTATATTACCTCCATTACCCGGATTTAAATCTTCCCAGCACAGTGCAACTATGCTATTTGGCTCATTGGCGGCATCGGGAATTTGGTAAGGCGTAAAACCAGAAACATTAATTGGTAAAAATGAGATAAAGCCGTTGGCTGAAATATAGAATTGCGTAACAGGCTGACAGTAAAAAGTAAATGGAAACGGCAAGGCAATAGCATTTGTAGCTGCATCATCTGATGTTGGACCCGTAGCTGTAGCACCGGTTGGTGCAATGGCAGCGTAAGAAATAGAAGTTGCCGCATAGGTTTCTACACAGGCTGGTATTGCCGGATAAAGAACCTGAGCATTTAACTGTAATGTATCGGCTCCGCAGAAAGAAGTGTCGTTACCGGCGCTAATTAATACAGAGGCATCGATAGTTAAATCAGTAAATGTATCGCCTTCGCAAGTACCATCATTCACGTTAAGAGTATAAGTAACATCTTCTGTAACCGTTGGAAAAACCACCGATGAGTCCGGCAGTGTAACTCCGTTGCTACCAACCCATGTAAATTGATAATTATCTACACTTGCCTTACACATCACAAACTCGGTATTAGGCCTGCTGCGATACTGAGAAGGACTATTAAGAGCGCTGCAACCAGATGCATTTGCCAAATCGCCCACATCCATTAGCACTGAATTATTAAAGCTGGTATTGGTATAATAAACGTCATCATCGCCACCCGGATAAGTGGTGTTATCGTAACAAACTTCAACCACCAGGTTGCTGAAGCCATCCCAGTTATAAGGTATATCTAAGGTATGGTTGTTCCATCCGGTAAAAGTAGTATACGAAACCGGGTTTAGCACCTGCGATAGACCGCTCACATAATTAGCCGGCAATTCCTGCAAATCGGTGCAAGTCATTTTAATAGTAAATGAATTATAAGCGGCAGTACTATTCTTATCTGCTACATTAAACGCAATATCAGTAATTGCACCGGCCGTTAAGCCAAGGGCTTGCAATTCCGATGCGCGATATAAGTACTGCACCCGGCTATCGGCATAAAAGCCCATATAAGGCGAACTGCCAAAACTGGTGGTAGAGCTTCCGGTTCCAACATCCTGAATATCGAATGTGCTGTTTGGCCCGCAAGCTGTTGCAGGGTTAGCCGGCCCGCAATTAACCGCACTAACCGATGCCGTAAGTGTTACCACCTGACCCGGGCAAACCTGGTTATCTGAAGGGAAAATATTTACACGAGGTCCTATTCCATCAATAGCAATACTAAAACTATCGGTAACAACACAACCGGCACTGCTTACCACCCTTACATAATAAGTAGTAGGCCCGTTTGGCTTTACATTCGTACTTTGCTGCGTTGGGTTTAATACCCCATCGCTAACGTTGCTCCATAAGTAAGTAAAAGGCCCCTGGTTGGCAGGCCCGGCAGTTACAGTAAGGTTAGCCGTTTGGTTTAAGCAAATAGTATCGTAATTAGCAGTTATACCTGTTGTAATAGAAGGAACATTAAACACGGTTATGGTGTCCTTATCCTTACAGCCGCCCTGCAAATCGCTCTGTATTATATAGGTAGTAGTGGCAGGAGGAGCTAAATACACAATATTACTATCGGGTGTGGCACTTACCATACCTACTGTAGTATTCCAGCTAAAATGCGTACCGCCATTTACTTTTACCTCTAACGGGCCGCCGCTTGGGCAATAGAAACGATTTGGCCCTGCCTCGGTACCCTCAAAAATGGTAATATCATAAGTAAATAATTGCAAACCGGTAATAGGGCAGGCATTATCTTCAAACTGTAGGGTAAAGTAGCGGAAACCGGTATCAAGCGCAGAAGGCGTCCATGTAAAAGTTGTTCTTACCGAGTCTACACCAACGTTTACTGTTGTTAAAGTGGCGGTAGGAATAGATGCACCAAGGTTAGAGGTAACGGTTACGGTCTGCCCGTCGGGATCGCGGGCGCCAACGGTGAACGATAAAGTAGAACCCGGGCAAACCCCTACAGAGTTATAATCATTAATAACTCCGCCAGTTACATTACTATTATAAAGGCTGTTTTGAACCACCGGAGATGCGTTAGAACAGTTTATTACTATAATTTGTATATCGCGCATGGTGGTACCTATTAAAACACCATTCCTATATTCCGAAACCAATACATCTACTACATAAACACCCTGTGTGGTTGGGGTAAACGACATTTGACCACTTGATGCATCGAAATTAAAACCCGAAGCAGTTGGCAGAGGGCTGGCAGCCGAATAGCCGGCATAATAGGATAATGGAATACCTGCACCTTCCAGCGGATCGACTAATTGATAAACTAAAGAGTCGCCGTCTAAATCTAAAGCGCCATGCGAATAGTTAACCGGCTGGTTTACGCAAAAATAAGGTACGGGAAGAGAAGTAAATATGGGTGCATTATTACAAACAACCCCACTGGTATTTAATGTAGCCTCTACATAAAACGAAAGACTTGGTGCGGAAGGGTCTACCAGGTTGGTAGAAGTGTTACGGCAGCAATCGCCATAACTAAAAGTAAACAACCCGCAACCCGGGTTTATGTTGATATTAGCAACGTAAGTATATAATTGCACCCCCGGCAGGCTCCCCCCATTACAGGTTGAAACCACATTTGGGCATAGCTGCGAAACCTCTACATTGCTTGAAAGAGGATCAAGCGTAGCTGTAAGATTGGTATCGGAAGCACAACCCCGGGATACATTAATTGGAATGCTTGATGGCATTGAAGCACCACTGCAATCGCGGTAAACAGCTACCAGCACCTGGTAATTATTACCACCCAGACAACGAAACGATATATCGGACCCTGTAATGTGAGTTGCATATAAATTCTGACTGCCGGCAAAGCCTAAAACAACAGCAAGCACAAGTGCAAAACGCGTAAATATTTTATTCATATTTTCAATTCTGTGTCTAAAAATGAGGGCAAAGCTAAATAAATGTGAAATAAAACCACCCTAATCTACAATTAATTTAAGTGTTAATTATTATTCGGGAATAAGTTTATGCGTTTAACAGCTTTAAACTATTGCTTCTTAGTTCGGGCTTTTTAGTTTTGTTTGCCTTATAAACTACTTATGCAACACATAATAAAAAGTATAATACTACTCTCGGTCCTCTTTCAAATAGCATCATGCACAACAGAAGAAGGCTTATGTGCCCCCGGTCTGGAGGGCAGCGATTGTAAAACCGAAACCCGGGCACGTTTTTTAGGCTCTTTTACAGGGCGACAGGCCTGCACAACCGGCTCCGACTCATTAGCTATTGCTATTTCGGCCGTTACCGGCGATTACAGTAAAGTAGAAATAACAGGCCTTTATATACAGCCCGGATTTAAAATTACAGGCACTACACTAACCGATGGCAGCATAAAAATAGCCGAGCAGCCCTTTGGTACGGGCCAAATACGTGGTTTAGCCCTGTTTGAAGACAATAAACTTAAAATAACCTTTGGGGTTACCGAAAATGCCGGAAGTCCGGCCGACTCTTGCACCTGGATTCAAAAATAATTATCAACCATTTTCTTTTTATGAACAATTTATTCAAACCGTTTCTTATTCTATCAATACTGGTTTTAGGCCTTTTTTCATCGTGCAAAAGAACCTGCGACCTTGGCTACGAAGGAAAACATTGCCCAAATGAAATACGCGAAAAGTATCTGGGCACTTTTGCCGGTACGCGCACCTGCGAAACAACCAGCGGAACAGATACGGTAGCTATACAGGGCCTAACCGATGATGTAACCACTGTAAACTTTCAATATATAAACGGGCAGGCACGCAATGTAAAAGGCGAAACAAGGCCGGACGGAACACTGGCAATACCAGAACAGATTTTTGGCCAGGCAAAAATTACAGGAAGCACATTAATTGAAAACGGAAAAATTAAAATTACCTATACTATAGTATATAACAGCCCCGATAGTGTTACTAAAAACTGTGTGTGGATACAAAACTAGGCTGCATAATTTTGTGTTTTCAAAAAAAAACTATTTTAGCCTTTACATTTATAACCTAAACTTAAAACAACATGAAAAAAATTTTCAACTCATTCGTAGTAGTAGCAATGATGGCTGCTGCAGCAACTACATCTTCTTGTACTAAAACTTGCGATGCAGGCTACGAAGGCAGCGATTGCAAAACTGAAGTTCGCGCAAAAATAATTGGCACTTATAAAGTAACTGAAACTTGTGGAACTACTGGTTCAGCCGTTTACAACGTTACTATTTCTAAAAGCTCTAGCGATGTATTAAAGGTATTGATTGTTCCATTTGGTGGCTACCCTGCAATTACAGGAACTGCTAAGGTTGATGGAACTAACGTTACTGTTGAAGCTCAAACTTCGGGTAACTATACATTTAATGGTACAGGTACTATCGGTAGCGATGGCGCAAGCATCTCAATGTCGTACACTATGACAGTTGCTGGTGTTGGTTCAGAAACCTGCACAGGAACATGGGCTAAGCAATAAGCTATATTTAACTTAAATAAAAAAAGGCTTTCCGGAGACGGAAAGCCTTTTTTTGTGTCTACCTGTGTTATAGATTAGTTGAGTAATTATATTAAACATACTACTAGCTAAACCCGCAATACCCCATCTGCTAAATTAAAAAGGCAACTATTAGAAACGCATTTCCAAATAGTTGCCTTTAAAAAAATCAAAGCCTTTAAACAGAGGTAAGATTATTTAGGCTGAACACCTATTTTACCTTCACCTAATTTTTTAGGTTTATTTTCTTCGGTACCTAATTTGCCTTCGCCCAGTTTAGTGGGTTTATCGCTTTCTTTACCAATTTTGCCATCGCCTACTGTAGGCTTCTTAGGCTCTTCTTTCTTTACTACTGGTTTAGGCTTTACAGCTGGTTTTTTACCACCTTTTTTAGCGGCAGCAGCCATTTCTTCCTGGTAGGCAGCAAATACTACGTTAGCAGCAGAATCTACCTTGGCGGCGCACTCTGTGTTAACCTGGTCTTGCAGGCCGTTCAACTTCTCGTCTACCAAAGTTTGAATTTTGGCATTTTGCTCATCTACTTGTTTTTTTACTTGCTCTGCATTATTGCAGCTGGCAAGAGCTATAGCCACAGCAAGCGTAGTGCCTGCAGATATTTTCATGAATACTTTTTTCATTTTTATTTTTTTGATGGGTTATTCAATTATTTTACCTCTGCAGCGCCTTCGCTGGCTGCCTTTAATGCCTCAACCTTAGCATTCACCTGTGCTTCTAATCCGCTTTCGCAAGCTGCTCTTAATTCAGCCAACTTAGTTTCAGATTGTGCAGCTACAGTTGAATCTACCTGCGCGTTGATTTGCTCTTGTGTTAGAGGAGTGAATTTTTCACCACATCCACCTAAGATAGCTCCAACAGCCAGTGTTAGAATTAGTCTCATTTTCATAAATAGTTTGTTTTTTAGTTATTGAATGGAGCGAAAGTAATTTTTGTGTTTGAATTTTTACAAAACATTTTTCGCACAATTTTCTGGGTTATGTTAAGTAGGCTGCGCCCCTGCCCTTTCCATCAAATTCTACCAATATATGCTCTTGCAAGGTGGTTGAAAGGGAAAGGCCTACAAAATCAGGCGAAACCGGAAAAAGTTTGTGCTGCCTATCTACCAACACCGCAGCCTGCACCTTTTTAGGCAAAAAGCCCATAACCGGCTTTAAGGCATAGTAAAGCGTTTTGCCGGTATTAGCCACATCATCCACAATAATTACAGTTTTATTATCCAGCGTTTTTTTACCTAATTCCAGCACAATAGAGTCTTCTAAAGGCTTTACCTTATTAAGCGAAAGCTCAATAAGCGCTACCTTAATATTATCTATAGCCTCTATCTCTTTCTTTAACTGGCCGGCATATTCAAAGCCATTAGGCTTTATGCCTATTAAAATAAGTTCACTTTCGTCGTAATTATCCTCAACAATCTGGTAGGCTATTCTCCTTGTTTTTTGCTGTATTTCTTCGGCGCTTAAAATTTTTATCTTTTTCATGTAGCAATATTAACCCCGTTCAGTTAAAACATCAAAAACACCCACTGCATTAGCGGTAGTATTAGCAAAAAAAATAGCGCTTTAATCTATTGCACTACTAACTTTCCGGTTTTGGCGTTTTTGCCATCGGCAGTTAAAGTATAATAGTAAACACCGGCCATAAGTTTGCCGGCTGCATAGTTATACTCGTTTTTACCACTACTTAATTTTATAACATCGGCCAATACACCTACCGAGTTGAAAATGCGTATTTCTCCACTTTGAAAATCTACCCCTTGCAGGTAAAACGCAGTTTGATTACTGAACGGATTAGGGATAACCTTTACCTTTGTTAAATCAGAAATACCCGCTATACCGGTAAAGGTGCAGCTACCATCGTTAACGTTGGCAGTAGGGTCGTAATTAAACGCAGCAGTATCCATACAGCCATATACCTTGGCCACGCAGGTACCCGAATCAACATTGGCCTGCAGGTTGTAATTAATACAGGCCGTATCGGTAGCACCAAAAGTTATACAGTTAGTTTGCGTAAGTGCGGCAAAGGCATTTACCTTTCCATAGCCATACTCATTATTTGGCTGCGGGCCGGTAAACGAATCTTTTACAGCGGTGCAAATAAGGGCCTGCTTAATTTCGGCGTAATTAGCTGTTGGGCGTTTTTCTAAATACAAAGCAGCAATACCCGAAACTATAGCCGAAGATATTGATGTGCCCCCCTGGCGTATGTGTTTACCGCCAAGGCCTACCAAATACCGGTTAGTTACCAATTTCTGGCGTATATAATTACTATCGCCGGTGCAAATAGCCATATTACCGGTAGCCATTAAATCCGGTTTCATACGCCCATCGCGCGTGGGGCCCAAACTGCTGGTTTTAAAACGGCGGCCTATTACTTCATCGTAAAGCACATCGTTACCATACTCGTTATGTATGTTAGAAGTTAAATTAAACTCTACCGAATCTACATCGGTATAATTAGCCCTGCTGCTATAATTCCCCACTGTAATTACCTTATCGCTGCACTGCCATGCCGATACCATGGTTTTATTCTTATCGGGCATTTTGTAGTTAGGCAGTGTAATAGTAAACCCGTTTAATAACTCAAGCACATCAGACGTGCCGGTTAATTGCTCATTAGCCCATAAATCAAACTTACCGGTGCCATTGGCTTGTAAGCGCCACAGGTTAGTTACATCGGTAGGGGCTATTAATGCCTCGCAATGGTAGCGACCCTCGCTAAGTGAAACCAACAGGTTAATTTGACCCAACAAAATGTTACCGGTTACATCAAACAAACTGCGCACAATGGTTACGCCCTGGTTAGGTGCGGGGTTAAAATTAGCAACCACATTAAAGTAAGCGGTACGGCCTAAACTTACACCGGCAGTATCGTTGCAGCCAATAGCAAAACGGGCATTTTTAAAATCGGCAGTATCGGCCCACCAATCAAAATTTACAGCGCCAAGGGTGTTGTTAAACTTAAAAAAGGTATAGCCAGAATCCACCGGCAGAGGATAGGTAAGGTGAAACGCTTTATCGCCACCATTACCAGCAGCAGCTACCAATACGCGGCCGTTTCGTTCATCCAGCAAATTCTCTATCATTTGGGTGGCAAGGTCGCGGCCATCGTGGGCGCCATAATACTGCCCAATGCTGGTATTAATTACACACGGGCGGCCCAGGGCATCGGCCTTTTTAAATATATAATCAACCGCATCGGCCATGTGTACACCAAAATTACCATCGCACAAATCCACGCGCACAGCTATAATTTCACTTTCGGGCGCAATACCTGTGTAGCGGCCCGCCAGTAACGAATCGTCGGCTACCGAATTGCCATTACCTGCTGCCGCGCCGGCAACACTGGTGCCGTGGCTGCTATCGGAGCAAGCCCCGCTAAAAGGCTCTACGTGTGTACAGTTGCCATTATCAATATCAATCCAGTTCCATTCGTAACCATAGTTATAAGGCAAAGGCTTGTTCGCTCCTACTACGCCCTCATCCCAAATATAGCGTATGCGGGTAGTGCCATCGGCGCGCTTAAAATCTTTATGTTGCCAGTAAATTCCCCCGTCTATTATGCCCACTATCACCCCGCGGCCCTTATAATCCTGCGGTAGTGGTGCAGCGCCCTCGTGTATTTGGTTCACGTGGTTTCTAATGCGGGCTGTATCCATTAGCGTGGTACCGTAAACATTTGGGTTTTCTATTTGTTCAATAGCATACTCGTTAGAGAAGGCCAAAAGATTTTTTTCGGGAATCTCTACCGAGGCAATTTGTTTGTAACCATATTTAAAACGTCCGCCATATTGCTCGGCTAATTGCCTTATACGCGTTATATCGCCTTTAACCAGCAGGTGCACATTTTCGGCTTTAACCTCACCCTTTTGTAGTTTTACGTAGGTGCGAAGGTCTAACTTGGTAGTAACCTGACCCGTAGCAGGGCCAAAACAAAAAACAAGCAGAAAAAAATGTAGGGATAATATTTTGGTCATAGATAGATTGAAAATAGGTTAATTGTTTTTCTTTCGCAAAAATGTATTTTCGCCACGTCTCATTTATCAACGTATGGTCACCATTATTCAAATTGTATTATTTATAGTGCTTACGGGCACTGCCGGCTACTTTGCTTACAAAGGCTA
The DNA here is from genome assembly GCA_044228435.1 of Chitinophagales bacterium. GTDB lineage: Bacteria > Bacteroidota > Bacteroidia > Chitinophagales > LD1 > Bog-950. Next base: position 718,456 of record JBGAUW010000001.1, read on the forward strand.
TTATTTTGTTTATAAAAACATAATGCTGGGCAAAAGCGCTAATTATTCCGATAACGCCCCCCAGCGTTTAAACAACATGCTGCTGGTAGCCCTGGGCCAGAAAAAAATGTTTAAAAACGTAATACCGGCCATATTGCACGTATTTATTTACGTGGGCTTTATTATTACGCAAATTGAACTGATTGAAATTTTTATTGATGGCCTTACGGGCAGCCACCGCATAATTTACCATGCGGTAGAAAATATAGGCATACTGCGGGGGCTATATGTATTTACCATATCGTTTATCGAATTTATATCGGTGTTCGTATTTATTGCCACCGTTGCTTTTTTAAGCCGCCGCTGGCTATTGCGCGTTCCGCGCCTTAATATGCCCGAGTTAAAAGGCTTTCCGGCAAAAGATGCAACCATTATCCTGCTATCGGAAATATACCTGCTTATCTGCATTTTTAGCATGAACACGGGCGATATGGCCCTGCATAACGGCGAATATGGTTTTCTTATAAGCGGCTTTTTAATGCCGGCTTTTAGCGGCCTTAGCGAAGGCGCATTGCACGGCATTGAACGCGCCGGCTGGTGGGGCCACATGCTGGGTGTATTGGCCCTTTTGGTTTACCTGCCTTACAGCAAGCACCTGCATATACTGTTAGCCTTCCCTAATACGTATTTCGGCCGTTTAGAACCTAAGGGTTACATTAATAACATGCCCGAAATAACCAGCGAAATTAAGCTGATGATGGACCCCAGCGCGGTACCACCACCGGCCGACCCGAATGCACCACCGGTAAAATTTGGCGCTAAGGATGTAATGGATTTAACCTGGAAGAACTTATTAGATGCCTATACCTGCACCGAGTGCGGACGTTGCACAGCAGCCTGCCCGGCTAACCAAACCGGCAAACTATTAAGCCCGCGTAAAATAATGATGGATACCCGCGACCGTATGGAAGAAGTGGGCAGAAACCGCGATGCCAACGGCGGTGTATTTAAAGACGATGGTAAGAGCCTGATAGAAAACGGATACATAAGCGTAGAAGAGTTACGCGCCTGTACTACCTGCAACGCCTGCGTGGAAGAATGCCCGGTTTTAATATCGCCTTTAGAAATTATAGTGCAGCTGCGCCGCAACCTGATAATGGAAGAAAGTAACGCACCGGCCGAGTGGAACGGTATGTTTACCGCTATGGAAAACAACGGCGCCCCATGGCAGTTTAGCCAGCAGGACAGATTGAATTGGAAAAAAGATTGAGCACTGACTATTGAGGATAGACTATTGACAATTGAAAAGGCAAAGCCGATAAGGCAAAAAGCATGAAAATAGCGTGGATAAGAATTAAAGGATTTCAGCAATTTGAAGACACCTTCATCGACTTTCGCCATCCTGAAACGGGAGAACCTTTAGACAAGATTTGTTTGATAGGAAGAAATGGTACCGGAAAGAGTACGTTGTTAGATGCCATTAAAGATTTAGTTAGCCTTCAAACCGATTATAATCATACCGGATTACCCTATCAAAGATTGGCAATAAAGGTAATTAATGAAAGCGGCAATTTTATTGTTGGAGGGTGGAGCAATGGTGTTCATCTTTTCCTTAAAGATAGTTTAGAAACGGTCGATGACTGGTTTGATAAAGCGTTTTGTAATGGTCCATTAGAAGATTCAACAATCGCAAACCACTGGTTCGTAGGAGATGAGACTTTCTCAAAAATTAAGCTGAGTAATGATAGTGGCGATTTATTAATTCATTGCCCTGCAGAGAGCCGGCAAAATGCTTTACTTTTAGTTAATGATGTTCCTAAAACAGATCTCAATTCTGCTTTAGCAATTTTCAAGCAACAATCATTTCTTTTTACCGTTTCCAATCAAACAATTAGTGATTTTTGGAAACAGCTAATTTACTTGATTAAGAAAAGGGAAAATGACAGAGAAGAGTTTGAAAAACATCCAGACAACATTAATAAATCAAAGAAAAATTTATTAGAAGAATTTGATGTAACAAACCCAGATATCCTAAAAAGCATTGCAGATATATGGAACGATATTTTAGGAAAGGCCAAACTTCGCTTTGATTATGAAAATGCCAAACGCCCTATTCAATTAACTGAAAATTTACAAGCGTATATAGTAAATAATAAGAATGAAAGGATTGGTTACAACAAACTAAGTACTGGAGTTCGTAATTTCATATTCCGCTTCGGGCATATTAAGTCACTGTATTTCAATCGTGAAATCAAACGAGGTTTACTATTGGTTGACGAACCTGAAAACAGTTTATTCCCTGATTTTTTATTGAACATAATAGAGCAATACGAAAAAGTAACTACCGATAAAAATGGCGAACGGAACACTCAAATGTTCTTTGCTACTCATAGCCCTATTATAGCGGCCCAATTTGAACCACACGAGCGGATAATATTAGAATGGAATGACAAAGGTTCTGTATCTGCATCTTCTGGTGTATCTCCTATAGGAGATGATCCTAATGACATTTTATACCAGGATTTTAAAATGACCGAAATAGTAAGTCAAAAAGGGCAAGAGGTATGGAAGGCTTATTTAGATTTAAAGAAGAAATTAAGCCGCGAGAAAGACGACGTGAAGAAAAAAGAAATTGCAGAGGAGATTTTAAAGATAGGAAGGGAATACAAGTTTGAATAATGAAGTTTTTAGGCAAAAGTAATAGTTCGGAAATTTATACATCGGAGAAAACCTATGTAATGAATGGGGACAACTCTTTATTAAGAGCAATGCTTTTAGCGGAGCAAAAGAATTTTTGCGCTTACTCAGAAAAGTACATCGAGGAATTAGATTCAGTTGAAATAGAACATTTCAATCCCGCCCTAAAAGGGAACGACAATTATTTCAACTATTACGCGGCTTTACGTTCGTGTAATGCCCACAATAAAAAAGCATATTTAGATTATAGAAACAGTTCATTTTTCACATCCCTGTTTTTTCATAATCAACAGGAACTAGCAAACAGATTAGAATACAATAACGGACAGTATCAGGAAATTGATGTAGCAGATTTTGAAGTGATAGAATTGATTGAGTTTCTCGGCTTTAATCGACAACAACTCTACAATGACCGAAAAAAGCATATAAAACTATTGAAATCTACTTTTGCAGACGGGAATTATACCAAAGAACAACAGTTAGATTATTTTCGCAATAACCCACAGCAACTTGACTTTATTACCGCGATAGAAATTGAATTAGAATTAGATTTATCAGAATTTTATAGCTAAAAAGAAGCAAAATGGAAGTAAAAACAATGGCGGAATACGCCGCAAGTGGAGAAATGCCCGAGGTATTATTTTGGGTGGGCTGTTCGGGAAGTTTTGACCAGCGCGCACAAAAAGTTACACGCTCATTTGTAAAAATACTGAACCACCTGAACATAAAGTTTGCGGTGCTTGGCACCGAAGAAAGCTGCACCGGTGACCCCGCCAAACGTGCGGGTAATGAATTTGTGTTCCAGATGCTGGCCCTGCAAAATATTGAAGTATTGAATATGTATGGGGTAAAAAAGATTATTACCACCTGCCCGCACTGCTTTAATATTTTAAAGAACGAATACCCTGCGCTTGGAGGAAACTATGAGGTTACGCACCACAGCACTTACCTACAAGGGTTAATTGACGAAGGCAAAATTAAAATTACCGATACCAATACGTTTAAAGGCCGTCGCATTACTTACCACGATAGCTGCTACCTGGGCCGTGCGAATGAAATTTATGAAGCACCGCGCAAGTTGCTGGAAGAACTGGATGCTGAACTGGTAGAAATGAAGAGCTGTCGCACCAAAGGCTTGTGCTGTGGCGCCGGTGGTGCACAAATGTTTAAAGAAGATGAACCAGGCACTAAACGCATTAACATTGCCCGCACCGAAGAGGCTTTAGAAAGCAAAGCACAGATAGTTGCTGCCGCCTGCCCGTTCTGCAATACCATGCTTACCGATGGCGTAAAATCGAAAGACAAACAGCAAGATGTAAAAGTGTTTGACATTGCAGAACTTTTAGCTGCGGGTCAGGGCTTAGAGACGATAAGCTTGTAACGTGGAATGCGGAAGTTGGAATGCGGAATAATACGAAATCCAAAATTTAGATATTAAACAAAACCCGGAGGCATAGCTTTCGGGTTTTGTGTTTTAAAGGGAATCAGTACTTGTAGAAGTTTCCAGTGTTTTTGTTTTAAGCACCTGCTACTTCTCTCCCACTTCCTCATTTAACGAGGCCTTAATTCTATCTAACCTGCCAACCCTTTCATTTAGCGGTTTAAAGGCCGTTACAAACGCCCAATGCGGGTTAATGTGGGGTAGTTGCTTTTTATCGTAAACAGGAAACGAATCCACACATACCGGTAGTTGGGCAAGGCCCGGCATTTTTTTGTTGATGTAGCGGCTTAGAAAAAAATCCTGGTACTGGTCGGTAGCCACAGCAATTTTAATAAAGCCAAGCCTTTGGGCAAGCTTACAGCTGTAATACAAATTCTCGTTACCATGTTCGGCCTGCTCTTCGGTAAATGTATTGGCAGGGGGTATACCCATCGAATCGGCTAATATTTTCATCACCTTCCCTTCTACCCAAGGCGAATGCACGGCGCCGCCCGAAAAAATAATATTCTTTGCTATGCCTTTATCGTACAGGCTTTTTGCCCAAAACATACGCACCTTTAAAAGCGTGTTACGCTGGGTAGTATCGTAAGGCAGACCCGGCACTATAATTACATCGTAAGGCGCACCGGTTACATAGCGGTTGTAGTTTTCAAGTGTATGCCGCTTCATATTCCACGACAGAAAAAACACCAACGCGGCAACAACTACCGAGAATACAACAAAACCTATCAACCACTTTTTCATTGCTATAAAAGTAAAAGAAGACACGAAATAAATGGATTGAATAATGGATGGGTAGATAAATGGATAATACTTCAGAGGGAATTGAAAGAATACCGATGTTCTTTAAAATTCAACTCGCCCCTGCAGATGTGTGGCATGCCGTTTCGGAATAGCGACTCTGCGGTAAGTTAGCGCTAAAAGCTTTAAGCCGCAGCGTCCCGGGACGGAGACACTGCGGGGGTATTTTATTCCAGAAGTATTTTTCGACCCAATTAAACCAGCCAACCCATTTTTACTCCACAAACAAAAACTCCCGCCTCGCTATAAAGCGGGCGGGAGTTTTACTCCGTTGTGGAAGTTTGTAATGGCTTATTTGTTAACCACCATTCTTACCACTTTATTTTCGGTGCCGTTGTTAACGTTTACAAAGTAAACACCACCAGCAAAATCAGCTGTATTAATGGCTACCAGGTTAATACCGTTGGCTAATTCTTTGTTCATCATCATTACGTTTCTGCCGGTTAAATCAGTAATGCTTATAACAGCGTCAGAAGCTACTGAAGTTCCGATTTCGATAGTTGCGCTACCGTTGTTAGGGTTAGGATATAAACGAACGTGTTGTACGGTGCTGTTTAAATCTTCAACACCGGTAGAAAGAACCGTTGCTGTTTGTGTTTTTTGACAACCTCTTGCATTGGTAACAGTTACAGTATAAGTACCGGGAGCGGTAACAGTAACAGCAGCTGTAGCACCACCGGTAGACCAGTTGTAGCTTGCCCCGGCAATATTATCAGCAGTTAGAGTAACACCGGCAGGTAAAGAACCCGATTGTGCTACGTTTACGTTATATGAGTAGTTGATAGGGCCTGAAGTGTAAACTTCGTTGTTAGGCGTAAACTCTGCCCAGCAAGCAGTCCAGTTAACATTACCGAAAGCACCACGGAAATCGGTGGTAGTTAGGCCGTTCAATTTGCTATTGGTAAAGCTTGCACCGGTTAGTACCGGCGAGCCAGCCTGTGGTAAAAAGTTGAATAAATCAGGGTTTCCGTATGGGTAAGTAAGTTTTACGCTATCGTTTGCGTTGCCACCATAAATTTTGTTAGATGTAAGTGGATTTACCAGGTAAGCGCTATCGAAAGAACTCTCATAAGCCTGATCAACAGAACCAGCAATGATGTTATTTTTAAATTCTAAAGTATCGGTAGTTGCTTTTGTTTGAGTGCTGCTGCTTTCAATACGCAGGCCTCTTTTGTAGCCTATAAAAAGTGAGTTGAAAATATTTAAACCGGTGTTTCTTCTTAAACGTGCACCCCAGCCATATTTAGCATCGATTGTAGAGGTTGTTGTGGCAGCCGGTCCTATAACGGTAACGTTAGAGAATGTGCCTTTAGTATAAGGATCATCGTAGGTAGCGCCGGCATTGTTATCCGATTCAAAAGCGTTCGAAATATCACCCTGGTCAGCTATTGTATCTACACGAATAACCAAACCGTACTGCACTTTTCCGCTATAACCGTTATCGGTATCAAAGTCGTCATCGCGGCTACCGTAAGATATAATGTGGTTAGCGTTAACTGTTCCACCAAAAAACTCGTAACCATCATCCTGGCCAAAACTTACCATTACATGGTCGATTTTAGTACGGCTGCCTACTCCGCCCAGGGTTAAGCTGTTCAATTCGCTGTTGGTATTACAAACATATCCTGCATATTCAATACGCACGTAACTGATAACACCCGAGCTATCATCAGCTGCATTGCCGCCAAAGCTATAATCAGGTGCTGTTCCGCATTCCAAAAGGCCCTGAATAGGGGCTCCTGAACCATCTCTAAAATTTACCGGTGCAAGTCCGCAAATGGCTAAACCTGCCCAATCAGCTCTTGTGCGCGTACCAGCTGCCTGGTTAGACGTAAATACAATAGGTTGCTCTGGCGTACCTTGTGCTATTAGCTTTGCACCTGTTGCAACTACCAAACGGCTTAAGGTAGTTTTGTCGCCTTTTATTAGTGTACCTTCCTGAATAGTTAAGGTAGCGTTGTTTTTAACTATTATATCGCCATAAAGTATGTATGTGTTGTTGTTGGTCCAGTTGGTGTTGGTTGTAATAGCAGCAGTAACACTTATATTGGCTGCGTAGGCATTTACGCCTGTAAGCAGCACCAGCAGTGTCATTAATTTTTGTAGAAGTTTGTTGTTCATGTGTTTTAATTTTTGTGCCGCAAATGTGTATTTACAGCTTAACGGGTAGGTTTCGCCAACGTTAAATAATTGTGTTGTGGATTATTTAACGAGCCTGCTCACATACACTGAACTATAGCAAAAACAAAGGGCTTTGGGGGTAAAAACCGCCAAAGCCCTTTATATTATAAAACAAACAGAATGTTAAGGAAGCTTGTATCGAACGTTGGTAAACACACCATCTGTACAGGTTACACGTTGCGCAGCAGTAATACGCTTGCCTATAAAAGAGAAGGTACCGCTTGCAATTTGCTTTACAGTATCCATGGTAGTTAAAACAACTACGCCCGAATCGCCCTCGCCCAGGTGGTAAGGCTCGCCGCTAAAAGAAAAAGATACATCGCTGATGCGAATAGGCTGATTAACCGGTCCGGGAACAAACATAAAACTTAAAGGGCGGCCTTGTGCGGAATCGCGCACAGAATAAATACGGATACTAGGGCCTAGAATCTGGCCACCTGTAGCCTGCGATTTATAATCAGTTCCGCCAAGTGTGCAATTAACTGTACCGGCAGGTAAACAGGCTGTGCAGGGGCCACCGCAATCTACTTCTGTTTCCCCTCCATTTCTAATACCATCGTTGCACAATGATGTGTCTGGTGCGTTTACTTCTGTTTTTTCACAGCTCCATGCGCTGCACATAATTACTGCCGAGGCAAAATAGAATAGAACTTTTTTCATGTTGTGTGGTGTTGGATTTTGAGCGTTTAAGTTCTAAATCTACAATTTTTCTTTATTCGGCAAATTTTAGTTTGTGGATTAATAAAAAGCCTCCCAATACATTTAACGTTAAAAAATTTGGCACCGTAAAATCTTTATCGTAATATTGCAATATACAAATTAAAAATGGGCGCGTCAAAAACCGAACACTTTACCGATAAACAGAATGCCATAGCCAAGCTTGCCAAGGCGTTGGGCCACCCTGCCCGGGTAGCTATAATTGAATACCTGCTTAAAACAGATAGCTGTATTTGCGGCGATATAGTAAACGAACTACCGCTGGCGCAACCAACGGTTTCGCAGCATTTAAAAGAATTAAAAAATGCCGGCCTTATAAAAGGAAACATAGAAGGCAATGCTATTTGCTATTGTATTGACGAAAAGGCTATGCTAACGCTGCAGAAGTTTTTTGCCCACCTGTTTACCGAAATTGAAAAGAAGAAAAAGAATTGTTGCTAACCAATAAAAACCAAAAAGCATGAAACTATCAGAATTGAAAAATCACCTTGGCGAAGTAAACCAACTTACTTTTGTGCAGCCCAACGGCACTTTTGTGCCCCGCCATTTCCACATAACCGAAATTGGGCTTGTTAGCAAACATTTTATTGATTGCGGTGGGGCGCTGCACAACGAACAAACTGCCAGCATGCAGATATGGGTAGCCGAAGATTTTGACCATCGCCTTAAACCATCGGGCCTGCTTAAAATAATTGATATTTCGAAAAAGGTATTGGCCGAAACCGACCCGGAAGTAGAGGTAGAATACCAAACCGATACCATTGGAAAATACAAACTGAGTTTTGACGGAGAAAACTTTGTGCTTATAGCCACACAAACCGATTGCCTGGCTAAAAGCACCTGTGGCATACCCGAAACAAAATTAGAATTAGCCGGTGCAGAAAAAACGGCTGCCTGTTGCACACCGGGTGGCGGTTGTTGCTAAAATAAACTTGTATGAAAAACATACTATTTGTTTGTATAGAAAACAGCAACCGCAGCCAAATGGCACAAGCGTTTGCTACCATACATGGGCACGGCGCAGTAAAAGCTTATAGTGCAGGCTCTAAACCCTCGGGCAAAATAAACCCTAAGGCAATAGCAGCAATGAAAGATTTGGATTATGATTTAAGCCAGCACGATTCTAAATCGCTTGAGCAAATACCCGATGTGGAATATGAATACGCTGTTACGATGGGCTGCGGCGATGCCTGCCCCTTTGTTAAGGCCGTTAACCGTGAAGATTGGGCCATACCCGACCCGCGTGATATGAACGAGGAGGACTTTAGAAAAGTGCGCGACCTGATAGAAGAAAAAGTGAAGGCGCTATTGAAAAAAATAGCGCCTTCGCTTAAAAGTTAAACCCAACCTGCAGCGAGTAAGTGCGATAGTTTTTCTGGCTTAACACCACATCATCTTTACTCTTCTGGTATTGGCGCTGCTGACCGGGCACATCATTTTGATAATAAATACTCTTAGCAGCAATCAAATCGCTGATGGTAAAGCGCACAATACCACGGCCCTTTAAAAACTTCTGGCTAACCTGTAAATCAAGTAGCGGCCTCCAGTTTTCGTACCAGCTTGGGTTACCCACTTCGCCCGAAGCATATAAGCGTTGACCCACCTGGTTATATAGCATGGTAACACCGGTACCCGAAGTAGGGTGCAGGTAGCTTAAGCCCAGGTTAATAATGTATGGGCTTTGGCCCTGCATTGGGCGTATTGGCTCATCGGTATTGCTATTTTTAATATTGCGTAAATCAACACGGCTATATATGTAAGCCATGTTAGCTACAAACACCAGGTCTTCCAGCTTTTTAGTTACAAAGCCTAAGTTCTTGCGCAACTCTAATTCAACACCTACCAAATAAGCTTTGCTGGCGTTGTTATATACAAAACTCTGCTGGCTGCCACTGGCTACCGAGGTCATTTCGATAGTATTGGTAAAGTGCTTGTAAAACACACTGGCGTTTATGCTTTGGCCTTTGCCCATAAAATATTCAAAACGCAAATCGGCATTGTGTATAAAGGTTTGTTGCAAATTAGGGTTACCGGTCATATTCGCATCGCGTAAAAAGTCGTAGTAAACAAACGGAGCGCATTCGCGAAACTCCGGACGGCTCATTGTTTGCCCGTACGATGCGCGTAAATTCATATTCTCGGTCAACTTAAATATTAAGTTAATAGATGGCAGCAAAGGGAAAACTGGTGTAACCTTACCGGTAGAATCTGATTTATACGCGCCGCTGTAATAGGCCTTTGTATAAGTAGTATCTTCAATTTTAGTTTTAATAGTTGGTGGCTCAGGGTCGTTAGGTATAATTTCGAAACCCAGCTTGGCCGGTGTAGTAAGGTCTTGTCGGAAAGATTCAAAACGGAAACCCCAAACCGCCTTTACACGCTGGCCAATGTTATTTTCCATCATTACATAAGCGCTGTGCGTAGTTGATTTAGCCGAGTAAATATCTCCGGGAAATACAAACGGGGTCATGGTTAACGACTTATTATCAAAATTAGCCTGGTTTATCAGCGCATCTACATCCGGGTTGTATAAACTCGAATCGTTGCTGCTGCCTACCCTATCAATAAACAAGTTGCGGGCCTCAAAGCTGCGGGTGCGGTATTGGAAAAGATAGCCAACACTAACCGATTGCTTTTGGCTCAATATTTTAAACGGCACTGTTAAATCAGTTCCTGCGCTATAAACACGTTCGCGTAAGGTGCTATAAAAGTAGGCACCCTGCTTTGGATCAGATCCGCCATAAGAGAACTGAAATTTAAAAGGGTCGGTTTCCTCGTTAGGGCCTACGCCGCTGGCTGAGTGATAAGGGCGCTCGTATGAGTAACGGGTAGTGCGTGGCTGGTCGCGGTTTATCATAACCATGCCCGCATTCCAACGCCAGCGTATTTCGGTTTTCTTAAACAAGTGGTCGCCGGTAAGGTTGGTGCTAAATACCTTGGCGCTGGTAAACTCAAGGCTTGTGCGCTGTTGTTCTGTTGCATTACCATAGCTTATACCATTACGCTCAATAATTCCGTTTTCGGAGTTATTGGTAAAAACATTCTTCCACGAAATTTTATGGTTGTTCTTTATTACTACGCTAAAGTTACCCAATAAGGCAGCTGAAACAGTATTGCTGTAACGGTTATCGCCATAATCGCTATCCAATGCATCGGCACCTTCGTATTTAGTGCGGGTGCCTTCGGTATATCTTAATGAGTTGGCATAGCTAAGTGCAAACACACCACCCACCTGCACATCTTTTTTACGCACCGCAAAACCACCGCTTAGTTGTAAACTTTGGCCGGGGTAAGCCAATTTTCTGGTTTTTGTTTTCCAGCTGGTGTTGGTTATTTGTTTACCAAGGCCGCGCAACGAATCCTTCAAATCCGGATTCATAGATGATGCATACTTTAAATCGTTAAGCGCTATCAGGCCCGGAAAATTGTTAGGTAGTGCGCGGGTTTTATTATCAAAACCCAGAAAATCAGTTTTGCTGCCTTCGTATGTTTTATAAGGTTTAAAGGTGCTGCCCTCGTTAAAGCTTATGCCGTATGTGGCGTTAAAAAAACTCTTCTCAGGTATATCGCGGGTGTTAAGTTGTATTAAACCACCTGCCCATTCGCTTGGTAAATTAGGCTGGGCGGTTTTCATAATAACTATGTTATCTAAAATATTGGTTGGAAACACATCAAAAGCAAAAGCTTTTCTATCGGGCTCGGTGCTTGGCAACACTACGTTGTTTATCAAGGCCATATTGTAGCGGTCGCTAAGGCCACGTATAATAGCAAACTTACCATCCTGCACGGTTGCCCCGCTTACACGGCGTATTACATCACCCGAGCTTTTATCGGGCGAACGCTTCATCTCTTCGCTGCTTATACCGCTTTGTATTACCGTGCTGTTTTTCTGCATCATTACAATAGCGCTCTCATTATCCCGGCGTACTATATTAGCAGTAACCACGGCCTCTTTTAAAACTACGGCATCTTCCAGCAACGAAATATTAAAAGTGGTTACCTCATTTGCCTTTACGGTTACTTCTTCCAGTTTTTCCTGGTAGCCCATATAGCGCACTTTAACTTTATGCTTACCTTCAGGTACTTTGGCTATGGTAAAGTTACCATCCAAATCAGTTTGAGCGGCCAGTTCAGTATTTTCATCCACTACTACGGTAGAGCCCATAATAGTTTCGCCGGTTTTACCGTCAACTATCTTGCCCGATAATACGCCGGTTTGCGAAAAACCGAAATTTACCAGTAAGAAAGACACTAAAATTAAAAAGTACTTTTGGGTGCTCATGCGTTTTTTATTGATGCCGCAAACGTAGCCCGCTAACGCTAAGGAATAATAACCTGTGTGTTAAGTAAACATTAAGCAGGGGCTGTTTCCACCCGTAATCAACATTATTTTAAACCCTTGATAACAATTGGTTTACACCTGCTTAAGATAAAAAACAACAAAAAAGTGCCGCCCCATTACAGAGCGGCACCCACCAAACTACAAATACCCAAATCGTATCCTTAAGGCATTATGACGACCTGAAGGCTATAGGATGAGACTGCTTTTTATGCGGCCCTAAAAAAATACGGGCGTATATACGCAGCACCGAAATTTCGATAAACAAAAAGCTTAAAGCGGTAAGCACAATTAAAATAGCCTCCTGCTTATGGATGTGGCTAAACAATAAATCGATACCAATAAAGGTGGGGGTAAATGGCAGGCCTATAAGGCCCAGGCAAGCCATCAAAAAAACAAAACCAACCACAGGCTGCTCGTAGCTATAACCGTGGAAACGGTTGAGCAGAATATCATTATCGATGGCCTTAATGCGGGCCAGGCAGATATACCCCACTACAGCCGACACCAGTGAACCACTTAAATAAATAAGAACATGGTTATGACCAAAATTTTCGTTTAGCAAGGCTATTGAAAGGGCAATAAATAACTGGCTACACACTACCGCTATCCAGCCGTATAGGGCATCGGCGCGCCCGGTAAACACTTTAAGTATTAAAATAAGAGCGAAAGCTGATAGTACAAAAGGCAGCGAATCTAAAAGGGTGCTGTGCAATTTTTGCTGATAAAAATAACTGAGCAACGACAAGCAGAATACAATAACCCCGGTTGCTAAAATCACCCTGTTACCAATAAAATCAAATAAACCCGATAATTTTTTAAAAGGCTGCCACAGGTATTGATAAAACATAAAATCCATGTTCCACTCTTTTACCGATAGTATGTACAATGAATTTTTAATGCGGCTGAGAGAAACCGGGCCTACCGGAGTTGCAGAAGCATTGTAGCTAAAAAACATATTGTGTATGCGATAGCCCAATACCGAAGGTGATACCAGCAACTGATAGGTTCTTAAAAAGGCATTGCCTGCAAAATGGAACAGGGCAAGCGTATGTAAGCCTAATGCCACTTCAATAAAAATTAAACCTATTTGAGCGGCCGAGGCGTAGGCAATCTGCGTTTTTACGGTAGACTGAACACTTGCCGTAAGTGAAGCTACTACAGCCGTTGCAAGGCCTATTACAATTGTCAACGCCTTTACGTAAACTATCGTATCCCAATAGGCATGTGTACGCAACAATAAAAAAACACCCAGGTGTACCGAAAGTGAGCCGTAAAAAACAGCACTTGAAACGGTAGGGCCTTCCATAGCGCGGGGCAACCAGGATGAGAAAGGAAACTGTGCCGACTTAGCAGCCGCCGCTATTACAATCATACCGGCTACAAACACGCCAAACCAATAATGTTGCTGCAGATGTTGCTGCACAGCATCAAAATCGTGCAGCGTAAAAAAGGTTATATTCTCATTCCACAAGTGGTGGCTCATCCACATAGCCAGTATAAGTCCAATATCGCCCAGCCGGTAAAAAGATACAACCTTCAGTGCGTTTTTTACCGGCAAGTAGCGGTCGCGGTAAAAGGCAATAAGCAAAAATGAGGTAACGCCAACAATTTCCCACCCCACAAAAAGAGTTTCGAAGTTGCCGGCAAACACCGCAATATTATACCCCGCGTAAAAGAATATAAGGGTATTAAAAAACCGCTTAAAACCGGCCTCGCGGTGCATATAGGTGCGGCTAAAAACACTAACCAGTAAGGCTATAAGGGCTCCGGTTAAAGCAAAAACGGCGGTTATATGATCAAAAAAGAAAGAAATAAAAATTTCAATATCGGCTGTTTTAAAAAGCGTAAAGTGTTTTACATCCAGCGTGGGGTGGCCATTGCCCAGCCAATAACCTATAAATAGCAGTAATACCAGCAATTGCAGAGTAATGCCGCCAATTATCGTACAAGCAATGGCTCTTTCGTTTTTGCGTGGCAGCAACAAGCTAACCACAAACGTAAGCAACGGAATTATCGAAAAAATTTGCAGCAGGTGTTCCATACTCTAGTTAATTAAGCAGGTATACCGGCAGGTTCTCTTTAGTAGCATCGGCAATTTCGTTTGTTTCCATCTCTTTGGCTTGCTCCACTAACTTTTCAAAATCAGCTACTTTACTTACCGGTTTGCTCAGTGGTTGGTAACGCAAAAAAGTTCCGTTTTTAAAATAGTAGTAGTTGCCATCTTCGGGGCTTTTGGCAATTAAATGCACCCACTCATTTATATACCACTCGTAAACTTCGGGGGTAGATTGAATAGCGCTAAGCACAACCTCCGGAAGGTGCTCTACAACAATTAGCAATCTTACCGGGTCGTGCACTTCAATCATTTGCAAAGGCAGACCGGGGCGCAAATCGCCATCGCAGCTATTAGCCACACCTATAAGGCCCATTACATTGTGTGGCAGCTTGGTGCCCGCCCCCAGCTTATAATTATCTACCCTCGAAAAATAATATTCGAGGTTAATACCACCGCAAACCAGACCTATAGGCCGCATTACACCTGCCAGCAGCTTACCATCCAAATCGGTTCTATAATCGTATGAGTTTAAAAAAGCCCGCCTATCTAAAAACAACCCTTTGGTAATTGAGCGGTTGCCAACTATACATAGTGTATTAGTGCCATGGCCAAGCTCGGGCCGCGGCTCGAACATGGATACCGACCTTTTTAAAATATCCTTACGCGCACCTGCTAAACTCTGTTTGGTTTTAATAGATGCAAACCGTCTGCTCCTCTCCTTTGCATTGCTGTTTAGCGCAGTTTCGAAGCTGGCTTTGTTTTGCCTGTGCAACACAGCCAGCTCCTTACTAAGTCCGTCCTCATCATAAAAGGCAATTACATCGGCAGCTGTATCGTGCATACCGCCTACAAAACAGGTTGTATCGGGTATTATCAATCCCCTTTGGGCAAGCAACAATCTCACTTTTTTATGGTTGGCCATAAAGGCAGCCACCCTTGCATTTACCGAACCGGGCCTGCCGCTGCAGGCTCCGCAATCGTGCGCACTATGGTGCGGATTGTTAGCGCTGCTACTGCCATGCGCTACTATGTATACCAATGGTGCAAAGTTTTTTACCAATCCTATTCCGCGCAAAAGAGCTTCTACCCGGGTAGCCATTTCCTCTACAGTAAAACCAACCTGCAAGCCGTTTTCAAAATTTTCAGTTCCGGTGTTTTCAATAATAAGTTGCGACTGCGCATGCATGTGTGTAAACGCATTAGAAATAGCGGGGCTCATTTTAGGCCTGAACAAGTTTAGCAATATTCGCCATCCGGCTAAAAAGCCCAGCGAAAGCGAAAAAACAAATCCGGTAAATAAACTCTGCGCTTTGGGGGTATACAAAAGCTCGTGCTCTCTTACTACAGCAGGGCCCACTTCCTTAATTAAATATTTAGGTGTTACCGGTGCAGGACAAAGTTTTTCGTAAAACTTACCTCCCTGCGGTTGAAAGAAGAACTCTACCCCAAAAAAACCGGGGCTGCCAAACGTTTCGCATTGTTTATCGGCAGCTTCTATATGCCTGCGTAATGAACACTCCCTTTCATCAATACAAAAAACTGCCTGAAAATCCGGAGTTCCGCCAGGTGCTTTATCCTCTTCCTTATTAGCACTAATACCGTTTAGCACCTCATCATAATAGCTCCATTCAAAAGCTTCCTGCCAAATGGTAAGCACCTCTTGCAACTCAGTAGTGGCAACATTGGCAAAAAGTTTTACCGGTGGTGCTGTATAGGAAAGCGCCAGAGCTTTCCAGTTTTTTCCCAGCTTAAAATCCAACGCATCTATTTCCAGCAGCAACTCCAGCGCAATCAAATCGCGCAGCGTAATACTTTTTGGATCGAGAAGCGTGTGCGGCATATCCTCTATGGCGGCAGCAATGCCCGACCAACCCTGATGGCTAAATTGCTGATCGAAAAGATATTGCCCGAAATACGCAGGGTTGCCTACTACTATTTCAAGCAAAGAAGTAAGACCGCACTCTGTGTTTATTAAAAGGTGCTTTGCCCTGCTGGTTTTAAAAAAGCTTACAAAGCTGTTCTTTTCTAATTGCCTTAAGGCATCTAACAAACCGTTGGCCGGTACCGGAAACTTCCACAAAGCGATACCCTGATCTAAATAATTACAAACAATACGAAACAACAACGGGTGTACCGCAGTATCCAAATCAATTTTATAATCCGTTTTCCATGCAGCACGCAATAAGCCAAGGCGGGGCTTACGGTTTTCATCGTAGGGTTCTGTTAGTAGCTTTTGTCGCCACACCTCAGCTGCTACTCCTTTTCGCCTTAGCACCACGCGCTCTAAAACAGCCTTATTAATCCGGCCATTTTTATATAACTGCCTGAACTCGGATAACTGCAGCGTAACCTGGTAGCCAAAAATTTCGCTTGCCTTAAAAATTGCATCGTAAAATTTAAGCTGCTGAAAAGCATGCAGCGTATTATGATGTATAAAATCCTTAATAGGCGTTTGCGAAGGCAAATAATGTTTCAGATCGTGCAAAACATGCTCCTCATCAAACAATGGCATGTTAAGCCCATTGTTCAAGTGCGTGCTTGCATTAGGCACAGTTTCAACATTTTCAACCACGGTACGGTCTGCCATTGGTTTGGTTTAGCGTATACTAATAACTCATTTGAGCTCTAACAGCCGATGAATCATCAATCAGTGTATCCTCAAAAAACACCACTTCGCCGGTTTCGATATTGTGCTTGGCGCCTATAATTGCAATTTCTCCTTTCTCTATCATTTGCTCCAATATGTAACTTCTGTCTACTATTGTTTTTACCGAGCGCCTTACGTTAATTGTAGCAACGTTTTCTACAAATTCACTATTCCCTGCGTGGCGCAGGTTTGAATCTTTTGTTGTTTTTTCCTGGTAAACCGCCGGTTGAATTTTAGATAGCAACTCGGTAAGGTTACCCAGTTCGACATGGTCGCAGGCACCCTTAATAGCCCCGCATTTGCTGTGCCCCAACACCACTATAAGTTTAGAGCCGGCCACTTTGCAGGCAAATTCTAAACTGCCTATTATATCGGTATTAACCACATTACCTGCTATGCGTATAGAGAATATATCGCCCAGGCCCTGATCGAAAATCAGTTCGGCAGAGGTGCGGCTATCTATGCAGCTTAGTATTACTGCAAATGGCCATTGGCCATCGCGGGTTTCGTTTACCTGCTGCAAAAGGTTGCGGCTTAATTCCAGGTTATTTATAAACCGTTGGTTGCCTTCTTTTAAAATTTGCAAAGCCTTAGCAGGTGTTATAGATGCCTGTGTTTCGGATGTATGCGTTTTCATATTTCTCACTTTTAGTTTTTAATTGGTTAAAAAAAAGTCCGTGTATCTTCATTATTAAAAGGCCGGAAGCAGGACATTTTTTAACAAAGCAACACTGGTTAGGAAGAGGTTACGTGTACTGAATTTTCAATATACCCCTGCTTAAAACCAATCAGTGTTACTTCTATATTTTTGTCTTTAGAGCCTATGTTTAAAAAATCCTGAATTAGCTGTAGCACATCATAATCAATGTACACGCTGTTACTGGCATCAATAATTACTTTGCTGTTGCGCGGCACATCGGCAAGGGTTTGCTTAATGGCAGCCTTATTTAAAAACGAAACCTCCTGCGCCAAATCTATGCGTATAGTTTCGCCCTCGTGGTGCTGCTTTCTTTCAAAAAAGTAGGCAACCCGCATATTAGCGCGCAGTATAAAAAAGATACTAACCGCAAGGCCTACGCCTACGCCCTTTAGCAAATCGGTAAACACCACTGCCAGCACGGTTACTATAAACGGTATAAACTGAAACTTACCGTTTTGCCACATGTGTTTAAACACCGCCGGGCTGGCCAGTTTATAACCAATCATAATTAGTATGCCGGCAAGGCAGGCCAGTGGTATACGGTTAAGTAAAGTAGGTATAGCTAATACGGCTATAACTAAAAAAACACCGTGTGCAATGGTGGCCACTTTGGTGCGTCCGCCGCTGTTTACATTGGCCGAGGTGCGCACAATTACCGAGGTCATAGGTATGCCACCAATCAGGCCGCTAAGCATATTACCTACCCCCTGTGCCTTTAATTCGGCATTGGTATCGGTAAACCTTTTAAGCGGGTCCATTTTATCGGCAGCCTCTATACACAATAATGTTTCTATACTGGCTACTACGGCTATAGTGGCACCCAGTATCCATACCGCAGGCTTGGTAACGGCCGAAAATGCCGGTGTGGCAAACTGGTTTAAAAAATCGGAAAACGAGGCCGGCACCGGTAGCTTAACCAAATGATCTGAACTAATAGCCAGGTTGGAACCGGTAGCTTTATAAATTTCGTTTATTGCTACACCGGCTAATACTACAACCAGGGCGGCCGGTACGGCTTTAAGATTTTTTAAAAAATTTACGTTTTGCCATACTATTAATATAGCCACCGATACCAGCGTAATAATAATAGCGCCGGGGTGCGAAAAATTAATGGCATCTACAATGGCCGAAAAAGTATTGTGCCCATCGGTTTCTATAAAGAAAAAATCGCCTTCATTATCGGCATCGTACCCAATGGCATGAGGCAGCTGTTTTAAAATAATTATAATGCCTATGGCCGCCAGCATACCCTCTATTACATTGCTTGGTATATAATTGCTTATTGAGCCTGCTTTTAAAAAGCCCAACAGTAACTGTATAGCCCCGCCAATAAATACTGCCAGTAAAAAAGTTTCGTAGTTACCCAGGCTGGCAATACCTGCAAAAACTATGGCTGTAAGCCCGGCAGCCGGGCCGGTAACACTTAGTTGCGATTTACTTAACAACCCTACTACTATACCCCCTATTACGCCCGAAATAATGCCGGCAAACAAAGGCGCCCCACTTGCCAACGCAATGCCAAGGCACAGCGGAAGGGCC
>JBGAUW010000032.1:0-43318 GCA_044228435.1 Chitinophagales bacterium
CTAAACTTAGGTTACTTTTTTGGGCTATTGTCCGGTATGTTTCGTTAATAAGTTCTGGCGTTAACAGTAATGAAAAAATTAGCCGCAAACCGGTTGGTTTCCATAGTTTACTAGTATTTGATAAACGTTGAGGTGCGGCTTTTTGGTCATTAACAAACAAAATTAAACTGCCCTGAGTTATACTACAGTTACCCGAAGCATCTAAATAATTAATGCTGTTTTGCCTAAGTTTTTGACGGAGTGGTTTACTAATATATTGACAAATTAACAGGCAATGCTGGCTTGTATCATGTTGTACCTGAATAAGTGAAGCTAACTGACTCTCACGAATCTCATTTTTTAAATTAACGGCAAAAACATAATGCTGCTCTCCGGCTATTATTTGCACATGGCCATCAAATGCCTGTTTTGTGTGCGTTGGTTGGGTAGACACAAATGGAGTATGAAGTAGGCTCATTTGAAAACTTGTTATGCTATTAAAGTTCTGAATAGCGGTATTAAGTATCTGTTGGTAGTCCATATAATCAGAAAGTTTGTTTGAATATCATTTAAGTTCATGATTCATGAACGATTAAATATAATGAACAGCTGTATATTTAGAAGGCTTTTAAGAATAAAATTTGAGGTAAATGGGATAAACTTTCCAAAATAATCGATTTTAACAAAAAAGTATTGTCTTTGAAGGGCTTAACCTGTTATTAACTAATCTCAACCGCAATTAGCTACACTTACAAACAGCTGTTCGGTTAGGTTGAGGGCTACCAGGCGGCCCTGGCCGGGGTTATGCGCATAAACGCAGCCGGCATCTATATTTAGGGCATGGCCCGGCGCAATAGGCTGGGCGCGAATGATGCTGTGGTTAACAGGCGTGTGGCCGTGTATAAGCAATCGCTGGCCGAGCTTTTGGGCATCGATAACAAAGTTGCGGATCCAGAGCATGCTGTATACATCTTCAAAAATATTTTCGCGCGCAAAGTTGAGGCCCGCATGGGCAAAAATGAAGTTATCGTGCTCGTAGTAATGTTTGGTGCTGCTAAAAAAGTTTTGATACACCGGTTCCATTTGCGTGTAGTTTACACAGCCAAAGCTTTTAAGGGTGGCCTCGCCGCCGTTGTTCACCCAGTGCTCAAACTTTTGGGGGCTGATGATTGAGTCCATCATCATCTGCTCGTGGTTTCCACGCAGGGGGTATACGTTGTAGCCACCGGTGCGTAGTTGCAGTATATAATCTATTACACCTTTGCTATCGGGGCCACGGTCTATGTAGTCGCCAACGCAATAGAGGTGGTCGGCGGGTTGCAGGTTTAGCAGCTGCACCAATGCCTTAAAGGTATTGCTGCAGCCGTGTATATCGCCTATGGCAAAAATGCGGTTCATGAGGTGATGAAATTAAACAATTTGAGAATTAGCGAATTAGCGAATGCAGTGAAACCGGAATGAGGAATAATACAAAACCGGAATGCGGAACGGCGAATGCGGAATAGCCCGCCTGCGGCGAGGCAGGCAGCCGAATACAGGGAAGCAGGAATTCAGAAGCAGCCAATACAAACAGCCAATGCATCCACCCCCTGGCCCGCGCAGGGCCGCGGTCCTTTCCCCCGCCAGCGGGGGACAGTAGCGCCATGCTCACAAGTTTTTGGCTAAGGCTGCTTGCCTCGCCATAGGCGGGTTGGCTGTTGTGTCCTCCGCCGGCGGAGGTGTCCTGCTGCTTTGAGCAGGACGGAGGTGGATGTATTCTGCCTTTCTCTCTCCGGCGCAAAGCGCCACAGCACGCAGGCGCGTGGCAGTCACCACCGGTGCGCAAAGCGCAGCAGTAAAGCCCCGCAAAATGTATTGGCTGTTATCAATCGTCCATTGTCGGCCGTCAATCGTCAACAGCCGCTACCGCTGCCCCGGCACTACGGCTTCGCACAACACCAGCGCTTCGCCACCGGTAAAGGGTTCCTCGTGGTTGGGCGAGTAGCAGCAGAGGAATCGGTAGTCGAGTTTGCCCAGGTCGTCTATCAGCGTATTGAAATTTTCTAAGTGCTGTATCAGCTCGGTATCGGTAAGGGCGGGGTTGCGCATAAGGGGCAGCAGGGCAAAGGCATCGGTAACCAACCGGTTGCGCTGGTGCTGGTATTGCTCTACCTGCGTGTAAAAACTGTGGTGCGTGGGTATGTCGTGCAGCATTATCATCAGGTCCATCCAGTGCGCAAAAAGCAGGTTGTATTCGGCCTCGGTAAGGGTGCCGTGGCGCAGTTGTTGTTGCACCGTGGCAAGCTCGGCACGCCATTGGTCGCGCCCGGGGTTGGGCTCGTCGGTTACCAGGCCGGCAAGGCTATCGGCATCCAGGTAAGTTACGGTTAACTTCTTTTCGAGCGCCATTGTTTCGGCCTGCAGCAGTTGGGTTTTAAGCGCCAGGGCGGCACCGGTTAGTTCATCGGCAATAGTTTGCCAGGGGGCACCCTGGTTACATTGCTGCACCACCGGTAGCTGCATAAGCAGCTCGCAGTGTTTAATGGCGCTATCCATAGCCTGCCAGCGGGCGTAGTCGGCACCCTCGTATTGCAGTATATAGCGGCAGGTAAATTCGGTAATCAGTTTTTCGGCGGTGGGGGAGAGGGAGTTCATATTTGTCTATTTTTTAATTGAATGAATTGAATGCGGAATGCGGAAGTGGGAATGCGGAATACAGAAAACCGGAATGCGGAACGGCGAATGCGGAATACAGAAAACCGGAATGCGGAAGTATGAATGCGGAATAGCAGCCAATACATCCACCCCCTACCCCCGCCCCGATAAATCGGGATGAAACACCAGCGGGGGACATTAGCGCCGTGCTTAAAACTTAGCGCTACCGGTTATTGGCTGTTGTGTCCTCCGCTGGCGGAGGTGTCCCGACGCTCTGGTCGGGACGGAGGTGGATGTATTGCACATTTATATTTTGTGCCAACTGCCGACTTCGTTTTGCCAACAGCCTCCGCCTCTTCTTCAACTCATCCTCCATCAGCAGCCATATATCATACTCGTTGGTAAAATCCTGTTGCACGGCGCAACTGTTTTCATACGCCTCGCAGGCAAGCAGCGTTTTGCTACACAGTTTAAGCGCATCGGTTACCAGCTGCAGTTGTTCGGCGGCTTTGGCTGCCGGTAGCAGCTTTATACAAGCCACCGGTGTAAGGCCGGGCACCAGGTGGTTTAGTTTGGTTAGTATGAGAGAGGTCATGGATAGAGAGTTTTTAGGAATACAGGAAATCGGGAAATCAGAGAATCAGGAAATCGGGAAATCGGGAATACAGGGAATCGGGAAATCGGGAATCAGGAAATCGGGAATCAGGAAATCAGGAATACAAAACAGCCGCTTGGCAACCCACTAACTCCCTAAAGGGAGGATCGCTACCCAATAGCAGCCAACAGCCGCCTTGCATTGGCTGTTTGTCTTTTCTTCCCTACCCCTTTAGGGGAGGGGCCGGGGGAGGGGTATGCTAACCGCCGTCGGTTGTCTGTTGTCCGCCGTCTTGTTGTTGAAGTATGGCCTGACGGTAGGATTCGTGCCTTTGCTGCTTTTCGGCTTCTTGTTTTTCGCGGCCCCAGATGGCATCGTTTATGCGCTTTTTTTCCAGCTGACCATCGCGGTATTTAACCAGGCGCTTTTCTTCCTCCAGCCAGGGCTGTGTGCCGCGGGCTTCGTCTATACGCATGTTTTGTATGCGGCCTTCGGTGTAGTCGGCGCTCTCGTGGTAGAACCGGTTTAACCAACCCAGTATAGTATCTATACCAATGTGGTTGTAGGTTTGTCCGTAGTCGCCGTTAAGGGCACGTTGCAGCACAAACACCAGCTCTAAAATGCGCAGGTTGGGCTGTGCGCTTATCAGCTTTATGCTTAGGTGCAGTATTTGCTGCTCGGTAAGCTTGCTTTTAATTTCAAACTGGTAAATGAAGTAGTTCATCACTTCGCACAGTATTACTATCAGCTGCTTTTCGCCTATGTTGCTGCGCCAGTTTTGCAGGGTGTAGCTGGCCCCCACGTTATCAAAACTAATTGCGGCCAGTTGCTGCTCCAACTCAATGGTGGCATCCATATCAACCAGCATCTGCTGCTGCCGCACATTGGCGGCTACCACCTGCAGCATAAAGTTGTATTCCTTAATCTTGCGGTCGCGCAGCTTTTGCAGGTGCTCGTATTTTTCGTTGTATTCATCCAGCAAATTTTTTTCCAGCAACTTGTAGTCGGCCAGGCAGAAGGCCGCAAAATCTTCGGCCGGTTTAATGGCCTTATCGTCGCCAGATGGGTACATACCCTGAGCCTGCTTGTTGTTTTTTAGTGTTAGCATGGGTGCTTTGTGTTTTTAGTTGAACAATAATGTTTTGAATGTTGCTGGCCAGTTGCACCAGCTTGGTTTGCTTTTGTGTAAAATCATCTAACCGGTCCCAGCCATCCAGCACCAGCTTAAAGGCGCTCTCAATGGCCTCGCGGCTTTCATTGGTAGGCGTATCGGCCGGTAGTTGCGCCCGAAAATATTTTAGCAGGTTATGCAGCCCGTTGCCCTGCACACCATCTATGCGCGGGCTTATACCATAGCGCGCTGTAAACCAATCGATATACATTTGCCGGCAGGTAACAAACAGGGTAGTGGTGGCTGCGCCCGCGGCCGGCGCAACAACCTTGCTGTTTTGTATTGGCTGCTCTGCATCCGGTGTTGGTATTATTTCCTTATCAATTTTTTTCGCGGAGGGCCGAGGCTTGTCCTCGGCTAGTATTTCGAAAGTTTGGTTTTGTTTAGTTTCTGTTTTGTTTTTAATTCCCTTAGTATTAGTAGCCAAAACCTCATCCCGTAGCTCGTCCCGTAGCTCATCCCGCAGCTCGTCCTTTAGCTCATCCCGTAGCTCATCCCGCAGCTCTGCCCGCAGTTCATTCCGTAGCTCGTCACGCAGCTCGTTTACCAGTTCATCAGTCGCACCGGTTGTATAAAATAAGGCGCGCGCTGCAACCATTTCTTCAAACGTTAGCAGCTTGTAAGTAGTTAAGGGGTTACCGCTTTTGCATTCAAACTTTATAAGCCCACTTTGCTTTAACCGGTTGCGTGTAGCGCACAATACCTTATAGGTTACACCCAGTTCGCTTTGCAGCAGCGTGTTTTTTACAGCTACCGGGTTTTGCCAGTTAGCGCGGTTGCATTTGTGCAGCAGTATTACATACAGGGTTACAGCGAACGTGTCGATGTTATCGCGGTCGCGCACCATGTGCAGTAAGTTTATTTGTTCAATGTAGTTCATGAGAGAGTGAAAGGTGAAAAGTGAAAGAGAATACAATGGAAATACAGATAACGGTTAATACAATGTGGGGCTGCGCTGTTGCGCCTTGCGCACCGGTGTGCCTCCCACGGGCCTGCGTGCTGTGGTGTTTTGATGCCTGGGTAAACAGCCAATACATCCACCCCCTACCCCCGCCAGCGGGGGACATTAGCGGTTCTTTCCAACATGAAGCGCAAAGGCTATTTGTCTTTCCTCCCCTACCCCTTTAGGGGAGGGGCCGGGGGAGGGGTATTAAAACGGCAAATAATTAGCATCGCACACGTTAATGCAAAACCGGTCTTCGGCTGAAATGTAAACCCGGTGCTCTCCGGCGGCGGCGTTTTTATTACACTCCTTTATAAGCGCTACCTTGCTTACCGGTGCACCGGTTATGTTCAGTTCCAGCCGGCACTGCGTGCCAAAAATTGTTTTTGCTATTTCGGTTAGCTGACCGCCCAGCTGGCGCAGCATGCGCTCTTCCTGGCTGGGTGTTGGTGTTTCGTTGGTGTTCATATAAGTGAATAGTTAATGGTGAATGCATTGGAATGATGGAAGAATGGATGCAGTAGCCAATACATCCACCCCCTACCCCCGCCCCGATAAATCGGGATGAAACACCAGCGGGGGACATTAGCGCCTAGCCTACGCATTAAGCGCTAAGGCTGTTGGCTGTTAAAGTCCCTCCTTTAGGAGGGATTTAGGGAGGTTGCATTGGCTGCTTGCCTTTTCTCCCCTACCCCTTTTGTTTCATCCCGATTTTTACATCGGGAAGGGGAGGGGTTGGGGAAGGGGTATTTTTCCGCAGCTTGTTTATCTCCCTCACCCGTTTATCAATCAGCTTCTTCAGCCTTTCAATTTCTTTTTGGGCAGCCCTTAATGCCCTGCGGTTTTGCGCCTCTTGCGGTGGTGGTTTCTCTTTTTGTTGCTTTTTCATTTTTCTATTTTGGATGTTATGAAAACAAGTGAATGATGATTGCGCGTGAAAAGTGAAGTGGCGCCAGCCAGCTTTGGTTCTCCTCTTTCACCTTTGCTTTTTCACCTTTGCCTATTTAGTAACCAAGCACACAACCAGGGCTATGCGCCTGCCTTTGGTAGTTAAAGGCGTTCTTCGCTTCTTCTATTTCATCGCTAAGCAGCTTATGCAGCTGGTAGTTTATAGCATGGGTTAGTTCGCAGGGTTCGCAACCGCCATCGCCGTTATCGCGCACCAGGCCTTCTATATACAAAGTGCCGTTGCAGTTAAGCGTATAGCAGGCGGCGTGGTATAAGCCATTTATTTCAAATTCAATTTCACGGGGTTTCAATGGGTAGTAATAAGTAGTATGCAGATAGTAGTAAGGCAAAGGCCCTACTACCGTTTATTATTAGCAAAGCGTTTCGTTCGTAAAGCCTGCCGCTTTTTAAGGCGACAGGCTAACAACCCACAGCAGCGCCGCTGCTGAAACACCCCTGTAGAAGGGCTTTCGGGTTGTGCCTTTGGCCGGGTGGCAAAAGGCAGAGGTTCCCAAAACCTCACGAACGATTCTTTATGTTTTGTAATACAGTTACCTAAACCAGCACTGGTGCTTTGGGGTATTTTGTATTTACTCTTCTATCCCTTACGGGGTTACTGCGGGAAGGAGAGGGGCCGTTGGCTTTTGTGTTTCATATTGTTTTTTACCTTTGTTATGGTAATGTATACGCAAATATATGCGAACTTTGTTCTCTAAAGCGAACTTTGTTCGCAAAAAGTTCTCTAAAGTTTTCCACATGGCTGTTGAAATAAACAACAAAGATTTTATACAGGCCGTTCACCGGCTTAAGGCAGAAGGAGTTATAAAACGCGATAGCGACATTGCCGAGGCGATGGGCTATGCCAAAAATACGCTGTCGGAGTATTTAAATAACAAACGCGCGGTATCTGATGCCTTTTTAAAAAAGTTTTACGAAAGCTTTCCCAAAGCGGCAAAAGTTCGCAAAAGCGAACCCTTTGCGAACGGCCAGGCTATTGATATGGGCAGCAGCCTGGTAATGATGGTGCCGCTGGTAAGCAAGTATGCCTACGCAGGCTACCAGGCGGGCTATGGCGATGATGAATATATAGAGGAGCTACCCAAGGTGCCCTTTTTGGTAGATAAGGAATATAAGGGCATTTACCGTGCCTTTGAGGTAAAAGGCGATAGCATGGATAACGGCCTTAGCGGCAGTTATAAAGAGGGCTTTATTGTGCTGGGCCGCGAAATTAGCAAAGACCTTTGGCGCGATAAATTCCACCTGCGCAAATGGAAAAACTTTATTGTAGTTACTAAAAAAGACGGCGTGCTTATTAAAGAGATTAGCAAGCACGATACCGAAAAAGGCATCATAACCCTGCACAGTCTTAACCCGCAGTTTGCCGATGTAGATTATAAGCTGAACAACGTTAACCAGTTGTTTAATGTGATAAAATATTTGGGCGAGTAACACGAATGCGGAATGCGGAAGTGGGAATGCGGAATAGGAAATACAATTGGGGAATTAGAGAAGGTGCGAATTTGATAATTACAGGAAATCAGTTAATCAGGAAAACAGGGATTCGGGTAATCGGTAAGCCCGCATGGTATTGGCTGTTGTAGAGACAATGGCACCGCCTTGTCTCGGGCAAACCGCAGGCGCAAATACAATGTAACGCACCGCCTTGTCTCTGTATTAGCTGCATTTAAATTCCGTAGGAATGAAACGTTCGGTAGGCCGCTTTATTTCCCGTTATCGCAATCGCTGTCTATAAATTCCTGTGCTTTGGTATAGCCCAATGCAATAGCTTTATAAAAATCAACGCAGCTGCCGCCAATATCTTTTACCATGTTTTTGGTAACGCCTCTTACAAAATAGAATCGCCCGTTTTCGGGTTCAAGTTCTATAGCTTTATTTAAATCATCTATAGCCCCGGCAAATAACATTAACCTGCCGCGGGCGCTGCCACGTATAAAATAGTTGTTGGCATCGTTGGGCAGTAAGGCTATGGCCCGGCTGCTGCTTAGTATAATGCCTCTAAAATCGGAGCGCAATAGTTGTATGTTGGCAAGCAAAATATATGCCTGCGCATCGGTACTGTCTAACTCTATAGCGTGCCTTATATCGTTTTCTGCTTTAGCGGTATCGGCAACATACATGTGGGCCATGCCACGCATACGGAAAAAATAGCCGCTTTGCGGCATAAGGTAAGTGGCGGTGTCCATCTGCCGCAGCGATTTTTCGTATTGCCGCTGTGTTGAGTAAATAGCGGCGCGGTTAAAGTATGGGTCGCCAAGTTTACTATCCAGCGCAGTGCTGTGGTTAAAGTCGGCCATGGCCAAATCGTAATTCTGCAGGCCTTTATAGCAAGTACCGCGCAAATTATATTGCGGGGCCGTGCCACCGGTTAGCTGTATGGCCTGGTTTATATCGGCAAGCGCAGCTTTATAGTTGTTTAAATTAATGTATACAACGCTGCGGTTGGTATAGGCAATAGCAAAGGTATCGCTTAGTTTAATGGCCTTGTTAAGGTCGGGCAGGGCATCGGCATATTGCTTTTGCAGCATACGTATATATGCGCGGTTGTTATACGCGCTGGCATTATACGGTGCATAGCCAATAGCCTTATGGGCATCGGGCAGTGCGTTTTCTAAATCGTTAATGGCTATTCTTATTTCGCAGCGTGTTAGCCATGCATTTGCGTGGTTGGGCTCAAGCTCTATTACCTTATTTAAAATATTTAAGGCGGCGCTATATTCTTTTTGCATGTATCTGTTGTAGGCCCAGGCATAATAATATTGGGCATTGGCGGTATCTAACAAATTGGCCTGGTCAAAATCGGGCTGCGCCAGGCTATACAGCTGCCTTTTTTGGTTCACTATACCGCGGTTGTAGTAGCCGTTGGCATCCGTAGTATCCAGCAAAATGGATTGGCCGTAATCGGCAGCAGCGCCATCAAAATCGCCGCGCAGCAATTTTAAATTGGCCCGGTTTTGCCAGGCTTCGGTGCAGGCAGAATCTAACATAACGGTTGCCGTATAATCGGCCAGGGCAGCAGTGGTATCTCCTGTTAATTGATATATCCATCCGCGGTATAAAAAGGCCGGTGCACACTGCGGGTTTAAGGTAATAGCTTTGGTGTTATCTTTTATACCGGGCGCATAGTTGCCGGCCAGCAAGTGCAAATAGGCGCGGGTTGCGTAGGCCATTGCTGTTGGCGTTTGTTTAACTACGACATCGTAATCTTTAATTACAGCATTAATATCCCCTTTTAAAATTCGTTTGGTATTGGCGCTAATAAAAACAGGGTCGGGTCCGTTTGCAGCCTTACCGGTATAAACAGGCAATTTAGCCGGTTCTTCTGCTTGTTTATGCACGGCCGTATCGGCCTTTTGTGCAACGACACAAAGGTTAAGCAGCAGTAAAAACAAAACAAGGGGCGCACGCATAAAGCCGTAAATATAATGGAGAGATTGAGAGGGTAGCAGGAATGCAGGAAATTAGCGAATGGGAAATGCAATTAGCGAATGTGCGAATTAGTGAATTTAGAATACAGTTATCGGTTAGGCAGCCCCTTCATTAACCCTGTAATTCTTGCGTTGCTTTGCGCGGGTATTTAAGCTGTGCCCTTTGCGGTAAAAGGTTTTCCTCCATCCACAAACTGCGAAATCATAAAATATAAACGGCAGAATCCTCTGTTTTACCCCTTAAATCGCCTTTTTATCGGCAGAACGACCTTTTTCTACATAAATATTACTTGCCGTTTCATATTTAATATACAATTTCTATTTTTGGCCGGCAGTTAATAGTTAATAGTAAAATACAAATGCTGTTGTTTTCATTTTGTATTCTCTGTTCTCTGATTTCTTTTTCGGATTTAGTATTTAATTTTTCGAATTTATTTTTTTCACTATTCACTATTAACCATTCACCATTAAATTTAAAATATGGCTACTGTAAAATACCCCACCATTGCCCACAACGTAAGCATGTTGCGCGATTTTTTAAACCTTAAAAACGAACCCTTTGCTGTAAAGTTTGGCGTTAAACGCGGCGCTATAGAAAGCTACACCCAGGGCCGCGTAAAGCCTAAGGTAGAGTTTACCCAGGCGCTTTGCAACTACTTTGGCATATTGCCCGAGCAGCTAATGAACCAAAAGCTAACCGAAGAAGATTTAAAAGTAACCGGTAGCGCCCGCACCATTACCGAGGTAAAATTAGAAGAGGCCCTTAAGCAAATAGAGCTGCTTAAAAGCGCTCTGGCCGATAAAGAAGAAATTATAACCCTGCTAAAACGCAAGTAAAACGAACGCGGAATGCGGAATTGGTAATGCGGAATAATACAGCAAATGCCATGGCGCATTAAATACATAATACAAATATGGGGCCCTACTGTGGGCCCTTTTTGTTTTTGGTAGGTCTGCCACAGTTTATCCCGACGCTTTGGTCGGGACGCCTGTGTACTGTTGCCCGTTCCGCTTGCGGGAGCTGTTTTGTATTTGTAGATACAGGGCAATGCCCTGTATCTGACAAACCCCAACAAAACAGCCGAGACAAGGCGGTGCCATTGTCTCTACAACAGCCGGTTCAGCGCTGCAACGGCTGTTGGCTGTTAGTGTCCCCCGCTGGTGTTTCATCCCGATTTATCGGGGCGGGGGAAAGTTCTGCGGCTTTGCGCAGAACAGGGGGTGGATGCATTAGGCTGTTTGCATTTACCGCCGTCCGCCGTCAATCGTCTGCCGTCTGTTTCTTCGTTATTCAACAAAACATATTTACATTTAGCGCATCTAACCTACGCGCCCCTGCATGAAAACACTTCGCCACCTTAGTCTGCTTATACTTTTTTGCTGTGCGTTTACCAGCAGCAAGGCGCAGTGGGTAACTATACCGGATGCAGGTTTTGTAACCTATCTGCAAAATAGGTATCCGGCTTGCATGAACGGTAACCAAATGGATACTACATGTGCGGACATAATCAATGAATATGTTGTCCAGTTGTTATACGTGCCTATAAACGATTTAACCGGTATTCAATATTTTGACAATTTGAACACTTTGGATTGCGAATCGGCCGGTTTGCAATATATCCAGGCATTTCCGCCTAACTTACAAATCCTTAGCCTTGCTAACAACCCAATTAGCGCTATACCTGCTTTACCACAGGGCCTTCTACAATTCGATATGGGCTCTACCAACTTTACCAGTCTGCCCTCCTTTCCTTCCTCATTAATAGGGTTGAACATTTCCTATTCGCAAGTTACTACAGTGGATAGTTTACCACCAGCTTTAGAAAGCCTTTATTTTTTATTTAACAAATTTACCACGTTACCGCCATTACCTCCAACACTTAAGATTTTAGATTGCCGGCAAAACAAACTAACCAGTTTGCCCGCCTTACCTGCCAGTTTACGCAAATTGTTTTCTCTGCAAAATGATTCAATAACTATTTTACCACCATTAAATCAAGGTTTGGAAGAATTTTATTGCGGCGGAGCATCACTAACCGCGGTACCCTCTCCTTTACCAGCCTCGCTTAAATTGTTTCAGTGTGGCGATGCACCGCTTATTACAACTCTGCCAACACTGCCCGCATCATTAAATGAGCTTTTTATCGATAATTTCCCCTTATTAACTTCATTACCTGCTTTACCATCAGCATTAACAAGGCTTGAGGTCCATAGAACCCAGTTGGATAGTCTGCCGGCTCTGCCCGCAGGCCTTCGCACTTTAGGCTGTACGAATAGCTTGATAAGCTGGTTGCCTGACCTGCCAAACATAATGGGCAAGCTGGATTGCAGTAACAATCCTAATCTGCATTGTTTGCCCCGTCTTACCAGAATTACAAACCTCTACTTCGATTCGGTGGCTATTGAGTGTGTGCCAAACTATGGCACTGTAACCAACAGTACCCCAGCACTTAACACAAAGCAAATTTGCGACCCCGGTAATGTAAATGGTTGCAGGGTATTGTGGAATATTAAAGGCAATACGTTTAATGATGTTAATGGTAACTGTGTACAGCAAAACGGCGATAGGGATATGTCTTTTTTAAAAGTTAACCTGCTGCGAAATGATACTATATTGCAGCAAACCTATACCGGCTCTTTAGGAATTTATTCATTCGATACTGATACCGGCATCTATGTTACTACCATAGATACAACGGGTATTCCGTTCGATGTAAAATGCCCGCTAAGCGGTTTCGATACAGCCACTATTACTATTTTAGATTCGCAGGCAACTGTGCGCAACTTTGCCCTGCAATGCAAAACAGGGTTTGATGTGGTTGTACAAAATGTGTTTAGCAGCCCCCCGACGAGGCCAGGTAGAATATCGAATGTGGTAATCAAAGCTGGCGATGTAGCCGCTTTGTGGGGGCAATATTGCAATACGTTTGGTGTTAGCGGCCAGTTGGTAATTACTATAGCGGGACCGGCTACTTACATTGGCCGCAGCGCGGGAGCCCTTATACCGGTAGTGAATGGAAATACACTAACCTATACAATTTCCAATTGGGCTACAATAACTACAGGGTCCATTAGCTTTAATATAGCCGTTGATACAACCGCACAGGCAGGCCAAACAATTTGTTTTGATATTAAAGCTACCTCTACAGGTAGCGATTACAACCCTGCTAATAACCATTTAACCCAATGCTTTACCGTAGTTAACAGCTACGACCCTAACGATAAGCAGGTATCGCCTGCCGATGTAATTGATAATTCTGCCCAATGGCTTACTTACACTATCCGTTTTCAGAATACAGGCACTGCGCCCGCCATTGATATTTACGTAATAGACACGCTGGATGCCGCTTTGGATATTAATAGTTTTCAACTACTTGCTTATAGCCACCCGCCGGTGGTGAAGGTTTATAATACTGAACGCAAGGTACGCTTCAATTTTGCAAACATTTACCTTGCCGATAGCGTAAGTAACGAACCCAAAAGCCACAGTTACATACAATACCGTATTAAAACCTTACCAGGCTTAAATTGCGGAACGCAAATAGGCAATGCCGCCCATATTTATTTTGATTACAATCCGCCGGTGGCTACTAACCGCGCATTTAATACAATAAGTTTTGCACGATTAAAGAGCCAACAAAATACTATTTGCCAGGGCGAAATATTTAACTGGCGCAACCGCAATTTATCCATAGCTGGTGTATATACCGATACGCTACAAGCAGTTGCAGAATGCGATACTCTTGTAAGTCTGTATTTAACTGTGCTGCCGTCTATTAAGCAAAACCAAGCCGCTACTGTTTGCCATGGCGAAGCCTACAACTGGCACAACCGTACTTTAACCACCGGAGGTGATTATGCCGATACCTTACAAGCAGTAAGCACTTGCGATAGCATTATAAACTTACACTTAGAAGTGCTACAAGCTATTGAACAAACCCAAAACGCTACTACCTGTGCAGGCACCCCCTTTAACTTTAACGGCCGTGCACTAACCGCCACCGGAGATTATGCCGATACACTACAAGCTGTAAGCACCTGCGATAGTATTATTAATCTGCATTTAGAAGTGCTGCAGAGTTATTCGGCTAACGAAAGCGCGGCTATTTGCCACGGCGAAACTTATAACTGGCATAACCGCACATTAAACGCTACTGGTAACTATGCCGATACACTGCAGACCGCAAATGAATGCGATAGTATTATAACACTACAACTGCAAGTGCTACCGGCTTTTGAAGAATATCAAAATGCTACAGTTTGTAACGGCGAAACCTATAACTGGCGTAGCCGCGTATTATCGGCCACAGGAGTTTATGCCGATACATTACAGACCGCCACCGCCTGCGATAGCATTATAACCCTGCAACTACAAGTGTTACCCGCTATTGAGCAAAACGAAAGCGCCACCGTATGTAATGGCGAGGCTTACAACTGGCATAACCGCGCATTAGCTGCTACCGGAGTTTATGCCGATACCCTACAAGCATCGTCTACCTGCGATAGCATTATAAACTTACATTTAGATGTATTACAAGGCGCAGAGGTAACTGAGAGCGCCTCTATTTGCGATGGCGAAACCTATAACTGGCGCAACCGCAGTTTAACTGCGCGCGATACCTATACCGATACCCTGCAAACCACCACCGGTTGCGATAGCGTTTTAATACTTAACCTGGAAGTGTATACCGGTTACTCGGCTGTGGTAGATACCGCCATTCTCTCGGGCACCAGTTTGGTGTTGCCATCGGGCACTACGGTAACCGCAGCGGGCAATTACACCGATACACTGCAAAGCATCTTCGGCTGCGATAGTATTATCATTACCCGCCTTAGTGTTATATCGGGTATAGAAAACTTAGCCAGTAGTGCCACCATGCAGCTTTACCCCAACCCGGCTAATGATGTAGTAATGATAAACCTGAGCGATAACCTGACCGGGGGCACCCTAACGCTAAGCGATGTAACGGGGCGTAGCTTAAATACTATAAGCTTAACTTCTAATCATAATCAGCTAAACACCGGTGCGCTAAGTAGTGGGGTGTATTTGGTAATTGCTGAAAAGGGGGGGGTAAGAGTGGTGCAACGGTTAACTATTAGTCAGTAAAGCCTGGTAGTACCGTCAGACCACCCCGTTCCGACCAGGGCCCACCCGACCAAAGCGCCATTCGGACGGTTAAGCCCGGGGGGGGGGTAACTTAACGACATAGAGCTACCAATCCTCTTTTTTCTTTCGGCTTGCTTTAAGCATTCCTTTTTTTAGGCTTTCGGCTACCAGGGTCGCTTCCTCACGTGCCATGGTGCGCAATTCGGCCCATATATTATTTCGCCATTTTACGCCTTCCTCAGGTATTACATCAGCAGGGCATAGCGAATCGGTAGTTAGCAAGCCAAAAGTTAAAGCCGGGTGAACGCCATACTGCCCGCTTACGGGTGTGCCCGAGTGCCTAAAGTTTGTAACCTCGTATTTATAGCGGCCATCTTTACAGTAAACGTGTACCTCGTAGCTGATTGTTCCGCGGGTGGCATTGCTGCCTATAAAAATATTGCTGTTGTAAGGCATACTGCATTGGCCTATCATTTCGCTGGTTTCTTTATCGCTTACAGGCAATACATCTTTGCGGTTGGCAAACGAGGCAAACCACATTTTAGCCGCCACAAACAAATCATCTTTGGTATCGGTACTGTCTGTTTTTACCACATCGCTAAAAGTAAGCGGCTCTTGCGCGTAACTGCAAATGCTTAATAAAATCAGGCTGGTTAAAATCAGGTGTTTCATACTGTAACGTTTATAAATGCAAAATAAAAAATTTTTAAAACTGGCCAATACACCGGTTGTTTTGCTGCTGCAATGCCACTGGTTTAATACAGCGCTACCTTTTCTTCTTCGGCACCCTATGCATAGCCTGCTTTAAATCATCAGCCAGTATATAGCTTTCTAAATAGGCATTCTGCCTAAGCTCTTTCCACAGGCTGTCGCGCCAGCGTTTATCCTGCTGTGGTAATAGTTTGGGTGGGCACAGGCTATCGGTAGTAAGTAAACCAAAACTAACCGCCGGGTAATTGCCATACCGCGCATCGGTGCCGGCGGTGCCCTCGTGCTTAAAATTAGTAAGCTCGTATTTATAGCCACCGGTGTAGCACTGTATTATTACATCAAACCAAATAATGCCCTTGGTAGCATTGCTGCCCACAAAATTGCTACTGCTAAACTTAAGTGCACCGGTACCGCTAAGCTTACCGGTCTTTACATCGGTGCCTTGCAACACGGCTTTTGTATCTTTAAAATAAACACCAAACCACACCTTAGCGCTATCCAGCAGTTTCTCTTTCGTATCGGCGCTATCGGTTTGCACCGTAGCCAAGAAGGAGAGGGGTGTTTGGGCCCGCGTGCAAAAGGCAGACAGGATTAACAGGATTAAAGGATATACAGCAGTAAATTGTTTAGACACCATTGGTATGATTTAATGATATACGAGATAATTAAAACACAGACACGATTAATAAGATTAAAAGATATACAGGATTGTGAAATTGCATTTAATCCTGTTAATCCTATAATCCTTGTAATCCTGTTTTTGGTGTTCGCATTAATCCTGTTCATCCCGCAATCCTGTAAATCGTGTCAGGTATTATGGAATTTCGCCCACCCCTGCATCTTACTACAAACACCGCCTATGCCCAAACAGGTTTACATTACTATCGATACCCCCTGCCACGAAGACTGGAATGCTATGACGCACACGGCGCAGGGCGCTTATTGCAGCAGCTGCAACAAACAGGTAATAGATTTTACCCGCAAAACCGAAAATGAAATTTACGATATAGTAACCCAAAGCGGCCATAACCTGTGCGGACGCTTTACACAATTTCAGTTAGAGCAACCGGTTCGCAAAACCGAAATTAAAAACGGTTTATTGAACTGGCGGGCCATTGCCGCCAGTATGGCTGCGTTGGCAAGTGTGGCCGATGTTAAAGAGGTAAAGGCGCAGAGTGAATGCTCCATTACATCTGTAAGATATCAGCTTACAACTGAGTTGGTGGTAGCAGACCAAAGAATTAAAGGTTTAGTAATTGCTGCAGAAACAAAAGAACCGTTGGAAGGTGCTGTGGTTAAATTGCGGCAGGCGGGGTTGTATGCTTTAACCAACGCTAAAGGTATATTTTGTTTTGAGGTTAATATAGATGCCTATAAAAGCGATGTAGTGGATGTAAGCTATTTAGCTTGCAAAACGAAAAGTGAATCAGTAGCAAATATCTGCCCGACTATTACACCTTTATTTGAATTAAAGCCACTGGACAGAGAAGAAATAATGATGATAGGCGGAATAAGCGTTCGCCATCATCGCACATGCAAAAAGAAAAAACAATAGCTGTTTATTGGTAATCTGTATTTTACTACTAACTATTCACTATTGCCTATTCAATTTTGGTCTTAATCCTGCTAATCTTATAATCCTGTTAATCGTGTTTAGACAATTGTATTTGTTTTCGTCATGGCATTGTAAAATTACGCCGCAACGCAATACGTATTAGCAAGTTTCGTTAACTTTAAATCAAAACCCAACACACACTTGATTACCCGCGCGCTTTTACTGCTTACAATATTACTTGGCTACAATGGTTTGCGCGCGCAGAACCTGGGCCTCGAGCCGCAGTATAGCAAGTATACCTACGTTTACCGTTTAACGGTGCAGCAGGCTTTGGTAATGCAGCGAGAGTATACGCTTAAGCCTGAGCAGCTGATTAACTACCCTTGTGTAGATTCGTTTATTACCCATGGCGCCGATACACCGCGCTTAGGGCCCGGCCATTATGTGTTTGTGCAGGCCGATAAAAAAATGCTGGCGCTTACTTACCACCCGGTTACCAACCTGGTAGCCGAAGTGCTGGATGATTTAAAAAAGGCAAAGCTGGTAGTGCGCAATAAACAGGGCGGCTATATTACCGGTGCAGCGGTAAAGTTGGGTAACCGCAATATAGCCTATAGCACGGCTGCAATGGCTTACCTTGTGCGTATGGGCAAAAATGAAAAGTGCCTTACCATAGCTGCCGGAACCGATACTGCTATCTATTTAGCAGCGCAACCCGAAAGAGACAGGCCTTACCGGTATCGCAGTTCGGCTAAATATATTGTGTCGCAGGTATTTTACCCGTTTAGCTGGGTGTATTACAAAATACGGGGTGCTATAAATAAAACCCGCAAGGTGCGCGAGGGCTATATAGTTTTTAATAAACCCAAGTATCAGCCCAACGATACCGTGCGCTTTAAAGCTTTTATTACCAACGGCTGGGGCAAGCCGCTTAAGCGCAAAGCCGATGTTACCTTAGCTACCTATTATGGCAAAGCTGTAACTATTAAAAGCGGACTGGAACCGGTTACACCCGGCGCTTATGTGTATGATTTTATACTGGCGGATAGTTTTAAAACCGATGTGGATTATACCCTGCTTATAAAAGATGCAAAGCGCGACCGCGATTTTAAAACCGGCTACTTTAGGGCCGAAGATTACCTGCTTAAAACCAGCCGCTATACGCTGCGCAGTAACGAAAAAACCTATGGCACGGCCGATACCCTGCACTTTACTTTTACCGGTATAGATTATAACGACCTGCCCGTTACCGATGCGCAGGTTAACCTAAAGGCGACAGTTACCAGAATAACGCGCTTTTGTGCCGATTCGGTTTTTGTGCCCGATAGCCTTTTCAGTTTCGAGGGGCGGCTAAATGCACAGGGGCGTGCCACGTTTAGTTACCCGGCAGCACAGCTTCCGCCTGCTGCCTTGCAGATAAATATAAAGGCGCAGTTGCGCAACAGCAATAACGAAACCTGGGATACCACCTATACCCTAAGTTACCTGGGCCCGGTGCCCGCTTTGCAGGTTACCAACAGCAACGATAGTATACTGGCTGTTTACACGGTAGGTGGCATACCGCAGCCTGCCACCGGCTATATGCGCGTAAGCGGCAAAGATGAATTGCTGTATACCCGCGCCGTTAGCTTTCCGTATTACCAAAGGCCCGATGAGTTTGCCACGGCTTATTATTTTGCCCTGCCCGGCGATAGTGTAAACACTTTTACTACTACCGATAGATCGGA
Source organism: Chitinophagales bacterium (assembly GCA_044228435.1). Taxonomy (GTDB): domain Bacteria; phylum Bacteroidota; class Bacteroidia; order Chitinophagales; family LD1; genus Bog-950. The sequence goes on from JBGAUW010000032.1 coordinate 18,817, forward strand.
TGATATAAGCTGCAGCGCTTACCGCACCGATACATCGGTATACCTGCGTATAAGCAATCCAAAAAAAATACCGGTGCATTACTCGCTTTACCGCAACCAGGCCCTGGTAGAAAAAGCCGAAGTTGTTACCCTGCAAAAAAGTATTGCCGACCGCAGCAATAGTACCTACACGCTTATTACCGAATGGGTATGGCGCGGCAAAAAAGAAATGCGTAAAACAAGGGCCGATAAAATTACCCGCCTGCTTAAGGTAGAGGTAAATAATGATGAGGTGGTTTACCCTGGCCAGAAAGATTCATTTACCATATCGGTTACAAAGTATAACGGCAAACCGGCACCGGCAGTTAACCTTACGGCTTATAGTGTAAACGCGCAGTTTGGTAAAGATATAGATGAACCAGACTATGGCATAAGCCAGCCGGTAAGGCGCCTGCGCCAAAAATTTAATACGGGTGGCTTAACGGTGCCTGAGTTTAAAAGGCAGCACCGGCTGTGTTGTGTGCCCCAATGGTATAGCCGCATGCGGCTGGATAGCCAGGCTTACTACTATTTTATTTTTCCGCCGCGCGGGGTAAGCACTTACTACGATAGCCTGTCTACCGTAGGCCCGCAGGTAGCGCCATATATTTACCACAAGGGGCAACCGGTTAAGTTGTATAGCGTGCACCTGGATGGGCAGCTGGTTTACAGTGCAGAAAACGAATTGCCAACCCCTTATTCGTTTGCTACCGTGTTGGATGGCAAGCATGTGCTTAATTTTAGAACCTACAACCGCCGGTTTGTTGATACCGTAGATTTAAAGTTTGGCAGCAAGCTGGAGATTAGCTACAACTACGATTCGCTTTTGCAGGTATGCCCGGTGCCTAATGCCCAACCGGCTTATAGCAATTTAGAACTGAACGAGCTGCGGCGGCAGATGATGTTTTATAATCAGGATTATGATAGCCGCACCTTTTACCTTATGCAGGGCATACGCACCTTTGGCCCGCGCGGTGGCGGTATTAGGGCGGCAGGCCCTTTCAGTTTGGATTCGGTTATGTTTTACCGCCCCTACGATTTTACTTTAAACTTTGCTATCGAGCCGCAATACGCTTACAACTTTTCGCGTAATGTAATGCGGCTTGAAAAGTATAACCCGCATTTTGAAAGGCGAGTGCTTACCGGCCCTTATAATTCCTACAATGCCGAAATTGCCTTTGGGCAAATTGCTACTTACCAACCGGTGGTGTTGCAGGTGGCACCGGTGCCTAAGGCCCGCTACCAAACCGATATATACAAGCCTTTAAGCGCGCAACCCAATGGCGGTTTGCAAATTGATTTAGTAACCGATAGCGTGTTTGAGTACCTGCACCTTTACCGGTACGATAGCACCGGCTATAGCAAAATATTAGGCGGCACCTCGCTTAACCTGCACGGATTGCCACCGGGCATATACCAGTTGGAAATGCTTACCTACAATGGCTATTACCTAAGCTTTGGTAACCTTACAGTTAAGGCCGGTGGCATAAATTATTACCGGTTGGTGCCCGGCACGTTTTACCGGCAGCTGGGCTTTAAAGAGGCCTCGGCCACTATGCAAACCGGTTTTATTAGCGCCGATAGCGCCGGCTATAAGTTGCTCGATGCTACCCTTTATGGTACGGCATCGGTTATTGGCCGCATTACCGATGTAAAGGGCCAGCCTTTAGAGTATGCTGTTATTAAGGCAAGCAACGCCGGTAATGCCAAGCTGCTAACCACTATTACCGATGTAAACGGCGATTTTGCCCTCCGCGGTCTGCCCGGCGGCACCTATACACTTACGGTAGATTTTTTAGGCTACGCCCGCAACCTGCGCAAAATAGAGGTGCACAATTTCGAAACCTTGCTGCTTAATTTTGTAATGCGCGAGCAGGTATCCTATAATTTAAGCGAGGTAGCCATTATGGTTCCGCAATCAAATAATCGTAATTTTAGTATGGCTTACTCAGTGGGTGTGCAAAGAAGTATGCTTAGTATGGAAACGGTAGCCATGGATGTACTTGGTTCACGGATCAACTACGTGCCCGGTGTAACTGTTAGTAGTTATAAAATTTCGAATATTAACCTGGGCTACCAGCAGTATGGCTATGCTAATTTTAAGGAGGAAGAAGAAGCCGACAGTAGCGATACAGATTTTAATACCTATCGCGGTAATACACCTGGCCGCAAAGTTTTGCGCGGTGGCAGCTGGAAAGATTTAACTGCTTTTTATGCCGGTGCCAAAACCATGCGTAACAACTTTGCCGACTATGGCTTTTGGCAGCCCAATGCCGTTACCGGTAAAGATGGTAAAGCCGCCTTTGCCGTGCAATACCCCGATAACCTTACCAACTGGAAAACCTTTGTAATAGCGCGCGATGCGCACAAGCGCAGCGGCTATGCCAGTAAAGATGTCCGCTCTTTTAAAGAGCTTACTGCCAGCCTAAACGCGCCCCAGTTTTTAATAGAGGGCGATAGCACCCAACTGGTGGGCCGCGTAAACAATTATATAAACACACCGGTGCCGGTGCATACCGCCTTTGCTCTAAACGGCACTACGGTGTCGCAAGTTGATACTACGGTAACTACAGTTGCCACCCAACAGCTGCGGGTGGTAGCGCCGGTATATAGCCCCGCTACCGATACCCTTTCTGCGGACTTTAGCCTTAGCATTACCGGTGGCTATGCCGATGGCGAACGGAAACAAATACCGGTGTGGCCGCAGGGCACCACCGAAACCAAAGGCTTTTTTGCCGTGCTTACTACCGATACCACCTTTACGGTTTCGCCCGAGGCGCAAATGGGCACATTAACTATACATGCCGAGCAGGATATGCTGCAGGTAATGCTGGAGGAGGTAAAGAATTTAAAAAACTACCCTTACTGGTGCACCGAGCAAACGGCCAGCAAGCTAATAGCCCTTTGCATGGAGCAAAAAATTAAACAGCAGCTGGGCGAACCGTTTAAGGGCGAAAAAGAAAAACAGCAGATTATTAAAAAACTGAATGATATGCAGCTATACGATGGAGCCTTTGGCTGGTTCAATTACTCTGCTTACAACATACACATTACGGCTTACGTGGTTAAGGCCCTAAGCATAGCTGGCGTTACCCCGGCGCAGTCTAACAACATGGCAACGGCTATACGGTTTTTAAAAGACCACTACCACCTTATGGACCGCAGCGAACAGCTAAAAACTTTAGAGACACTGTCTACCCTCAGCCTGGCAGAAGATAAAAGCTTTACTTCCGGGCGCTTGTTGGCTTTTCAGTTCGATAGCCTAAACCTTTCGCAGCAAATGACTTGGGTAAAAACCCTGCTGCTTACAGGTAACGATAGCCTGGCCACCCCTTACTGGAACCGGTTGCTTGCTCAACAGCAGCGCACCGTTTTTGGCGGCGCTTATTGGGGCACCGAAACCTACAACTACACCAACAACAGCAACGCTGTTACCCTGCAGGCCTACCGCATTGCCGAACTTAAAAACGATGCGGCCACTAAGCAGGCTGTTATTACCGGTATACTTACCCAGCGCAGCCACACCGGTTGGCGCAACACCTACGAGAGCGCCGAAATACTAAGCACCCTGCTGCCTCAAATTATACAACAGCGTGGCAGCGCTACGGCAAAGCCGCAGTTGCAGCTTAACGGCGCCACCGTGCAACAATATCCTTATATTATGCAGGCTACCAACGGGCAACCGGTGCAGGTAGTTAAGCAGGGCGGGGCACCGGTTTACTTTACGGCTTACCAGCAGTTTTTTAATACCCGGCCCGAACCGGTGCGCAACCTATACGATATTACTACCGCGTTCTGGCGCGGCGGACAACAAATAACCGCGTTTAAAGGCGGCGAGGTAGCCGAAATGCACATTACCATCAACGCCCAAAAATACGCCGACTTTGTAAGTATAGAAGTGCCCATACCGGCCGGATGCGCTTACTACAAAAAAGAGTTCCCTAAACAGCACGGCCAAGTGCACCGCGAGTATTTTAAAAACAAAGTAGTTATCTTTTGCGAGCGCCTAAGCCCCGGCCAGCACACCTTCACGCTGCTGCTCGAGCCCCGCTACACCGGCAGCTACACCCTCAACCCCGTGCGCGCCGAGCTCATGTATTTCCCCACCCTCTACGGCCGCAACGCCATAAGCAGGGTAGCAGTAGAGTAAAGGCATTGTATGGGGGCTTTACTATTGCGCTATAAGCATAAGTGTGCGTCCCACGGGCCTGCGTGCTGTGGGCGTTTTTGTATTGTAGAGACAGGGGCATTGCCTTGTCTTGTATTCAGTGTATTAATCCTGTCTGTTGTTTGTGTTAATCCTGTCCATCCCGCAATCCTTCAAATCCTGTCTGCATTTGATGTCCGCGCGGGGTCTGCGGCTCTGCGCGACCCTGCGCAGAGGAAATTTGTGCTCTGTCTTCCACAGGGTCCTCGAGGCGAGAGACCCTGCGGGGACTGAACGCCTTACTTGTTTTCTGGCTGTTGTTACGCAATGTTTTACTAAGGCCGGGGTGTGTACGCTCCAACCCATAATTAAAAATGTTATAGCCGCTGTTAATAAACAGGTCTTGCACAAGGTTTTCGGCCATGCGGCCTTTAAGAATGTTGATGTTGAATTTGGATGGGGGCATGGTTATAATGCTTTGATCGATTTATTTTGTTGGCTGCTAAATCCTAATTGCCAAAAATACATATCAAGAATTTTCATTAAAGGATAGTGCGTTTGAATTTTGGTTCTGATTAAATATTGACAATCACTAAGTTCGTTCTTATTTGCTTCAATAAAATGTAGTAGGTTATCTAAAGAGTTGCTGTTAAAGATTATTTGCTTGATATTTTTAGTTTTTAAGCCTTCGATAAAGTATCTATCATATGCTGGTACACAGCCCATAGTACCTAACATTATCTTACTTATTAAGGTATCTGTTGTTGAAATTTGTTTTGACTTGCCTTTTGAATTAATGAACTCTGCTTTTTTGTAATGAATTGCTAATTCCTCTTTCAATTTTAGAATATCTATAACTGATATGCTAGATACATCTTGTCCTGCCGAGCATTTAATTTTCTTAAACGCCGGAGAAAAAAGGATATCAACGGCTTTTTGATGTATTAAATGATTTTTTTTAAGCAATCCTCCTGAGCCTCTATACATACCCCAACTAGCCAGGAAAAACCCTAATTGTAAAGCAAGGTACTCAGTTGGTTTTTCTACCGCAAATGCTTTAAAACAATAATCCCATGATTTGTATCTGTGAAATTCGTCTTTTGGAATTTCTTCAATATATTTTTCAATAGTAGAAGTAATTGATGCGTTGGTATATTTTGACATTGAGCGTTATATGGATTATGGGTACAATTACTGAGAATGGCGGTTTACTCTTCCAAAACCCAAGTTCTTTTTAATGGCAATCTAACCTTCATACCATCACTAAACTTATCATAGTGTTCAAATATCTCACGTATAATATCTTCGGAACTCCATAACCTTACTTTAAAATAACTGCTGCGGGCTTCTTTTTTGCATGGATCAGTAAAGCCGCTCCACGAAACAAGAATGCCATATTGAGAGCTAAACGAATTCATAACACCCATTAGTTCTCTTAAAACTTTAGGTTGTAATTTGTCTTGTGATGATTTTACCTGGATCACTATACGCGGTTCTTCAAAACCTAACGGGCCGTTAGATGCTAATATATCTGCGCCACCATCTTCCCCTTTATTACTTCTGCCATCCGAGCCTCCAATTTCTCGTGGGTGTGAAGTAGTATATCCGTGGGCTTTCATTATTTCACGTATCAATTCCTCTAAGTCGTACTCTTTAAAATTATGCTGAATGAATCGTTCTATTCGCGTATAGGCCAGTTCCTCCATTTGTGCATTTTGCACGGAGTCATCTTCTGTTTCTATTTCCTTAGGCGTAATGCTTAAAGATTTTCCTTGTAACATAGCCTTTACCCGCTCCAGTGCATTATTGCGCTGGATGTTGGCTACGGTTAAAAGCGAACCGAATGAATAAAGTAAGTCATCTTCAAATTTAGAGCGCGGAATGGCAGGATGCCATTTTACAGGTATCCAGTGTTTAACTTCCGGATCCAGTTCTTTGTATTGATAAGGACCGGTAACTTCTCCGATGTTTATATCTGGCGAAAATTTAGACGGTAAGGCAACTAAATCGCCTTTTTGTATTTGGTTTGCAAAACGGAAAACCTGCCCCACCTGCAAACCTTCAGCGTAAATGTTTTTAGGTGTATAGTGCTTATCGTATTCCGCTTGTAAATCTTCTTTGGTTTTAAACTGCCTTAAATCAGGGAGTTCATTCCACGCAATAGTTACAATGCCTTTTTCTAAAGCTATTTGCTCCTGTTCACCACGACTACCGGCTCGTATCATCCAAAGTTTTTGCATCTGAGGTAAATTATTTAAGGTCAAAATTATTATTTAGGTTTTTTTGTGCGAAGGTTTCTGGTTAATGCTTGAGTTTCGCTAGAAAGAGCCTCTATGTTGTAATGCTCTCTAATTTCTTCAATTGCAGTATAATAAGCATCGAAAAACTTTTCACTGTCGGCTTTATCCGGATTATTTTTATTATCTCCTAGGGCATAGTATAGGTCATCTGCGGCATCAACAACTTTTATTAAAATATTTGCCATTTTATCGTTAGCCAATATAAAAGCGTGCTGGTCAAAGAAGTTATGGGTTTTGTCTATTTCTTTTTCAAGCAATAACTCATCTTCATCTAAAAACTTCCGTGACAGCTTAGCTTCGTCCACCTTCTCAATTATAACTGATAAACAACCATAGAATTTCTTGATAAACTCAATCTGTTCTTTAAACAAATGTTCGCGCAGTGCGTTGCGGCGGTTATCATGGTTTAACCTCAAATTTGAAGCGGTTAAAGCAATGTTTATTATTACTCCAACTACAGTTATCAGTGCTATCCAATTCATTAGGTGTAATTTATTTATTCGCTCTGTGTTTTCAATCTGCTAATTATCTTCGGAAGTCACAATGGGCAGTTCTTTCGAAGGATTTCTGTAAATGGCCGATGCATTTACTGCTTATATATCCATCAACTTATAGTTTACAATTGTTGGTTGCTTTTTAATAATTTCTCTAATCCCTCATAAATATTCATATAGGCATAATCGGGATCGCCCCAGCTTTTATCTATAATGGGTATGCCTTTAGTTGGCAGCGCCGTATATTCAGGTAACTGAAGGTCCTTTGCCCATGTGCAGGGCTTTACTATTATCGGTACTATTTTAACCTTACCTTCCTTTTCTCTTTCAAAAGCTCGTTTCATTTCTACGTCCTGAATGTATTTTGTCCCAAGCATGTCCTGGCTGCACAGGAACAAAACAATATCCGCATTTTCCAATTCTGTTTTAATCTTAGCATCCCACTTTTCACCAGCGACTAATTCTTTATCGCTCCAATAACCTATAAGTCCATTGCGTTCAAACTGCTGTAAATACAATACCAACCTGTCGCGATAATCCTTATCAGCTTTTGAATAGGAGATGAAAACTCGATCAAGGACTAGTTTTTTGATTTCTTTTTTCTCATATCCAAAAATATATTGCTCATTTTCTGGAATTCCAAATGTTTTTGTCATTAATGACCCTACTTCTATGTCTTCATAACTTTTGTCGCATTCTATAGTTTCTTTTCCAGCTTTCATCCTTGCTCTTAGCTTTTCAAAATCATAGAGCTTTTTATCCTTACTATCCGTACATTGGCTACAAACGCAACCAACCCATTTATTTACATTTATGTTTGCATAGTTTTTATGAATGCGTTGTAATTCTTCATCAATAAACAGAAGCAAATCGCGTTTGTTTGCTCCGCTAATACGCACACTAATCTCTTTTTCGCCATAAGGCTCCCGCACTTCAGCAATCGCCCCTTGTTTTGTAAATATCGTGCCGGTTTTCCAGGAGCGATTTAAATCAGTATACCAATTTAACCTTGCCATCAAGCGGTTAACCAAACCTTTGGGCATATACTTGCCGTATTTATAAGTAACCTGCACATTATCAGTATCATCCCAATTATAATCTGGTTGTTCGGTAGGTAGTAGTTGCGGTAAGATGTATTGTTGGGTATCCCGCATTTTATAGCATAGGTCAAACTTTAACATCAATTCCAGTATTTCATGACGTTTATCCCGGTATTTTGGTTCGTTCCACACGCGTGCGCAGTCTTCAAATACAAACCTACCCTTAGCATCGGTTATGGTCCGGTCATCCAGCATTTTATATACTGCATCGGTAGCCCAATCGTTTCGAAGAATGATGGTATGTTTTAGCACTGCATTTTCAGAGAAGTGTAGCAGCACACCAAGATTGTGATACACGCTGCAAAGCCTCAAAGCCTCAGCCTTATCCGTTATGCCATTTTGCGCACACACTTGTAGGTATTTTTCAATTGATACATAATCATACTTCTGCGCTAACTTTTCTATTTCTTTACGAATGTTTACCCAACTCTTAGGTAACTCATCGCCCATATGGTCTAATTTAGTGGCCCATTCATACACAATTTTCCGCATCTCATCCACTCCGCGCGTACTTTCAAAGTTTACCGGCAATGCCTGTTTTACTTCTTTATATCGCTCGGTAATTTCTTTCATGTTCAAGTCTACTACGCGGTCGCCTTTTTCGTTCTGCACAATCAGTATCGGGCTATTGCCCCCAAAGGCCTGTATAGTATCTAACCACCAGTTAAAGTCGGTATCCTGTTTCCGGTTATCGGTTAATAGGATGTATAAGGATTTATGCGTAAGGAAGAACTGGTGGGTTTGATGATAAATTTCTTGACCACCAAAATCCCACATGTTCAGTTGTATCTTTTTACCATCGCGTGTTGTAAATTGCAAAGGGCAAATATCAATACCTTTTGTGCTATCCTTTTCATCTGGCATAGGGGCATTAGTATTCTGTATTTTAAGCCGGAAGGTAGTTTTACCCGAACCACCTTCGCCTACTACTAATAGTTTTGCTTCGTATAGATAATCTTTGCCTTCCCTTTCTAACTTATCAAAGTAATCAAGTATGGCCTGTTGACCGGCTTCTAAAACAGAAACTGGAGGGGATTGTAGAGGATTGCCTTCGAAGGCTAAATGAAAGCCTACAGAAATTTTATTTTTAAAAAATGATTTTGATATGTTTGAAATTCGATTGGAACTTATATTGATATATCTTAACTTCTTTAAGTTATCGAGTGGCGATATATCTATTATTGTATTATCGTGTAAATAAAGTTCTTCTAATTCTTTAAATTCTGACAGGAACTCAATTTCGGAAACTTGCAAACGAGCTAAATGGAGTTCTTGTATTTGAATTAAGTTTTTAATGGGAGTTATGTCCAAAATTGGATTATACCCAATTGCCAATTCCTTTAGATTGGTTAATTTGGAAAGGCACGAAATATCTACAATACCGTTTCTATGTAAATTAAGAACCTCAAGTTTATTGAGCTCCTTAATTGATGAAATGTCTTTAACCTTATTGCTCCAGATACTTAATTTTTTTAAGTTTTTAAATTGCGCCATAAAAGTTATATCCAAGATGCTATTCTGCGCTAGATCCAAGCTTACCAAATGCCCTGATAAATCAATTATCTCATTCGGAACCTTTGACAGATTTAAATCTACTAGAGCTAAATTTCGACTTTTCGATAATCTCGCAGTTCTGATTCTTTTTAACGCAATTTGGTAACCCTCTTCTGGACTTGTTCGCTTTTGCTTACTCATAATATTTTATTTATTTTTTAAAATAGTTGATTGCCAAGTAGCTCAAAACCCAAATTCAGCATTACTTCCAAACCTTTTCTATCTTATCGATTGATGTAAAGTAAAAAAATAACTAATAATGTGTTTATTTAAAATCAGCGAAACGATAGCGCTTTTATTTTGATGCTACTTCAAACAAACAAATTTAAAGCAAGTTATATATCACCGAATCGGTGATATATTGTTAAAATTTATCTTTGTTTTGTGCCTTTAAAAGTCCCTCTCCTCACTTCCCCGGATACTTCTCTTTAAACTTCTGAATCAACCCCAGGGTGTATTCATCTTTGGTAATGGCATCGAGCGTTTTGAGGGTGCGGCTGCCTTTGTGCTCTACCCAACTGTTGCGGATAAGGGCGTGTTTAACGTTATGCTGTTTTAGCTGCTCGGCGTAGGCGTTGTCGGCAAACCAAAAGGGGAAGTCTTCATCGAGGGGTCCAATAATTTCGTATAGGAACCGGTCGGTAAAAATGCACCAGCCGCTCAGGTGTTTGGCAATGCTGTAGCCATAATCAATTAAGGGCCCGTGGTTAAAAGTAAGACCCTGCGTTTGGGGGCACAGGGGAGAAGCCGATAGCAAAAACCCGCGCTGCGTAGCCTGCAGCATGTGTGTGCACCACTTAGGCTGAAAAACCAAATCGTTATTGCAAAGACAAACATACTCACCGGTGGTCATGCCTATGCCAATATTCATAAAACGGTTGTAGTTAAACGGCTCGGTGATGTGGTGCGTGGTGCAGTGCTGGTAAGTAACGGCGGGGTTTTGCTCCAGCACCAAAATATTAAAAGCAATAGCCCGGTCGCTTCGCCGGCAGCTATCAATGGTTTGCTGGGTGAGTTGCTTTAGCTGGTTCGTTTTGGCAAAAGAGAGTACTATTATATCTATGGTCATGGGGGTTATGTTTTAAAGTGCAATTGTGTTCAGGTGTAACGGCAGAACCATGGAAGCATGTCAGTCTGAGCGGAGTCGAAGACAAGTGCTTCTGCCTGCGCAAATGCGCGCTTCGACTACGCTCAGCATGACATTTGCTTGATGTGTCTATTCATTGGCCTTAAGCCTTTATTCATTTGTAGTATTTGCCAACTACTTCGGGGCAGTCTCTGACCCGCTCTCTTCAAACCAATACTCATACAGCGTGTCAAAAATCCTTTCTTGGTGCTTAAGGTAGGGCAGAAGGCGGCGGGCGTAGTCGGCGTCTTCGCCAAAGCTGATATCGGCAAACCTTACGCGTGCGGCTACACTTTTGCGCACGCACATTAAGTGGTTGGGTAACCGGTAATGGAATTTGGGTGTGCTGTAATCGCGGCTGTATTCCGTGCCATATATAACAGGCTTATCGCGCTGGCCGTTGTGGTAGCGCAGGGCATTAAACACAATTACATCGGGCTGCGTTGCTATTTTATCTAAAAGTGCCTGCACGTAGTTTACAGTTACCATATCATCGTCATCTACAAATACGATGTAGTGGCCGCCCGCTTCGTCTATTAATAAGTTTCGTTTGGCGCCTACTGTCAACTTTTTATGATCAGTGCATAGAATTATTTCGGCCTCTGCGCCCTGGTATTTTTCCAGCAGGTAATTTTCGGTGGCCTGCTTTAAATAAGTGTTTTTGCCAATGGAATTTCGGAGCAAAAGCAGTAAGTCGGCGCGCAGCGCTACCCGATTATAAACCGAGCAGATAAGGATGGAAAGTTTCATGCTGCAAAAATAATTCAAATTAAATTATGAAATCAATTTAAAAAGTAATTATCTTTGCATCACAAATAAACACAGCATGGCAGAAAACTTACAATGGATTCGTTTTTGGAACGGAACAGAAAAACAGGTGCCTAAGCATATCGCCTTAGACCCTACAGTGCAAAAGGCACAAAACTTTGAACCGATTAACAAGCAAGGCGGCACGCCCCTTCAACCCACAGAAGCACCCGTGCCTCAAAAAAAAAATGTTGCGGCGGTTAGCCCGGATAAACAGGAGGTAACGGCATCGGCCGATGCTATTGCCCCTGCGGGCAACCCTGCTAAGGAATTGTATGAGCAGAACAAGGCCGGTAAATCGTTTGCCGAAATTGCCAAGGGCCTTGGCATACACTGGCGCGCTGTAGAAAAACAGGTAGCCGAATACAAGCAGGCAAACAACATTGTTGACGAAACCCCTACCCAAGCGCATGATAACCATTAAAGAATTGGCCGGTGCTATTGGGCTACCGGTGCAGGATGAAGACGAGCTTACACTGGCCGATTTTACCAAGCACCTGGAAAGCAAATACACGCTTACCGAAAATGTGCTGAAAGATGAAACCATTCGCCGCAAGGTGGTAGGCCGTGTGCTGGGCTCGTTGGGTGTAAAGGCCGCGCAAACTTTCGGCCTTACCAAATCAGAAATTGACGGTAAGGAACTGGAAGAGATTTTTGCCACTGTAAAATCGCACCATACAAAGGCGTTGGAATTAGCCGGTGCCGATGGCCAGGGCGCGGTTATAAAAGTAGAAGAGCTTAACCAGCTATTGGCCAGTAAAGAAAACGAACTACAAACATTAACGGCAAAGCAAGCTGAACAGGACGAGCAATACCAGTTGAACTTACAGCAATGGGAGGCAAAGATGAAAGCCTACAAGCTGAACGACCAGGTAAGCAAAGCCAAAGCCACCGTTGCCGATAAGCTGACCGATGAGTTTAATAAAAACAAACTGGTGCGCACCGGCTTTGATACCCACTTTGAAAACCTGTATGAAACCGAACTGAACGACGCTGAAGAACTGGTGGTAAAAAGCAAAGCCACCGGTGAGGTGGTTAAAAGCAAAACCAACAATGCCAAACCCGCTACGCTGGATGAAGTGTATTTGCACGAGGCCGAAGCCAAGGGCATAGTAAAAAAAAACAACGCGGGCATACAAAGGCCCATAGCTAAAAACAAGCTAAGCGAAACCACCGCCACCGGTGATGTAAAAATACATCCCAATGCGCAAAAGCGCACGCAGTTGAATTGATAAACCAAGGAAGCATGTCAGTCTGAGCGTAGTAAAATACAAGTGCTTCCGCCAGCGCAAACAGCCATCCACCTCCGCCCCCGACCAGAGCGTCGGGTCCACCTCCGCCAGCGGAGGACATTAGCGCCACGCTTAATCTGTAAGCGCTAAGGCTGTTGGCTGTTGTGTCCTCCGCTGGCGGAGGTGTCCCGATTTATCGGGACGGAGGTGGAGTGATATTTAAGAGAAAGTGTCGCAATGACTTGAAAGAAGAGAAATAACCGACCGTTGCCTTTAGTGTTGGCACCCCTTACACTTATCCGTTGGCCAACCTGCCATTAACCGGTTGCTTTTATTATTCATTTTAAAACAAACAACATGTCAGTATCCTTATTGCCATTTGTTGATGCGCCCGCTTTGCAGCTGGCCGTTAACGAAGTATACAAACTGGCTCCTAAAGAGCCCTCGCCCGAGGTGCAGTTTTTAACCTCGGCTATAAACACCAGCCGCGTGCTGGAGAGCACCGTAGTGCCCGGTAAAGGGCAGGTGCGCCGCGTAGATGTAATTTACACCCCGCGTATTACCGAAAGCGAAATAAGCACCAGCGTAACTGCCGATTGCAACGATGGCGGCGCTGCCGGCGATTTAACCACCACGTATGAAATTGATACCACCGTTGGCGTGCAGCACAAAGAAACCGTTGCCCTGGCCGACTTAAAAGAAAGACTGGAAAGCGATGAGTTTTATTTTGCCCGCCGCACCATGGCCATACTGGATGTATGCCGCCGCAAAATGGCCACCGGTGCTGCCAACCAAATGGCGGTGCTTAACGGTCGCTTTGCAACCGATAACGGCGAAAAGAATTTATCGGGTGGCAACTACCTTAAAACCGTAGCTACCAAATTTGCTTCGGCTATTGATGGCGGTAAACCTAACCCGGAAGCTTTGCAGGAGATTGCCTTTTCGGCCAGCAACTCGGGCTTTAGCGGCTCGCCATGGATTTTTGGCTACGGCGAAATTTTTCGCTACATGCAGCTACTGGGCAACATGAACACCTTTAGCGATAGCGGATTAGATTTTGTGCAGTTTGTGCAGGCCATGGGTGTAAACTTTTTGCCCTCGTACCGCGTGCACAGCGCGTTAAACGGCGGCAACGCTACCAATAAGTTTTTGGTGGTAGATCCCGGTGCCTTGCACTTGCTACAGTATAACAAGTTTGACAGCACAGCGGCGCAGGTAAGCCAGGATAACCTGGTAATGGGTATTATTGCCGACCCTATGACCGGTGTGGAGTATAACTACAAATACTACCTGAACCCATGCGGCGAAAAAATTACCATACTGGTTAGCACTGCTTTTAAAGTGGTGGGCTTACCGGATGATATGTATGCCGGTGGCGACCGTTTGGAAGAAACCAACGGCGTATTACAATTTGCTATTACTAACAGCTAAAACCCTTTTTGCATGAATTGCCTGGATAATATTGTTGGGGTGCGGGGATGCGGCAACGATAATGCCTCCCTTGTTTATTTAAATGAGTTAACCGGAATAAATCTCCCCGATTTTGATAAAGCGGTTAACGTGGAAATGAAATCGGCATCATCCGCCCTCAACTCTGTTATCCGGTTTGCCACGCAGCAGGTGGTGCAGCGGCTGAATGTGTATTTGCAGGGCCGCTACCAGCTAAAAAGCTTTATCGAAAACGACGTGGTAGGGTATTATTACAATGATAAGGCGCTAATGCCCTCGCAACCCGGCACACTTACCGGTTACGAAATCCGCATTGATAAAACGCCCTACCTGTCGTTTTTCTTATCTGGCTTAAAGCTGTTTTGCAACCATACCGGTGTGGTGCCGGTAAAGGTGTATGATTTGTTGCAGGGCAAGCTGCTGGATACCATTAATGTAAATGCCGTAGCCGGAGAGATAGTAAGTGTAGATGGTTTAGCGAAGGAATACCCCACGCACAAACAACGCCTCCATTTGTTTATTGGTTACGAATCAACCTTCCAAGCTTACAACACCAGTTGGAGCAGTCCTTATGGCGGCGGCGATAATTGCAACACCTGCAGTGGCAACTACAAAAACAGCCATGTGTATTTCCGTGCGGCGCAAATAGCCACCGGTGGTCCTTTTACACAAAGCTATGTAGATGGCAATACCACCTCCGGTGGTGCGGGCCTAAGCCTTAGCTATTCGCTGCAGTGCTCGTTTACCGAATACCTGTGCAACGTGCGCAACCTGTTGGCTATGCCTATCCTATACAAAGCCGGCGAACTGGTAATGAAGGAGATGAAGCACAGCAAACGCCTTACCGGTGTGGTTACTATTTACACCAAAAGCCACGATGAGCTGATGATGGAATATGCCGCCGAGCACGAATTGCAAATGCGGCAACTGATGCAAAATGCTGTAATGCCCGACTCAATTTGCTTTAGCTGCACACCTAAAGTGCGCACCCAAACTGTATTGCCATGAGTTATACCCCCGAACAGTATTTGCAAAAAATGCGCGAGCGTATTAAAAACATTAAAGCTGCCAGCCTAATGGAGTCGGTGGTAGCCAAAGTGCAAACAGCTATGGAGAAACGCATTTTTGAAGATGGGGCCTCGGGCAACGGACAAAAGTTGGGCACCTATAGCACTAAACCCATGTATGCAACTAAAAAACAGTTTGCTAAAACAAGCGCGTTTAAACCGCAGGGTAAAACCGGTGGTAAAGGCACGTTTAAAAATAAGCGCACGCGGCAGAGCATGTATTTGGCACAGGGCTATAAGCAACTAAAACAGGTGCAGGGCTTGCAAAGTAACTTTGTAAATCTGGAATATACCGGTGCCTTGCGCAAAGCCTTTAAAGCCAAACCACAAACCAATGCGCAGCAGGTTACGTTGGGCATAGGAGGTAAGCAGAGCGATAAAAAGCTGGCAGCCCTTAAAGCAAAATATGGCACCGACATTTTTAAACCAACCACCGCCGAGCGCAATGTAGTGGCGGCCGAACTGAAGAAGAAAATTTTACAAACCCTAACCAATTAAAACGTATGCTGTCTGTTATCATCAGCTATCTTACTGCCAAACTGGAAGAGCTAAACTACCTGGATAAAGTGGCAGGCCTTGCCAGCACCATTAAACGCGATGGCGTTAAGCTGACCGGTTACTATCAGCAGGGCGAGTTAGTGCCGATTGATTTCGACCAGTATTTTACGCTGGTGTTTTTTGTGCAAAACGGCAAAGTAACCCGCGAAACCACCGAGGATAAATACACCGCGTGCCGCTACGGGGTTAAAGAGGTTTACAACCTTTCGCTAATGCTGTGCCGCCAGGGCGGGCAAAATGTTAACTGCCACAGCCAGGCGCAAAATATGGCCTGGCATATAGCGCAGCAACTTACCGGTAATCAATATCCGCTTATGGCGCAAACCGGTTTAGATGAAGTGAACATACGCATACGCAACATTGGGCTGGATGGCGATAGTATTTACGAAGCCCTGTTTAGCGGCGAAAGCCGGCTTACTGAAAACACCGCGCTTTTAGAAATAAACTTTGAAGTAGAAACCGAAGGCGATGAGCAATGCTATGTAACCTACCCCTGCGCTGTAAACGTGCAGGGCGATGGCGGAAGCAGCGAGGCCTTTGGCACAAACGAATTGAACGAAAACGAATTGATAAACGGAAACTTATAACTAAACATGAAAAAATTAGCGCTACTGTTTTTTACGCTCAGCACTTTGTTGTGCAGCGCACAAATACGAATTAAAGATATGTCGGATTACCCCCGGCTGGATACCGTGCCCGATACGGCCGACTATGCCCTGTTCCGCCACCGCGGTATTACAAAGCGTGTAAACATTGCGCAAATAGGTAATGCCGTTGGCGCTTATGGCCCCACCGGTGCTACGGGCGCTACGGGTGCCACTGGTATTACCGGCCCAACCGGTGCAGCAGGCACTAATGGAAACACAGGGCCAACCGGCGTCACGGGTAGTAATGGTGCAACCGGACCAACTGGTGCAGGTATAGGCCCGGGGATGCCACAGGGCATATTGTATTACGATAGCCTGGGCAATGTTACCACCGATGATTTTTTTATGCGAAGCGATACTACCACTGCCATTGGTGTGTTTGGGGGTGATACTATTTACGGATTTTTGCAGGGTAGGATTGCTGATATGGGTGTGATGAACGGCGGAAGGAACAGCGCATTGGGCTTTTTGGTAAGCGATTTTGGCACCTTTGGTAAATACGCATGGCTAACTAAAGATGGCTTGTTGATAGGCTCTAACGACGAACGGCCTTACCTGTTACCTGCAGTTGATGGCGACTCGGCATATGTGATTACTACCAACGGCAGCGGCTTGGCCAGTTGGCAACCCTTGCCGGAGTATCCCGAAATACCCAACTTTGCTGATTCTATACCACCTCCACCTAATGCATATAACGGCTTAACCCTCGATACCGGTTATCAATTTGGAGGAACGCTTACGCACAATACCTTGCTAAACCTGGGTAACCACTCGCTTAACTTTAGCAATAATGTGTTTGAGGCCAGTATACCCCTGCAAGGTGGCGATGGTAACATGAGCTTGCATATAGATACTTCCGATGCCGGAAGTTACATGGGATATTATAAATCTAATGCGTTCGGAGGAGCTGGTTTTTATGTATACAAATATGATAGTACTGGATTTTCCAAAATTAGATGGATAGCCTCTACTAACTCAACTCTTAATTCGGCTGACAGTTATTCAGCGGCCGCGGCAGATGATAATATAGGCTTATTCAAGTTTGACAGAATACAAAGCAAAGTGGTTTCAAGTGTTATGATTAGAAATCATGTTGCGAAAATGTGGGTGCATGATAAAGGTGATAGAGGAGGTATAGCGGTTGTAGATACCAATTTCATATATCTTGGTTGTAGAGATACTATAAATGAACAAATTAAAACTTTTAGAATCTGGTATTATCAGGATAGCACCGGGCATCAGTTTAGCGGCCCTTTAAAAATTACCGATGGTTCCGAAGGTGCAGGTAAGCTACTAACCAGCGATGCCTCCGGCAACGCCAGTTGGCAAACGTACCGGTATCCATCGGCCGATTCTGCCACTATTTATTCGCTTACACCGCCGGCCTTTACCACCTATGGTTGCACCAACTGTAGCGATAGTACCGGCACCGGTGCGGTACTTACCTACTTTGGTGGCCTGTGGCGCCGCCAAAAGTTCGAGTAGGCTTTACTTTTAATTGCGCTCCTCAAGGAGGCATGTCAGTCTGAGCGTAGTCGAAGACAAGTGCTTCCGCCAGCGCAAATGCCGGGCACTTCGACTTGGCTCAGTGTGACATGCTTCGACTCCGCTCAGCACGACATTTGCTTTTTTCTCCTCCCTGGAGGTTGTCCTTTACTTAACCCCTTTCATCTTTTTAAAACCTAACCTATGCAACCAACCACTATTGGCTTTTTCGACGAAGCCCCCGGCCATAAAAGCAGCATGCGCCTTTTCAGCTTTATACTGCTGCTGTTTTTTTGCGCCTTTAGTTTTTACTACGTAGCCAGCAAAGGCTGCGAACTGAATGCCGATTTTATCGCCTTCGAGATGGTGCAGCTGGTGGCCGTTTTCGCCCCCAAGTATTTACAAAAGGTGGCCGAAATGAAACTGGGCGCCCTGCCAGGTAAACCGGTGGCAGCAGAGCCGGGCAAAAACCAACCTGTAGCATGACCAACTACCTGATTGAATTTTTGGGCGACCGGGTTAACCTGGTAAACATACTTGCCGGTGTAGCCGCCTTTTGGCTGCGCTACCTGGCCGGACTATCGGAAGTTATTTCGCTTATAACACCCCTGGTATTATTTGTAAGCGCCATAAGCGTTTGTGCCTACAACGTAATTAAGTTTTACCGCATACTAAAAAATAAAAAATGAAACCTGCTTTTACAAAATCTCTTTTTGTGCTGCTGTTGCCGTTGTTGTTAGCCCTGCAGGCCTGCACCGTTAGCCGCAGCCGTTGCAATCAATTATATCCGCCTGCGGTAAGCCATACGGCCGATACTTTTTTGCAGGTGACGCAAATATTACTGCACGATACCACTTATTTACCGGCCGATGTTTCTGAACTCGATTTTTATTTCGAGGCCGATAGTAATTTGAATGTGCAGCTACTTCAACAGCAAGGCAGTAAAGGTAAGCGCTCCTCGTTGAATTATTCATTGTAGCGCGACCATAAGGTGCTAAAAGCAAGCTTTAATTGCCGGTGCGATTCGCTGAACATTTATCATGTTTTTAAATCGGCCGATACCGCCTTAAGGGTATATAGTCGCGAAACAAAAATAAACCGCATTGAGGTGCCGCAGCCATTAACCTGGTGGCAAACTACAAAACTGGCCTGGGGCGGGTACGCTATAGGCGCGCACCTGTGCCTGTTGTTATTGCTGCTGGCTTATGCGGCCTGGCAGGTGTTTAAAGTAGCCACGCCGTAAGGCGCGGCAGTAGCAGCCACCGGCTCGGCCTTCGGCCAATTAATTAAACTGTTTAAAAAGTAGGGTTATGGAACTGCTGGTAAAACGGACCACCTTTACCGCCAAATCTACCATAGGCGAACTATGGATAGATGGCGGTTTTTTTTGCTACACGCTGGAAGATACCTGCCGCGGGCTTAAGCAAACGGATAGCATTGAAGAGATCCGCCGAAAAAAACTGCCGGGTATTACGGCTATTCCATCGGGCCGTTATCAATTGATTTTGAATTATAGCAACCGGTTTAAAAAAGTAATGCCGCTGTTAATAAACGTGCCCGGTTTTGAAGGCGTACGTATACATGCCGGTAATAAAGCCGAAGATACTGAAGGTTGTTTGTTACTGGGTATGGAAAAGGCGGTTGATTCTGTTTTGAAGAGCCGCGCAACTTTTAATCGGCTTATTCAAGTCATCTCAGGAGTTGCGGTATTGGAAATTGTCATACGGTAGTTTTTATAATTTGATTTAGTTTATGTTTTATTTGAAAGAATAAATGAGTTCCTTAGCTTTATAGAATATAAAAATGCTGAGACTTTAATGAAGGTAAGAGTATATGTGAATCTTTTGGCGTTTATCTCAACAGCTCTAATATCTATCATAATAATTAGTTTATGTATTTATTATTCTCCTTCCTTAATTAAGGCGGAGTCCTTTTTAATCCAAAATCAGTTAGTCTTAGCTAAACAATGTTTTCCGCTTTTCTATAAGCAGTGGGTGTTTTTTTCTGTTTTTTTCTTAATAGTAGGACTTGTTATTTCCCTATATGCATATTTTCGCTTTATAATTTGGTGGTACCTTCAACTTCCTTCGTACGCGGAGAATAAAAAGATTTTTTTGGGTTTAGCTTTGACAACTTTGATTGTCATTTTTTTTCTTTTGGGTTTGGCTGTTGCAGAATTTATTTTGCGTTCTAAAAGTCCAACATACTCGTGCATGTTTTTGAGTTGTCGGTTAACGCCACCGGAAACTTGGGTTCAAAAAGACATTGCTGATGAAAGAGGAATGAATTACTCAAGTCCTAAGTATTCTTGGGGGGATCAGTTACATCATGTAAACACTCAAGGTTTTTTAGCAAATTGGGATTATGACAAAACAACCATAGATAGTTTTAAGCATCTTGGTTATAAAATTGTCTTTGTTATTGGCGATTCTTATACTGAAGGAGTAACGTCTAGTACTTGGAATAATACCTTTTGCGAATTAGCAAAGACAGAATTGTTTAAAAAGAAATATCTGCTCTGTCCTTTTGGGGTAGGAGGTACGGATGTGATTCAATATAGGTTAGTCGCTGAAAAATTTATTCCGGCTTTGAATCCGGATATAGTTGTTGTGGCTTTTTGTGGTTGCAACGATTTTATAATGTTCGATCGTGAACCTACACCATTTGTTCCTCTTCATTATCAGACAAACATTGGTTATATGAGTTCAAATATTTCTTGTAATAAGGTTATCTGTACAACCCCAGATAGTCTGTATAGGTTTTATACTAGCCTATCTCCTAAAGGTAGACCATCCTTTCTTATAACCTATTTAAATGCTATTGTGACCGGCTGGAAAGATCCAGTTTTTGAATATTCATTCTCAGATACTAGCACTGCAACACAAAGAAATCTTGCTCAAGTTAGATCTTTAACTGTAAAGTATAATGGTAGGTTTTTTGTTGCCTTTACGCCAGATGTTAAAGTGCCTAATCTTCGTTCCCGAAACGAAGCAGATAGTCTTTATGCTAAATTATTTGGTGATATCCAAAATGATGTGAAGTATTATTTGAAAGGGAATTTAAGTGAAAACGATTATCAATTTCCCAAAACAATGCCTCACTTTAATGATTCTGGTAATCGAAAATTCGCTGATTTTCTCATAGCGGAAATCTTAAAGCAATAGTAGGTTCAGTATTTATCGGCTACGGTTATTTATATTTACGGAGCCCCCTCCCCGGTATTATTAAATTGTAAACTGATGCTAATCACCTGCTGGGGACGGTAAAGAGAGTAGCTTTGTAGTAAATGAATAGCATGGAAACTACAGGCCTTTTAAATTATCCGTATGCAATAGCGGCAGTGGTGTTGGGTATACTGCTGATAGTATGGCTGGTATACCGCAATATGAAAGACGAGAAAAAGTTTGAGCGCGACCTGGATAAAAAATGTATTCGGCTTTAAAGGCACCGGTGCTTTCCAGGCAGGTTTTAATGCAGCTGCAAAACTTTATAAGGTCGGTAAAAAAAATAGGCTTTTGCACAAAGGCGCCGGCACCAAGGGTATAGCAATCTTTAATATCATCGCGGTTGTTAGAGTTGCTGAGTACAATTACACGGTGCGCTAAATCGCTTTGGTTTTGTTTTAAATGCTGCAACACTTCTTTACCCTTTACGCGCGGCATATTCAAATCAAGCAGTATAACATCGAAGGGTTTTGGGGTATTGGTAATACATTCAATAGCCTCTTCTCCATCATAAGCTATCGTAAGGTTTATCAGTTTATCCAGTCCGGCGCGTTCCATAGCTACTTCAAGCAGGGTTATTTCTGCCTGGCTGTCTTCAGCAATAAGTAAATTGAATTTGCCCGTGGATTTCATCATCTACATAACATATACGTTAAAGTTGTGCCACCGGTGCTGTCGTTTAGGGTAGAGTATTAAAACCTTAATTGCGCATGCGAAAATAACCGCATATCTGAATTTAGTATATGAGAATGAGAATTTTTGGGTAAGCTTTTACCGGTTGCATTAGATTAAAAAATGTATGACGTTTTTGCTACTTTGTTTTATGTCCCGTTTACCTACGCAAAAGCAATGTGTGGCCTGCACTTAACACAGTGCAATTTGTAAATACGTCGTGATTATGAGATTCATCATAACAGGTATGTTACTTGCTCTTATACCGGTATGAAAACAAAAATACAAGCCATACTGCAACAGATAATAAAGTTGGAATTATACGGACAGGATTTAACCGGTCGCGCCAAGCTGCGTTTAAAAGAAGAAATAGATAACCTGAAGCTAGATGTGCAAATGATGAATGAGCGCAGCCCGTTTGTAGCATTAGCTTGCGCTACAGTTGCTATCCGTGGCTAAAGCCCGGACAGGATTTAACCGGTCGCGCCAAGCTGCGTTTAAAAGAAGAAATAGATAACCTGAAGCTAGATGTGCAAATGATGAATGAGCGCAGCCCGTTTGTAGCATTAGCTTGCGCTACAGTTGCTATCCGTGGCTAAAGCCTCAGGCTCGTTCTTCTTTCCCCGCTCCAAATAAATCGGGGCGAAAAAAAAGGGACTCGAAGGGTATGCGCTCAGCATCGGTTATCGTTGGCTAAAAGCCAACGGCAATGAAAAGGGTTAGCGCTAAGGCTGTTCTCATGGCCGTCTGCTTTAGCTGACGGCAGAAGAAAGCCCCGCCCCCATATCCGTAAATAACTATATTAGGCAAGTGAAAAACCGGTTACTTCTTTTAGTGCTGTTTGTTTTTGCGGCTGGTAGCGGCCATGCGCAATTGAACGACAAAACCTGGATATGCGGGGGCTCTAATGTTTGTGGGGTAGTTTTTAATACGCCTATCGATACTTTTAGAATACCTTCTATTTATGGGTTTTTACATTGGGCCTGTATAAGTAACTCTTTGGGCGAATTGCAATTTTTTACGGAAGGAGTAAATATTTATTGTAATAATGGACAAGCTATGACTGGTGGAAATGGCTTGGCAGACGATGAAGTAAATACACAATATTATTTCGGGTTGCCTGACTTCCAGAATGTTTTAATACTTCCTAAAAAGGAAAGTGAATATTATGTGATTAACCAAAGCTTGAGTAATCCCGCATTGGTATCGTCGTGGCCTTATCCAAACAAGTTATATTATTCCGTGGTGGATATGGCCTTGTTGAATGGCAAAGGCGCAATTATTGAAAAACGGAGTTTAATAAATAGCGCAAATTTTATGGATGGGCATATGACAGCGAGCCAGCATGCAAACGGGCGCGATTGGTGGCTGGTCCAGCGAGGCTATAATAACAACGGCTATTTCATTTACCTGGTTACACAAGATTCCATCCGTCTAATTCGTGAGCAGTTTATCGGTGCTTCATCTATGGAGCCAGATGCCGTTGGTCAATCTTCCTTTTCTCCCGATGGTAGCATGTATATCAGTATTACAGGAAAAAGCCCTCTAATAATTATGGATTTCGATCGGTGTGATGGTAGCTTCTATAATGCACGGCAAGTAAGAATCCCAATTGATACCCTCGCCTTTAATGGACAGGAAAAAATTATTGGTGGCGGAGGAAATGGTGTTTGTTTTTCTCCAAATAACCGGTTTGTCTATGTCAATTCATTATATGCGTTAAGGCAATACGATTTATTGCAAAGTCCGATAGACAGTAGTGAGGAGGTTTTGTTTCTTTGGACTGATACAAATGAAGTTTTAGGTCAATTCAATCAAATGCAATTGGGGCCGGATGGAAAAATATATATTGCCCCTTACCAGGGCTACACCTATGCCTTACATACCATTGAGCATCCAGACTCTGCAGGTTTAGCCTGTAGCTTTCGTAAATGGGGTTTACCTTTACCCACTAACGACGCAAGAGCGATTCCTAATATGGTCCACTTTCGCATGGGGCCTTTAACGAGTAGTGGTTGCGATACCCTTACTCGCCTAAACGAAACAGCCAGGGCAGAGAAAGAAAAAACACTAAAAGTATTCCCCAACCCTGCCACCGATTACGTAACCATCGATTACGGCTTTACCGATTGGAACAAAGGCGAAGCCACTTTAGAAATTACCAACCAGTTAGGGCAGGTGGTGCACCGGCAAATCTTGCCTATGTATAGCGGCTTTCAAAAGGTAGAGGTAAGCCAGTTGGCTACCGGTGTATATACTGCCTTTATAAAACGCGGTGTGCAGGTGGTGGCTACGGCAAAGTTTGTGAGGGAGTAGTAGGTACTTCTTTTCTTTTAATAGATTACCATCCACCCCCTGCTCCGACCAAAGCGCCGGAGCTTTCCCCCGTCCCGATGAAAAATCGGGATGAAACACAGCGGGGGACATTAGCGCAAGGCTCAAATATTAGCGCTAAGGCTGTTGGCTGTTAGTGTCCTCCGCTGGCGGAGGTGTCCCCGACGCTCCGGTCGGGGATGGAGGTGGATGTATTACTTCCTGCTTATTGCGCAAATGCCGCGCACTTCGATTTCGCTCAGTGGGACATTTGCGCAAAGCCGCGCTCCTCGCAATGACTTGCCATTT
>JBGAUW010000033.1:0-42265 GCA_044228435.1 Chitinophagales bacterium
GCTATCGCTGTAAATCTTTTGAAAAAACTTGGCCCAAATAGGTAATGCCGTACTGGCCCCCTGCCCGTTTTCCATACTATGGAAACGGATATAGCGGTCATCGCAACCCACCCACGAGCCTGCAATTAAATCGGGGGTGCAGCCAATAAACCAGCCATCGCTATAGTTTTGTGTAGTACCGGTTTTGCCCAATATATCGCCGGGCAGTTTAAACCGGTAGCGCAGGCGCACTGCCGTTCCACCCTGCACTACGCCGCGCAGCATTTCCGTCATTACATAATTGGTTTGCTCATCCAGCGCTTCGTTTTTGTAGGCCGTAAAATCCTGCAATACATTGCCGTTGCGGTCTTCTATACGGGTTACAAAAATGGGCTCTACATGGGTACCGCTATTAGCGTAGGTGGTATACGCCCCTACCATTTCAAATAACGATATATCGGCCGAGCCCAGGCATATTGAAGGCTGCACAGGTATATCGCTTTTTACGCCCATGGTTTGTACCAGCTTCACCACTGCTTCGGGCCCAATTTCGTGCATCAGGTAAGCGGTAACCGAGTTAATAGAGTTAGCCAGTGCCTTGCGCAGGGTTAGCATGCCGCCGTATTTGCCATCGCTGTTGCGGGGTGTCCAATCCTGCAACAGGCCAAAGCGCGGGTCGCTGGCCTCAAAGGTTACCGGTTGGTTTGGCACCTGAAAGCACGGCGAGTAACCCTTATCGCGTATGGCTACGGTATATACAAACGGCTTAAAGGTACTGCCTATCTGCCTTTTGGTATTTATGTTTACGTGGTCGAACTGAAAGTACTTATAGTTAACCCCACCGGCCCAGGCCCGCACAAAGCCCGACTCCGGGTCTACCGCCAAAAAGCCGTTTTGTAAAATCATGCGGTGGTACCTTATCGAATCGTATACGCTTATTATGGTATCTTTTTCGCCTCCGTTATCGTAGCTAAACACTTTGCGTTTACCCGGCATTTTTAATATAGCATCTATCTGCTCGGGTGTTTTACCCTGCTTTTTTAAATCAATGTATTGCGGGCAGTGCGAGTAAATAGCCTGCCACTCGGTAGGGAAATCTTTCCAGGGGTCTTTACCGCTCCAGTAGGCAAAAAACTTTTGCTGCATCTCTTTCAGGTGCTCATACTGGGCCTCTTCGGCATATTTTTGCAGGCGCGAATCGATGGTGGTGTAAATACGCAACCCATCTTTATACAGGCTGTATTTGCTGCCATCGGGTTTGCGGTGGCCCTCGCACCAATCTTTCATCCACATTCGCAAATACTCTCTAAAGTAAGCCGCAACACCTTCGTTCTGCGTATCCGGGTGAAAGTTTAAAGCTATAGGCAGTTTCTGCAGCGAATCTCGCTGTTGCTTATTAATAAAGTTATAGTTGTATAGCTGGTCTATAACCACATTGCGGCGCTGGGTGCTGGCCTCTACCCGCGTGCGTGGGTTATAACTGCTGGGCGCCTTAAGCATGCCTACCAACACGGCGGCTTCCTCTACCTTTAGCGAATCTACCGGTTTGCCAAAGTATACATAAGCGGCCGACTTAATGCCATAAGCATTATCGCTAAACGGCACGGTATTAAAATACATCGCCATTATCTCCTCTTTGGTATAGCTGCGTTCCAGCTTTACGGCTATAATCCACTCTTTCAGTTTTCTAAATACCAACTGTATTTTACTAAGGTGTTCACGCGGAAAAAGATTTTTAGCCAGCTGTTGCGTAACTGTGCTGCCACCACCTCCTCCATCTTTACCTACCAGGCCTTTTAATACGCGCAAAAGCGCGCGAAGGTCTACTCCGGTGTGGTCAAAAAACCTAATATCCTCGGTAGCCAGCAGGGCATTTTTTAAATTGGGGTTAATGTTTTCGTAGGCAATGTTGCTGCGGTTTTGCAGGTAAAACTTACCTATTACCTGGTTATCGGTACTTATTACTTCGGTTGCAAGGCTGTTATTTGGATTTTCCAGGTCCTCAAAGGTGGGCATATAGCCCATCTTTCCGGTGGCAATCATATAAAACAACCCCACCACCAGCAACAGGCCCACGCTAAAGGCGGCCCAAAAGGCAATCACTAATTTCTTATGCTTCACTGTGGCGAATGTAGAAAGTTTTTGGCTGTGCTAAATACCCGCGGCCACGGCTAAGCTTTTTTGTGAATTAACGGCCAATACATTTTTTTGGGCTGCTCTGTACCGCCCTGCGCCGCAGTGTTGCTGCCACGCGCCTGCGTGCTGTTGCCGTTTTGGCTGCCGGTAGAGACGCACTGCGTGCGTCTTCGAATAGCACAGAGCTTTTTGCTAAAGCCTACTCGTAATCTTAAGGGCGGTCTTTTCGAAGACGCCAGCATGGCGTCTCTACAAAATACCTAACAGCCAATTTCCCTGGTATCATGGTATCATCTCGCCGTGGGCGGCTGACACCATGACACCGGCAGAAATTTAAATGCTGTGCTGTGTATTGTTTTTTAGCGCGTGCGAAGCACGCGCTAACTCTGGCGTGTCATTGCGAGGAAATTTTGATTGCCGTTAAGGCAAGCAAAATGACGCGGCAATCCCCAAAAGCAAAAGGCACAGATAGCGTCAGAATTTCATTGGCGCTAATCTCAGGTAGGATTGCCGCGTCGCGCGCAGAGCCGCACTCCTCGCAATGACCTACTTCTTTTTGTGCGTGCTTCGCACGCACTTTTATTTTCATGTATACCCCCCCTTCGTCGTATCATTCCATCTC
The DNA here is from genome assembly GCA_044228435.1 of Chitinophagales bacterium. Taxonomy (GTDB): domain Bacteria; phylum Bacteroidota; class Bacteroidia; order Chitinophagales; family LD1; genus Bog-950. The sequence goes on from JBGAUW010000033.1 coordinate 2,738, forward strand.
CGCTGGTGGCGGCTGACACCATGACACCGGCAGAAATTTAGAGTGCTTGGTGTATTGTAAGGTGCCGCAATACAGACCACCCCGCTCACCTGCGGTAAGCACCCCTCCTTGAATGCGCCGACCGGTAGGTCGGCAAGGAGGGGATAACCTAAACTCATAAAATTATCGCTTAACCGGCTGTGGCTGTTACTATCCCCTCCTTCTCCGCCACCGCGGAGGTATTTCAAGGAGGGGTATCCCACCGAAGGTGGGTGGGGTGGTCTGTTAGGCCCCCTTTCGTCGTATCATTCCATCTCCGTTTTGGGGTCGGGATTGAAATGACACTTCCTTTTCCTTCAAAAATTGCTTTTCAATCCTGTTTGCACCAACTTAACAGGGCCATCGGGTATGGTGTGGCTTGGTTTATTGGCAGGTATAACAATGCACTCGCCTGCTTTAAGGGTTATTCGCTGGCCGTCTATTTCAATATGTGCAATGCCCTCTATTATTTGCACAAAAGTATCGTAGCTATCCGTAGTTTCCGCAAGCCACTCACCGCTCGCAATAGCCACCACTTTTATATAACCGGTTTCCTTTTTTATTATTGACGCAGTAACCACCTGGTTATATCTATATTCTGCAAGTTCATCTATTGTATGTACTACCCCTTTGGGTATTTCTTTATCTTTTCGGGTGTGTTCGTGTATGGTAAAATTCATAGTAGCAATCAATAAAAAGCAACCGCATTTTCTATGCAAAGATACTGCCTCACTATTACAGACCATTACAGTATTAAAACCGGTTGTTACACAATTAGGCCAAACCCCTTCGTCGTATCATTTCATCTCCCGACCTGCGGGGTCGGGAATGAAATGACACTTCCTCGGTATTTCCCCATCTCATACAATTTCATTACCCCTCCTTTTTCGGCTTTCCCCCTTTAAATAGCTCTATACCCCTCCAATTCCACCCCTCCACAAAAAAAATATTTCATTTTATTTCAAACTTTGTTTTGAATTTAAAAAATGTACCTTACATTTGCACTGTCGTTGCAACCGACCTGTTGAAGCCGGCTGAATTTAATAGGGTACTTACCGCCCTGGCTTCATTATAAATCAGCCTCTCTCTCTCGCTTTACTTATTACTCACCTAAACAAAGCACCGGCTACTACTATGTATATACCTAAGCAATTAGACCCCTTTAACCGGCGCGATTGGCAAACCGCCTATTTCGAATGCCAGTACCAGCAATTAGAAACCATTAACCAACTAAAAGAAGAACTGGCTAAAACCGAACACGAATACCAAACGGCTATAGCCCAACACGAAACCCGCCGCGCCCGGTGGTTTGCCAAAACCATACCGCTGCTAAAACAACGCATAAGCAAGTTAGAGGCCGCTTATAGCGCAGGCAAAGCCTTAATAGACAGTATGGCTATAAGCCTTGGGCTAGAGAACCAGGCTTTAAAAACGCGCATTAAAAAGCTGGAAGACGACCTGTGGTACGCGCACAAGCTTAGCAGCCACTTTATGGATGAAGCTATTAAAAACGAAACCCCTTTTAATTAACCCTTAACCCAATTACACTATGGATTTTAAACACGATGAAATACCGGTAAACGAACCGGTAACCCGCCCTATGAATTTTTACGACCACCTGCGCATAAGCGCCGACCACCCCGAAGAAATGCCCGAGGCCGTTGTAACCATGCACGGCATACCGGTATGCACCCGCAAAAACCTAACCCTGCTAAGCGGGGCCAGCAAGGCCGGCAAAACCGCTATTACCAGCGTGCTGTGTGCCGGTGCTATACAACCTAAAGGCATTGATGGCAGCGCACATATTGAAGTAGCTGAAAACAGTGAAGAGTTTGCTGTGTTGCATGTAGATACCGAACAAAGCCGCTACCATCATTACCGCAATTTTAAAAGTGCTGTGCTACGGCGCGCCGGTATGCAAAAGGCCCCCGATTTTTACGATACCTACAACATCCGGTCGCTGCCCTTAAATGAGTATAAAATATTTTTAGACTCACTATTTGCCAAAGCCTATGGTATGCGGGGCGGCATACACCTGGCGGTTGTAGATGGCATTGCCGATTTTATAATGAGCGTAAACGACGAAGTAGAAAGCAACAGCATAGTAAACTACTTTGAGCAACTGGCCATTAAATACGATACGGCTATAATTTTGGTGCTGCACGTAAACCCCGGTACCGAAAAAGAACGGGGCCACTTAGGCAGCCAGTTGCAGCGCAAGTGCGAGAGTGTGCTTACTATTAAAAAAGAAGGCGATACAAGCGCATTAGAGGCCAAGTTATTGCGCGGTGGTGCCAACGGTCAGTTTAGCCCTATCTATTACCAATTCGACGATAATAAAGGCTACCACGTGTTTATGGAAGCCAGCGAAGCCGATGGGAGAAACCGCGTGCTGCGCGAACTGGCAGAAACCATTTTTACGCAGGCAATGACCTACGCCGCTGCGGTTAAAAAAATAGAGGAAATAGATAAGTGCACCGACCGTACTGCCAAACGCAAACTAAAAGACATGCTGGATATAGGCGTGGCCGAAAAGCAGGAAATAGGCAACAGTGTATACTACCAGCTTAAGCAACAATAATAATGATTTCTGATGGTGACATGGTGACACGCCTATATAAGGCGTGTCACCATGTCACCACTAGAAATCAATGAGTTACAAAAATCAAAAATCAACCAAAAACAATGAAAAAAGAGAACAAAAAACCAAAGCTAACAACGGCACAAAAAATCGAAATAGCCACACACGAAGAAACCATCGAACTGCTTAAGCGCATTGCCACCGGCAGCATTACCTACAAAAAGAAACAGGTAGTAAAAGGTGAACTGGTAGAAATAGATGTGTACCCCACCATAAGCGAACGCCGCCAGGCTATGGTGGCCCTTAATAAAATACTAACCGGTAAGGCGGTTAAAGGTGAAACATTACTAACCACTAAAACTATACGCATTGAATTCGTCGACCCTACTAAAGATTAATAAGTGCTACCAGCCACTTTACTACGATACCAACCGCTACCTGGTATTATACGGCGGTGCCGGCTCGGGCAAATCGGTGTTTGCCAGCCAGAAGCTTTTATTGCGCATTGCAAACGAACCGGGGCACCGTATACTGGTGCTAAGGAAAGTAGCCAAGAACATAAAGCAGAGCGTATTTGCCCGCTTAAAAGCCCAAATAAAGCAGCTTGGCTTGCAGGATGATTTTGCCATTAACCAAACCGATAAAAGCTTTACGCATATACCCACCGGCAACGAAATAATTACCAGCGGCGTAGATGATGTAGAAAAGCTAAAGAGTATTGAAACCATTACCGGTATATGGATTGAAGAGGCCACCGAGTTTACCGAGCAGGAGTTTGATGATATAGATATACGCATGCGCGGCATTACGGCGCACTACAAGCAAACTATCATCTGCTTTAACCCCATAGACGAAAAGCACTGGCTGAAGAAACGTTTTTTTGATACCCTGCCCGATAACGCCACAGTGCTTAAAACCACCTATGCCGATAATGCGTTTATCGATAAGGAATACAAAAAAATACTCGAAAGCAAAATTGCTACCTCGCCCAACAGCTACCGCATATACTGCCTTGGCGAATGGGGCCGCGAAGAAATAGAGAATGCCTACGCGCATAACTTCGACCGCGACCGACACGTAAGCACCGGTGCCCTTTACCAACCCACACTACCGGTTTACCTTAGCTTAGATTTTAACGTGCAGCCCTTTGTGTGCATCTGCGCGCATTTATGGGATGATGACAAGGGCCAGCACTTACACGTGTTTAAAGAGCTTGTAATAGAGAATAACGGCGATGTATACAAAATGCTCGACCTTATTTGCGGCACCTTTGATTTAAAGGCCCTAAGCCAGTGCCGTGTAACCGGCGATGCTATGGCCCGCAAGCGCGAAATTACACAGCAGAAAAACTTAGATGCCTGGCGCATAATAGAGAACCGGTTGCACCTGGGCCGCCGCCTGATGGTGCCCAAGGCCAACCCGAGTGTAAAAGATAACCGGCACTTAATAAACGCGCTGCTGGCCTTTCACCCTAACCTTATCATCCACCCCGGCTGCACCAAACTGATTTACGATTTGCAGTATGTAGAGGCCGATGAACAGGGCGACATTATAAAAGCCAACCGCCAAAAACAGAACCAAAGGGCCGATGCGCTGGACACCTTCCGCTACCTCTGCAATACGCATTTAGCGGGCTTTATAGAGCAGTTTAGGCACAAGAGGGCATAACACCTTACTCAATTTCAATCCAATCAAATAACCATTTAAAAACAAAAAACATACTATGGATTTTATTAAACTCTCAGAAGGATTTGACGTTACTATTTATGTAAACCCTTTGCACATAATAATGGTTGAACCGAACGAACAAACCACTTCTATTATGCACCTTACACACCCTGTTTTTATTGGGGAATTTGGCAAAGAAGAAACAGGAAGTTTTAACATTGAAGTAGAACATACAGCTAACGAAGTTATGCTTATGCTAAAAAAAGCAAGTATGTTATCTCACAAGCGCAAATTGGCAGCTGCTGAACAATACACCGCAGGCAAGAAAAAGTAGGTAGCCTCCTTAACCACCGAAACACCGGGGCATCGTATGCCCCACTTTTTAAATTCTCAAAAACAAAAAAACAAACTATGAACTTTTTAACCTTAACCTACGTAGACGGCTCACAAGATGTAATCAACTTTCAGCATGTAATAAGCTTTACCAAATGGGGAGAGCATACCCGCCTTTACTTTAACTGCCCTGTGAATGAAGAGGGCGATACTTATTACGATGTGCAGGAAACAACGGCAGCTATTATGATAGAAATGCACCGGGTAAAGATGTTTAACCACAAGCTGGAACTAATGGCCGCCGAAGATTACAAGGCCGATAAGAAAAAGTAGGTGGCCTCCTAACCACCGAAACAACCGGGGGCATCGTATGCCCCCACTTTTTAAATTCTCAATAACCAAAACAAAAAACAGACTATGAATTTTCTACCATTAACGCCCACTTACTCCAACTGCCAGGAGCTTTACAATTTTGACCATGTAACTCATGTAGCTTACGATTCACTTAACAAGGCAACCGCTATTACATTTAGCCCTTCTGGTGGAAGCTACTCCGGCAATAAGATACACGTAAAAGAATCTGTTCAAACTATTTATAAACTATTGCAAAAGGCAAGCAACGGCGGGGTTAAGCCTTTACACATTACTACCTCCAATTAAAATTTCCACAGGTGTCATGGTGTCAGCCGCCCGCGGCGAGATGATACCATGATAGCAAGGAAATGGCTGTTTTACTCAGGCGGCGTTTTCTTTAGGCTCTAATGCTTCTAACTGCGCCTTTAGTTGTTCAATATACTGGTAAACGCTTTTGGCTGTTTCGGGCACCACGGCAAGCGCCTGGTAAATACTCTCCTGGTATTTAATTTCCTTTTCTATATCCTGTTTGTTGGTGGGGTAGCATTACCTTCTGAAAAGTTTTTTATTTTTGAAATACTTTTACATTTACAATTAATTAATAATAAGACATTCCCAAAAATGAATTTCTCGCTTGCAGCAAAAACATTAGTTCCGCTAATTAATTCGCCATGGTGTAATAGTGTATGTGTATGCGCGTTTAATTTAATCCCGGCATTTGTTTCTACAAATCTTTTTGCATGTTTAATAAACCCCGTTAGCCGAAAAGGGGGATAAAAGAGTAGGCAGAAACTAATCACTATGAAAGAACTTTCTAAAAATTCAAGCCGTGTATTGCTATTTGTGTTATTATCTATTTCATCAATCACACTTAAGGCGCAAAGCAAACTATCACTTATAAAATATGCCATTGAAAACAAGATGGTTGTAATATCTAGACAGTGGCAAACTGCAACCTATAACCCGGGTTCTTTAAAGGTAACAGAAGTAAATGAGGATGACCCGAAAAAACTTATAGTATATGGCACTATTTCTTACACGAGTGAAAATTGCGGCTCCGTTACAACAAAAATAGAAGTAACGCTAAAGCAAATTTTAGACGATATAGAATTAACCAAAACATGTATTAGTATACCATATTGTGCTTGGAAAGCCGAGTATAATAGAGAGTGGAAATGTTACTAACATCACCCTCTAGCGCAAGTTTTTCATCAACTCATCAAGCTAATCATGTATGGTTCAAGTATTAATACTAATTGGTATCGTCATTGCGGTCTTAGTTTTGATAACCCTTTTTAAAGCGATAAAGATTATTGCTGAAGAATGGGAAATTGCAGTGAATAATGGGATTAGTGGACGTTTTATAATGAATTCCGTAGAAAGAATAGGTGAAAATGGCGGGCATGTGCTATCGGCTGTTCTCATGATGTTAGTGGCTGTATTAGTGTTCCCTTTCTTAGAAATTCGTCTTTGGTTCAAGCTAAATAAATCCCAAATACCCGCTATCGATTCAAAAGTTCAACACCAACCCACATCCTTTGAGGGCAAAAATGATGATACAATTTCATCATCAACGTACTTGCAAAATACAATAGACATAAATGGTGTGATTTATAAAAGTGCAACCATTATCCAAAGGGTAAGTGCATACTTAATAGATTCGATACTAGTTTTGCTTTTTTTTATTTTTCTCCCTGACTTTGATTTCGCTAAAATCGTGATATCTGTTCTTTACCTTGTATGTAAAGATGCGCTTCCTAGTTTTAGCCTTGGCAAAAACTTCCTGGGTTTAAAAATCCTTAATGCAGGTTGGGATGGGAAAAGACCAAATGTGAGTAATTTGATTTTAAGAAACTTGACTTTGTTAATACCTTTTATGGCTTGGATTGAACTGCTCATACTGATGAAAGATGAACAGTTTCTAAAACAAAGATTGGGCGATAAATGGGCACAAACTGTTGTTGTTAAAAAAGTTTCTAAGTAATAAATAACATTGCTTAAATACTTAAAAATCATAACCAGAATTTTCTACCTAATCATTGAAAAAGACATGAAAAATTTTCAAACAAAGTTCCTCTATTTCCTTATTTGCGGGCTAATCGTTTATACTTTACCCGTTCAAGCACAAACTAGTAGTAATACAGAATATCAGCGTTATCAAACTAAATTAAAGGACCAATGCATGTATAAAATCAATCAAAAAGAATCAATAAAGCACAGTAACATTATGTTAGACTTAGATAAGGTATGTAAGGAGAATGCTAAAAATATTATTCAAGCATCAAAAGGTTACGAAAGTTACAAGCCAGATGCAAACTCTTGTTATTTTGCTGCAAACACAATCAATGTATGGTGTGGTTCTAAAACTGCATATGAATATATTTGGTGGTTATTTTCGAATGGAAGCGGAGCAATAAGAGTGCCTTCTGAACTATTTAATGTTCGAATAGACAAATTCACACGCAAATATAAATGCGTAAATATTATAACTGAAGATATCATACGAAAAAGTGGTAGCGAAGACAAAAAATATTGTGCCACGTTAGCAGAACGTCTAGTTGACGAATTTTTGAAAAACGAATAACTCCCCGCTTTTCGGCAAGTTCAGTAAGGCATTTCAAACTACAGAGAAAAAAAGATTTTGTAATCTGCTACCAATGTAAAATAATATGCGAGGCCATAGATTTGTTTTAAAGCAACTAAGCGATTGATAAGGCCATATTTATTAAACAGAAAACACAGCAAAATAAAAGTCAAAAACGAAATACCCCAGAGATAGGCAGGCGCACTACCAAAGAAATTTTCACACCAATCCGATAGCCATTGAGGGCTATTCCAACAAATAAATACTTCAAATATGTATATCGTGATAATTGCGCTGTTAATTGCTTGGTAGGATATATCTATATCCTTTGCTCTTCTTAACTTGCCTATTTGACATGCAAATTCTTCCTCTGATTCGGGATTTAATTCAATGTCGTATGTGCTCTTGTAATATTCTTCCTTGGAGTTACCGTAAGCACTCATAATTTACTTGGGTTAGTCGCTATACCTTACGTATTGGTTAAAAATTAAGTCGTGGGGCAAGCCATTTTAAGTAGTCTACCGCTTAATACTTGGAACTAATATATAAAACTAAATTATCAAGCCTCCCTCTAATTTCCACAGGTGTCATGGTGTCAGCCGCCCGCGGCGAGATGATACCATGATACCAAAGGAAATACAAAAGACAGAAAGGCAAGATTCTTCTCTCCGCATCCCGATAGCTATCGGGAGCGTTCAGAATGACAAAAAAAGAAAAACGCCACAGCACGCAGGCGCGTGGCAGCAACGCTAATGCGGAAAGCGCTATAGAGCAGCCCCAAAAAAATGTATTGGTATTTACTTATACACCCTGCGGAAAAACTTGTTGTAGTCGTCTATGTTCTTTTCGCTTAGCAGGGTGCTGAAGTTGGTGGTGCTTATGGCGGTAATGGCGTATTGCTCGGGCTTTAAATCGCTGAACAACTGGTCTTGCTTTTTAACCTGGTTAAAGTAGGCAAGGGCATCTTCGCGGTTTTTAAACTGGCGTATGTTTAGCAGTTTGTTTTTGCTGTCTATAAGCACTTGCTTGCTCTGCAATCTCTTTTCGGGCACTACCGATGAGTTGTAGGCATTAATTTTTGCCATGGTGCTCATAATAGAGCTTTGCAGGGTTGCAGGGTCTTTAAAGTAGATGACAAAGTAATGTATATCGGCATCGCTGCGCTTGTAAGGCGAGGTAGTATCTTCGGTTACCACCGGTTCGGCGGCCTGTTGTTTGCCAGCGGCAGTATCTTTAACAGCAACACCCGCTTTGGCGGTGGTATCGGTGCCGGTTGTTTGCGCCTTGCCATTAACTGCCTGTGCTTTGGCACTGGTATCTACCTTTACGTTTGCGCCGCTTTTAATGGCCTGCTGTTTGGCATCGTTTAGCTGTTGCAAAATTTCGTTTTGGCTGGTATCGGGCCCGCCGCTGCTTATACCGTATTGCGCATTCAACGAGTCGCGGCGCAGGCTATCTTTACTTAAATCTATTTGCGGCAGGCTGGATTTGTTCAGGTTACTAAGTAAATCGCTGGCGGTTTTTTTAACCTCTGCATCTTTAGTTTTATTCACTATTTTATTAAGCGCCTGCACATAATCGGCCAGGCGGTTTTGGCGGGCTAATACTAAAGCCTGCAATAGCTGGAACTTAGCGCTAAGCGGGTTTGGTTTAAACAGGTTATCGGCCATTTCGGTTTTATACCATGTTGAATCGTACTTTGCATTTACAAAATCGTTGTACGCCGATTGGTAGTAGTTATCTACTTCCTGCTCTTTCTGCTTGGCAGCGTTTATAAAGTTAGGGTCGCGCAGTATTTTGGCAATAACACTTTCGGGAAACTCAGCCAGTATTTTGCTTTTGTAATCGGCTGCCTTAGCGGCATCGTTTTGCTTAAGTGCAATAAGGTAAAGGTTATAGTAACTCTCCAGCTTAAGTTTGTTTTTTGGGTAGCGGGTGTTTAGGGTTTCAAACATGGCAGCTGCCTTGGTATAGCTTTCAAGCCCATCTTTATAAATAGTACCGGCGTTGTAATAAGCATCGGTAATCCGGTCTACCGATCTATCCATTTTATCGGGTGTAGTAGGCAGGGCAGCCAGCATTTGCTCTTCTACGGTGCCTGTGGCTTGAGTTGCCTTGGCAATAGAATCGCTGGCGGCGGCAGCGCTATCAACAGCAGCGGCTGCAACATCATCGTCGGTAAATACCGATGCCTTGTTCTTTCTTCTCCAGTTTTCTTCCAGCTTACGGCGGCCCCATTTGCGTATAAAATCGTTATACCCCGTAGCCCGGGTAGTAGGGTTATAAAAATACCAGGTGCTGCCCGTGCCCTGTGCCTGATTAACCTGGGTTGGCGTTTGATTGCTTAATACATTCGTATTGGTAGGTGATTGTTTTTGAGCAGCCAGGGCTTCTTTGGCAGCTTCTTCTTCGGCCTCTTTTTTAGCTACGGCAGTACTTACTGCTTTTTTGCGTTCGGCCTCGGGCAGGCTGGCTAATTTTTGCAGGCTGTCTTCTTTGGCAATTATCTCCAATTGCTCTACCAGGTTGCCAAGCAATTTGTTGCGCTCATCTACCTCGGTATAGCGCACATCGTTTTTAGCCATAAAGTTGGCGGTACTATCGTAGAAATACTTGCTGCTTACATAATCTTCATCCTCGTAATCCAGTTCGGCCAGTTTCATAAAACTGGTAGCCTTTTGGTCGTCGTTGGTGGTAGAGTTATCGATGGACTTGTGTAAGAACTTGCGGCCATCGGCACGGTTATTTTCGGCCAGCGATATAAGCGCCAATTCGTAATACACCTGGTCCCAATAATCTTTGTATTTGCCATCTTTAGCCATTTTAGCCAGCAGCGAGCGCACCTCTGCGTTGTTGCTGCCGCTGCGACCCAGTTTGGCCATTTTAATTTTGGCGTAAAACTCCATATCGTAATTGGGGTTGCACTTAAGCACTTTTTTATAGTGCTCAATTGCTTTTGCATTGTTACCCATAAGCGCGTAGCACTGTGCCAGCACAAAGTGGGGGCGCACTACCAGCTTTTTACGTTTCTTAATTTTTTTGGCGTTTACATATTTCTCCAGGGGTTCAATGGCAGCGCTGTAATCCTTTTGCGAAACGCGCAGGTCGCCTTCTACCAAATCCAGCTGAGGGTCTAAATTTTTATAAAAAAAGTCGTCGCCGCGCACAAAGGTTACTACCGTGCTGGCCTGCTCAAATTTATTTTGGCGGGTATAGGTTTTAATTAGCCAAAGCAAGGCTTCGCTGCGTGCCGGTTCATGCAGCCATAGCGAAAACGACGGACGGTTGTCCAGCTTCTCCAGCGTTGTGGTACCATCTTTATTAATAATCTGTTTAACCTGTGGTTTCTTCTTTTTCTTTTTAGCCTTTACGTACGATTTTATGGGCTTGCCCAGGCTTTTCATCACCCTTACGTAATCTACTCCTTCCTTATACTCGGTGGTAATATATTTAAAGCTGGCGCTGGCTTTATCGTAGTCCCCTTTTAGGTAATTGGCCTGGCCAATCAGCAAAAAGTGGTCATCGCTCCAGTTGCTGGCCCCGCGCAACTGAATGGCCAGTGTAGACCGTTTAACCACATCATCCAGGTCGGCTGTATAGCTGGCAAACTCGCGGCTATCGCTGTAATGTAATACAGGAATAACCGAGTCGAACTTATCTTTGTGGTTTTCCAGGCTAAGCTTATAAACGTTTTTTAGCTTTTCGTTCGAGTTAAAATAGGCATTATAGTGCGAGGTTATATCTAAAAATGCCTGTGTGGGTAGTATAGCATGGTTGGTGGTAGAGCACCCCCACAGTAACATCAGCAAAGCAGAAAAGAGAAATAATGATAGTTTTGTCAGCTTCAATTTAAGAAGAAGTTTTGCGTGAGTTATTTAACTCGTAAGCAACAAAAATATTTTGTTTTGGCAGAAATAAAAGGAACGGGCATAGCTCTGAAATTCATCGGGTTGTAAAGGCATGGCAGAAAAGATAAAAACAAAGCAGAATAAAAACCTGAAAAATAAATTCAGGTTCGTGGTGCTGAACGATGTAACGTTCGAGGAAAAGTTTTCACTTTCTCTTACGCGAACCAACGTTTGGATATTTTTGAGCGTAATAGCCTTTACCCTTGTTTTTTTAACAGCTGCCGCCATTATTTACACCCCCCTTAAGTATTTTATACCCGGTTTTGGCGATTATAACTACCGCAGCCAGATATTGCAGTTGCAGTTTAAAACAGATAGCCTTCAAACCGCGCTCGATTCGCGGGAACTATGGCTGGAAAATATAGTAAACGTGGCCAACGGCACTGTAGACAGCACCCGCCCGACGGCTAAAACAGGCACCCTAACCGAAAAGGGACAAATTAATTTAAACGAGGTTGGGCAGGAAGACCAGGAGCTGCGTAAAGAAGTAGAAGATGCTGAAAACTACTCACTTAGCTACAATGCTAACGAAAATAGTGGTATGGTGGATGAAGTAAAACAAATGCACCTGATGGATCCCGTGGAGGGGTACGTAACCGAAGAATATGATGCGGCCAAGGCGCACTTTGGTATAGATATAGCCGCCAAACAGGACGCCCCCGTAAAGGCCGTGCTGGATGGCAAAATAATAGCCGATGGCTATACGCTGGAGACGGGGTATATTTTAACCATTCAGCACACCAACAATCTTATTTCTATTTACAAGCACAACTCGCACCTGCTTAAAAAGGCGGGTACCAGTGTAAAAGCCGGCGAGGTTATAGCGGTGGTAGGCAACACCGGCGAGCTAAGTACAGGTCCCCACCTGCACTTCGAGCTTTGGAGCAATGGCAAAAGCCTTAACCCACGCAACTACATAGTTTTTTAAAAAGCCTGTTAAAATATTAAACCCTCTTGGTGCGTTTTACTGTAACGCAAGTAGCTGATACTGAATAAAAAACACGGAAGTGTATGATTTAGAGCACAGTATGGATGGTATTAAAGCCGGTAAAATGCCTATATTGCAAGGCTAAATTTGTTTTTAACCCTTAAAATTTAAACACATGTTTAATAAAAACAAAACTGAAGAGGCTAACGCGGCGCTGCGTGCCATGAACCAATTTGGACAGGGCACCGTGCTTAACGGCGACATTACCACTGAGGGCGATATACGCATAGACGGGCAGGTAAATGGTAGTGTAACCAGTAAAAATAAAGCCGTGGTAGGCGCTACCGGGGTTATTGAGGGCGATATTTATTGCCTTAATGCTTATATAGATGGTAAAGTAAATGGTAATATTGAAGTAGGAGAGCTGCTGATACTTAGCAAAACGGCTCACGTTACCGGCGATATAAAAATTAAGCGCCTGGTGGTGGAAGAAGGAGCTAAGTTTAATGGCCTTTGCAGCATGGGCACCAGCATTAGCCGCGAAAGCATGCAGGCACCTGCAGGCACCCAGCCTAAAAATGTGGGGTAGTTAATTTAAAGGAATAAATTTTGTATAGAAAGCCAATATTAAAAGTATTGGCTTTTGTTTTTATGAAAGAGGAATTTAAAGAGGGACAAAAACAGGTAAACAATTACCTTAAATACTCGGGTTTGGGTTTCCAAATTGCCGGCACTATTGCCGTGGGGGTGTTTATAGGTTATTGGTTAGATAAATGGGTTAAAACCCCGCAGCCGTATTTTACCGCCGCCTTTGGGTTGGTATTTGTTTTTTTGGGCCTATACCTTGGCCTTAAAGATTTTTTTAAGGCGGGGAAATAGGCAAAGCCTCTTTGCATGAAATAAAAGCGCAATGTCAGCCTGAGCGGAGTCGAAGGCCCTCACAATAGCCATAAAAAATTACTTTCGCTTACAAACAAAAAGTATGGTAAGGAATGTTCTGCTGGTAGTGTTGTGTTGCATGTTATGTATGTTTTCTAATGCCCAGGCCCCCCAGGGTTTAAATTACCAGGCCGTTGCGCGCGATGCGCAGGGCAACCTGTTGACCAACACCAGTGTAACCGTGCGTTTCAGTATTGTGCCTGCCTTAACCGGCACCGCCGAATACCAAGAACACCAAACCTTAACCACCAACCAGTTTGGCTTGTTTACAGCCAACATTGGTGAGGGTATAGTAGATGCCGGTAGCTTTAGCAACATAAGCTGGGGCAGCACTAACAAATATTTAACGGTAGAAATTGATTTGGGCAGCGGTTATCTTACCATGGGCACCTCGCAGTTAATGAGCGTGCCTTATGCTTTATATGCAGCTTCATCGCCCAGCAGCGCAGGCCCGGCCGGACCTACAGGGCCAATTGGTCCACAAGGTATACAGGGCACGCAAGGACCTATAGGTGTAACCGGACCGCAAGGTATAGCAGGCCCGCAGGGCGTGCAGGGCATTACCGGGCCAGTAGGCGCTACAGGCCAGCAAGGTTTAATGGGACTTACCGGTGCAACCGGAGCCACGGGCTTAACCGGTGCTACGGGCGTAACCGGCGCGGGCGTGCAAGGTGTAACGGGTAGTACTGGTGCTACCGGCCCCGCAGGTGGCGCTACCGGCCCCACCGGTCCAACCGGATTTACCGGTGCCACCGGCTCAGGAGCGGGACCAACCGGGCCTACCGGCCCAACAGGCGCACAGGGGCTTACGGGTAGCAAAGGCGCTACCGGCAGTACCGGCGCCACCGGCGTGCAAGGCAACACAGGCGCTACAGGCCCACAGGGCTTACAAGGGGCGCAAGGTATACAAGGGGTACAGGGTTTACAGGGTGTGCAGGGTGTACAAGGCCCAACCGGTGTAAGAGGTGCTACCGGTGCCACAGGCGTTGCCGGAGGAACCGGCTTTTTAACCAACGGAACCACAGCGGGCAACACACCTTACTGGAATGGTACCCAATGGGTATTAAACAGCAGTAATATTTACAATAACGGGGGCAATGTGGGTATCGGCACCACGCCAACAGCGCAAAAGTTAGAGGTAGGCGGCAACGTAGCCATACCTGCTGCTAACAGCTATATGTATGCTACGGCAAAAACCAAATATCTGCAATTGCCGGCAGCAGCTTTTAATCTGCAAAATGTTTCGCTGGTATCTACGGCAGGTATTACATTAACCGGTGTATCGAGCGGGCAGGCCCGTTGGGTGCAGGGAGGCACTACCGGTACTGATGCTTATTTGTTTGCGCCCATTAATTTACCCGATGGCGCCATAGTTACAGGGGTAGATGTATATGGCTATGATGTAGATGCTACGCAACAGTTTAGCGCCTCGTTATATAGTATTTCTAATGCGGGGGCCACGGCGCAAAGCATTGCTACTACAACTGCTTCTGGTGGAACGTTTAATGGTGGAGCAATAACTTTAACAGCTACAGCGGTCAATCATACTATCGATAATTCGACCAACGCTTACTACCTGCGTATAAATACTAAAGAGAATACGCAGTTCCTGCGCCTATATTCGGCAAAGGTTACGTATACGGTTACAAAAGAGAATTAAACCCCTAACCCCTAAAGGGGAATAATGCAGTTAAGTGTATTCGTATTCGGCTGTTACTTTCTCCTCCTTCGCCGCAACCTGTTTCATCCCGATTTTTCATCGGGAGCGGCGGTATTTAAGGAGGAGTGGTTGAGCGAAGCGAGACCGAGGTGGTCTGGTATTGGCACTTTACTTTGAATCTTCTGCCGTTGCTTTTGAACCGGTCCATCCATAAAAGGCCAGGTAAGCGAAGCACAATGGTGCTACCACATACGAAAGCTTAATGTTGGTTACGTCGGCCAGCCAACCCTGGAAGGGTGGTATTACCGCGCCGCCCAATATCATCATAATAAGTAGAGCGGATGCCTGCGAGGTATGCGAGCCCAATCCTTTAATGGCCTGCGAAAATATACAAGGCCAAAGCACCGAACACCATAAACCGCCGCTCATAAAAAACAGGATAGATAAGTTACCGGTAGTCATTAATCCGCCAATCATACAGGCCATGGCCGATAAAGAGAATGCCATCAATAAAACCGCCGAGTTTTCGATGGTAAAGAAAGCAATAGCTACCATAAGTGCAACAAAACCTATGTAAGGAATAAACAGTTTATTCAGGTCTATTTGCGGTATAGCGCTGGCCTTTATATAGTTTACCACATACACTAAAGCAAAGGCTAAAAACGGCAAAATTACCATCAATGCTTTTTTAAGGTTTTTATTTTCTGTCAAAGCCTCGGCTGAACCCGTCCAGCGACCAATCATCAGGCTACCCCAGTAAAGCGATATAAACGGAAACAGGTATTCTTTCGGTATGCTTCCATACTCCGGTAATTGCAGCAAAGCGCCCATGTTGCTTTGTATGGCAACCTCTACACCTACGTAAACAAAAATGGCTAGCATGCCCAAGCGCAATTGCGGATATTTTAAGGCATCGAACGAAAAAGCCTGGTTGCTATCGGCCGGTTTATCCATTTTAATACGGTAGGCAATAAGTGCCAGCGCAAGAAAAAGGACGATAAGGCCACCATATAGAATGTCTACACTTTTTAGTTCCACCGGTGCGCCACCGCTACCGGTAATGCTGCCAAATAAAAAATAGGCAACTATAAGAGGCCCAATGGTTGTGCCTACCGAGTTAACACCGCCTGCAAGGCTTAAACGGTGTGCGCCCGTGCGCTGCTCGCCCAGCAACACCACAAAGGGGTTGGCTGCAGTTTGCTGTAAGCTAAAACCAAGCGCTATAACAAAGAAGGACGACAGGATGAGCCCATAACTGCCTATGTGCAACGAGGGTATCATACAGGCAGCGCCCACGGCCGAAATAACAAGCCCAATGGCAAACGATTTGGGGTAGCCATGCTCCAGCACAAAATCTTTTTTGAAAAAGTAGGTGTATATAAACAACAGTATAGAGCCTATAAAATAGCCACCGTAAAAGGTAGAGTCTATCAACTGGCTTTGAAACTGAGTAAGTTGAAAATGGTCTTTACAAAACGGAATGAAAATGCCGTTGCTGGCAGCCATAAAGCCCCAGAAAAAAAAGATAGAAACAACCGCAGCAAAGGTGCCCGAGCTGGAAGATTTATTGGCCATGTGGTATGTGGTTTATATATCGAATATGTAAAAAAGGGATTTGCGGAGCGCAGGCAGTTTTCAACGTGGGTAGGGGGATTGCTGAGGCCCTACTCAATCCCCGTTACCGGCGCATCTCCTTCACCGCTTCCCCATGCCTTGTTAGGCTCCGCGCTCATTTCTAATTCAAGCGTGCCGCCATTGGCAATGTCGTTAAAGGTTAAATAGCTTTTGTTGTAGTTGGTGCCGTTTAATTTGGCCGAGCGGATGTATACGTTACCGGGTTGGTTGTTGGTGGCAGTAACCGTAAAGGTCTTGCCGTTTTCTAAACGCAGGGTGCCTTTGTCTAATAGCGGAGAGCCTATTGCATATTGCTGACTGCCCGGGCATACCGGGTAAAAACCAAGGGCACTAAAAATATACCAGGCGCTCATTTGTCCGCAATCCTCATTGCCCGAAAGGCCATCGGGCTTATCGCGGTACATTTCGTGCATTATGCGGCGTACCATAGCTTGTGTTTTATAAGCCTGGCCCGCATAGTTATACTCATAGGCAATTTGGTGGCTGGGCTCGTTGCCATGCACATATTGGCCAATCATACCGGTAATGTCTGGCTGCTTATGGCCCGTTAGTTTGCTGCTGGTGCTAAACAAGGTATCTAAAAACGAAGCTAACTTTTCTTTGCCGCCAAGTAATTTCATTTGACCGTTAAGGTCTTGCGGCACGTAGAAGGAATACTGCCAGGCATTGCCTTCGGTGTAGTTATGATCTACTTTATAAGTATCGAAGTTGCGCATAAAAGTGCCGTTGCGCGGGCGCATAAAACCGGTAGAGGCATCGAATAGATTTTTGTAATTCTGTGCGCGTTTAATAAAGTAATTGTAGTCTTCCGTTTTGCCCAGCTTTTGCGCTACCATGGCAATGCACCAATCATCGTAAGCATACTCTAAAGTGCGCGATACATTTTCACCAGCATCTAAGTATTTAATGTAGCCATTATCCTTATAGCTTTTAAGTCCGTTGCGGTCTTCCATAGCGCTAAACTTCATCGCCTCATAAGCCTTGTTAGCATCAAAGCTGGTTATGCCTTTCAGGTAAGCTTCGGCAATTACCGGTATAGCGTGGTAGCCTATCATACACCAGGTCTCGCAGCTGCTTAGTTCCCAAACCGGCAGGCGCCCGCCCTGTTCATACTGGGTAATAAAGGTATTTATAAAGTCAGATGTACGTTTTGGTTCAATAATAGTAAGTAAGGGGTGCAGGGCACGGTAAGTATCCCATAGCGAAAACACGGTGTAGTAATCAAAGCCTTTGCTTTCATGCACTTCAAAATCGCGGCCACGATATTTGCCATCTACGTCGCTGTAAGTGTTTGGCGGGGTCATAGCGTGGTAAAGTGCGGAATAGAAAGTGCGTAGCACAGCCTCATCTTTACTTTGCGCATCTATTTTACTTAGTTCTTTATTCCAGGCGGCTTTAGCATCGGCTAAGGTTTTATCAAAATCAAAACCCGGTTGTTCCTGCAATAAGTTTTTGCGGGCACCATCTATACTAACGGCGCTTATACCCACCTTGGCATAAATAACTTCGCCCTCGGTAGTTTCAAAGCTTACAAATGCTTTTAGCAGAGAGCCGGTGTCGTGTTTGCTGTTTAAGTTGGCGGCATCGGCCTTTACTATACCCGATTTTGTAAACGGTTTGCTAAACTGAATTACAAAATACACCATCTGCTTGTTAGCCCATTCTTTACTTACCCGTAGGCCCGAAATTTCATTGTTTCCGGTAATGTTCACCTCGCCTTTGGTAACCATATCGCGGTGCGTTAAATCTAAAATTACATTGGCCGAGGCGGATTTAGGAAAGGTGTATTTGTGCAGACCGGTGCGGGTGGTGGCAGTAAGTTCTACTTTTACCTGTGGTTTATCTAAAAATACGGAGTAGTAACCGGCGCTGGCTTTTTCGCTTTCTTTTTTAAAAGTGCTGCTATAATTTTTGTTGCTAAACTGTGGCTTGCCCGTGGTAGGCACTAATAAAATATCGCCATAATCGGTGCAGCCGGTGCCGCTTAAGTGGGTGTGCGAAAAGCCATAAATGCGTGCATCAGAATAGTGGTAGCCCGAGCAGCCATCCCAACCTTTAAGACGCGTATCGGGGCTTAGCTGCACCATACCAAACGGCAAAGTAGGACCCGGAAAGGTATGGCCGTGTCCACCGGTGCCAATAAAAGGGTCTACGTATTGGGTGTAATTGGTTTGGGCAAAAAGCTGTAGGGGTATTAGAAGAGATAGCAGAAACTTGCGCATGGGTGGGAGTTTTGCCACGAATTACACGAAATAAAGGCAGAATTTAAAATACAGCTACCTATACTCTTATAGCCAAGTATGAATCAAAGGCAATAATTAATTGCAAATACAAAAAGCATATCTCAGTAAACCGAATTCCGTTCGTGTTCATTCGCGTGATTTGTGGCTAATGTGTATTCAATTCGTGTTTCTTCGTGTAATTCGTGGCTTAAGTATTTATTCGGCATATTGCATTTATGAACCAGGTATCCACCGCCCTTTTATTTGACCGTAACAACAAGTTGCTTATTTACCTTCGAGATGATAAGCCCGAAATATCGTTTCCAGGCTATTGGGATTTATTTGGCGGCCGTGTAGAGCCGGGCGAAACTCCCGAACAGGCATTAGTTCGGGAATTGAAGGAGGAACTAAACATTGATATAGAGAAGTATGAGTTGTATAAAACCTTCGAAAGCCCTACAGAGGCTAACCCAAATGTGAAGTTTGTTTATGTGGTGAAAATTGAAGCTGCGGCAGAGTCGCTTACCCTTTATGAAGGACAATATTTAAAGGCGATTGATTTATATGATTATGAGAAGTATCGCTTTGCCAATATACTGGCCCAAATTTTAGATGATTATGTTCAATCTAAAGCCAACTAACCAGGTATTTGTCTGTTGTATTTTGAGGCAAAAATTGAATGCAATAAATTAACATAAGAAGAGTTGGAGATTGGCGAAAGATTTTAGATTTGTTATTTAAACCACCACACTTTGAAAAATATTTTACCCCTGCTTATTGCTTTTTTAAGCACACAATTTGCCATGGCACAATACTGCGGTAACTTTGCTCAACCGCAACCGCCCTATGGCAATCCATCCGGCCCAAACCAATGCACAGTTTCGGGTAACCTTACCAGCCCCGGTTTTAGCCCTGCCTCTGGCAGCCAGGCCGTTATGGTAAATGGTTTGCAATCCACTACGGTAATTCAGTTTAAAAATTTCGATACTGTAAGGGCGGCAGGAAACCTAGTACAAATCCAGCAACTTCGGTTTGATTCAATTGGCAACTTACCTGCAGGCACCTGCTGGGCCAGCAGCGATGTAAATAATACTTTAGATAATCAGGAAGAGGCTTGTATTAAAATAAGTGGTTTAACTTGTGCCGCCCCGGGCCAATACCGGTTAAAAATGTTGGTTACGCCTTATGTGGGCGCTAGTTACCCCGGTATTCCAATTGGCAGTATAGATGCCGGTACATTTGGGATATACTATTACCTGAGAGTTACCAACTACGGCGATACGGCGGCTCACCCTATAGATACTACGGGGCAATCGGCCGGTACCGGCGCATTTAAACCTTATGGTCCGGCGGCTGTATGTGTTATACCTCAACTTAGTGTATCGTTGGGAACCGCACAAAGTGTATGTTCGGGAACGCCTGTTACTTTACAGCCAACAATTACCAATGGCACTGCCCCTTATACCTATAGCTGGAGCGCAACAGGAAACAGCCTAAGCTGCAATAACTGTGCAAGCCCGGGCGCTACAATCACTCAAGCTTCTACATATCGCGTTACGGTTACCGATGCTAACAGTGCTACTGCTTCGGCTTCAGTTGCCTATACTCTTTCTTCAAATTGTGGTACGTGTGTGTCGGGTCCTTCGGCTTGCACCCCACTAGGCGGCCCCATAGGTGGTGGTTTTGAAGATGCATCGGCTACCCCGTGTGCTACACAAGGGGTGCCTTATAGCCATGCAGTGCAGTTTACTATGTACGATGTAATTAATTTTGCCGGACAACAGGATGTAGATAGCGCTGAGTTTGTAAGTATTACCAATTTACCATGTGGGTTATGCTGGGCACTTAATAAGGCCAGCCAGCGGTACAGCGCTTATGAAGACGGATGCTTAACTATCAGCGGCACTACTAATGATACAGCAGGCCAGTATAAGTTTGCTATTACTTTAAAAATATGGATAAACGGCCAGGCCAGCCCTCTGTCGGTACCTGCAAACCTGGTAGACCAAATAGGTATAAAATTATTTCAGCGTGTTAAAACACCATCGGGGCCTTGTGCTAACGTTGATACCTCGGCAAGTGCAGCTAATTTAACAGCTTGCACTACAACTGTTTTTACAGCCAATCTGGGCGCCGACCAGATATCGTGCGTTAATGCACCGATTAGTTTAAGTGTTAGTTTAAATGGCGGCCAGGGGCCATATACTTATAACTGGAGTAGTACAGGTAACACTTTAATTTGTAATAGCTGCGCCAACCCAAGCACTACGCTTACACAAAACAGCACTTTTTCGGTTACCGTAACCGATGGTGCCAACCACACCGCTACCGATAATGTTACTTACACTATAGGTGCCGGTGGCGTTCAAATTACCGCAGGCGGCCCAACAACTTTTTGCCAGGGTGGTAGCGTAACTTTAAATGCCGGGGCTAACTTTACAGCCTATAACTGGAGCAACAGCAGCAGTGCCTCTCAAATAACGGTTACGCAGGGCGGAACTTATTCGGTTACCGTTACCAACTCGTCTGGCTGCACCTTTACCGATAGCGAAGTGGTAACTGTAACTACTCCATCTATCAGTAATTACCAAATCACAGCCAGTGGCCCAACCAACTTTTGTACCGGCGACAGCGTAACGTTAAATGCGGGTAGTGGCTTTACTAATTATCAATGGAGCAACAGTTCTGCGTCTTCTTCTATTACAGTATTGCAAAGCGGCACCTATAGTGTAAGTGTAACGGGTACCGATGGTTGTAGCTATACCGATGCGCAGGTTGTAAATACAGCCACCGGCTTTAGCGGTCAACAAATTTGTATAGTAAGCCTAAACCCTACTACCAGTAAAAATGTAGTGGTATGGCAAAAAACCAATGGCGCAGGCATCGATTCGTTCAGAATTTATAAAGAAATAGCAGGCCAGTTTCAACTTATCCGCCAACAGGCTTTTGCTGATTTTAGTACGTATGAAGATGCCCAATCCAACGCTGCAAACCAAAGTGAAAAGTATGCCATAAGCACTATTGATGCCTGTGGCGAATCGACCAAAAGTGCAGCACACCAAACCATGTATTTAACCTATGGTTTAAATGGAAATAACCAGATGGAGCTTAACTGGACACCTTATGTTGGGGTTACTGGTTCTATAGTTACCGTTTACAGGGGTAGCAGTCCAACTAACCTTAGCCAGTTAACTCAATTGGGGCCGGGCACTTTATCTTATGTCGATTTAACCCCGCCATCACCTCCTGTTTATTACCAGGTAGAGATAACGAATCCTTTGGGTTGTGTTCCCTCTAAAACAGATGGATACTCATCTTCTTTATCTAACATTTTAGAGGTCCTTTCAACTGATATAACTGCACCTGATTATGAAAACTTGATGCTTTATAGCTTTTATGACCAGAATACGGGAGAAACCGTTCTGCGTTGGGCGCCTGCAACCATGCTCATTAAAAATGTAACGGTTTACGACCTTAGCGGAAGAAAAGTGTATGCTAACAATAGTGTACAGGGGCCGCAGGTAACACTATCGCGCGAAATTGCTACAGGGGCTTATGTAGCAGAGGTTAGCGATGGAAACAAGGTGGTGCATAAAAAGATTTTTGTGAGATAAAGGCTTGGTTTTTAGTTTTTTATGTTTCACGTTACGGGCATTTTGACAGGTAGTGCGCAGGAGCCCCTAAATGGCAGCTAATATCCTTGTTATTCCTTGTTTCTGTGCTGTATTCTTCTATTTTTGCCGCGCAATTTTTTAATAAGATGGCCGAATTGCCCTAAACTGCATAAAAAATGTAGGTTTTGTAATAACCGGCCAACCTATAACTGCTAATTGAATTATGGCTAACCTTAAAGAAGTACGGATTAGAATAGGTAGTGTTAATACCACTCAGCAAATTACCAAGGCTATGAAACTGGTAGCCGCCAGTAAATTAAAGCGTGCGCAGGACCGCATTTTGCAAATGCGCCCGTACTCTGAAAAACTGAGCGAAATACTTAGCAACATTATGAGCGGTATGGAAGGCGGAAGCTCTTTGGCTTTTAACACTCAACGCGAAGTAAAAAAGGTGTTGGTGGTATTGGTTACTTCTGATAAAGGTCTTGCAGGCGGTTTTAACAGCAACCTGATTAAAACGGCCCGACGTGTAATTACCGATACATACCCTGAAACAAAGAAGAAAGGCGGCATTACCTTTTTAACCATTGGTAAAAAGGGATACGACTTTTTTAAGAAGGATAGCGAACTTAAGTTTATTACCGACCATACAAGTTTTATGGCTTCTTTATCTTTCGAAGGCTCGAAAGTGATATCGGAAGGCTTGATGAAGGACTTTGTGGAAGGAAAATATGATGTAATTGAACTGGTATACGCTAAGTTTATCAATGCTGCCAGCCAGCATTTTATGATTGAGCGCTTTTTACCGGTGGCCCCTGCACAAGGCAAAGCAAGCAAAACCAAGGCCGATTATATTTTCGAACCAGAGAAAGAGAAGTTGTTAGAGGAGTTGGTTCCTAAAATATTGAACACCCAATTGTTTAAGGCTATACTTGATACCAATGCATCGGAGCACGGAGCGCGTATGGTGGCTATGGAAGCAGCAACTAATAACGCTAACGAACTTATCCGCAGCCTTAAAATACAATACAACCGCGAACGCCAGGCAGCAATTACCAAAGAAATTTTGGAAATTGTGGGTGGTGCAGCAGCCCTTGAAGATAAGTAGTATATTGCAGTTAAACCCATGGAAAATCTTCACCAACATATCGAGGCCCTTGTTTTTAGCAGCGAAGTAGCTGTTACTAAAGAGGATATAGTTTCGGTATTGGCAAAAGCTTTTCCGGGTGCAGGCCCCGATGCCGCGATGGTGGAGTCGGTATTAAACGACTTACACGAAAAATTTAAGAGCGATATTTATGCCTTTGAACTACGCGTAATAGGCGGGGGCTACCAGTTTTTTACCAAACCTGAATATTACAATACCGTAGCTGCTTTTATTGGGCAGAAGGAAAAGAAACGCCTTTCTACCGCAGCGCTCGAAACGCTATCTATAATTGCCTACCGTGGGCCTATTACTAAGGGTGAGTGCGAAAAAATAAGGGGGGTAGATTGTAACTACTCGGTAGAAAAACTGCTGGAAAAAGAGTTGATTGAAATTAGCGGCCGCATGGAGAATGCGCCCGGCAAGCCTATTCTATATAAAGTGACCCAAAACTTTTTGGATTACTTCGGCATCAATTCCACAGCCGAATTGCCTAAACTAAAGGATGTATTGCCACAGCCTGATGCTAACACCGTGGGCGAAGTACCCGAAGTAATATCTGACGGAAACCAAACTGAAACTCCTGTAGTGATTGAGCCTGTTGAAGATGCGCCTGCCGAGGATACAGCAGCACCCAACACAACTGCCGAAGAAGAAACCGAACAATAATTTACTGTTTTAGGCCCTTACCTTCCAACCTTATTACGTAATCTATACTCTTCTTAATTAAATACTTTTGTTTACTTTGGTAAATAGTATTGGATGAGAAAAATTGCTACCCTTATTTTCTTACTAACGTTAATTGCCACCAGCACTTTTGCCGGTAGTGCATGCGTATCGTGCCGCCAGGTAATATTTAAGGAGAATAAAGGCCAGTGGGAGAATAACATTCTGTATAAAGCCGAGATTAAAAACGGGGCCATTTTTTTTGAAAAAAACGCAGTTACGTTTAACCTGTTCGACCCCCGAGATATACTACGCATTAAAGGCGACCACCACCGGTTGGAAAACTATACCCCTACCATTGATTACAGTCTAAACTTTCATGCTTTTAAAATGAAGTTTGAGGGTGCATCGGGTGTTGTGAAGTCGAAAGGAGATGAACCCATAAGCGAGTACTTTAATTACTTTATTGGTAACGATAAAAGTAAGTGGGCCGGTAAGGTAAAGGGGTTTATGGAGTTGAATTACACAACCCTGTATCCGGGTATCGATTTAAAAATTTCATCAAAAGAACAATCGGTAAAGTATGTGTATGAGGTGGCAAAAAATACCGATGCATCCCAATTGCGCATTAGTTTTGAAGGCACCGATGGTTTGGTTATTGACGAGCAGGGTAATCTGAAAATAAAAACCGCTGTAGGCGATGTAATGGATTTAAAACCTTATGCCTATCAGCTAATTAAAAACAAAGAAACAGAAGTTGCCTGCCGGTTTGTTTTAAAAGGAAATGAGTTGACCTATATTTTTCCAGAAGGCTACAATAAAAATGAAAAACTGTTTATAGACCCTACGCTTGTATTTTCAACCTATTCCGGTTCTACCGTAGATAACTTTGGCTATTCAGCCACCTACGATACAAAAGGCAATGCCTTTGGTGCGGGTTCGGCTTTTGGGGTGGGTTATCCATTGGTAACCGGTCATTATATTATGACGTATGTGGGCGGCTCTACCATTACCTTTAGCGGTGGCGGAACTTACCCCGGCGATGATATCAGTATTACGAAATACTCTGCCGACGGAACGCAGCGCATTTATTCTACTTATTTAGGCGGCTTTGGTCAGGATTTACCGCATAGCTTAATAGCCAATTCGAAAGATGAGCTGTATGTGTTGGGCACTACCGATTGCTCTAACTACCCTGTAACAACCGGTGCTTACGATACTACTTACAATGGCGGTAACGACCCAGGTGTATGGGATGGTATAGCGGCGCATTATAAAAGAGGCTCCGATATAATTGTATCGCGCATAAGTGTAGATGGTTCACAATTACTTTCATCTACTTACGTAGGTGGTAGCGGTAATGATGGACTTAACTATCGTGCCGGGCAGCCGTATGCCAGCCCTGGCTTTTTACGCCATAACTATGCCGATGAGGTGCGCGGCGAAATAGAGATTGATAAGAATAATAACATCTATATAGCATCTTGTACCCGGTCGGCCAACTTTCCGCGCACAGCCGGTACCTTTCAAAGCACCTTTGGGGGCGGAATGGATGCCTGTATTTTTAAAATGGACGCCAGCCTTAGCACCATGATATGGAGCACCACTTTTGGTGGCAGTGAAGATGATGCAGCCTACTCTGTAGCCGTAGATGGTGATGAGAATTTGTTTGTTTCGGGTGGCACTATCTCTACCAACTTTCCGGTTACCAGCGGCGTTTATCAAAATAGTTTTGGTGGCGGCACCTGCGATGGGTTCATTACACACATCAATAAAAACGGGCAAACGCAAATAGCCTCTACCTATTATGGCTACGGCGATTACGATCAGATATACTTTGTAGATTTAGATCGCGCCAACAATGTGTATGTGCTGGGGCAGGTAGATAATTCAGCCAGCCAGTACATTAAAAACGCAACTTATAACAAAGTAAATGGCGGCCAATTTATTTCGAAACTCAGCGAATCTTTAGACAGCCTTATATGGTCTACTTCGTTCGGAAGAGGCCTGGGTGTAACTGACATTTCGCCTACTGCATTTTTGGTGGACGTGTGCAGCAACATTTATGCCTGCGGTTGGGGTAGCCAGGGGGTAAATAATATTGTAGGTGGAACCGGTGGTACGCTGGGGCTTGATGTTACCGGTAACGCATTTAAAACCACTACCGATGGGCAGGATTTTTACCTGATGGTAATGAAGGATGATGCCAGCGCACTTACCTATGCAACTTTTATGGGCGGTGGTATTAGCGAAGAGCACGTTGACGGTGGTACCAGCCGCTTTGATAGAAAGGGAATGGTATATCAAAGCGTGTGTGCCGGTTGCGGAAGCAACGATGATTTCCCTACAACCGCCGGAGCTGTTTCTAATACAAACAACTCCAACAACTGTAACAATGCCGTTTTTAAGTTTGATTTGGATTTGCCTATTTGCCTGGCCGACTTTACCTTTCCTAATGCCTGTTTAAACCTGCCGGTGCCTTTTACCAATCAAAGCACTTCAGTATTGTCGCCAACATATCGCTGGACTTTCGGCGATGGAGGAACTTCTACGCTCACCAACCCTACACATACCTATGCGCAAACCGGTTTATACGATGTGCGCCTTATAATAAACGACCCCGGTAGTTGCAATGGTGCCGATACCATAAGCAAAAAGATTTTTGTAATAGGAGGCAACGGAAATGATACCCTACAGCCTGCTACTATCTGCCGCGGCCAGTTTGTTCAAATTGGTATTCCGCCTAATAGCGATAGTTCCCTTACTTATCAATGGTCGCCGGCTGGCACACTAAGTTCGGCAAATGTTTCAAACCCTGTAGCGTCGCCCACTATAACAACCACTTATCTGTTATTGTTAAACAATGGCGTTTGTGTAGATACTTTCTACCAGCGTGTGCTGGTTACAACCGATGACCTAACGGTAACCTCTACTACACCCGATTGTGGTGGCGATACTATTGTGCTTTCGGCAAGCAGCAGCAGTGGTGCTACTTTTACCAATTACAGCTGGACCCCGATTGGCTTAATTGTGGCCGGTGCAACTACTGCAAACCCTTTAGCGGTAGTTACTACCGACACTACTTTTTATGTAACGGTGCAAACTTCACAGGGCTGCTCTTTCTCTGATTCGGTTCGTGTTTCTGTGCCGCCTTCGGTTTTAATCGATGCAGATTTTATTCTTCCGCCTTCGGGGTGTATACCCGATACTGCCGAGTTTATAAGCACCGGTAATGCAGGGGCCGGCGCTACCTATGTATGGCGCTTTGGAGACGGCACTGGTTCAACGCAACAAAATCCCGTGCACATTTATCGGCAGGGTAATGTATACAACATCACTTTAATAGTAAGCAACAGCAACTCGTGCAACAAGGTTGATTCGGTGACTAAACAGCTTGTTTTATTAAGCGATACACTCTATTCCTTACCACCGGTTACAGTTTGTAGTGGCGATAGCGCACAACTTGGCTTTGCCTCGGGCGATTCGGTTTTAACCTATTTATGGCAGCCTGCATCTTCACTTAGCAACTCAACTATATCAAACCCGTTAGCTTTCCCTAACGATACCACCACGTATTTGTTACAGGTATCTAATGCGGTTTGCAGCGACTCAATTTTGCAAACCGTAAACGTGCTGCGCGATTCGTTGATTGCTACCGGCGAAAGTATAGTGTGTTCTAATAGTAATGTTACTTTGCGTGTTCAAGATTTAAAGAACGACACCGGCCTGGTATATAACTGGAGCCCCGATGCCTATATTATAAGTGGAGATTCTACGGCAAGCCCTATTGTATCGGTAACGCAGGCCACTACTTTTTATGTAACCGGCACCAATGCACTGGGTTGCACTTACACAGATTCGGTAAGAGTGCAGGTGTTTGCGGGCGCCCCAAATGTTACTGCAACAGCAAACCCTGATACTATTAAGCCGGGCGAAACCTCTCAGTTGTTAGCCGATTCGGTAAATGCCATCTGGCTGATGTGGAACGCAGATTCTACTTTAAGTGCAACCGATATTGTAAACCCGGTGGCATCACCAAAGCGTTCGCAATATTATGTGGTACAGGTGCGCGATGAAAACAGTTGCGCTAAAACAGATACTGTATGGGTATACCTGGAGCAAACGCCGTGTGAGCAATCAAATATTTATGTGCCGAACGCTTTTTCGCCGAATGGCGATGGTAAAAACGATGTGTTGTATGTGCGCGCAAATAATGTAACGCGTTTATACTTTGCCATATACGACCGTTGGGGGCAAAAAATGTTTGAAACAAAAGATATTACCAAAGGGTGGGATGGAACCTTTAAGGGTAAAAAAATAGACCCGGCTGTATTTGGATGGTATGCAGAAGGCGATTGCCTGGGAGGCCAAAAGTTTGAGCTTAAAGGTAATGTAACGCTAATTAGATAGACAATAGACACAAGAGGTTAGACTATAGGCATTTGAGGAGACATAAGACACAAGACGTTAGATAATAGACAATACAATGAAAGAAAGGAGGAACAAAAAAACAGGTTACAGGAAGCGCACCTTACGGGCGCTGCTGTTAGTCTTGTGTCTTTTATCTTGTGTCTTCCGTGTTTCGTCTCAGGATATCCACTTCTCTCAATTCAACTTTTCTCCGCTTAATCAAAATCCGGCCAATACCAATTTGTTTGATGGCGATTATCGCTTTGTAGGCAATTACAAAAACCAGTGGCCAAGTGTACCGGTTAAATACAATACGTTTTCGCTATCGGCCGATATGAATTTTGCCACCCTTAAGAATGGTGACCGCATTGGTGCCGGGCTGGTTTTCTTTTTCGATAGAGCAGGCGATTCGCGTTTTACATCGCTTAATACAGCACTATCGGTTTCGTACATTAAAGCACTCGATAAAAAACATAAGCATGCGCTTAGTTTAGGTCTGCAGTTTGGCGTTATAAACCGCAACATCAACTACAGTAAGCTGAACTTTGATAATCAATGGAATGGTGATGTGTTTGACCCTAATACGCAGGTAGATGAAAGTTTTGCCCGCAGCCGCTTTAACTATTTCGACTTAGGAACCGGCATTGCTTATAAATGGACAAAAGCTGAGCGAACTAATGTTACCATCGGTTTTAGTGCGGTGCATTTAACCCAGCCAAAACAAACTTTTTATAACGATAATTCGGTTAAACTAAACCCACGTTATACCATACATACAAGAGCACAGGTGAAAGTGTCGAAGCGGGTAGATATTGTGCCCGAATTGATGTGGCAAATGCAGGATTCGAAATATGAGATTGATTACGGGGCACACGTTAAATATTATATAGCTCCAAAATCGGGCCATACGGTAGCGCTTAACCTGGGTGGCTATGGCCGCAGTGTAGATGCAGGCTGGCTATTTGCCGGTATGGATTACGACAACCTGCAGGTTAACTTAAGTTACGATATCAACTTTTCGAAGTTGAGCGCTGCCAGCCGTTATAACGGAGGTTTCGAGGTGAGTGTGATTTACATTTTAGCCAAAGTGAAAAAGATAAATAAACCGGGAGCGGTATGTCCGGCGTTTTTATGATGAGCATCAAAGGTGAAAAGTTAAAGGTGAAAGAGAAAACACTGCCCTATTATATCATAACGGTAGTTTTTGTATTGCTATTGTCAATCGTCAATTGTCAGTCGTCATTCTCTCAAACTGCTTCCCAACTTACCAAGGCCGGCGATAAAAAGGTAGAGGAGGGTGATTACTATGCAGCATCGCAATACTACCGTGATGCACTTTTTAAAGATGAAGAGAATGTTGAATTGAACTTTAAGTATGCCGAGGCCTGCCGTATGTTTAATGATTTGGATGGTAGCAGCTTTGGCTACCGTGCCGTAATAAAATTAGATAAGTCCAACCAATACCCAATGGCGATATTTTGGCTGGGCGAGGTATTGCGCAATACTTGCGAGTGTAAATGTGAAGAAGCCCAAAAGCTGTTTCACCGGTTTCAGACCAAGTACCGCAAGAAGGATTACTACTATGCCAAGGCACAACAGGAAATTGAAGCCTGTTCCTGGGTTAAAGACCATGCACAAAAAATAGATTCAATTAAGATTGAGCACCTGGGCAAGGATGTAAATACCCCACAATCGGAGTTTAATGCCATGCACGTTTTTCCGGATAAGATTCAGTTTTCATCACTACGAAACATTGGAGATAAGAAGAATGAAAAATACCTGGTGCGCATTTATAATCAACCGCCTAACCCCGAAGCTATTTACACGCCGAATGGTACGAGTGCTGAATTGAATATTGGCAATGGCGTTTATTCGCCCGATTCGAAGAAGTTTTACTTTACCCAATGCGAGCAAAAAGATAAGAGTACCACGCGTTGCGATATATATGTAACCAAGTATCAGGATTTTAAATGGACCCCTGCCGAAAAGCTAAGCGATAAAGTAAACGACCCCGCTTCAACCAATACGCAACCCGCTATTGCCTACGATGGTGCCGGTAACGAAACTTTAATTTTTGCCAGCAACCGCGAAGGTGGTAAGGGCAACATGGATATATGGTTAAGTAAGTTAGGCAAAGATGGTATCTATAGTCAGGCTGTTAATGCAGGCGATAAAGTAAATACACAGGGCAACGAGATAACGCCTTTTTACGATGTTAATACTAACAAGCTATACTTTAGCAGCGATTGGCATTATGGATTTGGTGGCTACGATATCTTTGAAACCACAGGAGCAGATGCTACCTGGACCACCCCTAAAAACTTATTGCAGCCGATTAACACCCCACAGAATGATTTGTACTACGCAAAAGCGGTAGATAACTCAAGAGCCTATATAACCAGCAACCGTAAGGGTTCTTACTTTATTGAGGCTGAAACTTGCTGTAACGATATATATGCATATAATACTGGTGTTAAGGTAACAAGGCGCGATACCCCAGTTGTTGCAATTAAGGTAGATACGCCTAAAGTTGTAACGGTAATTGATACGCCAGCAATAACAAAAGCCGATACGCCATCATTGGTTATGCGCGACTCAGCAACCACTACCGAAGTAAGGGCTGTAGTAGCACCACCGAAGTTTATTGATGACAGAATTAAGAAAGTAAGGCAGTTGCTGCCCGTGCAATTGTATTTTCATAATGATGAGCCCGATGCAAAAACTTTGAACGACACAACCAGGCTGGATTACCGACAAACATATGAGGCTTATGCTGCACAACGCTATGAGTATGAGCGCGAATACCCTAAAAGCTTGCCAAAGGCCGACAGAGAAAATGGTGCTAAAGAAATACGGAAGCTGTTTAGCGATAAAGTTGATTTAGGTTATTATAACCTGGTAGCGTTTAGCGCGCAGTTATTGGACCTATTGCAGCAGGGCAATAAATTAGATATAACAATAAAGGGTTATTGCAGTCCGCTTAACTTTAACGAGTATAATGTTAAACTGGGTTATCGCCGTGTGGCTTCGCTGCGTAATTACTTCTTCCATTATCGTGATGGTATATTGTTGCCTTATATTGGCAGTGGTAGTTTAACTTTAAAAACAGAATCGTTAGGTGAAGAAACTGCGGCAAAGAACATTAGCGATAACCGCGAAGACAAACCAAATTCAGTTTATAACCCCGCCGCTGCTGTTGAGCGCCGTGTGGAAATTATTTCGGTTGAGCTGAAATAATAGCGAACAGTACCAAACAACTCGTAAGTGTTTCTATATTTACTCCGTGCAGAAAAAATCATCCGATAACGGCCCCAAACGCGACAGCAAAAAATCTTCTATTCCCTACAAAGGTTTGGATAAGAAGAAGCGAAGCGGCAATCCTGTATTAGAAGCAGCAGCAAAAAAAATGTTTGAGCGCACTGCGGCATTCGATAAAAAGAAAAAGGCCGAGAAGAGTGAGTTTAAAGATGCTGCCGCTAAACCTGCTAAGGAAGGCCTTACTAAAAAGTATGGCACTACCAAGAGCAAAGAGGTAGATGATGATGAGGACAACATTTACACGCAGGAGCAGAAAGTAATAGATGAGATAAGACTGAACAAGTATCTGTCTCATGCGGGTGTAGCTTCGCGCCGCGCTGCTGATGAATTGATTAAGGAAGGCCGCGTGAAGGTGAATGGCGAAGTAGTGAAAGAGATGGGCTACAAAGTGAAGGTGAAGGATAAGGTGGAGTTTGATAACAAAAAGCTTTCGCTGGAAAAGAAGTACTACCTGCTGCTGAATAAGCCTAAAGACTTTATAACTACCGTAAAGGACGAAAAAGACCGCCGCACTGTAATGGAACTTTTACGTGGCGCTTTTGAACAAATAAAATCGATTGAGAAGCCACGCTTATACCCAGTGGGTAGATTGGACAGAAACACTACCGGTGTATTGCTGATTACGAACGATGGTGAACTGGCACAAAAGCTTACCCACCCCAGCACAGAAGTAAGAAAGGTTTACCATGTGGTGTTGGATAAAAAGCTGCGTAAAGAAGACTTTGATAAAATAGCCGAAGGTGGTGTAGTATTGGAAGATGGCATTGCCGAAGTAGATGAGATTGCTTACCCGAATGCTAAAAACAGGGCGGAAGTAGGAATACAGATACATACAGGTAAAAACCGCTTTATACGCCGCTTGTTTGAGGCCTTAGATTACGAAGTTGAGAAGCTTGACCGCGTATACTTTGCCGGCCTTACCAAAAAAGATTTGCCGCGCGGCCGCTGGAGATTTTTAAATGAAGAAGAAGTGCGTTTATTAAAGCACTTCATGTAATCTGATAATCTTTACAACCTAAGAGGCTACGCTGCCTCTTTCTGTTTAATAAACTGCATATCGTACAATTTCTTGTAATAGCCGTTCATGGCCAGCAATTCTTCGTGTGTGCCAAACTCTTTTAGCTCGCCCTTATTAAGCACCATAATTTTATGTGCATGGCGGATGGTAGAGAGGCGGTGCGCAATAACAATCGATGTTCTGCCCTTAACCAATGTTTCAATAGCCGTTTGAATTAACGCTTCGCTCTCGCTATCGATGGAAGAGGTGGCCTCATCTAGTATCAAAATGCTGGGGTTAAATACTAATGCTCTTACAAACGAAATAAGCTGGCGCTGCCCCATAGAGAGGGTTGCCCCGCGTTCCATTACCATATAGTCGTAGCCGCCGGGCAGGCGCTCTATAAAGCCGTGTGCACCTACCAGTTTTGCTGCATGTATTACCTGCTCGCGGGTTATGTTTTCGTTGCGCAGAGTTATGTTTTCGAACACGCTGCCTGCAAACAAAAATACATCCTGCAATACCACGCTCATTTTTGAGCGAAGTGCCGAAAGTTCATAGTCGGTAATATTTACATCATCTACTTTAATAGCGCCTTTTTGTATGTCATAAAACCTGCCGAGTATAGAGATGGTAGAGGTTTTACCGGAACCGGTGGCTCCCACTATGGCCATGGTTTCGCCTGCTTTCAATTCGAACGATACATCTTTTAATACATAATCATCTTCGCTGTAAGCAAACCATACTTTATCAAAGCTTAATTTGCCGGCAATAGTTTCGGGCGCATAAGTGCCTTTGTTTGGAATAAACTCGTCCTTATCAATCAGCTTAAATACCCGCTCGGCGGCTATTATGCCCCGCTGTATAACGTTCACTTTATCAGCAATAAAACGTAAGGGACGGAAGAGCATATTTATAAGTAAAAGAAAGCCCGAAATAATACCCACTCCCTTTATATCCAACGGGTTTTGGTTAAATACACCGCCGGTTAGTATTTGTTGCGAAGCAACCCAAACCATGCAGCCTATAGCTACAGCCAGGCAAACTTCCACTGCCGGAAAAAACAAGGAGTAATACCAAATGCCCCTGATGTTAGCTTCGCGCAGGGCGGTATTAATCTCTTCAAACTTGCGTTTCTCTTTCTCTTCAACAGCAAAAATTTGGATGATACGCATACCGGTAATACGCTCCTGCAAAAATGCATTCAGCCTGGATATCTGTGTGCGCTCTTCCTGGAAAGACTTTTTTACCCCTTCCTGAAACCAGCGGGTAAACCATAGCAATACGGGCAACACAGCAAGGCTGGCCAGAGCCACCTTCCAGTTTACGTATAGCATGGCGCCTACTACGGTTATAATAGTAAGTATATCGGCTACTATACTTATAAGCCCTTCGCTAAAGGTATCGTTAATGGCTTCAATATCAGTAATAGTGCGGGTAGTAGATGTGCCTATCGGGTTTACATCAAAATATTTTAAGCGCGAATGAATGAGGTGGTTGTAAACCTTTACGCGCATATCTTTCACTATGCTTTGCCCTAACCAGGCGGTTATATAGTTAAAGGTATAACGTAAAACAGACTCCACCACCAGCAGCACAACCATCCATAAAGTGGCACGTTTTAAGTTTTCTATATCAAAAAAGGTATCGGTTATGTAATGATCGGTAGCGTAAATAATAATAAGCGGGCGGCCAATAGAAAGTACTGCCAGCAACACCGACATAAACATAGATGAGTAAAACACCAGCTTATACGGGTCGGCCAGGCTTATTATGCGGCTTAATAAATTAAAATCTAAAAACGGTTTCTTTTCCTCTTTCATTCAGGCTGCGAATTTAATCGGTTCAATCAATGTAGGGGTACCTTATTTTGGTAAGGAAAAGCCCGTTGGGCGGAGCCAGGTAATGGATTTTGAAGTCTCTTTTTTCAGCAACTACCTGTTTAAAGTCATCGAGTTCGATTTTTCCCTTGCCCACCATTAATACGGTGCCCACTATTTTGCGAATCATGCCCCTTAAAAAGCGGTTGCTGGTTACGGTAAACCGTAAAATTTCGCCGGGCTTCCTATCAAAAGAGGTTGAAAGCGGTGTGCTGGTATCGTTAAAATCGAAATGCTTTAGTATTAAATGTTGTGCAGGTAAAATATCCCACTTCGCTTCTTTTATCAGGCAAATGTTGGTTTTAAAATCTACACTGGGCAGGCAGAGGGAAGTAAAATCTTCTATGCCTTTTAAAAAAGTAGTTGCCTCATTTACCTTGTCCCAATCAATTTGGTAAAAGCCCTGGTAAAAACTATACTTTTTTATAAAGGGCGATTTATCGAAGTGCACATAGTATTCGTAGGTTCTTTCGGTGGCATCAAAGCGGGTGTGCGCTTTATCGGCCACGTCGATAATTTTAAAAATGGTAATGTCGTCGGGCAGCACACAATTAAGGCGGAACAGAAAGTTTACCTTATCCTCAATAGGGTTTTCGGCATCAAAATGCATGTAAAAATCTTTGGCATGCACACCGGTATCGGTGCGGCCGCAACCCATACTGGCTATATGGTGGCCAAGCAATTTTTGCAGGGCCTCGTTAATGGTTTGCTGCACACTGGGTGCATTGGATTGAACCTGCCAGCCGCAGTAATTAGTGCCATCGTAACAAAGGTGAAGGAAGTAGCGCAAGGGTTTGGTTAGGGTTGTGTCAGTATAGTTTTAAAATAAAAAAGACGATGTCAAACTGAGCGTAGTCGAAGGATATTTAAGAGAATATGGTTCGACTACGCTCACCATGACATTTTGTTTTAGGATTGCCAAAATCTAAATTTGTATGGCTTAGATTAGTTCGTGTTTTCGTAAATTATTGCCAAACCCTGCCCGACGCCAATGCACATAGTGGCAAGGCCATAGCGCACATTACGGCGTTTCATTTCGTGTAGCAGGGTGGTAGAAATGCGCGCACCACTGCAGCCTAGCGGGTGGCCAATAGCTATAGAACCACCATTTACATTCACTATGTTAGGGTCTAAACCTAATTCGCGCATGCAGGCTATTGATTGCGACGCAAAGGCTTCATTCAATTCAACCAAACCTAAATCGGAAACCTGCAGGCCTGCGCGCTGCAATGCTTTGCGCGTAGCAGGTACCGGCCCAATGCCCATATAAGCAGGGTCTACCCCGGCAGCGGCTACCGCTACTATACGGGCCATAGGCTTAAGATTATATTGTTTTACCACCGCATCGCTTACTATTAAGGTGGCTGCTGCTCCATCATTAATGCCGGAAGAGTTAGCAGCCGTAACAGTACCATCTTTTATGAAGGCTGGCTTTAATTTAGCCAAATCTTCAACCGGCGTAAGGCGCGGATGCTCATCGGTAGTAAACAGCACTTTTTCTTTTCCCTTATCTACCTCTACCGGTACTATTTCATAATTGAATTTACTCTCTTTATAAGCCAGTTGGTATTTAAGTTGCGAAGCATGCGCAAAGGTGTCCTGCTCCTCGCGGCTGATGTTCCATTTTTTAGCCACGTTCTCGGCAGTTTCTCCCATGCTATAAGTGGTTTCTTTCGAAAAGTTTTTATTGGTAAACCTCCAGCCCAGCACGGTATCGAACATTTGCTGTGCGCGGTCGAACCCTGCACTTGCTTTGGAGAGCACAAACGGTGCGCGGGTCATGCTTTCGGTGCCCCCTGCAATGTATATATCGCCATCGCCTAATTTAATAGCGCGGCTGGCATCGGCAATGGCCTGTAACCCCGAGGCGCAAAGGCGGTTAACGGTAACCCCGCTAACCTCTACGGGCAAACCTGCTAGCAAAGCGGCCATACGGGCCACGTTGCGGTTATCTTCTCCGCTTTGGTTGGCGGCCCCTAAAATAACTTCTTCAATAGCGGCAACATCCAGCCAGGCGGCATTTCGTTTGGTTAATTCTTTAATTACTAAGGCGGCTAAATCATCGGGCCTAACGCCGCTTAGCGAGCCATTAAATTTGCCTATCGGCGTTCTTATCGCATCTACAATAAAGGCTTCCATAGCTTAAAATAATTTTGACTGTTTGATTCTGTTAATTTTTGTAACAGGGGCGAAAGCCAAAGGTTTAAAAAATAGTTTTGGTTTTTAGTATAAATCTTGTTGGTTTACGCATCAAAAATAACTTTTCAAAATACTAGTATGATACAAAGAATACAAACTGTTTTTCTGTTTTTGGCAATTGTGGCTATTGGCTTATACTTATACCTGCCCCTGATAACTGTTGAAAACGGAAAGTTTAGCGATTCAATTAATGGATTTGATGTAACCCATACCCTGCCTTTTATGGACCAGCCTTACCGCTATATGTTCAACCTTATTTTTGCAGGTATTGGTGCCGGGTTTAGCCTGATAGCTATTTTTCTTTATAAAAACAGGAGTCTTCAAATGCTGTTATGTTGGTTTGCTATCATATTTATAGTATCGGCCCAGGCTTTTGTTTTTTATAAATACCAAACGAAAATTTTTATGGGTGATGTAATTTTACGCAAGTGGAATTTATTCTCGTTAGTAGCCATTGTTTTCGAAATTCTTGCTTTTGCCTATATACGTAAGGATGAAGAGACGATTAGGAGTATGGATAGGTTGAGATAGTAAGTGCTATAGGTTTGCGGTAAATGCGACCACCTCGGTCTCACTTCGCTCGACCACTCCTCCTTGAATACCGCCGCGGTAGCGGCGAAGGAGGAGAATCTAACAGCCAAATACAGCCTTAAGGGTCAACATCAATATATACATCTACGCTTTTTAGGGCGGCAATAGTTTTCATTTTATCTAACACCTGTTGCAGCATGTGCTTGGTGTGCACCAGGTTTACCTGCGGGTTGTTTTTAACCAGTATTTCGCGGATGTAGTAGTTGTTTATTTTAGAAACAAACGGAATAGCGGGCCCCAGCACTTTTGCTTTGGTTATTTTACGCAACTCATTAGCTAAAAACAGCGCCCCTTGCTCTATAGTCTGCACGTTTTTATGCCGTAGTGTTATTTCAATTATGCGGGTAAATGGCGGATACTGAAACTGCGTGCGATTGCGTATTTCGGTTTTATACATGCGCTGGTAAGCGCTATGTACTACATTATAAATAACCTGATGTGCAGGGTCGGCGGTTTGTATAAGCACTTTGCCCTGTTTGTTTTTGCGTCCCGCGCGGCCTGCCACCTGTAGCATTAACTGAAAGGCGCGCTCGTGCGATTTGAAGCCGGGGTGATGAATCAACTGATCGGCATTAATAATGCCCACCAAACTAACGTGGTCAAAATCCAGCCCCTTGGTTACCATTTGGGTGCCCACCAAAATATCTACCTCGCGGTTTTCAAATTCGGCAATCACCTTGGCATAGCCATGTTTGGTTTTAAGCGCATCATAATCCAGGCGGCTAATTTTTGCCGTTGGAAACAGCTCGGCAATTTCATCTTCTATTTTTTCGGTGCCCATGCCCACTATATCCAAATCGATAGCACCACAGCTTTTACATTTATCTACTACTTTTTCAAAGTAGCCGCAGTAATGGCATTTAAGCTGGTGCGAAAACTTATGGTAGGTTAAGCTTACATCGCAGTTTTTGCACTTGTATATGTAGTTGCAGGTTTTGCAAACCTGGTAGTTGGCAAAGCCGCGGCGGTTTAAAAACAGAATAACCTGCTCTTTATTTTTAAGGGCGTGGCTTATCTCTTGCACCAGCTGATTGGTAAAGCTGCCCTGCATACGTTTCCACTTCGCTTCGTCTTTGCTATTAACTACTTCTATGGCGGGCATCTCTAAGCCACCAAAGCGCTTATCTAAAGTTACCAGCCCGAACTTTCCTCTCTCGGCATTATAGTAAGTTTCTACCGCCGGTGTGGCGGTGCCTAAAATAACTTTCGCATTAAAGTAGCTGGCCAGTACAATAGAAGCATCGCGCCCGTTATAGCGCGGAGCCGGGTCGGCCTGCTTCATGCTTTGGTCGTGCTCCTCATCTACAATTATCAGCCCCAGGTTTTTGTAAGGAAGAAAAATACCGCTGCGGGCACCTATCAGTATTTTGTATTCGCCGGTGAGAACCTTGTTCCAAATTTCTACCCGCTCGTTTTGATTGAACTTGCTGTGATACACACCAATGCCTACACCAAAAATTTTGCGGAGGCGGTTTATTATTTGTGCCGTTAAAGCAATTTCGGGCAGCAGGTAAAGCACCTGTTTGCCTTCGGCTAATACCTCTTTAATCTTCTCGATGTAAATATTTGTTTTGCCCGAACCGGTTACCCCGTGTAAAAGCACTACCGATTTGCCCGGTGTTTCAGAGGCATCATCGCCATTAAAAATGGAGTTGATTTCATCGAGCGCAGTCTTTTGTTCTGGGCTAAGCTCCGGCGAATCTACTTCGGCTGTTTGTAAATTGCCCAGGCGCGATACCTCCATTTTAAACTCGATAAAAACTTTACGCTTTACCAATGCTGCCAATACCGCAGCCGAACTTTTTGATAGAGCCAGCAAATCGTTTTTGCGAATGAACTTTGCCTTATGGTGTAGTTGGGTAAATGCCAGTAATAACTC
>JBGAUW010000034.1:0-40855 GCA_044228435.1 Chitinophagales bacterium
CAATTACCATGAGCATATCATTCGCAACCAAAAGTCATACAACAAAATTGCCAGTTATATAATTGACAATCCCGACAACTGGATAAACGATAAATTTTATACACCTAGTTAAACGATGGGACATTTTTGTAGGGGCACCCCTTGCGGGTGCCCTGTATTTTCCAAAGGGCACCCGCAAGGGGTGCCCCTACATATTGGGTCGCAAAACCTATTATTTAAATATTACCCCAAAAAACTGCTGCATATCTTTAAAAGATGCGCTGTCAGCG
Source organism: Chitinophagales bacterium (assembly GCA_044228435.1). Classification (GTDB taxonomy): domain Bacteria; phylum Bacteroidota; class Bacteroidia; order Chitinophagales; family LD1; genus Bog-950. The sequence continues at coordinate 270 of JBGAUW010000034.1, forward strand.
GCGGCGTTGTAGGCGATGGGCATTTTAAATTTGGCCGCTTTTTCGTCGGCTGCAGGGTTGGTAAACGCGTGGGTGGCGTTGGCATAGCTTTTAAAAGTATATGCTGCACCCGCCGAATCCATTTGGGTTTTAAATTTGGCTACTTCCTCAGGTTTTACAAATACGTCGGCTTCGCCGTGGCAAACCAGCACGTTGGCTTTGGTTTGGCCTTTTACAGGCGGCACACCTACCAAACTACCGTGGAAACTTACCACACCCTTTAAGTCTTCGCCCAGGCGTGCCATGTTTAGCACCATGCCACCACCAAAGCAATAGCCAATAGCAGCTATATTAGTAGTATCGGCCTGCGGGTAAGTTTTAATTTTGGCAAGGGCGGCATCAAAACGCTGTTTAGCTAACTGAGGGTCTTTATAAAAAGGCATTGCCAGTTTGCCGGCATCATCGGGGTTATCGGCGGTAGCGCCATTACCATAAAAATCGATAGCAAAGGCCAGGTAACCTAATTCGGCTAATTGCTTAGCACGGTTTTTAGGGTATTCGCTTACGCCCCACCACTCCGGCGCAATAATAACGACAGGCCTTTTAGCCTCGCTGCTATCGTTGTAGGCTACAAAGCCATTCAGGGTTACAGTGTCAACGTTATAGCTAACAGCTTCTTCTTTTATATGCACGGCCGGGGTAGGTGGTTCGGTGGTTGAGGTATTTGTTTTGCCTTGGCAGGATGTTAAGGCTAAAACAATTGCAATAAGTATTACTCGCAATGTGGTAGATTTAAAGGACAGTTAACTATTGTTAGAAATAAGATAATTTTAGTTCAAGGAATTTTGAACAGTTTAACTATTATTTATTATTATTTTTTCTAATGCATTGTAGGAAGTTAAACAATTGCAATATACTTCCCTCATTTCTTCTTCAAACTTTAACTTGGTAACACTAGGCAAGTCTTCTTCAATTTTATAATATTGCTTAATCAATTTAGATCCCTTCTTGATTGCATAGTACTGATTATCACCTAGTTCTTCAAGTATTTTTTTGCTTTTCTGGGGCTCTTTATCACCATAATAATCAGCCTCCAATAATTCCATCGCACTATTTCGTGATATGTTTCCTAATAAGGAATCAATACTTTTTAAAGAACGGTTATACAAGAAATTTGCTACAAGATTAGCATCTTGGAAATAACGTAAGCAATGATATATCTTGCATTCTGACACACCTCTTTCAAGTCTGCGTAAAGCATCGCTGTAAATACCTTTACGCAAATAGTACATGGCCGAAATATGATAATCAACCCAATCATCCTCAGAAAGCAGAACGGCATTTATTTGCAATAGTTCTGATTCTCTGACATCCTCTAACAAAATTTTACAAAACAACTTCCCTGTTCTAGCAATTTGACTATTAGGATACCTTTGATTTATCTCTGAATATAATTCGAGAGCCCCTTTTATATTTCCTTGAGCTTTCAAAACTGAAGCAGTTCCACAAATTATTGACTCTTCCGCTTCTGGAAAATCTATCCTTGTTTTGGCGTAAGTTTCCAACGCTAAATTGAGCCTACCTTGCAATCTAAAAGTGTCAGCTTTGCTATTTCTAGCAATAAAATTTTTGGGGAATTTCTGAATACTTAAGTCTAACAAATCAATAGCCTCATCAAATTTCCCCTGATCTTTTAATATTTCAGCCTTCAAATTATATGAGACCGCATCTTCGTAATCAAGATAATCTGTTAATGATAGCACTTGATTACACAAATCGAATTTTCCGAATTTCAAGGCTTCGCTAGCAACAGAACAGAGACTTTTGCAAATATGCTCATCTTTACTTTTCTCTAGTTGTAAATCCATCAACTCTGTTATCCCAGTCCAAATTCCATGTTCGTCACCTTTATCAATTTGATCGTTAATCCATTTTAATTCTCTATTAACTTTTACAAGAATTTCGTAGTCAGACCTCTTCCTCCCAGCTCCTCTCTTAAATTTTTTCTTTTTAGAAAGAAGTACCTGCTCGTTCTTGTAGTGTACCAGTTTCGCAATAATACTTTGATAAACTGAAAAATCGCTGGCTGATGAAGATTCACTTTTTATCAGGTCGGGTCTATTCAAATCATTATAAAAAACATGTTCAAGCTTCTTTAAAAAAGCAGCGGGTTGCAAAATTGGAAGTTTCATGTTTTGCCAAGAAACACTTAACGCTACTACATTGTTTTCAAATTCATTAAATGAACGACTAACAAGCGCTGGGAGTAACTTAGAATATAATCCATTTATAGCTAACAATATTTTCAAATGATAGGTATCATAATTGCTTTTGTTATGTTCTGGAAGAATAAAATCTATACTCTTGTCAAGTAACAACCTGTATTTCTCAGCTTCTCCTAATACCCTATATAATTCAGATAACCCATCTAATCCTATTTCTTTCGCAAGGGCGGCTGTTTCGAAACAATTAAAATCGCCCCCTAGTGGACTTATATAAAACAACCTATGTGTGACAACGTCTTCCAACTTCTTATTTCTCTCGAAATATTCACTCAATAATATCAATGATTCAATTCTTATTTCATTATCTTCATTTGCATCCATGGAACACAAAGCTAAATCTAAAGCATCTGCCTTTTCTGAAGCTGAATGGATTTTTGAAGCGAGTTGACTCAGACTGGTAACTTCTGGAATTTCTTCTACGTCATGTGCAAAATTGCGAAACAATGAAACTTCATAATTTGAGGCAATACGAATATTTTCAGACCCTTCCCAAAAATGATAATCACTTCCGTCAAACACTAATGCCTGGTTTAGTAATCCACTGATATGTACTTTTTCGATTCTCATTTTCTCTCTATCCAATTAACACCTAACTTGCGCTTAAGTCTTTTTACATCTAGTAAGGCTTTCTTTTTTTCCAATCCAGCCAAACCGTCAATCGCATCAGTTTCAAGTTCCTTGCCACTACCAGTTACAACCTCAATGGTACTATTTCCTAAAGACCCATAAATAAACGCTTCAATGAATTCATCATCATGTCTGGTTACTCCAGAATGTAAAATTAAAGAGTCTATTTCATCTTTGGTATTGCCCAGTTTTAATTCTTTGTGAAGTTTAACTATTCCCAATTTATGTTTATCATTCCACAGCGCCCTATAACCTTTAGGAGGCGTTGAATGACTTAGATATTTCTTACAAAATGTCCAAGAATTTTCTTCCAAGAAAGTAGTTCTATTTTTGATTAAATCTTCTTTTAAAGCGACCGTGTAACGACCATAATTTAGTAACCCATCATTGTTAGGAGACAGCGCAGCATAAGAAATGTTTTTATAAACATCGTAAGAAGCAAAAAGCCAGCTATCTGCTAGTGATCGTTTCGTCTCATTTTCTATATCGGTAAAATCCCTTTTCCCTTCAGACAATAATTTATAATAGTTAGCATAATTAGAAGAACTTTTCAAAATCCAGACCAACAAAAATCTAAATCGCACATTGATTACCACTTTTGCATTTTGTAGTAGTTCCTTTTCTAGTATAGCCCCAACTGTTTGTAATGAATTTGACTCAATGTATTGAACAGCCAGTTCGTATCGTTTCTCCAAAGCCTCTAATTCTAAAGGCGTTGATATTATATTGCTATTGGGAAATCCTAGAAATCCATTACAATCCGAACAATTAATTCGTTGGCGTCTGTTGTGAGCAGAACAAATATTGCAAACTATAAAATTCTCTTCATCGAATGCTGCCATCTGTTATAACACATTGATATTCTTTCCTAATCTCTACCTTGAATGTAAAAAGAAACACAATATAATGAGGAATTTGCAATATATCTTTTAAAATCCGCCCCCTACTCGAACGCCTTAGCCAAAATAGCCTCCTGCTCCTTAAGGTGCACCTTTTTAAAGCCGGTGGCCGGCGATGCCGAACTTTTGCGTGCTACATGTTTAATTGCCATTTTTCCGTTCAGGCGGGCCAGTATAAAATACCAGGCACCCATATTTTCCGGTTCTTCCTGCACCCAAAGCACTTCTGCTTTGTTGTGCTTGTTAACCAGTTCTGCCATTTTATCAATTGGGGTAGGGTATAGCTGCTCAACGCGGGCAATTACCACATCTTTAATATTATCGCGCTCTTTACGCTCTAACAAATCGTAGTAAATTTTGCCGGTGCAGAACAGCACTTTGCGGGCACTGCCTTTTACGTCATCTACCAACAACTCTTCAAAACCGCCCTTTAATATATTATCAACCGGGCTTACGCACTTAGGGTGGCGCAGCAAGCTCTTAGGGCTCATTACTATCATTGGCTTGCGGAACTCCCATTGCATTTGCCTGCGCATAGCGTGGAAGAAATTGGCAGGGTCGGATATATTAACCACTACCATATTCATTTCGGCGCACTGTATTAAAAACCTCTCCAGCCTTGCCGATGAGTGCTCGGGGCCCTGGCCTTCGTAGCCGTGTGGCAATAACATAACCAAACCGCTGCTGCGCTGCCACTTGCTTTCGCCGCTGCTTATAAACTGGTCTATAATTATTTGAGCGCCATTGGTAAAATCGCCAAACTGTGCTTCCCAAATTACCAGCGCATCGGGGCTTGGCATGCTGTAGCCATACTCAAAACCCAACACGCCATACTCGCTCAGGTGGCTGTTGTAAACAAAAAAGCGGCCCTGGTTGCCGGCATCTAAATTGCAAAGACGGCAATATTCTTTATCGGTATTCTCATCGGTAAGCACGGCGTGGCGATGTGTAAACGTTCCGCGTTTTACATCTTCTCCGCTAAGTCGAACATCGCGACCCTCTAACAGTATCGAACCATAAGCCATTAATTCGGCTGCTGCCCAATCCAGTTTCTTTTCTTCCAGCGAAAGGCGCTTTCTTTCCTCCAGGTATTTAGCTACCTTTTTAAGTGGGGTAAAACCTTCGGGTACTTTATTAAGGCCCTCAATCAGTTTATCGGCAACTTCTTTGGTTATAGAAGTATCCGGCGACTTTTTAAAATCATCGAAAGTTGCTTTGCGCAGTTTGCTCCAGGCTACTTCGTTAGGCTGTTTTTTGTAGGGCAGCGGGTGTTGCTTTACCTCATCTAAACGCTCCTGCAGGTAATCCCAAAACTCTTTCTCCATCTTCTTAGCCAGTTCGGCACTTACAGCGCCTTCAGCCTCTAACTGCTTAATATAAATATCGCGCGGGTTGGTATGCTTTTCAATTACCTTATACATTACCGGCTGGGTAAACTTAGGGTCGTCGCTTTCGTTGTGGCCCCAGCGGCGATAGCATACCATATCAATAAACACATCTTTATTAAATGTTTGGCGGTATTCTGCTGCTAACTCGCTTGCAAAAACAACGGCCTCAATATCATCGCCGTTTACGTGCAGCACCGGTGCCTCGATAGTGGCGGCAATAGAGGTAGAATAATCGGAAGAGCGGGCCTCATCGAAATCGGTAGTAAAACCAATTTGGTTATTAATTACAAAGTGAATAGTTCCACCACTATAGTAACCATCCAGCTTAGCCATTTGCAAAACCTCGTAAACAATACCCTGGCCGGCTACCGCGGCATCGCCGTGTATAAGCAGGGGCAATATTTTATCGTAGTTGCTTTTATAAATAACATCGGCCTTAGCGCGGGCAAATCCGTTTACCACAGGGTTTACCGCCTCTAAGTGCGAAGGGTTAGGCATCAGCTTCATATATACCGATTTGCCATTCTCTACCGGGTATTGCGACGAAAAGCCAAGGTGGTATTTTACATCGCCATCGCCCATGGTAAGGTCGGCCTGCACGTTGCCTTCAAATTCATTAAAAATCTCTTCATAGGTTTTGCCCATTATGTTGGCCAGCACGTTCAAACGCCCGCGGTGCGCCATACCAATAGCAACCTCCTCCACTCCTTTTTCGGCGGCCTTGTGTATAATGGCATCCAAAGCCGGTATGGTAGTTTCGCCACCCTCCAGCGAAAAACGTTTTTCACCAATATATTTTGTGCCTAAAAACTTTTCGAAAGAAACAGCGCGGTTAAGCGAACGCAAAATGCGTTCTTTCTTCTCTACCGAAAACTTAATAAGCGTTTCGGATTTTTCGATGCGGCTGCGGAAAAACTCTATCTCATCTTTTAAGCGGATGTAGCCAATTTCGAAACCAATAGTGCCGCAGTATAGCTTTGTAAGCCTTGCTATAATATCGGCCAGGGTAGCATTGGGCAAACCAATTTCGCTACCAATGGTAAACTTGCGGGTAAGGTCTTTTTCGGTTAAACCAAAATCGGCCAACTCTAAATTAGCCTTGCGGTCTTTCCGCTTTTTAATGGGGTTGGTGTTGGCTATTAAGTGGCCCTTATTGCGGTAAGCCAGTATAAGGTTGTATACCTTAAACTCATCGGCCGAAACCGAAGTAGATTTACCGTTAAAGTTTAATGATGCAAAATCGAAGCCCTCGAAAAACTTGCGAAATTCAGGGTCGACAGAGGTTGAATCTTTCTTGAAATCGTAGTAAAGGTTTTCAAGAAATTCGGGGGTGGCGTTGGTTAGAAAAGAATAATTATCCATTATTTTTTTAAAAAGGTTGGTCCGAAGTACCCCTTCGGAGCCCGCAAACGTAAACAAAAGTTGTCAGTTTACCCCGCCATTTACTGCCCGATAAGGTATTTTTAAGCAAAAAATGAACGATTTATAAGACATTTGCAATTGCGGCCGATTTGCAGGGCCTTAAAACAGCTATTTTACCCACATATAGCCCCGATGCAAAAAATAGTTTGGAAATTAAATGTATGCCGCTATATTTGCGGTCCTTTTTAAAAGAGTATAACAATGGCACATCACAAATCAGCAAAGAAAAGAATTCGTCAAACTGCAAAAAGACGTCTGCAGAACAGATATTATGCAAAAACTACGCGTAACCTGATCCGCGACTTACGCGCTGAAAAGAAACAAGCAGAAGCTACCAAGGCATTGCCTGCAGTTTTGAGTTCAATTGATAAATTGGCAAAACGTGGTTACATACACGCAAACAAAGCAGCTAACTTAAAAAGCGGCTTAACCAAGCGCGTTGCTACCATTAAGAAATAAGCTTTAATAAAGCTAAAAACAAAAAGCACCTCCAACGGGGTGCTTTTTGTTTTTGTGGCTGCGCAATATGCATTAAAAAACATCGTTTAGTGCTTCTTATTACATAAATATTGAATACCTTTCGCTTATGAGAGCAAAAACAGTTGTAGGGCTACTGGCAGGTGTATTTATTGCTAACCTGCTTTATGCCAACGATACCACCACGCATAAACAATTTAACCGCGTATATATAGGTGCCTCTTTTACGCCAGGTATTAGTTACCGCTTGCTGAATCATAATTTTTATGAACCCTATGCCGAAACCCCTTCGGGCTATAGCGAAAAAGAAATACAGAAATTTATAATTGATGGCCGAAACCAACGCGAAAAGATAGGTTTTGGCTTTGATGTAGGCGCTAAAGTAGGTTTAAGAGTTACCAGCTTTCTATCTATTGAAACGGGGATACACTATGCCCGAAAAACCTATACCGAAAAAGCTAAAAACCTGAGATTTGGCAGCCAGTGGAACGGTAACGGTTTTGATTCGGTAGACAATGGTTACTATATTAAGACTACAGACGTTTACCATTATATTGATTTACCCATTGGCCTTAACTTCAATTTTGGCAAGAAAAAAATAAAGGGCCTGGTAAACACAGGGGTGAACTTCAATTTTTTGGTCAAAAAAAACCATCAAATAAAAAGTAACATTCCGGGGGTAACAAACCGAAACAGTGCCGATAGATTTCCATTTGAGCAATTTAACCTCTCTCCTTTTCTGGGTATTGGGTTAGAATATGAAATTAGTAACCTGATGAGTTTGCGCATAATGCCAACGGCCCAAATACAAGCCCTAAAAAATATTGATACCCCTATCACCGAGCGACTATGGAGCGCCGGCATAAACACCTGCCTGCTGTTTGGTTTTAAAAAAGTAAGTTTGAAGTAAATCACTTCAGCTATGAAAAAAATATTCCTATGGGTCTTTGGCATACTAGCCACTATATACATTGCAATTTGTGTAGCGCTATATGTAAAGCAGGAGAAATTGATTTTTCATGCCGATAAGCTAAGCGCCGATTACAAATTTGATTTTGGCCAGCCTTTTAAAGAAATTGTTTAAGGCCGACACCACAAAGGGTTTAATATTTTACCTGCACGGCAATGCCGGTATGCTGGATACGTGGGGGCAAATTGCGAATGTATATACCAGCAATGGTTACGATATATTTATACTCGATTACCGTGGCTTTGGCAAAAGCGAGGGCGCCATTAGCAGCGAAGAACAATTTTTTAGCGATGTGCAAACCGCCTACGATTCGCTTAAAAACTATTACCCCGAAGATAAAATTGTAATAACCGGTTACTCGATAGGCACGGGACCTGCCGCTATGCTGGCCAGCACCAACCACCCTAAGCTTTTAATACTACAGGCCCCGTATTTTTGCCTGGAAGATATGGCCACCCAGCGTTACAAACTTACCCCTTCGGCTCTTTTGCGTTATAAGTTTGAAACCTTTAAATACATAAAAGCCACCACCGCACCGGTGGTTGTGTTCCATGGCAATGAGGACAATGTAATAGCCTGCGACCAATCGTTTAAACTGAAAGAGCAATTTAAAACCGGCGATACCCTGTTTGTGTTACCCGGGCAGGGGCATGGTAAGATGAATGATAATCCGATTTATCAGAGGGAGCTTAATCGCTTATTAAAGTAGTAGCAGCCACCACACCCCGTCCCTCTACCTCAACCGCCCTGCGGGCACCTTCTCCAAAAATGGAGAAGGGAAATGGAAAATATTTTTTGGAGAGGGCGAAACAGCCAACAGCCTGGGTAGGGGTAAACCGACTGTTCAAGTCCTTCTCCTAAAGGAGAAGGATTTAGGATGAGGTCACTTTTTAGCCTAAAACTCTGGGCAATTTACTCCGCATTTAAAAAAATGCATTTTCTGCTCTACCTATGTAGGTATTAAGTGGCGCAAAAATTGCAGTAAACAAAATCAATGAGAATTTTACTTACATCCATTTTACTTTGTCTGTTTATAATAAGCAGCGCACAAAACGCTAAACAGAAAGGAAAAAGCAGCGTAACCAAATTTACCGGCAAATGGAAGGGTGACGAAAAGTGCGCCGATGTAAGTGCACCGGTAGCGCTTTTATTTATAGAGCCGGATTCGGCCAACCGGGTTTTACTTTCGGGCATTTATAGTATACAGGGCAATGTAATTGGGCTTATACAGGCCGATTCGGTTTTTATACCCAAGCAGGAGGCGGTAGACCCTAACTTTACCAATTTATATATAGAAGGTAAACTGGTGTTTGGTATTAACCCGTTTTCGCTGGCGGGTAATATTATTGTTATAAACAACCAAAAGCGCGATGAGTGTGTGGTGAAGTATTACAAGTAAATATGGTGTAAGGAATAACAATTGCAGCCGTCAGACATTTATAAACTAAAAATAAACCATACCATGAAAAGATTTGCAACAGCCAACTGGCAGGGAAGCGGTAAAGAAGGCAAAGGCCTTTTAAGCACCCAAAGCACTGTATTAAACAGCGCCCAATATTCGTTTAACACGCGCTTTGCTGATGGCATAGGTACCAACCCCGAGGAGTTGATAGCCGCCGCACATGCCGGCTGCTTTACCATGAAACTAACCTTTGCCTTGGGCGAAAAAGGTTTTACCCCTGATAATATTGATACGCGCTGCGATATTACCTTTGAGAACGGCGCGGTTACCAAATCGCACCTTACGGTTAAGGCCACCGTGCCCGCAATTACCGATAGCGAGTTTCAGGAGATAGTAACCGATGCGGAGCAAAACTGCCCGATATCTAAACTGCTTAAGTGCGAGATATCGTCGGAAGCGGCATTAATGTAAATTCAAAAAATACAAAATCGAAAAAGGAAAACTCTAAATTCGAAACAAATACAAAACCCGAAAGGCAAAATGCTTTTCGGGTTTTGTATTTAATGATGTCCGCTATCTGATTTCTGCCTTAGTTCCCCATTCCGGTTTCCGCATTCCGCATTAAAAAAATGGGTTACTTTCGCACCTGTGTTACGCTATGCCGCCGATGTGCGAACTTTATTGAATGTTGCCCTGTATTTTACAGTGGCCATTACCCCCTGGTTTTTGTGGCCCGATATGGGTACCGGCCAAATAATATTTTGGGTGGCTATTAACTGCCTTATGTCCTTCATCTGCGCCATAATAGTGCACAACACCATTCACGTGCCTATATTTAAAAAGAGGTGGATGAACAAGGTTTTCCAGGTGGTGCTATCGTTTACCTACGGGCACTCTACCAGTGCTTATGTGCCCGGCCATAACTTTAGCCACCATAAGTATACCCAAACCCCTAAAGATGCCATACGCACCAGCAAGGCCCGTTTTAAGCTGAACATATTGAACCAGTTGTTCTTCTTTTTTATAATGAGCGGCGATATACTTAAAGGCGAAATACGTTTTGTAAAACGCATGTATACCGAACGCCCGGCCTGGTTCCGCCAATATGCTTTGGAAATGGGTTTGGTAATAGGCGGCAAGGTGTTGCTGGCTATTATTAACTGGAAATGCTTTTTGCTTTTTGTGGCTATACCACACCAATACGCCGCCTGGGGCATTGTAGGCACCAATTATTTTCAGCATGATGGCTGCGATGAAGAACACCCCTACAACCACAGCCGTAACTTTACCGGTGGCTTTTTAAACTGGCTGTTGTTTAATAATGGTTACCATGGAGTGCATCATATAAAACCGAATTTACACTGGAGCCTTTGCCCGCAATACCATGCCGAAAAGCTGGCTCCGTATGTTCACCCGTCGTTAGATAGAAAATCGCTTTTAGGCTACCTTGTAACCACGCACATATACCCCGCTAAGCGAGTGGATTATTTAGGTAACCCGATAGTGCTGGGGCCCGAAGTAAAGGATGTGGATTGGGTGAATGATGTAAAAGTAAACGAGCACCAAACCGATATGGCGGGTTCGTATTAATTTTAGCCTATGGCCCGCATTAAAGTAGACTTACACGATATTTATAACAACAGCAAACTGATAGATAAGGCTTTGGAAGAGGCCTTTGAAGAGGCAATTGAAAACCGCATACGCGAGGTAGAAATTATACCGGGCAAGGGCAGCGGACAGCTACGCAAAAAGGTAGAACGCTTTTTACAAATGCCGCACATAAAGCCGCTATACCACCGCATAGAAAACGACAGTAAGAACTTTGGAAGGTTGTTTGTGTATTTTAGGTTCGACAAGTAGCTGCGCTTCGATTGCACAGATAACTACGTTTGATTACGCAGATTAAAAAGCGAGCTGCGCTCGTCGATTAAACGGATAAATACAAGGATTACACGGATGAACAGCCGGAATACAATTTTAGTAGCACTACTTTTAATTTTAAATGCATGCGTTAATGCGCAGGATTTAAATGTTGTACAATTAAATAATGTAGAAGCTGCATTTAATAGCATTAACCCTAAGCCAAAGGTTTACAATTTTAAAAGCAAATACAAGGCGCCGGCCGGCGGACATTTGCAGGGCATACAAGCTTATCGCATTATCGGTAAATCTCATAGCCACAGTAATCAGATTGTAATTACCGGCAGCTCTAATACTTACTCTTATTATGTAACAGTCGATTTGAACGGACAGGTAGATTCCATAATAAAAATTAAAGATGCCCCTCTTAGGCATGCAGGGGGCTGCCAGATTTTACGGTCGACCCTTTTTGTGGGTATAGAAGATAATATAGCAAAAGATACAGCTCAATTAATGATGATTGGATTGGCCGACACGTTCGCCTTCGCGATTAAAACACGGCAAGGCCAATTTAAAAGATCAACTGCAGGAGCGCTTGGCGTAACTTCGTTAAAACACAATGTAATTATTTCGGTTGGCGATTGGGACACCCGCAATATTGATTTTTACTCAGATACATTTTTTCGACATCTCGACTTTATTGCCACGTTTAGTTTTGGCGCAAAAGGCCCGCCCTGCTCCTATCAATCCATAAATTTATTGAGCGATACAGGCAACCATTTATACTTAATTGGGCTTGGCAAAGAAGGAAACAGAAACCGGGCTGATTTGTTTTTGGTAGAAAACTATAAACTAACGTTAGTTGCTACCCGGTTATTTAAAACCACTAATGGCTGTAGCTTTAGATATGGCGCCGGCATTAATTGCAAGACTGCAGAAAGCCTGCAAATTTATACCTGCCAACGCAGGCTTACTAAAAACAATAAGGTGAACGTATTTGAAACGGCGCTAAAAACGGGCAGTAATTAAAGGCCTGTGCTTGGTGTGTATTCGCCCTTTAGCAGCTTAAGCTTTAAGAGTTCCTGGCGCTTTTCAATCATATCAAAGGCCGCTAACTCAGGTAGTACCATCTCTACATCCACCAGCAGATTCTCGGTAGGGTTTATTTGCAGTTTCAATTCTTTAGCATCGTTTACCTGTTGCTCCCATATATGTAACAGTTCAACAGCCTCGTGTTGCTCGTATTTTTTTGCCGCCTCTACCTGGCGGGCCAAAAGCAAAAGCTTTTTATCCAGCCGTTCAATTGGCAGGTGAGCAAGCACCGAAACGTTTTCGGCTTCCTTATCAAGAGCGTTATTAATGCGTTGAGTGTAATTCATACTTTAAAAGTGATATAAATATGCTACCCCGCCTATTGCTTTTTTACGCTTATGCACGGGCTTTTGCACCATTGTAGCCCTATTTATACATAGTATAAATGTAAAAACTTATTTAACAATGGGTATATATGAATCCTCGGCCGATAAAAAGAAAGCAGGTTATGGTAAGTTGACAGTAGAGTAAGAAAGCTACGTACACCAACAAATAAAAATCCCCGGGCGCAATCGTCCGGGGATTTTGTTTATAAAGAATCTATACCGCGGCTACCACCTTGGAATAGTAAGCACCATAAATAAACCAGGCATTTAACGCTACATAAATAAATAATAACAGCGTACCTATAATACGGTTAATACGCCGTGCTTTATCACCTTCCTCTTTTTTTATCAAGCGCAGCGTATGCACCGAAGAGGCTATTACTAAGAAAATGTAAAACAGGGTAATGCCATGCAGACTATCGACCAATGTAAAGCTGTTGCTTTCGGGCAGGGCACTATCGATAATATACTTATTACCTACCGCGGCAAACAGCGCACCTACGCTAAGCGCCAGGCGCGAGTCCATATTATCGGGATGAATATAAAAGCTTACACAGGCTATAAGAAAGGCTATATACATACCCAAAAACAGTTTGGCAAAAATTTCCCACGATTGGCGGTGCACTACTATCGTAGCTTTAAAAGAGCTGTATTCTGAATGTGGCTTTGTAAGGCCTGGATCGCCAAAGGCAGTTTCGTATACCCTGGTTTCGGTTACAATGTTAAAGCTATCCTTCTGCCACTCGGTTAAAAAGTATTTGCCATAATGTTGTCCAAAGGTATCGGCAGCAAACACCAGTTGCTTGCTATCGTACGTAGAGTTCTCTATGGCAAAGCGCAGTTTCTGCTGGTCGAACGGGAAGTAATTTATTTTCCAGGTGCCCTTCATTACACATTGCAGCTTCATTAGCAGGTAAATGGTTCCATCTTCGAGCGTATCCAGCGTGGCGTAGCTCTTTTCAACACTTTTAGCCATGGGCACCTCCAGGTTTTTCATAAAATCAAACTCAGCGCGTTTATACTTCATCCACAGCCACAGGTTAATGGAATATTCTTTTTGTCTAAAATCAATATCATGCACACTGGTCACATAAATACCAACCTTAACCGTATCGGGTTTGGCATCCTCCGCAAATGCTTTAGATAAAAAAGAAGCTACAATAAAAAGGACGATTAGAAGAAAGGCTTTTTTCATTTTATGCTTTAGTAATAGTTGGCAAGGTAAACAACTAAAGTTACCGTTAAAAAAGAGTGCCAACGTTAACCTAAATGGTGAACAGGGAACAGCCAAATACCTAACTGAAACTAACAGCCGATTTTGAATAACCTTTAAAGTATTATTACTTAGCAGTAACAATGGTAGCTTACGAAATATTAAAGGCATCGCGCAGGCGGATAATAGCTTTTACAAGCCTTACACTACTATTTGGTTTTGCTATTTGGTTTTTGAATCATTTATCGGGTTACAGCAATATATGGCAGCCTTACTTTACCGAAGAGGACATTGGCACCTTTTTTTGCGAGTATACCGATATGAGCAAGGTAGTGCGCCAACCGTTAAATACCTTTAGCAACATTGCCTACCTTATACCTGCACTTGCTATTTTGCGCCGTGGCTGGAAGGACCAAAGCAAGCGCACGCGCTATAATATTATCTCGGCCAATCCTTTTTATAGTATCACCCTCGGGGTTATACTGCTTTATATATTTTTTGCCAGCACTATTTTCCACTCCTCGCTTATACATTTTGCCAGCCAGCTGGATTTTTCGGCTGTATATAGCCTTTCGCTATATCCGCTTATGCATTTTACGCACCGGGTATGGCTACTAAGCATTGGGGTGCCCAGCAATGTAAGGCATACCAAAAGCACTACTACCGTTATTATTGTGTTCTCGCTGCTCTATTTATTGCTTACCTTCTTTTTGCCCGAGGGCACCGAAAACTATGTGGTATTAGGCATAATTGTGCTTATAGCCTTGTTTGGCTTACTGGTAGAAAAGCGCGACCCGGGGCGCACCAACCACCGTTATTTACTAATAAGCATTGGCAGTATAGGCTTTGCAGTAATGTGGTTTGGGTTTGATGTTTACAAAGTGCTGTGCAACCCCAACAGCCTTATACAACCACACTCACTATGGCATTTGTTTGCCGGCATAAGCACGCTGTATTTTTATATGTATATACGGAGTGAGAAGAATGTGCTGTGAGGCTGGAAAGTCATTGCGAGGAGGCTCCGCGACGAAGCAATCTCCCCTGAAGTAATGCACCGGTGAGGCGCTACACCTTACAATTTTTATAGCAGGCGATAACTGTGCCTTTTGTTTTTGGGGATTGCTTCACCCACTCGCAAAGCCTCGGGGTTCGCAATGACCCTCATTTTTTGAGCGTGCTTCGCACGCACTTGAGTTCAACGCCCTTAACGCACATGAATGTAACCGTTATTCCAGTTTTTTCCTCAGAAGAATATTTAATGCCATCTGATACGCCGCCTTATCAAAACCAATCAAAGGCTTTGTTGCTACCCACCGGCTTTTAATATTTTCGGGCAGCGCGTGTAAAGAGGTATCATCATCTATAATCACATAGTTTTCATTCTGCCCTACTGTCTCTACCCATTCTTTAACCTCTTTGTATCGTTCCTCAAGCTGTTCAATTCTGGTGGCAGCATTAACCTTGGTAAGGTTTTTAAAAACAAAACCACGCTCTTTAAACAGGGCAATCCATTTTTCTTCGCTGCGGCTAATTCGGTGTGTGGTGGTTAAAACTATCGAGGCATTGGTTTCTTTAAGAAGTGCCGCTAAATTATTTGCAGCCTCTTCATCAAACTTCATAAAACCATCAGGCATGGTTTCTACTTTACGCCACGCATGAGTAGTTACCAGAACTCCGTCAATATCTAAGAGTATTGTCATGGGCGTAGTTTTAAGCCCGCTTGTTACCAGGACTTTGTGCTGAGGGGATTGCTTCACCCACTCGCAAAGCCTCGGGGTTCGCAATGACGTACAGGGGCTAAACGTTAAACAAGAAGTGCATAATGTCGCCATCCTGCACTACGTATTCTTTGCCTTCGCTGCGTAGTTTGCCGGCATCGCGGCAGGCGGCTTCGCTTTTGTAAGTAACAAAATCGTTGTAGCTCATTACCTGTGCACGGATAAATCCTTTTTCGAAATCGGTATGGATAACACCAGCGGCTTGCGGGCCTTTATCGCCTTTGTGGATAGTCCAGGCGCGAACTTCTTTTACACCGGCAGTAAAGTAAGTTTGCAGGTTAAGCAAACTGTAAGCGGCGCGGATAAGGCGGTTCAAACCGCTCTCTGTTAAACCCAAATCAGAAAGGAAAGCATCGCGGTCTTCAGCGCTTTCAAGCACAGCAATTTCTGATTCGATAGCTGCCGATATAACTACCACCTGGGCGTTTTCGTTGGCTACTGCCGCGCGTACTTCTTCAACATATTTGTTGCCGTTTACCACGCTGGCTTCATCTACATTGCAGCAATAAATTACCGGTTTGCCGGTAAGCAACTGCAAGTCCTCTATATACTTTTTATCCTCATCGCTTATATGCAGGGTGCGTATGTTCTGTCCGCTTTCTAAGTGCTTTTTGCAGGCATCTAAAACCTCGGCGCATTTTTGTGCATCCTTATCGCCGGTTTTAGCCGCGCGGCGTTGCTTTTCAAGCTTCTTGTCCACGCTCTCCAAATCCTTTAACTGCAATTCGGTGTCAATAATTTCTTTATCGCTAACGGGGTTAATGCGGCCGTCGACGTGTATAATATTATCGTTATCAAAGCAGCGCACTACGTGTATAATAGCATCTACCGTGCGTATGTTACCCAAAAACTGGTTGCCCAGGCCTTCGCCTTTGCTGGCGCCTTTTACCAGGCCGGCAATATCCACAAACTCAATTACGGTAGGCACTACGCGCTCCGGCTTTACCAAACCTTCCAGCACATTTAAGCGCGGATCTGGCACGGTTACCACCCCAATATTAGGGTCGATAGTGCAAAAAGGAAAGTTAGCCGCCTGTGCCTTGGCAGAAGATAAAGCATTAAAAAGTGTCGACTTACCTACATTTGGAAGACCAACAATACCACACTGTAAACCCATAATCGTAATTTTTTGAGGGCGCAAATATAGAAATAGGCAGGAGTTTTTACGTTGTGGTTATCTGCAAAGCCTACCCACCGTTCGGGGACCTACTTTTTCCATTGCTGAAAAAGTAGGCAAAAAATCTAGCCCGCATGAAAATGCGCTAAAATTTCCTCCCCTGGCTCATGCAAACAAACTCGGCTCGCAGAGTTGATTTTGAACTATAGTTTCGGTTGGCCTCAAACAGTGTTTGCATCCCTTGCCCTGCTTCGAGAAAATTTTTTAGCAGCATTTTCATGAAGGGCATAGGTAGTAGCTGAAAAGTAGCTGGAATAACAGATGCTCTTAAGGTTGAGGCGGCTCCCCTCCTGTTTTAGGTTTTACCCGTGTGCCGGTATACATACTGTAGCGGAAAAAGCGGCATTCTAACTGCCCGTTATAAACGGTAAGGCGCTTGCTGGTGGCCAGACCCAGGTGCTTAAGAGCCTCGTGGTTGCTGCTTATAATCCAGCATTCATAGCCAGCATATTTCTTTTTCCAGGTATCGCCCACCTTTTGGTAAAGCGCTGTTATATCCTCTTTATCCATGCGCTCGCCATAGGGCGGGTTCATTAGTAGTATTGGCTTGCCCACTACAGGTGGTGGGTCGCTTTCTAAAAAATCGGCGCAGCGTATGCGTATCATATCTTCGGTACGCGAGCGATTTACATTCTCTTTTGCCTTGCGTGCCACGTTGGGCGAAAGCTCGATACCGTATAGTGTAATATTATCGGTGCTAATGCGCGAAACGGCCGATTCGTAAATTTTATCCCACAGTTCTTCATTGTAGGGCAAAAACTGTTTCCAGTTCATAAACCCAAAGCGCTCGCGGTAATAGCCGGAGGGTATGTTGGCCGCCAAAAGGGCGGCTTCAATTAAAATGGTGCCCGAGCCACACATGGGGTCTAAAAACGTGCTGCGGCGGTCCCATTCGGTTAATTGAACTAAACCCGCTGCCAATACTTCATTGATAGGTGCAAGGTTGGTCTTTTCGCGGTAGCCGCGTTTGTGTAAAGAATCGCCTGAGCTATCCAGCGCAATAACCACGCGGTTGCGGGCTACGTGCAGGTGCAGGCGCAGGGTGGGGTTATCTAAATCTACTGAGGGGCGGCGGTCATATTTCTCGCGAAAGCGGTCGCAAATTGCATCCTTCGTTTTTTGAGAAATGTATTGAGAATGGGTAAAAATATCGGTGTTTAACACCGTATCAATGGCAATGGTATCATCGGGGGTAATCAGTTCTTCCCATGCAATGCTTTTAACGGCATCGTATAATTCAGCCTCATTAAACACTTCAAACTCGGCAAATTGCACCAACACCCTAAGGGTTGTGCGTAGTAGCAGGTTGGCCTTATACATAGTACCAAGGTTGCCCTCAAAGCTTACGGCACGATTATGCTCGGCAATATTTTCGGCGCCCAGGCGGCGCAGTTCCTGCCCGCAAATCTCTTCCAGCCCAAAAATGGTTTTGGCCACCATGGCAAAATTGGTCTGCCCATCGGCCGGTATCGGAAACATTCTCATTGCTGCAATGATAGGAAGTATTATGGTTTGTGGGAAGGATTAGCCAAAGACTAAATGCACTTAGTGTTTTGCATAAACAATACGCTCTAAAGGGTTGTTTTAGTTAACGCTTCTTTAGGCTTAACCCCACGGCAGCAAAAAAAGATGAGGTTAATTAGTTGTAATGTTCATTAATCTCATGCGTCTAATTGTTCCACAATATTATTTTCGCCTCCGTTTAAAAAATATGCAATATGAGTAATACAGTAGTTGAGAAGTTTGGATGTTTAATTATTGGTTCGGGCCCTGCGGGATATACCGCCGCTATTTATGCAGCACGCGCAGGTTTAAAGCCTACCATGTATACCGGTTTGCTTCAAGGCGGACAGCTGGTTAATACCACCGATGTAGAGAATTACCCGGGCTACCCAAAAGGTATTTTAGGCCCCGAAATGATGGAAGATTTTAAAAACCAGGCCGAGCGCTTTGGAACGGATATACGCTTTGGCCTTGCCACCAAGGTAGATTTTTCAGTTTCGCCTAAAAAGGTGTGGATAGATGGCGAAAAACTGGTAGAGGCTGATGCTGTTATTTTGGCAACGGGCGCCGAGGCTAAATGGTTGGGCCTGCCCAGCGAAAAGCGCCTGAACGGCTCGGGTGTTAGCGCCTGCGCAGTTTGCGATGGCTTTTTTTACCGCAACCAGGAGGTAGCCATAGTAGGTGCCGGCGATACAGCCTGCGAAGAGGCTATTTACTTAAGTAAGCTTTGCACTACGGTGCACATGATAGTGCGCCGCGATGAAATGCGCGCCAGCAAAATTATGCAGGAACGTGTGCTAAACACCAAAAACATTAAGGTATACTGGAACAGCGAAACCGATGAGATACTGGGAGAAAATGTGGTAGAGGCTGTGCGCATACACAACAATAAAACCAACGAGAAGATAGAAATACCGGTAACCGGCTTTTTTGTGGCCATAGGCCATAAGCCAAACAGCGATGTGTTTAAGGATTACATTACCACTGATAGCGAAGGTTATGTAACTACTGTGCCCGGCACTGCTAAAACGAATGTAGAGGGCGTGTTTGCCTGCGGCGATTTGCAGGATAAAGTTTACCGCCAGGCGGTTACAGCAGCCGGCACCGGTTGTATGGCTGCACTTGAAACAGAGCGTTGGTTGAGCGAGAAGGGAATACATTAATCTTAAAAACCTTAAAGAAGAATTCGACAGCCGGTTTAGCAATAGACCGGCTGTTTGCTTTTTAATAAACAGATATTCCTTCCCTTCTCCATGTAATGGAGAAGCCTGTCCCGATTTGATTAATTAAAATCGAATCGGGAGGTGGGGCGACCGCAGGTCGGGTCGGGATGAGGCGGCTGTTTTTCATTGCCGTTGACTTCAGGCAAGGTAATATGGGCGCCTTACTGCCGCCAGCTAAAGCAGGCGGCAAGGAATAACAGCCCAAAATAACTCTACCGGTTTAGTAGAGAGTAAGTGTATTATCTCACCGGTTGATGCATTAAACCTTCCTGGCAAAAAATAGTCTACCGGTAAGAAGCTGATTAATATTTGAATGGTAAAAATTTTTATGAGCTATTTTCGAGCGAAACAAGAAAGGTTTTCGCAGCCATAATGGAATATTTCTGGCAAGAAAACCTGCCGAAGTTGCAGCCGAAAAGAGCCATAAATAAATTAGTAGATAAATATTATTCAGCTTCTATCACAATATAATAGCGGAAAGTTCGTCAATGGCATTAACTTTGCAACGGTGAAATTATGATGCGCACTTTACTCCTCCTCTTAGCGTTGCTCTCGCTGGCTTCTTTTAAGAAGCAGACTACCGATGAGTGGGTCTATGAACAAGAGAAAAAGGGCATAAAAGTGTTTACCAAAAAAGGCAAATGGGGCCGCCTGCGCGATAGCAAAGCCACCATGGTTGTAAAAACCAGCCCCGCACAAATGCTGGCTACGCTTACCAATTTCGATAATTATAAAGAGTGGTTTCCCCGCTGCAGCAAAAGCAGGTTGTTGGCCCGTTTAGGCGATAACGAATACATCGTTCACCTTTATTTTGATGCCCCCTGGCCGGTTAAAAACCGCGATTGCGTTATCCGCGTTAAGGTAGATAAGGACCCTAAAAGCGGCATGATAGTGATTTCGCAAACCAGCGAACCCAAATATGTGCGCGAAGAGGCCGATGTGGTGCGTATTCAACAAATACAATCGGTGTGGAAGTTGATACCCAAAAATGGTGGAACTGAGGTGATTAACGAATACTCATCTAACCCCGGCGGCAACATACCCGACTGGATGACCAATACACAAAGCGTAGAAACCCCCATGGTTACCTTCGAAAACCTGATGCACAAAACTTCTACACAGAAGTAATTACAGGTGAAGCAATAAACAATTCTTTAATTCGTCTGTTTGTTTGTCGTGCCAAATGCGCGCTGTAGATTTCTCAGCTTCTAAAAAGTTGTCAAATCTAACCCTGCTTATGGTATGTAATGAAAGGTTTAACGCACTATTGCGTCTAACACAAGGTGAAGTATAATGAACTAAAACAACCCAAATATGGCCAGTAGCATTTATGATTTTGAAGTGAAAGGTTTAAACGGAAAGACCGTAAAATTATCGGATTACAAGGGCAAGGTGCTTATGATAGTGAATATTGCCAGCAAGTGCGGCAATACCCCGCAGTTAGACACTATGCAAAAGCTTTATGAGAAGTATAAGAGCAAAGGTTTTGAAATACTTGCCTTCCCCTCTAACGATTTTGCGCAGGAACCCGGCAGTGGTGGCGAAATACAGGAGTTTTGCTCGGTAAACTACGGCGTGCAGTTTAAAATATTCGAAAAAAATAAGGTGCGGGGCAACGGCGCTCAGCCTTTGTTTAAATACCTGGCCGCAGAAACGAAGAATGCCCTTTTTAACAATTACCCGATATGGAACTTTCAAAAATATATTGTGGACAGAAATGGTAAGGTAGTAGACTGGTTTAACCCCTGGAAACTTCCCAACGACGACAAAATAACCGAAACGGTGGAAAAATGTCTGGCGCAGAAACCTGTTGAAAACAAATAAATGCTCTGGCGCGCAAATTGACAATATGGGCTACTTTTGTAGCTCCAAAAAAGTTACAAGAACAAAATATTAAAAACATAAAATCAATAAACATGGCAACGCAATTAACCGACAGCAATTTTAAAGAAACCGTATTAGATAGCGGCAAAGTAACCTTAGTAGATTTTTGGGCAGAATGGTGTGGCCCTTGCAAAGCTATAGGCCCTATGATTGAAGAGATTTCGAAAGAATACGAAGGCAAGGCTATTATTGGCAAAGTAGATGTGGACAGCAACCCCGAAACTGCTATGAAATACGGCATCCGTAATATCCCTACCATCCTTTTTATTAAAAACGGACAGGTAGTAGATAAGCAAGTAGGCGCTGTGCCTAAGGCTAACCTGGTAGCAATGTTGAACAAGCATTTATCGTAATCTCCACCTTGGCAAAAGGTTATAAATACTAAAGCGCTCCGTTAATACGGAGCGCTTTTTTAATTTTAGGGTTTTAAAATAATACGCTAAAGCGGCGTTTGATTATACACGATGTTAGAGCAAAATACTTTCCCGGAGATAGAGAACCTTGAACTACTGGCTAAGCAAGTGGTAGAAGGCTTTATAATAGGCCTGCACAAATCGCCCTTCCACGGCTTTTCGGTAGAGTTTGCCGAGCACCGCTTATATAACCCCGGCGAAAGCACCAAGCACCTGGATTGGAAGGTATTGGCACGCACCGGTAAAATGTTTGTAAAGCGCTATGAGGAAGAAACCAACCTGCGCTGCCAGATTGTAATAGATGCTTCTTCATCGATGTATTTTCCGCAAGATGCGGAGATGAACAAGCTTAAGTTTTCTATTCTTTCGGCCGCTGCCCTGGTTAACCTTTTAAAACGCCAGCGCGATGCCGCCGGCCTCAGCATATTTACCGATGAGGTTCTGTATAACAGCGATGCCAAAAGCAGCACCAAGCACCATCAACTACTATTTGCGCAGCTGGAAGATTTGCTGAGCAAAAAGCCGCTAAACGTAAAAACCAACGCCGCTAAAAGCCTGAACGAGATTGCCGAAACGGTGCATAAGCGCAGCATGATTATTATCTTCAGCGATATGTTTTCGCAAATGGATAGTAAAGAGAATGATGAGCTATTCTCGGCCCTGCAGCACTTAAAGTATAACAAGCACGAGGTTATCCTTTTCCATGTGGTAGATAAAAGCAAGGAACTTGATTTTAAATTTGAAAACCGCCCCTACCAGTTTATTGATATGGAAACCGGTGAAAAGATAAAGCTGCACAGCAACGAGGTAAAAGATTTTTATGTAGAGCAGATGCAGAAATTTGAAATAAGCCTTAAGCTGCGCTGCGCCCAGTATAAAATTGATTTTGTGGAAGCTGATATAAACCAGGACTTTAAACAGGTATTACTTCCGTTTTTAACCAAGCGGACGAAGATGATGTAATCAGAATACGGAACGCGGAAATGGGAATGCAGAATTGAACATCCGGCTATTACTCGTTTTTATCTATCCGCAACAGGCGGCACTTGCGCCGCGCGACTTATTCTTCTTATCTATCTACAAACAACCGACCGCTATGCGGTGTTAGCAGCCAAATTTCACTACGTATGGAGCGCTCTGTTTGTGGCCAATTGTAAAATACGCACATCGCGCACCATAGGTGCCGCCTGGCTTACTAATTTTTGCAGGCTACCCCACACTCAACTCCCTTTTATAAAACCAGCCG
Source organism: Chitinophagales bacterium (assembly GCA_044228435.1). Taxonomy (GTDB): domain Bacteria; phylum Bacteroidota; class Bacteroidia; order Chitinophagales; family LD1; genus Bog-950. The sequence continues at coordinate 23,434 of JBGAUW010000034.1, forward strand.
GCTGCTAATGCGGTAAATAAAAAATAGGCAGCTACCAGTATAGTGCCCATGGGCAAAAAGCTGTTCAACCCAAACCAATCGCCGCGCAGGGCGCAAAAGGCTACTACCGCCGCCGATACCAGCAGGGTGCTTAAAAGGCCATAGCCTTTTTTATCCATAAGTGCGGTAAAGCCAAAAATGGCTACCAGCAAAAACATGCCGTTTATAAAAGCTTCGCGGTCGCTTATTTCGCCAAAGCGGAAAAACAAAAAGCAGAGCAGTATAAAGATTACGCTTAAATGCACCAAACTAAACGTGCGGAACGCGCTGCTATAATCGGGGGCGTATTTTTTAAGGTCGCTCATATTTTGAATGGTAAACAGCGGCCGCTTTTCGGCTACATCGGCGGGACGCCAACCGGTAGGCATAAACCAAAGGCGCAGCTTATCATTTGTGTTTTGGGTATGCCAGGAATCCTGCGCCAGGTGCCACCAGTGCTTAAAGTTAATAATGTAGGGGTTCCACGTTTGGGCGGGGCGGCGCATACCGTATACACAATGCTCGGTGGCTATCTCTTCCTGAAAAGTGCCAAACATACGGTCCCAAATAATAAATATCTGCCCGTAGTTTTTATCCATGTAAAGGTCGTTCATTGCGTGGTGCACGCGATGGTGGGAAGGGGTTACAATAATGTATTCTAACCAACCCATGTTGCCAATGTAGCGGGTATGGTACCAAAACTGCGCAAACAAATGTATAGGCCCTACTATAGCCAGCACCTCACCGGGTATACCCAGCAAAGCCATGGGTATTAACAGTGTGCTATACATGTTGGTAATTACGGCAATCTCTTGCCTTAAGGCGCAGGGCAGGTTAAACTCTTCGCTGCTATGATGCACCACATGGTGCCCCCAAAAAAAGTTCACTTTGTGGTTTAACCGGTGGGTCCAGTAACCGGTAAAATCGAAAAACACAAACACAATAATGTAAGGCCAAACGCTGCCTTCGCTCCACTTCATCAGGTGCAAATGCGATTCAAGCCATCCGTAAGTAACTATAATAATTGTGAGGCCTAAGGTAGATTTTAGAATATTTGTCATACCCGATGTAAGACTGGATACCGAATCCATTACCACCGGTTGCTCGCCATGTTTAAACCAGCCCCAGGTCATTTCGGCTAATATTAAAAGCAGAAATATGGGCATAGCAATTAGCAATATGTTTCCGTATGAATCCATGGGTGGGGTTTTAATTACTATGGCTAAGTTAAGGTATAGTCGGAATAGTTTAGCAATTTTTAATTGCCCTTTTGTAGCCTTAAAGTGAGACAGAAACCCGATTTTTGCCCCGCATGATTTTAAACTACAAAGTATTTGGCGAGGGCTTTCCGGTAATTATTTTACACGGGCTGTTTGGCTCGCTTGATAACTGGCAAACCATTGCCAAAAAACTGGCGGCCGCCCCCTTTGCCGTTTACATTGTAGACCAGCGCAACCACGGCAAATCGCCGCACAGCGATGAGTTTAGCTATGACTTACTGGCCAACGACCTGAATGATTTTTTTGAGCAACACCAAATAACAAAAGCGCACCTGATTGGCCATAGCATGGGCGGCAAAGCAGCCATGCTGTTTGCCCTGCAACACCCCAAAAAAGTAGAAAAATTAGTAGTAGTAGATGTAGCCCCGGTAGCCTATGGCGACCGCCACAGCCAGGTATTTGAAGCCTTGTTTGCTGCCGATGTTGCTAACGCCACTGACCGAACCGAAGTAGAAAAAGTGCTGCGCCAAAAATTAGAGAACGACGAAAGCACTGTGCAGTTTTTACTAAAAGGCCTAAGCCGCGATGAGGCAGGCAAACATTTTGAATGGAAATTCAACCTCGATTCACTGCACAAAAACTATGGGGCAGTATCGGATGAAGTGAACGCAAGCGGTATTTTTGAGGGTGAAACGCTGTTTATTAAAGGCAGCAAATCCAACTACATCAACTCTACCAATTACTCTGTTATACAGGATTTATTTCCGCACAACCTGCTAACCGAAATTAAAGATGCCGGCCACTGGGTGCAGGCCGAAAAGCCGCAGGAGTTTACGGAGGAGGTGATGAAGTTTTTGAAGGCGCAATAATGGGGGTTCGGGCAGACTTCCGAAGTTTTAAAAACTTCGGAAGTCTTACCCCCTCGCGTTTCCCTCCTTTTTTTACATTCGCTGTGCAAAATTTTAAAACCAATTATGAAAAGAGACGACATAGCCAAACTTTTAGGCGACGACAAAGCTAATTACCTGCTTAACCACGAATCGAAAACCATTAGCAAAGACCAGTTGCACCTGCCCAACAAAAAGTTTATCGATAACATTTGGCGCGATAGCAACCGCAACATTCAAACCCTGCGCAGCCTGGCACTTTTAGCCGATAGCGGCCGCCTTGGTGGAACCGGCTATGTATCTATTTTACCGGTAGACCAGGGTATTGAGCACAGTGCGGGCGCTTCTTTCGCTCCTAACGTGCCTATGTTCGACCCCGAAAATATTGTTAAGCTGGCCGTAGAGGGCGGTTGCAATGCCGTAGCTACTACTTACGGTGTGCTGGGTATGGTTGCCCGCAAATACGCGCATAAAATTCCTTTTGTAGTTAAAATAAACCACAATGAGTTTATAAGCCACCCCAATACCTACGACCAGATTATGTTCGGCACCATCCGCGATGCATGGAACATGGGTGCGGTAGCAGTGGGTGCTACTATCTACTTCGGTAGCGAAGAATCGAAAAAACAAATAGTGGATGTAGCTAAGGCATTTGAATATGCACACGAGTTAGGCATGGCCACCATATTATGGTGCTACACCCGCAACAATGCGTTCAAAACATCGGAAAAAGACTTCCACGTTTCGGCCGACTTAACCGGGCAGGCAAACCACATTGGTGTTACCCTTCAAGCTGATATTATCAAGCAAAAACTGCCTGAAAACAACGGCGGTTACAATGCCCTTAACTACGGCAAAACCCATAAAAAAGTATATAGCGATTTAACTACCGACCACCCTATAGACCTTTGCCGCTACCAGGTAGCTAACTGCTACATGGGCCGTGTAGGTTTAATTAACTCGGGCGGTGCCAGCAGCGGCGCTACCGATATGGCAGAAGCTGTAGCAACGGCCATTATTAACAAGCGCGCAGGCGGCATGGGCTTAATAAGCGGCCGTAAAGCATTCCAACGCCCTTTAAAAGAAGGTGTTGCCTTGTTGAACGCCATACAAGATGTATACCTGAGCAAAGAGGTTACCATAGCTTAATAATATTAGCTAATGTGTTAATTAGCAGATTAGTTAATTAAAAGCAATGTGATGAGCAGCGTGTATAAGAAGGATAATCTTATATTACAATTGAGTTTTAAGTTTTCAATTGACGCTATTGCATTTACTGAATTGATTTATGAAAAAAAGCGGTACCGGATGGCCGACCAGATTTTTGGAAGCTGCACTGCTATTGGAGCGAATGTAAGAGAGGCTCAGAACTCGAGAACGAAGAATGAATTTATTAGTAAAATGAAAATTGCTGCCCAAGAGGCAGATGAAGCAGAATATTGGTTATTGCTTTGTAAGGAAAGTCCATTTTATCCCGATACTACTGAGTTATTACAACAGTTGGAAGTGATACTTAAGGTTCTCAACAAAATAATTTCCAGCTCATTAGATAAATAGAAAACAACAGCGATTTATAATCATTAATTTGGCTGTTAATTATCAAATTAACGAATTATCAAATCTGCTAATTGCTGGTTATGGACGATAAAGTGCCTTGGTGGAAACGGTTTAGAAAAGGGGTTCAAACTTCTACCGAAGAGAAGAAAGAAACACCCGAAGGAGTTTGGCACCGCTGCCCAAACTGCAAGGCCACTATGCTGGTAACCAAGCTAAAGGATAACCTGCACGTATGCCCGGAGTGTAACTATCATGAAAAGATAGATGCCGAAGATTACTTTAAAATTATTTACGGCGAAAACACTTACGAAGAGCTTTTTGACGATTTAATACCCAAGGACTTTTTAAAGTTTGTTGATTTAAAGCCTTACCAAAACCGCATTGAAGATAGCATGGAAGTTACCGGCCTGCACGAGGCTATGCGTGTTGCCGTTGGGGAATGCGAAGGATATAGCCTGCTTACAGCCGCTATGGACTTTAGGTTTATAGGCGGTAGCATGGGTTCGGTAATGGGCGAAAAAATTGCCCGTTCGATTGATTATTGCCTGGAGCATAAAACGCCTTTGCTAATCATATCAAAAAGCGGTGGTGCGCGGATGCAGGAGAGTGCTTTTTCGTTGATGCAGATGGCTAAAACATCGGCCAAGCTAAACCAACTGGCCGATGCCAAAATTCCTTACATCAGTTTAATGACCAACCCTACTACCGGTGGGGTTACCGCATCGTTTGCCATGTTGGGCGATTTTAATATTGCCGAACCGGGCGCATTGATAGGCTTTGCAGGGCCGCGTGTAATTGAGGAGACTGTAAAGAAAAAATTGCCCGAGGGTTTTCAAACATCCGAGTTTCAGTTAGAAAACGGATTTTTAGATTTTATAGTAGAACGCAAAAACCTTCACCAGCGCCTAAGCACCTTATTACATTTAATGAGGGGATAATTTAAATTCTTACATCCGCTATAAATAAAGTTATCTGACGCTTTAGCTTGCTTGCCACTAAATGCAGACTGATAAAGCGGTTAACTAAAAAAACAGCATTTGCTATAAAGTTTGTTGCGTTAAAGGTTAACAGCGCCTTAACGACGGTTGCTATAAACAACCACCATTACGCTACCAAACAAACTTAACAGCCCTTCGCTCGCCGTTGGTGCCCGTTAACTGCGCTATGTAAATGCCCTTTGGCAAGTTAGCTAAAGGCACCGCAAAATTATTTTTAGTAACAGGGTAGCTAAGCACAGGGCTGCCCAACAGGTTAAATATTTGTAACTGTTCAACCCCGGTATTTTGCGCCGGGTTAACTACCATAAGCTGATTGTTGGCTACAAAAACCGATACACCACCTAAATGTAAATCGTTCACACCTGTGGTGCCGTTTATAAATATCGAGGTTTTAGCGCTATCTATAATAGCCACCGGCGCTACCGGCCACACAATAATGATATCTGAGCCGGGTACAAAATAGCCCGCATCAATTTGCACCGTAAACAAAAGCGACTTTTGCTCGCCGGGTGCAACTTTAATTGTCGCTGTGCCAGCCAATGCAGGCTTGCCAAAAATAGCCTGGTCTATAATTTCGCCGCCATTGTGCAGCATACGAAAATCAACAACCCCAATAAAAGTATCGGTGCTGCTAAGATTTACAAGGTTGGTAAGTATACTTAGCTGGTCGCCCATATTAGGCGTAGCATCAGATATAGAGGTGGTATATAAGCCCAGCGATGCCTGTGCATTTAGCTGACCGGAACCGGTTAAAAATAGTACTGCGGCAATTAACAAATGGTATACACGTTTCATAGGTGGCTATTTTAAAACCGAAGGTAGGTAAAACAAAAACTTCATTCTGTCGAGTTTTTTGTTTTTCTTACACGTTCAAAGCAAAAAAATATGGACCTGTTAGCCCAGATAGTACCCAGCATGACCAAAGAGGAAGTGCGCCACCTTAAACTTTACCTGGCCCGCATACAAACCGGTACTGACAGAAAAGATGAGCAGTTGTTTGACTACGTTCGCACCAAAGGCAAAGAATACAACGAAGAGAAGATACATAAAAAACTATACGGCACCACCGATAAAAATGCCTTTTACCGCCTGCGCGGCAGGTTGCAGGATGTAATATGCCAAAACCTTGCCCTACTGCACGAAACCAAAAACGATAAAAACAAGCTACTCCTCTACTTTTCGGTCTACCATATATTTTTTGATAAAGGCAATTTTGATTTAGCCTTTACCTACCTGCTTAAAGCCGAGCGCCTTGCCCTAACCGCCGAAAACCTGGAGATGCTGGACCTGATATATGCCAACTGCATAAAAATAAGCAGTGAGCTGCCCTCGTTAAACCCGGAGGCGTATATAGAAAAACGGCGCAAAAATGCCGAGCAGCTAAACAAGCTGCGCGAAATGGACCAGGTGCTGGCTGCTGTAATTTACCGCCTTAAGCTTACGCAGGCCAAAGGCCGCGAAGATGAAAACACCATACGCCTGCTGGATGATATAACCAAAAAATACAGTGCCGATAAAAGCCTGCAGCAAAGCAAGGTGTTTCAAACAAAAATATACCGTGCAGTAAGCCATATACTTTTACAGCGACACAACTATATCGAGTTAGAGCGTTTTATGGTATCCATTTATCAAAAATTTACCAAAGCAAATTGGTTTGATAAGGCCAACCACGATACCAAGCTGCAAATGCTTACGTTTTTGGTAAACAGCTTCTCGCGCAATGGCAAAAATGAAAAATCGTTACAGTATGCCGATGTATTGGGCCAGGAGATTGAAGCTTTCAATCGCCTGCATTATGCCAAGTTTGTATTTTACTATTACAATGCACGTGTTATTAATTATAGCGACAGTGCACCGGTGAAAGCTTTAGAGGCACTTAAAGAACTGGAAGATGTAATGAAGGGCAAGCCCAATGCCTACTACGAAATGTTTATACACCTTAACCGCGGGCTGCTATTTTTTAAAACAAAAAAATACAACGAGGCCATACGCAGCTTTGTAAAGTATTACACAAACGACTACTACAAAAAATCGGATAACCTGTTTAAACTGCGCGTAGCCATAGCCGAACTGATGATGCAGGTAGAAAGTAAAGACGAAGCAGGTATTAAAATAAGGCTTGAACAGATACGAAAACAGTTTAAAGCCGAACTGGAACAAACCGATGCCTATGCCGAACAAGCCATGTATAATTTCATATCGCTGCTTAGCAAAAACAAGCTCGATTACCGTCATGCTAAAACACAAGCCGAAATAACGGCGCTGCTGGCCGATAAAAAGCTTTACCGCCTGGCCGATACACAGCTGCTTAATTACAGCCAGTGGCTAACCACTAAAAAGGCAGCCTGAACATGTATAAAATAACAAACTCTGGCTCTTTTGCTGCACTACCAATACCTACATTTGTTACATGCAAATAACCCAAAGCTTAAAGCTGATAATTCTTACTGCGGTGTTGCTGTGTAGCCAACTGAGTTTTGCCACTATTACTATCGATTCGATAGTAACTAAACCAAGCCGCTGTGCCAATGATGGGGTAGCCACTATTTACGCGCAAAGCCCCTCGCCCATGTTGTATGCGCTTATATCGGGGCCAGAGATACGGCCGGCCCAAACCGGTAACCAGTTTGCAGCGTTACCCTCTGGCGCATACCAGGTTCGTATTATAAACTTTAGCAACGATACTACAGTAGTGCCGGCCAACATTGGCGGCACCTATACTTTCCCAGACTTTGCCCCTACCTTTAGTGAACCATTATGTGTGGGCACCGCTACCGGCATAATTGTAGGCAACCCTATAAATGCCGGCACGCCACCATTTACCTGGGTGCTAACCGACCTTGGCACCAATATAACTACTACCCAGGCCAGCGATACTTTTTATAATGTGCCGGCGGGCAGTTATAGTATTCGTCAGTTCGATTCGTGCCAAAGCTTTGCTACGCGTTTTGTAACCGTAGGTGAGCCCTATCACGATTTTATTATTAGCAACATAAATAACCGCGTTTTCGATTGCGACTCGGTAGAACTGTACATTCAGTTGTTTTTGCAGGGCGGTAATTACGCGCTACCGTATACCTTAAGTATAACCACACACAACGGTACATACCAGCAGAATATAGACCCCGCTTTTTTAAACAGTTGGTACCCCGATTTACGGGTGCGGGTAGGAGGTGTTACCTATGGCGACTATTGCAACTTTACAATTACGGATGGCTGTGGCCGTGTGCAAAGCGCGCTAAATACCATATCGCCATTTTTACCAGGTCCTAATTTCAACGGCACTACCGATAACTGCCAACCGAAGTTTGCGGCCTATTTCTCCCTATACGATCAATCGGACCCTACCGTGCGGCCTACTTATTTTCATGCGCCTGTAACGCTTGTATTGTTCGACCCTAATACAGGCGCAGTGGTAGACTCATTAGTAACTATTGATACAAGTGGCTATGTGCCGTTTGCTTATACACCTTACAGGCCACCCGGCACTATTTACAATGTGCGCCTTAGCGATACCTGCGGCCATATCTATAATACCACTATTCAAATGCCCGTATTGGCTCCGCCAGCTTTTTCCATGAGCTTCTACCCGGCTTATTGCCTTGATAGCACTATAGGGGTTTCGCTGCGTTGGGACAATACATTTAGCTCAATACCCACCTTCGAGTTGTTGTCGGGCCCTGCAACTATCCATAGTACCAAACCCCATTACCAGCACATCGATACCATCCCCTATCCACAGCAGCACCCCGCCTGGGCAGGCTCTACTACCGCAGTAGGATCTTACTTACACGCCGTAGAACTGGCCAATGTTGGTGTAGGTACTTACCGTTACCATATTTACGATAGCTGCGGCCTTTCTATTATCGATTCATTTACCATAAGGCCCCAAGATGTAAGCGATTTAAATTATTCCTTCACTTATACCCGGGGCTGCCCCGGGCAAAACACCCTTATTACTAACCTCACAAGCAATGTAACTGCCTATAGCATAAACAGAATAGATGGCAACGGTATACAAACCCATCTCCCCTATCTTTTTCCCGATACGCTGCGCAATCTTAATTCGGGCACGTACTATTTATCTCTTAATTATTACCTCAGTAATGGGATGGGCCTTTCTATTACGCAAAACAATAACTGCACTGAAATTAACGAAACCCTTACCATACCCGATTACGAGCTGCCCAAAATTGATTATGCTGTGCAAATTAAATGCAACGGCACAGTTAACGTGGGTTTGCTACCCGATAGCAGCAAAGGTATACCCCCTTACGAATACGAAATTTTGAGCGGCCCTCAAACTGCAACGGTGCAGCCTTCCAACTTTTTTACACTTACACAGCCAGGTAACTATGTAGCCCGTATAGGCGATGCCTGCGGCTTTGCGCGCACTTTTAGCTTTTCGGTAGATACACTCGATTTTCGGCAGATTGTAAAGATTGGCTCATCGTGCGCCGGTAATACAGCTACGCTGGTGGCCGAGCATTCGCCTTATGCCACTTACACCTGGCAAAGGCCTAACGGCACACTTTACAGTGGCGATAGCCTGCGCATTAGCCCCGTTACACCTGCCGATTACGGCGTATACCACATTACCAAAATAGTATCGGTTAATGCCTGCCGCGATACTTTTTACAACACCTATACTTTAACCAGCAGCAGCATCAATTATACCACGGCTGCTATTTGCCCCGGCGGCAGCATACAATTTGACGGACGCACCCTTACACAGGCCGGCACTTACTACGATACTATACCGGGTGCGCTATGCGATAGCATAGTTGTGCTAAACTTAAGTATAGCCACACCGGCTTACGATTCGGCAAGTGTTTCTATCTGCACAGGCCAAAGTGTAACCGTTGGAAACAATACATATACCACCACCGGTATTTACAGGGATACACTTACTACTGCCGCCGGCTGCGATAGTATCCATGTTTTAAACTTACAGGTTACTGCTTACTTGCAGGATAGTATACAACGCGCTATTTGCAGCGGTCAAACATATATTTTGGGCGGGCGCAGTTACAACACTACCGGCATTTACCGCGATACCGTGCAGGGTATTAATGGCGGTTGCGATAGTATACATATACTTAATCTGCTGGTTAATTCTTACAAGCGCGACTCGGTAGCACAGTTTATTTGCTACGGGCAAAGCGTTACCGTTGGCCAGCACACTTACACCACCAGCGGACTATACCGCGATACTTTAACTACGAATACCTGCGATAGTATACACATACTTAACTTACAGGTGGGCCAGCAAAAGCGCGATTCAGTAAACCGCAGTATTTGCAGCGGTCAGAGTATAACCATTGGCACGCATACTTATACTACCACCGGCATATACCGCGACACGTTTAATGTAAGCGGCTGCGATAGTGTGCTTATACTTAATCTGCAGGTAGGCGCTTACAAAACCGCCTCGGCTACTCAAACTATATGTGCGGGCGAAGTAATAACCATTGGCAACAATACATATACTGCCACCGGTGTATACCGTGATACATTTACCACCGCCACCTGCGATAGTATATTTACCTTAAACCTATTAGTAAACCCCATACTACAAACCAGCCAAACGCTTACTATTTGCAATGGGCAAAGTGTAACAGTTGGCAGCCACACCTACTCTGCCACCGGTTCTTATACCGACACCCTAACTGCCGTAACCGGTTGCGACAGTATAAACCGGTTAAACCTGGAGGTAGTAAATACCAAATACGATTCAATAAGCCTTGCCTTTTGCCAGGGCGATAGTATGCAGGTAGGCAATGCCATCTATACCCTTGCCGGCATTTATACCGATACACTAACCACATACTATGGCTGCGATAGCATTGTAAAGGTACAGGTTAGTACTTACCCCCGACCGGTGCTACAAATAAGCGTTGGCGATAGCTCGGTAGAGTATAGTGATACGGTGCGACTTACCGCCACAGGTAATAACGTGCAGACCTACTTTTGGCAGGGCAATGCGGTGTTTGATAATGCCTACTCCCCTACCCCATTGGCAACCATCACTGAACCCGGTTGGTTAGTAGCCATAGCCACCTCAGCCGATAACTGCACCGCTACCGATTCGCTTTACATAGCTATTACCGATTGCAACGAAGCCATATTTATGCCCAATGCCTTTACCCCCAATGGCGACGGGCAGAACGATATTTTTAAAGTGCTTAGCCGTTGTGTAACCCTGCACAGCTTCCGGATATTTAACCGCTGGGGCGAACTGGTTTACGAAACCAACGATATTACCCAGGGCTGGGATGGCACCTTTAAAGGCGCTGCGCAAATGCCCGGTGTATATGTATATACCGTGGCTTACTTTGCCAACTCTGCTGTGCAACAGCAGGCAAGGTTGTTGAAGGGAAGTGTTAGTTTGATTAGGTAGAGCTTACCCCTTCTTTACTACCAAACCCGTAACATCTTATTTTTAAATTTGGCGCTGCAACATCACCCATTATTATGCAGCCCATACTTCGTTATTCTGTTTTTGTATTTTTTTTAGTTTATGTAAGCAACGCTTGTGCGCAATACAACTGGAGAGGCACCAGTTCGCCGGTTCAGAGTGATCGTTACGAAGATATTTACTTTATACACCCGGATACCGGTTGGGCTGTAGAATACCGTGGCCAAATAGTTAAAACCACCGATGGCGGGGTAACCTGGAGCACCACTTACCAAAATACCAATGGCTATTTGGGGTTCAGGGATGTGTCGTTTTTTAATGCCCGATTAGGTTTTATAGGCACTTTAACAAGCAATTACCTACAGGGCGATACCTTCCATTTGTTTAAAACAACTAATGGTGGAAATAGCATTACACCAGTGCGATTACCCGGCCCTAAAGAAGCCGGAATTTGCGGCCTGCGGCGTATTGACGATAGTACCATGTATGCATGTGGTAGATATTTTGGCCCGCCGGCATTTTACAAATCAACCAATAAGGGAACCAGCTGGAGTTATAAGGATATGTCGGCTTATGCAGGTGGCCTTATAGACATATTATTTTTAAACGCCGATACCGGTTTTGCTGCAGGCACACTTGGAAGCTATAACGAGAGCACCACCAGGTTTGATTCGAGCGGTATACTGCTTTACACTACCGATGGAGGTGATACCTGGGTGCGCAAAGCACGCACAAGTGGCGACCACGAGGGCTGTTGGAAAATTTCATTCCCGAGCCGGAATGTAGGTTACGTTAGCATACAGGGACTTACAGAGGCAACCTTTGGTGCGCGCAATTTTTTAAAAACAACGGATGGAGGGCTTACCTGGCAGGAAATTAATTATAGTAACGATGGATATTTTCAACCGCAGGGAATTGGATTTATAACGGATAGTATTGGTTGGATAAGCGGGCGTAATTTGGGGAACACCGGTATATATAGTTACAAAACTACCGATGGTGGAAATAGCTGGCGGCCCGATACAGCGATTGTCAGAGGTAACAGGTTTCGTTTTTTTGGCGACACGCTGGGGTATGTTGGTGGCACTAAGATATATAAACTGAGTGCTCCCTGCGGCTGGTCGAGGCCTGTGCTTAGCTTTTCTATAAACGATACACTTTGCCTGAACGCTTCTGCTGTAGAGCTAAATATCGGTCTGCCGGCCGGAGGCACTTATACAGTAGATAGTATTAGTGCCAGTAACTTTATACCGGCCACCGCAGGAATTGGCAAACACATTATAAGCTATACTATTGGCACCGGGCAGTGCTCATTATCAATTGCCGATACAGTAACGGTGGATGTATGTTCAGACATTAATGATGATATAAGCAACTTACCTGGCCTTAAAGTATACCCCCGGCCGGTTAAAGATATACTGCATATTATTACAGCATCCGATACAAAAAGCATGCAACTGCTGGATATAAACGGAAGAACATTAGTACAGCTGGGAAACAATCCAAACACACATTTGGATGTAAGCCATTATCAGCCGGGAGTTTATTTACTTTTAATAAAAACCAACCTTAATAACTTTACAGTAAAAGTAGTAAAGCAATAGGGCATATAATTGAATAAAACTACCCCTTCTTTATCTTCAACCGGCGCACAAGTGCGGCAAAGCTAAAATGGCGGGTTGGAATTTTCTTTGTGGGCGTATTTTCTGTCTTAATAGCCTCATACAGTTCGGCATTTCTAATAGCCCTCCATTTACTAATTGACCAAACATTTTGATTCAAATAATCAGTAATATGGAACCATATAGACGGTTTTTGTAATTCCATTTCTTTGTCGATTAAAGAGGGGCCAGTACAATTACCCATAATTACCGTAGTAAAACCGCTAAACACTAAATCGTCTACAATAATAAAGTCGCTAGGCAGGGAATATTTAACTGTGTCTGTCTTCCACTCAAAACTATACCCTAATGAATCCTCAACACAACTATCCACCTCTGCAATAGCGCACGAATCTACCGCCACTAAGCTATCAGCTACTGATGTTGCTACAGCTGTATCTGTTTGAAGCGAAACGGTATCTATTACATCGCGGGCCTGCGCCTTTTGCGAAAACACCTCGATGGCTAATAGCGAAGCAGCTATATATTTTATGGGCCTGAATAGACGCTGCCCTACCGATAATGGCATAGGCCGGTCTAATTGTTCTGCTCTAAAACGGCCGCAGGTTTTACCCTGGTAGCTTTTAAAATGGGCTACCACCTGCGCGTCGGTCATGCGCGAAAAATCAACTACAACCTTATCGCAACTTTTGCAATGGCGGCCTTTATCGGCCGGGGTCATTTGCTGCCAGTTTTCGTGGCAGGGTTCGGGTACGCTTATGCGTAAATTTTTAGCCATATATCTTACGATGTGTTTTTACACAGATGAGGATGCACGCATCCGGAATTTTCACAATTCTTCGCAACCTCCGTAGCTTTCATCTATTTTTTGTAAGTTCAACTTATGAAGAAACCGTGGCTGGTGTTAGTGGCGCAATTGTTTTTACTGATGGCTGCTGCCCAGCAAAACCGTTTTAATAAAGACCTGGATAAGTTTTGCAAAAGCAGCCTGGCCGAAGTGAAACAGATACCCGCTGAACGCAAGCTGGAATTAGAGAACATTGCCCGGCAGTTGGTAAAAAAGAAATATGTATTGTTTACCTGCCAAACCAACTCGCGCCGCACAGTGCTGCTGCAGGTGTGGGCGCAAACCGCTTTCTATTACTACGGCCTGATTGATAAAACCTCATTTTCGGTTGGCGATACCGTAACCGGCGTTTACCCCGGCGTGGCGAATGTATTAAGCCGCTCGGGATTTTACTGTGTGCCCGGCGGTAACGATGGACCCAATGGCTATATGGTAATGGTAAACAAACAATACCAACAAAACCTGTTACTCTCTAAAAAAGAGCTGGGCACCATTGACACCGATAAGGGGGTGGTGGTAAACATTTGCTACAGCGATGAAAAATCCAATATAGCGGCCACTAACATACACAGTAGCCTGCCTTATCAAAGCCCTGTAAAATTTGAGCATACGCTGCAGGAGAAGGCGAAGTATATGTCGCTTAACCGTCAAATTGCAAGAGAGATGCTTTACCTTGGTGGTAAGTTGCTGGAATATAGTATTGGAAATTCAGACAAGCCAGAGTAATTTCTTACAGATTTCATGCCCGCAATTCTTACTTTGAGAACGATAAAGAACAACGCTTATCCAATATGCTTAAGTTTAAATATGTGCATAAGGGCTAATAACTGCTGTTGTTTGCTTTTAACCTGACTTGATGTCGTGGCAAAGGCGCCTTGCGTAAACCGTTGATTATTTGATGGTTTAATTATTCAGAATAATATAATTAGATAATAATTAATATGTTTCTTCGATTATAAACAACCGGTGGACCGGTGTTTATAAAAACGGCTTACCGGTTCACCAACTCGGTATACTCATCTTATATTTACCGGTAGATTTTTTAATAAAAAACTTACCAATGAATAAAAAATTACTTCTTGTTAGTTGTTGGTTGTTAGTTCTGATGGCCGGTTTACAGGCACAGGCACCTCAAAAACTAAATTACCAGGCTATAGTGCGCGATGCAGCAGGGCAACCGGTAGCTGCAGGTTCAAACATAACTGTTCGCTTTCAAATACACGATGGTTCGCCAACGGGTACAGTTGTGTTTACCGAAACTAATACCGCTATTGCAAACCAGTTTGGTTTAATAACCCAGGTTATTGGGGGCTCATCGCCCTTAACTAATGTAAACTGGGGCAGCGGCCCTAAATACTTACAGGTACTGGTAGATGTAACCGGTGGGGGTAACCTGGTAGATATGGGAACCTCGCAGTTGCTTAGTGTACCTTATGCCTTGTATGCCGGCAACAGCGGTGGCGGAACCACAGGCCCAACCGGCCCGACAGGGCCCACTGGTAATGATGGGGCAGCGGGGGCCAACGGTGCGCCAGGGGCCACGGGTCCGCAGGGTGATACCGGGCCGCAAGGTATAGCAGGCAGTAATGGGTTGCCCGGCGCCACAGGCCCAACAGGCCCAACAGGCGATACCGGCTTACAGGGTAACGTAGGCGACACTGGACCTACCGGAGATACCGGGCCACAAGGTGCCACCGGCGATACCGGCCCAACGGGTGCAGGGGGTGGCCCAACAGGCCCCACCGGTGATACCGGTGCGCAAGGCGATACGGGCCCTGCCGGCCCAACGGGCGACACGGGCGCACAAGGCGATACGGGCCCAATGGGTGATACGGGACCGCAGGGCAATACCGGCCCAACAGGACCCACCGGCGATACAGGAGCACAAGGTGACACCGGCCCACAAGGCGTAACCGGAGATACAGGCCCTACGGGTGAAACAGGTACCACCGGGCCAACGGGAGAAACCGGTAATACGGGAGCACAAGGCGATGCAGGCCCTACCGGCCCAACAGGCGATACAGGTTTGCAGGGCGATACAGGCCCAACGGGATCAACGGGGCCAACAGGGGCAGGCATTACCGGCCCTACCGGCGATACCGGCGCGCAGGGTGCTACCGGCCCAACGGGAGAAACCGGTAATACCGGGGCACAAGGCGATGCAGGCCCTACCGGCCCAACAGGCAATACAGGTTTACAGGGTGATACAGGCCCAACGGGATTAACCGGTCCTACAGGGGCAGGCATTACCGGCCCTACAGGCGATACCGGCGCGCAAGGTGCTACCGGCCCTAAAGGCGATACCGGCAATACGGGCGCACAAGGCGACGCTGGCCCTACCGGCCCAACCGGCAATACAGGCTTACAGGGCAATACAGGCCCAACGGGATTAACGGGGCCAACAGGGGCAGGTATTACCGGCCCTACCGGCGATACCGGCGCGCAGGGTACTACAGGCCCTAAAGGCGATACCGGTAATACGGGGGCGCAAGGCAATACAGGCCCTACCGGTGCAACCGGCAATACAGGCTTACAGGGCAATACCGGCCCAACGGGATTAACGGGGCCAACAGGGGCAGGCATTACCGGCCCAACAGGAAATACTGGTACACCAGGTGATACCGGCCCAACGGGCCCTACGGGTTTAACCGGTGCCACTGGCGCGGGCGTTACCGGCCCCACGGGTAGTACAGGCGTAAAAGGCGATACCGGAGCTACCGGCGCCACAGGGGCTACCGGAGCGGGCGTTACCGGCCCAACAGGCAATACAGGTTTACAAGGTAATACCGGGCCAACCGGGTTAACCGGCCCAACGGGTGTAGGCGTAACAGGACCAACCGGCGTAACAGGCGCGGGAGTTACCGGGCCAACCGGCCCAACGGGCTTAACCGGTCCAACTGGTGTGGGCATTACCGGCCCAACGGGTGCCACGGGCGTAGGGGTTACAGGCCCTACGGGCAATACCGGCCCAACCGGTACAGGTGTAGCAGGGCCTACCGGGCCAACTGGTGCTGCCGGTGGAGGTGGCGGCATAGTTGTTTATAATGGCACATCGGGTGGTTCCATTTCGCAAACTATTACCGATTTAAGTATCCGCACAGTAGTAGTTAGTTTTAACGCCTCTACTGGCGCAGGCTCTACCGTTAATATAACTATACCCTCGGCGGCCAGCTATACTGCCGGTACCGTGCTTGTTTTTACACTTACCTCGTATAATACGGCTAATGCCACATGGACGCTTACATCGCCATCTTCAAACTATTACTCACTAACCTTTTATGGTTCTGCTATGGGAGGAGGGGTTACCGTAGGGGCCGTTAACGGCTTTAGAATAGTTTCGGATGGGGTAAGTAGTTGGTACAGACTGCTTCCATAAAAAGGAGTCTGGCAAATGTACTTGAAGCTGCAGGCCTTCTGGCCTGCAGCTTTTTTTAGGGTAATTTCTGCCTACCTTTTTAGCACTTGAGAGGGGTGTTTAAACTACTAATTATCAGCATTTTAAAATGCACTGCAACAAGAAAAAGCAATCAAAAATTATGCAATAATTCCGCATTGTTTTTGCCTACTTTTTTACGTTACTGCTCCCCCTTTAAAGCCGGAAAATACGAAGTGTTACAGTTTACATTTTTTTTGTAACAGCTGGCATCAAGCAAATGAGAATCAACCAACTAAACAAAAATGGCAGTGTAACAGTGTAACAGTGTAACACTTTATTCTGTGTCGTCCTGAAAAAAGTTGACACATTTAGGCCTTAATCCTGTAATAGGTTTACAAATATAAATTAGTCCTGCATTCCCTTTACATTTGTGGCGAGGAGGAAACGGAAGTGAGCAATGCTGAAGAGCAACTCACCAG
>JBGAUW010000010.1:0-162721 GCA_044228435.1 Chitinophagales bacterium
TACCATGTATGGTGCCCAGCAGGTCGCTGTTCATACGGGTAGGAAAAAAGCGGTAGGTATTTTCGGTAATATCCTGAAAATGCTTGCTATCGGTGCTGCCCAACATTAAAAATGGCGTAACCAACGCATCGGGAAACACCTGCGCGCTGGTTTGCTGCAACAGTTTAAAGCCATAAGTAGACGAACTGGCGTTGCGGCTGGGCTCATATAACTCGCCCGCTGTAATTTTTACCGTGGTATCGTTAATCAGCTTTTTAGCTCTCTCAATTACCTGTGCAGAGGTTTCATCACTCAATATGCGGTAGTTTACCTTGGCACTTACCAGGCTGGGTATTACGTTCTCCTTATTACCCGCATTTATTACGGTAGCTACTTGGGTGGTACGTAAAAGGGCGCGGCCCTCGTCGCTCTTTTCATATTCATTCAATATAATAGGGCCAAACAGCCATCGATTAGCAAACACCATATTTAACGGGCTGGGCATCTCGGGCCCCACAAAGGCCAAAAATTCCTCTACGGTTTCGGTAGTTCTTCTACCCTCCTGGTTATCGTGCAGGGTTTTAATGGCTGTGGTAAGCACATCCAGCGCGCTCTCTTTAGGTGGGTGGCTACTATGGCCGCCCTTTACATTGGCCGTAAGTTCCAACGTTACGTAACCCTTCTCGGCTGTGCCAATAAGGGCCACCGGGCGTTTAAGGTTAGGCACTATACCTTCACTTACCATTCCGCCCTCATCTATATAGAACTCAAAATTTACTTTTTGCGCGCGCAGGTAGGCTGCAATGGCCGCTGCACCGCGGGCACCGCCAATCTCTTCATCGGCGCCAAAGGCAAAATAAACGGTGCGCTCGGGCACAAAGCCTTTTGCCTGTAGTTTTTTAAGCGCTTCGAATACCGATACCAGGCTACCTTTATCATCCAGCGCACCACGGCCCCATATAAAGCCATCGGCTACCTCGCCGCCAAACGGCGCGTGCGTCCACTTCTCTTTCGTGCTCTCTTCAATAGGCACCACATCTAAGTGGGCGTATAGTATTACCGGTTTTACGCTCTCGTTTTTGCCTTTCCATTTAAGCAGCAGGCTGCGCTGGTTAATTACGGTATCTTCTAATGCCTCAAACACCGGGGCATACTCGGTTTTTAAAAACACAAAAAACGAATCGAAGGCGGCCTGGTTAACCACCGCCGTATCATCGTTACTAATCAAACACCGGGGCATACTCGGTTTTTAAAAACACAAAAAACGAATCGAAGGCGGCCTGGTTAACCACCGCCGTATCATCGTTACTAATAGTTACTATTTTAATAGCATCGCTTAAGTGCTTTACAGCGCTTTCATCTATGGGTAATTCTTTACGCTTACCGTCGGCGGCTACTATCTGGCGGCTTTTATAAGCACTTGTTTTTATAAGCAGCACAGCTACTAAAGCAACTAAGGCGACAAGCAGAACTAAAAGTATTTTTTTCATATGGGTTTATGCTTAAGCTGCAAAAAAACGAAATTGTATCAAATGCAACCCCACCCCTTTGTCCTTCGGACATTTCCCCTCTCCTAAAGGAGATGGGAAACCCTCTTGCCTAAGGTGCGCCTTTCTCTGTATAATCTCTTGTATTATCTATTTAAATCGACCGTAGGTGCATTTATCGGTGTAATCTTTTGTCTTTACCCGTGTAATCGAGCGAAGCTTACTTAGCTATCAGCCGCAAACAATTTCTTACCAATTCGCCCATGCTGGTGCAATCTAAAAACGAGTTGTCTTTATAATGATTGGCCAGTTCTTCCCTTAACTGTATCACTTTCTCCTTTGGCGAAATAGTATCGCGGTCCATTACATCAATTAACTGGTTAAGCCTAATGTTAGCCGATACACTTCGGCGGGCTATAAGCGTGCGTTCTTCTTTTTGGTATTGCCTTATGGTTTCGGGGGTAAGCAACTGCAGGGTTAGCTGCACCAGCACAGCGTTCTCTTTAAAAAACTGCGGCAGGTATAGGGTGCGCTTGCCCTCGTAACTCTGCTGGTCGAAATCGATAGGTCGAATGCGAAACTGCACCTCTTCAAAATCGGGCGTAATATCAAACACATAGTTGTAGCTCCGCATATCGCCCAGCAGGCGCACAAAACAACGCTCGTTAAACTTTACAAACTCTTTGGCTATACGCACCTTATTAAACTCGGGGTTCTCTAAATACAGGGCAATAAACTGGTCGCCGGGTATGCCGGCAATGTGCTCTTCTACCAGGGTATGCGCATCTACAAAGTAATTGATACGCGCCGGCGAAAGTATATGCTCAAGCTCCAGCCCATAAATTCGGCTGGCATCGGCCTGCTTTATATAAAAGTAATCGTAGTTATCGTTAAAGTCGTTTACTATTTTAATGCGAAAGGGGTTGCTGTTACCAAAGGTGCAGTAGTCTATCCGCTCTACGTGCAGGTGCGTATGCACCGATTCATCTCCGCCCGATTTAAGTATAGAATAAATTTGCTTCAACCCCTCGTGTATATGCGGCAACTCGCTGGGCGGATACATGGCGGCCTCCCACAAGGTATCGCGGCCCTTTTTATCGCGTACCGATACACTGCCGCTAAAGTGTTTCAGGTCGGCGTAGTTTACCGGCAGCTTTATTTCTCGGCTATGCGTTTGCAGGTATTTGCGCAGCTCGGCATTTACGGGGTATATGTCTTTCTTTTTGGTAATTATTTGCTGCTTGTAGGTGCGCGGCTGTTTCATGGGGGCATTGGAATAATGGATGGAACTGCAAAATACAGAATACTAAGCTCTTATTAAACACCGATAGAAACAAGGTGAAGAAAAATGATAAAGTTGCCATTGACACTAGCGATCGACCACGGGGGCCAGTCAAAAAAAGGCTGCTGGCAGTTCTAATCCTGTAACTTTTTGTAGCAAAGTTGTAACCACCTGGCCGCAAACCAAATGATATTTGTAACGTCAAACAGGCAAAACAATTTATTATGCGCATAAAAAAGAATATAGCACTAAGCGACACGGGCTTTGTGTTTAATCCCAGCACCGGCGATTCGTTTTCGGTAAACCCCATTGGCCTCGAAATTTTGCGCAAGCTGAAAGAGAACGAGGATTTTGAAAAAATTAAGCAGCACATTTTGGCTACCTACAGTACTGATGTGGACAGCGTAGAAAAAGATTTTTACGACTTTACCAAAATGCTTGAGCAACTGCAATTAACCGAAGCCGATGCCAGGTAAAAAAATAACCGTTGCATTAACGGGCCTTAATAATGTAGATAGCCCCGGCCCCGGCATACCCGTAATACGCGGCCTGCTGGATAGTAAGGACTATGACGTGCGCATTATAGGCCTTAGTTACGATGCACTAGAGCCCGGCATATACATGCACGATTTGGTAGCTAAAACCTACCAGATACCCCTACCCAGCGCAGGCACTGCCAGCGTAATGGAACGCCTTAAATACATACACAGCATAGAAAAGCTGGATGTGATAATACCCAACTTTGATGCCGAGCTATACAACTTTATAAAAATGGCACCGGTGCTGGAAAGGGAACTGGGAATAAAAAGTTTTCTGCCCACGTTAGAGCAGTTTGAAGAGCGGCAAAAAAGCAACCTGCCGGCCTTTGGCGAAAAATATGATATAAAGGTGCCTAAAAGCAAAATGATTTTTTCGATTGCCGAGATACGGGGCCTTATACCAGAGTTTACTTACCCCCTGGTTGTAAAGGGCAAGTTTTACGATGCATCGGTAGCCTATAGCCCTGAGCAGGCAGCGCAATACTTTAATAAAATAAGTGCCAAATGGGGGCTGCCTATTATTATACAGCAGTTTACATACGGCACCGAAGTAAACGTAACAGCGCTGGGCGATGGTACCGGTATAACCGTAGGCGCTGTACCTATGCGAAAGCAGGTAATAACCGATAAGGGTAAAGCGTGGGCCGGCATTACGCTGGATGACCAGGAGCTTTTAAATATTACCCGCAAGTTGATACGCAACTGCCACTGGCGGGGCCCCTGTGAATTGGAAATGATAAAAACCAACGAGGGCGACTATTACCTGATAGAGATAAACCCGCGCACACCGGCATGGGTTTACCTGGCAGTTGGTGCGGGACAAAATCACCCTGAAGCTTTGCTTAAGCTAGCGCTGGGCGAAAAGGTAAAGCCGTTTGAAACGTACGAAAGCGGCAAAATGTTTATCCGCTACAGCTACGATATGATTTGCGATTTGAAAGAGTTTGAAACCATTTCGACGATGGGAGAATTATAGGCACAGAAAAAGAGAAGAAATATCAAAAAGTATTAAAAGATTTTAAAGCACCCCTACCATGAAGAAGCTACAATACGAGCGCCCGCTAATACAACGCCTTAACGCGGGATTGATGAACAAGTTTGGTATGCGTACCGAATATGCACCGGTTACCCGTGTGGATGAGGTACCCGTAAAAGACCTGCTAAAGCAGTTTGGCTCGCCGCTGTTTGTTATAAGCGAGCGCACCCTGCGCCAAACCTATAAAGAAGCTAACCGTGCCTTTAAAACCCGTTACCCCAAAGTACAATTTGCATGGAGTTATAAGACCAACTACATGAATGCCGTATGCAATGTGTTCCACCAGGAGGGCAGTTGGGCAGAAGTAGTAAGCGGCTTTGAATACCAAAAGGCGATTAAAAACGGTGTGCCCGGCAACAAAGTAATATTTAACGGGCCGGACAAAACGGATGAGGATTTAATGTCGGCCATTAAAAATAATTCGCCTATACACATAGACCATTTAGATGAGCTGTACCGCTTAACCGAACTGGCCGAAGAAATGAAAGCGAGGCCCAATGTAGCCATACGTGTAAATATGGATACCGGTATATACCCTATATGGGACCGCTTTGGCTCGTGTAAATATGGATACCGGTATATACCCTATATGGGACCGCTTTGGCTTTAACTACGAAAACGGCCAGGCCTGGGATGCTATAAACAAAATTATACTGGCCGATAAACTTGAGCTGATAGGCTTACATTGCCACATAGGCACGTTTATGCTATCGCCAAGCGCCTACGGTATTGCAGCAAGTAAAATGAGCGACCTTGCCCTGGGTATTAAACGCAAGTTTAAACGCGATATACAATACATTGATATGGGTGGAGGCTTTGCCAGTAAAAACACACTTAAGGGCAGCTACCTACAGGGCGCCGATAGCAACCCTAACTTCGACCAGTTTGCCGAGGCCATTAGTACCGCCATATTGAACGCCGGTTTTGGTAAAGATGAATTGCCTTTGCTAATTTTAGAAACCGGTCGCGCTTTGGTGGATGAAGCCGGCTTTTTGCTGGGCACCGTAATAAGCAATAAGCGCCTGAGCGACGGAAGGCGGGCTACCATTATGGATTTTGGTGTAAACATTATGTTCACCTCGTTTTGGTACGACCATAAAATTTCGCCGGCGCAGGAGTTTAGCAACTACACCGAAGATTGTGTGCTATATGGGCCCCTGTGTATGAACATAGACGTAATACGCGAAAACGTAACCCTGCCACCGTTAAAAAAAGACGACCAGGTAATGGTACACAACGTAGGCGCTTATAACATGACGCAGTGGATGCAGTTTATAGCTCTTCGCCCTGCCGTGGTAATGATTGATATGCAAAGCCAACCGCATTTAATACGCCGTCGCGAAACCTTAGACTCGATTGAAAGCAGCGAGGTAATGCCGGAGTATTTAAAAACATTTAAGCTGCAGTAAAACAAAAGGCCCCTTAATGACCTGCAAATTTAGTGCGCTCACCTCAAAAAAAGGTGGGCGCATTCTATACGTATACTTTTGCTAGTGTAATAAAACAATATGGCCGGCAGGCAACTAAAAATTCTTATTCATGTAATTGGGGCATTGGTTTTTTTATCGCTGCCGGTCATTTTTTCGCCCGATGTTTCAGCAACATTCAGGTTACTAAGCATACCACCCTTTCAGCGCGATTTTTTAGGTTACTTGTTTGTGCTGGTGTTCTTCTACCTTAACTATTACTACTTTCTACCCAAGTTCTATTTGAACCATAAGCGCATGGCTTTTGCGGCTGCAATAGTGCTTAGCTACGCCGCTATAGTTACTTTACCTTATTTGCTAATACCAGAAAGTAACGATGGCCCCTTTCGTCCTCCTCATTCGTGGTTGCATTTAGCCGGGCGGCATTTTTCCCAGTTTATCGGCGTAGCCGTTTTTTCTTTATTGCTGCAACTAAACCGCAGGCTTAAGCATGCCGAAAAAGAAAAAATGAAGGCTGAGCTTTCGTATTTACGGGCTCAAATAAACCCGCACTTTTTGTTCAACACACTGAATAGCATTTACTCGCTAGCTATTCAAAAATCGGATAAAACGCCCAAGGCCATTGTAGATTTATCGAACCTGATGCGCTATGTAACCACCGAGGCACACCACGAGTATGTGCCCCTGGATAATGAGATTATATACATAACCAACTACATCAATTTGCAGGTAATACGCCTGGGCGAAACGGCAAAAATTGATTTTAGGCTAACCGGCAAAATGGATACCGAAAAAATTACGCCCCTTATATTAATACCGTTTGTAGAAAATGCTTTTAAGTATGGTATAAATCCGGAGCGCAATGCGCTGATACAGGTAATAATAGAAGTAGCCGAAGGCAACCTGCACATGCGTGTGTTTAATATGAAGGTGAATGGCCTGCAACCGACATCCGAAGAAAGAAGCGGACACGGAATACAAAATACACGGAGCCGGTTACAGGCTCTATACCCTGGTAAGCACCAGCTATCGATTAACGATGAACATGGTGAGTATACTGTTGACCTTAAAATTAATTTGCGATGATAAATGCCATTGCCATAGACGATGAACCACCTGCGCTTGCAGTTATTGAAAGTTTCTGTAAGGAATCAGGTTTAGTTACGCTGCAAAAAACGTTTACCAGGCCCAGCGAGGCACAAAAATATTTAAAGCGTTTCCCAACCGATTTATTGTTTTTAGATATTCAAATGCCTTCGCTTTCGGGTATCGATTTTTACAAGGGGCTGGAGCAGGAAACCATGGTAATTTTTACCACGGCCCATAGCCAGTTTGCGGTAGAGGGATTTAACCTGAATGCTGTAGATTTTTTACTGAAGCCGTTTACCTACGAGCGCTTTTTTCAGGCAGTAAGCAAGGCTAACGACTTTTACAACTACAACCGACAGGCGGATAAACCACAAACGCAATACCTGTTTATACGCGCCGACTACTCGCTTATAAAAATAGCGGTGCCCGATATTGTTTTTATTGAGGGGCTGGATGATTACCTTAAAATACACTTGCAAAATCAGAAGACGGTTGTTGCGCGCATGACACTGAAGACCATGCTGGAGAAGCTTCCTGCAAAAGAGTTTATACGCGTGCACCGATCATTTATAGTGCCTTTTAGCCGCATAGAGAACGTGCGCAATAAAACCATAAGGCTTGCCGGCGAGGAAATTCCATTGGGCAGCAGCTACGAAGAGGAGTTCTTTAAGGTGTTTAAGCCATAGGTTCTTGGAATATTGGGGTAATTGGGGCAATAAATGCTTTACCTCAAAAAAAATCCTGTTTACCGCTTTAAGTTGCAACTTGCATTCACAATAGCGAGATTTGATTTGTAGTTAAACAGGAATATTAAAACACAGGTTATGAAACGTAAAGATGTATTAAAGGGCTTAGGAGTAGCCGGACTGGCATCCTTTTTACCATTTAGCAAAAGCAACGCCGCCTTAAATAACTTGGGCGAGGTAACTTTAAACGAAGGTGGCAGTTGCGTACTTATACCTACCGAAACAGCGGGACCTTTCCCTTTGGACCTTACGGCTAATACCACGTTTTTCAGGCAAGATGTGCGCGAAAACAAAACCGGTGTGCAGTTAAATTTAAAACTAAAAATTATAGGCTCGGTTAACTGCGAGCCCATGCCCAACGTGCGTGTAAACATCTGGCACTGCGATAAAGATGGTTTTTATTCGGGCTACGATAACAACATGAATGCAGGCCAGGCAGGATTGACCTATTTGCGTGGCTACCAATTGGCCGATGCTAATGGCGAGGTTAATTTTACAACCATTCTACCGGGGTGGTATAACGGGCGTATCTGCCATATTCATTTTCAGGTTTATGTAAGCAGTATGTATGCAGCTATATCGCAGTTAAGTTTTGATATAGCTACCAAAAATGCCATTTACGCTGCCAACTCATCGGTGTATACCAAAGGCACCGACCCTATGACTTTTGCATCGGATAATATATTCAGCGATGGTTATAATTATCAGTTGGCCACTTTAACGCCCAACAGTTCAACCGGTGGCTACGATTCGTATTTAGAAGTTACGATACAAGGCACGGGCACTACACCAACAGGGCTGGCGGCGCTTGAGCCCGAAACAGGAGGACAGTTTAATCTGGGCCAAAATTTTCCTAACCCGTACACCGAGGAAACAACAATTCCGTTTACGCTAACTACTCCGGCAAATGCAACTATTACCATGTGGGATTTAGCCGGTAAAAAAGTAGCTGAAGTAATTAAGAAAGGCCTAAGCGCCGGCGATAACCAAATTACGCTAAACATGAAAAAGCTGGGTTTAGCTACAAGCAACTATGTGTATCAGCTACAGGTAGAAAACACAAACGGGGTTTTCCGGCAGTGCAAAATGATGACCGCCAAATAAAAAATTTACAGTGTGGTGTGGGGCCGTTACCAGGGGTGGAACGGCCCTTTTTCATTTTAAGGCTATAGTCATCGGATGAATTTTAATTTATAAAATGCATAAGCCGCAGTAAGTATATCTTTGCAGCAATATTCATCCGATGACTTGGCTACTTCCGTTGGAGATAACTACAAAATCTCCTCTTTAACCTGGTAGTTAACCTTTCTGTTTTTAAGGTACGATAGTATAAAACTGAAAGCGCCCTCATCTTCACCCAGCATTTCGGGCGATATAATTCCCTTCTTTTTATACTGCGCGTTCAGCACAAGGTTAGCCGCTGCAGTAGCCGTGTAACCCGTGGTACGGGCCATACTACTTGTTTTGGTTTCGTGGCTATAACGGTCAAACAAGTCGTAGGTATATCTTTTCTTTTTACCCTTCTCTTCCCCTTCTACAACTACACGCATTACGGTAAAATCTTCTTCACCCTCTTCATACTTCCATTGCGGAAACAAAATTTTACCAGCTACATCTACGGGCCTTACTTTTACTCCGTTCACTTCAATTTCATCGCTGCTAAAAAAGCCGGCATCTCTAAAGCCTTTCATTAATTCCAGGTGGCCGGGGTAGCGCAGGGTTTTTTCGGCCATGTCGGGTATATCCATGTTAAGCAGGGTGCGTAGGCCATCGGTATTAAAGGCCTCTAAGGTTCCCACGCCATCAAAATCAACAAACTCCGATTCCGAAAGGGCGGGCTTGGTTACCACTTCGCCCCTTTCTACCAGGCGGGCAGGGCGGGTGTATTCCTCAATTACGTCTACCGGCGAAAAGGGGGCTTTATATTGCCAGGGCATTTTTCGCTCGGCAGGCAGACCGCCTACCATGCACACAAACCTCGAAACCTTCATGCGCTTGGCATGGTAACCCAAAATAATATTATCCATGCCCGGGGCTACGCCACAATCTACTATGGCGGTCACCTTATTTTGGCGAGCCAGCAAATCCAGCCTAAAGGGATCTTCGGGAAAGAAGGATATATCTACAATATTTTTGCCCGCATCCAGCACGGCCTTTAACATATTAAAGCCCATAAAGCCCGGCACCGCGCCAATTACCAGGTCGGCACCCGCCACTACCCGCTTAATTTCGGCAGGATCGCCAAGGTCGGCCTCTACCGTTTTTACTTTGGCGGCTTTATTAAGGCGGGCCAGGTTTGGTTTGCTTATATCGGCCGAGGTTACATCGTGTTGTTTGGCTAAATCGGCCGCCAGGGTGCGGCCTACCATGCCGGCCCCTAATACAGTTATTTTCTTTTTCATATTTGTGGCGTAAATCAAGGAAAAAAGGGCTTACAAAGCACTAAATTTTTTCTTTATAAACATTTGCACAACCCCCTTCAAATGTTATATTTGCCGTCCGTTTTAAAAGGGCTTCCAACTTTTTTACAACGGACCGTTTTTAAAGGCCTTGTTTACCGATGTGTGTTACAGCATTTGGGTATGCAGGGTACTAAAAACCCAAAATGGTATAACAAACAAAAAAATTAAAACCTATAACAATGGCAGATTTAAAAGCATTAGCTGAAACATTGGTAAATCTTTCAGTAAAAGACGTTCAGGAATTAGCAACAATTTTGAAAGCAGACTACGGTATCGAGCCGGCTGCTGCTGCTGTAGCTGCTGCTCCAGCTGGTGGTGGTGGCGCTGCTGCTGCTGCTGAAAAAACTGAGTTCGATGTAATTCTGAAAAGCGCAGGCGCTCAGAAATTGAACGTAGTTAAAATAGTTAAAGATCTTACAGGCCTTGGCTTGAAAGAAGCTAAAGACTTAGTTGACGGCGCTCCTAAGGCTATCAAAGAAAAAGTTGACAAAGCAACTGCAGAAGATTTGAAGAAAAAATTAGAAGAAGCAGGTGCCGAAATCGAAGTGAAGTAATTCACCCGTTTAAGCAACGTTTTTATAAAAAAACCTCCAGGCAACTGGAGGTTTTTTTATGCCCGAAAGTGATTGCTAAGACACGACCACCTCGGTTTCGCTTCGCTTAACCACTCCTCCTTAAATACCGCTGCTCCCGATGAAAAATCGGGATGAAACAAGTAGCGGCGAAGGAGGAGAAAGAACAGCCAAACTACGCAGTTCTATAAATCTCTATCAGTTTGGTCAGATACTCCTCTATATCATACCTTTTAGCAAAGGCTATAGCCTTTGCCGACATTGCATTATAGCTTGCCTTATCTGCCAGCGTTTTTTCTATCGTATCTGCAAACTCGTTCGCATTCTCATTAGTTAGCATATAGCCATTTTCGCCCTGCTCTATCAGGCTGCGGTTGCCGCGGCCATCCAGGCTAACTACTGGTAGGCCGCTGGCCATAGCCTCTAATAAAACCAACCCAAATGGCTCGTGCCGGCATACATGCACATACACGTTAGCAGCGCCGTAATACGATGCCATATCGGCCTGTGTGCCGGGTAGCTTAATCACCTGCTGTAAATTATTAGCCGCTGCTTTAGCTTTTACATTTTCATATTCGGCACCCTTGCCCAGCATTACTACTTCTACCTTGCGGCCACGCTCTACCAACACCTTTGCCACATCTACCAAAAACTGCTGGTTTTTAGTGGTGGTAAAACGACCCACGTTTACTATGCGTATTGTTTCTAAATCCCGTTCATGGTTAGCGCCCTCAAAGTTTTTGGTAACAATGGCATTATCCATAGGTATAATGTTACCCTTTAAACTGGCTGGCAGCACCGCTTTAAAATAGCTGGTGGTATCGGCCGAAATAGAAATGAATTTTGCATTACACTTTTTGTATTGGGCTACCAAATGTTGCTTTTCGTAAAAGTTGGTTAGCAGGTGTTTTTGCGTAAAGGTTTTTGGCGTCAGGTTCCGCATTTGCGGCATATTATCGTGGCAGTGCGATATATATTTAACACCCGGAAACAATACTTCATGCGCTATCATTTCTGAAGCAAACAAATGCGAGTGTATTACATGGGGCTTAAAGCTTTTTACCAGGTCGGCAAAGTCACTTACATCAATTTTGTTGGGCTTGGTTACCGATAGGTTTACATACGAGTTAGAGTCGAGAAAGTCGGGGTCTTGATTCAGTGGGCCTTCAATACCCGAAATATCGTAGCCGGTGCTGCGCGCCAGCTTTTTAAATGTAACCAGTTTAACCTTTACGCCGGGCCGCTTTTTAAGGCCATAAAACATATTTAAAACCAGGGCCTCGGCCCCTCCGCTTATGCTCATGTGGTTGCAAACCAGTATTACTCTCAACTCATTTTTATTGTCTGCGCCCAACTATCTAGTAGATTTTGCCTTGAATGAATCAAATGCGATTATGACAAATGCGATATAAGAAACTGCCTTAAGGCGTTACCTGCATTGCTATTTAAATCCCAATGCGCAGTATTTAAATACTCACGTTTATCTTCCTTTATTTTTTCTTTATCCGACTTTGCTGTTCCAAGGAGAGCTTCTAAGTAACCGTAAACTTTAGTTTTGGTAGCTGGAGTAGTGTATCCTTTATTCTTATTATTCAGGCATTCCTCATAGCCATTCCAACAAGCAAAAATATCACTACAGTTTGGATTGATGATTTCGCAGAGCAACGCCTCTAAATCCCCATTAGCATTATGATTAGGCAACAAAAAAAGTTCAAATGATATATTAAGTTCAGCTTTGACTGCATCAATTTCTGCTTTTCTAACATCAAAACTTCCACCATTTTCTTCGTAATCTGCATCAACAATTAAAAGATTCGTTTTCCCACTATCAAATTGTGGCTTAGCATTACGAATGCCTTCAATACTAAATCCGCCTAAAAATCTTACATCATCAGGCTTTTCGCCAAACACATGCGTTACAAAATCTTCAATAAATTTTTTATCCGCCTTTCCCTCAACAAAAATACGTGCAGCTTTCATTACTAAGATCGGATTTCATTATCATGATCAATTGCAAACTGAAATTGAGAAAAGTTATAGCCAGATGCTTTTATTTCTTTATCATCAATTTGATGTAAAAGATAATATTTCGTATCATCTTGCATTGCAGCCATATCCCTCTCTTCTAACGCTTCTTTTAGAAATCGCAGGCATTCGTGATTATGTGTTGTAGCAAATATCTGAACATTTTTTTTCTTGGCCGCCTTAATGATGGTTCTCCAAAAAAGTTTAAACCGCGAATGATGTATACCCGTGTCAATTTCATCAATCATTAGTCTTTTGCCCTTACATATAGCAATTTCAACTAAAATTCTAAACATTTTTATTGCTCCTTCCCCAAACATGGGAAGAGGGAGGGGCTTATCTTCGCCCTTCAACCTTACAATGATAGTACTTTGCTTATCACTAACCACCGTATTAGATATTCCTAATCCAATTACGTTTGGAATAAATGAGCGAAGATCATCTATTAAATCTTGCTCCTCACTTAAGCTACTTTGTATTTGTTGAGAATAAAAATCAATTAAATCTAAATCGTAACCTGTATTAACGCTGACAAAAGGAACATAATGATCTTCTTCAGACAAAAACTCAAAGCTTTTTTCTCCATTTGAAGTAATTTCTAAAACTTCTTTACTCCGAGAATTTATTTTTATAGCCGTTTCTATTGACGCTACTTGCGCAGGAGTTAGTGACTCAATTGCGCGCGGATTAAAAGTATATATATTTTCAATTGAATCCTTAAATTTTAAAATGAAGGTGTTAGGTGACTCTGATATTTTGAAGGATTGATAAAACTTCATAATCCAGCTTGGATCGGCATCTACCCGGATATTTACGTTTCGCATACGTAAGGCATAATCCCAATTGTAAATAGACTTTTTCAGGTCATCTTCATCAATTAATAAGGCCTCGAGCAAAGTTGTTTTTCCAACATTATTATCGCCACCAATTAGATTAAACTGCCCAATGTCATTTAACTCGAAACGCTTATACCGTTTGAAATTTTCAACACAAAAATATTTAAGATGTTTTTCGCCTGACATTTGAAAAATTGTATTTGCCATCAATATTAAGAATCTCAACTTGCATTACATACTACCATCTCAAATAAAAAACACAAAACCCACCGCGTATGCAGTGGGTTTTGTATTTGTATTCTGTGCCGAAGATTATTCAGCTGAATCAGTATCGTCAGCTTTTTTCTTTTTAGCAGCTGCTTTTTTAGCAGGGGCTTTTTTAGCTGGCTTTTCAGTAGCGCCTTCTTCAGAAGTTGCATCGGTAGCAGCGGCTTTCTTAGAACCTGCTCTACGTGTTTTCTTCTTAGGTTCAGCGGCAACAGCTGTATTTTTGTTTTGCGTGTATAGTTCGTTAAAATCTACCAGCTCAATCATTGCCATTTCGGCAGCATCACCTGCGCGGAAACCGGTTTTGATAATGCGGGTATAGCCACCCGGGCGGTTACCCACCTTAGGTCCTATTACGTTAAACAATTCAGTAATTGCATTTTTATCTTCCAGTAAGCTGAACACGGTACGACGGTTGTGCGTAGTGTTATCTTTGCTGCGGTTAACCATTGGTTCAATATATCCGCGCAAAGCTTTTGCTTTAGCCAGGGTAGTAAAAATACGCTTGTGCGTAATCAAAGCCACACCTAAATTCATCATCAATGCGTGACGGTGCGCTGTTTTTCTGCCTAAATTGTTTACCTTATCTCCGTGTCTCATGACTGTATGATTTTACTTTTTTCTGTTTCTCTTAATTCTTCTATCTACTACTTACTTCTTATTGCTCGTCTAATTTGTATTTAGCCAGGTCCATTCCAAAGCCTAAGCCTTTTTCAATCAACAGGGCTTCAATTTCAACTAACGATTTTTTACCGAAGTTGCGGAACTTCAACAAGTCGTTGGTGTTGAACTGAACCAGTTCTTCCAATGAGTTGATTTTGGCAGCCTTTAAGCAGTTGAAGGCGCGAACCGAAAGATCTAAATCTTCCAATGGAGTCTTCAACAATTTGCGCATGTGCAATACGTGCTCATCCACCATTTCGGTTTGCTGTGCAGTAGGTGTATCAAACGAAATATGCTCGTCGGTAATCAGCATTAAGTGCTGAATAAGAACACGCGAAGCTTCCTTAACGGCTTCTTCTGGGTGTACGGTACCATCGGTAGTAACTTCTAAAACTAATTTCTCAAAATCCACACGCTGCTCAACACGGAAAGGCTCTACAGCATATTTCACGTTCTTGATAGGGGTGTAAATAGCATCTACCGGAATGTAACCAATAGCGTGCTCTTTGCTATTCTCATCAGCCGGCACATAACCGCGGCCTTTGGTAATAGTCAATTCAATTTCCAGATTTACGCTGCTTTCCATGTTGGCAATAACCAAATCCGGATTCATTACCTGGTAAACGTTGGTGTGCTTTTCAATATGCTCAGCCTTAAATTGGGTAGAGTTCTTTAAAGCAATATAAATTTTTTCGCCGGTGTTCTCATCATCCATTACCTTCTTTAAGCGCACTTGCTTAAGGTTCAAAACTATCTCCGTAACATCTTCCAAAACACCCTTTATAGTAGAAAATTCATGGTCAACACCCGAAATCTTGATGCCGCTGATTGCGTAACCTTCTAACGATGAAAGAAGAACTCTTCTTAAAGCGTTACCGATAGTTACACCAAAGCCCGGCTCGAGAGGTTTAAATTCAAAAGTTCCTTCAAAATCAGTAGCTTTTTGTAAAGTGATTTTGTCGGGCTTTTGAAAGGTTAGTAGTGACATATATTTTTTGAATTTATTTTATGAATTATTACTCGATACCATCCCGCTTTGCGGAACTTCAACTTCTTACTTAGAATACAATTCCACAATCAACTGCTCGTTGATGTTTTCCGGAATCTGGTCTCTTTCAGGAAACTCAACAAAAGTACCTTCAACACCTTTCTCATCCAGGGTTAACCAGTTGAATTTTTTGCCGCGTTTAGCTAACGAATCCTGAACGATTTCAAGATTTTTAGAGCGCTCGCGCAAACCAACTTTATCGCCGGGGGTTAAAGTATACGATGGGACGTTTACTATATGGCCGTTAACCGAAATGTGTTTGTGGCTTACCAACTGGCGGGCCTGTGCACGCGATGCAGCAAAACCTAAACGATAGATAGTGTTATCCAATCTTGCTTCAAGCAATTTGAACATGTTATCGCCGGTTACACCTTTTTTACGAGATGCTTTTTCGAACAGGTTGCGGAACTGGCGCTCTAATAAACCGTAAGTGTATTTAGCCTTTTGTTTTTCGGCTAACTGCACAGCGTACTCAGAGGCTGTTTTGCGCTTTTTCGATTGTCCGTGTTGTCCTGGTGGGTAGCTTCTCTTATCGAAGTATTTGTCTTCGCCGTAGATAGCTTCGCCGAACTTGCGGGCGATTTTGGTAGTAGGTCCTGTATATCTTGCCATTACTAATTGATTATTGTCTTTTTCTTATTTGATTCTTTTTCCAATTGCCGACTGTAGATTGCCGACTGATTATACTCTTCTCTTTTTAGGAGGACGGCAACCGTTGTGAGGTATTGGCGTCATATCGTTGATGATAGTAACTTCTATACCGCTGGTGAAAATGGTACGGATAGCCGATTCGCGGCCGCCACCTGGTCCTTTTACAAATACTTCAACTTTACGAAGGCCTGCCTCGTGTGCTACCTTTGCTGCTTCGCTTGCTGCTAATTGTGCGGCATACGGAGTGTTCTTTTTAGAACCACGGAAACCAACTTTACCGGCGCTGCTCCAGCTAATGGTTTGACCCTGCATGTTAGTAAAGGTGATAATGATATTGTTGAATGTAGCGTTAAGGAAAGCTTTTCCTTCTCCATCTACCTTTACCACTCTCTTCTTAGCCTTTGCTTTTGCTACTGCCGAAGCTGACTGCTGTTGTTGTTTTGCCATTGTATATTCTGTATTTGCCTTTGTCTTTTTACTTAATACTTTTTACTAACTACTACTTAGTTACCATTTTCTTGTTAGCAACGGTCTTTCTCTTACCCTTACGTGTACGGGCATTAGTTTTAGTACGTTGGCCACGAACCGGTAAGCCTTTACGGTGACGAACACCGCGCACGCATCCAATATCCTGCAAACGCTTAATGTTTTGCTGGGTCTCTCCTCTTAGTTCACCCTCCACCTTCAGGTTATCGGCTAAGAAGTGTAAAATACCGTTTACCTGCTCGTCGGTCCAGTCTTTTACCTTTGCATTAGGATCGATATTTGCCGAAGCAAGAATTTTACCCGCAGTGGTTCTGCCAATGCCGTAAATATAAGTAAGCGCTATTACGCCTCTTTTGTTTTTTGGGAGATCTACACCTGAAATACGTGCCATTCGTTATTGATTGGTTTATTAGTTTTTTTGAATTAACCCTGACGTTGTTTGAACTTAGGATTCTTTTTGTTGATTACGAAAATCACCCCTTTGCGTCTTACAATCTTGCAGTCCGCACTTCTCTTTTTTACTGATGCTCTTACTTTCATAACAGGTTTATTTGCCTTTTGTATTTATCTATCCGAATACCTACTTCCTTCTAAATCTGCCTACTTATATCTAAAGGTTATGCGCCCTTTGTTCAAATCGTAAGGGCTCATTTCTAACTGCACTTTATCGCCTGGCAAAATCTTAATATAATTCATTCTCATTTTGCCCGAGATATGCGCAATCAACTCGTGACCATTCTCTAATTTCACCCTAAACATAGCATTGCTTAATGCTTCTGTTATGGTTCCATCTTGCTTAATCAGGTCCTGTTTTGCCATTCAAATAGTTGAAAAATACGCTTACCCCCCTAAAAAGGGAACGCAAAAGTAGAATTTACTAACATGTTTCCAAATATTTTAGTGGAAAAAAGTAAGCAGATGCCTTTATAATGCTTCACCCCCCATAATCTGCCAATAATGGCCTAAAAACGGGGTTTAAATTTATGAAATATCTCGGGTTGGTGCATCGTTTAATATAAAACCACCCTTTTTTATGGCAAATACCCGCCAGTTAACCGCCCTGGGCTCGCTCAAATTCCTTTTATCGCTGCTGTTTTGGCTGCCCTTAACTTTTTTTAGCCTGCTGCTGGTTTACAACACCCTGCCCTATTTTAGCTTCAACCCCGATTTTAGCTTTTTGCAGGAGCGTATTAAGCTGTTTGTTAACCCCATTTGGAAATACAGCTTCTATATTCATATAGCTGCCGGGGCTTTTTGCATTACCACCGCCCTGGTGCAGTTTAGCAGCTACATTTTAAAAAAGCGCAGGGCTATGCATATATATGCAGGCCGCATTTACGTATTTGTGGTGCTGGTGCTGGGTGCCCCCACGGGCTTTTACATGGCCTTTTTTGCCAAAGGCGGCTATTGGGAGAAGGCCTGCTTTCTGTTTATGGCCATCTTTTGGTTTCTTTCTACTTATAAAGGCCTGCAGCATATACGCAATAAAAATGTGCTGGCCCACTCGCACTGGATGGTGCGCAGCTACAGCATGGCGCTTACGGCTGTTACCTTCCGCATTTACCACATCCTGTTTTTTTACAGCGGCATGGCCCATTTCGATAACTACTCTATTTCGCTCTGGATAAGCGTGCTGGGCAACATGCTGTTTGCCGAATACATTATTTACCGCCAAAGCAAACCTTATTTAAAAACCATAAAAACCGAAACACTATGAAAACCATGTTAAACCTAAGCTTGCTGCTTATGCTAATTGCAGGCAGTGCAGGCGCCATCGATTTTTACAAACTATACAGTAAGGGCGAAATAAGCACCCTGTACGAAAAAAAGGCGGTGCCTGTAGTGCATAAAGCTGCATATAAAGAAACCGTACCTGCAGTAACTGCTACTATTGTTGCCCCGCCGCCGCCACCCATAAGCTTAAACGGAATTGAGTTGGACACAAAATACTTTTCGCGGTCGGAGGAAATATATATTGCCGAAGAAGAGGTTGAAGAACCCGAACCGATTGCCGAAGCAGAAGCAGTAAGTCAACCCGACCCGATACCGGCAGAGGCATTACCTACAGCAATAACAGCACCCGAAGTTTACCAGGTAGCGGTGGCAGATTATACAAATGAAATTGCGGCTACCGATAGCCTGCTGAAGTAATAGAAAACACCCATTAAACGTAGGCGCGGGGTTGTGCCCTGCGCCTAGTTTTAATGCACTTTCTCAGACTTCCGAAGTTGAAAAAACTTCGGATGTTTTGTGTAACCTGTCAAATCTTAAAAAGCGCTTTACTGTCAATAAAACTTCGGAAGTCTTTATGTAACCTTAACCTATGAAAAGTATTGCCTGCAGTGTATTTTTTTGCTTGCTATTGCTTTTTGCCTGCCAGCGCAACCAACCGCTTAAAAGGAACATTTCTGGAATTGAGCAGGCTGATACTGCCAATGGTACGCTCTACAACACTCCAACATCTTTTTTTAACGACACTAACCTGGTAGATTACCCTGGCTTTAATTGGGAAGCATATAATGAAGGCGATAGCATTTTTGAAACTACCCTAAACACAAAAGATACTTTTAGGTGTGTGCTGTATCCGTCTGACGATAAATTGCCTTCGGAGTTCTATCGATTAAAGGCTGGCAAGTGGAAGAGAATTGGAACAGATAAAAATGATCGCCATGATTTTTGGGAGTTTGTTGATTTAAATTTTGATGGTATTGATGAAGTAGTTTCAACCACAGGCAAAAACATGAATGGCAATACGTTTAAGCAGGTATATATTTATGATAGTATAAACGATAAAATGCTTGCAGCGGGCACCATTAGCGACAGGTTAATTTTAAATAAAAAGAGCAAAGAAATATATGAGACTTATGAAGGCAGTTGGTATATGACAGCCAGCCAAACTATTTACCAATGGCAATGCAATTCGCTACTGCCGGTAAAGCAAGTTACATTAGGACCAAAAAACGAAAATGCTGCAAGCGACAGCCCGTTTGTTTATTGCTTTTATGAGCAACCCGAATTGGGCGGGCCTCTTGTTCTTAAATGGAAAAAAGCCGCTTTAGAAGACACAGAACAATCTGAACTTTGGGATAGTTTCTTCCCTTCAATAATTTACCCATAGTAGCAGTTACCTATTAACCAAAGGCGCCGGGCTGTAGCCCGGCGCCTTTTTCATTTTGTATCAATCATTTACCCTTTAACCCACTTACGCACTCCAGTGCGTTTCCCGTCTGTTATTTGCAATAAATAAATACCCTTATCCAAATGCTCAATGTGAATCTCCTGGTTGATATTTTGTTTTGTTAGTTCCAAAACTTTTTTGCCTGTCAAATCCTTTATTACCACATCAAATTCATTTTGAAATTCGCTGCTGTTGATGCGCAGACTGTTAGCAGACGGATTAGGATAGATACTAAAGTTACTGCTTCGTTTTGCTTCGAAAATTGCAGTAGAAGTAAGATTGGCATATAGAGTGGCTACTTCCGCCTCGGTTAGTGTAAAATCAAATAGCCCCAGAAAAACTATGTTACCAGCTGCCTCTTCGCCCGTACTGGCACCAGAAGTATTATCCTTAAAAATCAATAACTCATTATCAGCATCTAAGGTAGCCGTTCCATTAGCATCGAAAAATTCGACTTGTTTAACCCCATTTAAAAACACCTTCACTTGCGTGTTGTTGTCGCGGGTAAGTACTACGTGCACATATTCGTCCGAATTAAGTGTTGCTGCACCAGCAGTAAATGGATAGAAACGCAGATAAGAGTAATGGTATAGCCCGGAATCGCTTGCTGCATGATAAGTAAGTAGGCGCTTAGGACCTACCGTAGTATACGTAAGTTTATAATACATTTCTACACTGTGGCTATTACCTAAAAAATTAGCGGCCGCTGCATTATCAAACTTTAATCCGGCATATTGGTTAAAGCCATAGGTTAAAAAACTGCCTAATGGCGTATTATCACTCACAAATCCACCACCGCCAATTGGAATTAAGTCAGGTCCTTCAGAGGCTATGCTCGTATCTGCTTTCAGGCTACCATTAGTAAAATTGTAATAAATAGCACTTTGCGTGAAGCCGCAAATTGTTGCAGTGTAAAACAAGAATGAGAATAATATCTTTTTCATGTGTTGAATTTTGTTTTCTGAATGAATAGTTAACTGGTAAATAAAAGCCCCTTTTTATACTTGGATTCGCAAACGAAATTTACCGGAGTACGAATGCATCTCTGAGTTTATACAACTAGCTTCTGTTTGTAGATTTTCATAAAAGGTGCCATTGAATGTGCCAGCTATTATTCCTCCATTACCAGCAATAAACTCGGTAATAATAATAGTATTGGTACCGTTTGGAATATCTGTTTGACTGCAATTGCCGTTGATGGTTAGCCGCGCTTTATTCTGGTTGTTATCATAGTCTATTACATTGCCGTTTACAACCATCAGCACACCTGTATTAAGGCGTTTGGACCAGGCAACTTTTGAACCCTGATTATCGGTAAAAGTGAAAGTACCTATACCGTTTACATCGGGGCAACTTAAAATAAAAGAATACCCGTTGGTGGTGGTAATATCCGGGTAATGGCTGGAAAATGCAGTGATAGAAAAATCTATTCCGTTTCCAGGATCGTAACCCAAACCAACTGTGTGTACCCCATTGGCATTGGTAATATAAGGAGGGTCTTGCGAAAAGTAGTATGTAGTGCCATCTACTGTTACTTCAAAGTAGATAGTAGTGTCAGCCCCACCACCACCACCGCCACCGCCAAGCGGAGTTGTAAAAGTTATTTCGTTGCCATAAGCAATGCCTTTGCAATTTATAGCATAGGCGCGTGCATAGTATTTTGTGTTAGGCAGAAGCGGAGCTGCGGTAAAGCTAAAGCTGCCGGTATCTTGTGGGTTGGTGTTAATATAGTTTTCGTTGTCTATGGTGGGTGAAGGTGTTATTGACAGGGCTACACCACTGGTAAGTACCATACATGCCCCTTTGCTTGTTACCCTTCCACCAATAGTTGCACTTACTGCTGTAATATTTGTGGCGTTGAATGTGGTTACGCTGGGCGCACCGGGTATGGCTGTGTTGCTATTATCATCTTTAGGTTTGGTGCAGCCGGTTACAGCCATAAGAGCTAAAACAAAAAAAGTTATTGCAAGGCGGTTAAGGTTATTGTTCATGGTTATTCGTTTAAAGATTTTGATGTTGCTTGAATGTTTTAAGTGTTGTAAGATTTACTATTGATAAATACCCCACAGCCAATTGTTGCCATCGCTTACTGCATGTACAAACCTGCCAACCGATACAGCAGGCATATTAAAGCTGGTGGTGCCACTTGTACCATTTCCGCCAAAGAAAGTGCCGCCTGCCGATTCTATAATGGCAGCATTGCTACTGGCGTTAAACAGCATATACATTCTACCCGCACAGGTGTTAGCCGCCGGCAGTTTAAAACGGGCATTGGCCACCACAGCGTTTAGTTCTATGAAATAAGAGTTGTCTAAAACCACACCCAACCCTGGCGAGGTAGCAGTGCTGGCATTACTTCCGTTTTTACTTGCAAAGGTGCCTCCTACTTGCAAACTGCTGTTTGGTGCTATTGTGTTTACTCCCACGTTGGCACCCACAATAGCCAAAGCCGAAGCACCCGATCCCGACTGCAGCAATAACTTGTTTGCACCCGATTCGCTTCTGATTATAGCATCTCCGGCAAGAGTGGCATCGGTAGAATAGTTTCCCGAAGCAGCCGCTACACCTATGGTAATGTCGGGGGCAGCCCGCCCAACTTGAAGTGCAGTGTATATGGATGGAGAACCTGTAAGCAATCGGATACCGGGACTGTTTGGGGCGGAGAGAACATCTAACCTGACACCCGGGAAAGAAGTGCCTATGCCCACGTTTCCATCGTAGCGAACTACCATGGCATTTTTAGTATTGTTTGCTAAACCATTACCGATAATAAACAGAGGAGATGTAGCGGAAATAGTAGTTTGTGGTGTAGCTACAATGGGATCATTATGTTGTCCTATTACAAAGCTGTTAAATCCATTAGCCTGATTGCTAATACCAAAAGCTGTTGAGTAATTACCATTAGCGGCACTAAATGTTCCAAACGCAGTTGAAAAATCGCCTTGTGCTATAGTTTGATTTCCCATGGCCACCGAACGTTGCCCGAATGCTTGGGAACCATCGCCAATAGACGTTGAGAACGGTCCGCTGGCTGTTGTGCCAAACCCTAACGCAGTGGCATAGTTACCTGTAGCGGTTGCGTAAGAACCCATTGCTGTTGTATAATCTCCCTTTGCTTTTGCATTTTCTCCAGAAGCAAAAGACACAATTCCTATACTATCTTTATTCCACTCTGTTCCAGAAATGGTTCCTACTCTAAAAGCCGCCTTTTGCGGATACCACATCATGCGGGTGCCTGCGCCCGAAACAGGAGGAGCGAAATTTGTATTAGTAGGAATTGTGGCGGGGCCTGTAAACACCACCGCACTATCGGCTACTTGTAAGCGTGCTGTGGGTGCTGTAGTACCTATACCTACATTTACTCCGTTATCAAAAATTTGTGAGTTGCCGAGGGTAGTGCCATTGGGGGTAAACTTGGCTACATAATTAAGTGTGCCGGTAGCATTAGCCGCACCAGTGGGACCGGTTGCGCCGGTGTTGCCGTTTAGGCCTGTGCTTCCGGTAGCTCCTTGTATACCGGTAGCTCCTTGTATACCGGTAGCTCCTGTGCTGCCCGTTGCTCCTTTAGCGCCGGTAGGCCCGGTTGCTCCTCCCCCTGCACCGGTAACCCCTGTTGCACCCGTTGGCCCCGTAGGACCAGTTGCACCGCCGCCACTGCCGGTTGCTCCCTTATCACCCGTAGGCCCGGTTGCTCCCACCGCACCCGTATTACCCTGTGGACCAGTTTCGCCCGTTGGGCCGGTAGACCCTGTAATTCCGTTTAAGCCGGCAGTGCCTGTTGGCCCCTGTGCGCCGGTAGCCCCGGCAGAAGCATTGCCCGCGTATAGTGCGTAAGGAACGCTTAATAATTGCGCAGCACCTAAATCTGTATAAACGCCCGCGTTATTTACATCCACTTCTACCTGCAAATATTTATCGCCATTGCCCCAGCCTATAGTAGCAAAAGTGCCAATACTAACTGTGCCACTACCAATGGCTGCAGTAAACAAACCAAATTGGTTAGTAGTAATTGTATTATGAGTCTCCTGATAAACTATACTACCCGTTGCCGAGCCATCGCGGATGGTGTAGCGCACTTTTAAAGGTGTGTTCTGTAAAATTACTCCCGCAGCATTTCTCGCCACAGCCTGGTAGTTAATTTTTTGCGGCACCTGCGATAACAAGGCCTTTGAATAAAACACAAGGCACAAGAAAACGGAAAGAAAGAATTGTTTTTTTATCATCACCTGTTTTTATTTGAAGGAAGAATGCGCCCTTATACAGCTCCGGCTTATAATTTCTAATTATAAAACCCCACTATCCAATTATTACCATCGCTTATCAAATGCGCCATTTTACCTACCGCATTAAACGGCATGGCAACTACAGTGCCCACACTACCTGTAGCACCTATAAAAGTATCTGTACCCGTACGTTCAAGAATAGCCGTATTAGCCCCTACGTTATATAAAATATACATACGGCCTGCGCAGGTAGATGCCTGGGGTAAGCGGAAATACGAATTGGCGTTAACAGGATTAAGTAAGATAAAGGTGGAGGTACCGGTTAGTAAAGTTCCGG
Source organism: Chitinophagales bacterium (assembly GCA_044228435.1). Classification (GTDB taxonomy): domain Bacteria; phylum Bacteroidota; class Bacteroidia; order Chitinophagales; family LD1; genus Bog-950. The sequence goes on from JBGAUW010000010.1 coordinate 24,334, forward strand.
TTCCGGCACTCGTACCTATGCTACTTGCACTACCCACACCTACAGCTAAACTTCCGCTTATCTGCAACGTGCTACTGGGTGTGGCAGTGTTTACGCCCACATTTCCACTGCCGTTATTAATTTTTATATACCCGCTGTTTGCGCGCAAGGCCACATCGCGGTTGCTGCTAACTATGCCCAACTCATTGTTAATTGAACTGTAACCTACACCACCTACCGATACTGCGCCACCAGAGTTAACTATAAACCCCAGGCTGGCTCCGTTGCCTGCAACAGTATTTTCTATGTATGCTCCGGTACCCGAGGCGCTGTTTGTGCTTATGTGCAATTTAGATTGAGGTGAAGTGGTGCCTATGCCTAAATCATTGGTAATGTGAACGTTGCCCGTGCCGGTTTCCAAAGCAAAGCCAGTGCCGTTGGTTTGCGCAAATAAAGCATTGGAACTGCTGCCTGCATTACCTATGTTAAAGTAACCCGCAGCTCCTACTCCGGTTTGGTTAACGGTAAACTTTGGCGATGCTGATGGTACAACGGTGGTACCTACTAACACTTGACTACCGTTATCGAACACAAGAGAGTTGCCGGCCGTGGTGCCGTTAGGGGTAAACTTAGCCAGGTAATTTACAGTGCCGTTTATACTACCACTGTTACCCGCATGCAGTGCATACGGAACACTTACTAATTCGGCTGCGCCTAAGTCGGTAAAGTTATTGCCACCCGCCGGGTCAATTTCCACTTGCAAAAATTTGCTGTTGCTTACCCAGTTTACACCCGCAATATTACCCTGTATACTATCCCCTGTGCCCACCTGGTGTGTAAACAAACCAAACTGATTGGTTGTAAAAGATCTGGTTTCCTGAAAGATAATACTACCCGCGCCGCTACCGTTACGTATACTAAAACGCGCTTTTATATTTTGGTTAGGTAATATAGCCCCGTTAGCATTGCGGGCAATGGCCTGATAGTTAAACTTTTGCGGCACCTGTGCTTGCGAATGAAAAACGCCTGCTAAAAGAAATAAGATAATACAGAAGTTGGGTAGTATACGTTCCATGTTATATTTTTTACTTTTTAATGAATAATTTGTAGTGGTTTACAAATAGTTTTAGGGCTATTATAAAGGCTTGTAAAAACAACCTTTAAAAAGTAATAACCTGTGGTATAGTTGCTGCAATCAAGTGCATGAATTACCTTTCCGGTTTCGTAGCCCTCAGCTAATGAATAGCTTTGCGGCTGCCCTAATTCATTTATCAGCATTACTTCCACTTTGCCCGCCTGGTTAAACTCATATCCAAACCACAATTGAGTGGTTGCCGGTATGGGGTAAACACTTAAAGCAGCCTCATTTTCTTTTTCAATATCCGGCAAAGCGCTTACTACATCGGTAGGTTGCTGAAACCCCTGGGTATAAATATTGCTGCCAGCCGTTTCGGTAGCTACCATCGTTTCACCAACGGTAAAAGAAACCGATAGGTTGCTACCTGAGGCAAAACCACCCGCCGAGGCAACTACCTGCGGCAAAAATGTTTGCGCGTGAATAACCTTGATGGCAAAACAGAAAAACGTAAGCAGGTATAGTCTTTTCATACCGTTTTATTTAAAATATTTTTTAATGGCCTGCGTTCTGTTTTTGGCTTCTAACTTGGTGTAAATGTTGCCCGCATGTTTTCTAACAGTTTCTGTAGTTATTTCAAGTATTACTGCAACCTCTTTGTACGAATGGCCCTCTCTTAATTGTTCCAACACTTCAATTTCCCGAATAGTTAGCTTATTTGTTTTCACCATTCCTGATTCGCTTTTACGGCATTTGAAATTGGGCTACCGTTTATGTAGTCCAATATTGTTTCGTTATATGCTTAGTTGTGTTACACAAAAGTGGTATGTGCATTTTATTGCTATATATCACTTGTGCAAAAGTGCGCTGGTGTGGGCTTAATACGTTTAGTTGAAATAAGGTATTTTTAAAATTAAAGTATCCCCTAAAAAGGGGAGGAGAATTAGACTTGAAGCAAAGATACTTGCAGCTTATGCCAAACCAGTTTATAGCCTATGCAGCCGCTTTTTTACTGTGTTGCCAAGTACTGCCGGCTAATACTTATTTTACACAACATTTTACCCTATAGCCCTGCCCATGCCCGCTTACAACTATATACTAAGCATTGCCTTTTCGGGTATATTTTTCTACACCACCATAATGTTTGCGGTGCAGTTCTTTATTTTGCGCAAAAGGGAACTTATTTACTACAGCCTGTATTTGCTTTGCGGAGCCGTATATTACCTGTACTATTTTTCATCTCCTATTTTTCCGGATTACACCCGCAACTTTACCGGCAATTTGAACGTGCTGCTGCGCATGACCTTGGCTTTGTTTCAAATTGAATTATACACGCTTTTTACCATTGCTTACCTGAATATAAACAGCATAGCCAGTTGGGTTAAAACATTTTTTAAAATTTATTTATGGTTTATTCCCCTGGCCTATACCTTGTACTTAGTGCTGTATTTTATGCAGGTTGAAAAAAACACCATTCTGCTTATTTTTAATAGCATTACTATACCCATGCTGGTTATTTATTTTTTTGCTATTACCCGCATAGCCACGATACACGCCAATATATACTTGATGGGCACGCTGTTAAATATGGCTTTTACAGTTACCTCCTTTTTAATTGGCACACACTTACCGGACAGTAAAATTAGTTTTCATCTAGCCTCGCAAATGGGGTTACTGCTCGACCTGTTTTTTTTAAGCTACGGGCTATCGCTAAAAGCTGCTGAAGCCGATAAAAAATTAGTTGCTACTCTACTCGAAAGCCAGCATATTTTAGAAACCGAGCGCAGCCGTTTTGCACGCGACCTGCACGATGGCCTGGGCGGCTTACTTAGCAGCGTAAAATACTCGTTTAGCCATATTAAAGAAACTATCAGCCTTACCGCACAGCAAACCACAACTTACGAACAAACCCTGCATAAATTAGATGGCGGCATTGCCGAACTGCGCAACATTGCCCACAACATGATGCCCGAAAACCTGCAACAGTTTGGTTTAGATACCACCCTGCGCGATTTATGCAGCAGCCTTGGTGCCAATGGTAAAATAGAGGTTATTTACCAATCGTTTGGCATGGCAGCTTACACCGCAAATACTAAAGTTGATTTAGCCATTTATCGCATGGCGCAAGAAATTTTGCACAACACCATAAAACATTCCGCTGCCAGCCGCGCCTTGCTTCAACTTTCGTTTTCCAACCATATTTTGTTGCTTACAGCCGAAGATAACGGCAAAGGCTTTGACACCGCCATTTTTAAAACCAGCTCCGGCACTGGTTTTAAAAGCATGCAAAGCCGCACCTATTTTTTAAATGCGAAATTGCAAATTGAATCAAGTGCCAGCGGCACCGCCATAAATATAGAAATACCGCTATGAACCCTACAAAAATACTAATAGTAGACGACCACCCGATGGTAATTGAGGGCATTAGTATTTTGCTTAAGGATGAACCTTCTATACAAATAATTGGCTCTGCCAGTAGTGCCGATGCGGCACTCAAATTTTTAGAACAACAGGCTACCGATATAGTACTACTAGACATTAACCTGCCCGACCAAAGCGGCATAGAAGTTTGCAAGCACATTGCCGACAAGTATGTAGCCAGCCGAGTAATAGCTATCAGCAATCATTCGCTACCAAGTTATATTCAAAAAATAATAGCGCATGGCGGTAGCGGTTATCTATTAAAAAATACGACCAGGCAAGAGTTGCTTCAAGCCATTGAAATGGTAATGCTGGGTAAAGAGTACTTTAGCCGCGATATTATACGCGCTATGCGCGAGCAAAAAGAAACCAACCATGCAGTGGCTATTACACGCCGGGAGAAAGAGATTTTGCAATTAATTTCCGACGGAAAAACTAATAACGAAATAGCCGCACAGCTTTTTATAAGTTCCAGCACGGTAGATACGCACCGTAAAAATTTGATAGAAAAACTGAACGTAAGTAACACTGCTTCGTTAATAAAAAAGGCAGTGCAGCTAAAGTTGATTGATTAAAGCAAATCGGAAACCCTAAACACATGCTGAACTTTAGTGTAGCTTTCAACTTGATATTTCTTACGCTCTTTTTTTATCACGTATTTTATTTCGCATTGCAATATGCAGTTATAAAGCGCATTGAGTTTTTTTACTACAGTTTGTTTCTGTTGGTGCAAAGTATTCATTATGCGGTTTTCGTTACGGCCCCTATTATCAATTCACCCAATAGCGGATACGCTCCGTTAGTTTTTTCAGCCTTCGAAATGTCTTTTTCATTTGTAGAGTTACACTTCTACTTCGCTTTTATTATAGCCTACCTTAATCTAACAAAAAGCGATGGCAACGCTTACAAGCTTTTTAGAAACATTAAGTATTTTGCCATTTGCTTTGCTGCACTGCTCCTATTGCTAAACGCGCTGCACATAAACACACAAATAATTTGCGGTATTGTCTTAATTATAGGTTTACCTATAACGTTTACGGTACTTTATTTTTTATACCATTTATATAGCACCCACACCAACATAGTAATATTGGGCACCGCTTTAAATATAGCAGGCACCATTATTACTTTTTTAATTATCAATTATGAATTGAGTACAAACACTGCTTTAAGTTTTAGCAAGTATATACCTATACAAATTGGGTTACTATTGGAACTCTTCGTTCTCGGCTATGGTCTCTCATTAAAAGCTGCAGAAACCGATAAAAAATTGGTAGTGGCATTACAAGAAAATCAAAAACTTTTAGAAACAGAGCGGGGGCGTTTTGCCCGAGATTTACACGATGGCTTAGGCGGCTTATTAAGTAGCGTAAAATTTTCGTTTAGTAATATGAAAGAAAACATCATCCTCACTGCTCAACAAGGTTTATCGTTTGAGCAAAGCTTAAATAAGCTTGATAGCGGCATTGCCGAACTGCGAAGAATAGCCCACAACATGATGCCCGAAAACCTGCAACAGTTTGGCTTAAACACCGCGCTTAAAGATTTTTGTATTACCATACAGCAGGGCACCGGTTGCAATATACACTACGAGTGTTTTGGCATGGAACACTATAGCTTTAACAGCCAAACCGATATAGCTATTTACCGGATAGCACAAGAGCTGGTAAACAATGCCCTAAAACATGCCGCTGCCGAACAAATAATAGTGCAGCTACAAAATAGCAAAACTTCGATAACCCTTACCGTTGAGGATAACGGTAAAGGTTTTGATACATCCATTATAAAAACCGTAAAAGGAAGTGGCTGGAAAAGCATTGAAAGCCGCGTAAATCTTTTAAAAGGTTCATGTCTTGTTACATCAAGCAGTATTGGCACCACTATTACAATTGAAATGCCGATATAAAACCGGCCATGTGCAGTCCGCAGTTGCTTCTAAATTATATCATAAATGAAACAAGGCAAATTAGAAAAACCTTACTCTGCCTGTATTTCACCTTAGAAATTGTGGGACAATTTTTTTTCGTTTCGCTAGCTTTAAGACTTCCGAAGTTGAAAAAACTTCGGAAGTCGGTCCAACATCCAAAGTTTTTTCAACTTCGGATGTTTTGTGTCATTACTTTCCTTTGCGTCTTCGCGAACTTCGCTTTAACTGTATTGGCCTTTAGATTCTACTGCTCCACCAAACTTTTTGATTTGTATTTTGCCTTTAAGCCCCCTTTAGGGGGTTGGGGGTTGTATTTTTTATTATCATTAATTTTAAATGGAAGAAACCAACCAACATCTGGCTATTAAAGCCTGGGCCGAAGAAGACCGACCGCGTGAAAAGCTTTTATTGAAAGGAAAGGCCGCTTTAAGCGATGCCGAATTAATAACCATACTGCTACGCACGGGCGTGGTGGGCAACTCGGCGCTGGATATAGCCAAAAAGCTTTTACGCCATGTAAACGGCGATTTAAATGCGCTGGGCAAGCTTACCGTTAACGATTTAAAGAAACTGGAAAAGGGCCTTGGCGAAACCAAAGCAATAACCATAGTGGCTGCGCTGGAACTGGGCCGGCGCCGCCAGGCCAGTGAGGTGCGCGTGGTGGAATCGATAACCAGCAGCCGCCAGTTTTACGATTATATGTATGCCGAAATGAGCGACCTGCCACACGAGGAGTTTTATGTGCTTTACCTTAGCCGCGCTAACAAACCTATTGCACATAAGCACATTAGCAGCGGGGGTATTACCGGCACCATTGCCGATACCAAAATTATTTTAAAGCATGCCATCGAGTTGCTGGCTACTAATATTTGCGCCTACCACAACCATCCATCGGGCAACCTAAGGCCCAGCCAGAGTGATATAAACCTTACCAAAAACCTAAAGCAAGCAGCAGCGTTAATTGACGTTACCCTGCTTGACCATATAATAATGGGCGATAAAAACTACTACAGTTTTGCCGATAACGGAATGATGTAAAGTAAAAATAAGAAGCCCTTCCAATTGGAAGGGCTTCTTATTTTTATCAAGCAAGTAAGCTATTACTTACCTACTATAAAGCGTTTAGTAATTTGCGAGGTAGCAGTTTTAAGCGTTACAAAGTAAATACCGTTGGCTACATCGGTAGTGTTCCAGGTAAGAGTATGGTTGCCGCCCGAAACAGTATCGCTATAGATATCGGCAATTTTTTCGCCTAATACATTGGTAACAAAAGCATCTACCATGGTAGTTTCTTTTACATCAAAGGCTATGCGCAATACATTGCTGGCCGGGTTAGGATACACCGATACATTTTCGAAGCTTTCTTTAGCCGGTGCAATGCCGGTAGTTACTTTCTCAATCAGGTCTATCTCCGCGCCGTTCAAAATGTTGCGGTATTTATAATCTGCATTGTATTCTTCTACAATACCCACCAGGCTAATGTAGTTTTGCTTGTAGGTAACCGGCAATTTATAGCTATAGGTTTTAGTATAGTTTGAGCCGCTGGCAACCGTATCAGGTATAATGTTATCCGTGCCCCATGCACCACCTAAAGCTTTGCGCAATACGTGGTTGTGTGCCCAGCCTACAATAGGGTCATCTAACACAGTATAAGGGCTTCCGCTCCACGAGCTGCCGCCGTTGCTGTTATCAGAGAAATAATTCACCTGGTCCCAGCCAGAGCCTGTACCTTTTACTGAATCTTCTATTACATACACGTTAAGGCGGTAATCGCCGGTTACATTCGATAGAAAATCGGCACTAACTGTTACGCCTATTTGGCGGGTAGTGGTATCGTATGTAGTATTTATTAAAGATACATTGGCAGGGGTAGCCATAGGCAACCTTACATTTACTTTATCTAACCAAATATTATCGGTGTAAGCGGTCGCAATACGGTCGAAGGCAACATCTGCTTCATCCAGGTAATAAACGGCATCCAGTATACCCGATGGGAAACCAATAGCATAAGCTGCAGAGCGGGTTAGGCCTTCGGCGCAGGTCATACGGTCGTCAGCGGCCGAGCCTCCGTTATAATCGTGTATCGAAACCGGTATTAAATCGGGCATATCTGTCTTTGCTTCTTCCAGTTTTAAGTTACCATCTGGGCAATAGCCGCACCATGCACCTGTAAATTCTTCAAATACAGGGCGCTTATAGGCGTTGTTGCTTATAACCTGTATTAAACGGCTAAGGCTATCGTTACCGGCATCGCTATCGGGGTTAGAGCCATTAATATCTGAGGTCCACATTCTAACGTTTTGTCCGCCTAAAGCCGATGGAGAGAACGGATTTGGGAACTCGTAATGATAAAATCCGAGTGGTTTAATACTAACACCCTGAATGGTAGAAGATACTACCGCTCCGCCGTTTACCGAGTAATTAAGTTTAAAGCTGGTAACGGTGTTAAAACCAAGATTGCGGATATCGCCTGTAAACTGGTTGTTTTCGTTAGGGCGCATATAAATGTACGAGTCGAAAGTAATGTGCGATAAGTTATAATTAGGCACATTGCTTTGAATTTTAATATCATCTATACCCAACAAAATATCATCGTTAGAGTTGTTGTGGAAGGCAATGGTAATAGTATCGCCTGCGTAAGGGGTTAAATCGAATACACGGGTAGTCCAACCCACATTTTCGTTAGCAATGCTAAACACGTTTACTGTAAAATCAGTTACAGTATCGCCACCGGTAGGCGATAGCTTTACCTCGTATCCATCGGGGTAATTGCCGCTAAACGCAGTAGCAGCCCACGAAAGCTGCACATTGGTGCTGCCTGCAGGTATCACAATTCTTTCGGTAATCATCCAATCGTCGGATTGGCCGGCCGGATTATACCATGAGGTGCTAATGGCAAACTCGCCCGAAGCATGTTGGTTATTTTCCCAAACCCAGGCATTGGTAACAAAGTTTACGTTGCTGGCAGGGGTTAGTCCATCGTTATTTAAAATTGTCCAGGTAGCCGGTATGCCTGTGCTAAAATCCTGCGAAAAAATGGTCGTTTGTGCACCTGCATAAAATGCAGCCATAAACGCCAATGCTGTTAGTACATGTTTTTTCATAGTGTAATTAAGTTATCAAATGATTAGGTCAAAATTAAAAGATTTTAAGACGAATTAACCTGATTATAAATTATATTTTATCTTGCATAAAATATCCATAATAACATGAACAAAGCTTTACTAACTATGGCGGCCATTTTATTTTTGGCAGCACCCTGTTTTTCTCAAACCGATTTTATTCTCCTTCCTTCTGATACAATTTCATTGACAGAAACCGTACAGGCCAACGATATTTTAGAAGCCTTTATGAAGGTTAAAAACACCAGCAACAGCACTAAAACCATTAACTGGATATGCACTGAAAGAACGGGCTCGCGCGATTGGGAAATAAACATTTGCGATATTGTTAACTGCTACTCATTTGGTTATGTGGTGCGTACGTTTAGCCTTGCCGCCGGCGATACCGGCACCATGCGCCTGGATATAGACCCCCATGGCGTATCGGGCCCCGGCCAGGTAAGCCTTTTAATGTGGGTAGAAGGCGATAGCGCCAACGGCAAAGTAAAAAACCCAACCTGGAATGTAGACCTTACTGCCATTACCGGTATTAATAAGGTAGCAGCCACTACCCTTAAAATATTCCCTAACCCGGTTAAAAACCTGTTTACCGTTTCGGGACTGGATAATGCCGGCGACCTTTCGTTTGAAGTGCTCGATATGAAAGGCTCGGCTGTTAAAAGCGAAGTAAAGTCGGCCACCAACACGGCTATAGAAATTTCGATTGAAAACCTGCCACGCGGTATTTATGTATTAAAAGCTTTTGATAAAGATGGTAATCTGGCAGGCACATCGCGCCTTAGCAAGATTGACTAAGCAATAAGTTATTTGTTTTGAAAAATCCCGAACCTTTAGTTCGGGATTTTTTTGTTTAATACATCAGTAACAAACTGACAAACATCAGCAGCGCATAAAGCCGCACCACCATATTTTAGTGGTGCAAATACCAACTATGGTTTATTTAAGAAGTATTGCTGTATGGTTATTGCTTATGCTTACCGAAACGCTGCATGGCACAGTACGCATATTTTTGCTGGTACCACTAACCAGCGATTTTAGAGCCCGGCAAATTACCGTGTTTACCGGTGCCCTACTTATATTTTGCATTACCGCCCTGTTTATAAAACGTATAGCGCCAATAAGTGCCCGGCAGTGCTTATTAATAGGGTTGATGTGGATACTGCTTACCTTTACCTTTGAAGTGTCGCTGGGTTTATTTGCTTTTAATATGAGTTGGCAACGCATAGCCCGGGATTATAATCTTTTGCAGGGAGGCCTTATGCCCATAGGGCTTACGTTCATGTTTTTTACGCCCCTGGCAGCCGCAAAAATAAGACATGCACTACCCCCGCATTTTTAAGTTTTGCTTTTTAAACGGCAATAATTACAAAATGCTATTGGCCCTTAAAAATAATGGAGAGTATACTATCGCCCACGGCCTGGCGGTAATGGCTGGCCTCGTAAAAATTGGTAACGCTGTTGGTAAACTGGTTTTGCCCCGAAAAATCGTAAAGGCGATTGCCAAATAGCTGTTGCAGCAAAGCTAAATCGGCCGGGTAAAATTTTGTTTGCTCGTACAATGGGCTTAACACCACCTTATAATTGGTGTGGTGCTTTTCTAAAATCGCTTTAATACCGGTAAGCAGTTTTTCATTCTCTCCGCTCAACCGCTGCAAGGTATCTACCTTCTCCCCTGTTCGTGCATAAAACACATCTGCCTTTTGCTGATAATACAGCGCAGGGTTTTGCGCTATTTCAGTCTCTCGCTCTGCCACATCCAGTGCATTGGTAACGGGCTGATAAATTATTTTTTTAGGGCTTATATAGCCGTCCATATAATCTTGGTATTGTTTGGTAAGCAGGTAAGCGTAATAGTTTACAATAAACTTACGGTCGAAATAGGCTTTTAAAAAAGCCCAGTTAAACACCAGCTTGCTTTTATGCGAGGTTAACGGGTGCTTAATAAACAGGTGGCGCATGTTTTCGGGCCTGTATGCACAATCGCGGCATAGAATGATAAGCGCATTATTAAGCGGCACATTTAGCGTATCCAGGTAGGCAAGCTTGGTATAAATACCAAAAAGATTTTCGCCCGAGGCATCAAATACAAACGGGGCGGCACTACTATCCAGGTACTGCACCCAGTGCTCCGGCGTGTATGCAATAGTTCTGGAACTTCCGAAAATAAAAGAGTTGTAGTGGTACTTTGGATAGTCGCGGTTAAAGGTTTCGGTAGATATATAATCGCGGTTGGTAACCACCTGGCTGCCCGAAAAATTATAACCTGTGCGCAGTATTTTAAAAGGGTCGAAATACACGTAGCCCGCCAGCAGAATAACGATGCCCACAAGGCCTATGGATGCGAAAGAAATGAAGGTTATCAGAAATTTCTTCATCGTTAAAACTGAAAGTAAATAAATTTTTCGCCCGAGCCCGAGTAGTAAATAACCAGCACTATAAGCATATAATAAGCGGCCCAGCGTATGCCCCTTGGCCAGCTTAACCCCAATGTAGCAATAGCATATTGCTGCGCCCGGCCCATCCATTCAACCGCTACAAAAAATAAAACAAGCAGTGGTAGGGCTGCGCCTATTTTCCAAATAAGCATGTTCAGCGTTTCAACGTAATAGGCTTTGTGCAGCAAACCGGTAAACATGGCGCTTATATAATGCAATGCGTGTGTAAGGCTTTCGGCTCTAAAAAATATCCAGGCAAACACGGTTAAACTAAAAGTTACAGCAATAGCCAATGCCTCTTTAAACGAGGGCAATAATCTGCCCCCACCTGCCATATCTAAATGGTTCCGGTTGGTGCTTTGTATAATGCTTGGCATAATAAACAGGGCATTTAGCAAGCCCCATACTATAAACGTCCAGTTAGCGCCATGCCAAAAACCACTAACTATAAATATGATAAACGTGTTGCGCACCTTTACCCAGGTACCGCCTTTGCTGCCCCCTAAAGGTATATAAAGGTAATCGCGAAACCAGGTTGATAGCGATATGTGCCACCGGCGCCAAAACTCGGCAATGCTGCGCGAAAAGTAAGGGAAGGCAAAGTTGCGCAGCAGTTCTATACCGAATAAACGGGCGGTACCTAAAGCAATATCTGAGTAGCCCGAAAAATCGCCGTAGATTTGGAAGGTAAAAAACAGGGCGCCTAATACCAGCGTAGCACCGTGATAGCTTTCAGAGTTATTGAAGATGAGGTTGGCATAATGGGCACAGCCATCGGCTATAACTACCTTTTTAAACAGGCCCCATAATATTTGTCTAAGCCCATCTACTGCTTTACTATAATCAAACTGCCTTGGCTTTTTTATTTGGGGCAGCAAGTGCGTTGCCCGCTCAATAGGGCCGGCCACCAGCAGCGGAAAAAAGCTAACAAACACCGAATAATCTACAAAGTCCTTTTCGGGCTTAATGCGGTCGTAGTAAATATCGATAACGTACGAAAGGCCGTGAAAGGTATAAAAGGAAATACCCACCGGCAGAATAACCTGTAAAGTCCAAGGGCTTACCTGTATGCCCAGGTGCGCTGCCGACTCGGCAAACGAGGCCGCAAAAAAGTTGTAATACTTAAACACCCCTAAAAAGCCCAGGTTAATACCGGTGCTTATAAACAGCCACATTTTACGCTTGCCCTGGCTGGTTGCATCGGCAATTTTAAAGGCACTGAAATAGTCGAGCAGGGTAGAGAAGACGAGAAGAAAAAGAAAACGCCAATCCCAACAGCTGTAAAAAAAATAACTACTTACCAGCAGCAGTATGTTTTGCGCCCGTAAATTTTTGCGGGTAACAAACCAGTACAGTCCTAAAACTATAGGCAGAAAAACCGCAAAGCCAATGGAATTAAAAAGCACGTTTACTTTTGTATTTGAGGGGTTATTACCTGCCGCAATTAATTAAAAATATATGGATATAGCTAAAGTTTTTTAGCGCCCGTGCGCAGGCTTTAATATTTAATTAAGCTTCAGGTAGGGCACCATTTTTTTGTAAATACTATCGCTTGCAACTACAGCCTTAAGCTCTGTCAGGTCTTTAAATGCTCCATGCTGTTTTCTATACGCCTCTATCAACTTTGCATTATCGGCTTTAATGTAAGGGTGGGCTTTTAGTGCTTTATAGTCGGCAGTATTAAGGTCTATTTTATCTATTCCGTTCTTATCTACTACCAACTGCTGCTTTATAGCCTGGTAGGTGCTATCGGGCAGGCCGTATACTTCCTTCAATTGCTCTTTGGCGGCAAAGCCACCCAATATACCTCTAAACTTTACAATCCTCGCTCCCAACACAGCGCCTATACCTCTCAGCTTTTCAAACTCTTCGGCTGTGGCGGTATTAATATTTACCGTAAAGGCTTTGTTGGTTTCGTTGGCTACGTAGCTATGCTTCTCTTCATTCGTATTAGCCTTATTGGCCTTGCTATTTCCGTAAGCAGGTTCGCTATTACTACTGGTGCCGGCCAATTGCTCTTTGGCCTTATAGTCGGCATTAAAGGCTTCTACCTCTTTATCAAATGCAACATCAGCCACTGGCGGGGGGGTGGGCTTAAAGTATAGGTAAACCGAAGGTGCCAATAGCAACACTGCCGACAGGCCTACCAGCAACACTACGCCATTGCGTTCGTTATTTGTAAAGGTAAAGTATTGCTGTAGCCAGTTGCGCACCGGTTAAAAATAAAAAAGTCCGTTCATGGTGAACGGACTTTTTTAGTATTTGAAAGAAGGGGCTTCTTAGTTGCCTCTTTCTTCTAAGGTCTTTAACAGGCCGGCAATTTTTTGAGCCGATGAACCTTGTAAAGCGCTGATAACGTTGCGCGCCGGTGATTGTAGCAAGCCAAGTATATCGCCAACCAATTCTGCTTTGCTCTTTAAGCTGGCAAGAACTTTTAATTGGTTATCGCCTACAAACACATCGCTATCAATGTAAGCACCTTTTAAAATTGGTCTTTCGCCGCCTTTGCGGAACTCGGTTAGTACTTTAGCCGGTGTAGCGCCATCGGTGCTAAACATAACACCGGTAGGTCCGTGCAATAAAGGGTAAAGGGCTTCGTAGTTACCTTCTACCTGCTCTAACGCTTTACGGATAAGCGTGTTTTTAGAAACGCGGTATTCGATATTGCTGTTAAAGCACAAACGGCGGAACTTGTTTATTTTTTCTACGCTTAGGGTAGATGAATCGGTGATATAGAAATATTGAGCATTGCTGAACTTTTCTTTTAAGTCGGCAATTTCCTGGTTCTTTTTAGATTTTTCCATTTTATATAAAGTTATAAAGTGTTATTCAATTAGTTATTAATGCCTTCAACGGATTTGTAATCAACGCTAATGCCGGGGCTCATGGTGCTGGCCATGCTAATGCCTTTAAAGTAAATACCCTTGGCAGTAGCTGGTTTTAACTTAGATAATGTTTGCAACAGAGTTTGTGCATTTTGCTGGATTTGCTCGGCGCTGAAAGATACACGGCCAATAGAGGTGTGTACGATACCGAATTTATCCACTTTAAAAGCAATTTTACCTCTCTTAACTTCTTCTACCGCCTTACCAACTTCGGGGGTTACAGTGCCCGATTTAGGGTTTGGCATTAAGTTACGGGGGCCTAACACTTTACCTATTTTCGCAATTTTAGCCATTACGTTTGGCGAAGCAATTACTACTTCAAAATCCATCCAGCCTTGCTCGATTTTAACCACAAACTCATCCAAACCTACGTAGTCAGCTCCGGCTTTTCTTGCCTCGTCTTCCTTATCAGGTGTGGTAAGTACTAGTACTCTTTTGGTTTTACCGGTACCGTGTGGCAGCGGGGTGGTTCCGCGGATAGCCTGGTCGGCTTTCTTAGGGTCTACACCTAATTGGATGTGTAAATCAACCGATGCATCAAATTTGCAGGTGGTTGTTTCTTTAACAAGCTTGCTGGCTTCGTTAAGTGAATACAGCTTGCTGCCGTCTACTTTGCCTTGTACGGCTTTTCTTCTTTTAGATAATTTCATTGTTTAAATTTTTTGAGGTCAACTGGAGCAATGAACTCCTCCCTCGTTAATAAATATGAATGAGGAACGCAGAAACCGGAATTACTCCCCGCTTCTGCATTCAGAATTCCGAACTACTAGTATCCTTCTACGTTAAAGCCTGCGCTTTTTGCGCTACCTGCCACTAAGTTCATAGCTGCCTCAATAGTAAAGCAGTTAAGATCCGGCATTTTCTCTTCCGCTATTTTGCGGATGATATCCTGGCTAACAGTACCAATCTTTTTACGGTTTGGTTCGGCCGAGCCGGCTTGCTTTTTAGTATACTCCATCAGCAAAGCGTGTGCAGGCGGGGTTTTGATAATAAAGTCGAAGCTCTTATCGGTGTAAACGGTAATTACACACGGAAGAATTTTTCCTTGCTTATCCTGGGTTTGAGCATTAAAGCGCTTGCAAAACTCCATAATGTTCACACCCTTTGAACCTAATGCCGGTCCGATTGGTGGAGCAGGGTTTGCTTGTCCGCCCTTAACCTGTAACTTGATGAATGTTTGAATTTCCTTTGCCATCTTACTATGTATTAATGATTATTGACTTATTTAATTTCTTCTATTTTCTTTTGTTCGGCTCTTAGCTGATCTTCTCTACCTGCATAAAGCTTACTTCTACCGGTGTTTTGCGGCCGAAGATTTTTACTACCACTTTCAGCTTCTTCTTCTCGTTGTTTATCTCTTCAATAGTGCCTATAAAATCGTTAAAGGCGCCATCTACAATTTTCACATCTTCATTAATAATAAACGGCTCGGCCATTGTTTCGCCGGCATCCAGCATTTCATCGGCTTTACCCAACACCTTAATTTCTTCGGCGCGGCTAAGGGTGCCCAAAAAGCCCAATACACCATGTACCTGCCTTACGGTCATCCACATTTCCTGGGTCATTCTTTTATCTTCTACCTCTATATATATGTAGCCCGGAAAAAGGGTTTTATCCTTAATGGTTTTTTTACCAGCCTTAATGGTGTAAATCTTTTCGGTAGGCACCAAAATATTGGTAAGTATCAGTTCCCACTTATTACGCTTTACTTCCATCAGCACGTGCTCACGAATTTTCTTCTCTTGCCCGCTGATAACCCGCGTTACATACCACTTTTTTCCCTCTGCCATGGTGTTTATCCTATAATAAGTTTATAAAGTGCCTGCGAACCTTCTCTAAAGGTAAGATCGATGCCTAATACAATAAACGAGATAATAACGGCCGCTACCAGCACTACTACTGCACTTTCCTGCAGCTCTGCCCAGGTAGGCCAGGTTACTTTATTCACCAGCTCGTCGTAAGCCTCCTGAAAATATGTTGTTACCTTTTCCATTACCGTTTTTTTCTGTTTTACTAAATCAATTCTACTACTGTACCAAAACTAATTTACCAAGCAGGGGCAGCCAGATTCGAACTGACATCAAGGGTTTTGGAGACCCGTATGCTACCATTGCACCATGCCCCTATTCTTCTCTTCCAAAAGGGCCCTGGCTACCACACTTAAGGCAATAGCCCCTCACCCCCTTTTCGCAAAAGGGACGCAAATATAAATACATACAGCAATTTTCAAAACTAAACCCTTTATAAATGTAGGGGTTGGCCATTAGGCAGGTAGCGGGGGCTAATGTAATTGTTTAAGGCAAATTATAGCTGGCTGTGCTACCCTGGTAGCCATACAGGTACCGTTCTATGGTTTACCAAGGTTAACATAATTCAAGTTTAAAAACTGCAACTATTTGATTGCCAAATGTTTAATTTTGCAATGTTAACCATAGAACCGTTCCAAATAATGTGGTTTTTAAGCAGGTTAGGGTATAATCATCAGTCTAAAAGATTTAACAGAAACTCACCTTTTCGGTGACAGATAACAAATTCAGGCTGCTTACTTTTGATGGTATAACCCACCACCCATGTATACCGATGCCCAAACAGCCTGTCTTTTATCTTCTATTGCTTATTGCAAATACCCCCAAACGGCCCTCAATACCTATCTGAAAGGCTGGACCATGGTTTTTGACCCCGTAGAAGTAGGGGGCAACTATGCTTTTATTGCAACCAACGGTTCTAAATACGCGCTGGCCATCCGCGGCTCGCTGTTTAGCGAAACCTGGCAGGCTTTTGAAGATTGGGTTTATGAAGATTTGAATGCCCTGTATCAGGTTGTGTGGGATTACACCAACAACGGTTCATCGGCCATGATTTCGAGAGGGGCCTGGGATGGCTTTAACAACCTGCAAAGTTTAACCGATAAAAAAACCGGCCAAAGCATTTGGCAGGTATTCGATTCTTTACCTGCTGCCAGCCCTATTATTATCACCGGGCATAGCCTTGGGGGCAATCTTTCAACAGTTTATGCATCGTGGCTTTTTTGGAACTTTGCGGCAAGCGGGCATCCGCGCAGCAATATTTCGGTTTATACTTTTGCCGCCCCGGCGGCCGGTAATGCTAACTTTGCGGCAGATGTTAACAGCAAGCTGCCCATATCGGCAAGGTTTGAAAACACAAATGATATTGTGCCTAAATTCCCTTGCGTTAAAGCAATAAGAGGCCTGCTTAATTTATATCAACCGGTACCCCTAGCCTACAATATAGATGTGGTTCGCGATGGGCTGGATTTATCAGCTTATACCATTGAATACTACGAGAATTATTACAACTCAGTTTATACCCAAACCAATGGCACCGGCACGCGCTTTACTTTCCCCCTATCGGGCAACTATAAAAACAACACTACCACCGATTGGTTTAATGAAGCCGGCTACCAGCACTCGGTAAATAACTATTGCAGCAGGCTTGGCGTTCCAATTGTTCAATGCGTCCCTTCTATATTACTGTAGGGTCATTACCGCTAAGTAGAATTTCATTGGAACTTCCAAGTCGTCCGAAACGGAAGACTTGGAAGAACGGGTAATTGTTAAATATCAATTTGATATTAGAAACTTAACAGAAACTCACCTTTTCGGTGAGAGACAAGTGCTAAATGTTGTTGAGTTTTGCATATATCATAAAAACCATTAATCACTAAAAACATTTTGCATGAAGGCCCACAAAAAATTAGTCTTATCCATCTCGCTGGTATTATGTTTGATAATTACCTTAAATGCCCAAACCACTTGGGACCTTACCGGTAACGCATTAAGCACCACCGGGCAGTTTATAGGCACCACCACTGCCTATGCTTTAGAACTTAAAACCACTAACACCAGCACGCCCCAGCCTATTAATTTTTATACTAATAATGAGCCGCGCATGAGCATAACAGGGGGAAGGAGCTATAGGCATAGGCTCTTCCGGCGCTACTTACTCCGAAACCTTAGTTTCTATTTCGCAATATAACTCGAATGCCTTCGATTTTTTAAGAATAGGCAACACTTTTGTAACCCCTGGCTCGCCACCTACTGTTAGTGAAAACACCTACTTTATGGTAAAAGAAAACGGCAACGTGGGTATTGGCATTTCCGACCCACAAGCGCAGTTACATGTATCCAGCAATAAGGCATGGGCAGCATACAGCGACGATTTGTTACTGAATGCAAAAATTGCAGCTACTAATGCCGATGGCAATGCTTTCTTTTATGCTTCGGATATGAGCTATGACAATAGCGGCCATGTAACCGCAGGTTTTGTAGGTATAGCCACCGCACCCGATGTATTTTCATTTGGAATAATTAACGAGGTAAGTGAAACGGTTACCCTGGGTGTTTCGGGCGAAGGCAGAATGGTGATTAATATGGCCATGGATGATGCACCCGCAGCCCAGGTAGATATTCGGCCGCTTACCGGCAGCGAAACGGTTTTAAATGTTGGCGACCCGGGCGTTTTTCCATTAATGCAGCTTTCAGAAGACGGCCAAATGAGCATTGGTATGCCCACCCAAACCAATAGTGCCTTGGCAGTTTACAACCGCGAAGAGGCAGTTACTAATCTCGATATTTTTTATCACGATCCGTATCCGGGTGCCCTCCGCTTTATGAATTTGGTAGAAGGAACCCCACGCCATTTAATTAGTGAAGATGGCAGTGGTAACCTTTTGATAGATGCGGGAGTTACAGGTGGTGAAGCCACCGATAAACTAAAAGTGGATGGTGATGCTACTATAACAAAAACCGTTGGAATTGGTACAGATGTGCAGAGTGGAGTTGCTCTTACTGTTAAAGGTAGCAGCGATACCAAATTAGATTTGCGTGAAACCAGCAGCACCGTTACCGATAACGCCCAGCTGCGTTTTATTGGAAGTGATGGTACCAGCGTGCGCCATAAAATTACCGAAGATGCCAGCGGTAATCTGTTAATAGATGCCGGAGTTACAAGTGGTGGAGCAAGTGACAGAGTTGTGTTTGATGGTAATGTGCAGATAGGCACCTTAAAACCTACCAGTTCTACCTACATCAACTCTACCAGCGGCGAACAGAATTTAAGTGTAAATGGATGGGTGCTGGCTAAAAAAGTAATGGTACAAACCAGCAACTGGGCTGATAAGGTTTTTGCAACCGATTACAATTTACGTAGCTTAACTGATATTGAAGCTTATATAAAACAACACAACCACCTGCCCGAAATACCAAGCGAGTGCGAGGTGATAGAACACGGCGTAGATGTAGGCGAAATGAACAAACTGCTTTTACAAAAGGTAGAAGAACTTACCCTGTATGTAATAGCCCAGCAGAAACAAATTGATGCACTTATTAAAAAATAAACAGCTATGAGAAAGATAATAATACTTATAGCAATAGCTGTTGCCGCGTTTAAAGCGCATGCTCAATGTAATGAAGGAAGGGCGGCGTGTAACACTACTTTTCAGGATTTACGGTATGCAGTCGCAAAAGTGAGTGTACCGGGCACTGCAGGCAACTTTACCGGCTTTTTGATAAACCACACAAGTAACGATGGAAGGTTATTATTTTTAACCTCCCACCAGCCAATTGCCGGCAGTTGCGGTTTCAATCCGTCTAATCTTGCTACTGCACTAAATAACGCTACGTTTACATGGAACTTGGATTTTCCATCCTGCACGGGTAGTACTGCATCTACAACCGTAACTTCAACCGGCGCAACGCTGCTAGGTTCTTCCGGCTTTATTGCCCTGCTTGAACTTAATAACGCACCCGCACTACCGGAGTTGACCTACCTTGGCTGGGATATAACCACGGAGCCAAGCAGCGTGGCTTGTATTTTCCCCTCGCCGCTTACTGATGTAAATAAAGGCATTGTAACGGCAAGTGCACAATCTTTTGTAAGTACCAACATTGAATGTAACCGTAATTTTAATGAGGCAAGCGGTTTTACAACTATGATTAAAATAAGCGCCTGGGATGCGGCTGAACTATGGGCTATAGACGAAGGCTCGCCATTAATAATGGATAATAAAAAAGTGGAGGGTGTTTACATTACCGGCACTGAAACCGATTGTAGTACAGGCCCCTCGTATTTTTTTGATTTAGCAAGAGCAAGCTCCGCCTTTTTAAATCTTTTGCGCTCATCTAGTAGCCAGACTAATTCGGCAACGATTCGTAGGGCCTTTTGCAAAGCAAGTGAAAATTTAAACGGACCGTTGAATTCTAGTAGACCACCCTATGAAGTTTCTGGAGCTATCGTATCCACCCAAAATATAGCGAACGGTCTACAGATTAAATACCAAGCAGGCACATACGTGGAGTTGAATAACGGTTTTAGTTCAGGGACCGACTTCGTTGCAGAAATTAATCCATGCGATAATACCGTTACAATAATTGCAGCAAAAACAGACGGTACTACGGAAGAAGAATCAAGGCTAAGCGGTATTAGTGCAGGGCTAACTGGCAGCATTAAAATTTATCCTACTGCCCTTTCTTCGGGCAATGCCCTTAATGTTGAATCTATACAGCCTTTACAAAATGTGGCCGTTGCTATTTATGATTTACAGGGCAAAATTGTCTTGGGAAGTACTATAGTAGAATTAAATTCAGGTGAACCGCATTCAATTCTTCTTAGTAATTTACCTTCGGGCTTTTATTTAGTAAAAGTATGGAGTTCCACAATTTCATTTACACAGAAAATTATAATAAAATGAAACCTTTAACAATCTTTTTTATAAGCGGGCTAATATTTATAATCTCAGGTTGCTGCAAACATAAGCCGGATATTGTTTGTAATCCTGCATCGCTTGAAACCCAGCCTTTCATCCAAAGATTTGCAGTTTTTTCTTGCGGAAGTAATGATTACGATTACACTTATATTGCAAGAAGAAAAGAACAAATAGATTCTTTAACGGCGTGTACATTTTCTCCACCCGTTGCATTTCCAATAGATGAAACCGGTATGGTTTATATAATGTTCGGAAAGATGTCATACTATTACAATGACACCTTCGCCTCTACACATATCCTTAAGGATACCTGTTCAAAAAAATTAGTTTACGAGGTTAATATGGTACAAAGAGATACGACCTTGTGGTCGAATGGTGGAGGTGTCTTGAGTATGTTTTGCTCTGTAGAAAACGTACCGGCCGATTACCAAGTAGAGGTGAAGTATAAATACATACCTATACAGTAAAGCACGTGGGCAAAACAGATTGTTTGTTTGTTTTATTGATAGTTACGTTTGCAGGCTGCTGTAAAGATAAAAATGAGGGAAGGCATAGATGCAATAACCTTGCATTTACCGTTACCCCATTTATAGAGTATAAAAACAATTTTTCTTGTAATGACACTTCTAAATTTATAGGTATTTTCAGAAGTAAAAACCAGATAGATTCTTTATATCCTGATTGTGCATTTACATCATCTGTTATATTTCCTGTTGATCAACAGGAAATGCTTTATTTAATTTACGGCAGAACAAGTTATTATTACAGTGATACATTTATTACCGCATTATTAAAGGATACCTGTAATAAAAAACTGACCTATACAATTGATATAGTGCAAAGAGATACAAACCACTTAGAGTTTCCGGGAACGGGCTTTGTTTTTTGTGAAGTAGAAAACATACCAGCCGATTACCAGGTAGAGGTGAAGTATAAATATGTACCAATACAGTAAAATTACAGCCCTGCCAAATTTGGTGGGGGTTTTTGTTGGTAGTGCCCCGTTCTTCCAAGAATTCCGCAGGATTTCTTGGAAGCTTAAATGAGCGTGAAGTCACAATGGCATTACAAATGCCACACCAGCTACATCCTCGTCGGCCAGGCTCAAGGCTTGGCTACAGACGAGGACGAGTTGGGTAATTTTTAGGGATAATAGGGCTTTGTCGAATGGCAAAGTAGTTCCTTTCAGTATATTTGAAATAACCTATGACGCTGGCAGCGCATAGCTTCCGTTTCATTAGAACTTCGAAGTCATTCTGTGAAAGACTTGGAAGAACGGGCACCTTAGCAAAGCTTCTTGTGCTGGGCACTTCTCCCATACTTTACCTACAAATCAATGCCTTCTACCTGCATCTACTACCCCCTTAATTCCTATATTTAACTTATGCATTCATCAGTGCGCGATTTACATAGACTTCAACGAGATGGGTTCGAAAACATCGCGCTCAGTTACTTTCATATTTTATTAGGAACTGTTTCAAATAGTAGGGGCGTTGTAGGTAACATGATAAGTACAGAATCTACAGCAAATGTAGGTAAATCTGCGCTTCTATATAAAATCTGCAACACCTACCTTCAACAAACAGGCAATACAGAAGAGGCTATTCCACATTACCACCCAAGAGGAGCCAATATCATTTTCTCAGAAAAAATAGCCCAACAGATAAACAGCTTATTAAATAGTGAACTATACAAACAAGCTATACATGCGCCTCAACATGATTTATTTACCGGCGATGAAGCTTTCTCTTATCTGGTAGGTGTTTTTATTGAGCATTTTAATGGAACGCACTTGTGGTTTCATAACAACAGCGCTAAATTCTATCAGGTCCATAATATGCTTATAGCTTGCTCATCCCGTACCGATGTTTTGACTACCGAAACACGATTTGGCAGGCCAATTGCATATAGCATATCGTTTAATACCGCACACGCACTTTTACCTGCTATTCAAAAAGCTATAGCCCAATTAGAAGATTCATTGCCGCCTTTAGGCAAGGTACTGTCATAAATTCCAAGCAAATTCAGAAATATTTTTCCCGTTCTTCTAAGTCTGCCGAAGGATGACTTAGAAGTTTAAATGAGAAATGAAGCCTCGCCTTTATTTTTGGGACAAAAGCAAATACCTAAAACTACTGCTTCAACAATTTTACAACTGCATTGCGGCAGGTAACAAAGTAAACCCCGGCGGTTAATCCGGTTAAATTTAAGGGCACTACACCGGTGCTTACTTTTTGCTTTAGCAAAATGCGGCCGGTTAAGTCAATCAACTGCAACTCATCACCTATCCATGTTTCACTTACTAATACCTGCGCGTAGTTAGTGGCCGGATTGGGCTGTATGCGCAAAGCAGTATTATCCGCATTAAAGTTACTTACAGCCAATACGGTAATACCATTAGATGTAGCGTAGCAGCCGTAGCTGTTGCTTACCTGCACAGTATACAACCCGCCCTGCGCGGCTATGTAAACTGAGTCGGTAGCGTTGGCAATAAGGTTGCCGCTTACATACCATTGGTAGCTAACTGCTCCGTATGCTTTTAGTGTATCGCCGCTTACCGAAATAGAGACCGGTGGAAGCGGGTTAACGGTTATGGCCAACCGGTTCGATTCGGCCGTGCAGCCACCACCATCGGTAACGGTTACATAATAATTGCCGGCCTGCTTTACTGTAATGCAATTAGTAATGGCACCGGTGTTCCACAGATAGGTGGTATAGTTGCCGGTTACACATACCTGGGTAGAATCGTTGGCGCAAAATGCCGGTTTGGTGGTAGTTATTACAGCAGCACCGCTTCCGCCGTTTACCAGGGTAAAGCTGGTATCTATGCTGCATCCGTTCGCATCGGTTACCTGTAGCTGGTAAGTGCCTGCACCAATATTGGTTAGCGAGTTGCCGCTGCCTATTTGTGCGCCGCTTATGCTCCAGGCCAGGGTGTAAGCCGGCGTGCCACCGGCAATGCCCACGTTATTTATGCTACCATTTTGCTGCCCGCAGGCGGGTTGTATTACGCTTAAGGCAGCCGTTACAAAATACGGCCCCACCGGTTGGGTAAGGGTTACGGTTTTTACTATCGAGTCGGGCGCTGCGGGCAGCGAATCGCGCAGCAGCACATTGTTAAGGGCAAACGAAGGGTCGGTGCCCACACCATCATCGTTGTTGGTCCAGTTAAAGCGTAAACGAAAATCGGTTAGTCCGTTGCAAGCCGCAGGCAGGTTGTAGCCACGGCTAAGCCAGCGGCCCTGGCCACCGCAACCGGTGTTGGTTGATTTGAGCGAGGCATCGAGGCTGGTAAAAGCAGTGCCGCCATTAATGCTGTAAAGTGAAGATGCATTATCGGTAAGGCCCTGCCCCCCGCCAATAAAATCGTAGGTAAGCACCAGGTTAGTAGCGCCGGTGGTGGCAATATTACCCGACTCGGCCGCTGCATTAGTAAGCGGACAAAAGAGCACGCCGCATAAGCCACCGGCATCGTAGGCCGCTCCGCCGTTAGGGTTAAACACACTGGTAACATGCAAAGTGGCATCGCCATTATTGCCTGCACCGCAGCCGCCGGGGGCTACTCCGCCCTCGTTATCCGATATAGTCCAAAAATTAGGGTCGGCGCCGTCAACACCGGTGCTTGTATTTAAAGTCCAGGCCGGGGTGGCATCAAAAGTTTCGAGGTACAGGGTATCCCATAAGGTGCCGCCACCTGAGTAAACTGTAACGGTGTAAGTACCCGCAGCCAGTCCGTTGGCCGTAGCGGTGGTATCGCCGGTGCTCCACTTATAGGTATAGCCGTTGCCGCCCGAAGCACTAACGGTGGCTGAGCCGTTGTTGCCCGCACAGGTAGGGTTGGCAGAAGATACAACCGCCGAAAGCTGTGCCGTGGCAGGTAAAGCGGCGTAACCCACCAGTAATAAAAAGAGTAAATGCTTTACCATTAACAAGGTTTTATTGTAGGCTAAATATATAAAAAATGCCGGTGGGGTTACCGTGCGGGCAAGCTGCTTAGCAATAGCAGCGCGAACATATTAAAATTAAAACACATACTGTTAAAATAAAATCATGGTTAACACGCAAAAATTAAACTATTGATTATTAAATCATTAAAAGGTTAACACCCGAAAATGTGTTAACCATGTTCTTATTTTAACAACTGCACCGGCCTTATCCGTTAGTTAACTATGCAACCCCGTGTGGTAAAATTCTTTCTACCTTAGCCCCTCAATTACCCTATGCATAAACTTTTTACCTGCCTTGTAATTTTAGCCTTTGGCTTTTTGCCCCGCCTTACTAACGCCGCCTGCACCAACGGGCAGCTGCAGGTAGAAGTATTAATAACACCCGACGACTATGCCGTAGAAACCAGCTGGAGCCTGTACGACGAAACCACGCACACCCTGCTGGATAGCGCAGGCGCTACCAGCGATACTATTTGCGTAACACCGGGCCATTGCCTTAAGTTTACTATTTACGACCAATACGGCGATGGCATGTGTTGCAATTTTGGCAACGGCTATTTTGTATTAAAACTGGATGGGGTGGTAATTGACAGCACTGGCAGCTTTGGCCGCCGGCTATCGCACTATTTAAACTGCCCCGCCGGGCACGATTGCAATACGGCTATTGCTGCTTTGATAGATACGATGGCTGCCCCCGGCCCCGAAACCTGGTATAGCTTTACACCAGATAGTACCGGCCTGTTTACCATAAGCACCTGCGCCCTTGGCAACACCTGCGATACCAAACTTTATATATACGACCATTGCAACAGCCTTACTATTGATGAAGGCAACATAGGCACCACGTTTTATGATGATGATGGCTGCGGCACCGGTTTGCAAAGTAAAATTACCGCCGCGCTTACCGCGGGCATTACCTATTACATACGCATTGGCGATTACGATACCAGCTGCGCCCGCCAAACCATTAACTGGCAAATTGAATTTACCGGTGCCATACGCGGCTGCACCGACCCGGGCAGCTGTAACTATAACCCGCTGGCTACTGTAAGCGATAGTAGCTGTGTATATCCGCCTAACGCACTTTGCCCCGCACCCGATTTAGCGGTAGATGGCAATGCGCTGGAGGCCAGCATGTATGTAGCTGATTTAAGCGTAGGCCAAACTAACTGCTACATTAGCGAGGGCTGCCTGGCCGGCTACGGCAACAGGCGCTTAATACGCTTTAGTACCCACATACGCAATGTGGGCGACCAGGATTATTACATAGGCACGCCCGATACCGTGGGTGGGCAATATGTATTTGATGCCTGCCACGGCCACTGGCACTATGTAGGCTACGCCGAGTACCTGATGTACGATGCGAACAACCAGCCTTTGCAGGTAGGGTTTAAAAACGGTTTTTGTGTGCTGGACCTGATGTGCGATGGCGGCGGCACCGCTAAATACGGTTGCGGCAACATGGGTATAACAGCAGGCTGCGGCGATATTTATGATGCCAGCCTTGATTGCCAATGGATAGACATAACCGATATAGATACCGGTAACTACACCCTGGTGGTGCGTGTAAACTGGGACCGCAGCCCCGACCGCCTTGGCCACCAGGAAAAAACGTACGATAATAACTGGGCGCAGGTATGCCTTAACATTTACTATGATAATGGCGGCTACAAAACCTTTAGCATATTGCCCGATTGTGTACCCTTTATTGATTGCGCCGGCGATACCTTTGGCAATGCCGCGCGCGATTGCAACGGCCTGTGCAACGGCAATGGAACCAGGGGCGATTTAAACGCCAGCTTTACAGCCGATAGCACCGATGTAGATTTATATTTAGCGCAGCTGGAGAACGAAACAGCCAAGTATACTATTTGCAACGATTTAAATGGCGATAGCACACTTACCGTTACCGATGCCGCCCGCCTTAACGGTTGCCTGCGCTTTAACCAGGGTACGCACCAGCACCCCGGCAACTACCAAAACACACACGACCACTGCGATTTTCCGCGAAACATTGTTAACCCTTTCGATAGTGTGCTGTTTAGCATAGCCGATACCAACTTAGAGCAGCACTATGTAGATTTAAGCGTATACAACCCTACCTGTTACCTGCTGGCATACGAGTTTTTGCTGCATGGCCTGCAGGTAGACTCAGTTAAAAACCTGGCGCTGGGTAATTATACCCCCCACATACGGTCGTCGGCTACAGGGCACGTAGTAGGCATGGCTGTAGATGAGAACGCCCTGTTTAAGCAGCAGGCGCCGCTTAATTTTATGCGGGTGTATTTTAACACCCTTACCGATACCTTTATTTGCATTGATAAAGTAATAGCCGTGGTAAACGGAAACTACGAAGAGGTAAAAGGTAATGCCGGCCCATGCGTGCACATAGCGCAGCCGGTAAAAGACACTACTATAATTATACATGTAGAGGAGATTGCACCGGTAACGATAAGTGTAATACCTAATCCATCTACGGGTGTGTTTGAGGTATATGCAGCCGGCAAAAGCTTACAGGGCGCGGCCATAAAAGTAACCGATGCACTGGGCCGTTTGGTGTACCAACTACACAACGAAGAACTAAGCAACCACAGCAGTATAGATTTAAGCAATCAGCCGGGTGGCGTTTACCTGCTACAGCTTACCTTAAACGGGCAGAGCGTAACCAAGCGATTGGTATTAGCAAGGTAGAACCCCTAAATCCCCATCCCGATGAAAAATCGGGATGAGACAAAAGAGGGCTTTAAGGGTTTGTGCTGGTAAGTTTAAATTTTAAACTGGTTCTCGGGGTTTCCCGCTTCTGTAACCTGCACAAGAAGCGCGCTTGATCTTGTGGGGGTCAGCAGATTTAGCTTCGAGAATGAGGAATTAAATAAAAATGTTGCATAACTCACCTCTTATAAAGTATTTATGGACAACAATAACCTTAAAGACCATATTTCCTTGTACTCTTATTTTTTCTTGCGCGTTTTCTTTTTGTTTCGCAAGGGCGATGAAATAGAAAGTAGTTTGTATGGGATCCCTAAAGATCCAGAAGATTATAAAGCCATAGATGTTGTTTTGGTTTTTTCTATTCTCCTGGTGGCTCCTATAATTATTTGCTTAAAAAATTTAAACCAGCCTTTTAGTATATCTGCAATCGTATTCATGGTATGTTTTGCTGCCCATTACTACTATTGGGTGCAACTTAAAACTAACGTTGCCATAAAGCACCGTTTTCGCGAATTCAAACCTGATACATTTAAAGACTTTCTATTATTGTTTTACATTGCTTTAATGGTATGTGCTTGTTACTTATTACTGTAAGTTGTGTGCAATCTGTATTTTTTTATTGCGAATACAGGGATACCTGTAGGCTACAGCCAGTAATAACATACTAATGCCCGTCTACACCTGTTAAGGAATAAAACCCAACGTAAATATTTACTGAGCTAAAGCGAAAAAAGCGAGCTAGGCCCGTCTGTTCACGCGGAGCGATTGAACAGACAAGTTTTTTTGGTTACTTTTTTTTCGCGGAAAAAAAAGTGACAAGAAAAAGTAAAACTGGCGCAAACCTTATAGGCATTTAACCAATTTTTAGCATTCCCGTTTAGTTAAAAACACAATAACCACCCTGCCGTTTCGTCATACTTATGACAAAAGCCGTATTGCAAATGGCCTAGCACGCAAATTGCAGTATTGCCATAAAAAAGGAGAATTATATGAGCGGAATTTGGATAATAATGATTGTGTTTATGCTTATAAGCTGGCTGGTAAGCATGAAGCTTAAAAGCAAGTTTAATGAATATGCACAGGTTGCATTTAGGGGCAATTTAACGGGTGCCCAGGTGGCGGCCAAAATGCTGGCCGATAACGGGATTAGCGATGTAAAGATTATGTCGGTAGAGGGCGAGTTGACGGACCACTACAACCCCGAGAACAAAACAGTTAACCTTTCGCCCGAGGTATATGCGGGCCGTAGTGTTGCTGCGGCAGCTGTAGCCGCGCACGAGTGCGGCCACGCCGTGCAACATGCCCGTGCCTATGCCTGGTTGGGTATGCGCAGCAAGCTGGTGCCGGCGGTTAGCTTTGCCTCGCGCTGGATGCAATGGATATTGCTGGCAGGTGTGCTTACCATAAATGTGTTTCCGGCTTTATTGCTGGTGGGCATAGTGCTTTTTGCGGCTACCACTATATTTTCATTTGTTACCCTGCCCGTAGAGTTTGATGCCAGCAAGCGCGCGCTTGCCTGGTTAGATACCAGCGGCATTACCAGCCCACAGGAGCATGGTATGGCTAAAGACGCCCTTAAATGGGCCGCATTAACGTATGTGGTAGCAGCCTTAGGTTCATTGGCTACCTTGCTATATTATGTATCTATTTTTATGGGCAGAAGGAGCGATGATTAAGATGAGGTAGATTAAAAAAATACATACAAACGCCATCTCAAAAGGGTGGCGTTTGGCTTTTAAAAGCTCAGCCTTACCTGGGTAATTTACCGCCCCGTCCCGACCAAAGCGTCGTGACACCCCGCCTAAAATAGGCGGGGAACTTAACAGCCAAAGTCCTCTTTAACCATAAAATCAGCTATTAAAGCACCTCTCGTTTACGAGTGGGTTAAGCGAGAGGTTTTCACTTACAACACCCTAAACTTCAATTGCACATCCTTATCCTCCCAAATGCTGTTAGGGTCTATAAACCCGTTATTATAAGTAAACTCTTTGCCGGCCATGGCAAAGCAGCGCTGCACATACTCGCTACAAATGTAGCGGCGGCTGCGGGTGCGGCGGCCCTTTTTAAAAATTATGCGGGTTAGGATGCGCAGTATCTCCCAGTTGTTGTAGGGGCGGGTAAGTTCATCCATACCAAAGCTTATTACCTGCTTCACCTTTTCGGGGTCCATGCCCTGCACGGCGGCAATTAGTACCGTGCCTTTGTAAGGGCGGTGGCGGCCGTTGTTATCGCGCATATATTTGCTTAGCGGGGCCATGCGCACGCCATAAAGCAGTTCACTTTCTAAAAACAGAATGCGGTGCAGGTTTTCTTCCTTATAAATAACGCCCACATGGCTAAAAGGGCTTTTGCTAAAGTATTGTATGGCCCGGCTAAAGAAATAATCGCCGCTGCAAAAAAATAAATCGCCGGTTTTTATGTCGTCCCTCGCCAGGTCGTAATTGTGAACGGGCAGTTTTTTTATCTCTTTCCGGCTAATTTTTAGGGCCATTGGGCTGATTTTAAGCCAAAGTAATGATTAAAGGCAGTTTTAAGCTTTCAAAACATCGAAAAATAATAAGTCAAACATTTGTAAGTGTGTTGATAAAATTTACTTTTGCGTTCCCTTTTTAAAAAATGGGGTCAAAAAACTACAAAATCAATGGGTCACAAAACAAGTCCAATAGCTAATCGCCTCGGTATAGTAAGAGGTTGGGAAAGTAACTGGTATGGCGGTAAAGATGCAGGTGCTAAACTGGTAGAAGACGAAAAAATCCGTCAATACATTAAAGCCCGTATTCAAAAAGGTGGTATAGCACGCGTGGGTATCGAAAGAACCATGAAGCGTGTAACGGTAACTATCCACACCAGCCGTCCGGGAATTATCATTGGCCGTGGAGGTGGTGAAGTTGACCGCGTAAAAGAAGAATTAAAGAAACTTACCGGAAAGGAAGTTCAAATAAACATAGTTGAAATTCGCCGCCCTGAGGTTGAATCGGCAATTGTAGGCGAAACCGTAGCTAAGCAATTAGAGGCGCGTATCAACTACCGCCGTGCACTTAAAATGGCTATTGCATCTGCAATGCGCATGGGTGCCGAAGGAATTAAAATCCGTGTAAGCGGCCGTATAGGTGGCGCCGAAATGGCAAGAACTGAAGAATACAAGCAAGGCAGAACGCCACTACATACCTGGAGAGCCGATATCGACTATTCTATTACCGAGGCACAAACCATTTACGGTAAAATTGGTATTAAAGTATGGGTTTGCAAGGGCGAAGTATATGGCAAACGCGATTTAACAAGCGCATTTACCGGCGAACAGAAAGAAGAAAAACGTCAGCCTAAAGGCAGAATTGGCGGTGGCGAAAGAGGCGGCGAAAGAAGAGAACGTGCCCCACGCGATAACAAGAAATAATTTTAAAGTACTAAGACCAGTAAAAATAAATACCGATGTTATTACCTAAACGGACCAAGTGGAGAAAAACCCAAAAGGGAAGAGTAGCCGAAACCACACAACGTGGTGCAGAAATTGCTTTCGGAACCTACGCACTTAAATCATTAGAAAGCGGCAAAATTAGCAACAAGCAAATTGAAGCTGCCCGTGTAGCCTTTACCCGTTTTATGAAACGTGAAGGAAAAGTTTGGATCCGTATATTTCCAGACAAGCCTATTACCAAAAAGCCTTTAGAGGTACGTATGGGTAAAGGTAAAGGTAACCCGGAAGGTTGGGAAGCGCCAATCCAGGCTGGCCGTATTATTTTTGAGGTAGACGGTGTAAGCCGCGAAGTAGCTTTAGAGGCTATGACCCTTGCTGCCCACAAAATGAGCGTAAAAACTAAATTTATTACCCGCCGCGATGCGGTAGAAGGATAAAAAATAATCAGGAATGCGGATTTGGGAATGCGGAACTAAAATCCAAAATCATAAATCCAAAATCTAAAAATCAATACAATGGGAGCTAATAAAAAAATAAAGCACGAAGATGTGCAACAGTTTGTAACGGAGGATTTAGTTAGCAAAATTGCTACTGATACTGCCGAGCTGGAAAAACTACAGTTTAACCACGCCGTTACCCCGCTGGATAACCCACTTAGCATTCGTGCAAAAAGAAGGGATGTTGCGCGCCTTAAAACAGAGTTAACTAAACGTAATAACGAGAAAAAAGCTTAACAGAAAATGGAAAGAAATCTCAGAAAAGAAAGAACTGGTTTGGTAACCAGCGACAAAATGGATAAAACCATTACTGTATCTATCGAAAGAAAGGTAAAGCACCCTATTTACGGAAAGTTCGTAAAAACTACCAAAAAGTTTAAAGCGCACGACGAAAAGAACGACGCTAAAACCGGCGATACTGTAAAGATAAGCGAAACCCGCCCTTTAAGCAGAACCAAGCGTTGGAGACTGGTAGAAGTAGTAGAGAGAGCTAAGTAAGAATTTTTGAAGGCTTTGCAGCCGCGTAAGCGAGGGCAGGAATATATAAGCCAATTATCCATAATAAATTAATAACTGAAAAATGTTACAGCAAGAATCAAGAGCCAATGTGGCCGACAATAGCGGAGCCAAAGAAGTATTGGTGATCCGTGTAATAGGTGGAACCAAAAGAAGATATGCCCGCATTGGCGACAAGGTAATAGTAGCCGTAAAGAAAGCTATGCCTACCGGTGGTGTTAAAAAAGGAAGCGTATCGCCAGCTGTAGTGGTAAGAACTACCAAAGCTACACGCCGTAAAGATGGTTCATACATTCGTTTCGACGATAACGCTGTGGTGCTTTTAAACGCCCAGGATGAGCCAAAAGGTACCCGTATTTTCGGACCAGTTGCCCGCGAACTGCGCGATAAACAATTTATGAAAATTGTTTCCCTGGCGCCAGAGGTACTTTAATAGTTAGTAAACAGAAATAGTTAACAGGAAATATAAAAGATAAACTTTATGAAGTTTCACGTAAAGAAGAACGACGAAGTAATCATTATTGCAGGCGATGATAAAGGCAAAAAAGGCCGCGTAATTGATGTTGATCGTCAGAAAAGCCGCGTGTTTGTCGATGGTGTAAACCTTAACGCTAAGCACACTAAGCCAAACGCTAAAAACCCTAACGGCGGTATTGTAAAAACACCGGGCTCTGTCCATATTAGCAACGTTCAGTTACTATCGGATGGTAAAGCTACCCGCATAGGCCGTAAAGAAGAAAAAGGCAAAACCGTACGCGTTAGCCGCAAAACAGGTAAACTGTTAGATTAAGATTCATTGCATCTGCAGTAGCAGATATTTTATACAGAAAGGCGTCCGCTTATTGCGAGACGCCTTTTTCATTTGTAGCCCTCCATATCTTCCCTATAAAAATTTATAGCCTAATAATCAGCTACTTATAAATTATTTTAATGCATAATAGCCTAATACATAATATTCTTATGTATTATTGCGTTAAGAAAATAACAAGCTAAGTATGATATACTCATCGGAACTGATAAAGGGAACGCTTAAAACCATTGTTTTAAAGCTATTGGAAGACAATAAACGCATGTATGGCTATGAGATAACGCAGAAGGTTAAAGAGCTTACAGGCGACAAAATACAGATTACAGAGGGTGCCTTATACCCTACCCTGCACGCTTTGGAAAATGACGGGCTGGTAACCACTGAAACCGAGTTTATAGGCAAGCGGGTGCGCAAATATTATACTCTTAGCACCCAGGGCAAAACAAAAGCGCATGAGAAAGTGAGCGAACTGGCCGACTTTATGGAGACCATGAAATTTTTGCTGGATATAAAACCACAAGCTATTTAAATGTACCGCATCAGCGATAGGCAAATTGATTATATACTTAACGACATAAGTGCACGTGGCGTTAAGCTGGAGGACCTGCAGTATAACCTCCTGGATCATGTTTGCTGTATCATTGAGCAGAACCTTGAAGAAGGCGGCGACTTCGAGGCGTTTTATGCCGCAACCATCCAAACCTTTTACAACATCGAATTGAAAGAGGTGCAGGACGAAACCATCCAATTATTAACCTTTAAAAACTATTACGCAATGAAAAAGATAATGCTGATAAGCGGCGCTGTAAGCACCGCGCTTTTAACCATGGGCATTGTGCTCAAATTTATGCACGCCGCGGGAGCCAGCTTTGGCCTGGTAGCCGGTATAAGTGTATTTACGCTCATTTTTTTACCACTGCTGTTTACCCTTAAAGTAAAAGAAACACAAACCTTTAAAGATAAACTGGTAGTAGCCATTGGAGCCGTATCGGGCGCACTGATAAGCCTGGGCATATTATTTAAAGTAATGCACTGGCCGGGTGCCAATGTGCAGCTGCTGGTAGGTATTTTAAGTTTTAGCGTTGTTTTTCTGCCCCTGGCATTTCTGCTAAAAGCAAAAAATACTGCGAATCTTAATTACCGCCTGCTGTTTAGCTTAGGTGGCCTGGTAATGAGTATTTCTATACTGTTTAAAATACTGCACTGGCCCGGTGCCGACATACTTGGTATTACCGCTATACCTATTACCGGCTTGTTGTTTTTACCTATCTATTTTGTAAGCGGGGTACGCAATTTAAACACACGGCTAAACACCCTAATTACATCGGTACTTATTGTAGTAGGCTGTGGCCTGTTGCTATCGCTGGTGCGGGTGCCGGGCACTACCACACCACAAACGGTAGCCGATATGCACCGGTATATACAGAACGAGCAACTGCTGCATACTGAGTATAAGCAACTAGAAACTATTGCCGATAAGGCGCCGGCTAACCTGCTGGGCCAGCAAATTTATGGCAACTGTGAGGAGTTGAAAAGCTACCTGCTACAGGAAGAAACCGGCCACAAAACGATAGACGCAGATTTTGAGAGCAAAAATACGGCCTTGAATGATGCACAGATAGATGGATACTTTAATGCAGAATCTGCCATGGGTAAAAAGCTGCAAACGCTTAAAAGCCAGCTGGCAGAGTATAACAAAACCAATATAATACCCAATAGCCCCGGCACACTGGCCATACCGGTAACTGATATTGTACCTGCCGGTGCCGATAACAAATTGATACCTACGCTAAACGATTTCGTACGCATACAAATGTTTGTTCTGCAAAACGAAAGGGCTTTGGCCAACAAGTAATATAGCTTTGGTAAACAAGGTTTCCGGCAATAGCTATTTTACCAATGCTTAAAAGGCGAACTTCGGTTCGCCTTTTTGTTATTGCCCGAACCAATCAAAATCGGTTATGCGGCGATACTCCGCAGGTACTTCTTTTATCCCGCGTTTTATCACATTCTCCTCAAATATTCGTCTGTCGGTCCGGTAAAAGCTGTTGTGCAGCGTGTCGTCGATGTTGTGATATATAAACTCAACCGTATCAACATGCAGCCCGCTCCATTTATACTTATAAAGTTCCACATCACCGGGGTGGCCGTAACCGATGCCCCTAACAATTTTCTCTTTAGCCGAAAAGGTAGGATTAATAAATTCATATGGCCCTGAAAATACATTCTGCCCTGATTGATACAGATATACTGAAAAAATATTGCGCAGACAGCAACCAGCACTGGGGTAGGTTTGCACTAAAAAATCCTTTGCGCTGTCGCCATTTACATCCTCTATTGTGTCCCCTACAAATCCGATCAACCATTCTTTGTGGCTAAGCAGAGGTATAAATTGCCTATTCGTATAGGTAAACACATTCCAATAAACGCCTGAAGGCAGTATCTGCCTTACCATCAAATGCTTTGCGCTGCTTGCGAATAAATTACCGTAAGCAAGTCTTATAATCGATCTAACCGTGCTATCGCTTTCAGGTAGCTCGAACTCGTTAATGAATGAGGCTTCCCCATCAGCAATTTTACTGCTGCTAAAATCTTGTATATACTTTAAAGTGACCAGCAGTTGTAAGCTATCAAACCGCTCCTCTTCTTTAAGCTGGCTTGCTTGCTTGTTTAGTATAGTATCATGCACAGCTACTTCCTTTTGCCGCAATACACTACCGGTTCTAACCATGCGCTTACACGAAGCCGCCGCAACTGCTATAAGTAAGGCAAGAAATACAATACGGAAACTGCTCATTATACAAACTCAATGTAGCCCCTTTCTTTTAATAACGTGCATTCCACTCTTTTATGATTAACAAGCCGCTAAAACACTTTTTAGCCAGGCGGGCACAAACCTGGAGCCCCCCCTATTTGAATGGCTTAACTAATAGCCAGGTATAAGATAAAAACAATATTCAAAATTTGGTTGGTTGGATTTGAGTTTATACTTTGGTTCGTATTATTCACCTTAACCCACAACACATGAAAAAAGTATTGTTCTCTCTAATGGCGCTGGTAGCACTTTCTGCGTCTGTTTCTTCCTGCAAAAAGTGCAATGAATGCACCAACGGCAACATTAAAGCCGAGTATTGCTCTAAAGATTATACCACAGCACAATTAGATATTTATAGGGCAACCTGCACTAATACCGGCGGAACCTGGAAATAGTGTTTTGTGCTTATGCATAAAAGGTTGCCTTAAGCAAGGCAACCTTTTATTTTGCCCCCGCTGCCCCTTACGTTTTACTGCAATAGCCTGTTATGTTTGTTTTTACCCGGCTAACATTAAATTCGGCCTATGATAACCTGGCAGCTAAAACACTTTAACCAACTTACTACAACCGAACTTTACACTTTATTGCAGCTGCGCAGCGAGGTATTTGTAGTTGAGCAAACCTGCCCTTACCTGGACCCCGATGGTAAAGATTTATACTGCCATCACCTGATGGGTTATGTGGGCAATGATTTAGCCGTTTATAGTCGCTTAGTGCCTGCCGGTGTAAGCTATGCCGAAGTATCGATAGGGCGGGTTATAAGCAGCCCTAAATACCGTGGGCAGCAATTGGGTAAGCAATTAATGGAAAAATCGGTGGAGGCTATTAGTGAGTTATACGGCTCCGCTCCCATTCGCATAGGCGCACAGGCCTACCTTAAACAGTTCTACGAGGGCTTTGGCTTTGTTGATTTAAACCAACCTTACCTGGAAGATGGCATTCCGCATATTATTATGCTGCGCAAAGCATAGCCTGTTAAAGCCAGTTGGTAACACTAAAAATAAAGGTTCGTGTTTTTTTTAGTTGTCGGCGCACTTCGCGTGTATATTGCCGCGGTTTATGAATGCGGCTACATGTATTTTCTGTAATTTGCTTTACAGGCAGTAATTTACCTTTACTAACATAGGTAGTAGCTTTAATATGCCCCCTGCTTTCGCCCTCTTTATAATTTTCAAAGCTTTCTATTTTATAGCACGATATAATAACGCTATCTAATATAACAGTTGCGTTGGTGTCGGTGCATATAGAGTAATCGTATTTTGCCTCCCATGACCCGTAAAGAAGACCTAGCCACTTCACCGGTTTAGCAGTTTTTGATTTTGCTGCCAAATGGAAAACCTTGAATTTTTGATCCCGGACTATAGTGTCGGGCATAAATAAGGTCCAGTAATTATCTACAACCTTAAAATTGATGGGTATAGTTTCAATGCTAATGGGTGGAGCACCTTTGGAAATTAATTTTCTTTTATACTGAAAACGCATTTCATCGCGAAACAAAAACAGTTTATAGCTATCAGCAACCGCAACCTGACCATTGCTAAGTAACTCTCCCGCAATATAGTTTAAAACACCTGCTGTTCCGCGGACTGTTTCCGACGCTTGTTTTACTCTAAAAACCACGTCATCTTCCGCTTGTGCCCTCGCAATAAGTATTGACAGAACAAACCACAACCCCAAAATAATGCGCTTGCATGGCATACATTATGTAATAGCCGGATAGATAAAAAGTAACAGGTAGGGCACCCTTTTACACCTACATTAACAACTACGGGTTCAATACATCAACTGCTTCTTGCTGTTGTTCTTCCAGCCGGCATCGCTTTTATAGTCGGCAAAAAACACCTTTATGTCGGCATCGCTGGCATAGTCAACAAAAAATATTTTCTTTTTGGCATCGCTTGCGTAGTTGGTAAAAAACCATACACCGTTATTATCGCCGGCATCGCTGCTATACTGCGCCTTATAAACCACCAGGTCGGCATCGCTCTTATATTTAACTACATATACCTTTACATCGGCATCGCTTTTATACTTTACCGAAAACACCTTTTGTGCCCTACCGCACAATACGGAGGCAAACAACATGGCTGCTAGCAGAATAACCTTGTTTTTCATTATACTAATTTTGTATAGGTGCTAATGTAGTAATGCCATTTTATTCTGCAAAAATTCGCTTTTTAAAAAACGATTTGTAATTTTCGCCAACATTAGCTAAACCACACACACCAAAACCCCGCTTATGAAAACTGCATTACGCTATTTTCTTTACCTACTTGTGTTTTTAATTGTAGTAGTTATAGGTTTCGTTTCATTTTTACAGGTACGCGGTATACCTAAATACGAAGTAGATAAAATTGATTATCCGCAGGTACCATCTGATTCGGATTTGGTAGCCAACGGTATGAAAATTGCCTCGGTGCAATGCATTGTATGCCACCGCGGCAGCGATGGTAAACTTTCCGGGCGCTTGCTTCAGGAACTACCGCCGGAGTTTGGCGAAATACACTCAGCCAACATTACCCAAAGCAAAGAGGCCGGTATTGGCAACTGGACAGATGAACAAATTGCGTATTTACTACGTACCGGTGTAAAACCCGATGGGCAATACTTACCGGTTTACATGCCCAAGTTTCCGCACATGAGCGAGTATGATTTAAAAAGCATTATTGCTTTTTTACACTCACAGCAACAGGTGGTTCAGCCATCAGAGATTGCCAAAGTGCCAAGCAAGCCTTCGTTATTGGTTAAATTTTTATGCTTTGTGGCCTTTAAAAAAATACCTTACCCCGCCGCCCCTATTGCCCACCCCGACTCGAACAATGCTAAAGAATTTGGCCACTATTTAGTAACCGGTCGCTACGATTGTTACCCCTGCCATTCAGCCGACTTTAAAACGCTAAACATGGAGTTTCCGGAAAAGACACCGGGCTTTTGCGGTGGCGGCAATAAAATGATAACGCTTGATGGCAAAGAAAGATTAACCGCCAACATTACCTTTGATGAAGAAACCGGCCTTGGCCGCTGGACTGAAGAGGATTTTGCAAATGCCATGCGCAACAGTAAGAGCAAAGATGGCCATACCATTCGCGAACCCATGCTGCCTTTTAATGGCCTTACAAATGCAGAAATTAAAGGAATGTGGGCCTACCTGCAAAGCATACCTAAAATAAAAAACAAGGTAGACAGGAAGTGGGATCAAGATTAATGTTAATGTAATAAACCCGGATATAAACCAAAAGCCCGCTGCATTTTTGCAGCGGGCTTTTGGTTTTGGGTAACCGCAAGGGTTGCCCCTACACCGCTTTCAACTTATCTTCTATCCAGGCCACATATTCAAACTCTGCTTCGTTTTTGGGGGCTGCTTCGTTTTTTTTAATGCCCTGCATTTCGGTCTTCAGTTTTTGCAGCGCCTTTTTAAGGGCTGGCTTGCCCGCTGCTTTTATCAGCGCCTTAAACCCGTTTAATAACACCTTATCAAACTCATCGCTTAAGTTTCGCTTAGCCAGGTAGCGCTGGGTATTGGTTATCATATAGTCGAGCAGTTCGAAGTTTTTAAGCTCATAATGCACCAGCAGCAACATGTGCCGTGCTATACGCTGTATTTGCAATCGCTCATCGGGTCGGGGGTGGTCAATTATCTTCTGTAGCCAATCAATTGTTTTGTTGTAATCTTTTTTTCTAAAAAAGGCGAGGGCTACATTAAAGTAAGTATCCGTTTCGCGCACCAGGCTAATGTTGCCGGCGTGTTTTTCCAGGTTTTCGGAAATGTATTGTACATGCGCATCAAGGTGCCGGTAATCGCGCTTTAACCTAAACAGCAATAACCCAAAGGCCGAACGTTGTTCAAACTTCAGGCTTTCGAACCCCTTAACCGCTTCATGCGCTTTTAGCATCTGCTCATAACTATATTCAAAATCGTGCAGGCTGGGTATGTTATACGCCAACGACACCAGGTTACCCAGCATAAGCAGGTAAGTTTTGGGTTTTGTTTTGATCATTACATCGCCATCGCGGTACAGTTCAAACTGTTTCAATTTAGTTTTATAGGCCTCGCTAAAATTTTTGGATATATAGTGATATACAAAAAACACATTCCAAAGTGCATATTTTTCGTCGGGCTCTCCGCAAATTGCATTTTCGTTTAATAAAGGATTTTGCATTAGCTGCTCTACCATATCCGTTTGGGCCTTACTATGGTAACCGGTGCGGGTAGCAATTGCTATCATTTCGCCATATATCTGGTTAAGCTCATTTATATTGCCCAATACTTTTAAAATACGCAGGCGCTCGGTATATAGTTTTTCGTTGCTGCGGTTAAGGCCATTATTCAGCTGCATCTCAAAAGAGAATACCTCCAGCAGCCGGGTGTAAAGCTCGTACGTATAGCAAAACTGCTTAAGCTTGGCAAGCTGCTTTTCGGCTATAGTTACAAAGCCTTTTTCGTAAAGCAGCCTAATGTTTTGCAGGCGCTCGTAACTAACGTCATCCATTAATTTGCCGGCATTAAAGTTGCGCAACGCTCGCAGTACCGCCTCCTGTAAATAACTTTTGGCGGCCGAAAAATTATTTATAAAGGTTTCGCCCTTAAACTTTTTGCGCAACTTCTCTTCGTCATATTCCTTTTGCTCATTAATAGCATCGAAGAGCTTTACGTAGTTTTGACCGCTACTGGTTTCTTTAAAATACTTTTTCTCGGTTTTCGAAAGCGAATGAATAAGCTGATGAAGCAGATCGGATGATACCATAGAAACCTAAAGATAAAACAGCCCGCCTAATCTGCAAAAATACAGCACTGGCAAAGGTTTCGGCCCCTTTATACTCAAAAAAAATATCTTTAGAAACCTGAAAGTAGGGCAAAAGTTGATTGTATTGGTCGTTATCAAATAACCAGCTTTGTACTAAGGCGCAATGCTAACCCGGGCGCTAGTGTCAAACCCGGGTGAAGCCGTTGCGCCCACTTGTTGAGTAGCGGCCCGTAAGCATTTATGGGCTGTTACCAATAGGTTTTTAAACTAACCCAAATAATAAAGCTGTTTATGCTTAAAAAATTTACCCGTTCGCGCCTGGCTACAATATGTTTAGGCTTATTTGTATTTGCAACCACACATACAGCGTGCGCGCAAAGCAATTGCTTTGCGCCCTTTGCCGACTTTAGGTACACCTACGGCCCCAATTACGGCACGCATATAGCTGCGGCCGATATGAACAACGACAATAAGGGCGATGTAATAATTGCTGCCGGCGATATTTATATACTTAACGGAAACAACGACGGTAGCTTTGGAGCAGGGGCTTTTTATAGCGCCAATGGCCAAACTACATCAGCAATAGCTATAGCCGACTTTAACAACGATAACAAGCCTGATGTTATTTCCCTTGACAATCCAAACGGAGGCTATAAGAGCCTGAGCATTTACACCAATACCAACTACACCGGTGTGGCACAGGCGCTAACCCTGCCCACCGCCGTTAGTGCTAATGGCGCCCAAAGCCCCGGCTGCATAAAGGCGGCCGACCTGGATGGCGACAATAAAAAAGATATAGTAATAAATGATTACGACGGCAATAAGCTTTATGTATATAAAAATAATGGCAACAATACGCTTACCTTGCTGGACTCTGTAATTACTGCCGGCAAGCCTTTAAACATTGCACTGGCCGATATAAACAACGATAACCGGCCCGATATTGCCTGCAGCTATTATAATACTACCGATAGTGTATCGGTTTACTTAAACACCGGCACCGGTTTATTTGGCACAGGCAACCACATTGCAGGTGGCATTGGCTATGGCGGAATACTACTAAGCGATGTAGATGGCGATAATAAACCCGATTTGCTTTCGAGTTATAGCAGCAGCGTGCGATTTAGAAAAGGCAATGGCAACGGCACTTTTGCAGCGGGTTATACCGATGCCTATATAGCCGCAGTAGCAAAAGACTTAATTGCCGGCGATTTTAATAATGACGGAGCTAAAGATGTAGCGTTTGTAAACAGCTTTGGCCATACCGCCGGCGTGGTAACCGGTAATGGCAACGGAACATTTAATACACCGATTAATTTTAGCACTTATGGCCAGGGCGCCAATGTGGTTATGGCAGATTTTGATGCCGATAGCAAGGTAGACATGATTACTGTAAACGGCACCGAAAAAACAATTTCGTTTTTAAAGGGACAGGCCGATGGCTCCTTCGGGCCGCTTAGCTTACAAGCCGGCGGCGGTGCCGAACGTTTTGCTATAGGGCATATAAACGGCGATACCATTGCCGATATTATCACGGCCGATTACCGGGCTAACACCGTAACGGTTATGCTTGGTAATAGCGACGGTTCGTTTCAGCCTTCCATACACGATACCTGTGGTGGAGCCGCGCATGATGTAGCACTGGGCCGTTTCGACGGCGACGCTTTTACAGATGCTGTGGTTGCTAATAACGGTAACCTTGCACTGCTTATAGGTAATGGTAATGGCACTTTTAAAACACCGGTTTATTTACCGGTAGTTGGAACCGGAGGCGACTGGGCTGTTGCTGCCGGCGACTTAAACAATGATACCTACACGGATATAGTAGCCAGTTGTGCCAATGTAGATAGCATTTTTGTGTTGTTGGGTAATGGTAATGGTACCTTTCAGGCAACTAAGGGTTATGCCACCGGCCAGCGCCCGTACGATGTTAAACTGGCGCACCTGAATGGAGATAACTATTTAGACATTGTAGTACCTAACGATGGAACCAACGATGTATGGGTATTTATAAATAGCGGCACCGGTACTTTTACCAATGCGGTTAGTAATGCCGTAGGCGCCAGCCCGCGCACGGCTGCTACTGCCGACTTAGATAACGATGGCGATATAGATATTGCAAGCGCTAATAATAATGCCGATAACGTATCTATATTACTAAACAATGGCAGCGGGACTTTTAGCACAGCAGTTAATTACCCGGTTTCAACTTCGGGCAGTGTAAGTACAGTAGCCACCGGCATGTTTAACGCCGATGTTTACCCCGATTTAATTATTGCCCAGCCGGGGCTGCATAATGTAGCCATATTACTTAACAACGGCAATGGCACTTTTGGCAGCCTCTCTACCTACGTTACCGATTACAGCCCTAACGATGCCCTGCTTTTTGATTTTAACTACGATGGCTTTACCGATATAGCATCGGCTAATAACGTGGGTAGCGTAACTGTTATATTAAACAGCGGAATTACCTTAAGCGCTGCGGGCAGCACACAACTCTGCTCCGGCGATTCGGTAAGGCTTACAGCCACCGGTGGCACCAGTTACCTTTGGAGCACCGGTGCCACTACGGCATCTATTTATGCATCGGCCAGTGGCACTTACACCGCTACCGTAACAGTAACCACTTCATCGGGCAATTGCCTTGCCGAGCCGGGCAGCATACCGGTTACAGTAGCCAGCGGCCCGCCTGCCGTAACGCTGGCAACCAGCAACCGGTATTGTATATCGGATGGACAGCTAAACCTATCGATGGTAGGGGGTAGTCCGCAGGGTGGAACTTATAGCGGCAACAACATTAGCAACGGCATTTTTAACATTACAGCGGCTGGTGCCGGACAGCATATTATAACCTATAGCATCAGTAATAACTGCGGCACCAGCA
The DNA here is from genome assembly GCA_044228435.1 of Chitinophagales bacterium. Taxonomy (GTDB): domain Bacteria; phylum Bacteroidota; class Bacteroidia; order Chitinophagales; family LD1; genus Bog-950. Next base: position 67,241 of record JBGAUW010000010.1, read on the forward strand.
GTGCCAGCGATACTATTTTTGTAGATACCGAAACCCTGGCCAGTATTAACCTGCCGCAAGATACCTTTTGCGATAGCCAGGGGCAGATTGTGCTGGCACCGTACGGTACACCCGCAGGGGGAAAGTGGGGCGTAAACAATACCGTGGTTACCACGGTTAACCCATCGTTAGCTGGTGTGGGCAGTTATTTACTTCACTATGCTATTGTAGCCGGTGGCTGCCGCGATACTGCTTACGTAAATGCGGTTGTAGAAAACTGTACGGGTATTGCTGCTATTGAAAACAGCGGTATTAGTATTTACCCTAACCCTAATAATGGTACATTTATTTTGGGTATAGAAAACGACCAGAAATTTGATTTGGCAGAACTTATTGATATAACCGGTAGAATTGTATACCGGCAAAACATCAGCAATCAAAATAGCATACAGGTAAGTAGCGGTGTGAGCAAAGGTTTGTATTTACTCAGACTATCTTCGGCGGACGCCACGCACACTAAGAAAATAGTTGTAGAATAACTTTATGTTAGGTGGTTGGGATAATGTGGTGAAGCAGTTTTGAGGATTACCGGGAAGGGCCGGTATTTCCTTGAATGGCCTTACAAATAGATTGCTTAATATTGAGATAGCAAGCAACTCAATAAATGCGCCTTTCAATCACTTTATTGTTATTACTATTTGCCGCAAAGGCATTTCCGCAAAGCGCCGATACTATTGCCATCAGGCAGAAGTCGGTAAAATATTATTTAACCAAAACCTGCTACGACTTTGTAAAGTGGGAAGAGGTTATGCTTAAAAACAAAGTTGTTACCGCTAAAATAAATGATGTGATTGGCTTAACCGCTACCGGCTATCAGCTACCCGAAGGCGATAGCGAGCTGGTTTATGCCCGATGCCATAAGCAACTGGAATATGATGCTGATGGTAAGGTGGTGTATGCCAAAAACAATTTGATTAGTTGTTCCTTTTCCTCATACACCTACTATAAAGGTGCAGCCCATGGCCAAACAGAGTTTAGCACTTTAAACTTTAATGCGCTTACCGGCGAAGAGTTAAGCTTTCGTGATTTTATAGATAGTAGTAAGACTACTGCGTTAAATGCATTACTACTTAACAAGCTAAAAGAACGCTTGAAAGGTTTTGAAAGAGATTTTGACTATTGGCAGGAACAGTTCCCTACCCCGCAATTTACGATTAGCGACAAGGGTCTACTGCTACAATTAAAGGGAAACATTTACGCATTATCTATTATAGATGTTCTGCTCACCAAAGAGGAACTAAAGCCATTTATAGCCAACAATGGTTTGCTGAGAGCGTAGTACGCCACGAACAAGTAGCACCTCATTAGAAATTTCTTTCTTGAAACTTTGCGCAACCATTTAGTTGCATATATTTGCAACCGAATGGTTGCTTAATTTAAAGTTTATACAATGAGAAGAGATGTTTTTCAGGCAATTGCCGACCCCACCCGCCGGGCTATTTTAAGTCTGATAGCCTTACAGGCTATGACGCCCAATGCCCTTGCTGACCACTTTGATACCAGCCGACAGGCTGTAAGCAAGCACATTAAAATATTAACCGAATGCGAGCTGGTAAAGCAGCAGCAAAACGGTCGCGAAATATATTACCACTTCAATCCGCATAAAATGAAAGAAGTAAACGATTGGCTGCAGCCCTTTACCAAACTATGGGAAAGCCGGTACAGCAACCTGGATAAAGTATTGAAACAACTAAAATAAACCACATGTCAATTATCAATCAGCTAACGGTAAATAAAGATTTACCAAACAAAAAAATTACTGTAACGCGCAACTTTGATGCACCGGTGCATAATGTTTGGCGCGCCTGGACCGAAAAAGAATTGCTGGACCAATGGTGGGCGCCTAAGCCTTACCATACGGAAACTCATACAATGGACTTTCGCGAAGGTGGCTATTGGTTTTATGCCATGGTAAGCCCTGAAAATGAAAAGCACTGGTGCAGGCAGGATTATACCAAAATAGAAACGGATAAAATAATCGGCTTCGATAATTACTTCTGCGATGAAAAGGCGGTGAAGAGTGAAAGCTTTCCAACTATGTATTGGAACTGCACTTTTACTAACGCAGTTAGTGGTACTGATGTAATAGTGGTGATTAACTTTGATAAAGAAGAAGACCTGAAGACGATAGTGGAAATGGGCTTCGAGCAAGGATTTGGCATGGCACTGGGCAACCTGGAGGAATACCTGAAGGCGCAATTTGGTTTATGGATACAAACAAAACCTACAAAAAGCCGCACGAGCACCTACCTTAATTTTGCAGGTAACACAGAAGAAGCTTTTAATTTTTATAAGCAAGTGTTTGGGGGAGAGTTTAGCGGTAAGGGGATACAACGCTTTGGTGAGATACCTGCCGAAAGTGGCCACCCACCGGTAGCAGAGAGTATAAAAAAGATGGTATTACATGTAGAACTTCCCATTTTAGGCGGACACATTTTAATGGCTACCGATGCACCTAAAGAGATGGGCTTTACTTTAACTACCGGTAACAACATGCACATTTGCCTGGAACCCGAAACACGCGCCGAAACTGAAAAGTTATTTGCCGCATTAACCGAAGGTGGCAATGTAATAATGCCATTAGCCGATATGTTTTTTGGCGCCTACTTTGGCCAATGCACCGATAAATATGGCATTAACTGGATGTTTAATTGTTTTGAAGGAAAGGAGTAAACTCAGTGGGCGCTCGAAGCCATCCGAAGCTTTAAAAACTTTGGATGGCTTTACACTCCCTACAACTATTTCCATACATTTACGAAACTACCTACTAACCGCTATGAATAAAGAAATACAAAACTACAACGAAGCCCTTGCCCCTGCCGATAAAGAGATTTGCGATTTGCTTTACAGCCAAATAAGCGCCGCCCTACCCCAGGCAGAAAACAAAATATGGCATGCACACCCGGTTTGGTTTTTTGATGGCAACCCGGTGGTGGGTTATCACAAACTAAAAAACTGCGTGCGGTTATTGTTTTGGAGCGGACAATCGTTTGAGGAAGAAGGCTTGCAAAACGAAGGCAGTTTTAAAGCTGCCGAAAAACGTTACACCGCTGCCAACGAAATTAAACCGCGCGATTTAAAACGCTGGCTTAAAAAAGCCGAAGCCATACAATGGGATTATAAAAACATAGTAAAGCGTAAGGGTAAGTTGGAGAGGTTGAAGTGAGGTAAACAATAGCTATGCCTTGGCGAACCTTCAATAGTGTTTACTTCAATATAAATCCAACTCTTTCCTATAATCTTAACCGGTTGGGCCTGGTTGAGAAAGCTAACGAAAGACCTACGCCCGATGGGCTTATTGATGCCCGAAGAGTCACCGTTTCTTTGCGATAAATATCACGCTGATGTACACCCAGACCAAGCAAAACAGCACCGGATATGGTGAGCGCCCCACCGGCAGCAAGTAAAACTACTGCAGCCGTATTTCTATTTTGTATAAAGCGGGTATATTCATCCGAGCCGGGATATTGATCGTTAGGCACCTGAAGCAACACAATGGTACCGGTTACTGCCGCACCTACGCCAATGGGCAGGCAAACGCCCCCCGATATTATTTCAGCATTAAATTTTTTGCGATAGTAGGCCCTGTAACTGCTATCGGCAAAAGGGCTTGTGGTTTTTACAACCGATTGCGGTTGAAGACCCAATACCTTTGCACGTAAAGCGGCATAGTCGGCATCGCTTATCATGCCTTTATCGTGCCACGATTTGTATTGATCTAACTTAATAGATGTAGAATCGGTTTGCGCAAATGCCAGCGCAATTAGGAAGCAAAAAAACAAGGTTAAAATGTGTTTCATAAATAGTAACTATTGATAGGTCTATTCGAATTGCAGCATTAAAATAAAAATTTATATAACGAAACAATAAATTTATACCTATTAGAAGTTACTCCTCAAACCTCAACTTCCGTAGCACATACCAAAACCGGAGTAGTTGCATAACAGCGGCCAGGCTGAGCCCAATGATAAAACCTATCCAGATGCCTTTAAGGCCGAGATTAAATGAGAAGGCCAAAAAGTAGCAGGCGGGTATCATTACCAGCCAATAGCATACAAAAGCGATGATGGCAGGGTATTTTACATCCTGCATGCCGCGCAGGGCACCGGCAGCTACGGCCTGCATACCATCGCTTATTTGAAACACGGCAGCAAAAAACAACATAGAAGCGGCAATGCCCAGCACCTCGATATTGCTGGTGTAAAGCTTAGGCAACACACCGCTAAAGCACAAAAAGAAGATTGCAAAAATTATCTCGATACCAATGGTAAGTAAAAACACGGTGTTGCCCGACATGCGTATGCCTTCTTTATCTTTAGCGCCATAGGCATAGCCAATCATAATGGTACCGGCAGCCGATACACCGGTAAGCACCATAAAGGTGATAGAGGCTAAACCAATAGCTATCATGTGCGCAGCTTCGGCGCTGGTGCTTATCCAACCGCTCATAATTTGCCCTGCATTAAATGCGGCTACCTCCCAAAAAAACTGCAAGCCGGCCGGTATACCAATAATTAAAATAGGCTTTACATAACTAATACTGCTGGCCGTGTGTTGTATAAACTCTTTCCGCAGGGCACGCACCTGCTCATCGCGCCATATAAAAATAAGTATGGCTATAGTCATTAATGCGCGCGAAATACCATTGGCAACAGCGGCGCCTTCTATACCCATTTGCGGCAGGCCCAGTTTGCCATAAATTAATATCCAGTTTAAAAAGCAGTTTATTACTAAACCGGCTATGGTAATTTGCATACCAATTTTGGTACGACCCATGCCATCTAAAAACTGCTTACCGGCCATAAAAAAGAACACGAAGCCGGTAGAGTAGTTTACCATATTTAAAAACTTGCCGCCCAGCACAGTATCGGTTTCACTATGTTTTAGCAGGTGCAGGTTATCGGCCATTAGCCATATTAAGCCCATAAAAACAACAGTAAGCACCGCCGAAACTACCATGCTGCTTATTAAGACGCCAATACTTTTATAGCCCTTATGCTCACCAAAGGCCTCGCTTACCAAAGGTGAAACGGCAAACAAAATACCCATACCTAAAAGTATGGTCATCCAGTAAAGGCCGTTGGCAAAGCCAGAGGCGGCAATATACTCGTGCCCCAGGCCACCTATTTGCACCGTATCGAAAAAGCCCATCAGCACCTGCCCCAACTGGCCCGCAATAATGGGCAGGGCAAGCGTTAGCGCTTCTTTAAATTTGCTTTTGTAGGCTTGAGAAAACATCTTCTTGTGGTGTTAATGTCTTTAGGTGCTAACATTGTTTAGTCATCCGATGACTCTTAGTTTATAAATACGCGCTAAAAAAATGAATACAGTTTTTGTTTTCGAGAAGTCACCGGATAACTTCTCTTTTCTTAAAAAATACCAGCTTTATAATACGGTTGAACCTTAAATATAACTACAGCCATTCCTGTCTAACCTCTAAAATCTATTGTCTGCTTCTGTCTGGCTATAATAAAACAGAAAACCCCCACCAGCCGAAACCAATGGGGGAAAAAAAATATCGTTTCCTCTCAGGGGGTTACTTCTTGGTTTTATCCAACACTACCTTACCGCGATACATCAGTTTATCTTCGCTCCAGTGTGCGCGGTGCAATAAGTGCGCTTCGCCTGTAGTTTGATCAACGCCTGTAGTAGGTGCTTCTGCCTTGTAGTGGGTTCTTCTCTTATCTCTTCTTTGTTTAGAGATTCTATGTTTTGGATTTGGCATGGCTTCTAATTTTTAATTGATGTTATTTATTATTTGTTCTTGTCTAGTTATCTTCTTCTCTTAGTTCTTCAAATTTTTTAAAGCAGCCCAGCGCGGGTCTTCTTCGTTTGTTTCTTTTTTATCGCCCTTGTCCAGATACTTCAGGGTTTCCTGGTTGCACTGTGGTTCAAGCCCCGGCATTTCGCAACCTAGTTTTTGAATAGGTAAACAAAGATTTACATATTCATATATCAGTTGCGAGAGGTCGATAACTGTCTGGTCGCGGCTGATGTAAATTACATCCGGCTCGTCGTTCATTTTAGAGGGGTCTTCGGCAAATTTCATGTATGCTACATAATCGCCAAAAATTCCCTTATCAAATGGTGCCAGGCAGCGGTCGCATTCTACCTTTACCGTTCCGTCGATAAAAAAACTAAGTATAAAGAACGTCTCCTTTTTCTCAAATTCCAGCCTAACCTTCACTTTGCAATCCTTAATTAAAGATTCTTCAAAGTGCTTAAAAAACCGCTCATCTATGTCAAAATCGAATTTATGAACACCCAATTTCAACCCCACATAAGCTATCTCAAATTCCCTTAACCCTTTCACAACTAAAAATTTAACGGTTATCAGCTCGCCCTCAAAATCAAACAACACCTAACAGCCTTCGCGAAAAAGGAGCGCAAATATAGCAGAATTGCCGGAAATTAAAAATATCCTTCTACTACAGAGTGTTTAGCCTAAAAAAGGCCGCTCCTAAAGGAACGGCCTCACCTAACCACCTATCTTAAATACGTTTGTTTTACTTTGATTTTAAGCCCTTTAGCTCATTTAAAAGCTTATCTATCGTTTTTTGCTGCTCCTCTACCTTAGTATTAAGAGCCTGAATTGCCGCTAAAGCTACGCCGCTGGGGTCGATACTGCTGATTCGTTTATTGTCTTCGCCAACATTAAACAGCGAGTAAAAATCCTGGGCCATAGGGCCAATGTGATACTCGTTGGTGCCTTTATATTTCCATTTGGTAATATCTAACGAAGCTACCTTAGCTAAAATAGAGGCTGCATCTAAGGCGGTAAAATCTTCTTTAAGGTTTACGTCTGATGCGTTGGTCCAAACCCCGCCCTTGGTAAGGTAGGCGCCGTTACCGTTGCTGCTGTTAGTACCTACGGTTAGCGCATTGCTGGTAGAAGAAGCACCACTGAAGTTAATGCTGGTTACGCTGCTGTTACCAATGGCAACCGTATTGGCATTGCCGTTATAAAGGTTAGTACCCAAAGCAATATTGTTGGTGCCCTGCGCCTGTGCGTGGTCGCCAATGGCAATGGCATCCTGCGCGCTGCTGTAGGCATTGTACCCTAACGATATTGAATAAGTGCCCTGTGCCTGGCAGGTAGATGTTCCACCGCCAATAGCGATTGAACTGGTACCGCTGGCATAAGCGCTTAAGCCTATTGCTATGGCCTGGGCACCCTGCGACTGAGCCGAAGTACCAATAGCAACACCATCGGTAACGTTGGTATAAGCACTTTTACCTATTGATATACCCGATGTGCCCTGCACCTGTGCAGAATATCCGATAGCAACACCATAATTTGAACTCACGTAAGAACTAGTACCCAGGGCCATTCCGTTTGAAGATTGAACCTGCGAAGAATAACCTATTGCTGTAGAACTGGCTCCGTTTATGTTTGAACTTGTACCCAACGCAATATTGTTGGTGCTGCCGCTACCGGTTTGCACCGCTGCCGATTTGCCTATGGCAATACAGTTAGATGCACTACCATATATAGAAACACTATGGCCAATGCCTACGTTATAGTTTCCGCTATTATGCTGGGTAGATAATCCAAAAAATACGCTCATATCCGATTCGCCCAGGTAACCTGCCTCGGAGCTGTTTACCTTAAAGGTTAGTGAGCGGGCGTTGGTTGTTCCTATAAAATCATTGCCATTGGTAGCGTTACCGCTAAGGCTCCATCCGCTGCCGCTGCCCGCAGGGCCGGTGGGGCCTGCGGGGCCTGTAGCCCCATTAGCACCTGTAGCGCCAGTGCTACCTTTTAAGCTACCCTGGCTGGTCCAGGTGCTGGCACCGGTTTTTTTGTAATAAGTTCCGTTGCTTGAGTTAAGGTAAAAATCGTTTACGCTGCCAGTAGAACCTGCCGGCACACCGCTGGCCGTAAGCCAGGTTGCGCCATTGGTTCCTGCTGGCCCGGTTGGCCCGGTGGCACCATTAATACCTACACCTGCCGCACCGGTTGGTCCGGTGGCTCCGTTTGCACCTGTCGCACCTGTTGCACCGTTGTTTCCGGTTACACCAGTTGAGCCCGTAGCGCCTTTTAGACTACCCTGGCTGGTCCAGGTGCTGGCGCCGGTTTTTTTATAGTAAGTACCGTTGCTCGAGTTAAGATAGTAATCGTTTATGCTGCCTGTGGAACCTGCCGGTACACCGCTGGCTGTAAGCCAGGTGGAACCATTGGTTCCTGCTGTGCCGGCTGGGCCCGTAGCGCCTACTGCGCCATTGGCACCTGCCGGGCCCGTAGCTCCTGTTGCCCCATTGGTTCCGTTAACGCCCGCTGCCCCGGTAGGCCCGGTAGCACCAGTGGCTCCATTAGCACCGTTAATACCTACACCCGCAGCACCGGTTGCGCCTGTGGCACCGGTTGAACCGGTTGCGCCTTTTGCACCGGCGGCCCCAGTTGGGCCCGTAGCACCTACTGCGCCATTCGTTCCGTTTGCTCCGGCAGGGCCTGTAGGCCCTGTTGCACCTACTGCACCATTGCTTCCTGCGGGGCCTGTTGGGCCAGTAACACCTGCCGCACCGTTAGCGCCGGCAGGGCCAGTAGCACCAGTTCCGCCTAAAAGGCTACCCTGCAAAGTCCAGGTAGAAACACCTGTTTTTTTGTAATAAGAGTAATTAGCTGAGTTTAAATAAAAATCGTTTACGCTACCTGTGCCGCTTGCCGGAGCACCGCTGCCCGAAAGCCAGGTGGCACCGTTAGTTCCCGCTGCGCCTGCTGCACCCGCGGCGCCGGTTGCGCCTGTGGGCCCCGTTGCACCTGCTGTGCCGGCCGCTCCTGCCGGGCCGGTGGCACCTGTTGCGCCAGGGTCGCCTACAATACTTATGCGCCAGTTGCTATAAGCGCCACTACCTACAGCCCTTGTTACGTTTACGGTAAGCACACCTAAAGCATAAGCAGTTACAACGCCCTCCATATAGTTAGAGCTGCTGTTGGCCACTCTTACCCGATCATCTACCTGCCAGGCCTGGCCTGTCTGCGTGGTAATTAGTTTAGTACCGGTACCTATAGTTGCCAATGTGGAGGAGGTAGAACCGTAACCTTCGCCGGCCGGGCCGGTAGGGCCGGTAACACCACCGCCACCGCCACCTAAAATGCCGCCTAACAGCGAGCTGCCGTTAGCACCTGTAATATTGGTAATTGTATTATTTAGTTGATCGACAGCCGGAAAATTAAGCCAGCTGCTACCATTGTGAAAAAAGATAGTATTGCTATCGGCATCAAACACCATTAGCCCTTTGGTGGGGCTGGGTAATGCTAAACGCTGCGCCTTGGTTAGCTTGGGCATAACCACACCCTTGCCGGCATTACCCATATCTAATATGGTGTTTAAATCGGGGGTGGCGGTACCCAGCCCCAGGGTACCCTCTACTATAAGCCCGCCGGCCGGAGCCGCCAGATTTGAGTAGGTACTGCCTATGGCCATGTTACCTTTTACCGATAATTTGCTGGTGGGGTTTGGCTCGCCAATACCTACGTTTTGGGCCGAAACATTGGCACCAAACGCTATTGCGCAGATAAGTGCCGGCAGGGAAAGTTTTTTCATAATTGCTTAATTCGTTTTCAGGTTAACTGTAAGTGGGTTAACGAACTCTGCAACTTGTAGGTTTGCTTTTATAGAATGATTTTAACAAGCCTGCACTTGTATTATGGCAAATAAGCCATTCGCAGTTTAGGTGCTCAATGCAAAAAGGAAGATAATAGAGACCTTATTCGAAAGAATACTTTACTCGGTATGCAACACCCTGTGAACACCCACAGCCAGCAACATTCCCGCAAAGGGGGATGCCAGGTAAATCAAAAGTGATTGAAAATTGCCGGTAACAATAGCCGGGGCCAGTGAGCGGGTAGGGTTTAGCGAGGTGCCACTTATAGGGCCGCCAAAAAGCACTAAAAGCCAAACGGTAGCGCCAATGGCCAGACCGGCTGTTATGCCTTTTTCTTTAGCCCCTACGCTCACCCTTAATATAATCATCATCAATATAAAGGCCATAATGATTTCTAAGATTAAAGATTGCATAGCACTGCCCGAAGGCTGCGTAATACCCAACGTTCTGTTTTCGGGAAACAAGTAGTGCAGTAATAAACTGGCCGAAAGCGCCCCAATAAATTGGGCAACTAAAAATCCGGGGACCTCTTTCCACTCAAAGCGCTTATCTACGGCAAAGGCTACCGTAACAGCCGGATTCAGGTGCGTTCCAGAAATATCGCCAAAGGCATATATAAGGGCAATAATTACAAACCCCCATACCGCCGCTATGCCCGGCAAACCCAGCGCCCCGGCTGTTTGCTCATTTACTACCACGCAGCCTGTGCCTACAAAAAGCAAAATAAAAGTCCCTATCAGTTCCGCAAGGTATCTTCGCATGGGCGTGGCAATTGTGTTTAGTAAATTTAAGAGCGAAAGGCACTTTTTCAACTTTTAAGGCGGTATTTTTTGCCCCCGTAAACGAAAGCCGAGGATACTATGACATGCAACAGGCTATCTTATTTTTACTTTACAAATCTGCAAACTTGTTTTGCCCATAAGTTTTGTTGTATGCAAAAGTTTAGCTTGGTTTGCACTTCCTTAATAAATGTATGAACTCTTCTCACGAGGGCGATAGTAAAACCTACCGTTTCGTTTTCTGTAAAACAAACTTCTTAACCGAAATTAAAGATGGCGGAAAGTTATCGTAGCCACGGGCATCAACTGTCCACGGCTGGTGTGCTTATTACCTTAGGTATCATTTTTGGTGATATCGGAACCTCCCCTATTTACGTAATGAACGCTATTGTTAGCAGCCATGTAATAAGCAAGGAGCTAATACTGGGGGGGCTTAGCTGCGTGCTATGGACCCTGTTTATTATAACCACGATGAAGTATGTGTTTTTGGCGCTAAACGCCGATAACCGCGGAGAGGGTGGAATATTTGCGCTATACGCATTGGTGCGCCGCTACAAAGTTACCTGGACCATTTTTCCGGCAATTATAGGCTGCGCTTCGCTTATAGCTGATGGTTTTATTACACCACCTATTTCAATTTCCTCGGCCATTGAGGGTTTGCGCATTTTAAATCCTAGCATACCTACCGTGCCAATTGTATTGGCAATTTTAGCGGGGCTGTTTTTATTTCAGCAGTTTGGCACTAAGGTAGTAGGGGGCATTTTTGGGCCGGTAATGCTTATATGGTTTACCATGATAGGTATATTGGGCGTTACCCAAATACTTAAATACCCAGGCGTAGTTGCCGCCTTTAACCCTTACTATGCTATAAACCTGCTTATAAATTACCCCGGCGGTTTTTGGCTTTTAGGCGCTGTGTTTTTGTGTACCACAGGGGGCGAGGCTCTTTACTCGGACCTTGGACACTGCGGTAAAGCCAACATACGGGTAAGTTGGTTTTATGTGTTGGGCATGTTGCTGCTTTGCTATTTTGGGCAAGCTGCTATGTTGCTTAACCAGTTTGAGGGGCATCACTGGCCCGAAGGTAAATCTACCTTCTACTCTATGATGCCCGCGTGGTTTTTACCTATTGGTATTACCGTGGCTACGTTAGCAACCATTATAGCATCGCAGGCTTTAATTACCGGTTGCTTTACACTGGTAAACGAGGCTATGAAACTTCGCCTTTGGCCTAACCTTAAAGTTATTTACCCTACTACCCACCAGGGCCAAATGTACATACCGGGCATTAACTGGTTTTTATTTTTAGGCTGTTGCGCCGTGGTAATGTTGTTCCGCGAATCGAGCAATATGGAAGCCGCCTACGGTTTGGCTATTACCATTAACATGCTAATGACCACCCTGCTGCTTACTTATTTAATGTATGTGCAGCGCCGAAACCCTTTAATGATATGGGGCATACCTATATTATTTATCACTATAGAAACTGCCTTTTTTGTATCGAACCTTTTAAAGTTTAGCCACGGCGGTTGGTTTACTTTTATGATTGCCGCCGTATTGTTTTTTGGCATGTGGGTTTTTTACCAGGCCCGTTTGCTGCGCAAAAAGCACATCGAGTTTGTTGAGATTAAAGATTACATAGCCCCGCTAAAGGAATTGATGCAGGATGATACCATAGCTAAGGAAGCCAACAACCTGGTGTATCTTTCAATGGCGAACGATAAGAGCCACATCGACTCGAACATTATCTATTCCATTTTCCGCAAACGGCCCAAGCGCGCCGATATTTACTGGTTTGTGCACGTTGATATTAGTAACGAACCTTTTGGTGCCAGCTATGCGGTAGAAGCCGTAGTGCCGCGTCGTATTTTCTTTGTGCGCCTTAGCTTTGGCTTTAAGGTAGACCATAAGGTAAACCTTATGTTTAGCAAAATTGTAGAAGAGATGGTGAAGAACGGCGAGGTAGATGAACTTTCACACTACCCATCATTGCGTAAATACAACATGCCGGCCGATTTTAAATTCATCATTTTAAATAGCCGCGTGGCAATTGACGATGCCTTATCTCCGTTCGACCAGTTTATAGTTAAGGGCTACCGCTTTATTAAAAGCATATCGCTTTCTACCGCCGAAGATTTTGGCCTTGAACTTACAAACGTAGAAGAAGAAACAGTGCCTATACGTATTGCGCCTTCAACTAAAATAGAGTTGCAACGGGTTAAATAACCAGCCCATACTTAAGCCGGGTTTTAATTGTAACAAGCATGACCAAAGGCAAAATTTTAATTATAGACGACGAGGCAAAACTACGTGGTTTACTTTCGCGCATTATTTCGCTGGAGGGATTTACTGTTTTTGAAGCCGGCGATGCCAAAGCAGGCCTTAAAATACTGGAGCGCGAAGATGTATACGTAGTATTAAGCGATGTAAAACTACCCGATGCCAACGGCGTTGAACTAACCCAACAAATTAAAACCAAATACCCCGCACTGGAAGTAATTGTGCTTACCGCTTATGGCACTATTGCCGACGGAGTAAAAGCAATTAAAAACGGCGCCTTTGATTATTTGACAAAAGGGGATGACGACGAAAAGATTATTCCGCTGCTAAATAAAGCCGTAGAAAAAGCCAAGCTTCAGTTCCGCATAAGACAGCTAGAGAAAAAAGTTTCTGATAAATATTCTTTCGAAAATATTTTAGGCTCATCGCCACAGATAACACAAGCCAAGGAGTTGGCGCTTAAAGTAGCTGGCACTGATACTACCGTATTGCTATTAGGCGAAACCGGAACCGGTAAAGAGGTTTTTGCCCAGGCTATACACCAGGCAGGCCCGCGGAGTGGTGGCCCTTTTGTTGCGGTTAACTGTAGTGCACTGGGTAAAGAGATTTTAGAGAGTGAACTATTCGGGCACAAAACCGGTGCCTTTACCGGTGCGGTAAAAGATAAGCGCGGGTTGTTGGAAGAAGCCAACGAGGGAACTATTTTTTTGGATGAGATAGGCGAAATGAATATAGACCTGCAGGCAAAGCTTTTGCGCGTGTTGGAAACCAGCGAGTTTTACAAAGTGGGAGACAGCAAACCCAGCCGCGTAAACGTGCGGATAATAGCGGCCACCAACCGCAACCTTTTAGAGGAAAGTAAGGCAGGCCACTTTAGATTGGATTTGTTTTACCGCCTTTCGGTTTTTCAAATTACACTGCCGGGGCTTAACCAACGCACTGAAGACATACCGGTAATAGCCAAACACTTTGTAAAGGTGTTTGCCGATAAAATGAATAAACGCGTGCCCGAAATAAGCGCTGCATTTTTAACGGCCCTGCAAAAACATAACTGGACGGGCAATATACGCGAACTAAAAAATGTGATCGAACGCGCTCTCATACTTTCTAACGATACGCTAAATCCAACCTCGCTTCCATTCGATTTTGCAAGTGCGCAACAAACGCCCGAAACTTTTAACCTGGCCGAAGCTGAAAAAATTCAAATTGAAAAAGTGCTTGCACATACCAAAGGCAATCGCACCGAAGCTGCTAAGCTATTAGGCATTGGTGCCGCTACGCTTTACCGCAAAATAGACGAATACAAGTTAAGCTAAGACACTCCCCCATTCTGTTTCTCTCAATTTGATACCCGGTCTCTCAAAATGAGAGAGTTTTACAATCCCGTTAAACGCCAGCTTTTAAGCTAAACAAGTTCAAACCCTTACCCGTATTGGCTTTGGGCCATAGTAGGTGTTATTGGCACATAGCTTGGCAATGGTGTGCCAAATACATAAATCCATATTATGATAACAGCCATTCTATTTATAGCAGGCATACTATGCTTTGCCCTATTTTTTAAAACCATCGATTTTTTCGAAAACATATAAACCCAAAAAACTCATGCTTATTCTATTCATTATTTCCTTACTGGCGTTCGGCTACCTGATATATGTGCTGATTAAACCCGAAAAATTTTAAACCATGAACACAGAAATTATTGGCATTACCTTCATGTTTATTATAAGTGTACTGCTGGCTATTCCGCTGGGTAAATACATAGCCAAAGTATACAGCGGCGAAAAATCGTTGCTCGACTTTTTAAGCCCCATCGAAAACTTCTTTTTCCGTATTAGCGGTATTGATGCTACTACAGAGATGAACTAGAAACAGCATATGGTAGCCATGCTGGTAATTAACCTGGTGTGGTTTGTGTATGGCTTTATTGCGCTGCTTACACAAGGTTCGTTACCATTAAATCCCGATGGCAATCCATCAATGTCGCCTGACCTTGCTTTTAATACGGCTATTAGCTTTATAGTAAACTGCAACCTGCAACACTATAGCGGCGAAACCGGTGTAAGTTATTTTACCCAGGTTTTTGTGCTTATGTTTTTCCAGTTTGTATCGGCTGCCACCGGTATGGCCGCAGCAGCGGTCTTATTCAATGCATTAAAAGAACGCACTACCGATAAACTGGGCAACTTTTACAACTACTTTATAAAATCTATCACCCGTATACTATTACCTCTTTGCATTGTGGTGGCGGGCTTGCTTTTGATTAGCGGAACGCCTTTGACCTTTGAAGGTAAGGATACTATTGTAACCTTACAAGGCGATACCGTTCAGGTTTCGCGCGGACCGGTAGCCGCCTTTGTGGCCATCAAACATTTAGGCACCAACGGCGGTGGTTTTTTCGGTGTTAACTCAGCGCATCCGCTGGAAAGCCCTAACTACTTTACCAATATGGTAGAGATGGTTGCTCAGTTAATAATTCCATTCTCTATGATTTTTGCTTTCGGTTTTTACTTAAAGCGCAAAAAGCTTTCGTGGATGATTTTTGGTGTAATGACGGTTGGTTTTCTTATGCTTACTATCCCTAACGTATTGCTTGAAATGAAGGGCAGCCCTGCCATTAACGCTATGGGTATTGATCAAAGAGCCGGAGCTATGGAAGGTAAAGAAGTTCGATTTGGCGCTGCCGCCTCAGGTTTTTGGAGCATCGCCACTACGGTAATCTCTACTGGTTCGGTAAACGCCATGCACGATAGCACTATGCCTTTATCGGGCATGAATGAGCTGCTTGCCATGATGGTGAATAGCTTCTATGGCGGATGTGGTGTAGGTCTACTTAACTTCTTCATATTCGTAATCATTGCCGTATTCATATCCGGTTTAATGGTAGGCCGCACGCCCGAGTTTTTGGGCAAAAAAATAGAGGCTCGCGAGATGAAAATTGCTGTGCTGGTATCGCTTCTATCGCCCCTACTCATATTAGGTGGAACAGCCTTAGCCGCTTACCTGTGCGCACACCACTCGCCCATGGGGTATTGGTTTGGCGGCAATGCTACCGGTTGGTTAAACAATCCAGGCTACCATGGCTTTTCCGAAATGCTGTACGAGTTCACCTCCGCTAACGCTAATAATGGTAGCGGCTTTGAAGGCCTTGGCGATAACAACCCCTTCTGGAATATTACCACCGGCTTTGTGCTTATACTGGGCCGCTACATTCCTATTATAGGGCCTATTGCCATTGCAGGTTTAATGGCGGGTAAAAAGTATATACCCGAAGGTGCAGGCACTTTAAAAACCGATACCTTAACGTTTGGCGCAATGATACTAGCGGTAATTATAATAGTAACTGCACTGTTGTATTTCCCGGCGCTGGCCCTGGGCCCAATAGCCGAACACTTTAGTATGTAATTGAATAGTAGTATAAAAATTAAGCATCCTCTTATAAATAAATTAATCATGAGTAAATCTCAAAATACGTCTCTCTTTCAAAAAGAACTGGTAAACGAAGCTATCAAACACTCGTTTGCCAAGCTTAACCCTAAAGTAATATTCCGCAACCCGGTAATGTTTACGGTAGAGATAGGAACAGCCATTATGCTGTTTGTAACTGTTTACTCTGCCTTTAGTGCAGATAAGGCACAAGGCAGTTTCGGTTATAACTTAACTGTGTTCCTGGTGCTACTGCTTACCTTACTATTTGCCAACTTTGCCGAGGCTATTGCAGAGGCCAGAGGAAAAGCGCAAGCCGATTCGCTGCGGAAAACAAGGGCAGAAACTAAAGCAAAACTAGTATTAAGCACCAGCGGCAGCATCCATACAGTGCTTACTAAAGAAGTTCTATCGTCGGAATTAAAAAAGGGCGACCTGTTTATTTGCGATGCCGGCGATACCATTCCCACCGATGGTGAAATAGTAGAAGGTATTGCTACTATTGATGAAAGCGCCATAACCGGTGAATCGGCACCGGTAATACGCGAGGCGGGTGGCGATAAAAGCTCGGTAACCGGTGGCACCAAAGTATTAAGCGATAAAATTAAAGTGCAGGTTACTACCCAGCCCGGCGAAACTTTTTTAGATAAAATGATTGCGCTTGTTGAAGGTGCCAGCCGCCAAAAAACACCGAACGAAATTGCATTAACCATCTTACTGGCCGGCTTTACCCTGGTATTTATAATAGTATGTGTTACCCTGCAACCCTTTGCCGAGTATGCTAAAACACCAATTACGATAGCGGCTTTTATTTCACTTTTTGTTTGCTTAATACCTACCACCATCGGTGGCCTTTTATCAGCGATTGGTATAGCGGGTATGGACAGAGCACTGCGCGCCAACGTAATTGCAAAGAGTGGTAAAGCTGTAGAAACCGCCGGCGATATTGATGTGTTGCTGCTGGATAAAACCGGCACCATTACCATAGGCAACCGAAAGGCCACTAACTTTTACCCAAGCAACGGTATAAACGAAAAGCAATTTTTAGAGGCCTGTGTGCTGGCCTCGCAAGCCGATGAAACACCCGAAGGAAAATCGATAGTTGAATTGGCTTATACCAAAGGGCATGAGCGCGAACGCAGTCTTGTTAATGGCAACGCTACTTTTATAAAATTTACTGCCGAAACCAGAAGCTCAGGTATTGACTTTGACGGAAAGAGAATACGTAAGGGAGCATCGGATGCTATAAAAAAGTTAGCCGAAAAAGCGGGAAACTCCTTCCCTGCTGAAACTGCCGAAAAAGTAAAACAGATTTCGTCGAACGGAGGAACACCGCTGGTAGTATCGGAAAATGAAAAAGTAATTGGAGTAATTGAATTGCAGGATATAATTAAGCCCGGTATACAGGAGCGTTTTGAACGCTTGCGTAAAATGGGGATTAAAACTGTAATGGTAACCGGCGATAACCCCTTAACCGCAAAGTTTATTGCGGAGAAAGCCGGAGTAGATGATTTTATTGCGGAAGCTAAACCCGAAGATAAAATGCACTACATACGCAAAGAGCAAGCCGAGGGAAGATTAGTAGCTATGATGGGTGATGGTACAAACGATGCACCCGCGCTTGCACAAGCCGATGTAGGTGTAGCCATGAACAGCGGCACCCAAGCGGCTAAAGAAGCCGGCAACATGGTTGATTTGGATAACGACCCTACCAAGCTGATTGAAATAGTGGAGATTGGCAAACAGCTTTTAATGACCCGCGGAACGCTCACTACGTTTTCGATAGCTAACGACGTAGCAAAATACTTTGCCATAGTACCGGCTTTGTTTATAGCCTCCATTCCGGCATTGCAGGGTATGAACGTAATGAGGTTACACTCTCCGGAGAGTGCCATTCTATCGGCAGTAATTTTCAACGCTATTATTATCCCTATGCTTATTCCGCTGGCATTACGTGGTGTGGCTTACAAACCAATTGGCGCCAGTGCTCTGCTAAGAAGAAACCTATTTATTTACGGCATTGGTGGTGTAGTGGTGCCTTTTATAGGTATTAAACTTATCGACTTATTAATTTCTGTAATAATTTAAACCTCAAAAAATGAAATCGAACATATTTCCGGCACTAAAACTTACAGCCATCTGCATTCTGCTTTTTTCCGGCCTTTATACGTTGTTGATTTGGGGTATGGCCCTGGTAATAGCACCCAACCGTGGCAAAGGAGAAGCTGTGGTGGTAAATGGACATAAAGCAGGCTATGCACTTATTGGTCAAAAATTTACAGATGATAAATATTTTTGGTCGCGCCCGTCGGCAGTTGATTACAATGCAGCCAGCTCTTGCGGTAGCAACAAAGGCCCCTCAAACCCTGATTACTTGCTATTAGTGCAGGGCAGGGTAGATACCTTTTTGGCGCACAACCCAACTGTAAAAAAAGAAGATATACCTTCCGAATTGGTTACTGCATCGGGTAGCGGATTAGACCCCGATCTTAGCCCGAAGGCAGCTAGTATACAAATAGCCCGCATTGCCAGACTGAGAAACATCAGCGAACAAAAGGTAGCTACTGTTGTAAACAACAACACACAAAAACCATTATTGGGCTTATTTGGCCCCGCTAAAGTAAATGTGCTTAAATTAAATATCGAATTAGATAACCTAAAGTAAACTTCCATTAACCGGAATAACTACCGGCATTAAAAAAAATAAAGCCATGAAGAAGATTTTTATATCGTTTACTGTGCTGTTAATGGTACTTAACAGCTTTAGCCAAACTACACTTTCGCCTTCCGAAAGAAGGTTGCTGATAGAAGAATTAAAAAGAGAAATATTAGATTCCTTACGCGCGGCTCCCAGCCCTACAGTGACCGATAGCCTTGCAGAACAAAAGACTAAACCATGGAAAGGAAACATTGAACTTAGTGCATACATAGAGGCTTACTACCTTTTCGACATTAATAATCCGGCAAGCGGCAACAGACCAGGCTTTATATATAGCCACAACAGGCACAATGAGTTTAATATAAACCTGGCTTATTTTAAATTCAACTATTCAGCAGCGCGCTTAAGAGCCAACATTGCTATAATGGCCGGCACCTACAGCAACGCTAATCTATCCAGCGAGCCCGGAGTGATTAAAAACATATATGAAGCCAATGCAGGTATTAACTTTTCAAAAAAGAAACAGTTATGGCTGGATGCCGGTATTTTTGCTTCGCACATAGGTTTTGAGAGCGCCGTTGGTAAAGATTGCTGGAACATGACGCGTAGTATATTGGCCGATAACTCGCCTTACTACGAAAGCGGGATTAAACTGAGCTACACTTCGGATAACGGGAAGTTTTTTGCAAGCGGGCTGGTGCTTAACGGCTGGCAGCGTATACAAAAAGTTGGAGGCAACTCATTGCCTTCCTTCGGCTGGCAAATTACCGGTAAGCCTACTGATAAAATCCTTATCAACTCCTCCTCCTTTTTTGGAACTGACAAACCGGATAGCGCCCGCCAAATGCGCTACTTCCATAACCTATATGCTATATTTAATGTAACCGATAAATTTGGCATTACCTTGGGATTAGATGCAGGTGCAGAACAAAAAGCGAAAGGCAGCAAACAATATAATGCCTGGTTTTCGCCTATATTAATAGCCCGCTACCAACCTATTGAACAGCTGGCCCTGGCAGCAAGGTTTGAATACTACAGCGATAGAAACGGTGTAATTATTGGAACCGGTTCGCCTAATGGTTTCGAAACGTTTGGCTACTCCATTAATGCCGATGTTATTCCGTTTACGAATGCTATGATACGGTTTGAAGGGCGCCTGTTTCAAAGTAAAACAGATGAGATTTTTGAAAAGAGAAACGGTAGCTTTACCAAACTGAGCCCAACCGTTGGCGTCAGCTTTGCCTATGCCTTTGCGCACCAGTTTAAGTAAATTAAAAGCAAATGGATTCTGAACGCGATACGCAGGCCGAAAAGTTTCTCAGCCTGATTAAAAAATCCAGGAAAGGAAAGTTTAAAATCTACATTGGCATGAGCGCCGGTGTAGGCAAAACATACCGCATGTTGCAGGAGGCACACACATTACTACGCAATGGTGTAGATATTAAGATAGGCTACATTGAAACCCACTACCGCGAAGAAACACATGCTTTGCTGACAGGATTACCGGTAATTGCCCGACGTAAGCTTTTTTATAAAGGGAAAGAACTGGAGGAGATGGATGTACAAGCTATTATTAACCAAAGGCCCGAGGTAGTTATAATAGATGAGTTGGCCCATACCAATATAGAAGGCAGCAAAAACGAAAAGCGCTGGCAGGATGTGGCTGAAATTTTAGAGGCCGGTATTAATGTAATAAGCGCGGTAAACATTCAGCACATTGAAAGCCTGAATGAAGAAATAGAACAAATTACCGGCATTGAAATTAAAGAACGAGTGCCCGACCGCGTGTTGCGGATGGCAGACGAAGTAGTGAACATTGACCTTACGGCCGATGAATTGATTGTACGACTGAAAGAGGGGAAGATTTACGATAAAAGTAAAGTAGAAACGGCACTGCGCAATTTTTTTCAGCCCGAAAAAATATTGCAACTACGCGAAATGGCACTTAAAGAAGTAGCCAGCCAGGTAGAACGTAAAATAGAAGCTGAGGTACCACGCAACGCGGCGCTAAGGCCCGAAAAATTTTTAGCCTGCATTAGCAGCAACCCCGAAACCTCGGCTAAAATAATACGCAAAACGGCCAGGCTTGCCGCATATTATAACAGCGACTGGCTTGTGCTGTATGTGCAAACGCCTAAAGAGAACGCCGATAAAATTGCGCTTGACAAGCAAAGGCATTTAATAAATAACTTTAAGCTGGCTACACAATTAGGGGCCGAGGTTATACAGATTAAAGATGAAAGGGTGGCAAACGCCATTATTAAAACGGCCGAAGAAAAAAACATAACTACCATTTGTATTGGTAAGCCGCGTTTAAAACTTTCGCAAATAATACTTAGCACCGGTATATTTAACCAGCTGCTAAACAAGCTTTCGAGTAATGATGTAGATGTAATTATTTTATCGTAACGGCATTAGATTAACTCGCCTTTTTATGAATGTAAAAACCAAAATACGACTCGGCCTTATCTTTTTGCTGGCCATAATTATTATGCTGGCCGGTGCAGGCAGTTACTATGTAAATAAGTTGGCCGACGAATCGAAGGACATGCTGAAAGACAATTACAACACCCTGCAGTATACCAAAAATATGGTGCAGGCATTAGATGATAAGAACGAAACAGCCGGTGAAAAAATGTTTGAAGAGAACCTGGTAAAACAGGAAAACAACATTACTGAACAAGGTGAGGAACATGCCACTAAAGAGATGCGCTCTATTTTTGAATTATATAAAACGGGACATAAAGATACCGAAACACAAAGGATATTGCGCGATAAAATTTTGATAGTGCAGAACCTGAACATGGATGCTATTGTGGCTAAAAACAACCGCATTACCCAAAGCACCAAAACCGCTTTTGCTTATGTAACTATACTTGGCACACTCTGCTTTTTACTGAGCTTTACTTTCGTTATCAATTTTCCGCGGTGGATTGCAGGGCCTATTGCCGAGCTTACGGCAGGCATACGCAGCATTGCCAATAAAGATTATACAACCCGTATACGTATTGAAACTAAAGATGAGTTTGGCGAGTTAGCCGCCGCCTTTAATAATATGGCGGCTGAATTAGATGCCTGGGAACACAGCAACGTAGCCCAACTGATTTTTGAAAAAAGCAGAATTGAAACCATCATCAATAATATGCAGGATGCCGTAATAGGGTTGGATGATAAAAAGAATGTGCTGTTTATAAACGAGGTGGCCGAAAACCTGCTAACACTTAAAAAGAATGATGTAATTGGCAAGTATGCGGCGGATATAGCCCTTAAAAACGACCTGTTCCGTAACCTGCTGAACAAAGAGGCGCAGAAGGATTTGAAAATTTATGCCAACAACAAAGAGAGCTACTTTACAAAAAACTATGCCGAGGTTAAAAATGGCGAAGCTGTAATTGGCGAAGTAATAGCGCTGCACAATGTAACGCCGTTTAAAGAACTCGACTCAGCCAAAACAAACTTTATTGCGACCGTATCGCACGAACTAAAAACACCGCTCTCTTCTATGCAAATGAGCATAAAACTTTTAGAAGACGAACGTATAGGCACACTTAATGAGGAGCAGCAGAAACTGATGGCCAACATTAAAGGAGACCGCGACCGGTTACTTAAAATTACCGGCGAACTATTAAATATTACACAAGCCGAAACCGGCAACATACAGTTAAGCCTTAATGCTGTTACACCACGTCATGTAGTAGATTTAGCTATAGAAGCCGTGCAATCGGTGGCCGGTCAACGCAACCTGCAGTTGCAAACGCGCATACCCGACAACCTGCCTTATATAAGTGCCGACCTGGATAAAACCGTATGGGTGTTGGTAAACCTGCTTACCAATGCCATAAGGTACGCACCCGAGCAAAGCACCATTCAAATACAGGTAAGTGAGCATGGCAAACAAATTCAGTTTGCAGTAAACGATAGCGGCACCGGTATAGATGAAAAATATTTGCCCCGCGTTTTTGAGCGATACTTTAAAGTGCCCGGCAGCGGTGGAGGCACCGGCTTAGGCCTTGCTATTTGTAAAGAATTTATAGAGGCGCAGGGCGGCAAAATATGGGCCACCAGCGAAGTTAATAAAGGCAGCACGTTTAGTTTCGAACTAAATAAAGCCCGTGCTTAATTACATTGTTCTTTCAAATTCGCTTATAGCCTGCACCAGCGCAGCCACTCCACTTTCAGGCATCGCATTGTAAATAGATGCACGGAATCCGCCTACACTGCGATGCCCTTTTATCCCTACTATATCGTGCTGCTGGCAATAAGCAACAAACTTATCTTCCAGTGCTTTATCCTTTATATTAAAGCAGACATTCATTAGCGAGCGGTCGTCTTTAGCAACTGTGCCTTCAAATAAACGGCTGGCATCAATAGCGGCATACAACATATCGGCTTTACGCTTATTGGCAGCTTCTATATTAGCAAGACCCTGCTCTTTAATCCACTGTAGCGTTAAGTAAGATACATATACCGCAAACACCGATGGGGTATTGAGCATGCTCTCTTTTTGTATATGTAACCGATAATCAAGCATACGTGGTATTTTGCGTTCTACTTTACCCAGTATATTTTTATTAACTACTACTATGGTAACACCGGCAGCACCCACATTTTTTTGCCCGGCAGCGTAAATTAAATCGAACCGGTTAAAATCCATTTGGCGCGAAAAAATATCGCTACTCATATCGGCTACCAATGATTGATAAGCGCCTAACTGCGGGTAGTTCTCCAGGTTTAGCTGCGTGCCATAAATAGTATTATTAGTAGTAACATGCACATACTTAGAGCCCGGTGCTATGGTTATTTTCTTAGGTATATAAGTGTAATTCTTTTCAGCGCTGGTACAGGCAATGTGTACGCTGCCAAATAATTTGGCCTCTTCAATAGCACCGTGTGCCCAGGTGCCGGTATCAAAGTAAGAGGCCACCTCTTTTTCATTCAGCAAATTCATAGGCACCATATGAAACTGCGATAGCCCGCCACCGTGCAAAAACATTACTTCGTGGTCTTCATCCAGTTGCATTAACTCTTTTACAAGGGCACGGGCCTCATCCATTATTTTTACAAACTCTTTACTGCGGTGCGAAATTTCGAGTATGCTAAGGCCCATACCTGCAAAATCTTTAACGGCAGCTTGTGCCTGCTCCAAAACCTGCGGTGGTAAAATGGCAGGCCCGGCATAAAAGTTTATTTTACTCATAGGGCAATAATACAAAATACAAGCCCAAATCCCCTTCCCGATGAAAAATCGGGATGAAACAAAAGGGGGCTTTGAAGATTACCTAACAGCCTAAAGCGAATTGTTTTTAATTTTAGAAAAACAAACCTATGAACACAGAAACCTTACGCATACAAAAGCTGCTGAAACGCAACTGGCATGGCCCAATGTGGCACGGCAATAACATACAGGAAATACTTAAGGATATTACAACCGAAATGGCGTTTTATAAACCCGCGGGCCTTTCGCACAATATTTACGAGTATGTAAAGCACATGGGTTGCTGGCGCAATTTTGTGCTACAATATTTAAAAGGTAATACCGCTTATTCCGTAGAGATAAATTCGGAAACTGATTGGGTTACCAATTACGAAGCTAACGAAGAGAGCTGGAAGGCTGCTTTAAGCGAGTTGCAAACCCTGCAAACTGAATTGATAGATGCTTTTGAAACCTTTACCGATGCACAGTTAGAGGAACCGGTGTTTGGCAAAAAGTTTAACTGGTATACTATGATACACGGATTGATACATCACGATATTTACCATTCGGCTCAGATAGCCCAAATAAAAAAGGCAACAGCCACCCCAAACCCCTAAAGGGGCTTTGAGGGATAGTGCAATAAACTACAATAAGCGCTTTACTAACGCAGCAACAAACACAAAAACAAAGAGCGCAATCTTTCGATTGCGCTCTTTGTTTTTTGTATTTCAAAGCCCCTTTAGGGGTTTGGGGTGGTTTTAACTGTATTTCTTAATGTAGCTATCGTCTTCAATAATATTCTTAAGGGCACCCAGGCTACGGCTAACGCTGCTGTCAATCATTTTGTCGCCGTATTTTAAAATAAAGCCCCCAATCATGCTCTCGTCAATCTCTTCGGTTAACTCTACTTCGCCCAGCTTCTCTTTGGTTTTAAGTGCTGCTAACATGCTTTGCAGCAGGCCTGCATCTAACTTAACAGCCGAAGTGATAGTAACCGGGGTAATATTATTAAGTGTATTATACTGTTCTATAAAGCTGCTGGTCATTTCATGGAAATGAGCTTCGCGGCCTTTTTTAATCATTAGGGTAACAAAGCGGAACAAAAGGTCGCTTACCCTGCCCTGAAACAACTTGGTAACAATGGCCAGTTTTTTATCGGAAGGAATAATCGGGCTTTTAAACATCAGCTTCAGGTCGCGGCTGCTTTCAAAAATGCGGTCAATGTCCTTCATATCACTGTACACTTCTTTCAGCTTGCCGTTTTCCTGTGCAAGTTGAATCAGTGATTTTGCGTATCGCGATGCTATTCTGTAGCTCATCTGGAGAGAAAAATTAAAACAGTTTTTTAATATAAAGCCTTCTTAGTTCAGGTTCGATTCCTTCGCTAATTTATTCACGTAATCTACCTGCTCGTTATTGCTCTTCAGTTCTTTGCGAATTACTTTTTCGGCAATTTCTAAAGCCATTAAACCAACCGAGTTTTTAATTTCGGCAAGAGCGGCTTTTTTCTGAATCTCAATTTCGCGAACAGCCATTTGTATTTTCTCTTCGGCTTCTTTTTGCGCGCGGGCTACTATATCGTTTTTCACTTTATCAGCAGCTTCTTTCGCATCGTGCAAAATCTGGTTTCTTTCTTCTTTAGCCTGGTTTAAAAGCTCTTCGTTTTTAGCAACTAACTGACTCATTTCTGCACGGGCTTTGTTAGCCTCGTTCAACGAGTTTTCAATAGTTTGCTCACGCTCTTTAATCATAGCCAAAATTGGCTTCCACGCAAATTTAGAAAGTATGAATACCAGGATGCTGAAGGTAACAACCATCCAGAAAACAAGGCCTATCGCGGGTTTTACTAATTCCATTTTATCTAATTTTCGATTTTAAACTTTAATTCTTTTCTATCAACTAACGTGCTTATTAAAAAATTTCGGGCAGTTAGGCCAACCGCTTTCGCTGCCCGAAAAAGTTTTTGGCTTGATTTACTTGAAAACTACAAGTAGACCAACAACCATTGCGAAGAAAGCAGCACCTTCTACAAGGGCGGCAGTTAGAATCATGTTAGAACGGATGTCGTTAACGGCTTCAGGCTGACGAGCGATAGACTCAAGAGCACCTTTACCAATTTGTCCGATACCAACACCAGCACCCAAAGCTGCGATACCAGCGCCTAAAGCTGCGATACCGTGACCATTTTGTACTACTGCTTGCAATAAAACTGTGTTAAGCATGTTGTTTGATTTAAAAATGAAAAAAAGCGTTTATAAATAATTTTAATGATGTCCGTCGCCGTGGTGTGGTTCTTCAACCGCACTGCCAAAATACATAGCGCTTAACAGGGTAAATACGTAAGCCTGTAAAAAGGCTACTAACAACTCCATTAAGCCCATAAATACTGTAAATGCTATCGATACTATACTTACGCCAAACCCTGCACCGGTGCTCATTTCGCCAAAAATGAAAATAAGCGCGAAGAATGAGAGGGCTATAATGTGGCCGGCAGTCATGTTTGCGAACAAACGTATCATTAATACAAAGGGGCGTAAAAACACACCTAAAATTTCGATAGGTGTAAGAATTAAAAGGATAGGCTTAGGCACGCCCGGCATAGCCACAATATGGTGCCAGTAGTGTTTGGTGCCGTTAATGCTGGTAATAATAAAAGTACCAACCGCCAACACCATAGTAAAGGCAATGTTGCCCGAAAGGTTAGCACCGCCCGGAATAATTGGCACTAAACCCAATAAGTTATTGATAAGAATGATAAAGAACACCGTAAGCAGGTATGGCAAAAACTTTTCGTATTTGGCACCGATGGCTGGTTTAGCCACATCATCGCGAATGAAGATGATAAGCGGCTCGATAAAAGATTGCAATCCTTTTGGAGCTTTGTTAGGATTTTTGGTGTAAGCACCGGCAACCGAAAGAAACACGAATAATAAAAGGGCCGCGCTAAAAAACAACGTGGCCACGTTTTTAGTAATCGATATATCGTAAATACCGGCAGTAGCTGCTTCGTTTACAGTTCCATCTTCATTTACGGCTAAAACATTATTGCCTTCTAATTTATAGCTATAGTGTTTGCCAACAGCCACTCCATTTTCTGAATGAAAAGCCGAAGATGAAAAGAATTCAAAACCTTTATCGGTATACAATATTACAGGTAGTGGAACTGAAGTTGGGTTGTGGTGGTCGCCCCAAAGGTGCCACTCGTGCGAATCGCCCACGTGCTCGGTAATCATTTTACCGGCATCGAACTTTCCACCTTCGTGGTGTTCTTCGTGCCCGGCAGCATGCTCGACGCCGTGTTCTGCAACCTGTTCGGTAGCGTGTTCAGAATGTTCCTCGTGTTCCTGCGCAAAAGCACCGAACGAAAAAGAGGCCAAAACAGCTATGAAAGCCGCTGTGGATATGTGTTTGAGGTAGTTTTTTATAGTAGGATGCATAGCCGTTTTTCAAAAAGCGGTGCAAACATAAAAGAATTGAGGAATTGTAGAAATGAATGATTACTAAAAAAGGTGAGAAAAGTGGGTTTTTGCACTTAATTTCCGTGTATTTCTACTTCAACACCCCTATTTGCCAGGCTTTGGATAACGTCGGCCGAAGATTGGGCCGAAAATGCAGGGTTGATGGCGCTATCTTTTAACACTACTCTAAATAAGGCATCGCGCCAGGGCCGTTGGGCATCTAACGCAAACCAAACCCCAGGTCCACCACCCCATATCCTGATGCTGCCATTTAATACAGTAGGCGCCAACACCATTACTTTCTCAATATTTTTAAAAGGAATAGACTTAGCCCCACCAAAAGGGAAATAGTAGTTTTTTAGCACCAACCCGCTATCAGCAATATGTATCAATGAATCGCTATACATAGTAAGGCGGGCTTTTATTAAAGGACAGCGATTAAATTACAACAAAAGCGGCACTACTTCTTTTTCTGCTTTTGTATTTCGGAATACAAAAAGCTTACCTCCAATACTGTAAACACAGCGTAGTAAAATAAAAAGTGGAGTATAAGCGCCTGCTTATTTTCGGATGTAAGCAGTAAAAAAACCAGCAATATGAATATGTAAAACATAAACTTAAACATGGTAACTGCTAAAAACTTGCGGATAAATGCCTGTCCATCGCCGTTGCTGGCACTTACCAAAAACAGGTGTATGGCAGTAACCGACACTACAAAAATGCCCAGTAGGAGAAATCCGTTTTGCAAATGCATGTTTTGGGGCATTTGCAGGTTCCAGTAATATTGAAGTGCTGCACATATTGAGGCAAGTAGTGCCACTGAACCAATAAATTTAAGCGGAGATGACGGCATGATTTTTTAGTAGAGGCCTTTTTGACTGAACAACCTGCTATACACGGTGAAAATAAAAAAATGCCTGTTGTTTAAAAGTTGTAACTAGTCGTGCATTAGCTATTTTACCTTTGTTTCCACTTAACTTAACCCCTAAGAATGAAGAAAATTATACTTCTATTATCCGTTACACTTATAGCGCTGAGCAGTAATGCTCAATTTTTTACCGGCTTGCGCAGTAGCCCTTATGGGGGTGTAACCAATGTGGGCTGGAACCCTGCCATTGCCGATAGCCGCTTTATAGCCGACATTAACCTAATAGGGGTGGGCGTAAACGTAAGCAATAACTATGTAGGCATTGACCGGAACGTTTACATGAAGAAGAACTATGTAGATTCGAGCAAAAACTTTCAGGATACTTATTTGCGCGAAAGAATTAACGGCCATAACAAGGGCGCCTTTGTGGGTATGCAGGTACAAGGCCCTCTATCATTTATGTGCAGCTGGGGCAAAGGTGAAAACAAAAACAAAAATGCTTTCGCGTTTACCTATAACTATAACATGCTGTTTAACGCCGATAAAATAGATGAAACGTTTGCACGCATCGCGTATTTAGGAGCGGGCGACAAAGCACAGGATGCGCTTAACTATTGGAACAAAGGCCTTACCAATGCCAATATTAATACACGAACTATGAGCTGGATGGATTATGGCCTTACCTACTCGCGCGTGGTGTACGATAAAGATGAGCATTTTGTAAAAGTGGGCGGAACCATCAAATTGTTACAAGGTATTGCTGCCGGCTACGCTTACGTAAAAGACCTTAACTACAAATGGAAAAACTCCGATACCCTTTCTATCTTTCAAACGGAGGCCAATTACGCCTATTCACAGGGGCTTGTAACTTCTAAAGGTTACCCGGTTGATGACATAGGAAGCCAGGTTAAAAACCTATTCAGCTTTAAGTATGCCGCACCATCGGTTGGTTTTGACATAGGTGCCGAGTATCAGTGGAGGCCTAAAAAAGATAAGTATAAATACCAAATGGATTGCAAGGATGAATGGCGTTTTGATAAAAACCGTTATACCCTTGCAGTAGGTTTTAGCTTAGTAGATATGGGCGCTATCCGCTTTAAAAAAGGCGAGTACAGCGGCAACTTTACTGCAAACATTAATGAGTGGCGCGTAAAGGATGCGAAGTTTCCGGATGGATTGCAGAGTATAGATGATACCATACGCAGCCGGTTTATTGTAACGCCTAATAACAAGGGCACGTTTACTATGATACTGCCTACGCGCATCAACTTATTTTTAGATTATAATATTGCTTACGGTTTTGGTTTAAACCTGGCGGGCGTTATATCGCCTAACATGGCTAAAAACCGCAACATGGTTCACCAAAACTCATCCATTACCTTTACCCCTAAGTATGACCATGCCTGGTTTGGTGCTTACCTGCCTATGACTTATGACGCTATGGGCAATTTTAGTTTTGGTACTACCCTACGCATGGGGCCGCTGATTGTGGGCACCTCGGATTTATTAGGTCTGTTTGCCAAAAAATTTGTTTACAACGCCGATGTGCACATAGCGCTTAAGGTTACCATACCTTACCACAAAATACGCGATAAGGATAAAGATGGCGTAAGCAACAAACGCGACCTATGCAAAAAAGAAAAAGGCACCTGCGAAACCAAAGGCTGCCCCGATAGAGATTTGGATGGCATTACCGATAGCGAAGATAAATGCCCGGATGTGCCAGGCCTGAGAGAGATGCAGGGCTGCCCTGATGCGGATGGCGACGGCATTACCGATGCTGAAGACAGCTGCATAAACGAGAAAGGCTTGCGTGAGTTTTACGGTTGCCCGGATCGTGATAGCGACCGTGTAATAGATAAACTGGATGAGTGCCCCGATACACCCGGCTTACCGGCGTTTAACGGCTGCCCTGACCGCGATGGAGACGGAACACCGGATAAAACCGACCTGTGCCCGGATATACCAGGCGATAAGGAACACTTTGGCTGCCCGGATACTGATGGCGACGGCGTATACGATAATGAAGACAAGTGTATACAAACCGCTGGCCCTAAAGAGAACTTAGGTTGCCCATGGCCGGATAAAGATGGTGACGGTGTGTTTGATAAAGATGATGCCTGCCCTACTATAGTAGGTGTACCTGAAAACAAAGGCTGCCCTAAACTGGCTAAAAAAGAACTTGAAACCATCAAGTTTGCATTTGAAAACCTGGAGTTTGAAACCGGTAAGGATATCATTCGCAAAAGCTCTTACCCATCGTTAAATGCACTGGGCGATTTGCTGAAGAAAAAATCAAACTACGGCTTGCGTATTGAAGGCCACACCGATAACGTAGGCAGCGATGAAAAGAATTTGATTTTATCGCAAAAACGTGCCGATGCTGTAAAGACTTACTTAAGCAAACGCGGCGTAGATGCCAAAGTGCTTGAAACATACGGCTACGGCGAAACCAAACCGGTAGATACCAACGAAACGCCGCAAGGCCGCCAAAAGAACAGAAGAGTAGAAATGAATATTACATTCCATTAATTTACTAATACGTTTGTCATCCTGAGCGAAGACGAAGGGAAAAAGGCACTGTAAACTTTTACAGTGCCTTTTTTGTTTTTTAAGACACACTTATTGAAACTTCTTTCTATTTAAAGAGTATCTTTAAATAGTTCTTTTGCCTATGCTGCCTGCCACCGATAAGAAAATAGCACAACTGCGTAACATAATACGTACCGATAAAGGCAAGCCGGTAATAAGGGCGCTGCTGGATTTAAGCGAAATTTATAACCACCAGCGCGATAAACTGGCTTTTAACTATGCGCGCCAGGCACTTGAAGCCAGCATTAAAAACGACGAAAAAACGCTTATTGCCAGGGCACACTTAATGTTGGCCATTTACTTTTGCCGTGGCCGCAACGACTATACCACCTCTTTAAACCACTGCGAAAAAGCCCTGCAATTTAAGGCCACTTTAGAAACCCGCCGTGAGCTTTCGGAAGTTTTTAAAACCATGGGGGTTAACTACTACTACCTTACCGAGCTGCAAAAAGCGCAGGAGAGTTACAGCAACGCACTGGATATTTTATTAAGTAACACGCAACACAGCAAAGAGGAGCTAAAAGATATTGCCGACCTTTATTATAACCTGGCCATACTTAACCGCAGTAAAGAAAACATACACCTGCGCAAAGAGTACCTGGAGCAGGCCGTTAAGTATTACACGCAAATAAACCACCAAAGCGGCATTGGCCGCTGCTACGATGGCGTTGCGGTATATTATTTTTACACCGGGCAGTATAAAAAGGCTTTAGAGCAATTGCAGTCGGCTTTAAAAATATTTGAAGCTGCAAAAGATACCGAAGGCATTTACCTGAGCAGCAATAACATTGGTACGCTTAAAATAAAAATTGGCAAATTTCAGGAGGGCCTGGATTACTTAAACCGGAGCCTGCAACTACGAAAAAAAGGGCGCAACCCGGTTTCTATTGCCATATCGCACATAAACATTGGCAATGCGCTTAGCGATAAAAAAAGATATACCGAAGCCCTTGATAGTTTAAAGCAGGCCGAAAAGATTTTACGCAAAACAAAAAGCAAAATAGAACTGGCATCGTTACTAAGTGGTATGAGCGCCTGCTATAAAAACCTGAAACAATACCAGCTGGCACTCGCCTGCGAACTTGAGCACGGCCAGCTGCGAGAAGAGTTGCACCAGTACGAGATGGAGAAGGCCTATAAAAATTCGATAGTGCGGTACGATATAGAGCTGACAGAAAAAAATGCGGTTATAGACCGGCTTAAAAACTTTGAACTGGCCAGCTATATACACCGGCTGGAAATGAGCAATACCGAGCTAAAACAATTTGCACATGCCGCCTCGCACGATTTAAAAGAACCCCTGCGCACCATTAACAGCTTTATAAACCTGTTGCAAAAGCACATGGATAGTAAGCTGGATGCCACCGGGAGAGAATATATACAATACATTACCGGCGCTACGCGACGGTTAGATGGGCTGGTAAAAGATATTTTAAATCTGTCGCAAATAAATCTGTCGGATGCGCCGCTTAGCGAGGTTGATTTAAACACCGTATTTAAAGATGTAGTACTTAGTATAGCCACGCTTATAGGCGAACGTAACGTGCACTTTAAATGCAGCAAACTACCTCTCATTATAGCCGACCAATCGCAAATGTTTCAGCTATTTCAAAACCTGATAGTAAACGGCATTAAGTATAACGAAAGTGCCCAGCCGCTTATTAAGATAAGCGCCCGCAAAACCGCCAGCCAGGTAGTGCTAAGCTTTGCTGATAATGGCATAGGCATACCCGAGGAGTATCAAATCAAAGTATTTGAATTGTTCCAGCGACTGCACCCGCGCGAAAAATACAGCGGCACGGGCATAGGTCTTACCCTCTGCAAAAAAATAGTCGACCGCCACCGCGGCAAAATTTGGGTAGAAAAAAACAGGCCCTACGGCTCGGTATTTAAAGTTGCGCTGCCACAGTAGAAAAATTCGAAACACGAAAGAACACCAATACAACTTACTCTAAAGACTATTACCGAATTCTTCCTGTGCTTAAGACTGTTTTACGCTACAATTCGGTAGTGATAAAACAAATAGTATATTTATTCTAATAAATGGTTGCAATGAGAAAAATGATGATGATACTGCCCTGTGCAGCGCTTTTGTTTGTAGCGGCTTGTAAAGAAGAAACGAAACTCAATTCACCCCGCGATACCAGCATCCCTACCCTTTCGCGCTCCTTTTTGAGCACCGCCAGTGTAGTTAAATTTGTAGCCTTTGGGGGCACCTTACCCGATGCTACTACCAACAAAGGCTATTACCTGCAGCTAACCGATACGGCACAACTGGTAGTGGCCAGTTGCCAGGGTATTGTAACCGATATTAATAGCAGCAATGCATCGGTAACAGTTACTTATAAGCCAAAGTCCATCTATAGTTTTGTTTATACCGGGTTGCGCAATGTAGCAGTGCAAGTAAACGACACCATCAGTTCAGGCTCTATACTTGGCAAAATTGCCGCCGATGGTAAAATAAGTTTCACCCTTATTAAAAACGATGAGGTATTGTGCCCGGAAGATTTTGGCCCCGGTGGTTTTAATAATGCTATGCAGTCGGCCATTAATCAGCATAACGCACTAAACCCCGATTCAATTGGCGCGGCGTGTGTGGTTAGTTCTTTGCCGAAGTAGTGCTTTAGGAGAAGTCATCCGATGACTTTTCGAAACAATAACTGCATTGTTACAGGTATCCGCACCTATCAACAAAGAGTCATCGGATGAGTATGGCCTTCTTACATTTTCTCAGGCACATCAATACCCAATAGTTTCATTCCCTTTTTAAGAACAATACCGGTTTGGTGTGATAGCGCTACGCGCAATTGTTTTTCTTCTTCGGTATCTGCTTTTAAAATAGGCAGCTCGTGGTAGAACTTATTATACAGCTTGGCTATGTTGTAAACGTAGTTTGCTACTTCGCTCGGGTCGTATTTATCGGCGGCGGCCTGTACCACGTTTTCGTATTCGCTTAATTGAATAATCAACTCACGCTCTACCGCATACAATGGCGATGAAGAGGTGAAGTTATAAGCGCTGCCCTCTGCCCTGCGTGCAATAGAACGGATACGCGCATACGTGTATTGTATAAACGGACCGGTATGCCCCTGAAAACTAATGTCTTCTTCGGGATTGAAGATTATTTTTTTGTATGGGTTAACGCGCAACACCAAATATTTTAAGGCCCCCAGACCGATAACTTTGTATAAAGCCAGTGCTTGCTCTTCGGTAAAGTCTTCAATTTTCCCAAGCTCCTTTGTTTTTGCTTCTGCAATTTGCAGCACATCACTAATCAAATCATCGGCATCGGCTGTTTTACCTTCGCGGCTTTTAAAACGGCCGGTAGGGGATTCTACTAAAGCATAGCTTAGATGATAGATACCATCGGCCCATGTTTTACCTAATTTTTGCAGGGCCAGTTTTAATACTTTAAAGTGATAATCCTGCTCGTTGGCCACTACGTAAATCATCTTCTCCATACCAAAATCTTTATGGCGAAGTTCGGCGGTAGCTAAATCCTGCGTAATGTAAACCGAGGTTCCATCGCTGCGCAATAACACTTTTTCATCCAGGCCATCGGGTGTTAAATCAACTATTATCGCACCATCGGGGCGCTTTTTAAATACCTGCTTTTGCAGCCCCTCTTCTACTATATCCTTACCCATCATGTAGGTTTGGCTTTCGAAGTAATCTTTCTGAAAATCTACACCCAACAGGTCGAAGGTTTTTTTAAAGCCTTCATAAACCCAGCCGTTCATTTTGTTCCATAAGGCCACCACCTCAGCATCGCCGGCCTCCCATTTTAAAAGCATCTCCTGCGCCTCTTTAAACAGGGTTGTATGCTTTTGGTCGTCGTCAAACTCGCCGCTTAAGCCGGTAAGGGTTTGCAATTCTTCTTTTGCTTTGGTGTTCCAGGTTACATACCAATCGCCCACAAAGTGGTCGCCCTTAATGCCGGTGCTTTGCGGGGTGCTGCCATCGCCATAGCGCAGGTAGGCTACCATGCTTTTGCATATTTGAATACCGCGGTCGTTATAAATGTTCACTTTGGTTACATCAAAGCCGACTGCCTTTAGTATTTCGCTCATACTAAAGCCCAGCAGCATATTGCGCACGTGGCCTATGTGCAGGGGTTTATTGGTATTAGGTCCGCAATACTCCAGCACCACCTTGCGGTGGTTAGGGGCAAACGTGCCGTAGCTGTCGTTGCCGGCAATGCTCTGCAGGCGGCTTAGCCAGTAGGTATCGGTAAGCGATAGGTTTAAAAAGCCTTTTATTACGTTGTAGCCTGCCACAATGCCCGATTGCTCTTTCAGTTTGGCGCCTAGAAACTCAGCCGTTTGCTCGGGGCTTTTTTTGCTGGCTTTGGTTAATGGGAACACCACTATGGTAAAATCGCCCTCGTGTTCTTTTTTGGTAATGTTTATAGTTACTGCTTCGGGCGCAATGCTGCCCTCACCAAATTCGTGGTTAAAAATATCGGCAGTGGTTTGCTTTAAGGTTTGTTCTAAGTTCATTTTATCTTTCGTTCAACTAATTAATACAAAAATACAGGTTCGCACGGAGGCACGGAGAAAATACATGGAGAAAGGCAGAATACAAAATACAGGAGAATACAAATTACCTATTGCTTAGTATTCCCTTCTTCTGCGCGAAAATACTTTTGTCGTCCACTAATTTCGTTATTCCATCTTTTAAATACATCACATTAAAATTTACCAGCAAGCCTACTTCAATATTTGCAAACCGCATATAGGTAAGCACTATTTTTGAATGTATAGGAGCTACTGCCTCAGCCGATTTAAGCTCAAGAATAACTTTCCCTTCTACAATAATATCCGCCCTAAATCCTACATCCAGCTTTATTTCTTCATACACAACGGCGATACCCTGCTGCCTTTTATAATTTATATCAGCCTTATCCAGTTCGTAGCAAATAGCCTCTTCGTAAACACTCTCCAACAGCCCCGGCCCCAATGTTTCGTGCACTTTTATACAAATACCAATTATTATTCCTGTTAGCTCTGAATGTTTCATTGCTTTTATATCTCTGTATTGTATTTTGTATTCTCCTGCCTTTCCCTCCGTGTCTCCGTGCGAAAAGTATTTGTATTCACCATTGCCTTTCCTGCCTTTGTTTGATAATTGTTATTTGATTATTGGTTATTCTTTTTTTTACCCAATATCTCGCGCCTAAAATATAACTTCGCGCACAATTTTTTTCGAAATGCAAAAACGCCAGAAATACCGCGACCTGATCTCTCAAACGTTCGACTTTCCGCAACGCGACTTTAAAGAGGAAAAAGGCAACCTGTTTTGGAACGATTTACCCCTTACTGATATAATAGCGCAGTACGGCACGCCCCTGCGCCTTACCTATCTGCCAAAAATTACGCAGCAAATAACCAAAGCCCGCCGACTGTTCAATTCGGCCATTGCCAATAACAATTACCGCGGCGATTACCATTACTGCTATTGCACCAAAAGCTCGCACTTTGCCTTTGTGGTAGAAGAGGCGCTTAAAAGCAAGGTGTTTATCGAAACCTCTTCGGCCTTCGATTTTGAGCTGATTAAGCGCCTGGAGGAGAAAAAGAAGATTAAAAAAGACGGTTACATTATTTGCAACGGCTTTAAACCGCAGCGCTACATTGATAAAATAATGGAGGCTTACCACAACGGCTATAAAAACATTATACCGGTATTGGATAACCTGGATGAGCTGGAAAAATACGGCACACCCAATGAGCCCATGAACATAGGCATACGCATTGCCGCCGAAGAAGAACCGAAGTATGAATTTTATACATCGCGCCTGGGCGTGCGCTATAACGATATAGTGCCGTTTTACGAGCAGAAGCTAAAGAACAACCCGAACTTTAAGCTGAAGATGCTACACTTTTTTATTGATACCGGTATAAAGGATGTAAACTATTACTGGACGGAGTTTCATAAGGCGCTGGATGTATACTGCGACCTGAAGAAGATATGCCCCGAGCTGGATAGCATTAACCTGGGTGGCGGTATGCCTATAAAGCACTCGCTGGCGGCCGATTTTGATTACGAGTACATGATTAACGAAATAGTAAGTCAGATAAAAACCACCTGCAATAACGACGGGGTAGACGAACCGGATATTTTTACCGAGTTTGGAAGCTACACCGTAGGTGAAAGCGGCTGCGTAATTTTTAGCGTGTTGGGCGTAAAGCACCAAAACGACCGCGAGACCTGGTATATGCTGGATGGCTCGTTAATGAACAGCTTGCCCGATATATGGGGCCTTTCGCAGCGCTTTATAATGCTGCCTGTAAATAAATGGGAGCAGGAATATATGCACGTAAACCTGGGTGGCATTACCTGCGATGTGGGCGACTACTACAACAGCGATGCACACATAAACCAAGTGTATCTGCCCAAACTAAAGCAGGGCGAAAAACTATACATCGGATTTTTTAATACCGGTGCCTACCAGGATACCTTAAGCGGCTATGGTGGTATTAAGCACTGTCTGCTGCCCTCGCCACCACATATACTTATTGATGAAAAGCGCAAGAACGAATTTACCTACAAGGTGTTTGCCGAAGAGCAAAGTGCCGAAAGCATGATGAAGATATTGGGGTATTAGGAGATTGGGTATTAGGACATTGGGAGAATTGGGATATTGGGGGAATGAGTAGATGCTGCTTGTATTCTCCTTGTATTTTCTCTGTGCCTTTATGCGAAACTGTATTTTGCAAGTCAATTCGTTGCTTATGAATAAATACGTAATCACGGAGAAAAATTGGAACTGGCGGCTTTTGGATCAGGCCGGTGAGGTATTGTACTCCGCTGATTCCTTTGGATCGCTACGTCGCAACGGCTATAATATTTATGATAAATCGGAACGTTTTGCGGGAGGAATAGTATGGCATACTCAATATAATCCTTTTAGTCCTACTTTTTGGTGTGGCTCGAGTGAAACGCAATTTATGGCACCGGCAAATGATGAGTATAAAATATGTCGAAAAAGTGGCTTTAGAGCTAAAAAGGCCAATTTTATTATTCATTATGCCCATATCGGGTTGGATGAGATGTATTGTATTGAAAGTTATGGCTTTTTGTGGTTAAACAAGAGTATATTGAATAATGCAGGATTAGAAATAGGAATAATAGAAACAGATTACTCTGGCTTATTTGTAAGTCGCGAGGATATGCAATTAGATGCCAATGTTAATCCACTGCATATTTTTGTAATGCATGTTATGTGCAATGGTGTTGGATAAAATTGAATCCTAATTTTGTATTCTCCTGTATTTTCTCCGTGTCTCCGTGCGCAACTGCATTCTGTATTTGCCTTTTTTTGATAATTGTTATTTAATTATTGATCATTAATCAACCTACGCCCTCAAATAAAAGTCCTCGCCCATGCCAAACATATTTTCGAGCATCACTTTTTCGCCGTTGGCCTTTTTTAGGTAGCCGTTAAAAAAGCCATAGGGACCTTCGTACTTACTGCGGAGTATGAGAAGGTTAATATTTACCGAGGTATGCACCACCGGTGTAAAGTCAAGGTTTACCATATCGTAGGCATCGGTAATTTTCCAGGTGCTTTGTACGCCTTCCGGGCGGGTTACTTTTATAGGTGGCAGGGGATGAAGCTCGCCATCAAACCAAAGGCAGTTTTCGTTATACAGTTCCTGGTTAATTACCTGGTTGTTGGTTAGGTTAAAACCAAACATGCGGTTTTCTTTATCGCGCCCCAGTCCGGTAACCCAATCGTAAACGGTGGGGTAAGGGTAATAGCCTTTATGGTCGTCTATAATCAGTTGCGAGTTTTCTTTTTCAAACACAATATGCCCGTTGCCCATGGTAACTTCGCCCTGCACCGGCATCAGGCATTTATGCGAATACATTACCCGCCCAGCGGAAAACGGATTGCAAACTACCATGGGCTTAAACTGGTGCACATCGTGCTCGGCCTCAAACCAGGCTGTTACATCCGGCAGTTTATTAAACCCTTTTATGCTTGCGGTTAAATTCATTTTACCGCTCTCTAAATCGTGCTTTACCTTTAGCGAAAAGTTATTACTGGTATAGCTGGCGGTTGAGTTATACAAGGTATCAGGCACCTGCAACACCCAGGCGGGCACTTTTTTTTCGTATTTGGTTTTGGTATTATTCTTTACATCGTAAACTATAAACTGCACCAGCGATATTTTTTTTGCATTGTAAATGGCTACCATTATAAAGTGGTCTTTACCCCTTATTTGAAAAGCCTGCCACTCGCGCAGTTGCAGCGCCTTTATGGCTTTAGGCAAAGGCAGCTTATAAGGCGCCGGAAAATCGATCAAATTAGCCTGCTTTACCGGTGTATTAAAACAACCTAAGTTGTATTTACTATTCTCTACCAGTTTTTCGGGGGCAGAGGTTACAGGGCGTGAATATGCGGCCATAAGGGGTTTGTTTGTAAGGCTAATGTATATAATCCGTACATTAACTAACTTTACCCCTACCATGCAGAGGGCTGACACCATTAATTTTATTTCGAAACTGAACGCCCGCAAGCTTTGGAATGCCACATCGGTGCTGACGAGTTTTTACTTGTCGAAATGGACAAAAAAACCATTACAATATGGCGTGCCTTTTAATGTAAGCATAGAGCCTACCACCACCTGCAACCTGGGCTGCCCGGAGTGCCCCAGTGGTTTAAAAAACTTTACGCGCCCCACGGGTAATCTCGATTACGATTTTTATAAAAAGACGGTAGATGAAATTGGCGACCGGCTGATATACCTTTATTTCTACTTTCAGGGTGAGCCGTATATGCACCCTAAATTTTTAGAGTTGGTAAAGTATGCCGTGCAGAAAAAAATTTACACCGTTACCAGCACCAACGCACACTTTTTAACCGAACGCAAAGCGCGCGAAACCGTAGAAAGCGGGCTGGACCGCATACTGATTTCGATAGACGGAACCACGCAGCAAACCTACGAGCAATACCGCATTGGCGGCAGTTTAGAAAAAGTATTAGAGGGCACTAAAAACCTGGTAAAAGCTAAAAAGGAAATGAACAGCCAAACGCCGCATATCATCTTCCAGTTTTTGGTAGTAAAGCCTAACGAGCACCAGATTGCCGGGGTGCAAAAGCTGGCCGAAGAAATAGGGGTAGATGAGGTAAAGCTTAAAACAGCACAGGTATACGAGTTTGAAAACGGCAACGACTTGATACCCACTATTGATAAATACAGCCGCTACAAAAAAGAGCGCAATGGCAAATACACCATTAAAAACGACCTGCTTAACCACTGCTGGAAACTATGGCACAGCACCGTAATAACCTGGGATGGTAAAATAGTGCCCTGCTGCTTTGATAAAGATGCCCAGCACCAGCTAGGCGATTTAAATACAAAAACGTTTACCCAAATATGGCAGAGCGATTTGTATAAATCGTTCCGCAGCCGTGTGCTGAAAAGCCGTAAAGAGATTGATATATGCACCAATTGCAGCGAGGGCACTAAGGTGTGGGCATAGTTTAATTGTTTCAACATATAACCGCTTTTAGGCTACTTACATTTGCACTAAATAATCATGTCAAAAAAAATAAATGCAATGTTTCGTTAATGTTAATGAAGCAGAGTATATTTAGGGCCAACACACTCTAAACCGCTGACATGAAGAAATTGTACCTATTGGCTTTGCTATGTAGTTTATTAAGCTGGCAAAGCGCAAGTGCTGCCGTTACCGGCGCCGATACCGCCTGCGCAGGTGAAAAAGTAACTTATTACGTGCCTTATGTGGCAGGTGCCAGTTATAGCTGGAGCATTACCGGCGGCACACCAATAACTATTTTAACCACCGATAGCCTGGTAATACAATGGGGGGCCGCAGGCACAGGCACTATTGTGGTTACACAAACCAACCCTAACACTTTTCATACCCTTACGGTTACTATTGTGCCTAAACCACACCCGCTTATAACGCATGCACCCTACCCTACCTGCCCAAGCGATACTGCAGGTGGCCAACCCGGCAGCGGCCAACCCGACCGCGGACCAGCCTGCGAGAAGGTGTGCAAGCTTAGCACCATTACTTATACCACTGCCCTGCATCCGCTTAGTACTTACCAATGGGTAGCCACTGGTAATTTAACCATTACCGGTGCTACCACCAACACGGCCACTGTTACATGGGATAGCAGCAGCCTTGGCACCCTGGTAGTATACGAAACCAACCAATGGGGCTGCACCGATTCATCGGCTATTTGTATAGAAAAAGTAAACCTGCCTGTTGCGTTCTTCACGCATCAAAGCAACGCCTGTAAATTTTCGCCGGTGTTATTTACCAACCAAAGCACAGGCGCCACCAGCTACTACTGGACCTTTGGCGATGGCGCTAACAGCGGACAAACAAGCTCCACACATAGCTATGCAAATGCGGGCACCTATACCATTACGCTTATTGCCATGAATGATTGCCATTGCACCGATACATTCCAAAGCGTAATAAATATTGATTCGCTGCCGGGGCCATCTATAACCTGCCCGAGCACTTTATGCGCCAACGATACTGCTACTTACAGTACAGCCAACGGAACCGGTTGTATTTACAATTGGTTTGCCATAGGCGGCACTATACTGGGGCCTAATAATTTACCAACGGTTACCGTAGCCTGGGGGCCGGGCCAAATAGGCACTTTAGGCCTGGTAGTAAGCGGTTGCACCGGTGTATGCAGCGATACCACTTTAGTATATATACCTATAGTACCGGTAGCGGCTACCATTAGTGGGCCTAATAAAGTTTGCCCCGGCGATTGCGAATACTATACCCTGCCTGCCTTTAGCGGTGCCGGTTACACCTGGAGCCTGAACAGCGGTGCCTGCGGTACGCTAAGCGACTCGGTATGTTGCAACCAGGTGCGTATTTGCTGGCCCAACACGGCCATAGCCTGCAACGATACTCTAACCGTTGCCTTTTACGATTCGTTTTTGCATTGTGGCGGTACTGCGCAATATATAATCCGGGTGCGGCCGCGTTTAGAAATAAACGGCAACCTGAATGTATGCGCTAATACACCGGCTACCTTCTTCTCTTCTAACTCAGTAGTTTGCTTCTGGTCGGTTTCGCCATCGGGGCCGGCTTATTCACCTGGGCCATCGCCATCGGTTACGGTTAACTGGCTGAATGTACCTGGCACTTATGTAGTAAAAGCATGGCCGCAAAATCCTAACCAGGCCTGTAACGATACAGCCTATACCATTGTAAAGGTTGCCGCAGTGCCTTTAAAACCTGTAATAGTGGGCGATACGGTTATTTGCCCTAACAGCACCGTAAGCTATTGTGCTACGGGCACGGGTACCGTTACCTGGCTTATAACCGGTGGAACGCCGGCAGGCGGAGTAGGTAATTGCATTAGCGTAAACTGGGGGCCGATCGGCCCGTATGTAGTTAATGCCTTTGTTCAACTATTAAATGCCCCTTTCTGCAACAGCGATACAGCCACGCAGGTGGTGCAGGCTGCCAGCCCAACACCGCCGGTTATTACAGGCACCGGTCCTTACTGTGCCAATAGCACTAATACTTTCTTTACACCTAATTTATATCCGCCGGGCACTACCTACACCTGGAGCCTGAACCCGCAAAACAGTGGCGCTGTATTAAGCCCCGGCACTAGCAGCACAGGCATTGAGTGGGGCAACAATGCACCACAAAACGTTACCATTACATTAAGTGTAAATGCCTGCGGTAATACCTTAACCAATACCACTATAGTTACTCTTAACCCTATACCGGTGCCTACGGTTACGCAGCTTACCAGCCTGTGCGCAGGCGGCAGCGCCCAGTTACAGGCCACCGGCGGAACCGGTTATGCATGGAGCGGTCCCGGCGCTTATTCCTCGGTAGCTAACCCTACTACTATTTTTGTAGACGGCCTTTACCAGGTTACGGTTACTGATGTAAACAGCTGCACTGCCTTAAGCCAGATAGACGTAGCTTACGTTAGCGGCCCAACTGCTAACATAAGCACCTTCGACCCACTGGGCTATTGCATTGGCACATCTTATAACGTAAATATTTGCGCACTGGGCAATGTAAATTATACATATGCCTGGAGCGTAGGTGGACCTGCCACCCAATGCCGCAACTTTAGCAGCCCCGGCGCTTACTCTGTAACCGTAACCGATGTAAGTAACGGTTGCACAGCGCTTAGCAACGTGCTGGTAATACAGGAAGATAGCTGTAACGGAGTAGGGCCCGGCACCTGTACCTTCAATGGTAACATAAGCTTTATGCAAACCAATTGTAACCCTGTTCAGTTTACCAATACATCGGTTAACGCCGGTTTGTTTACCTGGAACTTTGGCGACTTTAGTGGCAGCAACCTTACCAACCCTACGCATAGCTATGCGCAGGCTGGCTTCTATTTGGTAACGCTTAGCGGCTATGTA
Source organism: Chitinophagales bacterium (assembly GCA_044228435.1). GTDB lineage: Bacteria > Bacteroidota > Bacteroidia > Chitinophagales > LD1 > Bog-950. The sequence goes on from JBGAUW010000010.1 coordinate 110,546, forward strand.
TATAACACGGCCCATACCGATAGCTGCCTGTTGCAGGATACAGCGCATATTACCATCCCGCTTTCGGCTAAGTTTGATACCAAAGTAGGTTGCTACGGCGCACCGGTTTGTTTTACCGATAAAAGCACCTGGACCTTTGGCAACAACATTACCGGCTGGCTGTGGAACTTTGGCGATTTAAACACCAGTACCTTACCGAGCCCCTGCCACACCTATGCAGGCAGCGGCACTTATATAGTTACGCTTGTAGTAACCAATACACTGTGCACCGATACGTTTATGGATACTATAGTAGTGCCGGTTAAACCAACAGCCAACTTTACATTTGCAGGGCCTAACTGTATCAATCAGCCTGTAGCATTTACCGATGCTTCATTTACAGCCATCAATTACTGGAACTGGGCCTTTGGCGATTTAGGCACCAGCCTGAACCAAAATCCTAACCATACTTATTTCCCGGGCGGTACATACCCCGTTACTTTGATAGTGCATGATATTTACGGGTGCTACGATACCACGCAGATTAACGTACCTGTAGCCATACCTACTTTAAGCGGAAACATAACGGCCTACCCCGATACCATTGTGTGCGCAGGCACAAATGTGTTATTAGTAGCGCCTACGTGCGGCACCTGCACTTATTTGTGGAACAACGGCTCCACAAACGATTCGGTTACGGTTACAAGCACCGGTATATATGTGGTAACACTTACCGATGCCGGTGGCTGCCCTTACACCACTTTTATACGCATTATTGTAAACAACGCACCGCCGGCCGTTATACAAAACAGTGGCGATGCTGATTTATGCCTGGGTGAGTTTACCAGCCTGTTTGTTACTTATAACCAAAACTGGACGTATAGCTGGATAAGCAACGACCCGAATGTAAACGGAACTACCAGCAGCTCGGCATTTGTATATAGCCCTAATACGGGTGTGGGTGTATTTACTTACCAGGTAGTAGTTACAGATACTACTACTGGCTGTGGCGACACATCGTTACCATATATAGTAACGGTGCACACACCACCGGTGCCACCGGTAATTACCCCCGCCACCAGCCCGGTTGTATGTCAGGGCGATACCGTAATGTTAGTGGCCACGCACCCCGACCCAAGTGTAACCCTTGAATGGACCACCGGCGAAGTGAACGACACTATTTATGTAACCGAGAATGGCTGCTATGGCGTGCAGGCCACCGATACTTTTGGATGCAGCAGCAGCAGCACCTTCTGTGTAACAGTTAACCCACTGCCCGAGCTTTGTACCTTCTACGAGGGCTGCTTTGATACCTGCGCCCCTTATACCATTGTAGGGCCTTATGGCGTTGGCTATACTTACCAGTGGTTATTAAATGGTAGCATTCTGCCGGGCGAAACCAACCAAACGCATACCACCAGCATTAGCGGAAGTTATTCTGTAATAGTAACCAACAGCTATGGCTGCACCGATACCACCGGCGACTTAAACCTTACACTGTATGAATGCCCCGATAGCCTATGCGCCGATTTTTGGATTGACAGCGTTAACTGCGATAGCAACGGCCACTATGTGCTGTATTACCACGTAAGCAATCAATCGCAAATAGGTATTACGCAGGTCAACCTCGAAGTGCTTCAACCTCACTTAAATATTGCTTACGCACCGGTGGTAAACTTTGTAAACATACCAAGCGGTGGCACCTCGCCGCAGTTAACAGCTACTATTTATAATGGCACAGCAGGCGATAGTTTATGTTTCCGCACACACATATCCGTGCTGGATAGTATGGGACATGAAGAAGTTTGCTGCTATAGCGATACCGATTGTATTATTCTGCCGCCATGCGAGCCTATAGATTCGCCAAAATGCTGTTACTTCAATTACATCAGCGATTCAGTTTGGTGCAAGCAAGGGCCTACCGGTGTAACGTTCGGATTTAATATAGTAATAAACGGTTGCGGCACACTGCAAATGCAAACCGGGCCTAACGCCACTATATTCGGGCCTAATCCGTTAGTACTTAACGGCAGTACGGCTATTATAAGCGGGCAGTATACACCTACATCGCCATCCGATACTATACTATGCATTACCTACGTAATGGGCAACAATGGACAGTATTGTAAGGATACCACCATATGCTTTAACCTCAGTTGCCGCAAAGGCGGTGTGCCGGGTTGCCATTTAGATTTTAACGATAGCATTTGTGTAGGCCAAAGCTCTACCTTTAGCTATGGAGGCAACCCAACAGGACTAACCTTTAACTGGCAGTTCCAAAACGGAAGCCCTGCCACCGCCACCGGTGCAGGCCCGCATACCGTAACTTATACTACGCCGGGATGCCATCCGGTTATATTAATCATCAATAATAACCAACCGGGCACGCTGGATTGTGTGGATAGCATTTGTGTATTCCCACCACCGGTGGCCAGCATAACCCAAAGTGGTAATACGCTATTAGCTTTCCCTGCAGGCTATACTTACCAATGGTATAACGGCACACCGGGCGGTAGCCCGATAGCCGGCGCTACCAACCAGTTCTATACCCCTTCGGTAACCGGCTTGTATTGTGTGGTAGTAAGCAATGGCGTTAACTGCAGCGATACTGCCTGCCGCGATTTTGATTATGTAGGCATAGAAACACTTAGCGATAATAGCTGGAATGTTTACCCTAATCCTAACAACGGTTCATTTACGCTGGCTATAGATATGGCCGAAAGCGAAAATGTAGAAATGAAGGTTACGAACGCTTTTGGACAGGTAGTGGACAGAAGAACGTTTGAAACCCACAGCGGCCGACAGGAGTTTTACATTAACAACAGCAAGTTTGCCGCCGGCATCTACACTATTCAGCTTAAAACCGAAAAAGGTAACGGGTTGAAGAGAATGGTAGTGAAGAACTAGACGATAGACACAAGACAATACATTGACGGCCGACGACTGACAACCGACTACTGCAAAGGCAAACAGCCATAGCAGACAATACTAACAGCACACAAATACAAATCCCTGCTTTTTCAACGGAGCAGGGATTTTTTATTGGTGCTCCGTTAAATGAGTATACATTTCGCACGGAGGAAAAACAAGGCATGCATATAATGTGCCTATTATTTTCGTAATTAGCCTTCGAAAATTATGAGCGAGCAAACTATAGGTAACAAGTTAGAACCCGAAAGGTGGATAGAGCGATACAGCGATGTGTTGTTCAGCTATACTTTTGCCCGTATTAACAAGCGCGAAGTGGCCGAAGATTTGGTGCAGGAAACTTTTTTAAGCGCACTTAAGGGCCGCGATTCATTTTTGGGCAATGCCAGCGAAAAAACCTGGCTTATCTCTATTCTTAAACGAAAGATAATTGACCACTACCGGAAAAAGAGCACCCAAAACGAACTGAATATTTTTGATAAGGACGCGAAAGATGATTTTATGAATCATTTTTTTGATGCCGAGGGGGCTCAAAATGGGCATTGGGCAAACAGCGCTGGCCCCGATGATTGGAAAAAAGACCTGCAGCCTGGGGTAGAAAGTGATGAGTTTAACAGCATTTTAAAGGGCTGCCTGGGTAAATTGCCCGAAAAATGGAGCTCTGTATTTGTGTTAAAAAACATGGAAGATTTAGATGCAGAAGAAATTTGTAAAGAATTGGGCATAACGCCGTCTAACTATTGGGTGTTGATGCACCGGGCAAAACTGCAACTGCGGGAGTGCATGGAAAAGAACTGGTTTAACGCTTAAATAACGAGTATGAGTTTTTTAGACACTATTGTATTAACCTGTCGCGATGCTACTTTTTTGCATGCAAAGCAAAAAGAAGGCAAGCTTACACTCGGCGAGGCTGCGGGGCTGAAAGTTCACTTGCTTTACTGTGGCTTGTGCCGTTTGTTTTTTAAGCAATTAGATAGTTTAGAAGAACACGCCCGGGCCTTTGCACAATCGGCCAGTGCAACGCCACCGTTGGATGATGCCACCAAACAAAAAATGCAAGAGGCCCTTAAAAAGGAATTGGGTAAGTAATCAATACAAATTCTCTCACAGAATTCACAGAAAACACAGAAGAATACCGGAATATCCGCGTTCTCAGAATTTTTGCTTTTGTATTCTCCCTGCATTTTCCCTTGTCTCCGTGCGAAATTGTATTTCTGCATTTGCAACTTTAAGAGCTAAATCAATTTCTCAGACTGAATACACAGAAAACACAAAACAACAAATTCCTATTACTCTTATTTACTCTGAAACAACCCATACTTAGACAGTAACTTACCGCCTTTAAATTCTGTGTTTTCCGTGTGTTCTGTGAGAAACCTTTGATTTTGTATTCTCCCTGTATTTTCTCCGTGGCTCTGTGCGAAATTGTATTTCTGAATTTGTATTAAATGCATTATTTCGAATTTCGATATTTACATTTAGAATTTTCATCGCATGAACCTCCTCAATCCTTTTTGGGCCCGTAAGCAAATAGCACAACTGGATGCAGAGCGCGATGCACATCAAATAGCACATTTGGCTTTTGAGGTTAGGTATGGCACCCCTCTATTTACGCACTCCATTTTTTCGGTAGCCTTTGCACGGCAGGCAGCAGTGCCCTCTATTGCGAGGGTTTTATACCGCAATGGCAAGGGAGGCATTATTACCAACACAAAAAAGCGTAATAACGATACGCTGCTCTTCTTTGGGGAATTTTATAAGCATGGCGATAAAGGCGAAGGCTTAAAAGCAATTGAACTGCTCAACTTTATACATAGCCACTTTAAAATAACGAACGAAGAGAACCTTTATACGCTGGCCACCATTGTTTGCGAGCCGCGCCGCATGGGCGTGTTTTTAGCCAACCGCGATTTGTTTAGCAAAAAGGAATTTCGCGCCGTTTATAATTTTTGGACACGCCTTTGTGAGTTAATGAACATAACCGATATACCGGGCAGTGAAGAAGAAATGTATCAGTGGTATGAGGCCTTTGAAAAACAGCATTACGCCTATAGCGATGAAGGGAAAAAAATAGTAGAGGCCTTAGCATCTGAATTTGCCGACCGGTGGTATCCTAAGGCTGTGCATTACCAGGGCACACAATATTACTACAGCCTTTTTGATGACCACCTGTTACAAACCCTGCGTATACCCAAGCCACACTTTACTTACCGCTACGGGGTAAAAATATATATGTGGTTTCAACTCCGCATCCTCTTCCAACTCCTCCCCGACCCCAGCGACCGCAACGTGATTGATTACTACACCGGCGATTACCCCGATTATGATATTAGCAAGGTAGGGCCGTTTGCAAAGGTGAGGTAGTAAATTTGCAGCAGCAGGCTTCTATCTGCCTATGCAATTGAAACCTTCAGAATAAACAAAACATAAAGCGAAACAAACATCAACCCTTCCCAAACCGATATTTTTTTATCGTGCGTAAGCAGGTAAAAAAACAATCCGCAGGCAGCCATTACCGGCAGTGAAAATGCCAGTAAATTCTGCGGAACGGTTACCGGGCCAATCACAGCACCCGCCCAGGGTATCACAAGCGTATTAAAAATACACGACCCTAAAACATTGCCAATGGCCATTTCGGGTTTACCTTGCCTTATAGCTGCTATGTTAACCGCCAGTTCGGGCAGGGTAGTGCCCAGCGAAAGAAGCGTTAGTGCAATTATGGAATTGGGAATGCCAAACTGGGTGGCAATTTTTTCAAGCGAAAAAACCGTGTAATCGGCCCCAAAATAAATCCCTACACCAGACAGCACTAACAATGCAAGCCCCTTAACCGGAAACGAAGGCCACACAGCCGGTTCGTTTTCATTTTGAGCTTCGCCTTTAATTAGGTAAACGCTATAAACAATAAACATAATTATACCTATAAAGGCTTCGTATACATCTATACGGCCATCGTAAGCTATTATGTAGAAGTAAAAAAAGCTACCCAGCAAAAAATGCAGATCTATAAACAAGTAGCCGGTATTTAAAACAATGCTCTTTCGGTTTATGGCCACTGCCAGCCCGGTTATTAAAAGTATATTGGAAATATTAGAGCCAATGATGTTGCCCGAAAGAATATCCGACAAGCCCTTTTTTACCGATAGCGTTCCAGAAATCAACTCAGGCAACGAAGTGCCAATGCCCACAATAAATACACCTATCACAAAAGAGGGAAGCTTTAAATACTTGCCTATCTCTTCTGCCGCTTGTGTAAATAGCCTGGCCGAAACCAATAAGGCTGCCAGGGCCGCAATAAAAATAGTTAGGTTTAAAGCCATGGGTATCTTACTTTATGCAAAGTAACAATTGAAAGGCGAAACTAAAAACAAGCCCTTTTAAAATCCCCGGTGATTATCCTGGTTAAGATATTAGCAAGATGGTGGCAGTTTGCGGAAAATTAAAAGTCATTGCGAGGAGGCTCTGCGACGAAGCAATCCCCAAAAACAAAAGGCACATATTTCGCCTGCTCTAAAAATTGCCAGATGTAGCGCATCACCGGTGCCATTCTCCCAGGGGATTGCTTCACTCACTCGCAAAGCCTCGGGGGTTCGCAATGACTTACTTCTTTGTGTGCATGCTTTGTACGCACTATACAACGCCACCTTTTTTATTCTCCATGTATTTCTCCGTGTCTCCGTGCGAAATGTATTTTTGCACTTGCATTAACTTATCTCTTCCACCAATCATCATCTTCCTCTTCATCATCAAAGCCCTCGCCTATGCCGTAATCATACGGGTTGCCGTTTTCATCATCATACTTAGGGTCTAAATGATACGGGTAGTACTTCATCCAGCCATCATCGTACTTGCGCTTTAAGTGGTTTATTTCCATTTCTAAATCTCGGGCACGCTCTTCTTCGGGGGTAAGGTCTTCATGTATAAAGTGCGAATGCAACTCTGCGAAAAAAGCGCACTGGCAATATTCGCCTAAGGCACAGGTATTATGTTCAGTGCCTTAGGGGCACAATTCAAAAAAGCCCATGTGCCAGCGCTTTTGCCTGGCGGGTTGACTAAAGTTAGTCCGTATTGTTTCGTATTGTATCCTCTCCGGCACGGTAATCTGCAATACAAAATGCCAGTTATATGCATTCAGCATATCATTAAGCGCCTTTAATAATTGGCCTACTTGCTCATCGGTTAGTCTTTCATGGGGAGGCAACTGCTCTTTGTAAATACCCGTCCATTCTTCTAACTCTTTCACCGGCGCGGTTTCGTCCTCCTCCTTATCCGGCATCCAATCGTGTAATTCCAAATTTTCTGTTGCAAAAGGCCGCGTTACGTTTTGGGTAGCGTATTCAATGTCGGCTAAGAGTTGGTTAATGTAGGTTTGCATGGAGGAACTCCTGCTTAAATAATTAAGATTGAAATGTAGAGATTAAAAAAAGAGTTACCCTAAGCGTTAGTAGTGATATGAAAAACATGCTTTACTACAGCAGCTTTGCCTTAGCCTGCTCAAGAAGGGTAAGAAGCTTAGGAAAATCATCTTTGCTTAAAAACACATAGGAATCTTTATCAAACTTTTCCAATTTTAAAAATGTAGACCAATTGCCTTTCGACCAAAAGCATCCTGCTTCAAATCCCCCTCTACTCTTATATGAAACTTCTGTATAATTTGTTGGAACTGAAGGGAAGATTTTCTCTTGCATTAACTTAACAGATTTAATAAAAGCATCGATTTCATCCGCATCTAAAACTGCAACTTTGGTATCGCTTGTATATTTTCCTTGAGACTCATACTCAAATTTAACTGCACTTTGCTTTTGCATACTAATCAAATCAGTATAGTAGACAATTTCAATCTTGGCACTATTTATTTCTCCAACGACTAAAAATTCTTTTTGCATCAGAGCCCCTGCCTTAGCGGAGAATTTTTCCGCATTACTTATATCCCGCTCTTTTGTTTGCGCAAAAACTAAAGTGGCAGATAAAGCCATTATAAAAATTAAAGCAATATTTTTCATGTCCTTTTTTGAAGTAAGTATAGCAATAAAAGGCAAAAGTCTAAACAGTTGGACGCTTCATTTGGAACATGTATACAAAAGCATTGCCGGTATTACCAAAGTATACGATCAGAATATTCCTTATCTCTATACATTTCAAAATCTTGAGTCATCCTAAACTCAAAAGTCTGCACATCAATTTCCCAAATAGCAGAACATTCGCTCCAGGGGTCAATCAATATCTCAACGGTGTTATGATTTTTAACTCTTAAAGCGTGAATCCAACGCAAACCTTCGTCATCGATACGTTGCCATTTTTGCGGCGTCCAAACGGCAAGATGTTCGCCCCCGACTATTGCCCATTGATTGTCTGAGTCTATTAAGCCGCATGTAGGGTCACCATAAAAATAATCTTCCAGTAAAACCCGACCCAATGGTTTATAAACTAAGAATGCAGTTTCAAACTCATGCTCAAAACGCAAAAAATCTGTTTCGTAAATGACATTCATAAGCTTATTTCACATCAGTATTAATCCGTTACGTTAATTGAATTTCCATTTCCTTATTCTGCAAATCCATACTAATCCAGCTATCATCACCTTGATCGGGCAATGCGCCTTTTAAATCTTCTCCCTTATTAAACAGTTCTAGCGCTCTTTGTCCAAATAGAATACTTGCGCTATAAAGAAACTGCCCGCTAGTGCCCCCTTTAACACGCCCCTCATCTATCCATGCTTCGGTCAAAATTTTTCCGGCTGCCCGTACCTGCTCAACAGAATAAGCCGTTTCGTCTTCAGGCATTAAAACACCGTCGCACCAACAGCGCCGCGCTTCAACATCTTTTGACTTAGCCAGTGTTGCGGATATATAATACTCTAAAAAATCGCAAAAATCTTTAGTAAACATATTGATGGAGACTAATTTTCTAATGACCTTGATTTCAAATATGCTCTAAATTATTCGTATTTATTCCTAAGTTCATCTACCAAAACCAGGCCCATGAAATTTGAAGAATACCGCAAGTACGATGCTACCGGCTTAGCCGATTTAGTGAAGAAGAAAGAAGTAACACCGGCAGAGCTTTTAGATACCGCCATTGCACGCGCCGAGGAGGTAAACCCAAAAATAAACGCCGTAGTAAATAAACTGTACGATTTGGGCAAAGCGCAGCTAAAAACCATAGACCCTACCACACCCTTTGCCGGTGTGCCGTACCTGATAAAAGATTTAGGCCCGCAATTAAAAGGCACTACCTATACCTGCGGCTCACGTATATTAAAAGATTACGTAAGCACCGAAAACTCGGTGGTAACCGACCGGATGCTAAAAGCCGGCTTAGTGATATTTGGCAAAACCAACACACCGGAGTTTGGCCTTACCCCCTGGACGGAACCGCAATTGTTTGGCCCTGCACACAACCCCTGGAATTTAGAACACACAACCGGTGGCAGCAGTGGCGGCAGCGCCGCTGCCGTAGCAGCCGGCATTTTGCCTATGGCCAGCGCTAATGATGGCGGGGGCAGCATACGCATACCGGCCAGTTGCAACGGGCTGTTCGCCGTTAAACCCAGCCGCGGACGTGTAACACTGGCCCCTTACTTTGGCGAGGGCTGGGGTGGTGCTGTGTGCGAGGGTGTGGTTAGCCGTAGTGTGCGCGATAGCGCCCTGTATTACGATTTAATAAACGGCAGCGCCGATGGCGACCCTTACCATATAAGCAAGCCCGAGCATCCGTTTATGCACGAAATAGGGCTGGCACCGGGCAAACTGCGCATAGGCTATAGTACCAAAATGCCGGCCGGTATGGGCGCACCGGTGGATGAAGAGAATGTAAAAGCTATAAATACGACCGTTAAGCTGCTGCGCGATTTAGGGCACGATGTGGTAGAGATTGAATTACCGTTCAAAAAAGAAATGCTTACCGAGTTGCTATATGCTATGGTATATGGCGAAACCTCGGCCACCCTGGATTATATAGGCGAGCAGCGTGGCAAAAAACCGCAGCGCAACGAGGTAGAGCCTAATACCTGGCTGCTATATAAATTAGGCAAATCGTTTAGCGCAAATGCCTTTGCGCTGGCCAAATTAAAGTGGAACGAGATAAACCAGGATTTGGCCAAGTTTCATAAGCATTTTGATTTGCTGCTTACACCTACACTGGGTAAACGCCCCTTTAAAATTGGCGCTATGAACAATCCGCCGGCCGAAGAAACTGCGTTGAAGATTTTAAATGCCCTGGGGATATCATCGGTTATACGCTACACCGGTATGATTGAAAAAATTGCCGAACAGACCTTTAGCTGGATTCCGTATCCTCCGTTAGCAAATATTACCGGCCAGCCATCTATGACGGTGCCATTGCATTGGACGAGTGTAGAAAACCTGCCGGTGGGCAGCATGTTTACCGGCCGCTGGCAGGATGAGGCTACCCTGTTCCGCCTGGCGGCGCAATTAGAAAAAGCACAGCCGTGGTTTGATAAGGTGCCAACTATTTAGCTTATAAACCAGAAGTACCCGCATATGCTTACCAAACAATTTGCCGAGCACTTTGCTGCCGATTGGATAGACTCGTGGAATGCACATGATATGCAGCGCATCCTTTCGCACTATACCGATGATTTTGAAATGAGTTCGCCTGTTATAGCCCAGGTAGCCAATGAACCCTCCGGCATTTTAAAAGGGAAAGAGGCTATTGGTGCTTATTGGACCAAGGCTTTGGAAAAATTTCCTGATTTAAAATTTGAGTTAGAAGGTGTTTATACAGGGGCTACCTCAATTATACTTACCTACACCAATGTAACACGTGGCGTAAAAGCAGCCGAACTATTTTACTTTAATGAGCAGGGCAAAGTATACAGGGCTGCGGGAAACTACAGGTAACGGCCTTTTCCAGCTTACCTAAAATTTCAAAAAAGCTCCCAAAAATTCATCTGTAATATTTGTAGATACAATTATTACTTTTACATTTGCATAATATATGGCAAGCATAGAAGAAGAAATAAAGCAGCAGAAGAAGTTTGCAAGTGAGTTTGAAAAGGCCGCGGTAAACATTTTGTATACCAGCGGTTGGTTACATAGCAAAAACAGCGGGCGCTTTAAGGAGTTTGATATTACACCTGAGCAATACAACGTATTGCGCATACTTAGAGAAGCTACGTCTGAAAGGCCTGGTTAAGCGCGATCTATGCCCTACCAACCGCCGCCAGGTAGATATTGTAATAACCGAAAAGGGGCTTTCGTTGCTTACCAAAATTGATAATGATAGCGAAGACTGGACAGAAACACTCAAATCTATTACTAAGGCAGAAGCGCAGGAACTAAACCGAATTTTGGATAAGTTAAGAAGTTAAAAAATTTTACCCAAACATTTGTATATACAAATATTGTAGTTACTTTTGTTCTGTCAAACAAGAAATCATGAAAAGGAATAATTTTTTAAAAGGTAGTCTGCTTACCGCCGCAACGCTTACGGTAGCCGGAACTTTTAACCGCGTATTCTCTAATCACGAAGAAGAAATAAAGCCTGCTGAACAGGTGGGCTTTGAACATTTACCAACTAAAAAATCAAACGTTATGGCAAACATGATTTTACACCGCGCCGATGAGCGCGGAATAGCCGACCACGGTTGGCTTAATTCTTTTCACTCGTTCAGCTTTGCTGAGTTTTATAACCCCAGCAAAATGAACTTTGGCGTACTGCGGGTATTAAATGACGATACTGTTGCACCCGGCAGGGGCTTTGGCACGCACCCGCACAGTAACATGGAAATTATATCGATACCGCTGGAGGGCGACCTGGAGCATAAAGACAGCATGGGCACTACTGCCGTAATTAAGCACGGCGATATACAGGTAATGAGCGCCGGCACGGGCATATACCACAGCGAGTACAACAAGAATGCCGATAAGCCGGTTAAGTTTTTACAAATATGGGTAATACCTAAAGTAAAGGACGTTAAGCCGCGCTACGACCAGATAACCCTGAACGCTACCGACCGGCACAATAAGTTTCAGCAAATATTATCGCCTAATGCCGATGATGCCGGGGTATGGATACACCAGGATGCCTGGTTTAACCTGGGCAAGTTTGATAAAGGCCAGGCTACCGATTATAAGCTAAACAAAGCAGGCAACGGAGTATATGCCTTTGTGCTTAGCGGCAAGGCCACCATTAATGGCCAGGCACTTGATACACGCGATGCAGTAGGCGTATGGGATACAGATAAGCTTTCGCTTACTGCCGATGCAGATGCCGAGATATTGCTGATGGAAGTACCGATGAGTAATGGATAGCAGAGTAGACTTCCGAAGTTTTAAAAACTTCGGAAGTCTTTATCGCCAAATAAAATTTTAATTAACCAATCACATAAACAAAACAATCATGAGCACTCAAACAATTTCTAAATGGTCAATTGACCCAACACACAGCGACATTCACTTTAAAGTGAAACACCTGATGATTAACACAGTAACCGGCAGCTTTAAAAAATTCGATGCTTCGTTAGAAACTTCAAAAGAAGATTTAACCGATGCCAAAATCAGCTTTACTGCTGATATAGACAGCATTAGCACCGGGCTTGAAATGCGCGATACCCACTTAAAAAGCGATGACTTTTTTAATGCCGAAAAATATCCGCAATTAAAATTCGAATCGACAGCATTTGAAAAAGTAGGCGACAGCACTTACTTATTAAAAGGCAACCTTACCATCCGCGAAACCACTAAACCGGTACAGTTAGATGTAGAGTACGGCGGCCAAATGGCAGATTTTTATGGCAACACCAAAGCAGGTTTTGAAATTACAGGTAAGCTGAAAAGAAAAGAGTTTGGCTTAAACTGGGATGCCGTAACCGAAGCTGGTGGCGTAGTAGTAAGCGACGAAATTAAACTGGTATTGAACGTGCAGATGCAACTGAACAAGTAAATAGTAGTTAGTATTAAGTAGAAAGACAATACAGAAAAAAGAATAATGGAATGATGGATAGATACATGTTTCTGGAGTGAATCTATCCATCATTCCACTATTCCAACATTCCGGTTTTAATAAAAAGGAGGAGAAAATGAACAAGGTAATAGAGAAGGTAATCAGCCCGCCGGCACCGCATATGGTAGGCGATGGCTTTAGGGTACACCATTTCTTTCCGGGTGCAGCCGGCGATATGGCCCGCATGAGCCCATTCTTTTTAATGGACTATAACGCCAAAATAGAGTTTGCACCCACAGAGCATCTGCGCGGGGTAGGTGTACATCCGCACCGCGGTTTCGAAACCGTTACGTTTGCATACCATGGCAAAGTAGCGCACCACGATAGTGCCGGTAATAGTGGCGTTATAGGTGAGGGCGATGTTCAATGGATGACAGCAGCCAGCGGTATTTTGCATAAAGAATATCACGAGCAGGAGTTTTCGCGGAAGGGTGGCGCCTTTCAAATGGTGCAGCTTTGGGTAAACCTGCCCGCTCAGTATAAAATGAACCCGCCTAAATACCAGGGGCTTACCGCGTCCTCCATGGGCAAATATGAGCTGCCCGATGGCAAGGGCCATGTAGATGTAGTGGCTGGCGAATTTAAAGGAGTTAAAGGGGCTGCCTCTACTTTTACACCTATACACGCTTATAACATGTACCTACAGGCTAACGCTACTACCGATTTTGAATTACCTGCAAATTACAATACAGGCTTATTGGTGGTAGAGGGAGAAGTGACGGTAAATGGCGAAAAAGTGCCTACCGACCACTTTGTGCTTTTTAAGAATGAAGGCACCAAAATTGAACTGGAAGCGATTGGCAAAGCAACCATTTTGGTATTAAGCGGCGAACCTATTAACGAACCGATTGTTGCATACGGACCGTTTTTAATGAACACCAAACAGGAAATTATGCAGGCATATGATGATGTTAATAGCGGAAAATTCGGATATTTAGAAAGTTAAGAAATACATCAAGCCCATTAGAATTAAAAAATGGGCCTATTTTGCGACCCTTAAACAAATAGACAAAATGAAAGTTACTATCATATCGGGTAGCCCAAGACACAACAGTGTAACAGTGCACATTGCCAAATACCTGCTAAAGTTTTTTTCGGAAAAATATACAGGCCACCAGTTTCAGTTTATCGACCTGAAAGAAGACCAAATACCTTTTATACAAAAAGTATGGAGCACCATTAACGATGTGCCCGAAGAGTTTAAAGAACTGGCTGAGAAGGTTTATTCGGCCGATGCATTTATACTGCTTACTCCCGAATATAACGGCAGCATGTCGTCGGCAATCCGTAATTTGTTCGACCACTTCCCTAAACAAACCAAAAAGGTATTTGGTATAGCTACTGCCAGCGAAGGCGCTATGGGGGGAATACGTGCGGCAGTGGGTATGCAAAACCAGGTATGTGCATGGTTTGGAATACCTTGCCCTAACATGCTTGTTATACCCGGTATGCTGGCAAAATTTGATGGCGACGGTAACCTTACCGAGGAGAAGTTTTTAAATAACATTATGGGCTTTGCCAATGAGTTTATTTGGCTAGCCGAGGCGGTGCATACTAAAAAACAAGCTTAAAACAACTACTATGTTTAAACAAATTCTTTCTACCAAAGTTAGCGCCTTACAGGCAGGCCTTGCATTATTGCTATTGCGTGTAGGGGTGGGTGTTTTAATGATTCCGCACGGCTACCAGAAAATGGTAAAGTTTGACGAAATACAGGGCAAGTTTATGGAGTTTATGGGCCTTAGTGCCGGGGTTTCGTTATCGCTAACTATAGGTGCCGAACTTTTCTGTTCTATATTACTTGTAGCTGGTTTATTTACCCGTTTCTCATTAGTGCCATTGATTATAGCCATGGCTGTGGCACTGTTTAAAGCGCATAACGGCGAAATTTTTGGCGATGGCGCGCAAGCAGGATTATACTTAATGGCTTATGTGGCATTGCTTATAGCCGGCCCCGGGAAGTTTAGCGCCGATGCCTTGGTGCTAAAAAAGTAAACTGTCTCTATGAACCGCCTTGCATTTATTCACTCATCAATTGGAGGGTTAATAGCCATGTCCGGACTAAACGAATTACATAAGTTTTCTGAAACGCTTACCGCGCAGGATAAAAAAATGCCGGTGCTGTTTATAGGCCACGGTAGCCCCATGAACGCCATTGAGGATAATGAGTTTTCGGAGCGCTGGCTGCAAATGGCCAAAGAGGTTCCGCAACCGCGGGCGGTGCTATGTATAAGTGCCCACTGGCTAACACGCGGCACGCACGTTACGGCCATGCAGCATCCAAAAACCATTCACGATTTTGGCGGATTTCCGCAGGCATTGTTTGATGTGGAATATCCTGCACCGGGCAGCCCGCTTATAGCCGGGGAAGTGAAAGAGATAATTAAAAGCACCAACGTAGGATTAGATCACGATTGGGGCCTGGACCACGGCACCTGGAGCGTTGTAAAGCGCATGTACCCCGATGCAAAAATACCCGTGCTGCAACTAAGTATAGATTACCACCAATCCGGTCAATACCATTTTAACCTGGCTAAAGAGTTAGCTGCATTGCGCAAAAAAGGTGTGCTTATAATTGGCAGCGGCAACATGGTACATAACCTGGGCATGCTTGCCGTTGATAAGTTTAACGAGCCCAACTACGGCTTTGATTGGGCCCATCAAATGAATACCACTTTTAAAAAACACATTGCAGAAAGAAATTACCAGCCACTAATCAATTACGAAACGCTGGGCCCGGCAGCTAAATTGGCCATACCTACGCCAGACCATTATTACCCAATGTTATATAACCTGGGTTTAATAGAAACAGCCGATGAAATTTCTTTCTTTAACGATAAGGCAGTTGCCGGTTCGCTTACTATGACCTCGTTTAAAGCGGGCTAAGCATTTATTACCTGCTCCATCAATCCCCCATACATTTTCATAAAGCCACGTTGGCTATGGCTATAGTGCGGCTCAAGTGCAGCCTTATTTACTTTGTTTTTAATTTTCATTTTGGCCAACACCCCTATAGTATAAAACAGGTGGTTGTAATCGCAGTTATCGAAGGTGTAGTTTTTCCGTTTTAAAAACTTAAGGTTCTTTTTGCTTTGGGCAATAGCCTGCTGGTAATCGGCGGTCACTAAAAAATATAGATTATCTATCATGCGCAAAAACACATCGGCCGTATCGGTAATTTCTTTACGCCGCGCTTTTTGTAATTCGCGGATTAGCTCAAGAGCCTGGTCAAATTTTTTCTGATACAAATACAGCAAGGCATACAACCTTATGGCTTCAATACGGTAATATAACCCGGCATTACTTTCTAAAAATTTCCTCATATGCTTATCCAGGTGCTGCTCCAGCAAATCATAGTCAGCACATACCATAGCCACACAGGCAAACATAAAAAGCTGGTAGTATGACCCCTGCATTTGTAGAGGCAAAGCCTCGAATGCTTCCTTATAAAGTGCCATAGCCTCCTTAAACTGAGACCGGTGAGAAAGTATAGTAGCCATCATACCGTAAGCTGATGCGAGAAAAGCATCATCTATCCCCGGCGCCCATTGCTTGGTGCATTGCAGGCATTTTTGCGCATGCTCTAAAGCTACTTCCTGGTTATCTATATAATCTTTGGCATATAGTGCCATACATATTTGGTAATAAGAGTAAGCAGCAGGGTCTTTTTGTTCATCGGGCTTACTCCAAATTGCTTCTATATTTTTTAAAGCTTTTGGCCCGTAGGGTAATCCCTTACCGTTAAGAAAATGGAACGCATTTTCGATATACACAAACTTATACTCCAGCACCCTAGGAGAAAAAGGAACATTATTTTTCAGAAAGGGTTTCAACCTATCGGCATAATATCGTAGTGCCTTAAGGTCCAGCACATCAAACGACATTTTCCGAATAGTTTCGAAGGCCGTTAGGTAAAACTCCTTTTGCAGGGCTGCATTTTTACCCGCCTTAACCTTGCGGTGTTGTATCCCTAATTCATGAAACAACACATGCGATAATGCTTTTTGCAACAGAAAGGCAATAACATCGGTAAAATTTCCCGAGGTAAGCGTTTGGAAAATTTTTTCGGTAACCAGCGAGCATAATTTATCAAAATGCGAAGCCGAAATTTTAAGTGCGGCGGCTGTTACCGGCGGCAACTTGCGTTTGGATAAGGCCACCTTTAGCATAGCATCCAGCAGTTCCCTCTCGCGTGGTGAGTATTTAGCCTGCGAAACCTTCTTTATCTCATCGGCGCTTAAGGTGGTAATTATATCGTATGCTTTGTTCAATGCTTCAGTTTTTTCGGCACCCGAATAACGAGATTTACGGCGTTATGTGCAATTGTTTAATACACCAATTAATATGCTGTTAAAATTACCATCACAATTTATCAATGTATTGATTTACTTTACTTAACAATTTAGAAACAATATGAGAGCATTTATGTTCACCTGGCTACTTATGCTGGGCACCTCTTTTTTATTTGCATCGCAAAACCGCAAAGTACTGATAATAGGAATAGATGGCACCCGCAGCGATGCCTTCGTACAAGCCAACACACCCAATATAGACGGACTGTTAAGCAATGCTACCTTCAGCTACGATTCGTGGCATACCGGTATTACCATCAGCGGCCCTTCGTGGAGCACCATATTAACCGGCGTAAACTGGAACAAGCACGGCATAACGGATAATAGCTTTACCGCGCCTAACTTTCTTCAATATCCTCCGCTGCCAACTTTGGCCAAACAAATTAAACCTAGCCTTAATTGCTCGATTGTAGCAGAGTGGGACCCTTTAATTGACGATATTACCAACGCCAGTTGGAACCACGCCGTTAAAGCATTAGACGGCAGCACCTACCCTACTGCCGATTCAGCCGTTATCGAATTACAAAACCCCGACCTGGATTTGTTGTTTACCTACTTCGACCATGTTGATTTAACAGGGCACAGCAGCCAGTTTACCCCAACAAATGCCCTTTATATCTCCGCTATACAACAGGTAGATACAGCAGTTGGCCAAATACTAACAGCTTTGCATAACCGGCCTACCTACGCTAACGAAGACTGGCTGATACTGGTAATAACCGACCATGGTGGTAAAAGCTTTTTCCACGGAGGAAACAGTTATGAAGAGCGGCATATTTGGTGGATAGCCAACGGCAGCATGGTGGCAGCACAACAAATTACTAAAGCCGATCCGGGCACTTATAACTGCAATACCAATTTTGTATTTAATGCCACTTGTGTAGATACTGCTGTAATGCGGCAATCGCCGGTGCAGGCCGACATTATGGTTACCGCCCTGCATTACCTTATTTACGATTCGGGTATTAACCCCGAAACCAAATCCGAGTGGGATTTAGATGGAAAATCGTGGTTAGTTATTCCTACTGCCATTAATGATTTTGATGCGGATCAAAATCTTGCGATTTATCCTAATCCTTCGTCAGGCACCTTTACGCTATCGGGCTTAAACCAAACAAGTAACCAAAGCCCTGTGGTTGAAATTTTTTCTGCCGATGGACGCAGAGTTTATAGCGCAGTGGCTACTCAAACCAACATGGTTGTAGATGTAAGCAAACTACAAAAGGGTGTTTACATGCTGCAAACCGGCAACACGGTTAAAAAGTTAGTGCTTAATTAATTGCCCTTGGCATTTACAACGCATACGTAAGTAGCATGCGGTTGTAAAGTTACTGTACCACAATCGGCACTTTGGTATGTTTTAGCCTTGCCGGTATTATTAAAATAGGCATACGCAAACCCCTGTTTAATCTGGCGTTTATAAATCCAAACGCCATTTTTCTTACCGGTTAATTCGGCCTGTTTACCCAGTTCATCCTGGTTTATTTCAATCAGTTTGGTATCCATTAAAATGGCTTTCGTTTCAGCATTCATGTTGCGTAAATCGCAACTGCTAAGCAGGGGGGCATTAAGCATACACCACAGGGCCATGTGCGTTTGGTATTCTACATCCGTCATGCCCTTATACTTTCCGTTTCCGCCGGTGGCTTTGCCTTCTCCGTAATTTCCTACGGTCATCATATCGGGGTCGTTCCAGTGTCCGGGGCCGGCGTATTTATATAATTTGGTTTGCTTTTTTAAAATGCTTTTAAAGCTGCCATACCAAAAAGGCCCTCCGTTCCAGGTATCAATAATATCGGGTGTGGTGCGCCAATAGTTACCTCCTACCTGCTCGCCCCACTTCCAGGGTGCAAACAGGCCCCAGTTACATAAGCTGTATACTATGCTGCGGCCCGAGCCTTTAAGTGCATTGCCCATTTTAGTATAGCGGTCTATGGCTTCTTTTTTCTTCCATGGCACAAAACAAAAATCGTACTTCAGCAAATCAATCCCCCATTCTGCATACGCTTTGGCATCAATCTCTTCGTGCTGAAAGCCCCCAAAGCACTTGCCACAGGTTTTATCGCCGGCATCGGAATATATACCCAATTTAAGGCCTTTGCTATGCACATAATCCGATAGCCATTTAATACCGTGCGGAAATTTAGCCGAATCAGGCACGGGCCTTCCATCAGCATCACGCGAGGCGGCATGCCAGTAATCATCCATGTTAATATACTGGTAACCTAAATCGCGCATACCTGTGCTTACCATAGCATCGGTTATTTCTATCACCAGTTTTTCATCCAGCGTATTGGTAAACACGTTCCAGCTGTTCCAGCCCATGGGTGGGGTAAGGCATAGTTTATCGCCAATCTCAATTTTCAATTCTTCGGTGGCTGTGCCTTTATCATTCGTTGCCGTAACTTTTACTTTATACGAGCCTGCTTCTTTTACCAGCCCGGTAATAATACCGTTGGTAGGGTTTATAGCTAAACCTTTGGGCAGGTTATCGGCCTTAAAAGTTATTGGCCTTTGGCCCGTAGCGGGCACGGTAAACAGAAATTCGGTATTAGGATAGTTGCCTGTAATGGTGGCTCCGTGAAAAACAGGCGGGCCTTCAAACAATAAAGGGGTATTTTGTGCGCCTGAGTGTGCGCAAAAAAGGAGGCTTAACAAAACTATAACAGAAACTTTCATGCGGGTGGGTGTTTGAATTAAAATATTCAACAAAATAAACGTTTCATTTGTTGTTTCCTATTGTTGTGCTAAAAATGACTATTGGAGTGATTTAATGTGTTTTTTGTTTACCATATAAACCCACCTTATTAATGAAGGCAAAACTTTTAGCCTGTGCATTTTTGTTTTTAGGCGTTTCTGTTTTTTCGCAAAACAAGCCCGAGCGCTTTACTATTAGCGGCTCAATAAAAGATAGTAAGACCGGGGAAGAGTTAATAGGCGCTACGGTATATCTTAAAGACACCGCTGGTATAGGTACTATAACCAATGCTTACGGTTTCTTTTCACTTACCATTCCGCGCGATAAAACCCAGTTGGCTATAAGGTATATCGGATACGATGATTATCTTTTTAATATCGACTCTGCTAAAAACCAAAACATAAGCATTTCGCTTACCCCGGCATCTAAAAGCCTGAAGGAAGTAGAAATAAAAGCAACCAGGGAAGATGATAACATTAGATCGGCACAGGTAAGCGCCGTTAGCCTGGATGTAAAGCAACTGGAGAAAATACCGGTGCTGTTTGGCGAAAAAGACTTACTAAAAACTATTCAGTTATTGCCCGGCGTACAACCGGCAAGTGAAGGCAACAGCGGTTTTTATGTGCGCGGCAGCAGTAACGACCAAAACCTGATATTACTGGACGAGGCCCCGGTTTACAATGCCTCGCATTTGCTGGGCTTCTTCTCCGTATTTAATAACGATGCTATTAAAGATGCTACCCTTTATAAAGGCAACATGCCGGCTGAGTATGGCGGCCGTTTAGCCAGCGTGCTGGATATAAAAATGAAAGACGGCAATAGCAAAGAATATGTAATAGGCGGTGGCATAGGTATAATCTCTTCGCGACTGAACATAGAAGGACCCATAGTGCGCGACAAAGGTTCGTTTATTATTACAGGTCGCCGTACGTATGGCGATTTATTTTTAAAGCTTTCGAAGAACGAAAACGTAAAAAAGAGCATACTCTATTTTTATGATATAAACGCTAAAGCCAATTACCGTATTGGTAAGCGCGACCGTATATTTATTTCCGGCTACTTCGGGCAGGATAAATTTGGCTTTCAGGACCGGTTTAGCTTAGTTTATGGCAATGCGACAGCTACCGCCCGCTGGAACCACGTTTTTAGCGACAAGCTTTTTAGCAACACCGCCTTTGTGTTTAACGACTTTAACTACACCGTTGGTGTTAATGTAGCCAGCATAAATATAAAATCTGTAATTCGCGATTATGGTATAAAGGAAGATTTAGAGTTGTTCGTTAACTCTAAAAACAAAATCAAGTTCGGCTTTCTTACCACATTTCACACCATAGTACCGGGCCAACTCGTTTCGCAGGATACGGCACGGATAGGTAATATATTTTTAACCAAAAATTATGGCTGGGAAAATGCCATTTATGCGCAGCACGAGGTTTCGCTTTGGAATAAAGTTACCATTAACTATGGTATCCGCCTTTCTATCTTCAGCCAAACAGGGCCATCTAAATACTTTGAGTTTCCGCAAGAGGATGTTATAGATACTTTTGATTTGAAGTTGGGTAAATTCAACAAAACTTATGTAAACCCTGAGCCCCGTGTTTCGGTAAGCTATAACTTTATTAAAAACATGAGTTTTAAGGCTGCATACAGCCGCAATGTGCAGAACCTGCACCAACTTTCGGCAACCACTACCTCATTTGCTACCGACCGCTGGATAATGACCAGTAATAATGTAAAGCCCCAGATTGCCGACCAGGTAAGCGCCGGGTACTTTGTAAATTTCTATAAAGATATGTTTGAAGTGTCGGTAGAAGGTTACTATAAATGGATGCAGAACCAGATAGATTACAAAAAAAACGCAACACTCCGCGCTAACGAAACGGTAGAAACTGAATTGATATATGGCGTGGGCCGGGCTTATGGGGCCGAGTTTTTCTTTAAAAAGAGAAAGGGCAAATTTACCGGTTGGGTTAGTTACACACTAAGCCGGTCGGAAAGAAAATTTGAAGGAATTAACCGCACTACCTGGTTCCCCAGTCGCTACGACCGCACCCACGATTTAAGCGTTGTGCTGATGTATGATATTACACCGCGCATCAACGTCTCGGCCACCTGGGTATATTATACCGGTTTAGCAACCACTTTCTTAAATGGTAAGTATTTTGTAGGCGGGCAGATTGTTCCAAAATACGGCGACAGAAATCAGGACCGTTTCCCGGCCTATCACCGTTTGGATATTGGTGCCACCTTTGTTCTAAAAAAACGCAAAACATGGGAGCACGACCTGAACGTAAGCATATACAATTTATATGCGCGTAAAAATGCATATACTATAGATTTCCAGGTAGATACCGACAATAACACCACCTACTTTGAAAAAACGTATCTATTCCGCATTGTGCCTTCCATAACTTATAACTTTAAATTTTCGATAGCTCCGCCAAACAAAAAAGCAAAATGAAAAATATAGTACGATTAATAATAGTTGCTTTAAGCGCAGCTGTGTTTAGCACAGCTTGCAGCGAGAAGATTGATATTAAAACAAAGAACAGCGACCCGCAAGTGGTTATAGAGGCCAACATAAGCGATCAACCAGGGCCGCATTATGTGCTGGTTACAAAGTCGGCTTTATTTACCGATAATAACACACTAAAAGGCGTGCCCTCGGCTGTGATAGTTATTAGTGATGATGCAGGCAACAGCGACACACTAACAGAGTTGTTTCCCGGCCTTTATCAAACCAATACTATACAGGGTGTTGTAGGCCGTAACTACCGCATACAGGCTACTGTTGAGGGAACAACCTACGAATCGTACAGCAAAATGGAACCACCGGTTGATATTGATAGTATACTTGTTTACTATGAAACGGGCTTTGATGGCAAAACCGAATCAGAAGCTGAAATAGTTGTACGCGACCCTGCCGGAATAGCTAACTACTACCGTTTAGTATCTTACAAGCATAACCAGGTAAGTACAGGCTTTAATGTACAGCGCGACAGGCTGTGGGATGGCAAGTTACGCAACTTTAATGTGCCCGATGACGACGGACTTGTTACGGGCGACACGCTTAAAGTGGATTTATTAAGTATAAACGAACGGGCGTTCACTTACTTCGATCAGTTTAATGATAACCAGAATAACTTTGGTGCGCCTGCCGCACCCGCTAACCCCGATCCGGTATTTACCCCTGCAACCTTAGGTTACTTTAGCGCGCACTCTATTACTTCAAAAACTATTATTGTACCGTAGTAAGTTAGTTTTAGTCAATAAAAACGATGCCATCCTGAGCGTAGTCGAAGGATTAAAACAGGCTTTTCTGTATTACCTGCACCGGGCCGGGGCATTCGTGCCGGTGGCAGTTAATGCAGCTGTTTAGCATAATATTAAAGGTAGTTCTTCGCTGCACCGAATCTTTGGTTTGCTGATATTCATTTAGCCGCTCAAAAAAATCATCTATGTACATCAAATGTTCAGTGGATGGTTTTTGCCCATGCACCTTAGCACTTTTAAAAGCCTTTCTTTCTACCGGAAAAGCTAATGGTGGTTGATTATCTTCAACCTGCTTTCTTTCAAGCCTTACATAATTCAGCATTTGCTTCATCATCTTCTCAAGCCCTTTAGCCTTATCGGCCGAAAAAGATGAGCTCACCATCAGCACAGCCACCAATAAAAAAACAGCAATTACTTTATTCATAGTAAGACAATAATAAGTATTTCATTCTTTTAGCGTCTTCTGTAAATAACATAAAAATGCCCTGCCGTATTTCCGGCAGGGCAAAGCGCACATCAATTCATTCTTTGCTACACCAACTTAACGGCACCGCGACCTACTACTTTTCCGCTTTGGTAAACTTCAACTTTATAAGTACCCGGTTCCTGGATGTAACGGGTCCAATACATAGTTACTTTTCTGTTTTGTTGTGTATACTGTATATCAGCCTTTTTAGTAAACTGCACGGGCTTATCGTTTTCAGCCGTTATTACACCCGAGCCTTGTTCTTTTACCGCAATGGTTTCACCCTTAGGGTTTATAATACGCACATACAGACTAACTTTTCCCGGGTCCAGCGCCTTATTCACACCGGTTTCAAAACTGATTTTTAAACTTTCAGCCGACTTAGCACGGCTCACCGATACTTCGTTACCCATAATGTTTCTTTTTACGCCGGCTACATCTACTTTAGGTATGGTAAAATAAGAGGCCGTAGTAAGCTTATTGCTTAGCACTTCGGTTTTTTGTGCCAGCGCTGTCGAGGTTTCTTTTTCGCAGGTTAGCTCTGTTGCAAGCACCTCGTTATGAGCGGTTAGTTGTTTGTTCTCCTGCTCGTAACGCTCTACCTGTTTTTGCAATTCAGCTATCGAGCTTTCGTATTTAGCAACCATAGTTTTTGCTTTATTAAGCGCTGCGCCGGTTAGTTCGTTATTTCTAAAAGCTTCATCCAGCTTTTGTTTTTCTTCTTCAATCATAGCCTGCTTCTCGGCAATAATCTTATCCATCTCTGCATTTTGGCCTCTCAACTGGCCAATCTCAAGGCTCGCAGCATCTAAGGATGCAGTAATACCATGGTAATCTTTCTCCAGGTTCGAGTAATTTGTTTCTACTTCCTCTTTCTGCACTATCACTTCGTTCTTAGTCTGGTGCATGGTAAATAAAGCTATTCCTGTGCCTACATTAAGCAAGGCTAAGATTACGATGGCCGCGATAAACTTTTTTTCGCGTGCAGGGGTTGGCGTGGTTTCCATGATTGATTTGTTTTTGATTTTTAAAAACGTATAGATTTTATCATGTATGTCTTGGTATGCAATTTTTGTTAACTACAAATCACTTGCAAGGCTTATGCCACGCTACGGGGCTAAGAAATATCTATTTTCATTCTGCCCTAAAAACATTATTTTCAAGGTAGTAAAGTGAACTTATGCTGTGGTCTTTAAGAATACTTTTGTGGGGAATAGTCTCAACATATGCACTTCATGCTTCGGCCCAAAGCGTTATTGTAGAAGGCGAACTGGTAAGCACCAATGGCCTGCCTATTATTTATAAAGATTACTGGGCCGAACTTCGCTCCGATGATTCAGTGCTCATTGAAAAACAGCGCGTAAACACAGCCGGCAATTTTATCTTTCAGTTAAAATTTTCGCACGACTATTTTTTATCGGTGCAAAATAAAAACGGGGTAGTTTACCGATTGCTGGTGCATAATAAAATGGAAGACGGACAAGTGCATTACCCGGTGAAAGTAGAGATACCCGCACGCCGAAAGGATAAAGATGTTTACGAGGTAACTTTTGATGCCCTCGGCAATAAATTGTATTTAAAAAATGGCCTGCCTATTAGCGAAATTACTTACCAGTTTGAAACCGGGCGGCGCGATAGCACCGAGATAATTAAAAAGTAAACTACCCTCCGCCTTACTTACTTAGTTTAAAATTACCTCAGCAAACCAAAAGCCTTTGGTTTCATCCACCGGCCATTCGCTGTTTACCTTTATTTCGAGCGGCTTATATATTTTTTCGGTAACCGAAATATTTATTGGCTGCTTAAACAATGGACCGGCAAAGCAAAGGGTATGAAATTCCCCATTTTCGCCACATACATCAACATTGGCCGGCAGGTTTTTTACAAACTCATCATCAATTGTTCTGCCCACGTGGCTTTCGTTCAGGTAGCCATCGTTTACGCAGCAGGTAACGGTTTTAAAACCAAGGTCCAAAAACTCATTCATTAAATCTCCGGTGTTCCGTTTCCACAAAGGGAATACCGCCTTAAGGCCTACTTTAGCCAGATTTTTTTCGCGGTACTGGCGCAAATCTTCTAAAAATATATCGCCGAATATTACGTGCGTAATACCTTCGGCCTTCGCCTTTAGCAAGGTCTCACTCATAGCATTTTCGTATTCCGCGTTATTGCCTTCGTATACAAACACTTTAAGCTGCGGTATACCTATAGCTGCCACTTGTGCATCCAACACCTCTTCGCGCACACCGTGCATAGATATACGGCGGTGGTTACCATTAATGGTAGTAAGCAAATAGCTTACTTCATACTCGCCCGCCTGTAATACCTTATACAAACACAGCGAAGAATCTTTTCCTCCGCTCCAGCAAAAAATAGCTCTCGGTTTTTCCATACACCGGCAAGTTTAAATAAATTGATTTATCGCTCTAAAATAATTCTATTACATTTCCCAAAAATTAACCCCACATGAAGTACTTTCTTATTTCCTCAGCCATTATTGCCAATATACTAACCAACGTAGGTTTTAACTTTTCTGCTATTTACGATAGCAACCCGGTTAAAAAATGGGGCTTTTTGTCCGTAGGGCTGGTGTTTGGGTTAATCAACTCAGTACTGTTTACCGAAAGCCTTAAGCACATGTCGCTATCAACGGCCAGCGCTTCGTTCTTTTCTATAACCATTGTGGGCCTGTTTTTAGTAAGTCACTTTTATTTTAAAGAAGAAGTAACCTTGCTAAAAACAGCCGGTATTTTTGTAATTACCATTGGGGTAATTATGGTTTCGCTTAAGTAGCAGCCTGCTTTTTATACCATTCCACGGTTCTGCGTATTCCTTCTTCAAAGCTTACCTGCTGCCGGTAGCCAATTTCGCGCTGCGCCTTAGCCGGTGAAAACTGCAGGTGATGGGTAGAAGTATTAACTATATAGGTGCTTATTAAAGGCATTTTTTTGCGCATAAATAAAAAGTGCACCGCATCCATTACAAACGCCACCGGCATAAATAAAAACGACGGCACGCTGCTAAGTTTTGGCTGGATATTTAAAGCAGCGCTAAAACGTAAAAGCAAATCTTTAAACTGCAGGTAAGGCGGATCATAGTCGGCAATAATATATGTGTTGCCCGGTGCCTTGGGCGCAGTGCCCGCACACAGTAAGCCATAAGCCAGGTTACCGGCATACACATAACCCATGTGCCTGTCGCCTTTATTTACGTAACCCATCAGGCGGCCCTGTGTTAACCGGTCCAGCATTTCTTTACTGCTCATGCGGTCGTTAGGGCCATAAATATTAAACCCCGGGCGGATAACTACTGTTTCTATTTTGCTCTTGTAAGCAGCCAACAATTCTTCGCACTTAATCTTACTGGCTATGTAAGGCCTTGTAAAAAGGCCCGGCTTTAGCAACGGTGTTTGCTCATCGGCACCGGTGTAATTGGCAAAGCCATGTACAACCAGCGAGCTCATAAACACAAAACGGCGCACTTTACTTTCTACAGCTGCGTGCAGTAAGTTTTCAGTGCCGTTATAATTTACATTAAACACATGGCTGCCCCATGCCAGCGAGGGCACTGCAGCCAAATGGAAAATCACTTCTACTCCATTCAATACGCCCGCAAGAGTATCGGGCCTGGTAATATCAGCGTATACAATATTGCATTCAATACCAGCGAGATTAGAAATATCGGTGCCGGCAAGCGCCATAGCATTTACAGTATGGCCCTGTTCAGCTAACAGTTTACAAAGATTGCTGCCAATAAAACCATTGCCGCCGGTTACTAATACATTCATTATTTTTTAAAAAAGTTTTTGTGGCAGTAAATGAAGCCAGTGAAGCGAAAACAAATCCAGAAAAAGATTCATTACATAGTGAATCACCATTACATACCAGATAGATTTATACCGAAACACTACATAGCCAAACACCGGCCCAAAAGCGGCAGCAGCTAAAATTTCGGAACCGGGCTTACCAATGTGGAATAAAGTGGTTAACACGGTTTGTATTAAAATAATTACCACCAACTCTTTTGTGCCGGCATGCTCGCTTTTTAAACCAAACTGCAAATAGCCACGGTAAAAAATCTCGTAAGCCACAAAATAAAATACATAGCTAAGGTGGTAAGCAATAAAAACCAGCCAGCTGTTACCAATCAATTTACTTAAGGGATACTCCGCCGCAATTTCTGGCTGCTGCGAAGAGAAATAAGTAGAGGCAATTACAAGCGGGTACACTATTGCGCAAACTAGTACTGCCTGTTTATTATAAATAAGCTTTAACCCGAACGATGAAAAATCGGCCTTTAAATAATAGCGGGTAATTAGCCAGGGAACGAACCAAAAAAGCAACACCGTTACGGCAAACTGGTAGATGTATTGCCATAAATCGGCCCACGGGCCAGCGGTATTAAATAGCTGATGAAAAACAACCAAATCTTTACGGTAGCCACCCTTATTGGTATACCATAGCGCAACAAACCAGTAAACCAGGGTTATAATAACTGCCGACACCAAAACGGTTACACGCCGCTTTTGCAAAGTTGTGGGTATAGTTTGCACGCCATAAATGTATTGCAATTATATTGCAATACATTATGACAAGAGAGGAATATATTAAAACCCTGGCCGCACTTTCCGCCGGGAGCCTTTTACCCAAAAATTTATTGGCCAACCTGCTACAAGGCGATTTAAAACGCAGCGACTTTGGTAAAGATTTTATTTGGGGTGTGGCCACAGCCAGCTACCAAATAGAGGGTGGTTGGAATGAAGATGGCAAAGGCGAAAGCAATTGGGACCATTTTACCCATAAGCACAAAGGCAAAATTAAAACGCACGAAAACGGCGATATAGCCGATGATTATTACCACCGCTACGAAAGCGACCTGGAGTTAATGCACCGCATGAATATTCCTGCGCACCGGTTTTCGGTTGCCTGGTCGCGTATTTTGCCGCAGGGTACCGGCGCTATTAATCAAAAAGGGATAGACTTTTACAACCGGGTAATAGATAAATGCCTGAAAGAAAACATTGAACCCTGGCTAACCTGCTACCACTGGGATATGCCACAGGCGCTGGAAGAAAAGGGAGGTTGGACAAACCGCGAATCGATTAAATGGTTTGAAGAATATGTAGGCGTTATAACCAAAAGCTATGGCGACCGGGTTAAAAACTGGATGGTAATTAATGAGCCCCTTTCGTTCACACTGGCCGGCTATATGATGGGTATGCATGCACCGGGCAAAATTGGGTTTAAAAATTTTTACTCCTCTATACACCACGTTACCATGGCGCAGAGCGCCGGAGGGCGGGTAATACGCAACAACGTAAAAAACGCCAACATAGGCACCACTTTCTCCTGCGCACCGGTGGCGGGTTATAAAAACAAACATGCCAATAACGAAGCCGCCAAACGGGTAGATGTGATTGCCAACCGCTTATTTATTGAGCCCGTGTTAGGCATGGGCTACCCGGTAAAAGATTTACCTGCGCTTAAGCATGTAGTTAAATACATGAAGGAGGACGATGCCGAAAAAATAAAATTCGATTTCGATTTTATAGGCATACAAAACTATACCCGGCTGGTGGCTAAAAACTTTGGGCTGTTACCTATTGTACATGCGTTGCAGATAAAGCCCTCTAAACTAACCAACGAACCCCTTACCGAGATGGGGTGGGAAATTTACCCCGAAGGTATGTATGATATTATAAAGCAATTTGCGGCTTACCCGGGTGTAAAAAAGATGATAATAACTGAAAATGGTGCAGCAGAAAAAGACCAGTGGGTAAACGGCGAAATAAACGACACCCTAAGATTAAAATACATACAGGATTATTTGAAACAGGTATTACGCGCCAAACGCGAAGGCATCGATATAGGCGGTTATTTTGTCTGGAGTTTTCTGGACAACTTTGAGTGGGCCGAAGGCTACCGCCCACGACTGGGCATTGTGGGCGTTGACTATAAAACCCAGCTAAGAGTTATAAAAGCGAGCGGCAAATGGTATAGCGATTTTTTAAAAGGCAAATGATAACAATCAGTCGGGCGAGATAACAGGGTGTGCCAACTTTGCATTCGTGAGACAGTTATTAACTTCCCTTTTAATCCTTTGCTCATTTATCGGCAATGCGCAAAAAACGGTATCTGATAGCATTAAACCAGATATCCATTTTACAGCAGATTGCAAACCTTTCTACAAAGGCTTTTTACTGCATAAACAACAAACCAAATTTGGCCGCAAATTTTTAACAGGCAGTGCAGAAGCTATTGGGTATAATGCGGTGTGTATAGGTTTGCTTTTTGCTTTACCAGAGAGTTTAAGCAATTGGAAAAAAATGGACACCAAAACAATAAACCGGCAATACAAATACTCTTTTACCCGCCCACCTGTAATTGATAGGGATGTTTGGTATATAAATTATTTGGGGCATCCTTACCAGGGCGCGTGCTATTACAACGCAGTGCGGTCGCAAGGTGCCAAATTTTGGCAGGCAGGGCTTTTTTGCATTGGCCATAGCCTTGTTTGGGAATATGTGCTTGAGGGTGGTATGGAACAGCCGAGCATACAGGATTTAGTGGTTACCCCCATTGCCGGTTCGCTACTTGGCGAACTGATTCACTTTAGCACCTTTAAAATGAGCCATAATGGATTTAAGTGGTACGAGAAGGCTTTTGTTTGTGTGTTCAATCCTATGTTCGCTATTAACAACGGTTTCAAACACCCTCAAAAACCTTGTGGCATCTAATTCTGTTTGGTTTATTTTCACAATATGTCTACCACCCACAACTTTCGCGAGCGCTTCAGGCAAGAGAATATAGGGAGCACCTACTCGGGTAAAATTCATTTCATCTTTATTACCCTTTGGTGCATTACAGGTATAAGCATTTGTGTTTTCTACTTACAGCAGCCCACCTTAAAACAACTGCTCATTATCCCTATTACGTTTTTGTATACCAACCTGTTTGAATATATAGGCCATCGCTTCCCTATGCACCACCGCACCAAACCCTTACAAGCTGTTTTTAAACGCCACACACTACAGCATCATCATTTTTTTACCGATGCCGAAATGGAATGCGATAGCCTGAACGATTTTAAAATTATTCTCTTCCCTCCTGTTCTGCTTATTTTCTTCTCCCTGTTTTTTGTGCTGCCGGTGTTTGCTCTCATCTATCACTTTTTTTCGCTTAATGCAGCTTTGCTTTATGTAGCTACCACGCTGGTTTATTACCTTAACTACGAATGGCTACACCTTGCTTACCATCTACCGGCCGGGCATTGGGCGTATAACCTACCAGGGTTAAAAACGCTAAGACGGCTACACCATCAACACCATAATCTGAAAGAGATGGACAAATACAATTTCAACATCTCTTATCCTGTTTTCGATTTAATTTTTCGCACCCTTAAACGGTAGCGTTTTTTACTTTTACGCTACCAATGGCACTACGCAATTATTGCATACTACTACTTTTATCTACATGCATCAATAGCATACAAGCCCAAACTTTAGCGGATTACGTAAACCCTTTAATTGGCACCAAAGGGCTTTTTCTTTATGGCCGCACCACACCATTTGTAACTCCGCCATTCGGCATGACGCAGTGGACCGCCTGCACCCGCAACAGTAAAATCCGTGTACCTAATTACCATTATTTCGATACCCGCATGCGTGGCTTTCGTGGGTCACATAAACCGGCTATGTGGATGGGCGATTATGGATATGTAACGCTTAAACCGGTTACTGGTGAGGTGAACGAGAAAGCGCTAAAGCGCACCTATTTTTTTTCGCATTTCAGCGAAACCTCTAAAGCCTACTACTATTCGGTAGATTTAATATCCGCCTCGCTAAAAAAGATTAAAACCGAAATGACCTCTACCGCAAGGTGCGGTATGCTAAAATTTGAGTTTGGCAAAAACGAAAAGCCATCTGTGCTGATTGAGGCGAGTCAACTACCCGATTTTGATGGCTGGGTAAAAATAGACCCCGCGCAAAAAGAGGTAATAGGTTGGAACAGCGACCGGCACTCTTCTAAACTCGGCCCTCCCCTTCCAAACTTTAAAGGCTACTTTGTTATTCAATTTGAAGACGCCTTCGATAGCTGGGGCACGTGGGAAAATGAAACGATTAAGAAAGATAGCCTGCAACAACAGGCCAATGCCTGTGGTGCCTGGGTTAGTTTTGCTAAAGGCACCAAAACGGTACAGGCAAAAATTGCTACTTCGTTTATTAGCATTGAACAGGCGCGAGAAAATATGCGCAGAGAAGCAGATGGTAAAACATTTGACAATGTAGTAGCAGAAACGCAAGGCCGCTGGGATGACTATTTAAGCCGTTTAACTATTGATGGAGCAAAAAAAAGAAACAAGTCTATTTTCTATTCGGCTATGTATCACACCATGCTGTTCCCAAGGCAGTTTTCGGAGTATGGAAAATACTATAGCGCTTTTGATGATAAGGTACACACCGGTGTAAGCTATAACGATTATTCGCTTTGGGACACCTACCGTGCTGAGCATCCGCTTTTAATTTTAACGGCACCGGAACACGTACCGGGAATGGTGCAGAGTTTAATACAGATGTACGAAGAAGGTGGCTATATGCCCAAATGGCCTAACCCTACTTACACGGGTATAATGATAGGTACCCATGCCGATGCGGTAATAGCTGATGCTGTGGTAAAAGGCGTTAAAGGATTTGACTTGCAAAAGGCTTACGAGGCTTGTATGAAAGACGCCATGGTGCCCTCCGGTAACGATAGCGTTAACCGCTGGGCCGACCGTGCACCCTTTACTTTTATAGAAGCCCGCGAAGGTTTAAGCTGGTATAAAAAGTTAGGCTATGTGCCGGTAGATAAAACCAATGAATCAGTTTCGAATACGCTCGAAGGCGCTTATGATGATTTTTGTGTAGCGCAGGTAGCTAAAGCCGCAGGTAAGATGGCCGACTACGATACCCTGATGAAGCGCAGCAAGTATTATGTAAACGTATATAACTCCGGCACCGGTATGATGGCCCCGCGCAATGCCGATGGCACCTGGGGCGCAGACCCAAAAGCAGGCTTTACCGAGGGCAGCCCCTGGACATACCTGTTTGCAGTGCAGCACGATATACCGGGACTTATTGAACTGATGGGTGGCAAGGAGAGTTTCACTAAAAAGCTAAAGCAAAATTTTAGGGGCGTGCATTACATACACATGAACGAACCGGGGCACCACTACACTTACTTATATGATTATGTGGGCGAAAGCTGGCGCACACAAAAACTGGTGGCGCTTAACCGCCGCTTTTTATACCGCAACAACCCCGATGGTATGGATGGCGATGATGATTGCGGGCAAATGAGTGCCTGGTATGTTTTTAGCGCTTTAGGTTTCTACCCGGTTACACCCGGCACCGATGTATATGCTATCGGCACACCACAATTTCCAAAAGCAACTATCTACTTCGACCCTACCAACCGCGAAAAGAAGTTTGAAATTATAGCCAACCATGTTTCGCTTAGGAACAAATACATACAGAGCATAACCTTAAATGGTAAAAAATTAGATACTCCGTTTTTACACCACGCCGATATAATTAATGGTGGTCAGATTGAGTTTGAAATGGGCGCTAGGCCGAAAAAAGGTTGGTGAGTTAGTAGACGTCGGAAGTTTGAAAACTTCCGACGTCTTTGAACCGCCTAAACTATCTCTTCCGGCTTAGCATTTACTGTAACACGGTTGGTGCTTACTAAACGGATAAACAAGCCTTCCGTTTTTACCACTTCATATTCAAAGAAGTATTCCATAGCGTGCAACTTAGATTGTAAAAATTCCGGTGAATAATTCGAACTACCGGATTTCTTTAGCTCTTCTGCCTTAGCCGCCATTTTAATCCATTGCCAGCTTATAGCCAGTATACCAAATAGCTCTAAGTATAAAGTGGCATCCGATAAAAATACTTCCGCGCCCTCGGCCTGCGCCACACCCATCAGGTGCATCGTTAGCTCCTGCAGCTTAAGTAAGCGTTGCGATAGTATAGTGGTATATTTCACCAAAGCATCATGCTGCTGCGCCTTTTCAATATCCTGCATTATTTCCTGGAACAATAGCATAACCGCTTTGCCATTCTGCATCATTAGCTTACGGCCCAGCAGGTCCATGCCGTGTATAGCAGTAGTGCCTTCGTGCAAAGTATGTATGCGTGTTTGGCGGAAGTATAATTCTGCCATATACTCTTTAGTAAAACCATAACCGCCAAAAATTTGCAGGCCGGCGCTGGTAGAAAGAATACTCATTTCCGCGGGATAGGATTTTACCACCGGTGTAAGCAATTCCAGTTTAAGGAAACTTTCATCTTTTAAATCACCTTCTGCAACTTTCGAAAGGTCGAGGTACATGCAGGCCTGCATCGCTAATGCCAGTGAACCCTCTACAATGGATTTTTGCATCAGCAGCATGCGTTTTACATCTGCATGCTGTATAATAGGTATCTGTGGCTTTAAAGGGTCCTTCTCGGTTATCTTTCTACCCTGTAAGCGTGTTTGCGCATAATCGAGCGAGTTATAATAGGCTGCCGACGAAATAGAGGTTGCCTGTAAGCCCACACCAATACGCGCTTCGTTCATCATCTGGAACATATAGCTAAGGCCCTTGTTGGCTTCGCCTACCAGGTAAGCGCGGCAATCGTTCTGCTCGCCCATTATTAAGTGTGCAATAGGCGCACCGTGGTAACCCATTTTATGGAACAGACCGGCGGTGTGCACATCGTTAAAAACAAGTTGGCCATTTTCGGGGCGCATACGTGGCACTACAAAAAGCGAAATGCCTTTGGTACCAGCTGGTGCACCGGCAATACGGGCCAGCATTAAATGCACTACATTATCAACGCCATCATGGTCGCCGCAACTAATAAATATTTTCTGCCCTTTCAGCAGGTAATAACCTTTATCGGTTGGTGTTGCAGTACTCGTCATATCGGTAAGCGAGCTACCGGCCTGCGGCTCGGTCATAGCCATCGTTCCTTGCCATTCGCCGCCATACATTTTATCAAGGTAAGTATCGCGTAGCTCTTTTACGCCAAACGTTTCAATCAAGTGGGCAGCCCCATTGGTAAGAAACGGATAAGCCATGGTATCGTAATTGGCCGCTGCCATAATAAAGCCGGTGGCCTGCAATACTGTAAATGGCACTTGCTGTCCGCCGTGTTCATGCGGGGCGCTCATGTTTATCCAGCCGTCCTGCCCAAACTTTTGCATTAAGCCGCGCATGTTAGGGTGCACTTTAACCCGGCTGTTTTCTATATAGGGTGGGTTACGGTCCATCTCTACCAATATGGGTTGTAAATGATTGGTAGAAAGCGAATCGGCTGCCTCAATAATCATATCAAAGCCTTCGGCCGTATGCTCTTTAAAATAATCGTATTTGCAAAGGCTTTCCACATTAAGCACATCGTGCAGAAGGAAGTGAAGATTTTCTTTAGAATAGAATTTGGTTGCCATAGAGTGTCAGAGTTATGCCACGAATTACACGAATTAAAGACAATTATTAATTAATAAAAACATTATAAAACAAGACGCTTATGCTCAAGCGAAGGTGCTCCAAAATTTACAAGTAAGGCAAGTTTCAGGTTTGACACCGCAAGATAATTTAGCGATTGCGCCGCATGGTTGTTGGTTAGCATACTGCAATTTTTTACTTCGAGAATTATCTTGCCCATCACCACAAAATCTGCATAAAATTTATGTGGCAATAGTATTCCTTTGTAATACACATCATATTCTACTTCTCTTTCAAAGGCAATCCCTTGCAAAGCAAATTCATGTTGTAAAGCATCTTTAATTACTACCTCTGAAAAACCACCACCACCAAGATACTTGTGCACCTGCATGCAGGCTCCTACAATTTTGTAACTCTCTTCAGGATAAATAACTGATTCAGCTAAAGCCATTGTATTATTCGTGTATTTCGTGGCTGATTTTTGAATTTAATTGCATTTAAAAATTCGTTTTATTCGTGCAATTCGTGGCTGCTTTCTTGCATTTAGTGGCTTACCTTTATGCTATTTTGTTATTAGCTATAAATTTCGAAAACAGCCCCGGTGCGAATCTTTTTAAGAATACGCCAAACTTCTCTTTTGAACCTGCTAACAGTATTTCTTCTTTACCACTTTCAATAGCGCTTAGTATTTGCTCCGATACATACAGCGGGTCTAAACCGGTTTCAATCATTTTATTATTGCGACCTATAGGGTTGCCATTTCTATCCAGCGAGTTTTTAGCCACATTTGTATTTACAAAGCCCGGGCAAACTATAAGCACCTTAATACCTTCGCCGCTGTACTCAGCGCGCAACGTATCAAAAAAGCCGTGCAGTGCATGTTTGCTGGCGTTATAAGCAGCTTGTTTATGTGTTACTATTTTACCCAGTATAGAAGATACCACTACAATTTGCCCCTTCCTCTTTTCCAGCATGGATGGCAACACGGCTTTAGTTAAAGCAGCGCCACCTAAAAAGTTAGTATCGATAATGCGCTTAAGCACCTCCATCGTCATATCTTTTATTTTGCTCCAGTGGCTAAGGCCTGCATTATTTACCAATATGTCTACCTGGCCAAAACGCGCCAGCACTTGCTGCGCCTTTGCTTCTGCCTCTTCGTATTTCGATACATCGAATGGCAGAACTAAATAGTTGGCTTCTGCCAATTTGCAATTGGCAGCTACGCGTTGCAACTCTTCTTCCCGTCTGGCAGAAAGTACCAGCTTGGCGCCTCGTTTTGCAAATGTATAAGCAAGGGCCTCGCCAATACCCGACGATGCTCCCGTAATCCAAACTACTTTGTTTTCAAATGACATGGGCTTGTATTTTTTACTCTGTGAATAAAGTAAATTGCAATGATGGATAGGTAGATTGATAGAAATATTTCCACCAGTACACAAAGACCCTTTTAGCTACCCAACTCCCTAGCACGGTTAAAGGCTGCAAAAAGCGCCTCTTCAATATTCGAATCGAGCGTGTGTTCACGCATTATCTTCAGGGCAGCTTCTGTAGTGCCCCCTTTACTGGCTACGCGGCTAATCCATTCATTGCAGGTAAGGTCGCTCTGGTTGTGCAGGTGCACGGCCCCCATAAAGGTTTGGTTTACCAGCAACTCGGCCTGGCTTAAGGTAAAGCCCATTTTAACCCCTGCCTGTATCATAGCCTCCATAAAATAATAAACATAGGCCGGGCCGCTACCCGATATAGCCGTGGCAGCATCAATTTTACCCTCGTCTTCTACATACACCGATTTGCCCGTGGTATTAATTAGGTTCTGCATAATAAACAGTTCCTTCTTGTCAATATCGGCCGATGAGGTAAACACAGTCATACCCATGCCTATTTGTGCAGGCAGGTTAGGCATAGCGCGCACTATTTTAGTAGCCCCAATGGCCTCGTAGATTGCGGCAATTTTAATACCCGCCATTATAGAAAGTATCAGCTGCCCCTGCAGAATGTAAGGGGCTATTTGCTTACCCAGGGCAGGAAAATCCTGCGGCTTTACGGCCAGCAAAATAATATCCGCCTGGCTAACAAACTCGCCTGCTTGCGGATGGATATTGCCCTGCGGTATATCTTTTATAGCCTCTACACTCCCGCCGGAGCGCTCTAGTATATACAGGTCGCCGGCATCGATAAACCTGCTGCTAAGAAAACTGCGGGCGTAGGTTTTACCCATGTTGCCGGCGCCAATAATCAATACCTTCATAAATGCTTCATTTTTTGAACCGCGAATTTAATTTTTACGTATTAGTATATAACACAAAGTATTCTGCATTCATGTTTTAAAGGTTTATATTCGGTCACATCAAACACGCCGTTATGAAAGGATGCCTGTTTTTACTCTTCTTACTTTTTCAGCGTGATACCTTTAGCCAGCAGCTAAACCGCCAGCAATTACGCGATTTGTTCTTTTCGGCCACAGAGCGAAAATCGGCGCTGGACTCGCTAATGAATAAACTGGAATTTATTGAAAAACGCACTCCCGCCGAAGAGAGCTACCTGGGCATTTGCAATGGTTATTACTGCCAGCACGTAGATGGCAACTGGGCCAAGCTGAAGTATGTAATGAAGGCTAAAAACCACTTAAACTCAGCCGTAGAACGCGACGCAAAGGACCCCGAATTGCGTTTTATGCGGTTAATGCTGGAGCATTTTTTACCCTCTTTTTTGGGCCTTAACAAGCATATTGATGAAGATTTGAAGGTAATTTTTGCCAACTCAGGCTTTATTGACGATAACCCGCCCGTTAAAAAGAAAGCGCTCGATTTTTTACTTTGGAGCAAACGCTGCACACCCGAACAGGAGAAACGCCTGCTGGCCGAGCTTAACGAGCTAAATAAAAAATTATCGCCTTTGCAAGCTAAAAAAGGTGGCTAAGCAGCCCTTGCTGTTAGTTTAAATATTTAACAATCAGACAGTTAAAGGATTAAAACACCCCTCTTCATAGCATTCTGCTAATCGTGGCCCTCGCACTGTATACATTTACCCCGCCAATACATTAAATTTCATTTGAAAATGTGGCTTGCGATAATATCTTTGCGCCCGCTTGAAAAAGCTGTTTTTGTATTTAGAATACGTACATAATAAACCAATAATAATAAAGAACCATGGCAGATGTAAAACCCGATGAGATTTCATCGATTCTCCGCGAACAGTTAGCAGGCTTTAAAAGCGCTGCCGAGCTGGAGGAAGTAGGAACTGTATTACAGGTGGGCGACGGTATTGCCCGCGTTTACGGATTAACCAACGCCCGCGCGGGTGAACTGGTAGAGTTCAACAACGGTATTAAAGCCATTGTATTGAACCTTGAAGAAGATAACGTAGGGGTGGTATTGATGGGCCCTTCGGAAAAAATTAAGGAAGGCGATACGGTTAAAAGAACCGGCGTTATCGGCTCGATAAAAGTAGGCGAAGGCCTTGTAGGCCGTGTGGTAAACACACTGGGCGAACCAATAGATGGCAAAGGCCCTATTAGCGGCCAGGTGTATGATATGCCTTTAGAAAGAAAAGCACCCGGTGTAATTTACCGCCAACCGGTAAACGAACCGCTGCAAACAGGTATTAAAGCTATTGATGCGATGATTCCTATCGGCCGCGGACAGCGTGAGCTTATCATTGGCGACCGCCAGGTAGGTAAAACAGCCGTTGCTATCGATACCATTATTAATCAAAAAGAATTTTACGAAAGAGGCGAAACTGTTTACTGTGTATATGTTGCCTGCGGACAAAAAGCATCTACCGTTGCCCGTATAGTAAAAACCTTAACCGAAAACGGTGCTATGGCCTACACTACTGTAGTGTGTGCTTCAGCTGCCGATCCGGCTCCTCTTCAATTCTACGCACCATTTGCAGGTTGCGCTATTGGCGAGTTCTTCCGCGATACCGGCCGCCCGGCATTGATTGTTTATGATGATCTTTCTAAACAAGCGGTAGCTTACCGCGAGGTTTCTCTTCTATTAAAACGCCCTCCGGGCCGCGAAGCTTACCCTGGCGATGTATTCTACTTACACAGCAGATTGCTTGAAAGAGCTGCTAAGGTTAACGCCAACCAAGAAGTAGCTACCCAAATGAACGATATACCAGAGTCTATCCGCCATTTAATAAAAGGTGGTGGTTCATTAACCGCATTGCCTATTATCGAAACACAAGCGGGCGACGTATCGGCTTACATTCCTACCAACGTAATTTCGATTACCGATGGTCAGATATTCCTTGAGTCGAACTTATTCAACTCAGGTATCCGTCCGGCAATTAACGTAGGTATCTCGGTTAGCCGTGTGGGTGGTAACGCTCAAATTAAATCGATGAAAAAAGTTGCGGGAACTTTAAAGCTTGACCAGGCTCAATACCGCGAGTTGGAGGCCTTCTCTAAATTCGGTTCAGATTTGGATGCTGCAACTAAAGCCGTTTTGGATAAAGGTGCACGCAACGTGGAAATTTTGAAACAACCTCAGTTCACTCCGTTTACAGTTGAAAAACAAGTGGCCATACTTTATGTAGGCACTAAAAACCTTGCAAACAAGGTACCGGTAAACAAAATGAGAGATTTTGAAAAAGATTTCCTTACTCAATTAGAAAGCCGTTTCCCTGATAAGCTAAAGGCGCTTAACAAGCCAATGGACGAAGCAATGGAAAAACTATTGCAGGATTTAGCTAAAGAAGTAAGCTTACAGTTTGCATAAGCCAACTTTAGAAAACCGACTTTAAATAAAAAGCCCTTTCGAGAAACCGGAAGGGCTTTTTTAATACCCAAAACATATAGTTTTTATGTTACGTGTTGATTTATTTTTTAAATTTATCGCACTAATCTCAACAGCATGAAAAATCAAAGCAGGCGCGAATTCATAAAAATTTCAGGCAAAACCTTGCTTGTTACTTCGGGTATTTCGGTTTTTGGGTTAAGCAACCTAACCGCAAAACCTAATGAAGGTGAAGGAAACCCGGCTGATTTTACCGATGCTTACTTTACCGATGGGTATTATGATGACGGGTACTACTTTGATGGGTATTACAACGATGGCTACTATAATGATGGCTATTATAACGATGGTTACACCACAGGTATTAATTCTTATAAACCCGAGTCGTTGGATATGGGCATTTTCCCCAATCCCTCAAATGGGAATTTTCAGTTGCAATTAACAGCAAAAGCTACGGGCCCTGCCGAGATTTTTATTACCGATTTAATTGGCAGAACCATGCTGCGCGAATCGAAACAACTTGTTACCGGCACTAACAATATTCAGTTTAATGCAGAGCAGCTGGCCAAAGGGACTTACTATCTTTCGGTTATTACAGTTAAAGGCACAGGTAGCATCCGTTTGGTTATTGCTAAGTAAATTATCGGCAACGCTCTGTTTGCGCTTTGCACATAAGCACTACATCTACTCTTTATGTTAAAGGCAGCGTTTCTGCACGATACTGCAATCGATTTTATTGGCGGCGCCGAGCTATCCAACAAAAGAGTATTAGATACAGCTGAAGAATGCGGTATATTAACCTGCTACGATGACCTTAGCGATTTTGGCAAAACAAAACAGCTGATTAACGAAAGTGATTTTGTAATTGTAAACAGCATTTTTAATTGCCCTTACGAGTTTTTACTAATTGATTATTTAGCTGAAACCAAAAAGCCTTATGTAAAGTGGGAACACGATTATAACTTTTGCGAAAAAAGGCACGCCATGTGCTTTGTAGATGTAAACGTAAAGGGCTGTTGTAAGGGCCAACGGGTGAACGCTCACCGCAATCTTTTTTTAAACGCTGCCCTTTCGGTCTTTACATCGCCTAAACACTATAAGTTGCATAGCGAAATGTATGGCGAGGCTATAGGCAATCACTTTATAGTGCCTCCCCTTATTAACCCGGCTATACAACCTGCCGCTAAACAAAAAAACACGGTATGCTTTGCCAGCCAGCTATGTACCAATAAAGGCGGAAACGAATTGATAGATTTTGCAATTGCCAATCCGCATATGCAGGTGCTGGTTTATGGCGATGACGAGTTAGGCCGCCAATTACCCCCTAACCTATCCGTAAAAGGTAAGCAGCCACCATCAGAGGTGCTAACTGCGCTATCAAAATCCGAATACTTTTTTTTCAAACCCCGCTTACCGGAGCCATGCGGTCGCGTGGCTGCCGAGGCCTTCTTATCCGGTTGCAAAACTATTACTAACGATAGAGTGGGGTTTCATTCTAACCCTTATTATCCCGCCTATCCCGAAGTAGCACGCGAGGCAATACAAGATGCTCCTTACTTGTTTTGGCAACAGGTTAAAAATGCAGTTACCGTTAAAATAGAAAGGAATGCACATTGGAAAAATGTGCTGATTTATAAAAGCTTTGGAGGCCTTGGCGATTTCATTTTTGCCTTACCGGCCATTAATAAAATTGCTGCCGTATCAAATAAGGTTTCATTATGTGTTCCGCCCATGCTATTGGGACTTTTAAAAAAGCAGCTGCCCGGCATAACGCTTTTTAACGAAGACTACCTTCACACCGCTAAGTTGCATGAATACGATAAAGTAATTGACTTAAAAAACTATCCATCGTTTAAAAAAGATGAAGGAAACGAACACCAGATGAATTTCCCTTCATACCGCCGCTTAAATCAACATGCCATAAGGCATTACCTGGATGCCGTGGCAACCCTACATCCACAAATCGATAACTCCTATACGGGCTTTCCTTACTTTAAAAAGAGCGTTACCGATAATAAACTATATTTTACTGTGCATGCAGGGGCGGGTTTTGCAGCTAAACATTACCCTGCTAAATACTTTGGCCGGTTGATTGAGTTGCTGCTTACTGAATTTGAAGAGCTGGAATGCAGAGTAATATCGGGCCCCGAAGATCCCACCTTAGCGGATATTTTTGAAGTTGTACCGGAACGTGTTAGCACCCCGCAGGGCAAACTGGAAGATATTGCCGGTGT
Organism: Chitinophagales bacterium; assembly: GCA_044228435.1. Taxonomy (GTDB): domain Bacteria; phylum Bacteroidota; class Bacteroidia; order Chitinophagales; family LD1; genus Bog-950. The sequence continues at coordinate 152,656 of JBGAUW010000010.1, forward strand.
TCTATCGGGCGCCCTGTTCCATATTGGTAACGATTCCGGTATTACGCATTTGGCAGATGCTTACAATATACCAACCGTAGCCATACATGGCCCAACGGGTCCGGGTACCTGGAGTAGCTTTGCAGAGCACGCAGAAGTAATATGGGGTAAACAAGGCGTATGCCACATTGCCTGTAATTACGATGTTTCGATAAACTGTGAGCACCGCATTTGCCTCTATTCCATTACCCCCGAAAGAGTAATGAAGCACGTGCTAAAACTACTTACTGCTATACTACCCGAAACAACCTACGAACGCCTGCTACTAAACCCTGAAACTGAAATAGAAAAAACAGACGATGCTTTTATTTTAAAGCTTAATAAAAATGAATGGTTAATTGAGTTTAATGACCCTGCAGAAATACAAATGTTTGAGCGCTTGCTTTCAAATCAATTAGCCACAGGTCAATTTTCTGCTTCGTTTCAAAAATTGCTGGATGTATTTATTCAAAATGAATTATTGTTTAAGATACCGCAATTAGCTCTTAATGCGCCAGGCGAACTGAAAACACAACAAACCGATGTAACTATTGTTAGCCATATCAACAGCCGTGATAGTATTGGCCGCCACGGAATAATATTTGGAGAAATTCTTGAGAGTGCATTTACTATAAATGGCACAGCCACGCGCCAACCAAGAGCACAGGATATAGCCCCCGAACTATTTAAAAAGCTTACCCATAAAACAGACACCGGTAAGCTTACCATTTATACCGATGTTCTTTGGCACGATAAAAACTTTGAACCCTTTAGAAAAATGCCCGGTGATAGTAGCATTAAAATATGCTACTCAATGTTTGAGAGCTCCGCTATCCCTGCTGAATGGGTAAGTATCATTAACTCTTCTTTTGATGGCGTATGGGTACCCGACGAATGGCTGGTAAGCGTGTATAAATCCAGCGGAGTAATAAAACCCATACAAGTTTTACCCCTGGCCTGCTACCTGCAGCAATTCCTTAATCAACCTCTAAAGCAGCAAGCGAACGAAGTATTTACTTTTGGAATTAGTTCAGCTTTGTGGATGCGTAAAAACATTACCGGCGTAATAGAGTCATTTAAAAACGCTTTTACTGGCGGCGAAAAAGTAAAACTGCGAATACACAGCCGCTATGGCTTACCTGCTGAAGTAGAACAAGTGCGCAAGGCTATAGATAACGATGAGCGTATAGAGCTAAGTATAGTTACCCTTGCGCCCGATGCATATGTGGCTTTTATGGCATCGTTGGATGCTTATGTTTTTTTATCCATGGGCGAAGGCTTTTCGGTTACCCCCCGTGAAGCCATGGCGTTGGGCTTGCCGGTAGTTTTATCCGGCAATACCGTTCACCAAACTATTTGCAACAGCGGTTTGGTATATGCGGTAGATACAATAAAAGCACTACCTGCCCACTACGAAGTATTTAATAAGACTTATGGCAATTTTTTTATGCCCGATTTACAACAGGCATCGGAATATATGCAGCAAATTTTTGAGCAACGCAGTAGTATTTATAACGTTGCCCAAGAGCGCAGAACCTGGGCAGCCCAATATGACATAAGTAACATGCGCGAAACCTATATTAAAACTATAAAGAAGATTCTACATCGGGGTTTTTATGAAAACAGTTAGCATAGTTTCCTGCGCCCGCCAGCCTTCCTATTTATATCAAACCCTAAACAGCTTTACCGAACCAGGCATTGAAGTAGAGCTCTTTTTTCAGGGGCAGGAACCACCTGAAATGCTGGAATGTGTGTTTGGCTATCAGCCCGAACCGGCTAGCGGACTATACGATACTATAGCTGCTTTGCATTTTGATTATACCTGCAAAATTCCAAGGGTTTATCGTACCGAAAAACTTTTCGATAAGGTACAATTGAACGGCCCCTATAATTATGCCGAAACACTTTTAAATACACGCGATGGCTTAATTTTAGAGGACGATGTAATAGTATCGAAAAATTTTATGGGCTATGTGGCCGAAGTAGAAAAGCTGGTGCCTGATGAAAATAGTATTGTAGCGCTCTACTCGCTATACAATCGCACAAGTGATAATCAACTCAGGCTGGTGCCGTTTCCCATAGCCAGGTTTGCTAACACCCAGGCTATGCTCTACCCCGTTTGGGCAGCACGCGCTTTTGGACAATTTATACTGGATAGATTTAGTACCGTGCCATACGATATGGTGCTGCGCGATTTTTGCAGAGAATACAACCTGAAAATATACGCCACCAATTATTCGTTAGTGCAACATTATGGCATAATTACCACCGGGCTTGGCTTACACCACCGCGCCACCAATTTTATCGACGACTTTATTTTGTAGCTCCTCAATTTCGCACCCATAGCGATTGCCGCCAGCTTATCAATTCGGTAAAACCATTTTGCTGTAAAAATAATTTAGAAAGTTTTGTTTTACCCCCGTTCATTCGGTCATTATCATCTAACAATACAATAGCGCCAGCGGCCAACTTATCAAAGGCAGCCTCAATTTCGTTATACTGATGCTGCTGAGAAGCTATTAAAGCCGGTGTATTTAATTCATCACTATCAGGGCAATCCATTGAGTCCAGATACAACAAATCTATTTTACTGTTGAAAGTTTTTAGATAAGTAACCGAATCAGCAACAGTATACTCAATGTAATCAGCCACCTGGTAAGTAGCTTTTTTGCAAATTTCCATAGCCCCCGCATCAATATCAACGGTATGGGTAAAGCCATTATACTTTTTGCTGTAGCATCCAAACACTAAAGTACTCTTGCCATCATGCCAGTTATCTGCCGCGCGCATAACGCCCGTTTCTACAATGCAGGGCTTTGTTTTTTGCAGTAGTCTGTTCAATGCAATATACATCGTATCAAATCGGCTGCAAATAGCTAAACCAGCTTGAAAATTTGCCTTAAACCAATAATCGAAATCAGGATTCATAAATGGAAGATAATCCCAAAAATCAAACCCGCTTTGTATCGGGTAACCAGTTTTTAATGCTGCGCTTAATTTCATCGGCACTAAGATTTTCTTTAATCGCCCTTTCAATTAAAGGCACAAACTCCTCATCGGGGGCAAAACGCAGTGCAGCCTGTTTACCAAAAGAGAGTTTCGCTTCTACTTCCTCAAAGCGCTTTCCGGTAAGTATATAATAGCGCAAGCGTAGTTCTAATCGCACCGTTCGGTTCTGGTTGCCTAGTGCGTAGTGCTGCCGCAGCATAAATGCCAGGCCGCCTGTAAGCGACACCAACACCCATATTATAATCCATAAAAACCGCTGCTCGGGGTATTTCACAACTCCATAAATACTAATACCTGAGGTGATAAGCACGAGGCCATAAAACAAAAAATGGTGAGGCCAGTAGTAAAATATGTGGTTGCTATAGTCTTGCTTTTTCATACACGTAAAGCTACAATACCCGTGCCAGCGGGCAATGGCCAAAAACACAAATAGCTTTAAAATAAATGTATTTTATTCGCATAAACCACCCATCTGTCATGAAAGCTTTTTTACTTTTTTTAGTACCCGCTAGGTTATGCAATATAGTTTTTGCCCAGCAGCAAACTATAATTACCGATTATCAAAAAGCCATAAAACTAAACGCCAAAGTTAAGCCGGCCGATGTTTACTCAGCAGCAGAAAACTGGTTTAGCTCGCATGGGGCATTATTTACCGCAAAAAATGCCGAGGCGCCTGAACCTGCCAAAGTAAAAAACAAACAGGCGGTAGAAGAAGCTTACGATAATCATCACCCGCTGCAAACCCTAGACCCTGCTGCTTACCGGGTGTTAGGCCAGGGCATAGTAAAATATTTTGGCGGCACTAAAACCAGTATACGCATGCTGTATATTAAATACGATATAAGCATACAAGCCAGCGCAGGCCAGGCTATGTTTAAAGTAAACAACGTGCGCTACTTTCACTTCGACCCTAAAAATTATACCGAGGCCGGCATTTTCTCTTTTAAAGGGGGGCAGCCCTGCGATTATACCGGCACAATGGAATATTTAAAAGGCTGCCAGGTATCGGAAACGGAGTTTACTGCGCTGGCTTTATTTTTTAATAAAACCGTAACTAACCTGCAAAGTGCCTTTACAAAAGAACTGGGTAACAAAAAAATGCTGGCAACTACCTCTGCAACTGCATCCGCTAAAAAGCCGGTTAAAAAAAGTGCGGCAAGTACATCTTCTAAGGCTTCAGTAAAAAAATAAAATTCCCCTATGCCGGCCGCTTACACGTTTAAAGAGTTAGATAAAAATATAACCGAAAGCGATTTGCAGGCTTATTACAGTTTTCATCAAAAGCTGATGGCAGCCTTAAATAAACAACCCAAGCCATTCTCTGATTATAGCAAGCGCGCTTTAGAACTACTGGCAATACCCAAACGGCGCGAGTGCCTTTTGCTAAATAAAGGCATTGTAATTGGCTGGCTGGAGGGTATGGCTTATAGTACCAGCCCAACCGAGAAAGCGCTTGCACTTACCGGCGATTTGCTGGAACCCATAAATGATACAATTTTTGAAACCGAAGTAAAGCATTTAATAAAACAATGGGCCACAGCATTTAATGCCCCTCTTATTTTTATAAAGTCAAATACCGATTACAAACAGCATCTGGTACATTTTTTAAAGGGGGAACAGTTAGATGAACAGCGTTACATGAAAATTGAAACCGCGGCGCTGGGCCGCAAGTTGTTGAAACGATGGATTGGCAGTGCAGACCTTACCGGTTTACGCGAAGAACTATACACCCTTTTGCCCGAAAAATACTTAGCCGAATTTGTGGCGACCCTTAATGCAGGTTTAAAAGACATACCTAACAACCTGACCTCTTTCACACCTTACTTTACGGTAGCTGATGAATTAGAAAGAATAGAAAACCGCAAAAACACCGGCGCTATACAAACCGTGATCTTGCTATTTACAGAAGCATATAAAATTGCTGCTTTTACCAATGTGCTTACCTGGCAAAATAACGCGATAGCTGCGCAGGCATTAACCTATGTTTTACCTGAATTGCGCAACCGGAAATTGGCCAAATACTTAAAGGCTAAAATGACTTTGCATGTAGCCGATAACTATCCCGAAATCAAACACATTGCTACCGACTGCTACGCCCGCAATGCACCTATGATTCATATTAACGAACAGGCAGGCTTTAAATACACTAAGTCAGGATTTGATTACGTGGTAATTGTTTAGCGCATTGTGTGTTTTAGTATAAAACATTACTTTTCTTCTATCATAAAACCCCACCATGCTAAAACTTCAAGTGCCGAAGTGTCTGTTTTTTTTCATGCTCTATTTAGCAGTAACTAATTGTGTCGCCCAAGCCTATACCCCTGCGGCCAACAGCAAGGCAATTGTAACTTCCGGCAAAGCCCGTTTTACTATTCTCACCGATAGAGTTATACGGATGGAATACGCACCCGATTCTGTTTTTAACGACCTTTCCACCATCACCTTCCAAAATAGAAACTTACCGGTGCCTGTATTCGAAACAAAAAACGAAAATGGCATCTTGCTCATAACCACCTCGTACTTAAAGTTGCGTTACACGTTAAACAGTGGTAGTTTTAATTCAAAAAACCTGCAAATTGAATACCATGACCAGGCCCGCAACTTTACCTGGAAACCAGGTTTAAATGATAAGCAAAACTTAAAAGGAACTACGCGAACACTTGATGGCACCTCAGGAACATTCAGCTACCAAACAATAAAAAAAATAAAGCTGGACGATGGAGTTATTTCGCGTAGCGGTTGGGCACTGGTAGATGATTCGCAAAAGCCAAACTTTGATAACAGCGATTGGCCCTGGGTGCAAAACAACGGCACACCACACAACACCGATTGGTATTTTTTCGGCTATGGCAATAACTATAAAAGCGCCTTGTTGGATTACACCCACATTTCGGGCAAAATATCGCTACCGCCTAAATTTGCTTTTGGTGTATGGTATTCTAAATACTCTCAATACACCGAACAGGATTTTAAAAATATTGTAGCCGGTTACGAAACTCACGGCATACCCCTGGATGTATTGGTAATCGATATGGATTGGCACCAAACCCAATCTTCCGACCCGGAAGCCTTTGCCAAATACAAACCCACACCCGATGGCTGGACGGGCTTTACCTGGAGCAAAAAATACTTTCCCGATTATGCCGGTTTTTTAAAATGGACCAACGATAAAAACATTCAAACCTGCCTTAACCTGCACCCGGCATCGGGCGTGCAAGCGCACGAAGCTACGTATTGCCAGTTTGCCAACGCTATTGGTTTTGACACTACCGGTTGCCAGCCTATTAAGTTTGATATAACCAATAAGCAATTTGCAAAAAACTATTTCGATGTATTGCTACACCCTTATGAAAAAGCCGGTGTAGATTTTTGGTGGCTCGATTGGCAGCAATACAGCAACACCGGCATTAAAGGAGTTAACCCTACCTTTTATTTAAACTACCTATCTTCCACCGGTATGGCGGGTTGGGTAATCAACGTTATCAAATTGGTTTTAGCGGCGATGTAATGATAAACTGGAAATCACTCCGCTATCAACCTTGGTTTACTGCTACTGCCGCTAACGTTGGCTTTGGTTTTTGGAGCCACGATATTGGCGGACATATGAACCCCATAAGCAAAAGCAGCAAGCAAGATCCGGAACTATTTACCCGCTGGGTACAGTGGGGCGCTTTCAGCCCGGTGTTTCGCACCCATGCCACTAACGATCCGGAGATTGAGCGCCGCATGTGGGAATACCCCGCCCCTAACTTCGAGGCTATGAAAAAAGCGGTGCTTTTGCGCTATAGTTTGTTGCCTTACATATATACATATAGCCGTATGGCTTACGATAGCGGTGTTTCACTTATCCGCCCTATGTATTACGAACACCCCAATGAAGATATTGCCTACAACTGCCCGGACCAATACTACTTTGGCGACAATATGATAGTAGCACCAATTACCAAATCATTGAATAGTAAAGGCACTACAGAGCAAACCGTGTGGCTGCCCAAAGGCAACTGGTACGACTTTAGAAATAATACGCTGCTAACCGGTGGCACTAAGTTAAACCTTGATTATGCCCTTGATGAAATACCTGTATTTATTAAACAAGGTAGCATTATACCCACCCAGCATGTAAAGCAACGCATTGCAGAATCTGTTTTAGACACACTGATACTAACTATTTACACCGGCAGCAACGGCACCTTTAATTTATACGAGGATGATGGCACTACTGATGATTACAGAAAAAATGTCTGCTCGTTTACCCATGTAGATTTTAAACAAGATAATAGCGGTATACAGTTAAGCATCACACCCGATGGCAAATCGTTTTACGGGCAGGTTAAAGAAAGAGTGTATGAACTGCAGTTTATTAATTGCAGTGCACCAAAAAGTGTTGTTGTAAACGGTGTTGAGGCGGCTAATAAAAGTTACGATGCTGCAGGTAAAGTGCTTAGTGTATATACAGAAAGAACTTCCGCGACTGCGATAAAGGTTATGGTCAAATAGGAATACAGAAAACTATTAGCATGCCTACTTTTGAATAACCAGTTTTCGTGTTATTACTTGCGCTCCTTTCCTAATAGAAGCAAAGTATAATCCGTTGACTAAGTTACTTGCATTAAAAACGTATTGCTCGGCAGGTAGTTGAATACTGCTTACTTCTTTGCCCGTAACATCCGAAATAATAAAATTGCTACCAACTAACTCTTTTGTAGTTTTTATAGTGAAGTAGCCATTAGCCGGGTTGGGCGCTAGTGTAAACGACGGGAATTCACTGCTAAACTCATTTATAGCTGATAGCAAAGCACAAGATGCACTACTATTAGGATAAATAGCCTGGCCACAAACACAGAAGCTCGTTAGCGATGCAAAATTGGCCGATTCGTAATACGGCTGCAAATCAACTATCTCCTTCAGCACTGGTATAAGGCCATTCAATCCACCGATACCTTGAACGTAATAAAGTGGTGCGGATGTGAAATGTGGATGCCAAGATCCAAATTTAGCGTATCCCCACCTTGTCCTTAAACTACCGGCTACTGATATCTGATCAATAAAGGTGCAAAATCCATCAAGTGCTCGCTTATAATCATAATAAAAAAAGGGTGTTGCATTTACATCGGTGGAGAATAGCACCTCCTGATTCAACGTATCATTTCTAAAATATCCTATCAACGAATCAGACCTATATGCCCCCGTTTGTGAATTGAAATTACTGTAAATCATTTCTACATACGCATGTCCCCGCCATTCAATGCGATTTCCGGTTCTTATTTGTTCTTGTATAGTGCCTAATTGAGAAGTCCATATTGCACATTCTTCCGGTAAAGGTGTATATTGTAATAAATAACTTCTACTCGTAATATAATAAGGTGTGCCCCATTTCTCAGCACCTTTACAATAATATATCAATTCAGTTCGCTCTTCGCACTGAGGATCTGGTGGGTGATTCCCGCAATTGAAGTAATCATATATTTTACCTAACCCATCAGCAAATTTAGCTTCAGAGTAGTGCTCCCAGCAATTATTATTAGTGGCGATATTAACCAACCGTCCGTTGTACGCAGAATTCGCCTCTATCTGACAATAGTTTTGTAAGCAAGCGGAGTCGCGACTTACATAATACTCGTAGTGTTGTAAATCAGATAACCGTAAAGTATCTGTTCTCCCCTCTGGCAAAAGATATCTACAGATAATTACTGTATCGTTATTTATAGAATATTCAACATTGGTAATCACCACTCTTGAAAAAGAATATCCAGTACTAGAATATGGAGCGCCCAAATTATAAATAGACGTTCTTTTATAGTCAAAAGTATCGCCTGCGTTGAAATTATACACCCGGGCGCGGGTAAGCGTATCGTTGGCATAAACGCTAATAGCAACTAGAAGACAATGAAATAAAAGAAATAGTGACTTCACTCATTATTTATTTATTTCATAAATATATTGTTTTTATTTACGAGCAGAGGATTATCAACTCATTTAAGGTGGCGCAATAAAACAATAGTGCATTTCCTTTAAGAACTAAAAAAGGAAGTTCGCCTGCAACGGGATATCCCCCCCTGGTGATATTCAAGAAGTTTAGTCCATTAGCCTTAGCTCGGGTAGCGGTAACTTAACGGTTCGGAATGGAGGTTATTGCTTAATGCTACTTTCTGCACCTCTAAATCTTCAATATTTAAACATCAATCTCTACAACTGGCTTACCGCCTTTGTAACCTGGCCTACAGTAAGCACGGTTTTAAGTTTAGTAACTAAAGCATTTTTTGCGGCCGTTACTTTTTGCGAGGCTGAACCATTTGTATTTACAACTGCACTTCCTACCACAGTAAAATATTCTTGTACCATAGGTAACACCTGCGCTGTTTGTTGCGGAGTCAATCCAATTTTAGCAGCCCAATTGTCAACGGTTAATTTCGCACTTTGGTAGGCGGCCGATTGCGCTACCATAGTACCCGCCTGCGAAACAGTATTTGACACGGTGCCTGAATTAACAGCGCAGCTACAGCTACCAATTATTAATCCAGTTGCTACAAGTATGTAAGTGCTAAAATTTTTCATTGTATGTATGTTTAAGGCAGAAAGTATAATACTAAAGGTAATGTTGGTTTTCCACCCATTAATTAATGTATTTTAATAACAGTCGACTATGAATATTATCATTTTTCATCACAAGAATAGTCATTAGTTAATTCGTATTGCTTTAGTTGCTTTGATGACATTACACAATGCTCATGTACGGTAGGGTAATACATACCGAGGGCATTACTATAACACATGTAGCATTTTTTGCAGCCTGAAAACATCATCAATAAGGCTATTGCTAATACTACTCTCATATTCAATATTATTAAATTTCGAAAGATTTACAAAAACGAAAAAAGCCTCACAGTAAACTGTGAGGCTTTTAAAAAATAAGGAGGCGACTACCTACTCTCCCGGAGGTTTAATCCAGTACCATCAGCGTGGAGGGGCTTAACTTCTCTGTTCGGAATGGGAAGAGGTGAACCCCCTCGCTATAGCCACCCTTAAGGTTAGTCCATAG
>JBGAUW010000035.1:0-37562 GCA_044228435.1 Chitinophagales bacterium
GTGCCGCTTTTAAAATCATCGTAGGTAAGGTATACGCCCACTATAGCTTTAGATGATAAAAATACAATCAACAACAACAGGGTAGCAAGATGCTTTTTCATAACTTGGTTTTAATTTAAAATCGAAGGTAGGGTTTGTAAAACAACAACCGGTACTAATTTTCTCAAAAATTGGAAGTCGCTCGGCTATCGGGATTTTGGAGTGGAACTATAATTTAGTAAAGCTATTAACAGATTTGTAGAAAGGCCTTGAATTTTTCTTTGTTACTTTCTTTTGGTTTAAGCCAAAAGAAAGTAAAATAAAAAAAGCTAAAAGAACGAATGTTCATTCTTGTAAACGCTCTAAATAACTAACGGCTAAATTTCCCTAAAAACTGTATTACATTAGCCCTACAAAATTTGCAACATGGAAACTACTGCCACCAACAAAACCACTTACCCGCAACATAAAAACAAGGTAATGGATAGTTACCGCCTTAGCGCTAACTTTTACCACAGCGATAAAATACTGCGCAACTACCTAAAGCATAATGCCAGTAAAGAAGGTCAAGCCTACATGCAGGATAAACTGGAATATACCGGTGCGCAGGCAGCGGGTGTAATGAACAGCCTTTCGCTGCTGGCCGATAAAAAAGGCCCCGAGTTGCACAAGCGCAATTTTACCGGCGAGAATATTGATGAGATACGGTTTCACCCTGCCTATTGGGATTTGATAAAAATTGCCGTTAAAAGCGAAATGTTCCGCGTTAAGTGGGAGCCCGCTTTGCAGCAAAAGTTTAATGCCGAAAAGCAGCGCCTTGGCTTTGCCAGCGGTTACCTGTATGCCATGAGCGAGAGCGGACAGTTTTGCCCGCTGTGTATGACCGATGGTGTGGCCCGCCTGATTGATTTGTTCTGCCGCGAAGAAGACCGCGCACGCCTGCTGCCTCACATTGCTACCAGCAATGCAGAAGAGTTGTTTACCGGTGCTATGTTCCTTACCGAAAAGACCGGGGGCAGTGATGTAGGCGCCAGCATTACCGTAGCCGAACACGTAGAAGATGATGTGTATTTACTGAACGGCGAAAAATGGTTTTGCAGCAATGCCAACGCACAATTAATATTTGCCCTGGCCCGCACCGATAACGATGTAAAAGGCACGCGTGGCCTTTCGATATTTTTGATTGAAAACCCGTTGCAAAACGGTGAGCGTAATTACATGGAGGTAATACGCCTGAAGGATAAACTGGGCGTGCGCAGCATGGCCAGCGCCGAATGTATTTTGCGCAACACCCGTGGCAAACTGGTAGGCAAAGAGTTTGAAGGCTTTAAGGTAATGATAGAGATGGTAAACCTTAGCCGCCTGTATAATTCGGTGGCCGCATTATCAGCTGCGCGCAGGGCGTTGATAGAGGCTTATCAATTTTTAAATGGCCGTATTACATTTGGCAAACCTGCCTTAGAGCATGCACTTATCCGCACCAAGCTAACCGAACTGGCCGCTTTAAACGTGGCTAACTTCTATTTGGTATGGCGCGCTATCGAGGCCCTGGATAAATCGGATAACGGTGATAAAAAAGAAGCACAGCTGTTCCGCATTATAAACCCTATAACCAAAAAGTGGAGCGCTGAAACCGGCGTATACATTACCCGCGAAAGCATGGAACTAATGGGCGGATTGGGTTACATTGAAGACGGCGTAATGCCAAAAATAATGCGCGATGTAATGGTATTGCCTATATGGGAAGGCAGCGGTAACATAATTGTATTGGATATCCTCCGCGCATTTTTTAAGAGCGAAGGTTTTGATACCCTTAGCGCCGAAGTAGAAAACAGCGCTGCTAAAAGCACCGCGCATGGCGAGTTTCTGCTTAGTAGTTTGCAACAACTAAAAGCCTTTGCCCAACAACTAAAACAAATGGAGCAGCCCGAAATGGAAGCCAGCGCCAAGCCTTTCTTTGAAAGGCTAACCAGCCTCTACCAAATATCGGTATTGATAGATAACCTGAACGACGAAAGCGCCACCTGGATAAACCCAAGCATCACTTACCTGAAAGATAAATACACCGCCAACGGCCTTAGCGCCGTTAAGCCTTTAAGTGTAGAAGAAGTTAGGAACATGGTGGCGTGGGAGATATAAGTAAGTTGCAGTAAATAATTCCAGTTCAATTTTATCGGACTTTGCTGAAGCGAGATTAAGTGGGAAACTAAATTTCCCGTAGGGAATAAATATTGGTAGAAAATAATTGATTCGCACTCATCAATCCCGTAGGGATGAAACTGTATTAATATAGTTTATGGGCAACACATATTCTCAGGTTCACCTTCAGTTTATTTTTGCGGTTAAGTATCGTGCTGCACTTGTTGCCCCGGCATGGCAGACAGATTTATACAAATACATTACGGGCATAGCACAAAATCACAACCATAAAGTGCTTGCCATAAATGGAATGCCAGACCATATCCATTTGCTAATAGGCATGCGCACAACACAATCCATCGCAGATTTAATGCAGGATGTAAAAGGAAGTTCAGCAAAGTGGGTAAATGAGAATAAACTATCGCGCCAAAAGTTTGAATGGCAGGAAGGCTATGGTGTTTTTTCGTATAGCGCTTCGCACATTCCTGCTGTTGTAGAATATATCCTAAACCAGCAAGAACATCATAAAAAGAGAACTTTTACAGAAGAGTATATTGAGTTTTTGAAAAAGTTCAACATAGAATACGATGAACGATATATCCTTAAAGAACCTGTTTAATGCTTTACATTGCCAGGGTCGCATCCCTACGGGATGCAAATGAGGGTGTGGTGCTTTGTTTCTACCAATATTAGGTTCCTACGGAACCAAAAGCAAATTGCCATAAATATTTAAGCAATTAGAGCTATCGGCAAATGCATTTCACCACTATGTATTTTGCATTTCAGTTCCGTTAGGAACGTCTTCATATTATAACGCCGTGCTTTAGCGCGGCGAGTGCCTCGCAGCACATATTGAGTTCCGTAGGAACGATCCATGTAAAAACCCAGGCTCGCATCCCTACGGGATGCAAAAGAAGGGGGCGTTGTGTTTCTACCAATATTAGGTTCCTACGGAACCAAAAGCAAATTGCCATAAATATTTAAGCAATTAGAGCTATCGGCAAATGCATTTCACAAACAGGTATTTTGCATTTCAGTCCCGTTAGGAACGCCTCCATATTGTAACGCCGTGCTTTAGCACGGCGAGTGCCTCGCAGCACATATTGAGTTCCGTAGGAACGATCCATGTAAAACCCCAGGGTCGCATCCCTACGGGATGCAAAAGAAGGGGGCGTTTTTTTTCTACCAATATTAGGTTCCTACGGAACCAATTTTTCCTATTTCATTCGCTAAAATTTAAGTTTTACTTAATGGGGTATCGCACCTTACTACATTGGTCTCTCCTTATTGGAGGCTTAACAAAGCCTTTCTTTTTAACTGGCTCGTTTATTAAACGGAATTGCATTTAATTGCCTGACAATTCAATTATATGACGCTCCACGATTTCGTTAAGGAATTAAACCAAAGCTTTCCAAGTTCAGAACAAATTATTGCCAGATATAAAGGTTTGGCACCCACCTTCAGCAAGAAAGATGCGATTACATACCGCGACCAGAATTTGATTCAGCTAATAAAGCCTCTTAAGGAAACTCCCGAAGATTTGGCTATACAATTAGTTCAATATACAAACATTAATGTCATTGGAATTGGAGGAATAGATTTCCACCTAGTTTCCGAGAAAGACAATTCTGATTTGGTTGAGTTTGCGAGCTATAATAGTTTTGCTAATTTTTATTTAAACAGGGCAAACGGCAAAATTGTAACAGGGGCAGATACTGATGAATTGACAGTTTTCTGCAATTCGGGAGAAGACTTTTTGAAGTTCTTACTTGAGTATAATAAATTTTATAGCCACCTGGTATTTGGAGTAAGCTATGAACAGGAAAAAAGTATAGCTGCTTTAAGGGAACTAATTAATCATGGTTTATCGAAACGTTGGACCAGCGAACTTTTATTTACACTTAAAGATAAATTTTAGAACAGGCCATTAATCCATTCAAAAAACTTCCACCAATAAAAAAAAAGGGGGCGCACGGCGCCCCCTTTTACTCTTAGGTAGAGTGTGTGATGTTAGTTTTTAAATATCCGCTTAGTGGCCAGTGTGTGTTGTTGATTTTTGATAACCAACAGATAAACGCCGCTGGCGTAGGTGCTTAAATCTAACTGCTCGTTAATTAAGCTGCCTGTAACCTCGCGGTTATAAAGCAGGCGGCCTAAATCGTCGCGCAGTTCAAGCGTGGTAGTTCCGGTTACGTTACCGGTCACCACGTTTAAGCGGCTTTCGGTTGGGTTAGGGTAAACCTGCAAATCAATAATCGTTGTTTCGTTTATTCCCACACCGGTTACGTTAACTGCCGATGATGTATCGCTTTTGCAACCGGCAGAGTCAGTTACCACTATGCTGTAGCTACCGTTCAGGCGGGCAATAAGCACGCGGTTAGTATCTGCTACCAACACCTGCCCATTGCGGAACCACTGGTATTTGGCAAAGCTACCTGTGCGCAGCGTATCGTTACCCGATACCGTAACTACGGCTACCGGCAAAGCGCGAACGGTTAAGTTAATCACCTGTATGCTATCGCAACCGCTTGATGAAGTAAGCGTATCGCGGTAAATACCCGATGCCGTAAGGTTGGTGCCGTAAAAATCAAATCCATCGCCCTGGCAAATAGTGGCCGCAGAGCTATCGGTATGCTGTGGTATAACCTGCAATTGCAGCACCACAAAGCTATCGCAACCGTTTACGGTGCTCAATGTATCGCGGTAGGTGCCGGGGTTAAACAGTTGCTGGCCTTTAAAGGTGAATGGCTCGCCAAAGCAAACCGTTTCGCTTAGCTGTGTGGTAACCACCGGGTTAACGGTTAGGTTAAGCGTAACAATACTATCGCAGCCGTTTGCGGCCTGCAGGGTATCGTTGTAGCTGCCGTTGGCGGCTAAGTTCTGCCCGTTAAACGGATAGGTTTCGCCCTGGCAAATGCTGTAGCTATAGGTGTATAAGGCAGGTTGCAATACCGTAAGGGTAACTGTATCGCTATTTACTACCGCAGGCTGGGCACAAGCCGCATTGCTGGTAAGCACGGCCCATACTGCATCGTTGTTGCTTAGCTGTGTAGTAGTAAATGCACCGTTGCTGCCGTTTTGCAGGGTTCCGTTTATAAACCACTGGTAAGCGGGCGTTGCGCCGCCATTAACCGGTGTGGCTGTAAAGGTAACGCCTGTGCCTGCGCACAAGGTAGTTTGCGAAGCCGCAATAGTAACCGATGGCACTACCGTAGGTATAACCTGCATAAACACTTTACTGCTGCTGGCCGAAGTAGGCACTGCGCAGGTGTTAGACGAGGTAAGCTGCACCCAAACCGAATCGCCGGTAGCAAAGGTGCTATCGGTATAGGTAGAGGCGTTATCGCCTGTTAAGGTACCGTTTTTAAACCAGGCATAATCGGGGGCATTGCCGCCGTTGATTGGGGTGGCTGTAAACGTAACTACCGCACCGGTGCAAATACTGGTTTGCGAAGCGGTGATAGTAACCGATGGCGGTGTAATTGGGTTAACCGTTACACGCACCTTGTTGCTGTTTACGCTTGAAGGCGAAGGACAAGCCGCATCGCTGGTAAGCACACACCAAACTGAATCGTTAGGGGCTAATGCAAGGGTGCCGTAAGTGGCCGTTCCGTTACCCACGTTTACGTTGTTCTTCTTCCATTGATAGGTGGGGTTAGCGCCGCCGTTGGTAATGGTAGCGGTAAAGGTTACCGAATCACCGGCACAAATAGTGCTAAGCGATGCCGCTACTTGTATAGTAGGCGTTACCGTTGGGTTTACCGTTAAGTAAACTTTGTTGCTGGTATCGGTAGCCGATGCCGGGCATTGCACACTGGTAGTAAGTATAGCCCACACCGAATCGTTATTGGCAAGTGTGTTGCTGCTAAAGGTGTTGCTGTTACCCGCTTGTAGCGTACCATTTTTATACCACCGATAAGTTGGCGAGCCGCCACCGTTAACCGGTGTAGCTGTAAACGTAACCGAAGTGCCTGCGCATACTACTGTAGCCGTTGCTGCTATGGTAACATCGGGGGTAAGTGTGGGCGTAACGCTGATGAATACTTTAGCGCTGGTAGCTGTGGTAGTAGCCGCGCAAAGCGCGTTGCTGGTAAGCACTACCCAAACCGAATCGTTAGCCACCAGGCCGTTAGCCGTATAGGTAGTTAAACCACCACCCACGGCAGTACCGTTTTTATACCACTGGTAAGCGGGGCTTGCACCTCCGTTAACCGGTGTGGCTGTAAACGTAACTGCTGCACCTGCACAAATAGGGTTTTGCGAAGCAACTATGCTAACCGATGGCGTTAGTATCGGGTTAACCGTAATGCGCAGTTTGTTGCTGGTTACACTGGCTGGCGAAGGGCACGGGGCGTTGCTGGTAAGCACACACCATACAGAATCGCCGGCGGCCAATGCACGGGTGCCATAAGTGGCCGTGCCATTACCTACGTTGTTGTTGTTCTTCTTCCATTGATAAACAGGGTTAGCACCGCCGTTAGTAATAGTTGCTGTAAAGGTTACCGAATCGCCGGCGCAAATAGCGCTAAGTGATGCCGCTATTTGTATAGTAGGCGTTACCGTTGGGTTAACTGTTAAGCGCAGCTTAGGGCTGGTAGCCGTGGTAGGTACCGGGCAGGTTTCGTTGCTGGTCATTATTACCCACACCGAATCGTTGTTGGCAACCGCGCTGGTAAACTGGTTGGTGTTACCCGGCTGCACTACGTTGTTTTTATACCATTGGTAAGTAGGGTTAGCGCCACCGTTGGTCGGGTTGGCGGTAAACGTTACCGATGCACCTGCACATACGCTGGTTAATCCGGTTACTGTTACCGATGGCACCACCTGCGGAGCAACTATAATTTTTACCTTATTGCTGGTAGCCACTAAAGGCGAGGCACAGGTAGCGTTACTGGTCATTACCACCCATACGGAATCGTTTGCCACCAGTACACCGGTAACATAAGTATCAGCATCGGGGCCAACGGGGTTGCCGTTTTTATACCATTGATACGAAGGGGTGTTGCCTCCGTTTACCGGCGTAGCATTAAACGTAACTGTTGCGCCCGTGCAAATAGGGTTTTGCGATGCACTAACCGTTACCGTAGCAGCTGCCACCTGGTTAACCACCATTTTAATTTTAGCGCTGGTTACTGTGGCAGGTGTAGCACATAGCGCGTCGCTGGTAAGTATACACCATACCGAATCGTTGGTAGCAGGTGCCGTAAGTGTGTAGGTAGACTGGTTGCTGCCTACGGTTACATTATTCTTCTTCCATTGGTAAACAGGGTTTGCGCCACCGTTGGTAATGGTAGCCGTAAAGGTTACCGGGTCGCCCACGCAAACAGGGTTTTGTGTAACTGTTATGCTTATAGTAGGTACTACTATAGGGTTAACCGTAAGCTTAATTTTACTACTGGTAGCAGTGGCCGGCACGGGGCAAGTGGCGTTGCTGGTCATTATTACCCAAACCGAATCGTTATTGGCAAAAGCCGAACCGCTGTAAGTATTACTGTTGCCCGATTGCGCTACACCGTTTTTAAACCACTGGTAAGTGGGCGTGGTGCCCCCGTTGGTTGGTGTAGCCGTAAAGGTAACTTGCGTGCCTGCGCATATAGTAGTTTGCGGGGTAGCAATACTTACCTGCGGCGTTACCGTAGTATTCACATTTACAGTAACCGTGGCGGTGCTGGTGCAGGCGCCCGAGGTACCCGTAACGGTATAGGTAGTAGTGCCTGATGGCGTTGCCGTTACACTGGCACCGGTGCTGGCACTTAGCGTACCGCTTGGCGACCAGGCATACGTAACTGCACCCGATGCATTAAGCACCGCCGAGGCGCCACTGCAAATGTTAGGCGTAGTAGTGCTAACGGTAGTATTGTTAGGGCTTATGTTAACCGTAAAGGTAGCCGTGCCTATGCAGCCCGAGGTTGTGCCCGTAACGGTATAGGTGCTGGTAGTAGATGGTGTAGCTATAACCTGTGCACCGGTAGTAGTGTTAAGGTTAGTGCCGCTCCAGCTATAGGTAGTAGCGCCGGTAGCTGTTAAGGTATCCGGCCGGCCCTGGCAAATAGTGGCCGTGCCCGAAATACTAACCGATGGACCCGGGTTTACCGTAACGGTAACCGGGCTCGATACTTTACTGCAACCCGCGTTTGATACGGTAACAGTATAGGTACCCGACGATGTTACGGTAATAGAAGCTGTGGTTGCTCCACCGTTGCTCCATACATACGATAGTCCGCTGCCGGTGTTGGCATTAAGCACTACGCTGCTGCCGTTGCAAAAGGTAGTAGGTCCGCCTGCTGTAATAGTAGCCGTTGGCGATGCAAGCACAGTAACCGTGCTGCTGGCTGTGCTGGTGCAGCTGGTGCCGTTGCTAACCGTTACACGGTAAGTACCTGCGGCAAGCACTTTAATAAAGCTGGTAGTAGCGCTGTTGCTCCAGGTATAAGTTAAGCCCGCACCGGTGTTGGCAAATAGCACCACGCTATCGCCCTGGCAGAAGGTAGTACTACCCGAAGGGGTAATACTTGCGCCCGGAGCCGCGTTAACTGTAACCGTATCGCGCGCCGAGGTAGTGCTGCAACCGTTGCTGCTGGTTACCACCACATCGTACACACCGCTTGCGGTGGCCGCATAAGTAGTGCCGGTCGAACCGGTGTTGCTGCCGTTAACGCGCCATTGGTAGGTGGCATTGGCCGTTTGGTTTACGCTAAGCGTTACACTGCCGCCCTGGCAAAAGGTAAGCGGTCCGTTAGCCGATATAGTGGCCGTTGGCACCGGGTTAACTACTATGTTAACCTGGCTGGAGGTAGCGCTGGATATAGCATTGGTTACCACTACCGAATACAGGCCCGATTGAGTAGGCACATAAGTAATACCGGTAGCTCCGGAAATATTAGTAGTGCCTAACTTCCATTGGTAAGTAGCCGAGGCCGAGTAGTTAGCCGAAAGGTAAGTACCCGCACCTAAACAAAAAGTAGAAGGTCCGTTAACGGTTACACTGGCCGTTGGCGCCTGCAACTGCCCGCCGGTAAAGGTAGAGCGGTTGGTAAGGCTCCATTTGCCCAGCGTATCCATACTGCGTATATACAGGGTATGGAACCCATTGGCCACACTGGTAAGGTTAATGTTGGCCACCCAGGCGCTTACATTGGGGCTGTGTGTAAAAGGTATGTTGCCGCCGTTGCCAAAGCCCGGGTCGGTATCAACAAAGTATTCCATCTTTATAATGTTGCCGGCCGTGCCGTTAAAGGCAGTAGGCGCCGCATACTTTACAAAAGGGCGGTTAATGGTCAGGCTCCATTTGCCGTCTAAATCTTTACTGCGTACGTAAAGTGTGTGAAATCCGTTGGTAATACTGCCCAGCGGCACGTTAAATACCAGGGCCGAAATATCCAGCCCGGCGGTAAGCGGCACGTTGGTAGCGGCACCAAAGCCCGGGTCGGTATCTATAAAGTATTCCATCTTTACAATGTTCTTTGCAGGTGCAGTTAGCGCAGTAGGCGCTACATACTTTACAAAGCTATTGTGTGTAGTTAAGCTCCACTTGCCGTCGCTATCTTTAGTTCTTATATACAACTGGTGGAAACCATTGCTAACCGCCGCCAGCGACACGTTAAATATCTGCCCCTGTATATTGGCCGAGGCTGTTACCGGTACGTTGGTAGCTGCACCAAAGCCGGGGTCGGTATCAATAAAGTATTCCATTTTTACAATGTTGCCCGCTGCACCGTTCAATGCCGTAGGGGCAGTATACTTTACAAACGAGTAGTGCTGCGTAAGGCTCCACTTACCATTTACATCTTTAGTGCGCACATACAGGGTATGGAACCCTGCTGTAATAGCAGTAATGGGCACCGTAAAATTGAACGCATTTATATTGGTACTGGCCGTTACCGGTACGTTGGTAGCTGCACCAAAGCCGGGGTCGGTATCTATAAAGTATTCCATTTTTACAATGTTGCCCGCTGTGCCGTTAATAGCCGTAGGGGCCGCGTATTTTACAAACGATTTGTTGGCCGTAAGCGACCACTTGTTATTCGCATCGCGGCTGCGTACATATAATGTATGAAACCCATTGCTAAGCGAAGTAATGCTTGCGCTAAACACAAGCGAGTTAAGGTTGGCTGCCGGCGTAATGGTAACGGCGGTGCCGCTGCCAAAGCCGGGGTCGGTATCGTAAAAGTATTCTACACGGGTAATGTTTTGGGCCAGTGCCGTTTGCAACATTACCAGTATAAAACCTGCGCATACCGCCAGCTGCCTTACCTTTGTTATAAAGGTGTTAGGTTGTTCCATAAACTGTTCAGTTTAATTTGATGATTAAATAGTTTTAATACAAGTCATACAACTTGCTCTTCAATCAAATTAATTGTTGCTGCGTGTGCTTATGGTTACGTTAATGTTGGTAGTGCCGGTTGGTGGTACGGTCAGTTCGTAAATAGTAGGTACGTTAGGTATACCGGCATTTTTGTATGGGTTTGGTCCGCCGTAAGCGCCGCAATCTACCCCGCCCGAACCTGCACCAATGGCCGGAGAGCCTGCCTTAAGCATAAAGCCTGCATCGTTTATGCCGTTGCTTACAAACACGTTTGTCATGTTTACGTTTTGCTGGTTGCCGTTGGCGGTGCCAAACTGGGTACCATCGCCTATGTTGTTAAAGTAAACGCTGTTGTTTGGCGTAAAGCTGCAGCTCCAAAAAATGTTGTTGTTTACCTGAAACTGCGCCAGGCCTACGCTGCCGCCGTAGCAGGTATTGTTTTCAAAGGTACCCGAAACACCGGCCGATATACTAACGCTGGTGCTGGCGCTAAAAATGTTGTTGCTGATAGTAATATTATTAGGAGTAGATGATATCAGTATACCATAGCTAAAAAAGTTACCGCTTATAGTATTGTTATTGCCGGTAGCATATAAGTATATCCAGTTTACAATGTAATTTCTTCTTATTAAAAGGTTGCTGGCCTCCAGGTAAAGGGTAGTTACTGTAATGCCCTGTAAAGTACTACCTGCACTTGCCGGCAAAAAATCAATACTACTAAACACCGAGCTATTGGTATTAGCCTGCAGCCCTACGTTGGGGTTTGCACCGGTTAAAAAATAACCATTGCCAATTATAACCAACTGCTTGCCTACAGTAATGCCGCCATAGCTGTTTACCGAGGGTTCAATGTGTATAGTATCGCCGGCCAAAACGCTCGCTGAGTTTACGCACGTTTGCGCATCGGTAAAGTCGGCTACCACACCTGCGGTGTTGTTTACACGCCAGGTTTTTGCGTAGCTGCTATTGGTTAATGTAAGTAGCAATAAGGCAACAAAAATGAAGTTGAGCTTTTTCATAATAGGTATTTTAGTTGTTTATTTAATTTGCTTGTGCTTAAGCGTGGCGCAAACCTACGTTTCTATACACTTCTAAAAGCGCCCAAATCCTATGCTTTCTTACTTATAAATTTTGCATTCATACATGGGTAACCATGCGTATTAAATCATTTATATATAAGGTGTTATAGTACATAAAGGGCAACAAAAAGGTAACATTTGAGGCTATGTGGGGCGTGGAATGCCTTTTGTTAAGCAGGGGTAACTAAAACCATTGAAGTATGAAATTGAAATTAGTAAGTGCAGTAACCATACTGCTGGCAAGCGCTGCCTTTAGTGCAAATGCGCAGTTAAAAGAAGTGAGCGGTTTTCAGAACCCCGAAAGTGTAATTGGCTATGGCGACAAACTATTTGTAAGTAACCTGGGTGCCGTGTTAGACCCTACTGCTAAAGATGGCGACGGCTTTATTAGCATGCTTAGCCGTAAAGACGGTAAAATTTTAGAAGAGAAATTCATTAGCGGACTTAACTCGCCCAAGGGCCTGGGTATAGGTTGGGGCAAAATAGCAGTAACCGATGTTGACCGCATTATTGTGTTCGATATTAAAACACGCAAAAAAGTATGGGAGGCCGACCTGACTAAAGAGGGCATTACTTATGCCAACGATTTAACCATGCAGGGCTTTACCCCATTTGTAAGCAGCACCGATAAAAACGCTATTTATAAAGTATGCCACAAAGGCACCATTAAAAAACTAAAGGTAAAAGGCGATTTGCCCGGCGCTAACGGACTTGCCCGCGGTTGCGGTAAAATATTTGTAGCTAACTATGGCCGCGGCAGCAGCCCCGATGGCAGCTTTGGTAAAATAAACCGCTGCACCAAAAAATACAAAGCCTTTCAAATGGGCGGCGTGTACGATGGTATTGCCAAAATTGGCCACCGCCTCGTAGTAACCGACTGGGTTAACCCCGCCGAAAATAAAGGCCGCGTGGTAGTATATAACCTTTGCAAAAAGAAATCGGGTGTAGTAACCATTGGCCGCACTATAGATGGCCCGGCAGATTTATACGCCGATTGCAAAACTAAAACGGTTTGGGTACCCGCCATGCGCGAAAACAAGTTGCTGGGCATCTCTTACGCCGAAGTGAAAAAGGCAACCCCTAAGAAAGCAGATAAGTAAACAGGTATATATAATTAACGCAAGCAGGAAAGAAAGGGGGCAGCAATGCCCCTTCTTCTCTCCTGCTTTTTTTTGGCTGTTACTATCCCTTCCTTCTCCGCTACCTGTTTCATCCCGATTTTTTCATCCATAGCGCTTGTTTTTTGAGCATAGCGCTTATGTCCCCCGCTGGCGGGGGTAGACCCGATGCTTTGATCGGGTCAGGGGGTGGAGCATTTCGGTACTCACGGAATTACCACCTCGCACCCTGCGGAAAGCATGATAACAATACTATGGGGCTTTACTGCACCGCCCTGCACAGTAGTGCGCGTCCCACGGGCCTGCGTACTGTGGCCGTTTACGCCTAAGGCGTTTTAAAACTGCGCGTGCGAAGCACGCACACACACAAGCCCGTCATTGCGAACCCCGAGGCTTTGCGAGTGGGTGCGGCAATCCCCAAAAGCAAAAGGCACCGGTAGCGTCAGAACTTCATTAGCGCCTTTCGCAATAAGCCCCCCACCTAGCCTCCCCCCACGGGGAGGGATTAAAGAGCCTTTTTATTATTTACTTCTGTTGCATATAGTAATAACTGTTTTTCTTTTGCGGTTACGAACACCTCAAAACCAATACAACAAAACTATAACCGGAGCGGCTACTTAAGTTCCTCCACATAGTGTTTCATCCCGATTTTTCATCGGGAGGGGAGGTTAGGTGGGGGATAGGTAGAGTAGCGCAATAGTAAGCGTAAATAGTTTCTATCTTTTTAAGCTAGCGGCTTTAAAACAAAACAGCCAATTTTCTTTGGTATCATACATATCATCTCGCTTGGTTGATTGACACCAGGTCGCCGGTAGAATTAGAGAATGTGCGTTAAAACCGGTGTAGAACAATACATCCACCCCCTACCCCCCCCGCCAGCGGGGGACAAAACAGCCAACAGCCTTAACGCTACTTTTTTTGATAATGGCGCTAATGTCCTCCAGGCTGTGTTGCATCCCGATTTATCGGGACGGGGGAAAGTTCTGCGGCTTTGCACAGAACAGGGGGTGGATGAATTATGCACCCCGGCATCAACGTATCTTCCCGCCGCGGGGCTCAACACCAATACACCGGTAGAAATAGGGCTCCGCGCAAACCGGCAGATTATATATACGTGCAGCAACAGATAACCATACTACAACGGAAATCGAATTTTTAGGTATAGCTTATTTAAACTGTGTTTTAACACAAACCTCACCTATTATTTGCGCCCACCTATTGCAAACTTTAAAAACATACATTTACTTTGCACCGCAAAGTGCTTTCTATTTCAAAAATTAAGTAACCTCTTAAACCATAGTAACTATGATACAGAATAACAGTTTTAAAACCGGCCCATTTTATACCACACCTTTGGCCCAACGTATATTAACCGGTTGGGTAATTGGCTTAGTAGTAATCCTGTTTTTTATTCTGCCAGCTAATAAAAATCCCGAATGGAGCACATATTGGATGTTAAGGCCTTTACTAATTACACCCCTGGCTGGTGCAATGGCGGGTGTATTTTATCATTACACAGCGTATTGGCGCCAAAAAAACGGCCCTATAAAAATAGCGACTTACCTGGCAAATATTTTAGTATATGCAGTGGGTCTCTGGTTGGGTATCGTATTAGGGTTAGATGGCACGTTATGGAATTAATACGTGTTTTTAATAGTAGCAAAAATATTTGCTGCAATTTATACGCTGTTTGGCAATTATATAAATGTGTAAACTGAACTCACCGGTATCATGGTATCATCTCGCCGCGGGCGGCTGACACCATGACACCGGTGAAAATTAAAGGGAGATGATGTAATTACAAGATCTAAAACTTAGTAATTATTTCGAACAATTCGTTAAGTTTTATGATATCTGCATCGACTTTAGTTTTCATACTTTCTTTTAATGCATTTATATCAACTCTGGCAGAGTTTATTTCGTTAGCCTTTTGGTTTATAGTATTTGCCATTGAGTCAGTTTGTATGAAACTCGCTGACATTGTTGCAAGTGGAACAATAAAAGCGGTATTAAATGCATTTCTATCAAGCATGTTAAAGTCAGCATCTATGATGTTTCTATTGGCAAATATTTCAGCGTGCATCCTTACGAATTCTAAGGCGAATTTGTTATCACGAGGCTCATATCGCCCAGCTGTAATCTCGTAGAAATAATTATTTAAAAGCAACTTATATTGGCTGAACTGCGATTCTTTTTCCAGAAATAAATCACGGAAGTAATTTATATCGTTAATAAAATAGTCGTGATAAAACCCTATAAAACCTGTTAGTTTATTAAAGGCTGTTAGGTGCTGTATAGCTTGATTATTTTTTGTTGTAACATAATGCCTTCTTAGCGCTGTAAAATCGACTTTTGAGATGATTTTATCATTCAATGAAGCATTTAGTTTTGGGGAAGCAAATTCGTCATTTGGGTTTTGCAAGCCTTCAGAAAATTTTTGAAGCCCAGAAATAGTATCAGCAATAGCGTCCTTAAGAACACTCATTCCGTCTCTAAATAATTCATTTGCATCTGCACTTACATGTTTACGCTGCCTATCATAAATAATATATGCACCGATAAAGCCAAAAGCGATTGCGAAGATATTTACGAACAGTGACAACCAATCAAACCAATTTGGTTTGGCATCAAAAAAATCACCGAATTGTAAATTTATCATTGCATTGAGATTTGAACTCAAAAAATCTATTTTCCTGAACGTTGGCTTTCGAGATATTTTTTTGCTCCATGTTTAAATTCATCAAATGTAGTATATTGTTTACCTACCGCATTTGTTAGTCGTGAACGGTCTTTTTTCGATAGTTTTTCAAAATCTTCATGTACCGCGCAGCTTTGGAAATAAGGTAATCCAGCTTTTTCAAATTCAAGGCAACTAATCGTTGCTAACCTAGCCTTTGATTGGTCTTTTACTCCAAATAAGTATACCGGATGACCATTAGGGCGAAATTCATAATCTACCTCCAAATCATCTCTGCTGGGAATGGGCAGAACTTTCGCTTTAGGGTGGAATTCTCTTAACTCTGTTTGTATAAATTCATCCAAAATCTCATAAAATAAACTTTCAATGACTTCCCTTTTAAAGTATTTCATACTACCTACCTTAGCATAGGTCTGAGCCGCTTGCATTATATTATTAAACAAACTCTCAACATCAGATACGAGCATAATATTGCCATCCTTTTCTTCCATTTTACTTTCAGAAACTATTTTCTTTAAAATGGCTTCTTTATTTTCAGAATCAATATCATAAGAATAAGAAAGTCTCATTAATGTTTGCCCATAATCGCTTATAGTAAATCTATCTTCACCTTTAGGAGAAATAAAAATATCAATCATGTCGCCATCCTCATGAAAAATAGGGATATACAACTGATATATATCGGCCCTTCTCTTTACGATTTTAGCGCGGTTATTAAATTCCTTTTCTATTATTTTTTCAAGTTTTTCCATCTATTAGTCGAATAATCCACCTTGTATACCTGATGGTGCAGGAAAATATTTTCTTCTATCTTCTGGCATTAAATTTATTTTCTCTACATAATACTGAATTGCTTCTTCAAGCGTAATATAATTTTTTGTAACGGTAGCTATATGTGCAGTATTCATGCCACTGTTAATACTAACTGCATCTGTAGTATGTACATGGCATTCTGCATGATGGGGAATGCCTTCGTGTAGCCCATGCTTACCATTGCATCTCAACAAAATATAATTGCCTTTTTCGCTTTTAGGGTAATAAGTTAATCCTACTGAAAAGTTTTCAGGAAAGGTTTGGCTTTGGGTAATAAATCCCCCAAATGAATGTTGCTTATCAACCGATTCCAAGGTAAAACTCTTTTTAATGTGGGTTGCCCTACTTGATGAATTCTTAGGTGCATCCACGATTACTTTAGGCATACTAATAAGGGCTGCCAATTCGGCGTCGGTAATATTCATTACAAACGGAAATATAATAAGGATAATAATAATGCCTAAAATTTAAACCAAACCTTTTTAACCACCATATTTCTAGGCACCTGTATTTTATCCCATTCCTCCCCGGTATCATGGTATCATCTCGCTGTGGGCGTCAGACACCATGACTCCTGTGGAAATTAAGAGGGAATTAAAAAACAAGTGCGTGCGAAGCACGCACACACACAAGCCCGTCATTGCGAGGAGTGCGGCTCTGCGCACGACGCGGCCAAATGGAGCGCAGCGGAATTCACGAATTCCAATTAAAAAATAAACGAGCCATGAGTAATCCCCTCTGAGATTAGCGCTAATGAAGTTCTGACGCTACCGGTGCCTTTTGTCTTTGGGGATTGCTTCGTCGCAAAGCCTCCTCGCAATGACACGCTCTTTTTTTTTAAATGGGACATACGATGCACCGGTGCTTCGGTGGTTAATTACCCCCTACCTATACTTCAATATCAAATCAGCAATTTGCAACTGCTCATCGGGCGGCAGCTTATTAAGGTCTTGCTGCGTTTTACGTGCCTCTGTGCAAGCCTTTGTATTCGGCTGTTCCTTCCGCGCGTTCTTCGTATTCCGTGCATTGCAAGGCTGTTCAATTCTGTGCTGTCTGTGTATTCTGTGAGAGCCATTGTATTGGGCTGTTACTTTCTCTCATCGTGAGAGATACATTGCATTGGCTGTTCCATGTATTCTGCTAAACCTACCGGTGCAGGGTTACTCGGGCCCGCATCGGTAAGTTACCCCCCCCTACTTATACTTCAATATCAAATCAGCAATTTGCAACTGCTCATCGGGTGGTAGTTTATTAATATCCTGCTGCATTTTCTAAGCCTTCTGTGCAAGCCTTTGTATTCGGCTGTTCCTTCCGCGCGTTCTTCGTATTCCGTGCATTGCAAGGCTGTTCAATTCTGTGCTGTCTGTGTATTCTGTGAGAGCCACTGTATTCGGCTGTTCCTTTCTCGCATCGTGTGAGAGCGCTTGCATTGGCTGTTCCATGTATTCTGCTAAACCTACCGGTGCAGGGTTACTCGGACCCGCATCGGTAAGTTCCCCCCTACCTATACTTCATAATCAAATCCGCAATTTGCAACTGCTCATCGGGCGGCAGCTTATTAAGGTCTTGCTGCGTTTTCTAAGCCTTCTGTGCAAGCCTTTGTATTCGGCTGTTCCTTCCGCGCGTTCTTCGTATTCCGTGTATTAAAAGGCTGTTTACTTCTGCGCTTTCCGTGTATTCTGTGAGAGCGCTTGCATTGGCTGTTCCATGTATTCTGCTAAACCTACCGGTGCAGGATTACTTGGGCGCGCACCGGTAAGTTACCCCCCTACTTATACTTCAATATCAAATCAGCAATTTGCAACTGCTCATCGGGCGGCAGCTTATTAAGGTCTTGCTGCGTTTTCTGTGCCTTCTCTTAGGGTTTTGTATTAGCTGTTCCTTCCGTGCTTTCTTCGTATTCTGTGTATTAAAAGGCTGTTTACTTCTGCGCTTTCTGTGCATTCTGTGAGAGCCACTGTATTCGGCTGTTCCTTTCTCGCATCGCGTGAGAGCCATTGTATTCGGGGGGCATGTATGCTGCTAAACCTATCGGTGCGGCGGTACTCGCGCCCAACCGTTAGGTACTGCCCTACTTATACTTCAATATCAAATCAGCAATTTGCAACTGCTCATCGGGTAGTCTTTTATTAAGGTCTTGCTGCGTTTTCTATGCCTTTTGTTCGAGCCTTTGTATTCGGCTGTTCCTTCCGCGCGTTCTTCGTATTCCGTGTATTAAAAGGCTGTTTACTTCTGCGCTTTCCGTGTATTCTGTGAGAGCCATTGTATTTGGCTGTTACTTTCTCTCATCCTGTGAGAGATACATTGCATTCGGCTGTTCCATGTATTCTGCTAAACCTACCGGTGCAGGGTTACTCGGACCCGCATCGGTAAGTTCCCCCCTACTTATACTTCAATATCAAATCGGCAATTTGCAACTGCTCATCGGGTGGTAGTTTATTAATATCCTGCTGCGTTTTCTAAGCCTTCTGTGCAAGCCTTTGTATTCGGCTGTTCCTTCCGCGCGTTCTTCGTATTCCGTGCATTGCAAGGCTGTTTACTTCTGCGCTTTCTGTGCATTCTGTGAGAGCCACTGTATTCGGCTGTTCCTTTCTCGCATCGCGTGAGAGCCATTGTATTCGGGGGGCATGTATGCTGCTAAACCTACCGGTGCGGAGGTACTCGCGCCCACCCGTTAGGTACGGCCCTACTTATACTTCAATATCAAATCCGCAATTTGCAACTGCTCATCGGGCGGCAGCTTATTAAGGTCTTGCTGCGTAATGGGTAAACTGCCAATGCGCGGACCGGTGCTGGCAAGCGTAGTCTGCGGCCTGAAAGATTCGGTGGTTTGCGAAAAGATACTGTAATAACTACCGGCATTGCGTATGTGGCCCGTAAGCGTAAAAAACAGCTTGGCCGATTTAATGCAGCCGCCCATAGCCTGGCGCCCCAGCTGAAACATCAGGTCGGCGCTTATTACCTTTAGCTTATCGGCCTCATCGGCCATATAGGGGCTGGTGTTATACTCCTTAAGGTGCCGGTGTATAGTTTGGCGGCTAAGGCCCGTAAGCAGGCTTAGCTTGGTTTTGCCGGGCACCGTGCCGTGCAATTGCAGGTGGCTGGATATAGCATTGGTAATAAGGGCCCGGTTCTCTTCCCAAAGCGCGTTGCGCACCTCGCCCGATAGCAAATCGTCAATTTGTTGCTGGTAAGCATCGCGCGCGGTACCGGTTATGTTTTGCACGCGGCGCAAATACTCCTGTAGCATCAATTCGCGCTCATCGGCGCTCAGGTGTTTAATATCCTTAGGGCTTAATAGCGCCGCATCGGGTAGTTGGTGCAGGTTCTCCTGCGTAAGTGGGTGGGGCAGTAAGGTGGTGGTTGTTTCTTCGTGGTTCATAAAAAAGTGCCATTAATAAGAATACACAAAAGTAATGAAAAGATTTGAATAGGCGTTAATTTATTATTTTGTATTTTTGTAGTAAAGTGGTTAGTAAATAGGCATTAGTACATGCGGAGGCAAATTTTAGGAAGCATGTCAGTCTGAGCGGAGTCGAAGACAAGTGCTTCCGCCTGCGCAAATGCCGTGCTTCGACTGCGCTCAGCATGACATTTGCCTGGTGTATAACCTGCCCCCAGGTAAGTGTCTTGTCCTGAAATAGGTTGACAAAAAGTTGACACTAAATTTGCGACAAAATGAGTTACTACCAAAAAGAAGCGGTTATCCGGGAATACCTACAAGGCGGTATAAGCTGCCGGAAACTGGCTAAAAAATATGGGATAGCCATGCTACTATAGCCAGATGGGTAAAAGTGTGATAGCCCCTATGAACAGAAGTTAAAGTGGAAAAGCTTTGTCATAGAGCAGAAGAGCTGTCAGCCTTACCTAATGATGTAGAGTTACCTATAAGAATTGTACAAGTGCAATTGCATATCAAGCTATTGAATGCTATGCTGGATATAGGCAAGGAGCAATATTGATTGATTACGAAAAAAGCTGCAATTGGGCGGTCACGTCGGTAGAAATCAAACTGAGCTTCGCTGTTTAGCGCAGCTTTGTTCACTGTTTGTTATAGTAGTGCTTTATCAATACCAAAAGGATTAGAGAAACAGGCTTTGCAAGAAGACTTAATCGTGCAAAGAGCGGTTCCAACTACCGAGCCAACGATGCGGGGTAGGTGGGCGAAAGCTATTACTTATGATGAATGATTTTACAACACTAAATCTAAATAGAAGAGATGTTCTCTGAGGTAAGGTGCGAAAACGCGCTACTAGTGCGAAGGCGCAAGTGCAAGTCACCACGAACCACATGGAAGCAACCATTGGTTCAGGCGGCATCCTTACTGGTAAAGGATTTGCCCTACAACCGGGCAACTTTGGGTATGATGTTAATATATACGGGTGCAGGAACATTTTTGCCTATCTGTCCTTACAACTGATGCCTATTCGTGATAAGATAGTGGGTTTTGCCTTCAGTGACGAAAGCATAGCGGATGTGTAAACGCCTTAAAAATGGCTTCGTAATGAATTGGTGGCAAAAAAATTAATCTATCATTCCGACCGGGGTGTTCAATATTGCTGCAATGATTACGTAGCGATTTTGAAAATGAAAACATACCTATCAGTATGACTCCGGACGCAGATCCAAGAAATGCAATTGCGGAGAGCATAAAATGGCATTCTCAAAGGTGAATTACTACAACTCATGTATAGCTCTTGAGGAGGCCAAGGCATTTATAACGCAGTTACCATTTATAACAACCAACGTCTGCATTCCGTTACTGATACGTTACCTCTGCGGAGGCCATCGCCTGAAGGAGAAAATTATGACGCTGGAAAACCTACTATAAAGCGAAAGGAGGCGCTACTACTGATGATTTAAAGTTTTTGAAGGCATATTAGGCTGAAAATATGGCTTAGCAATACGCTGCCATCAACGATTACTCGTCAGCCGAGGATTTATCCTGGTGAGTTGCTCTTCAGCATTGCTCACTTCCGTTTCCTCCTCGCCACAAATGTAAAGGGAATGCAGGACTAATTTATATTTGTAAACCTATTACAGGATTAAGGCCTAAATGTGTCAACTTTTTTCAGGACGACACAGGACGACACAACAAGGTTTACATAAAAAGTGTTACGCCTTTACACCGCCCTTTTAACCTAAAACGTTGTTTGACATTCAGTTAACCCCAATTGTTACAAAAAAAGTGTAAACTGTAACACCGCTGCGGGTTGCAGCCCACTGGCACGGGCAAAACAGGCGCAATAAATGTTGTAATTTTTAAGTAGCTTTCATCTGGCAAAAAGCAACGCAATAGGCTGGTAATAATTAAATTACAAACAACTTATAACCTCAAAAAAGGTAGGCAGAAAAGTAGGCAGAAATTTGGAGACTGCGCGCCAATAACCGCCCCGGCCCCGGCTAAAGAAGAGCACCAATAAGCATAAACATGTTACACCAGGCCCGCTGCGCCCGTTTTTACAATTCTTATTCCCAAAATTGTCTTTTGGCGGCCTTTTCAACTTATTAATTCGGTTATATTTACGCCTCATTTTCTTAACCAAACTTTCTATTTAATGAAATCTAAATCTCTACAAAGCACGCTGGTAGCCCTGCTGATGCTTTCGGGCGTATTGCTAAAGGCACAGGCCCCGCAAGCTTTCAACTACCAGGCAGTAGTGCGCAATGCACAGGGTAATCCCCTGCCGGGCGGCACCCTGGTAAGGTTGCAATTTACCATTCACGATTTAACCCCTGGCGGCACAGCCGTTTACCAGGGTACCGATACAGCTGTTACCAACCAGTTTGGTTTGGTTACCAAAGCCGTTGGCGCTACGGGCAACTTAAGCAGCGTAAGCTGGGGCAGCGGTGCTAAATACTTAGAGGTAGGGCTGGATGTAACCGGCGGAACCAACTTTATAAGCATGGGCACTACTCAATTAATAAGCGTGCCTTATGCCCTATATGCAGGTAATAGTGCGGCGGGCCCGGCAGGCCCTACAGGCCCTGTTGGTTCGCAAGGCCCAACGGGCGCTACAGGCCCTACAGGCGTAGCGGGTACACCTGGCTTAGCAGGTGCTACCGGCCAGCAAGGCGATACAGGCCCTACCGGACCAACCGGCTCGGGTGGTGGTGCAACAGGCCCTACCGGCCCAACGGGTTTAGCGGGTAACACCGGCCCTACCGGCTTGCAGGGTGTAACCGGCGCCAGCGGCAGCACCGGCTTACAAGGCGTTACAGGGCCTACCGGCCCTACTGGTTTAGCAGGTAACACAGGCCCTACCGGCTTGCAGGGTGTAACCGGCGCTACCGGCAGCACAGGCTTACAAGGCGTTACCGGAAACACAGGCTTACAAGGCGTTACAGGACCAACAGGCCCTACCGGCGTTGGCTTACAAGGCGCAACGGGTGTTACCGGCCCTACGGGCGTAGGCACACCGGGCGTAACCGGACCTACCGGAGCACCAGGTGTTACAGGCCCTACCGGGTTAACCGGACCTACCGGTGCAGGTACATCGGCAGCCAGCAATGGTGTTAAGTATGTATCGCTTAGTAACGATATTCAGTTAGGCGGCCCGCTTACTTCTAATACCGATATTGCCCTTTCGGGTTTTAACCTGGCACTTTCGGGTGCTACAGGCAACGTAGGTATTGGTGTTGCAACCCCTACTTACCGCTTACACGTAGCCGGTGCAGCTGCTACCTCGCTTTCGTTGTTTAATAATACCAACGCTGCAGGTGTTGCCCTTACCGGCCAAAACAGCGCCACCACAGGTACCGGTGCAGGTATAGGTGTATATGGCGCTACACAACAATCGTTGGGCTTTGGTGTGTATGGCTCTAACTTAAACACTAACGGAACGGGGGTAATAGGTATTGGTAACAACATACAAACCTACACCAACGTAGTTGGTGCTTCGGGTGGTTCGTTTTTTGGTAGCACTGTAGGTGCTTATGGCTTTGCCGGCGCACAAACAGGTTACGGTGTATATGGAAAAGCTACCGACCTTACATCGGCGTATGGTGTGGTAGGTGCGGCTAACAACGTGCAAGGCGCTGCACCGCCTAACGGTGCCGGTGGTGCATTTTTTGCCTACACTTATGGTATAAGCGCCCTGCAAACGGACCTTAACCCTAATACACAAACGGCTGCCGGTTACTTTATTAATGGCAACACCAACCAGGTGGCTAACTCTACTACTTTGGTAGAAGCTTGGTCGGCGGCTAATACCCACTATAAAATATGGCAAAATACCCTGGGTGCAGTTTCGGCTTCGGTGCCCGATTTAAATGGCAACCCTGTAACTTTACACGCGCCCGAAACGCCTGAGTTCTACTTTCAGGATTACGGACAGGCACAGCTTGTAAACGGAAAGGCCCATATAACCATAGACCCTATACTGGCTAAAAACGTAACTATTAACGCCCAACACCCTTTACGCGTGTTTGTGCAGTTAGAAGGCGATTGCAAAGGTGTATTTGTAACCAACAAAACCGAAAACGGTTTTGATGTGGTTGAACTGGGCGGCGGCACATCGAACACCGCTTTTCAATGGAGCATTACCTGCAACGTAGCCGATGCACAAATTGGCAACCGCGTATCTAAGTTTGCCGATCTGCGCTTTGAAAAAGGCCCTAACAGCGAACTAAAGGGACTGACCAAGTAACAGACAAGCAGCATTATTTGCACATAAAAAGAGGCTGCGGGTATACCGGCAGCCTCTTTTTTATTGTTAAACGCGCTACTAATGTACGAATGCAGTTTAAACAGTTATTGTAAAAGGTTAAAACTTGCTCTTCACAATTTAATAAATACATCAACCTTTTTTTTCGCGCTGCAATTGATTTTCTTTGCGCCCAGTTTTTAACCCCATAGAAAGTTTGTAAACCATGTCGCCTCTTGTTATCCTGTTAATTATAGGGTTGATTCTTGTTATTTACCTCGAGTATTTTCATCACGATAAGGATGAATTAGACGGTCGCGGTCAATCAGTTAGAAGAAAAAGACGCCCTTCTAACCGGTAAAACCCTCTCCCCTTTCTGTTTTTTACTCCTTTGGTCATAGCCGTGTCATCTTATTAGCAGGGTTATATTTTTATGGAAAATGCAGCGTAACTTCATCTGATTATAAACGTTGCTTATGCCAAAAAATATCCATATCCGCATTGCCGAACCCTGCCACCAGAACTGGAACGAAATGACACCCACCCAACAGGGGGCCTTTTGCCACAGCTGTAAAAAGAACGTAATAGACTTTACCCGCAAAACCGAAAACGAGATTTACGACCTGGTAACCCAACCCGGCGCACAGCTTTGCGGGCGGTTTACGCAGTTTCAGCTACAGCAGCCCGTGCGCAAAACCGAGGTTAATAACGGCCTGTTTAACTGGCGCGCCATAGCCGCCAGCCTGGCCGGCTTATTAGCCCTTGGCAAACAAGCCAACGCGGGCGATTTAGAAAATAAGCCAAAGGCCGATACTGCGCAGGCAAGCAAAACCGATACAGCCTTTGTAGCTAAGAATGATTTGCAGGTAAATATTGAAGCGCCAAAAACCACGTTGCGTTGCGCGGAGTCGGTAGGTATGTTTACAACCACGGTAATTGCCGATACCGCCCAGCACCGCCTTAAAGGCCGCGTAATGGATGCGGAGAATAAAGAGCCGGTTGGTTATGCTACCGTTATAATAAACGGAACAAAAATAGGTGCGACAACCAATGAAGACGGCTACTTTGATGTTGGAGTAAACAGAGAACAATATAAAAACGAAACGCTTACTATAAACTTTATTGGATACGAGCGGAAAGAGATAGCAATAGCGGATTTAAAGCCTGATGAACCTATTTTACTAGAGTTGCAGGAGATGATAATGGGCGGCTTGGGTGTTATAGTTGTAACAGAAAACAACCCATTAGCCGAAGAACAGGGCGGTTATAACGACCTCACCCCCTGGTTTGAGCGCCACAAAACACGGAGGATAAACAGGGGCAAGTAGCTTATTCTCTCTGTCTTCGTGGTAAATTCTTCATTGCTTTGGTAAAAGGGCATCCGCAAGGGGTGCCCCATAACTGTTCGAAACCTGACAAAATCGAGGAAGCATGTCAGTCTGAGCGGAGTCGAAGACAAGTGCTTCCGCCTGCGCAAATGCCTGCTTCGACTCCGCTCAGCATGACATTTGCTTAGTTTAGCCAACTAAAAACCAGATTTCGAACAACTATGGGGAACCCCTACGTAAATACCGATTTTTGTTATTTTGGGCCAGCTAATATTAAAACCACCTGCATATATGAAACAACTTTTACTACTTATTACGCTGTTTGTATTTACCACGGGCTTTGCGGCACAATACCAAAGCAAAACCATGGTGTTTGAAGATAGTACCCGCCGGTATTTATTATACGTACCCAATATATACGATGGCAGCAAACCCGTGCCTGTAGTAATAGCCCTGCACGGCCTTGGCGATAACATGAACAACTTTAAAGGCATTGGCTTTGATGCAATTGCCGATACCGCCAATTTTATTGTAATAGTGCCGCAGGCGTTGGTTGACAATGTTCTAACCGGTTCTACCGCGTGGAACAGCGGGGCAGGCACCTTTGGCATTACGCTTAACCCCAACATAAACGATTTGGGTTTTATAAACGCGCTGATAGATTCTACATCGGCCAATTATAATGTAGACCAAACCCGCGTATATGCCACCGGCTTTTCGATGGGCGGGTTTATGACCAACCGGTTGGGTATAGAGCTAAGCAACCGCATAGCGGCCATTGCCTCGGTATCCGGCACCAAGGGCACGTATGTAACTACTACGCCCACCCGCAAAATACCGGCAGCGCACTTTCACGGCACGGCCGACCAAACCGTATCCTACGGGGCTAACACCTTTGGCAGCAATGCAGAAGACCTGGTTAACTACTGGGTAACCAACAATAATACCAACACCACACCGGTTATTGATAGCCTGCCCAACACCACTAACGACGGGCGCACCGTTATACACTACCACTACGGCAACGGCGATTACAATACCGAGGTAGAGTTTTATAAGGTTATAGGCGGCACGCACGAGTGGCTTTTTACACCCAATAACGATATGGACTACACCACTACTATTTGGGAGTTTTTCAGTCGCCACAAATGGGAGGCGCAAACTGCTACTGCTATAAACGACGTTGAAGAAGGCACCGGCTTTAATCTTTACCCTAACCCGGCCAATGATTTTGTAGTGCTGCAAAACAATTTACCAGCGGGCAGCATAGCGCAAATAGAAGTGATGGATGCCACCGGTAAAAAAGTATTTGCTACGCAAAGCACCAGCAGCCAGTTAGTGCTAAATACGGCAGGTTTAAGCAATGGCCTTTACCTGGTGCGCAGCACCAGCGCAGGCAATGCTACTACCCGGCGCCTGGTTATTAGCAGGTAGGTAGCAGTATTAGGCACCGCCCCTATCGCTAAAATTCAGCCTTTCAAACTGCTGCGCGGCATGGCTGCGCAGCTTTTGGTTGTATAAAAACCAGCCGCCCACAGCGCCAACGGCACTACCCAATACTATATCAATTAACCGCGTAGTAATTAATTCATCGGCCTGCATGGTTTGTATGCCGCCTACCTCGGCCAGCAGCATAGCCATAGGTGTAATAAAAATAAGCGCCAGTGCATAGTTGCGGCCCACCAGCCACTCGGCTAAAAATTGTAACACCGGTATGGTTAGACATACCATTAAAGGTGTGGCCTCTATTTTTAAAAGCAGCCAGGCCAGGGCCAGCCCTGTAAGGGTACCCATTACGCGCTGAAAGCTGCGCTGCCACACGTGGTTTAAATCTACCCCTTTCATTACCGCCACGCACGATACCGGCACCCAATAAGGCCTTTCTAATTTTAAATAATACGCCAGTAGCAACGATACTGCCACACAGGCGGCTATAATAGCGGCCTCGAAAAGTTTATCGGCATTGGTGGCAGGGGCCTCTTCGGCAATTACCGGTGCGGGCAATTGGCTGATGGCATACCAGCTATAAAGAAGCGCTACGGTGCAGGCCAGTAAAGTGCCCAAAGCAATAAAGCCTGTTTTAATTAAAATGGTATCGGCCTGGTAAGGGCTATACGCCGCTACCGATGCAAGCAGTATAAAAAATATACTGCCCGGGGTTTTAAAATTAAACCACAGGCACAACCCATGTACAAAAAACGTAAAGGCGCTTAGCGCAATTATTTTGGGTATAATATTAAAACTGAAGTTAAGGCCCACGGCATACGATAGCACAAAGCCCAGCGAACTAAGCGCCATTACCAACATACGATTGCGCATAGGCGTTGCAGGCAAATACAGTATTACCAAAGCGCCAATGCACGATAGTATGCTAAAACTTAAATGCCCTGCATATAAGCCCGCCAATAAAGGCAGGGCCATGCACAGCGCGGCCAGCAAGGGCATGTGCCACAGTCTTTCATCGGGCTTTAGCTCGAACAGGGCTTTGGTTTCGGTATATAGCCAGTCTTTAATGTTGGTAAGCATGCGCGGTAATGACAGCAAAAGTAGTTCC
The DNA here is from genome assembly GCA_044228435.1 of Chitinophagales bacterium. GTDB lineage: Bacteria > Bacteroidota > Bacteroidia > Chitinophagales > LD1 > Bog-950. Next base: position 27,660 of record JBGAUW010000035.1, read on the forward strand.
ATTGCAGCGTTAATGAATGGTAAAATTACTGCGGGTGCATGAAAGAGGAAGAAAGCCTGGTTTTATTTATGCCGCAGAGGATGGTAGTCCGCACACAATAAAACCCTTACCTTCCGTTTTTACTACTTATGAAGTATTTGCTTTTAGCCCTTATAACCTTAACCCAACTTTGCCACGCACAGGTTAGCGATAAATATTTTGCGCAGAGCTTTGGCACCGCCGATACCCTAAAATATAAGGATAGTGTAGCGCTGTTTACCAAACTGATAGCGCAGCACCCCGAGGCGGCTTCGCTATACGCATTCAGGGGTTATTATAAAATGGGGCTTAAGCAATTCCGCTCTTCTATAACCGATTACCAGCAGGCCCTGCAGCTGCAACCCGATTATTTGGCCGCGGCACAATCGGCGGGCACCAACTACTTTTTTTTACACCACTACGATACCGCCGAAATATATTTTAAGCAGGCGCTAAAGCTGGCCCCCTCCGACTCAGATGCCAAATACATGCTGGGCTATACTTTGTATGAGTTGAAACGCTACGATGAAGCAGCCAGCTATTTTAGCACCTGCAAGCATACCGGTGTGTTTGCACAAAATGCCATTAACATGACAGGCCATTGCTGGCTGCTGGCTAAAAACTATACTGCCACGCTGGCTTACTTCGATAGCCTGTTGCTGCGCAAACCCAACCGCCCCGATTACCTTTGCTACAAAGCCCGCGCACTTAGCGGCTTAAACCAATACGGAAAAGCATTAGCCACCTTCGACCGCTGCCTGAGCCAGAATAAACTATTTACCGATGCCTACTACTACCGCGCGCAAACGCATTTGGCCCTGGGCAATAAACAAGCTGCGGGTAAAGATTATTACCAGGCCGCTCTGCTGGGCGATGTATATGCCCGCGATATTTTGTGTATAGAATACAAAAGCCTTTGCCATAAGCTGCACAGTGCAGAAAAGAAGTAAGCATGCCGTTTAAGCCTGTATATTGTGCGGGCAAATTGCGCACGTAGCAGGTTTAAAATAAGGGTATGGGTTTACAGGCAAAGCAGGGCACTAAATATTACAGCATTATAAACCTTAAGTGCCCGCGCTGCCAAAAGGGAAACCTTTTTAAAACCAACAACGCCTACAACCTGCCGCACATGCTGGATATGCCCGATAGCTGCCCGGTATGCCAACAAGATTTTATTAAAGAGCCCGGCTTTTACAGCGGCGCCCTGTGGGTTAGCTACCCTATTGTAATTATAATTATGCTGGTGGCCTGCCTGTGTTTGTATTTTATTGCGGGCCTGCCATTTATGTATGTAATGGGCGGCGCGCTGCTGATACTACTGGCGCTGCAACCTTTAATAATGCGCTATAGCCGCGCTATATGGATTAACTTGTTTGTAGATTATAAGGGGAGGTAGGGCATTGGTAATGCCCAATACAAACAATAGTAATTAATGGTTGCGCCAATAATTTGCTTTACGCTTGTGGTGCGCCAATGCTACTATGATTAGGTTTTCACCCCAAATTCTAAATACTAATTTGTAAGGAAATCTTTCGAGATTTATCTTTCTATAATTACCTCTAACAATAGGGTATATTTTGGGATGCGCGGAAATTTGGGAAACCGCTTTCAGATATTTAAGCAATAAATCTTCACTTAGCTCCGGCGAAATCTCTTTATAATAATTTAAAGCGGCCATTACTTCCGCCTGGGCCTCTTCGGTTACAAATATGCTATTTGCCATATTTCTTCTTCAGCTCTGCATTGAATTCTTCAACTGAAAATGCTGAAGAGGGGTTCTTTTCATATTTCTCCCAGCGTTCTTCAAGCATTTGAAACTCATCGTCAGTTATATCATCTTCCTCTTCAATAGTTTGAATTTCGCTTTTAAACTTAGTAGTATTTAATATGCTTTTAAGCAATTCAGCATCATCATCGCTCTCCATCCTTACAGTAATCGTTCTCATAAATCAATTGTTTAACCCGAATTTAATAAATCTGTATCTATTATTAAAAAGAGCAGTTGCAAAGCCAGAGGGATTGACATGATTATAGCGGAATAGTAAACGATAATTGTCCCCCCGCCTGTGGCGGGTTTAGTAAATGCAAGGATGCTGTATCTACAATAATTTCATCCCTTCGGGATTTTTGCGCACATTATTTATTACTTCCCTCTACTTCGCGCGCATTTTGTTGCCTTTGGCTTCGTGCGTTACTTCGGCTAAACCTAGGGCTTCCATTAGGGGTGGTATATACATGCCAAAACGGCCACGCAGGCCCTTCTTTAAACCATACCACCCTCCTACCGGGTTGCTCTCGGAGCGGCCCCAGGCTTCTACGGTGCCTTCTTTAGCCGGCTTTTGTTCATCGGCGCTGCCAAGCTCCATCCAGTCGCCGTGCTTTTTAAGCATGGCATGCAAATCTTTTAGTGCATCAATATTATAATGCAATACGGTTTTGCCTACGGTGCATACCAAAATTTCTTTACCATCTTTTACATCGGTATGCATAGTATACTCGCTGCTAAGCGGCGGCGTTTTAAGCACCATCGGTTTTTCTTTGGTTCCTATTTTGTAAGCCATAAAAGGTTTGGGTTTGGTGTGTAAGTAAATATAAGCTATTTGCATAATTGAAAAAACAAGGGCTTGGCAAAGTTTTGGCAGTGTAAAAGCATAACCAGCATACTAATGAAAAAACCGGCTAACCTGCTAATTAAAACCCTACAGGCACGTGGACAAACGCTTGCCTTTGCCGAAAGCGTAACCGGTGGCATGGCCGCACAAAAGCTTACGCTTATTAAGGGCACCAGCGATGTGTTGCAGGGAAGCCTTACCTGTTACCAGGTTAACTTAAAATGCAGTTTGCTTAAAATAAGTAAACGGCTGATAGATAAGCACACGGCAGAGTCGCAGCAGGTAACCGATAAAATGGCGGCAAATTTAAAAAGGGTAATTAAGGCAGATATACACGCGGCCATTACGGGACTTGCCAGCGAGGGCGGCAGCGAAACCAAAACAAAACCGGTGGGCACTATATTTATGGCAGTGCATTATAAAGGCCGGCTGTACCACCAACGCAAGCTATTTAAAGGCACACCCCTGCAAATACAAACCAAAGCCTGCACAGCGCTTTACAAATTCATACTTGATGTTATAGCATAAGCGTTAAAACCAAAAATAAAAGCGCACCGCTGTTACGCGGTGCGCTTTTCCTGCCTACTATTAAGATAAACTATTTACGCTTTGCCTGGCTGCGTGCAGCAGGTTGATCATCTTCTTCCTCCTCCTCTTCGTCTTCATCTTCTTCTTCATCGTCCTCTTCGCCTTCTTCTTTCCCGGCGGCTTCAACGTTTACCGCGCTTTCGGCTACACCGGTTAAGGTTTCATCGGCAGCTTTTTCTTCGTTCAGGGTTTCTTCTAAAAGTTCGGCAGCTTCATCCAGCCCCAACACTTGTGCAAAAGTGCGCAGGGTGCCATAGCTGGCAATTTCGTAGTGCTCTACCTTTTGCCCCGCCGAAATAATACCGGCATCGCGCATAGCGCCTTTTTCGGTATCGGCCATTATTTCTTCGCCTTCTTTAATCAAGCCGGCCATAGCCTCGCATTTTTTAGCGGTTGCTTTTTTGCCCAGTATTTCAAAAACTTGTTCAAGCCGCTCAATTTGTCCTTCTGTTTCCTGCAGGTGGTTTTGCAGGGCCTCTACCAATTCGGGCGAGGTAGCATTTTTAGCCATTTTAGGCAGTGCTTTGGTAAGCGCTTTTTCTGCCCAGTAAATGTCTTTCAATTCATCTTCAAACAGTTTCATTAACTGCGATTGTTGCATGCCAGCGCCTTTGCCGGCTGCCGGTTTTGCGCTTTTACCCGCCGGTTTTTGTGCACCCTTAGGTGCTGCTTTTTTTGCTGCTTTAGTTGCCATAATGTAGTTTTTTTGTAGCCATAGGTTCTAAATAGTTGTACCCATTATTTTTTAAGCGTAGTGGGTTATAAACGCCACCGTTATTCCACGTTTGATGAAATACATGCCCGTTATGTTACCTCAAACTTAAAACTGTGTTACGCCTGCTGCACATTATTTAAATAGTGTAGTATAAAGGGCATTACAATTCCCTGTGCTATATAAAATTGCTGTTGTGCCACCGGTAGGGTATCAAAATCAGCAATTTTTTTTCTGCAGTTAGGTGCACCACAGGTACAAGGTATACTCCAACTGCGCTCGAGCATGGTGGTGCTATAATCCCATCGCAATTGTTCACCTTTTTTTACCGGGGCCAGGGTTATAAATTCCAGGTTGGCGGTAACGCCGCAGTTAGGGTTACAGCTATGGTTGGCTAAAAAGAAAGGGAAATGCAAGGCAATATATTTATCGGTATCAATTTGCAGGCAGTAACTTTCTTTGTCGCCCAGTTTTACCGTATCGGCATAGCTGATGGTTTTTCCATAAATTTTAAGCAATACCGTACCTGCCGGTATATCAGTTTTGGCAAACAGCCCCTCATCGTTTGCGGCCTGGCTTACAGTTATATATTTCAACTCATCGCTCATACTATGTTTTAAAATCACACAGCAAAAGGGTTACCACAATTAAATAAATGTTGCAACCGGTTAATCAAAATTAACTGCCGGCTTAAGCAATTGGTTATTGCGCTTAAGGGCTTTACTATTTTGAAGAGCGCTGCGTTTAAGCAGCATGGCAATTTCTAAATACCGAAGCCTTTTGGCAATTAAATACAGCGTATTGTAGGTGGTAAGTTTATAGCCGATTATTTTTTGGTGGGCCAAAAGTATAAGCACATCGCTAATGGTTTGGGTGGCTGATTGTTTCAATAAGCTTTCGGTTTGGCGTATAAGGCCCTGCAGGGTGGTGTTTCTTTTACCGGTTATGCTTTTACCCAGCTTACTATATATAATATCTATAAGGTTAAGCTGTTCCTGTACTTCGCTTAGGTTGGTTTGCAGCGCTTGTTGTAGTTGAGGTAAAGTAATACGCTGGTTTACATATGGGGTTAAGCTTACCCAGGTAGTATCCAGCCAGTGCAGGCCGCGCAATTCGTTTTCTAAAAAAAATTTAAGGGCTTCGGTTTTAGGGTTTACCAATGCCTCAGGGGCCTTGGGTAGTTTATTAGCGGTAAGCAGCGGTTTCATAAAAAGGTTTTGGGCCTTTTAAAGCAAGGTTTATGCCGCCGGCAAACCGGTTGTTAACCCGTTACGGGGTCGGCGTATTTGGCAATTACCTCCTGCAGCATTTCGTGGGTTAGCGGTTTAGTGCGGTAATCTATCGGCACATGGTGCTTATTGGCCCGTTCAGCATCTTCGGGGTTTTGGCTGGTGGTAAGCATTACTATTACAACCTTGCTTTGCAATTCTTTATCCAGCTTGCTGTATTCATCTAAAAATTCCCAGCCGTTCATGCCCGGCATATTAATATCTAAAAAAATAACATCGGGGTGGCAATCGCCGTTGGTTGCCGAATGCTTTAACGATTCTAATGCATCATCGGCTGTCAACTTTACCACTACCTTCTCTACGCGGTTACTCTTTTTTATTACCCGCTCGTGTATAAAGTTATCGTTGGGGTCGTCATCTACCAACATCACACATTTTAACCTCTTGTTCATACCAGTTGATTAGAAATAATAAAATAAAATGTGCTTCCTGCACCGGGTTCGCTTTCTACCCAAATATGCCCGCCGTGCAGCTCGGCTATTTTTTTACAGTTGGCCAGGCCAATACCGTACCCTTCCTGTGCGCTTTGCCCCAGGCGCTGAAAAACATGGAATATGCGCGTATAATGCCTGGGTTCAATACCAATACCATTATCGTGCACAGCAAACAGCCAATCGTTGTTTTGTGGTGTAGCAGTAATACTAATTTGAGGGGCCACTGAAGGGCGGGCAAACTTAATTGCATTTATCAACAGGTTTTGAAAAAGCTGCCGCAGCTCAACCGGGTATGCCTTTAGCACGGGCAGTTCTGCTACCCGTATTTGTGCACCGGTGGAACTTATAAGGCCGTTTAAATCTTCAAGCACAGCTTTAACCAGCAGGTTACAATCGGTAAGCGCTAAATCTGATTTACGGCCCAGCTGCGAATACTGCAGCAAAGCCTGAATAAGCATGCTCATACGCAATGCCGATTTTTCTACGGTGGTCAAATGGTTTATTACATCGGCCTGCAGGGTTGTGCTATAATCTTCTTTTATAAGCTGTACATAATTTATTACCGTGCGCAGGGGCTCCTGCAAATCGTGGCTGGCTATGTAGTTAAACTCACTTAGTTCCTTATTGCGCAGTTCCAGCAAGCGCGCCATTTGGGCCTTTTTTGAATCGGTAAGGTCGCGCGTTACTTTGCCAAAGCCAATTACCGCACCGGTATCATCGTGCACGGCAGTAATAGTAATGCTGCCCCAAAAACGGCTGCTATCTTTCCGCTGTCGCCAACCTTCATCTACAGCGCGGCCTATAGCAGCGGCAGTTTTAAGCAAAAGCCCGGGTTTAACAGCCCGCTCTTCGGGTATATAAAACACTTCAAAGTTTTTGCCCAGTATTTCGGTTTCGGTATAGCCTTTTATGCGTGCGGCTCCTGCGTTCCAGTTTTGTATGTTGCCGTTTACATCCAGCAGTATAATGGCATAATCCTGTATCTCATCAATCATGCGCAGCAGCGTTAAACCGTTGCGTTCAATACTCAATATGTTTAGTAAAGGTTTATTCATTAATGCGGCTGTCATTCTTTTTTAACCGTGCAGCCATTTATAACCGGAGGGTATTGGGCTAAAAGCAGATTGGGCACTATACCAGCTGCAAGTTACTGCTGCTTTAACGTTGTATGTGCTTTTCTGTTTCTGTTTGTTTTAATTTAAAAGTTCATAAGTAGCGTTTAGCCACTGGCTTTGGTATGATTTATATCATACCTTTTATTGAGGCTACTATACCTAACCAAACGTATGGGTATAGTACCTTTGTTGGCACGTAAAACAATCACCTAAAAAAGCAAACCATGAAGGCTACAATTAACACGCTACACCACCAGGAAAGCGACTGGCTGCGCGAACTGGAATTTTACAACCAGGAAACCGACTTACTAACCAACAGACTGAATGAGGTGCTGCCTTATTTAGAAGGTAGTATTAAGGAGCGCGTACAGGCTTACGCCAGCAATTTTATTTTGCTTAAAGAAAACTGCCGCGCCCTTACTAAAGAAAACACTGAGCGCTACGAACGCATTAACCAAATGGCCAAAGCTGTGCCCGGCGATATTGAAGCGGAGTTTGAAGCCGATAAAGACCCTATGAACCAGCGTATGGAAGAGTTTAAAAAACTATTTGCTACTACGCGCTTTGAGTTTAATGCGCTTTTGGCAACCGTTAAATAAACCAACACCGCCTGCAAAAAACCACACATGCTATTTGGCCTTAATTTTAAATTGCTGCGCAGGTACCGCCAAATAATTGGTGTGCTTATTAAATATGGCTTTCAGGATATGCTGGCCGATGCCGGCGTATCGGTAAAGGCGCATATTATAGAGGCTTTTTTAAGCAAAGAGCTGATTGAAAACATACACAGCCACACCAAGTGGGAGCGCATGCGCATGGCTGTGGAAGAACTGGGCACCACCTACATTAAGCTGGCGCAAATACTTAGCAACCGGCCCGATATAATACCGCTGGCGCTGGTGGCCGAGTTTGAAAAACTACAGGCCAATGTGCCCGCCTTTGACGGCGCAGTTGCCCGAAAGATGGTTGAAGAAGAATTGGGCAAACCTATTGCCGATATATTTTTGCAGTTTGATGAAGTGCCCTTTGCCAGTGCCAGTATTGCACAGGTACACAAGGCCCGTTTAAAAGATGGCACACCGGTAGTGCTTAAGGTGCGCCGGCCCGATATTGTAGAAAAGATAGAACTGGACGTAGTGCTGATGAAATACCTGGCGGGCCAAATGGAACAGCGCGGCTACCTGGTAAACCTGGACCCTATAGGTATAGTGCGTGCTTTTGAAACCAGCATACACAAAGAACTTGACCTTAGCCATGAGGGCTACAACCTGCAGCGCTTTGCCATTAACTTTGAGCACAACCCGTTGGTGTTTGTGCCCAAATACTACCCGCAGTATACCACCAAAAAACTGCTTACCATGGAGTTTGTAAGTGGTGTGCACCCTTACGATACCGAAGGGCTTAAGCGCATTAATGCCGACCCGCACCAACTGGCTAAAAGCGGTATATCGGCCTTGTTTGAACAAATATTTGAGCATGGCTTTTTCCATGCCGACCCACACCCCGGCAACCTGTTTGCCATGCCCGGTAATAAAGTGTGCTTTATTGATTTTGGTATGATGGGCACGGTGCTTAAAAGCGATGCCGAGTTTTTTGCCGATATAGTATTTGGCGTTACCAATAAAGATTCGAAAACGCTGATATGGGGACTTAAAAACATAGCCGTAAGCCAGCAGTTTGAAGGCAATAAGACGTTTGAGTATGAAGTGGAAGACCTGATACAGGATTACCACGCACTGCCCCCCGATAAAATGGATATGGCTGATTTGTTTAACCGGTTGCTGGAACTGGTAAACCGCTACACCATTAAAATGCCGCCCGATTACTTTTTATTAAGCAAAAGCCTGATAACTATTGAAGGCGTGGGCCGCCGCCTTTACCCCCAGTTGAATATTATTGAAGAATTAAAGCCACACATACGCAAAACCATAGCCGGCGAGTTTAGTATACGCGCTATACTAAAGCGCATATTGGGCAGCACGCGCGATACCCTTTCGCTGTTAGAGACCCTGCCCCGCGATGTGCGCGACATTATAAACAAGGTTAAAAAAGGCGAAATAAAAGTAGCCGTACAGCACGAAGGGCTGGATGATATAACCCACAAAATAGATTTAGCCAGCAACCGCATAGCCGGTGGCTTTTTAATAGGCTGTATACTGATGGCCTCGGCCATACTTATAGCCGTAAAGTTCCCACCACTGTATCAGCATATATCTATACCCGGTGGCCTTGGCTTTACCTTAGCTAACGTGCTGGGCATACGCATGCTGTTTACTATTTTTAGAAGTAAGAAGTATTAGAGAAGCTGCCGGTTGATTTGTGCCGTATGGCTCCGCTAGCCCCCCACCTAACCTCCCCCCGCATAAGGCGGGATGAAACACCTACGGGGAGAGATTAAAGCAACCGTCTGAGCAGCTTATGTTGCTAAAATTTAGAGTTACTACCACCCCCTTAAAACGGATACCCAAACGCTAAGTTAAACACCACATTCTTAAACTTTAGGTCGTTGATAATCCAGCGGTCGGGTTCGGGCAGGCTGGGTTTGCGGAGGGGGATGCCCACATCTAAGCGGAACACAAAGAAGCTTAAATCCAAGCGCAAGCCGGCACCGGTGCTAAGCGCCAGTTCCTTCATTACGTTTTTAATTTTAAACTGTCCGCCCGGTGCATCGGCGTTGGCGCGATTAAGCCAGGTGTTGCCAGCATCAACAAACACAGCGCCCTTTAAAAAGCTTACGATAGGGAAACGAAACTCGGCTGTAGGGCAGGGCTGCACTGTTGCCATACGGCAAACCCCAACCGGCAATCAGGCGAAAGGCCAGCATCGTTTTTTCGGAGGTATGGATATAATCGCGGGCATCAAAATCCAATCTCGTAAACTGCGAAAAGTTAACACCCAACACCTGGCTGGGGTCGGTGGCATTAACCGGACGCTTGTTGATGCCCTGGCTGATGCCTGCCAATAGATTACCGGCGGTCTCGGCATTCGCGTTAAAGTAAAACTGGTTAAACTTTGGAGTACCCTGTTCGTTATAAAAAAATGAATAGCCAATACCCAATATAAACTGCGTTTCGAACCGGCGGCGAATGAGAATATTTTCGGCCACCAAATCTTTAAACCTTTGTGTGGTGTTGT
>JBGAUW010000036.1:0-36367 GCA_044228435.1 Chitinophagales bacterium
GGTATTGACAAAGCGGTTAAGGTAATTGTAGAAAGCCTGAAGAAACAATCGGAAAGCGTTGGTAGCGACTTTAGCAAAATTGAGCAAGTAGCTTCAATTTCGGCTAACAACGATAACGAGATTGGAAAAATGATTGCCGATGCCATGCAAAAAGTAGGCACCCAGGGTGTTATAACTGTTGAAGAGGCAAAGGGAACCGAAACCGAAGTAAAAACTGTAGAAGGTATGCAGTTTGACCGTGGTTACCTGTCGCCTTACTTTGTTACCAATTCGGAGAACATGGAAGCAGAATTGGAAGGCGCTTTAATTTTGATTTACGACAAGAAGATAAGCAATATGCGCGAGCTACTTCCAATATTGGAAAAAACCGCACAGGCTGGCCGTCCGCTTGTAATTATAGCAGAGGAAGTAGAAGGCGAAGCTTTGGCTACCCTAGTGGTAAACAAACTACGCGGAACTATTAAAGTAGCAGCAGTTAAAGCCCCGGGCTTTGGCGACCGCCGCAAAGAAATGCTTAAAGACATTGCCATACTAACCGGTGGTATTGCTATAAGCGAAGAAATGGGCTACAAATTAGAGAACGCCGACCTTACTTACCTAGGCCAGGCAGAAAAAGTAGTAGTAGATAAAGACAACACCACTATCGTAAACGGTAAAGGTGATGTTGACCAGATTAAAGCGCGCATTGAAGAAATTAAAGCGCAAATTGAAAAAACAACTTCTGATTACGACCGCGAAAAACTGCAAGAGCGTTTAGCTAAGCTTAGCGGTGGTGTGGCTGTGCTTTACATTGGCGCCCCTACCGAAGTTGAAATGAAAGAAAAGAAAGACCGTGTAGATGATGCATTGCATGCAACACGCGCAGCGGTTGAAGAAGGTATTATTGCAGGTGGTGGTGTAGCTTACATCCGCGCACAGGCAAGCCTTGAAAAACTGAAAGGCGAAAACGACGACGAAACTACCGGTATAGCAATTGTACGCCGTGCAATTGAAGAGCCTCTTCGTCAGATTGTAGCAAACAGCGGATTAGAAGGTTCTATAGTGGTTCAAAAAGTACGCGAAGGCAAAGATGACTTTGGTTACAATGCCCGCACCGATAAATACGAAGCTTTGAAAAAAGCCGGTGTTATAGACCCTACTAAAGTTACCCGTATAGCCTTAGAAAACGCAGCTTCTATCGCATCTATGTTGTTAACTACCGAAGTGGTAATTACCGACAAGCCGGCAGAAAAAGGCGGCATGCCAGATATGAGCGGCATGGGCGGCGGTATGCCAGGTGGCATGGGCGGCATGATGTAATCGAATCCGGAATGCCGAATTTTGAATTCGGAATAAATACAAAATCCCTTTCTGTGTAATGCAGGAAGGGATTTTTGTTTTAATGTCCATATTGATATATGGACCATCTACATATAAAACATATCATTTTGTCTCGTAACTGAAGAATATTATTTTTACAGAATATGAATTGTGATCAAAGAATTTAATCTATGGTATGGAATACATTAGAAAGAAATTAGAAAGGAAAATTACTTTTCTTGAAAACAGCGGAAAAAAAAGTGACTTGAAGATTTACTATCAAGTACGCTTAGAATATTTATTGATTTATTGTTTAGGGTTCCTATGGAATAAAAACATTAAGCGCCTACCTGATGATGATAAAGATTATGTATTGAGCAAGGTTTATCATCCTACAATCGGTGACATTCTGGACATCACAAGAAAGCTAGATGTTGATGGTGACTTTTTTAGAAACAAAAAGATTAATGAAACAATAGGAAAATATCCAAAAATGCGCAATGAGAAAATTGGGCACGGTTATATTTTCGAAGATGGCACTGATGAATATTTGAAAGCTTTCAAAGAAATGCACGAAGTATTGATACTTTCAAACATTCCGATTCTTGCTAATAATTTTGATTTAGTATTAGTAACTGCAAAAGAAAATAATTTCTATAAAGGAATTTCATATAAACCAGATGGATCAGAGTACGTTCCTTGGCATTGCGCGATTGATGCCTATGAATTTGAAATAAACAACTTATATCTTTATGACAATCTATCTTCATACCAAAGAATTTCGCCATTCTTAGAGATAAAAGGAGAAGATGAGTTCTTTCTATACAGTTCTATTCAAGAACCGCTTCTAGGAAAAGTAAAGTATAATAAAATATTAGCAACAGGATCTTGCACTAAAGAGTGGAGTGATTTTGTTGAGGCAGAAATAGAAAGCACAGGTTTAAAAAGAAAAAGCCCTAACGGCACGATTTTAAATTTATTTAAACATAATTATAACAAATACATTGACGTAGGCATTAAAAAAAAGGTTGTTGATTTTCTACTTAAAACATCTCATTCGGTTAGTGCAACGGTTTGGGGACACGGAGGTGTAGGAAAAACAGCCGCAATACAGAATGTATGTGAAGAATTATCTACTACACATTTAAAAAAATTCGATTATATTATATTTCTTTCTGCGAAAGATAGACTATACAATTACAAGACAGGTACAATTCAAGAAATATCTGATTATGTATCAACCCTAGATGACATTATTAGAAAGGTTAACAAACTAATGTTCAACAATGAATCTAACAATTCTAGTGAGATTGAAATTTTTGATGGGAAGATGCTGTTAGTTGTTGACGATTATGAAACGTTTCCACCAGAAGAAAAAGAGAATATCACTCAATTCATAAGAAAGTTAAATCCAAATCATCATAAAATAATAGTTACGACAAGAGCTGACTTTAAATTAGGAGACGAAATACAGACTAATGAGTTGGACGAAAATGGAACGAGAGACTTTTTCATTAAGATATTAGAAAATGAGTTTTCCGCATTGCCTATCGAAAATTGGAAACGAAGCATTTTAGAATCTGATAACTCAAGGAAGTTGTTTTTGATAACTAATGGCCGCCCTTTATTTATTTTCCAGTTTGCTCACACCCTATTACAAACGGGTAATATCAATGAAGCATTGGCTATTGACATAAAGGAATCCACAATGGCGATAGATTTCTTATATGGTAGAATCTATAATTATTTGAGCAAATCTGCTAAGGACATTTTCGTTGCTATAAGTTTATTAGTTACATCAAATGACCTAAGCAATCTAGTCAACAAATTAATGTACGTTCTTAATTTAGAAGACGAAGAAGATAAGTTCAAATCAGCAATTCAAGAATTGGTCAAGCTGCGTATTATTGAAATTAAAGAGAATGATTTCTTCAAAGTTTACTCCAAAGAGATTTATCAAAAAATGAATGATTATTTTTTGAAGAGGGATGAAGGATTCATTAAGATTTGCAAACAGAGACTATTACAGGTTTCTAAGGATAAAAAACTAGACAACGAGGTGGCTTTACTCCAAAATGCCGACACAAATAGGCTTACAAAAAATGAAGAAGAGGTTATAAGTTCATATAGATTTATTTTAAATAGAACTACTTCTCCGTTAGCAATAAAACTGCAAGCAACTTTAAATCTATCATCCTATTTATTTACAGATAGAGGAAAAAAAGAGAGTGCCATTCGATTATTAGAAGAAAACCATCATTTATTCTTTCGGGAAGGGAAGTTTATTAAAATGTACGCAACCTATAATTGGGCCTTAGGTTCGAATAGCAGCAAAGAAAAAGCAATTAATTTATTACTTGATTTTTGTGCTAGCAATTCATCTTTACATGTAGATATTAATCTCGAACTGCTTGGCTTATTAATAACTTACAGATCAATTCATGCAATCACGACTAAGGATGAGTTGAAAGAATCACTTAAATATGGCGAAATTACTCACTTGGAATTCATGAGTAGAAATGATCAAATCAAGGATGAATTCAACAATATATGGAAACATCAGGGTCATTTATTTTTTGACTTTCTCAAAAAGGCAAAAATCCATAATTTGAATTCTGGAGCAAGGCAAAATGCTGTTACTGGTTTATATCAATTTGCGGAAACGCAAATCCGTCTTAATAAACTAGATATTGCAAAAGAAATTTGCGATTTTGTATTAGAAAGATTCCCAACGAATTTCCACCCTATTTTCAAAACCAAATTGAATAAGATTAATTCTTTTTTACAAAAACGCGGAGCCTAATTTACTTGCTGTTACTTTTTAGAACAGATTAAAGTGCAATGCCGCTACGCTACTATAAAATATGGATTCAGCAGATTCTCTTTATTGTAAGTTAAAGGCTGCTGGGTTTCGTAGTCGATAACATTTTTACCGGCATAAAGAGCAACGGCATGGGCAGCGGCAGTATCCCATTCCATAGTTGGGCCAAAGCGGGGATATACATCGGCAGCGCCCTCAGCCACCAGGCAAAACTTAAGCGAGCTGCCCGAAGATAGATATTCAACTTCTTTGCCTTTTTCTTTCAGGTCGTTTACAAAATCAAGCGTTTCATCGCTAAGGTGAGAACGGCTGGCCACCACCACTACTTTCTGCTTATCGTGGTAATGTACATGATTACTAATTGGAGTGGTTTTACCATCTTCTTCTTTAAAAGAGCCCAAACCCTTTACACCGTAATACATTTTGTGCTGCGCAGGCACAAACACAATACCGATAACGGGTATGCCATCTTCTATCAATGCAATGTTTACAGTAAACTCGCCGTTCTTTTTAATAAACTCTTTAGTACCATCTATCGGGTCTATCAGCCAAAAGCGCTTCCACTCGCTGCGCACTGAATACGGTGTCTGTTTGGATTCCTCCGAAATAAAAGGAATACCTGGATAGCTGGCTTTTAACCCCTCCAGTATTACGGCATTCGATTTTTTATCGGCTTCGGTTAAAGGCGAATTATCGCCCTTTATTTCCACTTCAAAATCGCGGGCGTAAATTTCCATTATGGCGGCTCCGGCAGTACGGGCTATTGCTAATAGCGTATCAATGTTTATTTCTTTGTAGTTCATTTTAGCAGTGCTATGCATTTTTCAAGGCTATCGCGCCAATATGGAATTTGAAGGCCATAAGTTTCTTTTATCTTCTTCTTGTTTAACACGCTGTATTTAGGCCGAACCGCAGGTGTAGGGTACTGGGCAGTCTCAATGGGCAGTATCGTTGTTTTCAAGCCCGCCAAATCGCGAATGGCGATAGCAAAATCATACCAACTGGCTACCCCCTCGTTACTGTAATTATAAATACCAGACTTCCATTCTGGTTGGGCTATAATTTTAAGCACCGCTGCGGCTAAATCGCGGGCGTAAGTGGGTGTGCCTATCTGGTCGTAAATAATATTTAATTGCTCGCGCTCTTTGCAAAGTCTTAAAATGGTTTTTACAAAGTTATTACCGAAAGAGGAATATACCCAGCTGGTGCGGATAATGACCGCATCGGGGTTAGCTTCCATTACCTGCTTCTCTCCTACCAACTTGGTAGCGCCGTAAACCGAAAGCGGATTAGTAGGGTCGGTTTCGAGATACGGAACTGAGTGGTTACCATCAAAAACAAAGTCTGTGCTAAAGTGAATAAACCTGGCACCGGTCCGTTTAGCAGCCATGGCTAAATTAGCAGCACCGGTTGCGTTTACATTTAAGGCTAACTCTTTATCTGTTTCAGCCTTATCAACTGCCGTATAAGCGGCGCAATTAATAATTGTGGTAAAATCCTCTTTCGAGAAAAAATCAGCTACGGCAACCGGGTCGGCAATATCCAGGTCGGCATGGCTTACAAAAACAAAATTGTGGTTCTCTAACAGCGACGACAGGAAGTTAATTTCTGTGCCTAACTGTCCGTGTGCCCCTGTTACCAATACTTTGCTCATGGCTTAAATTCGAAATTATTTACGCAATCTTTAAATAGTGGAAGTGTTTTATCCTTATCAGAAACTACGGCAGTAGCCAAATCAATTTGCCAATCAATATTAAGCGCCGGGTCATTATACAAAATCCCCCCCTCACTTTCCTTCGAGTAATAATTATCGCACTTATATTGAAAAATAACAGTTTCGCTAAGCACCGAAAAGCCGTGGGCGAAACCGCGTGGAATAAACAATTGCTTTTTGTTTTCACTGCTTAAAACAAGCGAAAACGATTTACCAAATGTAGGTGAACCCTTGCGAATATCAACTACTACATCCAGTACCTCTCCATCCACTACCCTTACCAATTTAGCCTGCGCCATTGGGTTTAGCTGGTAATGCAATCCGCGTAAAACTCCACGCTGAGATTTGCTTTCGTTATCCTGCACAAACCGGGCATTAACGCCGGCTTCGGCAAAAAGCTTTTCGCTGTGCACTTCAAAAAAATACCCCCTGGCATCGGTAAATACCCTTGGTTCAAAAATTAGTAATCCGGGCAAGCCGGTTTCAACAAATGGCATAGCTTAAAGTAAGGTTTTATTTCTGAGTTTATCTGAATTTAAAATTTTCTCTAGGTGCTTTTGTTTAAGGCAATCGCGCAACATTTGAAACTGGCCCAGGGTATGCAAATCACTGCTTACAAACTCTACCATATTTTCATCAATCATTTTTTCGGCAGTATACCTGGCACCGGCACCGTACTTGCCCACCAACGACCCCAGATTAATTTGAAAATACACACCCCGGTTTTTAAACTCCTTATAGTTTGCAAAGTTCTCTTCGTGGTAATAGGGGTAACGCTCGGGGTGCGCCAAAATTAAGTTATAGCCCGCTACTTGTAGCTTATAAATAGCATCGGCTGTATTGGTAGGTTTGGAAAGATACGAAAGCTCC
This sequence comes from Chitinophagales bacterium, assembly GCA_044228435.1. GTDB lineage: Bacteria > Bacteroidota > Bacteroidia > Chitinophagales > LD1 > Bog-950. The sequence goes on from JBGAUW010000036.1 coordinate 6,705, forward strand.
ATAAGCACATAGTTTTTGCCAACGGTTAGCAAATCCTTCTTTTCTATCTTTTCCATAAAAAGCTCGTCCATGTAATACTCGGCAGCTGCGTCAAACTGAATATCCAGGTTATTGGCCTTTATGGCTTCCCTAACCATATCGCGGGTTTGCAATATTTTTTCTGTACTGTTAATATAGCCATCAGCCATACTATGGGGCGAGGCTATAACTTTCTTAACGCCTAACTCAATAAAGTTGCGCAGCATAGCTACGGAATCTTCCAAGGTTTTAGCGCCATCATCTATGCCGGGCAACACGTGATTATGAAAATCAACCACCATACCGCTGTAATCGATAAGTGCAGAGGGCGGTTCCTCTTTCTCCTTTTTAAAAAGTTTTAAAAATTTATTGAGCAACAGAAAAAATTTAGACTATACGGTTTACTGAGAATGGCAACTACAAACAACCACAACAAATTAGCCATTACTGGCAAATTACTCCATTTTTATTTTTAAAGCGCAGGGCTTTCGAAACATCGCTACACGAAAGTGCATCAAACCCAGCCGGACTTAGGGTTACGCTATCTATTTGCTTAAAGTAACGGCTTGATACTAACCCCGCTCCATTTTCTATGTTTGTATAAGGCGGTAAAGCCTCGTTGCTACCCAAGCCTCCCTGGGCTTGCTGCGAGTTAATAAACCGCGCAAATTCCTTACCCCCGGCGCTTAGCTTAAACTGCATCCCTTTTTGGAGGTTAAACTCCCGGTAAACATCATTAGAGGCCACCAGTTTGCTTGCCAAAAAGCTAAGCAAGTTATCACTGCTTATTTCTACCGGTGGAATTTGGGTTGTTGTATTATCGGGTTCGAATGACTTAAATAAAGGAACATCAATAAAAGTATCCTTTAGTAATACATTATCGGCGGTGCGATATTCTTTGTAAAAAAAACGAATCGTTAAATCGTAGAGCGATGCATTAGTAGCCCGGCTCCATACCACGCGCGATGAAGGACTGTTTTTTTGCAAACTCATCTGATAGCCTTTAATGGGGGTAGAAACCGCAAAATCCTGTACCAGTTTAATCCCCTTACCGTTATCATCCAGATCGGGCGTGTTTTTAAACACCTGTTTACTACTATCGTTTCTAACAACTAACTGATAGTTTTTAGCAGGGTCTAAATTGCCATTGAACGTATAAAGCCAATTAGGAGTAGTAGCAAATACGCCGCTATCTTTAGGCAGGCCAATAGTATTGCCATCTACGCGTGTAAAGTTAAGGGGTGAACCCAACTGAGTACCGGTGGCTGTATAGGGAATTAACTGCACGCTTAAAATATCGGGGTAGTAAATCGAATCGGGTATACCGGCGGCAAGTCGGGCATTACCCTCTATTAAATATCCTTTTTGAATACGCAGGTAATGGTTGTTATCCTGGTAGTTAAGCAACCCGTAAACCACGGGTAGTTCTTTATAATCTGCGGTTATATCAAAATCCTGTTTGCAGCCTGCAAACAGTAACAGCATAAGCCCCGGGAGCAATAACGAAGGTAGTTTCATAGAGGCGGCAAAAGTATCAGAAATATTAAAACCCTGAAACTAAAGAAGCCCCGCAAATGCGGGGCTTCTTTAATATATTTTAGCAGGTTTTAGCTTATTCGAAGTGAACGTTACCTTTTACGTTATTAGAGAAGGTATTACCCGAGATAATATCGGCATTATATTCCGAATTAGCGCTCTCTATATAGATGCCAAGCGCTGCACTGTTAATAATAGTACTGTTGCGGATGATAATGTTGCTTGACCCGTTTTGATCGTTTACTACGCTAATCATACCTTCTGCCATGCTATTTCCGGTAGCCCCGCCACCGCTTATGGTGCAATATTCAATTCTGTTATTATTTGAATCGGATGAGCGGAAACGGATATTATTCCAAATTCCGGTGCCGTTGTAGATAGCGGCTATCGAAATTGGGCTGTTTGCCGAACCAATTGCATTAAACGAGCCCCTGCCGGCTACACCATCAATGATAATTTCCGCATCGTTATCCATGTAAATGTGGCTGCCAGCTGCAATGCTAAAGGTATTGCCGGCAACTATGGTACCTGTAATTAAAAACGACTCGTTAAGCTTTTTAAGCCCGATAACCTTAGTAATAGCGCTGTTCCCATTGCCTTTTACTTTAATAAACTCTTTACCATTGTTTACAAATTGGTTCAGTTCATTCATCATTTCCGCATCGGCAATGTGCATGCTTACCGGAAAGCCGGTATTGGTATGTATTTTATTACCAGAAAAACCATTTAGTCTAGAGCCTTCAGCAATTACAATACCGTCCGTTCCGCTGGCTGTAATTTCGCAGTTAGTTATTTCAAGTTGCGCTTCGGTATTTTCGGCACCCACCAAAATATTGCCCATACCATACTTGCCTGCTGCACCACCATGCTCAACCTTGCAATAAGATACTATATTTTTTGCGCTGTTGCTTAGCATTACTATTCCGCTCCATGCACTGCGCTTGCCGGATTCTGAAGTAAACAATATTAAGTTTCCGCTTGCACCAATGGCTGTAAGCGAACCCGATTGATTTACCTGTATACCTGCACCATTTTTAAACATTACCGTAACCCCCGGCTTAATGGTAAGGTTAGCGTTCACCTGCACATTATTACTTATTATGTAATCAACACCATTTACGCGGTCTTCTAAAACCATATCTGTATTAATGGTGCTCATCTCCATGGCCTGGGCTCCGCTTGTTTCTTTGCGGTATTCCATAATATTGTTTGGCGTAGTATCTTCATTCTTGCTGCAAGAATTGAAGAACATTAAAGCCGCTGTAACAACTGCAAGTTTGGTAAAGGTAGATGTAAAGTTCATGGTAATTGAGTTTCTTACCATCTCTTACGCCCGGCCTTTCGAAATGTTTCGGCGTACAGAGCCATAAAACAAAAGGGGGCTTGTAAAGTTACAAGCCCCCTTTTGTATGTGTAAAAAAAATCTACTCAGTTATAGAGAAACGGCGCGACAAGGCATTTTTGCCATCGCTAAGCACCAAAAAGTAAACCCCTGCAGGTAAACCATTGCGTTGTATACTGATACTGTTTTCACCGGTTTTAACTTCCACCTGCTTTACCGAAACCTCGCGGCCGGTAACGTCGGTTACACGCACAGTATAATCAGCTGCTTTTTCTGATATAAAAGAAACTACAGCTTCGCTGGTCATAGGATTAGGCACTATGTTTAATGAAGATACGCTGCTGTTAAGCTCGTTAATACCTACCGAACAACCAGTAGTGGCTGTTCTGTTATCCGGATAGGCTACTGATGTATCTACGTTAGGGCATTGACCTGCCGGCGCTTTTACCCGAATGAATAAGCGGGTTCCTGTTTGGTCTACCAGGGTGGCAGGTATTACCAAACCACTGTCCTGGTTGTTTATCCAGGCCTTAAGCGATAAGCGCAGCTTGTACTGGCCGGTAAAATCGTTAGTGGTACCGCTAAAATTAATGCAACCATCTTCCCCGGCAGTATATCGCTTATCTGCCTGGTTGGCAGCCCAGCATAATCCGCAAGGTAAATTTTCAATACTTATAAATTCAATACTATCTACCGATTGCTGGCCCTGAAAATTGAAATCGGTAAACATGGTAAACTGCACAGAATGGCTATAGGCTACCTGCTGCTCAGCGCAAGGTATATTATTCATATTACCGAAACCACCCTCAATAGGACCGCCGGTAGGCGTACAGGCACCGGAACCATTTGTAGCACAATTTTGAGCATCAGCACTCAAAAAAACTCCTCCTACCAATAAAACACAAAGTGTAAAGATTATTTTTTTCATTTTAAAAATTTGAAGTTAAGCAATAGCGAATCTTTCGCAGCACAAAACAAAAAAGTCCTCCCTAAATGGGAGGACTTTCTCTTTAAAGTTTTCAACAGTATTATTCTGAAATTACTACACGTCTGGTAGTCAATGTTTTACCATCGCTAATTGAGTAGAAGTAAATACCAGCAGGAAGACTGTTTCTATCAATCATAGAAGAGTTTTCGCCAGCCTTAACATCCAAAGTTCTTTTGTGAACTTCGCTGCCAATCATGTTGGTTAATCTTTCAGTAGCAATACCTGCCTTATCAGCATAGAAAGACACAACAGCTTTGTTGCTGAATGGGTTAGGAACTACAGTTAGTTCGTTAATGTTGTTAGAAATTTCCTTAACGCCTACAGTACAGTTAGCAGAACCACCGTAAGGTTTGAATGCACCTATACCTGCAGACTGCCCAGTTGTATCAATAGGGTGTTCAGCAGTATCGCCCGGGTTAACAACTCTAACATAGTAGTACAAGCCAGCAAGTGCACCTGCATCCTGATTGCTACCCAAAATAGCTATACCAGGAAAGCTAGAACCGATGTAAGGCGTAACCAGGATTTTTAAGCGGTATTGGCCCGGTTCAGCACAAACTAAACCATTCACTTTTATGCAACCGTCTTCTTTATTTCTAAAGGTATTGTCGGCCTTGCTGGTAACCCAACAAGTTGTTAGTGGCAGGTTGCCAATAGAATCAATGCGTAATTGCTGAATAGTTACAAGTTGGCCTGCGGCACGTGTAGTATCAAAATTCTGAAATTTGATAGTTGTATTGGCTTGTGTTCCGTTTACTATTGGCGCTAAGCTGTCAGGTACAGGCTGTAAACCTGGTTTGTCCAAAGGAGTAACTGTGCACGCATTTGTGCCTGAAGGATTGCCAAAAGGTGGTTGTGGCTGAGCAAAACTACCACAATATTGAGCATTGCTGGTAGCATACATCGCGCAGAAAGAGAAGAGTGTAAAAATTACTTTTTTCATGTGCTTAGTTTAGTTTAATTTAATGGTAATGATACAAATATAAATATTGATTTCAGTTTCAATTCAAACTTATTCACAATTTTTTAAAGCAAAGTGGTGGTTTTATTGAACAACCACTCTGCTGTTATGTTTGCCGTGTTGTGTTTCAATAGTAGCTACATAAACGCCTTTACTAAAGCCACTTAGATCTAATTCCTGGTTAAAATTACCTGTAAAGCCGGTGTAAGTTCTATTATAAACTACCTGGCCTATTGTATTGGTAAGTGTAATAGCCACGTTCTGAGTCTCTTCGGTTGTAAAGTTAAGTGTAAACTTACCGTTATTGGGGTTAGGGAACACCTTAACGCCATAAATCGAATTATCGGTTAAATCAATAACCGAGGTAACAGCAAACGAATCCGGACCTGCGGTAATGCGGCATTGAGAGTAGTCTTTGTTATACATCTCTGCATAATACTCACCTGCGCCATAATAAGGTAAAAACCTGCCGTTTTGGCCCGCAACAAGGTTGCCGTTGAAATACCAATCTACAGCAAAATCGCCAGACGGACCCGGATTAGTATAAATTTGCGTGCCTGTAAAACCAAGCGATAGAAAGGATGGAGCCGCATTACCAACTCCTACAATCTGTGCCGCTGAAGTTTCGGTGCAGCCAGTAACAGTATTTATAATTTTGGCAGTATAGCTTCCGCCCACCGAAACATAAAATGCAGAATCAGTTACGGGCAATTCGGTAGTATCATTTAAAAACCATTTGATGGCGTAGCCGGGTACTGCCGGTGTTAAAGTTAATAAAGTAGAATCGCCATTGCACATGCTATCTTTTGCTGTTACAATAACAGGCACAGGGGTTGGGGGGTATACAATAATATCAAAGCTTTCCGGAACACTGTTAGTGGCTACGGTATCATAATCAACAGATACATTAGAGTTTGTAGAACTGCCCGTTACGGTACCTCCGGTACCTGTAAAAGTAACGTAATTTGAACCGCAGTTATCATCCTGAGAGCCAAGCGGATTCGTATGCTGAGGTAAGCCTGTATCTTCATCCCAAGCCTGAATTTCAAGTGGATCGGCACACGCACTTTCTGCTACTAACAGGTTTAAATTGCTAAAAGTAAGCGACTCTACATTGTCGGTACCCGTTCCTGTCGTATTAAGCGTAAAAGCAGGTATTACAATATATGGATCGGGTTTGGCGTAAACAGGAAAGCCAGAAGTAGTTTCTTCCACATCACCTGTCCAGCCGCCTGTAAGTTCGGCTGTAACATTTTTAACACGGTAAGTGTAATAAGTGGTAGTAAGCTTGATAGTAAATGTATCGGGTGTATTATAGTTAACTACTCCCGGAGTTTTGGCAACTGATGTAGTCCCATTACCTAAATCCCATGAATAAGAAATAAGGTTAGCACAGTGCGTATTGGTAAGCGTAGCATCCAAATCAACCGATAAGGAATTACACGATGTTGGAATACAAGCGCCGCTACCAAGCGTAAATGAAAGAGGACAAGCAGAAGTTCCAGGGAAAATTTCAATGGTATCGCGGTAGGTTTGTGGTTGACCGGTTAAACTTTGCGAGCCTACAATAGGAATACCCACAGCAGTTACATCCGCAGCTAAGTTTACAACTATAATGTAAGTGCCCGGAGAAACTGGCGTGCCACAGAAAGTAACGCAACCTAAAGAGTCGCCAGCCCAAACATCATAAGTGTTATTTGAATTATTGGCGGTAAAACTTACACCTGTAGGTAAACCAGTTATACTGGTAATACGAATTTTGTGTAATTCTACGTAGCTACAACCGCTGCACTGCGCTAATGTAGTGGTATCGCGTAGTATTTTAGGCATGTAAAAAGAGATAACAGCATCGTACGGAGAGCCCACTGTATCATCGGGCATGGGAGAGCAAAGGCCACCTTGCGGTTTTTGTGCCGCGCAGTTAACAGGCGTGCAAGTAGTACATTGGGCATTTACCTGATTAAAGGCCGCCGCAAATACCAGCAAAGAAATAAGTAAAAGGTTTTTCATTTTTTGAGGTTCTATTTTTTAGGTCAACAAATATATAGAAGTAAACCACAAAACAATGGTTGTATGCTATACGCTTAGTAAGATAAAGTTAACATATTACCCCCAGAATGTTAAAAGCCAATCGAGCCCCGATTAATAAGAAGCATTTATCAATTTTTCTATCTTGCGCCCCTCAAAAAAACCGGAATGAAGAACATTTTCTCTCTGCTGCTTCTGTTTATTACCCTTGCCGGTGTTGCCCAAAATCAGAAGGGCGCCGAAAAAGGCTCGGTTAAAGGCTTTATTTATGATAAGGCAAACGGCGAAGCGGTACCGTTTACAACCATAAAAGTGCAGGGCACCGAATTTGGGGCAACTACCGATGATCAGGGTTTCTTTTTTATACCCAACCTTACCACCGGTGCTTACAAACTTGATATTAATTACCTGGGTTACGACCCACAAGTTGTGGATGTAGAAATTAAGAAGAATCAAACGGTTAATCTTAAGTTTTTTTTAACTACCAAAAATGTTGAGCTAAAGGATGTAGAGATAAGCGGCGAAAAACAACAACGAAAAACAGAAAGCCGGGTATCGATAATTTCCATTACCCCTGCCGAAATTAAGCGTGTACCCACAGTGGGCGGAGAGGCTGATATTGCACAATACCTGGCCGTATTACCGGGCGTAATTAGCACAGGCGACCAGGGTGGACAAGTGGTTATACGCGGAGGAACGCCTATACAAACAAAATTTTTGCTGGATGGCATTACAATTTACAACCCCTTCCACAGCATTGGTTTGTTTTCGATTTATGAAACCGATATTATTAAAAACGTTGATGTTTATACCGGTGGTTTTCCGGCCCAATATGGCGGGCGTATTTCGGCCGTGCTGGATGTAACCACACGCGATGGTAACCGAAAAAAAGTAAGCGGTAAAGTAAGCGCCAGCCCCTTTATGGCCCATGCACTTTTAGAAATTCCGATTGTAAAAATTAAAGAAGACCGTAACACCAGCGCCTCGCTCATTTTAAACACCAAAATATCGTACCTGGACAAGAGTTCGAAGGTACTTTATTCGTATGCAGATAAGAATGGATTACCCTTTAATTTTTACGATGTGTATGGTAAGTTTTCGGTTAGCGCGGGCAAAGGCAATAAGTTTAGTATTACCGGCTTTAACTTTATAGATAATACCAATTATGCGGTTGCCCGCTATCGATGGAATACATTTGGCGTAGGTGCCAATTTTTTGGCAGTGCCTAAAAACAGTAATCTCTATTTTAATACGCACGTTAGCTATTCGCAATACAAAATACAGCTAACAGAGGCCGACGGCAAACCCCGCACCAGCACTATTGGCGGATTTGATATTGGAATGGATTTTAGCTACTACCTTAAAAATGGAGAGCTTAAATACGGATTGGATATTGAAGGAAATAAGACAACGCTTGCTTTTACCAACCAGTATGGCAGAGGTGTAGCGCAAAACCAAAATACGACCGATTTGAGCGTTTACGTAATGTTGCATAAATTCATTAAAAAGTTTGTAATAGAGGTGGGTGGACGTTTCCAATATTATGGCAATATAGGGGGCATTTCGCCGGAGCCCCGGCTTAGCATGAAGTATAACATTACCGACATGGTGCGTATTAAGCTGGCTACTGGCATGTACTCGCAAAACTTTATCAGCACCAAAAGCGACCGCGATGTAGTTAACCTGTTTACCGGGTTCTTAACGGGGCCGGAAGAATCGGCCCAGGATGCCAGTGGTAAAAGCTACGATAAAATACGCAATTTTCAGCGCTCGGTACACGGCATCTTTGGTATAGAACTTGACCTGCCTAAAAATATAACTATTGATATAGAACCTTATTACAAATACTACTGGCATTTATTTAACCTTAACCGCTACAAACAATTTACCACCGACCCGGACTTTTTAATTGAAAAAGGCGATGCTTTTGGTTTAGATATTATGGGTAAATGGCAGTATAAAGGTGCTTTTGTTTATTTGACATACTCGTTATCTTACTCGCACCGCAACGATGGCACACAGGTATACGCCCCGCACTTCGACCGCAGGCATAATATAAACCTGATAGGCTCTTATGCTTTTGGCAAAAAGCGCAGTTGGGAAGTTAGCGCCCGCTGGAATATGGGTAGCGGGTTTCCATTTACCCAAACCCAGGGCTTTTACGAAACCAATCCGTTTGGCAATGGCATAGGCACCGATGTAACTTCTACTAACGGACAGCTAGGCATAGTATACGATAGCAAAATAAACGGAGGCCGTTTGCCTTACTACCACCGCTTAGATTTAGGTATAAAGAAAACCTTTGACATAAAGGATAAACTTAAAATCGATATTAACCTGAGCGTATCAAACGTTTACAACCGCAAAAACATTTTCTACTTCGATAGGGTTACTTATCAAAGAGTAAATCAGTTGCCGGTATTGCCAAGTTTAGCGGTAAGCTTTGCTTTTTAAACCCTTACTGCCTTGGGCATAGCAACCCCATCTGCTTTCAGCATCTTCCCCTAAAGGGGAAGAACGCAAGTGCTTTAACAGAGTGTATATTATGATTTTTAATAATTAAGGTGCGCCATGCTATTTGGCTGATAAGTGCTTCCCTTGAGGAAAGGATTCAGGATGGGCCAGCTGCTTTACTATTATAATCTAGCAGTCCTCTGCTTCCACATATATTTATACAACACCGGGAAGTAATAGATGTAGGAAATGGCGACAAGCACTATAAACACTATATACCCATTCCGCAGTAAGCCTGAGCCCATCATTATTATTAAGGAGGAAGGCCATATTAGAATAAGCCATTCCCCGGTAACACCTAAAGGATATAGAATAATAAAAAAAGAATAGCGCATCCATAGTAGTACCGGAGGCTGTTTATCAAATAAGGAAAAAAAGTAAAAGCTGTACCTAACCAGTTCTGTAATGCTCCAGGCCAAGGATACAATAACAACTCCCGCATTAAAAAAATCGTTACCGGAAATGTTAGTCCTTACTGCATAATTAATATAAACCAATACTAATAAACGCGAAAGAACCTGCGCTGCGGTAGAACCAACGGGAGATTTAACCCACCTTAAACCAGCATGCACTATTTCTAGTATTGCCATTCCCTGCGCAATATTCAAAAGTAATACGTTGGTATCGGTGAGAACAAAATGCGCATCGATATAACTAATCATATATGCCCCCCAAAAAAGGAAGGCGACCAGGTTATAAGCGGCGAGGTAGTATTTGATCATTTTTTGATATTGTTAACGAAAGGTAAAATTTCTATTGGTTAAGTCACCTTGTTTCGCTCAATTTTTAAGATACACTACAACTTTTTGTGGAAATCGAACGCCATGCAAATGGCGGGCGGGGTATACTAAAAAATAACTTAGCACCGTTAATAAATAAACCAAAAGGGTGCCTAGAAAGATTTTGTTGCTGTTAACCGCTTATTGCCTCTGTTTTGCTGCTTTTGCGCAGCAAACTCAGTATTATATTGATAAAGAGGCCGCCTTTAAAAACGGCCTGGAGCTGTTTGACGAAAAAAACTACCTGAGCGCCCGCGAAAAGTTTGAAGAGATTTACAAAGTGCAAAAAACAGCCACCACGCATACCAACGAGGTGCTGATGCAAAACCTGGAATACTACATTGCCGTATGCGCTACCGAAAGTAATGATAAAGATGCCGAGCAATTGTTGCTTAATTACCACAAGCACTACCACGAAACCGACAAGCGCAGGCTTATTTACTTTTACCTGGGTAAATACTACTATAAAAACAAACGCTATACCGAAGCCATTGATTACTTTACCAAAGTAAATATTGATGATTTAAATAACGACCAGATTTACGATTACAAATTTCAACTGGCCTATTCGTATTTTACTAAAAAAAAGTTTACCGAGGCTAAACCCCTGTTCTACTCGGTAAAAGATATACAGGATAAATACTTCTACCCTGCCACCTATTACTATGCGTTTATCTGCTTTTATACTAAAGACTACGACGAGGCGTTGAAGAACTTTACAAAGATTGAAGACTCCAAGCTGTATGCATCAGTTATACCTTACTACATAGCCCAGATATATTATATTAAAAAAGATTACCCCCTGGTAATAAGCTATGTAAAAAAGGCGTTGGACAAGCCGGGTGTTCAATATAAAGAAGAAATGAAGTTTTTGTTGGGCAAAACCTACTTTCAGCAAAACGATTACGCAAAAGCTTTCCCGCTGTTGAACGAGTATGTAAGCAAGGCAGCAAAAGCCAGTAAAGAAGATATTTACCAACTGGGCTATAGCGCTTATATGATCGGCGAATACCAAAAGGCCATTGATAATTTTAAACAGCTAAACGTATTGGATGAAAAGCTGGGGCAAAACGCCACTTACGCCATGGCCGATTGCTATTTAAAGCTTGGGCAAAAAGACAAGGCGCGCAGCGCCTTTCAGAGTGCAGCAGGTTACAGCAGTGAGGCCATACAAAGCTTTGAAACGTATTTAGATGATTACAACAAAGGCAGCCATATTGATGAGGTTAGCGAATTATTGGCTGCCGCACTGGTACAAACCAAAAACTACGAGCGCGCTTATAAAATAATGGAGGGCATGAAAACCCAAAGCCCATTGATTAAAGAAGCATATCAAAAGGTTACTTATTTCCGCGCAGTAGAATTGTATAACGACCACAAAAGCGATGAGGCACTTAGCCTGGTAGAGAAATCGCTGAAGAACCCTGTAAATGTAGAGTTGCAGGCTTACGCCATTTACCTGAAGGCAGAAATACTTTATAGCAAGGAACGCTATGATGAGGCGTCACAATTATTTCAAAGGTTTGGCCAGTACTCCACTCCTGCTATTGAAAAAAAGGGAGAGGCTTCTAAATTTCGCGCTGCTTACAACACCGGTTATTGTGCTTTTAAAAAGAAGAATTATTCGGATGCCGCATTGTATTTTGGCGATGCTATTGAGGAAGGACAAACTACGGCAGATACAAAAGGTAAAACATCGTTGCTGCCCGATTTATACCTGCGCTACGCGGACTGTGCTTTTATAACCAAAAACTATAGCAAGGCCGTAGATGCTTACGCCAAAATAGTTACTATGAACTGGAGCAATGCGGAATATGCTCAGTTTCAGAAAGGCATAATACTCGGCTTACAAAATAAAGAAGAGGAAAAGATTGAAGCGCTTAATGCGCTTATAGCAAAGTTCCCGGGCTCTAACTACGCCGATCAGGCTAATTATGAACTGGGCGAAACTTATTTGCAAATAGGTAATAACGCACAGGCACGGGTAGCATATCAAACCATCATTACTAAAAACGCTAACAACGCATACCTGCCTAAAGCTTATGTGAAAATTGGAGTAATAGATTACAACACCGGCAAAAAAGAGCAGGCTATTGACGACTACAAACTGGTGGTAAAGAAGTTTCCAGAATCGGTAGAGGCGCGTGAATCGTTGGAGGCCTTAAAAGATATTTATGTAGAACTGGGACGTGCCGACGAATATTTTGCTTTTGCTAAAGGTAACAGCAACATCGTTATCAGTTCATCGGAAGAAGATTCGCTTACTTACCAGGCGGCCGATAATGCTTATAATGCTAATAACTGCCCGCGCTCAATTACTTTGTATGGCAATTACATCAGCAAATTTCCGAATGGAGTATTTGCTGCCGACGCACATTGGAAAAAAGCAGATTGCCATATAAAAGCCAAAGAGTTTGCCAATGCGTTTAAAGATTACGAAGCGCTTATACAAAACAAATACAGCAAGTACTACGAAAAGGCTTTGTTAAAGGCCTCTGGTATTGCCTATTATGAGTTGCAGGATTACGAAAAGGCGAATACCTTCTACTCACAGCTTTACATGGTTAGCACCTCGGCACAAAATACATATACCGCTTTAATCGGCCGTTTACGTAGTGCGGTGCAGTTAAATAACAACGATGCTATAATAGAATCCGCCGACCAATTTGTAAACTCGGGGGCTGCTAAAGATGCCGACCTACAGGAAGCCATTTATGTAAAGGCCAAAGCCTATTACAGCAAAGGCGATAAAGAGTTTGCCCTGGGCGCGTTTAACCGGGTTACCGAAATGCCGGTAAGCGAAAAAGCAGTAGAGGCCAAATACATGGTTGCCAAAATTTTGTTTGAGCAACAGAAATACAAAAACTCGATGGATACCTGCTTTAAGCTGAAGAACAAATACAGCAGCTACGAGTATTGGGTAGCCAAAACCTTTGTGCTTATAGCCGATAACTATTATGCCCTTGGTAACTCGTTCCAGGCGAAGGCCACGTTGGAAAGTATTATTGAAAACTACGATGGCGATAAGGCTGTGCTAGATGAAGCAAAGACAAAGCTTGAAACCATAAGGGCTGATGAGATAAAAAAATCGAGATTATTGGAACTAGTGCCCGGCGACACATTGATTATGGAACAGGATTCAATACTTAAAAATTAAGGAATGGCTGTTTTAAGAAATATAGAAACCAAGTATTCAAACATTGCCATTGTAAGGGTAGCTCTGCTCGCCTTCGCTTGTGTAATAATATCTCTACCCACCTTTGCCCAGGTTACCAGCGAAGAGGTAATTGTGGTGAAGGAATATGAGGCTACTATACAAGATGCGCAAAAGGTAAATATACAACCTAATATACCGGAGGTAGAAGAACGTAAGCCTAAGTTAGACTACACCATACCTACCAAAGATTTTAAGGATATAAGCTTTGAGGCTAATCCTTTAAAACCTCTTTCCATGAGTCCCGAAAAGCTGGAGAAATACAATACCAGTTTTATTAAAATTGGCTTTGGTAGCCAGATAATGCCCATAGCCCAACTTGCTTACAACGACAATAAAACAAAAGATCTTAAATTCGGAATCTTCTATAACCACCTTTCGGCGCGGGAGTATAAAGTAAAAAACCAGCGCTTTAGCGATGATGAAGCCGGCGTGTATTTAAAATACTACCCTAAAAAAACCGAGGTAGGCGTTAATTTTACTTTCCGCAACTACCGCACCCACTTTTATGGTGTGGGGAATGATACCATGTTCTCGGACACTGCTTTTAAGGCAAAAGATGTAAGGCAGGTATTTAGAACCTATAATGCCGAAGTTTATTTTAAAAATACGCAGAAGAACAAGTTGGGGGTAGATTTTAAGCAATCGGTAGGTTTTAATTACCTGCAGGAAACCTACGGTAAAGCCAACGAATGGTATGTAAACGGCAATACAGACATTACCAAAGGCTTTTTAAAGAACCATTACGTTGGGTTTAAATTTCTGTTCGATGTTTCAAGGTTAAAGAACGACTCGATTAAAGCCCTTAACCGCACTATTTTTACCCCGATGCTTGGCTATGGTTACAACAATGACGATTGGAAAGCCCATGGTTACATAGGTGTAGCGGTGGATGGTAAAAAGCCTGTGTTTGTAACCGATATACACGTTGAAAAGCGCTTGTATGAGCACGCCATTATTGCCTATGCTACTTATACCCGCCAACTGCAAAAAAACTCGCTGCTGAGCCATTCGCGCACCAACAATTTTATTTATAACTGGGTAGAAATGCGCAACAGCCCGGTTGGCGACCTGGTATCGGGATTGAAAGGAACTATAAAAAATTACTCATACAATGTTGCCTTCCACTTTGGCCACTCGGAAAACATGCCTCTATATGTAAACGATACGCTGGATATGCGGCGCTTTACGGTAGTTTATGATACTGTGCGTATGCTAGGCATACATGCCGAATCGGGTTATAACATTAAGGAGTGGTTGCGTTTATCGGTAGTGGCAGATTACAACATTTTTCAGCTTAAAAACCAGCCAAGAGCTTGGCACGAGCCTAACCTGAAGGTTACCTTCCGTGCCAACTATATCTGGAAGAACAAGATTGTGGTAGGCCTGGACTTATACGGTGTTACACATAGTTATGCGCGGCTTGCCGGCGGACAGGAAAAGAAACTGAAGGGCACTGCCGACCTAAACCTATCGCTGGAATACATAATGAACAAACACATTGCCTTTTTTGCCGGCGTAAACAACATAGCCAATATTAAATACCAGCGCTGGAACAATTACCAAAGCTATGGGGCAATAGGCTGGATTGGGGCTAAATTCTCGTTTTAGGTCAATCGTCCGGCAATCGACCTTACTTTTTCCACAAAGTATTCACTTTCTGTTGACTGTTTTACGAAAAGGGTTATTTTGCACCCGGACGTTAAAACCCATTTCAGAGAAGTTTCATGGATATTTCATTGTACATAAGCGAACTTTTGTTCGAGCATGATTGCGTAATCATCCCTAATTTTGGAGGATTTATCTGCAATTATAAACCTGCCGATATTCACCCTGTTCAAAATACGATTGCGCCTCCTTCAAAATCAATTTCGTTTAACCGCAACCTGCAAACCAACGATGGCCTGCTGGTTAACTATATAGCTGTTTCGCAAAATATCTCCTTCGATGCGGCTTACGATGTAGTGAGCAATTGGGTAATAAGCAGCAAGCAGCTATTAATACAAAAAGAGGAACTGCGCCTTAAAAAAGTTGGCCGCTTTATTAGTGACCTGGAAGGGAATGTGCAGTTTACACCGTTTGAAGAGGTGAACTATCTGAAAAGTTCTTATGGCCTTAAAACCATTACCGCGTTACCTGTATTACATCGCCGTGGAAAGCCTATTGAGTTTACCGAAAAGTTTGTAGACGAGACCAAGCATGTAATAGAAACTACCCGGAGTACCTGGCGCATTGCGGCTACTGTGTTGCTGCTAATATCACTGGTGGCCTTTGCTGAATTGATGTGGATGGGCGTTTCGATAAAGCCATTGCAATTAAATGAAGCAAGTGTGTTTGGTTTTATAGAAAATGTATTTAAAACACCTACCCCCGAATTTAAACCGATTGCAATTGAAGTAGTATCAAATGCGACCACTGAAGTAAACCCAATAGCCCAGGATACTGTGACAATAGCACCGGATGCAGCTATTAATGAAACAACCTCAATCGCTAAAGAAAAAGCTTACACCCCATCGGTTGCCAATGGCCCAACTTATTACATTGTTATTGGCGCTTTTAGCGAAAGAAAGAATATTGATGCAGCGAAGCACCGTTTGCAACAGCGTTTTCCTGACTCTGTTATTTATGAAGACCGCGGCCGTAAAGTTACCCGGTTAGGTTATTCGATTGGCACCGATTACAATAAGGCAATGGAACAGTTAAATGCTGCGAAAGCAGAAGATAGCTCTTACTGGTTGCTGAAGAAGTAATTCCAATAACCATTTAATGCTTCCTCTTTAAATAATAAGTGTGCCCAACACCTACATTAATTATTTCCCACCCCTCAGCAGTTAAGTTACTTACAACAGTGAGCAGTTGTTCCATTTGCCCTTCAATATCCGTATTTTTTTTGCCTGTGTCAATAACTTTAACCTGGGTGCCGTTTTGAAATACTTGCACAATAGGTTTGGTCGCGTTCAACCACACTATGGCTAAATCATATTTATCAGCGGCCATTAGGGTTGAAGCAGAATAAAGCGCTGAACCTAAAATAACCAATACGATTGTAAATACTTTTTTCATAGGTTTAATGTTTTAAGCTGTTTCGGATTTAGAATAATTACCTCCGCCCTTTCTTTTTAGAGGGTGCCTTAGGCGTTTTAGGTGCAGTAAGCTTCTCAATTATTTTACCGGTGCGGTCTATTTTATAGCGCTGGCTGATGGTCATGGATTTGTTTTTCGGGTTTTTCTCTTTTTTAGAGATGATGCCGAAACCACCTACAAAATCTTCGGCCGATTCATAGGTTGGCTGTATTACAAAGTTACCAGCCATATCTATATACCCCCAGTTCTCGCCATCCTGCGTTACCGCTGCCAGGCTATCAGAAAAACTTAGCACATTATTAAAGCGGTTAATAAAAGCTTGCTTACCTGTTTTATCAATAAAAAACCAGTTACCATCAATCCCCACAGCCGCCAAACCCTGGCCAAATGGTAGGGCATCGGTATATTTTAGGCTTATAGCCACATTGCCATTCTTATCTACATACCCATACTTCTCATCCTTTACCACCATAAACAAATCCTCCGTAGGTTCGGTTATTTCGTCATACTCCGGTGCAACCACAAAGGCACCACGTCTGTTTATAACTCCGTATTTGCAGCTATCTTCTTCGCAGTTGCCAACTCCTACTATAGCATAGCCATGAGAAAAATTGCCAGCATAATTAAACTCTGCATCGAAAGCTTTTTCGTTTGCTTTATCGATGTAGTAATACGTACAGCTACCGGCGCAGGGCTTAATACGCACCGCAGCTATACCGTTGTTAAACTCGTAAGCTTCTTCGTAAATAAATGGTATGGGCACTACTAATGAATCGGTAACCGGCAAAATAGCATAGCCCCATTTATTATCCCGCTGAAAAGGCTTTATATCCAACGCCGATAGTTGAAGGTCGCGGTCTGCGCGCGCTTTATTAGGCGCCGTGGGAAATGTCTGGCCGTAAGTTAAATAATCGTTTTGTGTTCCTTCGGCGGTGTAAAGCAAGTAAAGCTGCTCCCATGCATCGCGGTAGTTGCGGTTTTGAGTGTAGTTAGTTACAAAGTTTTTAAAAGCCTCAACAGTTCCATCTTTGGTAGCCAACTTATAAATAGAATCCTGTATGGCATTATAAGCCGGGTGCGTTTTATATGTTTTCTCAAACTCGATATACGCCGCCAAATCATTTTTTCGCACGTAGTAATCCAGCAGCTTTTCGTTGTATAGTTTCTTGGCTTCTTCGGTATAGGCCCCGGTTGGGTAAGTAACCAGGTATTTTTTATACGATTGATAAGTTTGGTCGGCTGTGGTTTGCTCATACAGCATTTTTTCGTAACGGTCTTTCGCTTCTTTAGCTTCGGCTGCCTCGGGATATTTTTTCACAAACTCATCTAAAGCCTGGGGTGTTTTAGCCGCTAGAGCCCTTACATAGGCCTTCTGGTTACGGAAGTTTATGGCTTGCTCCAGATATGTTTTCTCATTAAAGTTATCTATAAAATGCTGGTAGCTTTCCAATGTGTTGGTTTGCTCGGCTGCCCCGTAAGCATCGAAATTGATTGACTTTTGCAGGCTTTGAATAGTATAATCGCGCACGCCTAAGGCCAGCAGCTTTTTAGTGGTTTTATCTTCGGGGTTAAAGGGTAATTTTTTTGCGGCGTTATTTATATATACAATAGCCGAATCGAGGTTGTGCGCGGGGTTATCCTTATTTGAAAAATACTTTGCCAAACCGTAATTTACGGCAGCATTATCCGGTTCGTCGTTTAAAGCTTCGCGCAGGTATTTTTGGGCATTGGTATAATCGCCGGTGTTCAGGTATTTAAAAGCCTTATCAATATCGCCGGCAAAAGTGCTTACCGATAGTAAGGCCAAACCAATTATTAACAACCATCTGTTTTTTGAAACACTCATTTTTTAACCTTGATTATGTTTTTGTTTACCAACTCACTTTGTGCCTCCGCGCTATAATTCAATTCTTTAAGAATGCTTGCCGAGTCGTCGCCCAAATCAGGGGCACTCCAGTTATTATCAAATTTCGTTTGTTTAAATTTTAAGGGCTGATTGATGGTCTTATACTTGCCCACAGCTGCGTGTTCATTTTCGGCAAACATACCCCGTTCGTTTAGGTAAGCATCGTTTTCCATATCGGGTAAATCGTTAATACCGGTAAAGCAAATGTCTTCGTCTTTAAAATATTCAACCCACTCAGTTTTCGTTTTGGTTAGGAACAGGGCTTGCACTTCGCTCTTCAGCTTCTGTAAAGCCTCCCCTTTTTGCAAAAATAAACCGGTCCAATCGGGCCTTTGCACCTTAACGCAAAACTTACTCCAAAATTTTGGCTCCAAACTACCCAGGGCAACAAACTTCCCATCGCTACACTTGTATACATTGTAGTTTGCCAATGCGCCACTTAACTCAAACCCCGCCCGCGGTATATCCTGCTTGTTGCCCTGGTAAGCGGCAAATTGCAATGCGGCAAATGGCACCGCAGCATCCGTCATAGACACGTCTACCCAATCACCTTTACCAGTTTTTTCGCGTTGGTATAGGGCAGTTGTTACGGCGTTCATGGCCATATACCCACCACCGGCTATATCGGCCAATTGAAAGCCGGGGATAGTAACACCGCCATCGGCAGTACCAGTAATACCTAAAGCACCGGATATAGCAATATAATTTAAATCGTGCCCGGCATGCATTGCTTTGCTTGAGTTTTGCCCATATCCGGTTATAGACACATATATAAGCCTTGGATTTAGTTTCGTCAGTTCATCATAACCAAAACCCATTTGCTGCATTACACCCGGTCGGTATTGCTCTATCAGCACATCGGCCGTTTTAACCAAATCGTAAATAAGTTGTTTGCCGGCAGGCGATAAGTAGTTTACGGCCAGACTGCGTTTGCTGCGATTTAAGGCTAAATACAGCATGCTCATTTCATTTATCCGTGGCTCAAAATCGCGGATGTAATCCGGGTTATCGGGGTCTTCTATTTTTATAACATCGGCTCCTAAGTCGGCCAAAAACATGGTGGCTATTGGCCCGGGCAACAAGCGTGTAAAATCCAAAATTTTCACCCCCGCCAGCGGTCCGGTCTTTTCCTTTCTCTGTATTGTTTTTGTATTGGCTGTTTCAGCGGTCAATCGTCTATTGTCAATGGTCGATTCCTCGAATTTTCTAAAGCACTTGGCAAACTGCATCATAGCCGCGATGTTAGATACCTTAATTTTGCCCATCATTAAAGCCATTTGGGGGTTGGCCTTTCCGGTCTCTAAATCTACGTAAGTAGAGGCCTTTGTTTTTATAGTGCAATCGGCAGTGCCCTGTAACCCTGGCTGTAAATCGCAGGTGCCGTTACTAATAACTACTGTATAAGCCAGTGTTTCCTCCCCGGATATTTCGAACTGAAAATTGGCCTGGTAGTTCTGGGCCTTCTCGGCCCTGAAACGAAAGGGGATAGACTCTATAATTTGCTGCGCAGTGGTGTTCATAGCGCGTAGTTAAGGAAAATTCAGAAAGGTGACCACTTGAGCAACTCCTCTTCGACCCAATCGGGGTCACACATCTTTGGCACTTATAGCTTATTTTTTACATTCATACTCTACACACTATAATTATGCGCAATTCACTCCTTCTCGTGTTACTGTTTACGTCTTCCTGCAACATATTTGTAGATAGTTTTTACAAAACCAGCCATGAATGGGATATAGATGTTCTTCCATTGATAAAACCATATCGGTTAATTACACCAATTCCCGGGAGTTCCCATTGGACTCTCAATCTTACAAGGGATATGTATATAGAGGGTGGCTACATTTATCAATTGAACGTTTGCAAAGTCAATATTGAAAACCGTATTATTTATGGGCATTGTATGCCGGAAGACTGTTTCCCGAATTATTATTTTGTTCTAATTCCGGATGAGGATATAGAGAAAGGTTTCATTCTGGAAAGTGAATGGGCAGAATACTTAAAAGGAAGAAAAGTTAATAGCAGTAAACTGCACAATGTGCTTACTGTATACGATCAATTCAATCATAGTAATTGCAGAAGCTTACCGTGGTATGAGCAAATAAAGAATGAATGATTACCAACCTTAAAACAGAAAAAGCGGCCCCTCATAAAGGCCGCTTTTGTTTTTGGGTTATTTAATATTTTGCTTAGATAGTTTTTACAGCTGCTACCGGCAATATGGTTTCGGTGCCGTTAGCATTGATGGCCTTTACACGGTAGAAAGTAAGGCTGCCGTTTACGCTGTTATCGGTGTAGGTCATAGCTACTTCGCTTTTGCTAATGTTGCTAACCATTTCAACAAGGGTAAAGTTTTTGCCATCGGTGCTTTTTTCGATGCTAAAAAGAGAAACATCTAACTTAGAAGGATTTGAAACGCTCAACTCAACTGAATTCATTTTTACAATGGCGTTAAGGTTAAGGGCCGAGGCTATTGATGCCGCCGCATTTTCGATTGCGTTGCCGTAAAGCACCTTTACATCTGCACCAAACTTAGCCGATGCCGAAGCCGATACGTTGTTGTTTACAAAATAAGCTCCACCGTGTCCGCCTGCTTCGCCGCCGTAGTTGCTTAAGTTGTTACCGGCAACCATGTTATTGTTATTATCTATCTGGCCTTTGTTATCAATATCCATCATAGCTTCCATAATAAGGTTGTTATTGATGGTGCCTTCGTTTACTATTCTTTTCATTACGGTATTACCGTTGTTTACAAAGGTTCCGTTTTTAGCAACCATTAAATCTTTCATACCAACCATACCGGCGCCTTTTTCTACCTGTAGCGTGCCTTCAACTACTATCGAAGTGTTCATAGTCATTTGACCAGTGATAATAACTACATCGTTTGCTTTGATGGTTGCACCGGCATATTCGCCGCCCCATGCAGCTGCGTCAGTCCATTTGCCCGAAGTAAGAGTATATGTTTTTGCGTTAGCTGCGGTAAGTATGGTAAGTGCTGCGAAAAGTGTAGATATTTTTTTCATAAACTGCTGTGTTATATATTCCTTTACGGCAGCTATCTTAAAAAGGTTCCATTGTGGTTAACAAAGATACACTTGTCAGCTTGTGTTAGCTGATTTTCAAGTAGTTATGCCTTATTTTGGCACTATACACAAGTTTTTACCTGTGATACAAGTTGCAGATTTACACTCACAATATGTAACATTTTTTTACGCATATTTTAAGGCAAAAAATTGCCTGGCTTTATCATAAATAAACCTGCACTTTGTGCTTATGCGATTGAAAAGAAATAGTCGTAAAACTTATACAAAGCCCTTTTTGTAAAACAGTTCAGTTTAAAGAAGGCCTAAAAACCCCAAAACTGAATTTTAAAAAGGTATTGACTAATACCAAACGCCACTAAAAGAGCTAATGAGTAGATAAAAAATGGCGCAAGCCGGATATAAGAGGATGGTTTAATGCCATAAACCCAATAAGTTACGGCCATTAAAAACAATTTATCGAAGGTGTAGGCTATAAAAGTGCCTGCTGCAATACCCGGCAAACCAATTTTTCCGGCCAGGTAAACACTTAGCGATACATTGATTAAGATTTCGAGCAGGGACGATGCCAACAGATAGCGGGTTTGTTGCATACCGGTAAGTATGGTTTGCGGAAAAAGCACCCTTGGTATGGCCAGCAACAAGTATACATTGAAGATAATGGAGCTGTAAACAAAGTTTTCGCCAAACACATACCGGTAGATGACAGGGCTTAAAAGCATGAGCACAAGCGATACAGGAAAGAAGATGTGCATCAGTTTTGCCGACCGGGCTTTCATTTCTGCCAACCCATTCTGCAAGTTGGTGGCTATGGGGGTTATCATGGCGGCGCTAAAAGTATTGGCCATTATTAATAGAATAGGCAATTCCTTAGCCCCATACCTGAACAGGGCAAAGAACATATCGTTAAACTTCGCTTTTACTATCAGCCCATCTATATATTCCGAAGAGCCGCTTACAAACAAGGAAAGGATTAGCGGAGCCGAAAGTTTTAGATTATCTATCTGCATATTAAAATCGAAGCCGAAACCCGCAAACCGGTCAAGCACATTTAAAGCATACACAAGGCGTATAAAAGCCACGGCGATTAAACCATACATGGAGAATTCGATAGGGTATTGCAATATAGCCGGCACCATGGCTGCCAGCAGCGAGGCGGCGGAAGTTACAAGTCCATAAATTACAATTGCCTTTTTGCGGTCGTTTAAAAACAGGGTATACTCTATTATAAAGGAAGGATTGTTAAGCAACAGGTAAATTACCGATAGCTGTACCAGGTAACCATCGCTCTGCTTATCTAAAAAGCCTAACAGCGATTTACTAAACAGCACCAACAGCAAACCGGCAATAAGGCTAAAAGCAAAAAGCGCCAAAAAGGTATTAAACAACAGCGCTTTTTTACCGGCCTCATCTTTTTTAGGGTATTGGGCCAACATGGTGTTTACCAAACCGCTTACCCAAAAAAAGCTGACCATACCGCTTATAAGCAAAAAGGTTTCAAACTGGCCTATGGTGCTTTGTGGCAAACGCAACCGGGCATAGCCAATGCCTATTAGTATAAAGGTGCCATACCTTATAAGCTGAAACAACTGCAAAGAGGAAACATTACTTAGCCTGAACAGGGGAACAAGTTTTGCAGCCAAAATAAACGTTAAGCGGCAACTTAACAGCATAAATATTAATAGCTTCGTTAACCAAACCAATAATAGCCTTATGAAACGGACAACCTTTGCAATGGCAACCCTTATAGTTGCAGCCCTTATTCTTTCTTTTCAAGCCAATACTAATACCATGGAGAAGAACGGCATTAAACTTTCTCCGGCCCCTGCTACAGCCGATTTTCCAGCGGCCAAGCTTGCGCTAAAATCACCAGCCAACAGTTCATTGCAGGATGGTGTGGATAGCTTTAAGTTTGAAGTAAGTAATTACACACTGGGCGCACAAACACCCGATGCCGACCAGAAAATGTGCGCTAACTCGGCTAAAGGGCAGCACATACATTTTATATGGGATAACGCCCCTTATGTGGCATCCTACTCTCCTACTGTTGGGCAAGATGTTAAACCCGGCCACCACGTTTTGCTGGCGTTTCTTTCCCGTAGCTACCATGAGAGCATTAAGCATAAAGGCGCTTACATACTAAAAGAGTTTGACGCTGATAGTAAGGTTAAGGTAAAAGATGACTTTGATGAGAAAGCCCCGCACATTTTTGCAAGCCGCCCTAAAGGCGATTATGTAGGCGAAAAAGAGATTAAAAAAGTGATGCTTGATTTTTACCTTATTAACTGCACTCTTTCGCCAAATGGTTATAAAGTGCGCGCTACTATTAACGGCACCGAGTTTCTGTTAACGAAATGGCAGCCTTATATTATAGAAGGCTTACCGGTGGGTGCTAACAAGATTAAATTGGAGTTGTTGGATAAAAATAACCAGTTGGTTAAGTCGCCCTTTAATGGGACTGAAAGAACCATTAACTTAAAGACGGAACCGCTTAAGTAGTGCGCAATTGTCAATAGTCAATTGTCACTTCACTATTTTACTTTGAAATTTGAGAGAGATAATTACTTTTGCGCCATCACGGTGGCTGTAGCTCAGTTGGTTAGAGTAGCGGTTTGTGGTACCGCTGGTCGTGGGTTCGAGCCCCATCAGCCACCCATTAAAAGGAAGGTCAGCAATTTGCTGACCTTTTTTATTTTCGTTGTGTTCAAATTGAAGCAGTTATGAGAAAGATAAGATTTAGGGAAGCGATACGAGAGGCCATGAGTGAAGAAATGCGCCGCGACCCCTCGGTGTTTTTAATGGGTGAAGAAGTAGCCGAATACGATGGCGCCTATAAAGTAAGCCAGGGCATGCTGCAGGAGTTTGGCGCTAAGCGTGTGATAGATACTCCCATATCGGAACTGGGCTTTGCAGCCATAGGTGTAGGCGCTGCTATGAACGGCACCCGACCTATTATTGAGTTTATGACCTGGAACTTTGCCATACTGGCCTTTGACCAGATAATTAACGGAGCCGCTAAAATATTACCACTAAGTGCAGGCCAGTTTGGTTGCCCAATTGTTTTCCGCGGGCCACATGGTGCTGCCGGGCAGTTAGGAGCTACCCACTCGCAAATGCTTACCAACATGCTGGCATCGGTGCCGGGCTTAAAGGTTATATCGGTTAGTAACGCCTACGACGCCAAGGGGCTGCTTAAAAGCGCCATCCGCGATGATGACCCCGTTATTTTTATGGAAAGCGAGGTAATGTACAGCGATATGGAGGAGGTGCCTGAAGAAGATTACTTAATACCAATAGGTAAGTGCGATGTAAAGCGCGAAGGAACCGATGTAACCCTGGTAAGCTACAACAAAATGATGCGCGTGGCTTTTAAGGCTGCCGAAGAGTTAGAAAAAGAAGGCATCAGTGCCGAAGTAATTGATATACGCACCATCCGCCCTTTAGACTTAGAAACCATTGTAAGCTCGGTTAAGAAAACCAACCGCCTGGTAATTATAGATGAGAGTTGGCCGTTTACTTCGGTTGCTTCTGAAATCACCTTCCAGGTGCAACGCTATGCCTTCGATTACCTTGATGCCCCTATCCGCCGTGTGTGTGGTGCTGATACCAGTATGCACTATGCCCCCAATTTAGTAGAGGCGTATTTGCCTACGGTTGCTAAAGTAATGGAGGCGGTGAAGGCGGTTACTTACAAGTAGTTGGATAGATGAGATGGAATGCTGGCAAGCACATTCTAAACAGTTCCGTTCATATTCAAAGCTGCGCCCGCTTTTTGCAGTAGCTGCATATGCAACGCTACAAAAGCAACAACCGAGATACCGGCGTTTCGGCCTACCTTCCGGGTAAAGATTATATTGATATTCAATTTAAGGATGGCCGCACTTATCGCTACAGCTATAAAAAGCCGGGCAATGTTGCTGTAAATAAAATGAAGCGATTAGCTGCGGAAGGCAAGGGGCTTACTACATACATTAACAAATATGTGAGGGAAAATTATGAGCGGAAGCTGAAGTAAGCCATTAACCAAAATTCCCAAACTGGCGCGAGCGTCCGCTCGTGCCCTATGCAAGCGCTCATTTTGGGTCCGAGCGGACGCTCGAACCAGTTTGGTACTAAATCCCAAAAATCTTCCTCAATTGGTCCCAAAGCGCTTTTTTGTCAGGTTGGCTGCCCAACAGTTTAGTAAGACCTTCGCTTTTTACCATCCTAACCCCATCAATAGTGTAAGCTTCGTATTTGCGCAGGTTAAGGTTGTTGCTAAGCGGTATTTCGCCAAAAACCAGGATGGCTTTTGCGCCAAGAGTGTTTTTTAGCCAGCTAAAACTCACATTTTTTGCAAAGGCGGTGTTAATCAGCATAACGTCATCTTCCGCCAGTTTGCAGGCGCTTACAATCTTCATTAACTGGCTGCGTTCCTCCCCTTGTAAAAATTCGCTTTGGGGGGAGTGGAAAACTATCATTACTCCCTTCGCCCCCTGCAATTGAACACCCTTTTGGGAAGTGGACCCTATTGCGTTGGTAATCATAACCTTATCGCGCTTCAATAACAGTTCAGGGTGGTTTAATTCTAGCATATTGATTACCTTATTAATTGTACAAAAATAATACCCGTTAACAAAGGCAGTATCGAAAGTTATTATAATTTTGTTGGTAAGGACTATCACTTAAAACACGTGTAATAATGGGATACAAAATAACAGTTGAGCGGACGAAAAACTCGGGCCTTAGCGAAATAGACTTTAATAACCTGCCTTTTGGTCGCCACTTTGCCGACCACATGTTTATTGCCGATTATTACGATGGCAACTGGCACGATTGCCGCATTGTGCCTTTTGGCAACTTTTCTGTTCACCCGGCTCTTTCGGCTCTGCACTACGGCCAGGCCATATTTGAAGGAATAAAGGCAGAAAAAGACCCCGAAGGTAACCCAATCATCTTCCGCCCGGGCAAAAACGTAAACCGCTTTAATATTTCTGCCGATAGAATGGCTATGCCCGAAGTACCCGAAGAGTTATTTATGAATGCCGTTGATAAACTGGTTAGCCTGGATGAAAAATGGATTCCGAATACGCCTAACTCGTCTCTATACATTCGCCCATACATGTTTGCTACCGAAGAGTTTGTAGGTATTAAACCGGCCGAGCGCTTCCGCTTTGCGGTATTTACAAGCCCCGTAGGCGCTTACTACAGCCGCCCTGTAAAAGTGTTTATACACGATAAATATGTGCGCGCGTTTCCGGGTGGTGTAGGCTACGCAAAATGCGCCGGTAACTATGGCGCGGCTATGATGCCTGCCCGCGAAATACAACGTATGGGCTACGACCAGATTTTGTGGCTGGATGGTATACACCACCGCTATTTGCAAGAGATTGGCACTATGAACGTATTTGCTATTATCGACGGAGTTATTATTACCCCGGCCTTAGACCAGGGCACTATATTAGATGGCGTTACCCGCGATAGCATTATCCGTCTCGCCGAAAATGAAGGCTATACTGTGCAGGAGCGCGATATATCGATAGATGAACTGGTAAATGCTTACCACGAAGGTAAGTTGGAGGATATGTTTGGCACCGGCACGGCTGCTGTGGTTTCGCATATTGGCGAGTTTCATTACAAAGGCGAAAACTACGAGTTGCCGGCTTTAGAAACACGCGAAATGAGCAATAAACTAAAATCGCGCTTAATAGCTATTAAATCGGGCTTAGCCGAAGATGTGTTCCGTTGGTTACATACCGTGCCGGTTTCGGTTTACGCTAATCAATAAGAGGTTATTCTTTAAAATAAAAAAGCCTTGCTGCCGGCAGCAGGGCTTTTTTATTTAGATGCGGTTGCTTATGCCGCATCAATAAACTTAAATTTATTGCTATAATTTGCAAGTATGTTTGTGGCACACCTCACCCTGTTTTTTGCTGTAATGTTTGCCATAACTGCGCTGCTTTTTTTTTCTAAAAAGCAATCGCGCACCGGCAACATTTTAATAGGGCTGGTAATGTGTATCCTTTCTTTTCAGCATTTTATGCATTACCTGTGGGCTACCAAACTGGTTTACCAATATACCTGGCTGCTTAATATAGATGTGCCCTTAGATGGCTGCCTGGCCCCGTTGCTGTTTTTTTACATACTGGTAATGACGGGCCGGCCCTTTAAGCTAAACTTAACTACGTTGCTACATTTCTGGCCACTGGTATTTGGGCTGATTTGGTATGTTTATTTTAACCTGCAAAGCCCTCAGTTTAAAACCAATTTTATTGATACTGCTTACCGCGAGGTGCCGGCTGCTGCGGCCATAGTAAACATAATGCTGGCCGTTTACCTGGCCCTGGGTTACCGGCAGCTAAACCGGTACATTAAAAGCCAGCCGCATACCGAATGGGTTACCGGCTACAGCAATTTAATATGGCTGCGCCAGTTTGTAATTATTCTGTTTTTTGTAAACGTGGGGGCGGCACCGCTTAATTTGATTGCCAAATTCTCGTACATAATTGCGGGCTTTCCGGCATTAACCGGATTTGTAATGTTGTTTATTGTTTACAAAACATTTAACCACCCCGAGGTAATGAGCACCGAACTGGTGCGCAAGTTTACCCAGCAATTAGAATACCAGCGCGAAATAGAAAAGGTGCGCCGGCAAATAAGCAACGATATACATGATGAGTTGGGCGCGGGCCTTACACAAATAACTATGGTGGGCGAACTGGGTAAGCTAAAGCATGGTACCGATGCCGCGGTAACTGAAAGGTTTACCACCATTACGGCTTTATCTGCCCAGCTAATGAGCTCGCTTAGAGAGGTGGTTTGGACTATGAACCCGGTGCACGATAACCTTAGCAGCCTGCAGGCTTTTTTACGCCAAACGGTATCGGTATTTTTTGAGCCTACCAGCATACGACTTAGTATAAACATACCAGATGTAAACGATGATATTGCCATAGAACCCCTTATGCGCCGCAACCTGCTACTGATAATAAAGGAAGCCGCAAACAACATTGTAAAGCATTCGCAAGCCACCGAGGTTACGTTTGTTTGCACTTTTAAGGAAGAACTGCTGCGGGTAGAAATTGCTGATAACGGCCGTGGTATGCCTGCGGGTAAATCGGTGCTGGGTAACGGGTTAAAGAATATAGAAAAACGGGTGGCCGAAAATGGCGGACACTTAACTATAACTACCAGCAGTTATGGGCAGGGAGTGGGCCTTGAAATAGAGTATCCGCTGCGCATCACATAAAAGTAGTATTGCAGCCCCCACAGCAATTCATAATTTCACGCAATGGCAATAAAGCTGGTATTGGTTGAAGATAATGCCCAACTGTTGCATAACCTGCAGCTTATCCTTTCTTATTACGAGGAGTTGAGTGTTTTAGCCTCCTTTTCGAATGCCGAAGATTATATAAACAGCTTTAATACACTGCAGCCCGATGTGGTAATAATGGATATAAATCTGCCTGGCGCAAGCGGTATAGATGCGGTAGGCCGGTTAAAACCGCTTAACGAAAAGGTGCAGTATTTAATGTGTACTATTTACGATGATGAAGAGCACATTTTTAAAGCCTTATGCGCCGGTGCCTCGGGCTACCTATTAAAAAATACCGCCCCCGAAAAGTTTTTGCAGGCTATTAAAGATATTTACAACGGTGGCTCACCTATGTCGCCTGAGATTGCCCGTAAGGTGGTCCGCTCTTTTCAGCAGCCGGTTAAAAGCAATAGCGATTACGAAAACCTATCGCCACGCGAAAAAGAAATTCTCGACTTTTTATCTAAAGGCCTGCGCTATAAAGAAATTGCCAACGAGCTTTTTATAAGTATAGAAACCGTTCGTACCCACATTCGCAACATTTACGAAAAGCTGCAGGTTAACTCGCGCACCGATGCTCTTAATAAAATTCGCAGTTAAGTAGCGCTGGTTAAACTTTCGGGCAATCTCTTCCATTTACAATTACTACTAAAGTGCGATTGTGCCGCCCTGCCGGCCACCGTAGGTTTGCCTGCAACTAAAAACCTGCACGTATGGCCACCGCATTTTTAATTAATAACAACGCCCATTCGCTACAAACCGAGTTTCATTTCGATGATTCACGCGCGCCAAAATTAACGCAGCTTTTATTTTAAAACACCCCTTCAACCCATGAGGGCGGCAGGTAACCGGTATGGTTATTTGCCGCAATTTAAAGTTCGAGATGACCTAAATCAAAAAAGCCTCACAACTATTAAGTTATGAGGCTTTTTGATTTTAAATGGAGGTCGGGAGCGGA
>JBGAUW010000048.1:0-4605 GCA_044228435.1 Chitinophagales bacterium
GTAAGTTTTTAGGATAATCTGGCTTCGCGCTTCTCAATCATTCTTCTATTTTTGGGTAAAATTAAACACACATGAAAACCAAACTTTTTCTTTTTATGGCTATTGCCACCATTGCTCTTTCTTCATGCAAAAAAGATTTATCCAGCGATTGGGAAGGCACTTATAACGGCACAAGCGGCAGCGCTATCACCCGCGTAGTTATTACTACAGTAGATAAAACCACTATTAAGCTCGCCTTACAAACACCAACTCTTGTAGGCTACGTTAGTTATGCTACAATAGGTAACGGCAAGCTAACCAATGCCACTACTGTAAATATTGATGAAGATGGAACCCTGGCTACCAATACTAACGACACCTATAGATTTACAGGGGTGGGCACACGCAACGGAAATAGCATAACCATTAGTGGACAAGCGGTAAATAAAAATAACTCCAGCGACGTTCAGTCGGTGGTGTTTGCCGGCAACAAATAATTAAAGCACTCAAATTTATAGCGGCAGGGTTAAGCAAAATTGTTTAACCCTGCTCATTTATATGCTATGGCAACACTTTCGGCTTTTACATTTATAACCCTCAACGGCTTTTTTAAAGGGGCTAACAACGATACACACTGGCACCAGCATGGTGCCGAAGAAAGCCAATACGGACTGGATGCAATGCAGGCTAATAATATTTTATTGTTTGGCAGAGTTACATACGAAATGATGGCAGGTTTTTGGCCATCGGAGATGGCTAAGCAGAACATGCCCCAAATGGCAGAAAACATGAACAAGGCAGAGAAGATTGTGTTTAGCCGCAGCTTGCAAAATGCCGGTTGGAATAATACCCGCGTAGTAGCAGATATGCTAGGTGAGGTTAATTACCTGAAGCAAACAGCGCAACATAACCTCACTATTTTGGGTAGCGGCTCTATTGTAACACAATTGGCCGAAGCCGGGCTTATAGATAGCTTTGAGATAATGGTAGACCCTGTGGTTTTAGGTAGTGGCACATCACTATTTGCCAATATTAATAAGCCATTAAGCCTGCACTTAACAGGCACCCGCGCGTTCAAAAGCGGGGTAATTTTGCTCACTTATAATAGGTCCTGATTTAAGAGACCTTACCTTCTAAAACTTTCTACTGGCCTCACAACCCGCCCTGTCATCTTTTTTTACATATTTACACCATGTCTTTACAGGAAAAAATACAGGCAGAAGTGCTGCGTTTAGAGGGCCCTATTGTAATATTTGGGGCAGGCGGCTTTATTGGCGCTAATTTATTGCGTTGCATATTGCAATACCGGCAGGATGTTTTTGCCGTTACCAGCAAACCCTTTATACCCTGGCGGCTGGATGATATTAACCCCGCCCACATACTGCACTGCAACATTACCAAGAAGGACCAGCTGGAGAATATTTTTAAAAACCACCGGTTTAAAACCATTTTCGATTTAGCCGCTTATGGCGCTTACAGCAAGCAGGCCAATGTAGATTTGATTTACGAAACCAACTTTATAGGCCTGCTAAACCTGCTAGAAATTTCTTCGCAGTTTGCCATTAAGGCTTTTGTGCATGCGGGCAGCTCGTCGGAGTATGGGTTAAATGCCAGCGCCCCTAAAGAAGATGCTCCCCTGCAGCCTAACTCGCACTATGCGGTTACCAAGGCAGGCGCAGCGCACATGATAAAGTTTTACGGCACCATTAAAGATGTGCCGGTAGCCAATCTGCGCTACTACAGCATTTATGGCGCTTACGAAGAACCAGACCGTTTGATTCCCCAGTTAATTGATAAAGGTATAAAAGGCACTTATCCGCCACTGGTGCAGCCCGACATAAGCCGTGATTTTGTTTACGTAGATGATGCGGTGCTAGCCACCCTTTTATCGGCCAATTATATACAGAACATAAAAGGCCAATCGCTAAATGTAGCAAGTAACAAAAAGACAACCATCCGCGATATTGCCTCTACTATTAAGGATATTTTTGGCTTGGAAAAAAGCCCGGAGTGGGGCGATATGCCCAACCGCAAGTGGGATTTAAAAGAGTGGTATGGCGATGCAACACTGGCTAAGGAACTGATAGGCTGGCAAAACGAAACGCCGCTTAAAGAGGGCTTGCAAAAAACAGTAAACTGGCAGAAGGATTACTCGATGCCGCTTTACGAGAAAAAGTTAGTACAAGATAAAATACGCCACAAGCTTTCGGCCGTAATAGCCTGCTACCGCGATGCCGAAGCCATCCCCTACATGTATGAGCGATTGACCAAAACGTTTAATAAGATTGGGGTTGACTACGAAATAATTTTTGTAAACGACGCATCGCCCGATAATGCCAATGAAGTATTACAAAAACTGGTAGATGCCGACGACCACGTAATTGCGATTGAACACTCGCGCAATTTTGGCTCTCAATCGGCCTTTCTTTCGGGTATGGAAATAAGCACCGGAGACGGGGTTATACTATTGGATGGCGATTTACAAGACCCACCTGAACTGATTGAACAGTTTTACACCGAATACCTGAAAGGTTTTGATGTAGTATACGGCCGCCGTGTAGCGCGCGAGGGCAATCAAACCCTTGTATCCTTTTACAAAATGTTTTACCGCTTGTTCCGCAGCGTAAGTTATGTGCCCATACCTTTAGATGCCGGCGACTTTAGCCTAATGGACCGCAAAGTGGTAAACGAATTGGTTAAGCTACCCGAAACGGACCAGTTTATGCGCGGGCTGCGCGCCTGGGTTGGCTTTAAGCAAACCGGGGTTGATTATAACCGCCCCGAACGCATGTTTGGTGTAACTACCAATAATTGGCGCAAAAACATTGCCTGGGCCCGTAAGGCTATTTTCAGCTTTAGCTTTGTGCCTTTAGAGCTAATGACTTACCTGGGTTGGTCGCTGACCCTGTTTTCGTTTATCGCTATCATCATACAAATAGTGCTTTACTTTGTGTTGCCGGGCAACCCGCACGGGGTTACAACCATTATTGTGCTTATCCTCTTTTTTGGTGGTTTGCAAATGTTGGGCATTTCGGTGCTCGGCGAATACCAGGCTAAAATTTTAGAAGAAAGTAAACGCAGGCCTAAGTTTATACGCCGTAATATTTACAGAAAGGAATATTAGAAAAAAAGCCCATGAAACAATTTGCCGCATCTGTTTGCATGTTATTGATGGTTTGCGCTGTTATGGCCCAAACCACTACCACCAAAACTGCCGTAACGTCTAATCCCCAAATTTACATCTGGCCGGAGCGCATGCCTGAGTTTCCGGGTGGGCAGGGTGCGCTAACCGAATTTTTAACCACTAATACTCACACCCCAACCGGCGAAGCCGTAGTGCAGGGTAAAGTTATAGTGCAGTTTATAATAAGCGAAGAAGGGAACTTAGAAGATGTAAAAGTGGTAAAAGGTATAAGCCCTGCTTTTGATAACGAAGCCCTGCGTGTAATTGCCCTGCTGCCCAAGTTTAAACCCGGTATGCAAAGCGGTAAACCGGTGAAGGTATATTATAACCTGGCTGTAAACTTTGTTTAGTAATTACTATTTTACTAATTATAAAGTAACAGCCAAAACAAATAAGATAGCTATGCTTAAACCGGAATTAAAGAAACTCCCACTCCAGTATAAAACGTTGTTACTAGTTTTAGTTGTTTTCTGTATTGGCAACCGCGCATTTGCCCAGTCAGATTCCGTGCAAGGCAAACCCAATGTATTTACCTTTGTAGAACAGATGCCCGAGTTTCCGGGTGGCGATGTAGGTTTAGTAAAATTTTTATCGCAAAATATTGTGTACCCGCAAATGGAGCGCGATAACGATATACAGGGGAGAGTGCTATTGCGGTTTATTGTTATGGAGGACGGCAGCGTAGATGGCGTGACAGTAATGAAAGGTGTAAGCCCCGGACTAGATAAAGAAGCGGTAAGGGTAGTAAAGGCTTTGCCTAAATTTAAGCCCGGAACCCAGCAAGGAAAACCAGTTAGAGTTTATTTTAACCTACCCATAGTTTATAAATTGCAGGATAATGAATTGCAACAGATGTTGAACAAACTAGCAACAGCTGTAAAAGAAAAAAGCAGCCGCGACTCTGACTTTGCAAATGCTGTTGAACAGGCTAAAGGAGGCTTTTATAAGTCGGCTCTGGATTTTTTGAAAAAATCGATAAAAAGAGATTCTAAAAGCCCACTTGCATATGATTTAAAGGGTGTTATTGAGCTGCTAAGCGGAGATAAAAAAGGCGCTTGCCGCGATTTACGTTTAGCTTTAGAGAAAGGTTCGGCAATAGCGAATGGATTACTAATTAAAAATTGCAACTAAAATATGCCTGAAGGATACCGGCCCATTAATCATACTCCACCCGATTCGCTGATGGGTAAGCTAAAGTTTTACGGACGTATGACTTTAGATTTGCAAATACTTACCATTTACAAGGATATTAAAGCAACTGTACCAGCATTTAAAGGCAATGTGCTGGATGTAGGTTGCGGACAATCGCCGTATAAGTTTTTATTGAACCCTGCCACTACAAAGTATTACGGGGTAGATATAGTAGACGCCGAAAAGTTTGATTACAACAATAGTGATGTAACACCTTTTGACGGTGAAACCATTCCTTTTGAAGACGGAAA
>JBGAUW010000037.1:0-33821 GCA_044228435.1 Chitinophagales bacterium
TGCAGCACACCGGTGGCCTCCAGCACATAGTTGCTGGCAAAGGTAAGGTCTACATCAAAGGTGCCAAAGTCGCCGTAAAACTCGCGGTTAAGGTGCTGGTCGGTGTTCCAGCCGGCTTTGCGGTCATATACGCAAATTTTGGGGTACCACTGGCAACCGTTATAATGGTTGGAGCCAAATGTTTTATACTTTTTCATGCGGCGGCGCGTGCTGCCGGCATCGAAATAAGTGCGGAATTTTAGCTTGAAAACTTTTGATGCGTTAGGTGCAAGCGGCGTATTTAAAAAAACCTTTATTACGGTGTTATCTAATTGGGTTTGCAACACTAGCGAATCCTTATCGGTAATTTCATCAATCAGGGTGCCTAATTTTTGCCGCTCGTATTTTCCGTACGAAGGATGGGCTTCGTTGTTTTCCTGCAAATCATCCAGATAGGAACCGGGCTGAAAGGCATTTTGATAGAGGTTGAAATAAACGTAGTAAAGCGTATCGGGCGAATTGTTGAAATAGGTAAGTTCTTCCTGCCCGGTAATAATATCGGTGGTTTCGTCGACGTTGGCTTTTATTTTATAGTGTACGTCCTGCTGCCAGTAACCGGTAAAGGGTATTTTGTTTTTCCAGTACAGCGGGTTTTGCGCCGATTGGAAATTGTTTTCGGGACCGCTATCGTTATATGGTTGACAGTTGCCGGTTGACAGTTGGCATAAAATGCAGAAAAGAAGAAAGACAAGTTTTTTCATTAGGGGGTGAATATAGTAACAAAGGTAAAACCCCTCCCAAACCCTCCCCTTACCGCGAAGCGGAATGAAGCAAAAGGGGGGACTTAAACAGCCAATACAGACCTCATCCGCCCTTCGGGCACCTTCTCCTAAAGGAGAAGGACGCAAAAGCCCATTTTTAGCGCTTCTCCGGCTGTTCAAGTCCCTCCTTTTGTTTCATCCCGACCTCTCGGGAAGGAGGGATTTAGGGAGGTTGTATTTAGCAGCTGTTAGCTGCTGAAAACTTTTTTCGGAAAGGTTTGCTCATTTCTATCGCTTCGTATTAGATTGCGTTTTGTTCCATTTTAAAAATACTGGTTTTGTCAAACAATAACGCTAACGAAAGGCTCTATCAAATTGCATTAACCCTTTTACCGCACGCCGGAAGTGTGTTGGCTAAAAACCTGATGGCTTATTGTGGCAGCGCCGAAAGTGTTTTTAAAACTACTAAAGGTAAGCTGGAGAAAATACCGATGATAGGTAAAGAGCGGGCCGAGGCTATTGCCGATGCCATAGCCAATGGCGATATTTTAAAGCAGGCCGAAAAGGAATTAGCTTTTGTAGAGAAGTATAACATAGCCCAGTTGTTTTATACCGATAAAGGAGGCTACGAAGAAATTGGTAGAAGAGCTTGCTGCGCAAAATGTGCTGGTGGTAAGCGGGCTGGCTTACGGTATTGATATAGCCGCACATAATGCCGCGCTGGAGAATAACTTACCTACAGTGGGCGTAATGGCGCATGGACTAAATACCATTTACCCCAAGCAGCAT
Organism: Chitinophagales bacterium; assembly: GCA_044228435.1. Lineage (GTDB taxonomy): Bacteria > Bacteroidota > Bacteroidia > Chitinophagales > LD1 > Bog-950. Next base: position 1,530 of record JBGAUW010000037.1, read on the forward strand.
ACGGCCACTGCAAAAAAAATGGTAGAGCAGGGCGGTTTGCTTACTGAATATACATCTCTGCACGAAATGCACCCTTCTAACTTCCCCAGCCGTAACCGGATAGTATCGGGCATGTGCGATGCAATAGTGGTAATGGAGAGTGCCATAAAGGGAGGCGCTTTAATTACGGCCAATATAGCCAACAGTTATAACCGCGAGGTGTATGCTTATCCGGGAAAATCGACCGATAAGTTTAGCGCAGGCTGCAACTTTCTTATAAAAACCTACAAGGCTAAAATGATTGAGAGTGCTGATGATTTAATTAAGGAAATGAATTGGGAAAGTGGCGAACAGCAGGGTAAGGGTAAGAAGGCACAAAGGCAGCTATCGCTTAATTTAAGTGAAGAAGAGCAGGTGGTTTATACTTTATTAAATGAGAAGCAGGAACTGGCTATTGACGAGCTGGCCGATAGCACGGCCATGAACGTAAGCTCACTGGCCGCCACGCTTTTAGAAATGGAAATGAATAATCTAATCGTTTCTTTGCCTGGTAAGCGGTATAAATTGATTTAGAGATGTCAAAATGTTTCTCACAGAATGCACGGACAGCACAGAAGAAATGCAAAACAGCAAAAACAAAATATTGGGCGCTGCCAGCTTTCGAGAGGGGAAAATGTTAAGGGAAATAATGCGTTGAATACACAGAAATAAATACGAGATGGCCTCAGCATTTTCGCACGCAATAGCAGCTCTTGCCATTGGCAAGGCCTCGTTTATTGAAAAAATAGATAAGAAATTTTGGCTGTTGGGTATGTTTTGCGCCGTAATACCCGATGCCGATGCTATAGGTTTTAAGCTAGGGGTAGAATACGCCAGCGTGTTTGGCCATAGGGGCATAACACACTCTTTCTTTTTTGCCGCGCTGCTGGCCCTGGCAGTTACCTACTTTTTTTATGGCGAAGAAAAACCATGGAGCCGGCGCTGGTTTGCCCTGCTGGGCTTTTTCTTTTTAGCCACGGCCTCGCATGCTATTTTAGATGCCATGACAACGGGCGGCCTTGGGGTTGCCTTTTTTGCGCCCTTTGATAATACCCGCTATTTTTTCCCGTTTCGGCCTATTAAGGTTTCGCCCATTGGGGTGGCAAAATTTTTTAGCGAATGGGGCTGGCGGGTAATAAAAAGCGAGTTTATATGGGTTTGGATACCCTCTGCCATCGTATTTGCCGCAGCCTGGTCGATAAAGAAGTTGCGCACTACTTAACTCTTTGCTTTATTTGGCGGTAAAATTGATTTACTGTGGCCAAGCAAAATAAACGACAGAATACCGATAACCAGGTGCAGGCAGCTAAAGCAGTGGCAGAAACCCCTGCAGCAAAACCGGCTTACCAGTTGCCCGGCTATGCCTTTTACATTTTCATTTTTGTGTTTACCTGCCTGCTTTACTCCAACACTCTTTGGAACCGCTATGCAATAGACGATACCATTGTGGTAACCGATAATAAGTTTACCAAAAAGGGTTTTGGTGGTATTAAAGACCACTTTACGCACGATATGTTTGAGGGCTTTTTTGGAGAGCGCGGTGCCAAACTGGTAAGTGGTGGCCGTTACCGTCCGTTAAGTATGACCTCGCTGGCTGTAGAGTATGAAATTGTAAGAAAGGTGCGCGGCGATAAGCGCGATGTAATAGACGAGAAGAATATTATAATGACCGACGCCGACCCTTACCTGGCACCTATGCTAAGCCACGGTATAAATGTGCTGCTGTTTGCCCTTACCTGCGTGCTGCTTTTTTATATACTGCAATTGGTTATACCTAAAAAGTATAGTATAAAAACGCCTTTTGGCGATTTAGGCGTAGCCTTTTTTGCTACCCTGTTATATGCGGCCCACCCATTGCACACCGAAGCAGTAGCCAATATTAAGGGGCGCGATGAGGTAATGTGTATGCTGCTTAGTTTGCTTACCCTACTGGCTTCCATTAAGTATGTAAAAACGCAAAACATAGTGCACCTTATTTGGGGTGTGGTTATTTACTTTATAGCCCTGCTTAGTAAAGAAAACGCCATTACTTTTTTTGCCATTATACCGCTTACCTATTACTTTTTTACCAAGGCAAAAACAAAAGATTACCTGCTTACCCTGGGCTTATACCTTATACCTATTGCCTCGTTTTTGGTGCTACGTAGTATGTATACTCATGCCGGATTAAAAGATGAATCGCCGGAGATTTTGAATAACCCTTTTGTAGCGCCTTATAACGAGTTTTCGATCCGCTATGGCACTACCATTTATACTTTCCTTCGCTATTATATATTAATGCTGGTGCCGCACCCGCTTACGCACGATTACTATTTTAACCAGGTGCCTTATCTTGGGTTCGATAGTCCGTTGGTTTGGTTATCTATAATAGTAACTATAGGTGCCCTGGTATATGCTGCACTTAACCTGCAAAAAAAGTCGGTAGCAGCTTTTGGTATTCTGTTTTACTTTGTAACGTTCTCAGTAGCCAGCAACATGCTGTTTACGGTGGGCGTATTAATGAACGAACGTTTTATTTACATGAGCTCGCTCGGCTTTTGTATACTGCTTGCCTATTTGCTTATAGCCAGTAAGGATAGATTTAAACTGGCACCTAATATAGTGTTGGGCTTTTTTGTTGTGGTATTAGCGTTATACTCGGTTAAAACATTTGCACGCAACTACGACTGGAAAGATAGTTTTACCCTGTTCCGCCGCGATGCCAAATACAGCGCTAACTCGGCTAAAATACAAACCTCTTTAGGGGGCGATTTAACCAAGGCCGCCGATTCGGATATTAGGGCACTACGCGATAGTGGAATGATTAAATCTTTTCTTAAAGATTTGAACGGCAATTTAACCAACGATGAACTGAACACCATTAACATGCTGCCCGATTCATCGTTGCGCTACCTGTTTTTAGATTCTTCTATAGCCCACTTAAACGAGGCGATAAAGGCTTACCCAAGCCATAGTAATGCCTGGCTGCTTTTGGGCAACGCTGTTTATAAACGCTACCATAAGCCAGAGCAGGTAATACCTATTTACGAAAACGCCAGTAAGTTTAGAGTGGGTGGCTATTACGATGCCGACTTTAACCTGGGTATAGTTTACAACGAAAGCAACCAACCGGCTAAAGCAAAAGACGCCTTGCTGCGTGCCTTTGCAGTAAAGCCCGAGCAGGTAGAGTGCCGCTATTTATTAGCGCAGGTTTATGCCAAATTAAATCAACCTGACTCGGTTGAGTATTGGTTGAAGAAGGGCGAGGAGATAAGGGCTGTAAGCGCTGCCGATTACTACCAGGTGGGCACCGGCTTTGGTAAGGTGGCCCACAACTTTGACATGGCCATTGTTTACTTAAACAAAGCTGTAGCTACTAACCCTAAGGTTGAGTTGTACTATGAGGACTTAGGCGTTGCTTACGGACTTAGCGCCCGCTATGATGAGGCCATTGCTACCTCGCTAAAGTTGATAGAGGTTAATCCTAAGTATCCTGCCGCTTATGGTAACCTGGCAGTAAGTTATCGCATGAAGGGAAATATTGCGTTGGCTGAACAATACCAGGCGAAGTATAACCAGTTGGTGGGTGCGCCTGCGCAAGTGAAATAATACCACCGGTTATTTAAATTAGCGCAGTGAAGATTAATAAACGTTGGTATGCTTTATTGGTAATACCACTTGCGCTTTTGGTTTTGTTTTTTGTTTTCCGCAATACGTTGCTGCAAAGTGCCTTTGCGAAGGCACAGGTAAGCGCGCGGACGTATGGCGTTCAGGTAAATGCGGAGACCGTCCGTTTTTCGGGCTTTGATGAAGTGGTTTTAGAAAACCTTACCCTCAGCCCATTGCAAGGCGATACGCTGGCCCGCATTAAAAGCTTAACTCTTAATCTTGCTATAACCGATTTACTTACTGGCAAAATTGGGTTTGATGATATACAACTGCAAGATGCACTGCTTACTATTTACAACCTGCCCGGTAGAAATAATATTGATTCGATAAACTACAGGGGAAGTAGCGCGGCACCTTCAAAATCAGGCGGGGAAACAACCTACAGAAAGAAGGCGAATGCATTAAAGGCAAGGTTGTTTAGATTGCTAAACACGGCATTTACTTTGCAAAACGTGCAGTTGGTATATGAGGATACAGCAGGCATAGAAAATATTTATGTGCCCAAGCTTGCTTTTGATAAACGCCTGTTTTTGGGACGCATTGTAAACCAGGGCGCTAAAGATACCCTGATGCTAAGCGGCGAAGTGATAAAGAAAAACCGCGACTATCATTTTGTGGCAGAGCGTAGCAATGCTACGGATGTTTATCTGCCCTTTTTAAACCGGCAGGGCAAAGTAAAGAGTTGCTTTAAAAGAATAGATGTGTTGTTGGCATTTGATGAAAGTGGCAGCGAACTACAGGTAAATGCGAAAGTTGAAACAGAGAATTTCCATATCAATCATTGGCGATTGGCGAATGATGATGTTGTATTTGAGCGGGCGGGCTTTAACGGCAACCTTAAAGTAGGCGATGATTTTGTGGAGTTGGACTCATCGTCGGTAATTACCATGCAGGGCATAACTGCGAATGTGTTTGCCAACTATAGCGTAAAAGAAGATTCGGTTTTTACCCTAAGTGTGCACATGCCGCAAACGGTTAGCGATACTTTTTTTAACGGCCTGCCCAAAGGGATGTTTAATACCCTTAAAGGTATAAGCTGCACCGGTTCACTCGCTTACGATTTATTTTTTCAAATCAACACCCGCAAACCCGATTCGCTGGTGTTTAACTCGGCTTTAACCAAAAAAGATTTTGGTATCCGGCATTATGGCGCTGAAAACTATGCGCGTATGAATGGCTCGTTTGCCTACCAGGCTTACGATAAAGACCGTTTTGTAAGGAACATACAGGTAGGTGAGGAGAACCCGATGTTTACACCGCTTAACCGTATTAGCGATTATTTAATTAAAAGCGTGCTCCAATCCGAAGACCCTTCTTTTATGCTTCACCGTGGTTTTTTACCCGAGGCTTTTAGAGAGTCGATTGTAAAGAATTATAAAGAGCGGAGGTTTGCCCGTGGCGGCAGCACCATTAGTATGCAGCTAGTTAAGAATGTTTTTTTGAGCCGCGATAAAACGGTATCGCGTAAAGCAGAAGAAGCTTTAATAGTTTACCTGATCGAAAACCTTAGGCTCGTGCCCAAGGAACGGATGTTGGAAGTTTACCTGAATGTAATTGAATGGGGCCCCAACGTGTATGGTATTGGAGAGGCCGCGCGTTTTTATTTTAATAAACAACCCTCGCAGCTAACCTTGCAGGAGAGCATTTTTTTAGCCGGTATTATACCCCGCCCTAAATACTTTAAATACCAGTTTGATAAAGAGGGAAATTTGAAAGATTACCTGGATGATTACTTCCGTATTTTAACTGGCCGTATGGCCTTTAAAGGCTGGATAAGCGCTGCCGATACTACCGGTTTAAGGCCTGATGTAAAACTAAAAGGCCCTGCTTTACGTATGATACTACCGGATGATACGTTGGCGCCGGAGCCGGTGATGGAAGAGGAGTAATGCAGGTTCGCACGGAGCACGGAGGTAAAGACAGGAGAATGTAAAGGCTTTCAAAACTTCATTTGCTCCATGGCACTTCCTTTGCTATCTTTATAACATGGGCCGCATGTTGTTGCTTTCTATTCCTTTACTTTTTACAAGCGCTGTTTGCTTTGCGCAAACGGATGATAAGAATAGTGGCCTGCCGCGGTTCGATTACCAGATATACCTAAAGCAACCCGCTAAGGAAATTAAAGAGTTGCTTTTTTATAAAGAGTGCACGCCCATTAACGGCAAGATTTCGGACAACAAGAAAACCATTATAATGAAAGACTATGAGCCTGGCACCAAGGTGTATGTGCGTGTGGTTTATATGGACGGCACCGAAGATGAGTTTGTGCGCAGCCCCTGCTTTATAGACCCTGTGATATTATAAATTAGGTTAGCATCTGTATTCATCGTATGAATAATGCTTTAAGTAGGTGCTGGCTTACAACTCCGCTTTTGTTGTAGTAAAATTCATCCGATGAATTATCGGGTAAATAAAAATGCCTCCCGGCAAACTTGTCGGGAGGCATTTTTATTTACGCTTGGTTGTTAGCTTAAAGCTTTATCAGTTTGCGGGTAAACGAGCTTTGGCCCGAGTTAATTTTTAAGAAGTAAACCCCACGTGCCAGTTCGGCTTCAATTTCCATTTGCTGGCTGCGTATTTCGCTTTGGTATACTACCTGTCCTTCGTTATTGTAAATACGTATACTAGTGCCAATAAGGGCAGGCGTTGCGTTCAGCATCCAGTTGCCACCCGAAAGCGGGTTAGGGTAAACCACCATATCCTCAGCGCTTATATCATTTAAGCCGGTTACTACAACTGCGTTAGAGAACGAGGTGCAACTGTTGGTATCAGTTACCTGAACCTGGTAGTTGCCCGGTTGATTAGCAATGTAAATATTACTGGTGGCGCCAGGTATAGGGTTGTTGTTTAAATACCATTGGTATCCGGGGGCATTATAAGCAGAAAGGGTATCGCCTTTTACACTAATACTAACCGGTGGTGAAGGGTAAACGGCTATATCAACGCGGTTAGAGAGGGCTGTACAACCCCCGTTTTCGGTAACAGTAACATAATAAGCGCCTGCTCCTTTTACTGTAATGCAACTGGTGCTGGCACCGGTATTCCATAAATAAGAGGCAGAGCCTTCGGGGGCACAAATAATGGCGCTATCGCGGGCGCAAATGGTAGTTACATCGGATGAAATAGTCACGCTGCTATTGTTGCTTGCAGTAACTACTACGCTATCCACAGCAGTGCATCCGCCGTTGCCGGTAACTGTAACGTAGTATGTTCCCGGGGTAAGATTATTAATAGAAGCTGCGGAGCCGTTATTGCTCCAGTTGTAAGCGGTAGCTGTTCCGCCATTAAGCACCGAAACCGATGCAGTGCCGTTAGATGCCCCGCAGGTAGTATTAGTGGCTGTGGTAGCAATATCTAATGTACCGGTGTTAATTACATCTACGCTGGCTGTTGCGCTGCAACCCGAAGAACTTACCGTTACGCTATAGGTGCCCGCAGTAAGTCCCGATATAGAAGGTGTAGTTTGGCTATTGCTCCAAAGGTAGCTGCTAGCCGTTCCACTGGTAAGGCTTACTGAAGCGGTGCCGGTGCCTGCCCCGCAACCTGTGTTAGTTGCGCTGGCGGTGATAGATAATGAAGAGTTAGAAGTAATAACTATCGAATCGGTTACCGAGCAGCTGCCGGCAGCATTGGTAACAGTAACATAGTAAGTGCCGCCTGCGCTAACTGTATCGTTAGGACCGGTAACTCCGTTGCTCCAGGTATAAACAGCGTTATTGGTATTGCTGCTGGCAATAATTACTGTGCTTGTATTGCTGCAGGTAATTTGGCCGGGGGTATTAAAGCTTAAAGTTGGGGTTGTAAAAGGCTGGCAGTTGTTGTTCATTGAACGTATCCAGTCGGCGTTGGCCGGGTTATTGGGCGCGCCGGGGGTTTCGCTGGTTACAGAGGTAGTATCAACATAATTAGCCTGGCTAAAAGGATTATTATCCACGGTATTGGCCATGTAAATAACCTTGCCGCCCTGATCGGCCGAGAAGTATATATTTATACTATCGTTGTTATTGCCCCAGCCTATAGCATGGTAAGCCCTTGTTTTGTTTGCCGGCGAAACTGTGTGAAATGCATCACCAGCATTTCTCATTCCAAGTGGTGTCCAGGTGCCGGTAGAAGAATAGTTACTTGATGCAGTAGCATAAGTAGTCATGGTGCCGTTATTGGAAGGCAACGTAGTGTTCTTTTGAATTACTGACGAACTGATAGGTATGATATATACGCAATCGCCGTTGCTATCGTTTATGTCATCAGTAAGCGCCGATATGGCGGGACCTCTATCGGTATTGTTATATATTACAATCAACGTTCCTATTTTAACGCTTGCCCATTGGGGTATACTATCAAAGCGGGCGTGGCCGCCGGCAATACCGCTACCAGAACCAGCAGCATGCCAGCTGTTGTTATCATCAATAATCCAACCACGGATATCTACGGTATTAGACCCGCCACATGTAGGTGTGCCGGTTACTAAAAGTTCCACATATTCCTGGTTACCTGCACCTTGTGATAACTCGTTAATAATTAATTGTGCCTGGCCAGCCGTCGCTGCCAGCAGTAGTGCTACTAAAATGCCGAAGTGTTTCATATGCCGTATTGATTTTTTGCGGGGCGCAAATGAAAGAATAATTTATAAAAGCGCCCTTATCAGTATGTGAATTTATGATTAGCCTAATCTTATTTAAAAACAACGGCAGGTGTTAAATCTCTAAAAACGCCTGCTCTGTAGCATTAAATATAAATAAGAATCTTCAACTTGCACCTATGTTATCGCTTTATATGCTTTTATTAAGTATGTTTTTGCCTGCACCTAAAACCTTGCAGGTGAACGAGGTAAGTGTGGAGAAGCTGGCCGAAAAAACAGTGAAAAACAACGATACTCTTTACGTTGTTAATTTTTGGGCTACCTGGTGTAAGCCATGTGTGGCCGAAATGCCTTACTTTGAGCTGGCGAGCAAAAAATTTACAAACAAAAAGGTTAAAGTGGTGTTTGTAAGCCTTAATTACCCCCGCGAAATAGCGGCTGTAGATAAATTTGTAAAAGATAAAAACATTACTGCCGATTGTTATTTGCTAAATGCCGGCAACCCTAATATCTGGATTGATAAGATAGAGAAGGAATGGGGAGGCTCTATACCCGCAACTATTATGTATAAAGGAGGTAAAAAAGTTTTTTTTAGGGAAGGAGACTTTACTGCCGCTGAACTGGATTCGATTATTCAAATTAAAAACCAATAAATTATGAAACGGACATTTTTGCTTGCTACGGCTATTTTTCTGCTGGCTTCTTTTAGACCTGAGGGTGGTTACAAGGTTGGCGATAAAGCCGCTGATTTTAAACTAACTAATGTTGACGACAAAAAAGTATCGCTGGCAGATTATAAAGATGCCAAAGGGTTTATTGTGGTTTTTACCTGCAACCACTGCCCTTTTAGCGTTAAATACGAAGACCGGATAATTGCCCTTGATAAAAAGTATAAAGGAAAAGGCTACCCGGTAATTGCCATTAACCCGAACGATGCTTCGCAACACGCCAGCGATGACTTTGAAAGCATGAAAAAACGCGCTAAGGAAAAGAAGTTTACCTTTCCTTACCTGCACGATGAAAGCCAGGCTACCGCTACCGCTTATGGCGCAGCCCGCACCCCGCATGTATACATAGTAGCTAAAGAAGGCAACGATTTAGTTGTAAAATACATTGGCGCTATTGACGATAACAGCGACAACGCAAAGGAGGTTAAAGAAAAGTATGTAGAAAACGCGGTGGATGCACTACTGGCAGGCAAAACCGTTAGCCCCGATTTTACCAAGGCTATCGGCTGCACTATTAAATGGAAGAAAGTTTAGTTGAATAGGTATAAAGTCCGCACCTGGTCATCGGGTCGACCTATAATATTATTAAGGGGGCCGTTGGTACTAACCAGCGCCCCTTTTTTTATGTAACCCTCGCCGTAAGGCATACAAGTGCCCCAGCTATTGCTAACCGCACATTTGCTAAAATCGTTTACACGCGCAAAGGTATGCGCCCCTACTACTACTATACCGGTTTTATAATTTTTTGCCTCGCTTAGTGCTGCTACAATATTCTCTTTGGTAAGCACAATGGTTTTAGCCGCATGTTTTTGTGCAATACTGCTAACGCTTGCAACGGGGTTGGCCGCGCTTATTTTTTCGACAGCGGCAGAAGGTACGTTACTTAAAAAGCTGCGAACAATATCCGCATTCGAATCCTGTGCAAACAGGTTTGTAGTAAACAGCAACATGACGGTAAAAAACAGGGCGATGTTTTTAATAGGTGGTTTTATTTGGTTTAATAATTCAAAATAAAACTTTTTATTAATGTATGGTGGCTCTTTTATTTTTTGAATCGGCCGAGGGTTTCAGCCATTCATCATAATCACCAAACTCGAAAAATATTTTATGGTAGGGATCAGCCTTTAGGGTAGTTAGGGCAGTAGAAAGTTTTTTAAGCTGGGCTTCGTATTTGTTTACATGGCCTGCATGTTGCAAAAATTGTAGCAGGGCTTTTTCGGGGGCGTAAAGCTTATCTAACTTTTTTAAGCTGCGTGTAAGCGATATAACGGCAGAATCTAAAAACTGATAGTTGCGCAGTTTGTAATGGCATTGCAGAAACAAGAAACGATAATTGATTAAAAAATAAACACGCATTACTTTTTCCTGGTCCTGTATCATTAGTAAATAATCCAGTGCTTTATCAGGATCGCCATTCAGGTAATGCAGCCGTGCACCGGTATATTGAATAACATAGGCCAATGGCGCCTCTTGCCAAAGTCCTTTCTGGTCAGGCTTCATTATAGTTTCTAAGTACTTAAGTCCCTCTTTATATTTGCCTGCGCGCAGAAAATAAATCAACTCCAGTATAATTATTTTAGCCGTCATGCGCTGATGGGTGCTTTTGGCAGGTGCATCTACAAGTAATTCGGTTACTCTTTTTTTATACTCTGCAAGTTCAGTATAATCTATTGTTTTCTTTGTGCCAAGCGTAGATAGCATAAGGTCAAGTATGTCTATCTCTCCCATAGCCTGCTTCTTATTTTTAAATCTTTCGCGAAAAACCTTTAGCTGCTTTTTAAGTTCTTCATCGGCGCCTGGCATGTTAAGTACCGTAATTAAAGCTCCCCGCAACTGATAGCACATTTTTATGGTGCGATTATGTATCTGTTCGGTAGGTGTATGCAATAAAGGTTCCTGCCAAAGTTCGCGGTATTTTTTCATCTGCGCTGCATTGCGCGGTTCGCCTACCGATTTTACTACCTGAAAAAAGCGGAACAACAGATAAGTGAAATCAATATTCTGCCTATGCATATTGCTAAGCTCTATACGCGCCTTAAAAAAATTTAAACGAAAATCTAAGTCGCGGTTAACAGGCGGGTAGCTAATGGTTATAATTTCCTGTAACTCGTGTGCGCGTTGCGACAGGGCAAAAGAGTTTTGATCCTCCAGTTCGGGAATCAGCTTTTGCAGCATATCGTGCGCTACTGCAAACAGCTTACGGTTAATGAATAGCTCAATTAGTTTAAGTTGATTTGTATAACCCAATTTATTGCCCGGCTGATAGCCTACAATAGTTTTACATATAAAATCGTATACATAATTGTTGGCCTCGGTAAGGCTCATACCACTAACGCCAGCGCTAAGTTTTTTCTTTAGCTTTTCGGCATCAAATACCTCTTGTTCGTTGATGGTTTTAAAGGCATTTGTATAGCGGTTACTTGCTTTGCCTGCCAGGGCCCCCATGCTAAGCGAGATGAATTTTTTTTCGCTTTTATCGAGTGCATGAACCAGTTCGTGCAGTTCTTTTAGGGTGGCCATGGTGCAATAGTAAATAAATTATTTCCGTTTGACTAACCCAATTTAAAGCCAAAGTTAGCTTGACTTAGGGCTACGTATAAACGTGCTTTGCATAAACAAATGCAATAAATATGAAGCATCTACTACTCGCATTATCCTTGTTTGTATTAGTAAATAGCACCTATGCACAAACCTATCAATGGGCTAAGCAACTGGGCGGTACAAGTGCCGAATCGGGCAGGGGCGTTTGTAACGACCCAAGCGGCAACGTAATTTCGGCAGGTTATTTTACAGGAACTTTTGATGCCAATCCCGGCGCTGCAACCAATAACCTTACAGCAGGCAGCCCCGGCAACAGCGGCTATGTAAGTAAGCTGGATAGCAATGGAAATTATATTTGGGGTTTTGCCCTTACCGGGGGCGCTACCGATACCTGCGAAATTTACGGCGTATGCAGCGATGCATCGGGCAATGTGTATATAACAGGTTATGCCAAAGGAAATATAGATTTCGATCCGGGTGCAGGGACTGTTAATATAGGTACTGGTGTAAGGATGAGTATTGTTGCCAAATATACTTCGGCCGGCGCTTATGTATGGGCCAAGGCTGTATCGGGTGGTAATACTAACCGAGGTATTAGTGTTGCAGTAGATGGCTCGGGCAACGTTATTGTTGGTGGCGCTTTTAGCGGCACCAATATTGATTTCGATCCGGGGGCTGGCACGTATCCAATTACAGGCAGTATATCTACAACCGATGCCTATATACTTAAGTTAACCAGCGCGGGTGCTTTTACCTGGGCCTTTAGCATTGCCAGTAACTCCTCTGATCAGGTTCAATGTGTAAGAACGGATGCAGCAGCTAATATTTATGTGTCGGGCTATACCGGCTCGGCTGCTACTGATTTTGACCCTGGTGCCGGTACAGCTGTATTGACCGGAGTGGGCGGGTACGATGCTTTTGTTGCAAAGTATACCAGTGCAGGTGTTTATGCGTGGGTAAAAACCTGGGGAACAGCTAATACGGATGTGGTAAACGGCCTTGCCATTGATGCTTCTCAAAACGTTTACCTGACCGGTTATTTTAACGGCACCATGGATGCAGATCCCGGTCAAGGCTCAACCATACTCACTGGCGTTGGGGCAGAAGACATATTTGTGTGTAAATTGACCGGCGCAGGTGTTTTTATCTGGGCTAAAATGATTGGAGGAACCGGTACCGACATAAGTAATGGTATTGCCATTGATGTGAACGCCTCGCCTTATTTAACTGGTTATTTTGAAGGAGCCGTAGATTTTGACCCTTCCGCTTCAGCCGCTACTAAAACTTCATTTGGCCTTAAAGATGCCTTTGTGGTTTCGCTAAGCAGTGCGGGCCTTTATAATTGGGTTAAACAAATTGGAGGAACAACCGACGATTTAGGTTATGGTATAGCTGTAACCGCCGGGGCCACCGCCAACATTTACAGCACCGGAAATTTTAGCGGTACTGGTAATTTTAATGCGCCTTCTACTGCTAACCTTACTTCGTTTGGTGCTGCCGATGCGTACCTTCAGCGCCTTAGCTTTAATACATGTATAGCACCCACAACGCCTACAGTAAATACAACAGCTAATAGTGTTTGTTCGGGCGGGTCGGTAACATTATCTATAGCTACCGGCAACTTAAACGATGCTACAGCATGGCAATGGTATAGCGGGGGTTGTGGTACTACCAGCGCGGGTAGCGGTACTTCAATAACGGTAAGTCCAACCGCCAATACTACGTATTCGGTGCGGGGCGAGGGGGGGTGCGTAACGCCGGGTATTTGCGGTACAAAAACTATTGCTTTTAGTGCAGCGGTTACACCTACTATTCAGGTAACTATACCTAACACCACTGTATGTGCGGGTGCAAGTGCAACTTTTACCGCTATTATAAATAACGGTGGCAACAGCCCTACTTATCAATGGAAAAAGAACAACGTAAATATTGCCGGGGCTACAGCCGCTACCTATACGAGCACAACACTGGTTAGCAACGATCAGATATCGTGTGTGCTTACATCTAACGTAGCTTGTGCTACTACAACCACAGTAACGTCAAATATTGTAACAGTTACTGTGCCGGCTTCGGTTGCCCCTACTATTAATATAACAACTCCTACTACCAGCATTTGTAGCGGTGCGAGCGCTACATTTACCGCTGCCATTACTAATGGAGGCCCAAACCCCGCATATCAGTGGAAAAAGAACAATGTAAATATTACGGGCGCTACTGCGGCAACCTATACCAGCACAACGCTGGCTAATAACGACCAGATAACTTGTGTACTTACTTCTAATGCACCATGTGCTACTACTACCACAGCTACTTCTAATACTATAACTGTTACTGTTGCAGCATCAGTTGCACCCACTATTACTATAAGCACACCACAAACCACTATTTGCGCAGGTGCCAACGCAACTTTTACGGCGGCTATTACCAACGGCGGGTCATCGCCCACTTATCAATGGAAGAGAAATAACGTGGTGGTAACGGGAGTAACCGCTTCTACCTACCAGGCAGGCTCTATAAGTAACCAGGATGTTTTTACATGCGTGTTAACATCAAACAGTGCCTGTGCTTCGCCAACAACTGCTACATCTAACAGCATTACTATTACGGTGGCTAATCCGGTTACTCCATCTATAACCATTGCCAATACAACCGGTGGTGTTTGTGCCGGGCAGCCTATTACCTTCACTGCTGCCATTACCAATGGCGGTGCTAACCCTGCTTACCAATGGAAAAAAGATGGGGTGTTGGTATCGGGGCAAACGTCTTCTACTTATACCGCTGTTTTTGCAGGTAACGAAACTATTAGCTGCCTGCTTACCAGCAATGCACCTTGTGCAACGGCCACTACTGTTGAGTCGCAGTTTCTTTCTACCACAGTTTATCAGCCTATAGGGCCGGGTATTTCTATCACGGCATCGCAGAGCACCATTTGCACCGGTGGGTCAGTAACCTTTACAGCAAACCGTAACAATGCGGGGTCTACCCCCACCTTCCAATGGAAACTAAATGGCAATAACATAAGTGGTGCTACGGGCAGTACTTACACCTCTACTTCGCTGGCAAATAACGACCAGGTTAGTTGCGTAATTACCAGCAGCCTTAATTGCGCAAGCCCTACCACTGCAACCTCTAATATTATAACTATTACGGTTAGCTCTTCGGTAACACCGTCAATAGCAATAACAGCTAATCCTACCGGGCCAGTTTGCCAGGGGGCCAGCGTTACTTTTACAGCCGTACCAACCAATGGCGGCGCGGCCCCTACTTATCAGTGGAAGGTAAATGGTGTAAATGTTACCGGTCAAACCTCTACAACTTTTGCAAGCAGTACGCTGGCTAATAATGCGCAGGTTACCTGCGAGCTTACTTCCAATGCCGGTTGTGCATCGCCTTTAACGGCTACCTCTAATACCATAGCAATGACTGTAAACCAGCCGTTTTTGCCAACCATAAGCATATCGGCATCGCAAACCACTATTTGCGCAGGTACCAGTGTTACCTTCTCTTCTTCGGTTACAGGTGTAAGTTCTGTGTTCTCATTTCAGTGGAAGAAAAACGGGGTTAATATCCCGGGCGAAACTTCTTCTTCTTACACTACTACTGGGTTAGCCAATAACGACCAGATTACCTGCTCATTTACTACCAATTATCCATGTGCTTCGCCATCCACGGTAAGCTCAAATACTGTAACTATGGTGGTTAATCCGATGGTTACGCCTTCGGTAACTATTGCAGCCACACAAACTACTATTTGCACCGGTAATAATGTAACCTTTACGGCAACAGTTGCTAATGGCGGTACATCGCCCACTTACCAATGGAGTAAAAACGGAAACGCAATTACAGGTGCAAATTCTGCCACTTATACTACGGTTGTATTGGCCAATGGCGATGTGATTAGTTGTTCAATTACAAGTAATGCACCTTGTGCCACTACAAGTTCAGCCAACTCTAACAATGTTACAATTGCTGTAAGTTCAACCGTAGTGCCGGCTATTTCGGTAGCAGCACCGCAAACTACTATTTGCAATGGCAGCAGCTTAACCCTAACGGCTACCCAAACCAATGGCGGAGCAAACCCTGTCTACCAGTGGAAGAAGAATAACGTTAATATTACCGGTGCTACCTCAGCCACTTATTCTACTACCACCGCAGCCACCGGCGATAGCTACAGCTGTGTTTTAACCAGCAGTGTATCGTGTGCTGTGCCAACCTCAGCTACATCCAATGCAGTGGTTATTACCGTAAACCCTACGGTTACACCTACGGTAACCATCAATCAAACAACGGTTAGCCCTTGCGCTGGTGCAACCGTTGATTTTACATCGGCTATAACTAATGGGGGCAGTTCCCCTGCTTACCAATGGAAAAAGGGTGGGGTAGCTATTTCCGGCGAAACTGACCCAACACTTTCTGCGGCTAACCTGGTAGATGGCGATGCTATTACCCTCGAGCTTACTTCTAACGCAGCTTGTCCTTCGCAGGCAACTGTGACATCTACACCTATTACGCTTACTTTTGTTCCAACTATAACACCATCTGTAAGCGTTAGCGCATCGCAAACCTCTATTTGCAGTGGCAGTAGTGTTACCTTTACCGCAAGGGCAACCAACGGCGGTAGTTCGCCTACTTACCAATGGCAATTAAACGGTAATAACATTACAGGTGCTACCAGTGTAACTTACAACAGTGCCGGTTTGGTTGATGCAGATGAAGTTAGCTGTATACTTACATCAAACGCAGCCTGCGCTACTGCTAGCACCGCAACCTCTAACGCTGTTACCATATCTATTACAACCTCAGCGGTGGCTTCAGTTACTGTTACTGCGTCGGCTGATACTATTTGCAATGGCAATGCGGTGGTATTTACCGCCTTGCCTGTAGAAGGCGGCAGTGCGCCGGTGTATCAGTGGAAGAAAAATACGGTGGATGTTACAGGTGCCACCGCTATTACTTACAGCGATGCGGCATTAACCAGCTTAGATCTTATTAGCTGCCAAATGACCTCTAACTCAACTTGTGTTACCCAACCAGTGGTTTTATCTAACAACAAGCAAACTATCGTACATGCAATACCCGATGTAACCTTAAGCTTAGCCGGTAATACATTGTCGGTTCCCGCATCCGGTACTTACCAATGGGTTGATTGTGGTAGCGGAAACGCTATCGGCGGGGCAACCGGCATATCCTATACTGCAACTGCCAGCGGTAACTACTCGGTAATTGTAACCAGCTTTGAAGGCTGCGCAGATACCAGCGCTTGCCAGGCTGTGAGTGTAGTGGGAATTAATGAGCCGGGTAGTGCAGCACTAAGCGTAATGCCGAATCCGTTTACCGATAATATATACATACACCTTAACGGAAACGCTGCCGGTAAAGAAACATTGGTTCAGTTATATGCTATAGAAGGCCGATTGGTAAAAAGCTTTACCCTGCTTGTAAACCAAAGTATCGTTGCCTTAAACGATTTATGCAACGGGGTTTACCTGCTGCGCATTACCAACGATAAAATGGTATACGAACAAAAATTAGTAAAACAATAAACCGGAACAGAAAGGGAATGGTGAGGTTGCGCTCTGAATGGTTGGGCGCAGCTTTCACAACCCCGGAGATGGAAGGAAATCTCTGACTTAAAATTTTTAAACCAAAAAGTATTATGATGAAGAAATTACTTACACCCCTGTTTGTTTTATTGATAGCAGTAGCTGTGGCGCAACCTTGCAACCCGCCTTCTATCTTTACACAACCCACCAGCTATAGCGGCGTTTGTAGCGGGGTTAACTTTTTTTGTTTTGCCAACGGCGATAACCTTACTTATCAATGGCAGATAAATACCCTTAGTGGTTTTGTTGATTTAACTGATGGCGGGCCATATTCTTTAACCAACAATCCGGTTATTGATATTAATACGCCTCCTTACTCATTAAACGGTAGCCAGTATCGTTGCATAGTTAGCGGCAGTTGTGGCCCAAACGATACCAGCGCCATAGTTACCATGGGTGTAGAACCACGGGCAATAATAAACACCCAACCGGTTCCGCAGACTACATGCGATGGGGCCAGCGCTACTTTCTCCCTTCGTGCTACAAATGTGGTTAACTACAACTGGGAGGTGGCCAGCTCGCCATCTGGTCCGTGGACCTCACTGGCCGATGGGGGCGTTTATTCGGGCGTTTATACCAATACTTTGGATATTACCGGTGCCACACTTTCGCAAAATGGCGAATACTATCGCTGCCTGCTTATGGATAATTGTTATACCGGCGATTACTATTCCGATACAGTATTGTTAACCGTAAATACCTGCAACCCGTTAAATACCTGGCTGGGCAATACCACCCAATGGACTTTAGGCAGTAACTGGAGCACCGGCACTGCGCCCAATAGCTGCGCTATAGATGTGCTTATACCGGCTTCTCCGGTGGGTGGAAATTTTCCGCAGATAGCCGCAGGCAGCCCATCGGTGGGTAATTTGCGGATGGAAAGCGGCGCTACCATTTCAATAAATGTGGGCCTAAACGTATGTGGTAATATTAGTGGCGGAACAACTACAGCTGCCCGTTTTTTAGGTAATGGTAGTGTGTTGTTACAAGGCAGCAGCCAACAGTTTATTGGTCGTAAAATTGCTTTTAGAAAGCTGCGCTTAAATAACGCAGCCGGTGCCGATTTGCAAAGTGGTGCTGTAGTATCGGTCGATTCATTTGTGCTGCTGCAAAGTGGTGTACTTACCACCGGTGCAGGCTCATTTACTTTAAACGCCAATGCAAACGGAACTGCCTACCTCAATAATTTTTCGCCAAACACTTATACCGGTTCAGTTAACGGGCCTGTAACTATGCAATTGCCTGTAAATAATATCGCCGATGGCTACCGCGATATAAGTGCACCCGTAAGCACTACGGTTGCCGACCTGGCCAACGATTTTGCCGTGTTTGGGCAAAACGGGGTTCAATGCTGGTATAGCTATAGTCCATACCCCAATGTGCAGGTGTATGATGAGGCACTTAGTATTGTTGATGGTAATTTTTTCGAAGGCTGGTTAAGTTATACCGGTGGCAGTAATGTGCTTAACCCTTTGCAGGGCGTGGCCGTACGCACCTATAAAGGTGCTCCGTTTAATATCAACTTTACTGGCCAACCTAACAATGGCCCGCAGAGTATTGCTATTACCAACACTCCTTCGTCTACACCCGCGCAGGATGGCTGGAATTTGGTAGGCAACCCTTACCCTTCTGCTATAAAGTGGAGCGCCGTTAAGGCTATGAATGCCGGCAAAACAGATGGCAGCTACTACGTGTTCCATACCAGCGGTGAGTATACCGGCAATTGGGGCACCCATAATGGAGTAACCGGGGTAAACGGGGCTACTGATGATATTGCAGTGGCGCAGGGCTTTTTTGTATCGGCCACCGGTAACCATGTTTTAACTATGGATAACAGCGTGCGCAGCACTGCCGTTGCTGCTTTTTATAAAACCGATATGCTGCAAGATGAACTGCGCCTGGTAATAAGCGATGGAAATAACAGCGACGAAATTGTAAGCTACACTGATGCCACGGCATCTGTAAATTACGATGCCGCTTTAGATGCTGTAAAAATGCCGGCTGGCAGTACCGTAAGCATCAGTTATAATTTGCTGAGCAAGGAATACGCCATTAATGTGGTAGATGCTATTAACGCACAAACAGAATTACCGCTAATAGTAACAGCACGCGATAATGGCACTTATACTATATCTGCACCGGTAATAAATCTTAACGGGTTTACCGCGTATTTAAAAGATGCTCAAACAAATGCACTTTACGATTTAACTACTAGCTCACCAGCGCTCAGTTTGACCGGCGGGCAAGTTTACAGCAATCGGTTTTCGATAGTATTTAAACAAGCAGAAGTTTTATCGGTTAACGATATGGCTACAAACCCTACGCGAATTTATGCTTCGGGTAACGCGATATTTGTAAATCAAAGCGCGATACACCCGGCGCAAATTACTGTGGCGAATGTGTTGGGCCAAACTATAGCTAATGCAAATACAACCGGTTTAAAAACAGAACTACAATTGAATGGTGTAACCGGGTATGTGTTTGTAAGAGTTACTGAAGGAGAACAAGTAACCACAGCCAAGGTATTAATAAGCAATAATTAAAAATATAGAGCCATTACGGGCTTAGAGTTCCGGGCGATGCCTGTGCCGACGGGTTTGCAGTTGCGGATATAGTGCTTCAGCAACTGTTTCGCTTCGGGGCTCTGGCCTGTAATGGCAAACTTAAAAAGTGTAAAATGAAAAGAAGATTTTATACCCTGCTATTTATGAGTGCTTTTGTAGTTACGGGCACTGCACTTTACGCCCAACCCGGGGGTGGAGGCGGGCAAGGCCAGGGCGGGCCACCACCCGGTGGAACCGGTGCCCCTGTTGATGGCGGTGCAGTTGCACTTGTAATAGGTGCGGCAGCTTATGGATACAAACAATTTAAAACACGAACAAGTGGTAAAGTGGAAGAATAAAAACAGACCCGTATTAAAAGCAACATTACGCTGCGTTAAGTGCCTTATTAACTGCAAACAATTTTAAAGCTATTGGCCTAATTCCATTTTAAGCCATTCAATATAATCGCCAAATTCGAAAAAGGGTTTGTTATAAGGGTCGGTTTCTAATTCGCAAAAAGTAGTATAAAGCTTACGTAATTCGGTTTTTACTTTATCAAAGTCGCTGCTATCCTGAACAAACTTTAGCAGTGCTTTTTCGGGTAGGTATAGCTTATCGAGTTTTTTCAGGTTTTTATAAATAGATGAAGTTGCATAATGCAGAAACTGGAAATTGCGCAGTTTATAATGGCATAGAAGAAACAGGAACCTGTAGCCTATATACATTGATGCCCGCATGCTTTTTTCGTTGTCCTGTAGTTGCACCAGATAATCAAGGGCCGCATTAGGGTCGTTATTTAAATAATGCAGGCGCGCACCCCAAAGGTAGTTCATATAGGCTAACGGGGCTTCGCTCCAGGTAGCTTTATTTTTTTGCAGCATGCAATGGTTTAAATAACTTACACCTGCGGTATAGTCTTTTACAATAATGAAACGCGATAGCTCGGAAAAAACAATTTTAGCTTCAATTTTTTGCAGCACGCCCACTTGTTTAGCAAAGGGGAGAAGTTTTTTTAATTCGCCAACGGCATAGGCAATGCCTTCGGCATCCTTTTCGCGCACATAATCAGATGCCAGGTTATCGAGCAGGTAAAAGGCAGAGGTGTAGTGGTCGCGCAGCTGAAAGCGTTTATGAAACTCCTGCAGGGCTAACAGGCACTCCTTAATAGCAGCCTGGTTACCTTCAGCTAATCGCAATATATCGGTACGCAAAGGGCCGTACATGGTAAACGTTTGCAGGCTTACCGCCGACATGGATAGCTGACAAACGGGCGACTTATACATATCCTCATAAAGCTTCTTGTGCGATTCCTGCCGCGGGTCGCCTACCTTTTGGGCCGCAGCTGTTAAGCGTATGTTCAGGCGCATTACATCTAAATATTCCAGGTGCTCTTTGGCCTTTTTTACCCTTTCATCCATTAGTTCTATACGCCCATCGTAATCAAATTTGGTTGCGGGCAGGTTGGCGCTTAATATACTTTGCAGTTCCAGCCCTCGGCTTAGCAGGCCAAAGCTGTTGCCGCTTTTAAGGCGTTCCATTACTGGTTTAAGCTGGGCTTCGGCATGGTCGTAAAGGCCCTTGCTAATCAGTGTTTCTACCAAAATTAGTTCTTTAAGCAGGCCCAGGTTGCCGGTGGCCGTAGTGTTTTGGCTGGTAAGTGCCCTGCAGATAAAGGCATACAGGTTACTGTTGGCCTCCGATAAATTCATTCCGCTTAAATCCTCACTCAGTTTTTGCTTCAGCTTATCAGCGTCAAAATCTTCGTAGGTGTTGAGAACCCTAAGCGCACGGGCATAACGGGCGCGGGCTTTGCCGCCCACCGCATCTACCATTATGCTCAGGTGTTTCTTCTCGTTTTTATCAAGCGAGTGTACAAGTTCGTGCAATTGTTTAAGTGATGCCATACAGAGCAATGGTAAACCGAATATAAGATTTTGGTAAACCTAATTTGCAATTGAATTAGGTTTTACAACGGGGCCTGTGTAGCCGTGCTTTGCACAAACAAAACGGTAAATTATGAAGCACACCCTACTTACTTTAGCATTATTCGTTTCGCTTTCAGCAGCATTTTCGCAAACTTTTCAATGGGCAAAACAATTGGGCGGTACGGCGGCAGATAACGGCCGTGCGGTATGCACCGATGCAAGCGGAAACGTACTTTCGGCGGGTTATTTTACAGGCACTTTTGATGCTAACCCGGGCAGCGGGGTAGCTAACCTGGTGGCGCCTGCGGGCATTAACAATGGCTATTTTAGCAAGCTGGATAGCAACGGAAATTTTATTTGGGGCAAAGCCCTTACCACGGTGGTAACAGGCAGCAGCGAGATATACGGTATAACTACCGATGCCGCAGGCAATGTGTATATAACAGGCGGTTTTACAGATACCATTGATTTTGACCCTGGCGCAGGCACAGCCATAGCCTCGGCCTCGCCGGCAGGTATTTTTGTATGTAAGTATACATCGGCCGGGGCTTTAACCTGGGCTAAAACGATGGTAAGCACTTATTTGGGTAATGGCTTTTCGATTTGTGTGGATGGGGCGGGAAATGTAATTACTACGGGACGTTTTTCAGGAACCGCCGATTTTGACCCAGGCGCCGGGGTGCATAATTTACTTACCGGCGGAGGAGGGTATGGCGTGTTTTTACAGAAGTTAGACGGCAGTGGTAACTATCAATGGTCGTTTGTTATAAACGCTTCAGGCAACGACCAGGGAACTTGCGTAAAAACAGATGCTGCTAATAACATTTATATCTGTGGAAGTATAGCCAGCAATAACGATTTTGACCCTGCGGCTGGCAATTCAGTTGTTTTTACCAAGGGCAATTTAGATGCGTTTGTGGCTAAGTATAACAGCGGGGGAGGATATTTGTGGGCAAAGGGCTTTGGTAGCACTACCACCGATATTGCGCAGGGTTTAGTGGTAGATGCTTCGCAAAACGTATACTTTACGGGATACTTTTCCAGCACCTTTGATGCAAACCCCGATACCGCTGCGGCGGCTGTAAATAATTTAGTAAGCGCTGGTAATGCTGATGTGTTTTTAATAAAACTAAATAGTAATGGCAGCTTTGGCTGGGCTAAGCAAGTAGGCAGCACGGGTATTGATGTGGCTACAGGTATTAGCCTGGGTGCAGGCGCTACTATTTATCTTTCGGGGTATTTTGAAGGTACGGTGGATTTTGATCCATCGGCGGCTACTACTTCGTTTACTTCTTTTGGTTTAAAAGATGGCTTTTTGCTTTCGCTAAACGGCGTTGGCGATTTAAATTGGTGTAAGCAAATGGGCGGTACAGGCGATGATTATAATTACGCTACATCTGCCACTACAGGTACCCTTACCAGTATTTACAGTACCGGTACCTTTACCGGCACAGCTAATTTCAATCCACCGGCTACAGCTAATCTGGCCGCTGCAGGTGCAGCAGATGCTTTCGTGCACCGTATGTTATATACCTGCACCTATCCAACCACACCCACGGTTAGCAGCACTGTAAATAGCGTTTGTTCGGGTAACCCGGTTACTTTATCAGTGGCTACGGGTAATTTAAACAGCGGCACTAACTGGCAATGGTATACAGGTGGGTGCGGTGCAACTTCGGCCGGCAGCGGTACTTCAATAACGGTTAGCCCTACGGCCAATACTTCTTATTCGGTAAGAGGGGAGGGTGGTTGTATCGTACCCGGTATTTGCGGGGTTAAAACTATTTCGGTAACGGCAAATGTTACACCTACTATTAGCTGCACGGCTTCGCAAACTTCTATTTGCGCGGGCGCCAGTGTAACATTTACTGCTACCGCTACCAATGGTGGTACTACACCTACTTACGAGTGGCGAAAGAACGGAGCTATAATTACCGGGGCTACCAGCCTTACTTATACAGCAAGCAGCATTGCCAACGGCGATAGTTTTGTGGTTAGTATGTATTCTAACGCTGCTTGTGCATCGCCAACTGTGGTTTCGGCGGCTTACATACGTATTACGGTAAGCCCGGCGGTAACCCCTACTATTGCTATAAGTACGACTGCTACTACGGTGTGCACAGGTACAAGCGTAGCTTTTACTTCTACCATAACTAACGGCGGCACTACGCCAACTTACCAATGGAAAAAGAATGGAACAAATATAACGGGTGCAACTTCGCCTGCGTACACATTGGTCGCCCCTGCCAATAACGACCAGATAAGCTGTGTGCTTACCTCTAATGCAGGTTGTGTATCGTCGGCTACAGCTACCTCTAACACAATAACACTAACCGTTAATTCAGCGGTGGCGCCAACTATTACGGTGGCCACAACCACCACTACAGTTTGTGCCGGCACCAGCGTAGCATTTACATCTTCTATTACAAACGGTGGAACTACACCCACTTACCAATGGAAAAAGAATGGCACTAATATAAGCGGCGCTACAGCTGCAACATACACCCTTGCTGCACCTGTAAACAACGACCAGATAAGTTGTGTGCTCTCATCAAATTCAGCCTGCGCTTCGCCATTAACGGCTACGTCTAATTCAGTTACGTTAACTATAAATCCTTCGGTTGTGCCAACTATTACAGTATCGGCACCGCAAACAACTATTTGTGCGGGTGGCAGTCTTACTTTTACCGCAGCAATAACCAATGGTGGTACTACACCCGCTTACCAATGGAAGAAGAATGGAACCAATATTACAGGTGCCACTTCATCTACTTATACCAGTAATACCTTGGTAAATAGCGACCAGATAAGTTGCGAGCTTACATCCAACGCCAATTGCGCACAACCAACGGTGGTTACTTCGAGTGCAGTTACAGTAACAGTAACCAGCCCAGTAACCCCTACAATTACTATTGCTACCACCCAGAGTACCAGCTGCACCGGCACTTTGGTAACCTTTACATCTTCTATTACCAATGGAGGTAATAGTCCGGCATATCAATGGAAGAAGAATGGTACCGATATTAGTGGCGCCAATGCAGCTACTTATAGCAGTGCTGCTTTGGTTAATAACGACCAGATAAGCTGTGTGCTTACCTCTAACGCCGGCTGTATTACTGCCGCAACCGGCACTTCAAATACTATTACAGTTACCGTAAATGGTACAGTTGCACCTGCTATTTCTATTTCCACAACCACCCCTACAGTTTGTGCCGGAACAGGAGTTTCTTTCACCTCTGCCATTACTAATGGCGGCAATGCGCCTGCTTACCAATGGAAAAGAAACGGCACGAATATCGCTGGTGCTACTTCAGCCACTTATACTCTTGTAACCCCTGCCAATAACGACCAGATAAGTTGTGTGCTTACCTCTAACTCGGCCTGCGCATCGCCTTTAACGGTTACCTCAAACATCGTTATCCTTACAGTAACCCAACCGGTAGCCCCTACTATTACTATCTCTACACCACAAACAAGCGTTTGCGCGGGTTCAAGTGTAACGTTCACTTCGGTTGTAACGAATGGTGGCAGCACTCCGCAATACGAATGGAAAAAAAATGGTGTTAATATACCGGGTGCTAACGCCGCAACTTATACAACTACTACGCTGGTAAGCGGCGATGAAATTACATGTAACTTTTTAAGTAGTGCATCTTGTGTTACATCGCTCACAGCGTTATCAAATGCTATTACCGTTGGTGTTAGTACTACCGCGCCTGCCGCTATTACTATTTCAACTCCGCAAAACACTGTTTGTGCCGGTGCGAGCGTAACTTTTACATCTACTATTGCCAACGGAGGCAACGCACCAACCTACCAATGGAAAAAGAATGGCACCAATATTACCGGTGCTACTTCTGCTACGTATACCGGTAGCGGTTTTGTTAGTAACGATCAAATAAGCTGTTTTCTTACCTCTAATTCTGCCTGTGCATCGCCAAATACAGCTACTTCCAATGCAATTACCTTAACCGTTAGCGGAGCCGTAGTGCCAACTATTTCCATTGCTACACCAGCAACTACTATTTGTGCCGGCACTTCGGTAACTTTCTCTACCTCAGTTACCAATGGTGGTGCCAATCCAACTTATCAATGGAAGAAGAACGGCACTGATATAAGCGGCGCTACCGCATCTACTTTCAGCAGCAATACATTAACTAATAACGACCAAATCAGCTGCGTGCTTACTTCATCGGCAGCCTGTGCCTCTCCGCTTACAGCAACTTCAAACGCAGTTACTATGGTTGTTAACCCTTCGGTAACGCCCACTATTTCAATAGCGGCCACGCAAACTACCATTTGCCAGGGCACGGCAGTAACCTTTACGGCTACCATTACTAATGGTGGTAACGCACCAACTTATCAATGGAAAGCTAACGGCAACAACGTAACGAATGGTACCAGCCCTACCTTTACCAGCAGCACCCTTGCTAACAACGTTCAAATTACCTGCGTGCTAACCAGTAATGCCGGTTGTGCAAGCCCAACCACGGTAACTTCAAACACAATAAACATGGTGGTTAATAATGCGGTGTTGCCAAGTGTAACGGTAACGGCTACGCAAACTACCATTTGCGCAGGCAACAGTGTTACCTTTACTGCTAACCCGGTTAATGGCGGTACAGCCCCTACTTACCAATGGCGGGTAAATGGCCTTGATATAAGTGGCGCAACAGGTGTTACTTACACTAATTCCTCGCTTACTAACGGCAGCCAGGTAAGCTGCGTGCTTACCAGCAACGCGCCCTGCACTTCTGCCAGCTCAGTTAGTTCAATATCGGTTCAAATTACAGTAAGTTCTACTGTAACACCGGCTATTAGTATTGTGGCCGATACTACCACTATCTGCCAGGGCGGCAGCGTAACTTTAACGGCAACACCAACCAACGGAGGCAGTTCGCCTGCCTACCAATGGCGTAAAAACGGCACGGCTATAACCGGTGCTACTGCTGCCACTTATACAGCCTCAAATGTAGCAAACCAGGATGTCTTTACCTGCGTGCTTACTTCTTCAGTATCTTGTGCAGCGCCAACTACAGCTACCAGCAATGCCGTAACTATTACGGTAAATCCATCGCTCACAGCTTCGGTAACTTTAAACTACACTACCGATTCTGTTTGCAATGGCGAAAGCTTTACAGTAAGTGCAGTGCCGGTTAATGGCGGGCAAAACCCTGCTTACCAATGGCAGCTAAACGGCAATGATATAACCGGAGAAACGGGTGCTACTTATACCAGCAGCGCATTGGTAAATAACGACCAACTGCGGGTAAAAATGATATCAGCTGCCGCCTGCGCCGCACCAAGCCCCGCTACTTCGCCGGACCTTACCATAACCGTTGTTCCGGTGGTGGTGCCGTCGGTAACGGTAAGCGCATCGCAAACAACTATTTGCACTGGTACCACGGTAAACTTTACAGCAACACCGGTTAATGGCGGTTCCAGCCCTGCTTATGTATGGCAGTTAAACGGCAATACTATCAGCGGTGCTACCGGTGCTACTTACAGCAGTTCGGCTTTAAGTAATAACGATTCGGTTAGCTGCCAACTGGTTTCAGCGGCACTCTGCGCCAGTCCGGGTACGGTTTCTTCTTCATCGGTTACTATTAGCACTACTACCAGCGCTACGGCCTCGGTTACGGTTACAGCTTCCGATACCACTATTTGTACTGGCGTAGAGGTGTTGTTTACGGCCCTTCCTATTGAAGGTGGCAGTGCCCCGCTTTATCAATGGATAAAAAATGCCGTTGATATTTCGGGTGCCAATACAGTTACTTACACTACTAACCAACTAAGCAATAACGACCAGCTAAGCTGCCGGATGACCAGCAACTCTACCTGTGTAACACAACCGGTGGTTACATCGCCGGCCCTGGGTATATCGGTTAATGCGTTACCCGATGTTAGCATTACTACTGCAGGCAATACTTTAAGCGTGGCAGAGGCCGGCACCTACCAATGGTTAGATTGTGCCCTTAATACTGTTGTTAGCGGCGCTACCGGCCAAAGTTTTACGCCCATTGCTACCGGCAATTATGCAGTACTGGTTGTAGCGGGTACTGGTTGTAGCGATACGTCGGCTTGTGAATCGGTTACGGTAACAAGTATTACAGAGGCATCCATAAACCTGCTTAAAGCATGGCCCGTGCCTGCTTATAACGTGCTAAATGTAGAACTACCCGATGGCTTGTCTGTTTCAACAGCCGAGGTTTATAATGCGCTTGGCCAACTTACTACGGTGCCTTTTAGTATGCACGGTAACCAGTTGCAGTTATCTACTACCAAATTGGCTGCAGGCTTATATGTGTTGCAGTTAAAAGCTAGCGGACAAACATATACCACCCGCTTTGTAAGGGCTTACTAAAACCACCGCAGGGTATAAGCTATGCTAAAAACAGCTAAGTGTGTGCCGTGTAGTGCAGGGTTCGGGTTGGCTATTATGCCAAAACCCGGGCCCTGTAACCTGCCGGCAACAACCCCCGCAATTTTTTCACAAACCATTATTTTATAAGGGCAGCAAGGGCGGTTTACCTCTTAAAAGCAGGCCAAAGGCAATGCCCCGGGTGGTTTTGGAAAGCCTAATTTGACCTAAAAAGAGATTTGACCTGCGGCCCCTAAACCCGCAATATTGACTGGACATCAAAACAAAACTAGCTATGAACTTAAATTCAACACCTTTCAAAAAAATGTTTGCGCTGTTAATGTCCGGCATGCTTTTTATAAGCATTGCCGTTGCCCAAACAAATACCTGGCTGGGTAACAGCACCCAATGGGGTAACACTGCCAACTGGAGCCTGGGCAGCGTGCCAAATTCTAACACCGCCGATGTGCTTATTCCCTCGGCGCCCACAGGCGGTTTTTTTCCGCAGGCTGCATTACCTATTTCGGTGCACGATATAGAAATGCAGAATGGCGCTACGGCTTCTTTTAACCTGTCGCTAAGTGTGTACGGCACTTTTACCGGTGGTACTACCTCACCTGCTTCTATTTCGGGTAATGGCAGTGTTATTTTTGCAGGCACAGTGCCGCAGGATATTTATGGCAAATGCACCTTTAAAAAAGCAATTTCTAACAACACCAGCAACTGGTATATTACCATATACGGCGATGTAATAATTACCGAATCGTGGACTATGCAGCGCTGCGATATAATGAACAACGGCACCTTTACTTTGCAATCAGATGCC
Source organism: Chitinophagales bacterium (assembly GCA_044228435.1). Lineage (GTDB taxonomy): Bacteria > Bacteroidota > Bacteroidia > Chitinophagales > LD1 > Bog-950. The sequence continues at coordinate 30,302 of JBGAUW010000037.1, forward strand.
AATGGCACGGCTTACCTGGATTTTTTTACCTACCTGAACGGAGGCGCTTTTAATGGTCCGCTTACGGCCCAATGCTACATAGCCAACAGTGCTACCGGTTACCGGGATATAAGCTTACCCGTATATGCCACCGTAGCCGATGTAGCCGATGATTTTTCGGTTGCCGGGCCCGATGGGGTTAACTGCTGGTATGCTTACAGCCCTTACCCTACCCTGCAGGAGTATCGCGAAGATGCTAATGTAGAAACCGATAATTATTACGGCGGGTTTTGGAGCTTTACTGCGCCGGGAAATGGTTTTACACCTGGCAAAGGTTATGCCGCCCGTATTTATAACGCACCGCTTACGCTGGATGTTTCGGGTACGCCTAACTATGGCCTGCAACTGGTGCCGGTAACCAATACCCCCAGCGGCAACCCGCAGGCCGATGGCTGGAACCTGATAGGTAACCCTTACCCGGTGCCTATTAAATGGAGTGTGCTTTCAAACAGCAACCCCGGCACTACCGATGGTACCTGCTACCGCTTTACCACTACCGGTGAGTATGCGGGCAACTGGTCGGCGCATAACGGCGTTACCGGTGTGCCCAGCGGAACACCCGATGAGATTAGCATGTTTCAGGGCTTTTTTGTGCATGTACCAGCTACCAGTTATTTATTTATAGACCACAACGCCTGCACACCAACTACTACTGCCCGGTTTTTTAAAACAGATGAACTGAGTAACGAGGTGCGCCTGCAATTAACCAACGGCACCCATGCCGATGAAATAGTGGCTTATACCGATGCGAATGCCACCGGTGGATACGATACGCGGTTGGACGCTCTTAAGATGCCGGCTGCAGGTGCTGTAAACCTTAGTTTTGCATTGCCCAATGATTTGCTTGCCATTAATGTGCTGAATGATATTACCGCGCAAACTGAATTGCCTTTAACTATAAGCGTAACAGAAGATGGTAACTATACACTAAACGCACTGGCGCTAAATGTAGGTCCGCTTACGGCTTACCTAAAAGATGCGACTACCAATACGCTTTACGATTTAAGCAACACTTCGCCTTCGCTTGGTTTGGTTAAAGGGCAGGTTTACAGCAACCGTTTTTCGGTAGTGTTTAAACAAAGTGTGGTATCGGGTATTGCCGGTAACAGTGCCGATGCTATGCAAATTTATACCGCGGGTAATACCGTAGTGGTGCAGCGCAACAGCACCCAACCGGCGCAAATAAATGTGTTTAATGTGTTGGGGCAACAGGTTCAATCGCTTTCGGTTACAAGCGGTAAAACCGAGTTTGCCATGCCACAGGGCAGTGGTTATTTATTGGTTAAAGTTATACAAGGCAGCGTAACCCACACGGGCCGAGTGCTTATTACAAATTAAAAAAAACAGAAAGGCCTTTTGCGGGCCGGAGGGTGCAGCGAGCCCGGTGCCGACGGGTTTACAACCCATGCTGAAGTGCTTAGCAGGTTGTTTCGCAAGCGCCCTCTGCCCCGCAAGGCATTTTAAAACAGATAGTATGAAAACAAAACTCTTATCCTTTTCAATGGCCCTTGGGCTTATGTTGGCGGCAACTACATTAATGGCACAACCCGGTGGGGGCGGTGGCGGACAAGGCCAGGGAGGCCCGCCCCCTGGTGGAACCGGTGCCCCTATTGATGGCGGGGCAACAGCTTTACTAATAGGCGCGGCGGGTTACGCCTACCGGCAGTTTAAAAAGCAACCCGAACAGTAAAGTTTCTCATCCATCAAAATAAAGTGTTATGCGGCACAATAAACACTCTTCCTCCTTCCAACCCGGCAACCTTATTTATGCTACCAGCATTGCCCAGTTGGGCCTGCTTATAGTGGTGCTTAGTCACCAGTTTGTGCTGGCGGGGCTTAGCAAAGCGCTGGGCTACCAAACCCATATGGTGTTTGGCAAAGTTACCTCAGCCCCTTTCGAAAACCAGTATTGGAGCGATAACCGTGTGTTGGTTATGTATGGTTTTCCGCCTGTTTTATACCTGCTTTTAGCGCTTGCAGCAGCACTTTACCTGCACTTTGCAAGACAAGTAACCACGTTTTACCGCCTTTTATTTTGGTGCATGGTTTTTAGCCTGCTGCTTATTTCGGCGCAGCTAACGCTGTCCCCCTGGGCATCGGCGCAAAGCAAAGGCTCCGGTTATCAGGGGCTGGTTGTAGTGGCTAACTGGTGGGGTGCACAAAGCCTGCATTTAATTTCATTCACCTTTATTTCGCTGCTGCTAAACCTGCTGTTTGGTTTTATCAGTTTTAAAATGGTGTTGCAGTTATCGCCTTCGCTATCGGCTATACAAAAACGAGAGGGACAGCGCATGGTTATACGGCAGCAGTTTATTTACCCGCTGCTTATTACTATGGTGCCTGCTTTGTTGCTGGCTTATTCGGATACGGTTTTGTTTTTTATAGTTTTATTTATCCATGCCCTGCTATGGCTGCCCGGTTTGTTTATTAAAACGCGGCCCGGCTTTAGGTATAAGGGCACTTTTACTAAATCGCCACCAATGGAACTTAGCTATAGTTTAGTAGTGGTGCTGGTAGTGGCCGTAGTGCTTATTCGTATATTTATGTAACATTTACTAGTAATAGTTATGCAAGCGCTAAATTTTAAAAACCTGCGGCACTTTACCGTGCCCTTAAAAATTATACTGGTTTATGTGGGTTGGAAGGTATTGCACCACTTTCTTTCGCTGCCCGGTAGCCCGCTTTATACCGGTTGGCAGCATGTAACCGCCACGGTGGGCCACTGGTATGCGGTGGCCGCCAGCGCGGTGCTAAGCACCGGTGGTTTGCAGGCAGTAGCCGAGGGCATTAATATTAACCTGCTGTTAAGCAACCGGCAAATTTACGTGCAGGAACATTGCCTGGCCATACCTGCCATGGTGCTTTTTACCGGTGTGGTGTTTTGCTTTGCCGGCAGTTTAGTTTCAAAACTGCGGTTTGTCGCGCTGGGATTGACAGGCATTGTGCTTATAAATATTTTAAGGCTGGTGTTTGTATCCATTACCTGGGTGTATTGCAGCGAGCGGTTTTTCGAAATTAACCACTCGTATATTTATGTGTTTGTAACCTACAGTTTCATTTTTGCTATGTTGGCCCGCTACATTAAAGGCGCGGTAAAGGCCGAGGTGGCAGCGGGGTAAAATCAAACAGCCATTTCCCCCGATATCAAGGTTGCACCCCTTGTTTTTTTCTCTCCAACCACCCCAAATTTTGCCTTTTATAACTCATTGATTCTTAGTGGTGCCAAGGTGCCATACCTATATAAGGTATGGCCCTGTGGCCCTACTAACAATCAATAAGTTATAAAAGGCAAAAATTGGAGTGGTTGGAGAGAAAAAAACAAGGGGTGCAACCTTGATATCCGGGGAATGGCTGTTTGATTTTACCCTGCGGCTACCTCGGCCTTTACCGCGCCTTTAATGTAGCGGGCCAACATAGCAAAAATGAAACTGTAGGTTACAAACACGTAAATATACGAGTGGTTAATTTCGAAAAACCGCTC